>CAUJCU010000014.1 GCA_963169745.1 Bacteroidota bacterium
TCAAAGCAATTTAATTTCTTGTCCAATAGCTTTTTTCGACGCCAAAATAACCCGCTCAAACCTACAAAACCACCTATAGGAAATCCAGCATGGTCTCGCTGAACAACGAATAGCAAAAAGCCCTGAGTTACTTATTTCTTAGGGCTTTTTTTTGGAGAGGGCTTTTTTCTATTCGTCATAATGTTGGCGGTTCGTTGTTTTGTCTTGCGATGGCTGATTGAGCCCGTAATCATTTATTTTTGAAATCATTAATTTTGGCGGTGGGTAATTTGATGCGTTTTGATCTTCTAGTCTTTCTTTAATATTGGCTTCAGCTAAAGAATCCAGCCACATAAATTGCTGATCTGTGTATGTTGCTAAAGCAACATTGGTAGCTGCTTGTTCAGAAATCAAATTGGTGGTATTAATGTTGCCGACATTGTTTTCGATTTTGCATATATTTTCTCTAGTTAATTATTTTCGATAATTTAACATAATCTATTTGTTTATAAATAGATTCTATTTGTTCTAAATTGCCTTTAAAGGTAACGGTTACACAAAAAGGATCTAAATACGCTCTGGGTGTAGATTCTTTATTGGGGTATATGTTTCCAATATAAGCTAAAAAAACAGGATGTGAAGTCTGTCCTCCTAATTCATCAATTAAATCATTATACTTATCAAAATATATACAAGTAAAAGCACAACCCGGAATAGTAAGTTCTTTAAAAACGAACCTGTCTTTTTTATTTTTTAAAGAGATTAAAGTATTCCTTTTTGCTACATATAAAGGTTGGTTAGTTGAAATAGATATGTCCATTCGTTCTGCATAAGATAAGCCTCTTAGTGCATGAAGAGAATCTTTAGATATTTCTCCTTTTATATTTGTACTTTGTGAACTTAATTGTTCTATTCGTTTGCCTTTTCGTTCTATTTCTGCAATTTGCTCCTCTGTTGCTTTTGAAAGGTCAATGGCTGCAATTTCTTTTTCCAGCTTCTCCATTTCTGCATTTACCTGGCTTTCGGAAACAGTTTTATCTTGATAAATTATTGAGTTAGATTCTACTTTAAACAAAGAATCTCCGCGTAAAGCATTCTTTTTATATTCTTCAGACTCTTCAATCATGTCCAATCTGGTAATTACATGATAGCTAAAGTGTAAGTCAAAATTAATGTCGCTACCAACACAAGTAACACATTTTACCCCATTTTTTAGTGCCTTTTGTTGCTTTGCCGAATCAAATACTGAACTTAAATCATGAACAATAGAAGCTTCATATTGTTCTTCAATTGACTTTAAAAGCTCTACAATTGATTCATGTATAATTTTATCTATACGGCTAAATATTCTTCTGTCTTCCTCTGTGGTTTTATAAAGGGTACCCCAGTCCTTGTCATCAAAAAAATCGCCTCTATGGGTAAAACCATTAGTGGTTTTAAGTTGTGCAAATGCATTTGTATTGCCAACAACTAAACACAGAAAAAATAAATAAATAAAGCAAATAGTTACTTGTTTCATGGCTTTATTTTTTTAAAAATTTAGGCTCTTATATTTTTATAAACTCAACTCTCCTGTTGTCTGCTTTACCTTCTGGAGTATCGTTGCTGCTTGATGGTTTACTTTCCCCCATGCCTATCGCTTTTAATCTATCCGCAGCAATCCCTCCTGAAACTAAGGCTTTCATAACAGACTCTGCCCTTACTTGGGAAAGTTTCATATTGGAAGCATCGTCTCCATCGCTATCGGTATGGCCTGTAACTTGAAGTTTAACAGTAGGATTAGCTTTTAACCATTTTGTTAATTCGTTAATAAAGCCCATACTTTCTCCCTTAATAGTTGCTTTATTTACATCAAACTTTATAGCTCGTGATACAAATTTTCCATCTGTAAGAATTTTATCTAACATATTCATTCCGCCACCTAATGCAAGTTTGTAATTCTTAAACCTTACGCCTGTTGTTCCACTCATAGATGTAGCAATTGGAGAAAATTCACAATTAGGTACAACCAATATTCTTGTTTCATTGATATAGCATTTAATTTGCTTGTCCTTATAAGCCAAAGCAAAATGAGCCCATTTGCCTTTTAAATTAGCAATCTCAGGTGAGTTTACAGCTATATCAATTTTACCTGTTTCCTCGGTACTAAAATAATTCGTTCCAATAAAGCCATCTTCGCTTGGGAGTATGGAAATAAATTTCCCGTCTAAATCTTTTTCATCAAAATTTATTGCAATTGCACCATAGCCTTCAGCTTCATCAACAATAAAAAAATCAAATTCAATGGTAAAGGCAGATGAAAGATAGCTTTTTGTTTTTATGCGTGGTTCAACCTTTCCCATACCGCCTAGATGTGCATCATCAAAAACAAAATAGTTTTCTCCCTCTTTATTATTAATAGCACCTTGTCTATTTAATAACTTCCATCTTGATGGAAATTCCCCTAATTTAGAATCTACAAAATTGTCTTCAAACAATACTTGTTCTCCAGGTATAAAATCATAGTTATTGTAAATTGACATATCTTGCCCCGATTGACAATAACCATTATTAGGCGTTAATAAATTGAATGTACCCAATAATATGAATAGTAAATTTCTTATTTTCATAATTAGTTTTTTTTATAAAGTTAATAAACATAAGATATAAAAGAAAAAAATCAAAAAGTTTCAAGAAGTAATAATTTTTTTTTCATAGTATTTTTTTGTCCAGGTTCTACAATGACCGCCAACGGTTCGCGGCTTAGCGTCAGTGGCGGTTTCGGAGCGACCAACTGTCGGCCACCACAAAACTATAATAAAACACGAAAGCTACAAGTTACCACGTCACCCGCCATTGCGCTAAGCCGCTGTTAGCAGTAGTTGTTCTTC
>CAUJCU010000015.1 GCA_963169745.1 Bacteroidota bacterium
ACTTTAAAGCTGCGCCACCGGCTACTGTAATTCCTTTCCACATTTCTTTGCAGGCTGCTTTAAGCACCGAGCCATTTTCTATAGTTAATGTGCAGTTAGGCATTACATATATTGATGTTTGCGGTAATAGTTCAACAATTAAACTGCTTGTAATTGTTAAATTCATATCAACCACAATGTTTCCACCCAATACCACATGGTAATATGGTCCGCCTGTGCCGGGCCAGCCGGTTACATAAAACCCGGGGCTAAGCACATTGTTGGTTGACAATGTATTAGCAAAAATCTGACTCAGATAAATATCATTTGTGGTGTTGTTATCATCTTCAAAACCGTTGGCAAAAAAAGTATATTCTGTACCATTGGCACAGCAAGGCTCTACATATAAATAGCCGGGTAGCAAACAAGGAGAACTTTGATTGCTTGTTACTTCAACAGTTCCATAGCCCGGCCAAGTGTTAGGATTCCAAGTAACAATAATTTGGTTGCCTATATTAGTGCTATAAGTACCACCTGTTACAGTCCAATAGTATGTAACACCATTTATAGGATTAGCAATGGTGTATGTACTTGTGTTACCATTGCAGTTACTGGTATTGCCAGCTATTTCAATAGTTTGTTCAGCGATTACAGTAATTGTTAAATTTGCGTTTCCGCTACACCCACCAGGTAAAGAAGCAAGTGCTGTGTATGTAGTAGTACTGCTTGGCGCTGCTACGTTAAGCGGATTTCCAATTCCTAATGAATTGCCATTTTGAAACCATTCAACACTTACTCCTGCCGGAACAGATGCGCTTAAATTAACAATAGCAGTGCCTTCGCAAATAGTTAAGTTATTTGTTAAAACAGGTACCGTATCATACACAGTGTAATTTTGAGTAAATTGTGTAGTTCCGCAAGCATTGCTTAAATTAAGAGTTACTGTATAATTACCTGAATTGTAATAAGGATTTAATCCAACTGCAGGGTTGGTAAGTTGGTTGAACATACCTTGTGTTAAAGTTTGATAACCATTTCCGTCTCCAAAGTCTATTGTTGAATTACTTAGGTCTAAAGGTACTGTTGATGGGTCAAAATTAAAATATATTTTAGCATAACTCGCACAGCCAACATAAGGCGGAATAAAACTTCCTACAGGTGCCGATGCCAGTACGTACAAAGTTGCTACATTCATACCTTGTGATAAATTCGGATTATTATTATCATTAAACCAAACCTCATAGACACCGGGAGTATTAAATGCAGTTGTAGGAAAAGAATAGGTATTAATATCCCCTAAAACCACATTACTTGTCCCGATTGAAAAAGGAGTTCCACTACCCGCAATAGAGGCAAACCAAAACAAATTAATTGGAGAACCATTTGGAGCGTACCCCTCACAAATATCAGCAAACATTGTTACAGTATCTGAGGCACAAATTGTTTCATTTTCTGACATAGAAGGATAAAACAGAGTGTAATGATAGCAAGTTGCGTTAGACGAACTTACAATAAATAAGCTAAAAAGAAACGGAAGAAGTATCTTTTTTAGTTTCCTTACCCCCCCCCCATGAGGGTGTTTAAAGATGCTTACAGCGATGTTATGTTGCTTTCTGCTGTCATTAAAAATGTACTTTGCAGGATTAAAAGTAGTAAATTTTTTCATCTCGATAAATTGTTTTAAAGGTTAAATAAAATAAGCTTTATTGTTATAACACCATTAATGTAAGGTAAAATTATAACAGGGCTGTTTCATAAAAATTAGTTGAGCAATAATAATTAAAATGCTTTTTTTAAAAAAAACAATGTTGCCTCACCATTAAAACTTGCGGTTGTTTGTTTTCGGGTTGGGCTTTTTAAAACCAACAAACAAATATATTTAATGCAATGGGCACATTAATTATGATTGTGCATAGTTAAGAAAAATAATTGAAATTTGAACTAACAAATGGCAATAATTTTTTTGTATTATTTTGAATTGATTTTAAGTTTTAGCGAATCGTTTGTCTTTTCAAAATAGGTTCCTATTGCAAATGTTCTGTATCGTTGTGTTGAAAGGTTTTTTTGTGTTTTTTCTAAAATGCAAAAAGGCGAAATATGGGCATTAAATTGCAGGTAATCATAGAGAAAAAGAGTGCAGTTTCTGTAGGAAAGAACCCTTTTAGGTTAAAACTCTCTGCTCCAAAATTAGTGAGCGTTTTTTCTAAAAATCTCACAAAATTATGAGCAGAAGAAGGGTCTCCACTTCGTAACCAAAAATGGGCTTGATTGATACTTTGATTAAATTTACCCCAATACAACTTGTATGCGTCCTGAGCAGGGGTTTGTTTCCAGTCAAATATCTTAACCAATGCTTTATTTGACCGGGTGATTTCCGTATGTAAAAACCGATTGGTCCCACACCAAATACGGGTAATGAACGATTCCAAAATAACATCAATTCCATAAGCTCTGTAGGAATTTTGGGAAGGCAAATGCTCACAAGATTGAATCAGCTCCCGAAAGCCGATTTTATCCAACTTTGCTTTAAAAATACCATCCCACCCCATGGTGTAATCTCTTTATTGGTAAAAGATAACTCGAATTTCATACATCAAGTTTCTCTAACGCTGCGCATTAGAATTTTATAACTTAAAAATACTCTTTTTTTTCTACTGCATAATTTGGGTTAAAATAAAAGAACTTATGATTTTTTAAGGACTACCCCTATTTGCAATGCAAAATAGGATTAACTTTGCACGTTTAAAAACAAATAATATGAAGGATTTATTACGCCAATTTGAGAACAAAACTCCCGAAATTGTATTTGAATGGAACGATAGTGAAACTGAGGCGCAAGGCTGGGTTGTTATTAACTCGTTGCGAGGTGGTGCTTCAGGTGGAGGAACCAGAATGAGGGCTGGTTTAGATAAGCGAGAAGTAGAGAGCTTAGCCAAAACTATGGAGGTTAAGTTTACGGTTTCAGGTCCGGCAATTGGTGGTGCCAAATCAGGAATTAACTTTAATCCCGCTGACCCTCGTAAAAAGGGCGTTCTGGAGCGCTGGTATAAAGCAGTAATGCCATTACTTAAAAATTATTATGGAACAGGTGGCGATTTGAATGTAGATGAGGTACATGAAGTAATTCCAATTACCGAAAACTATGGTTTATTACACCCCCAAGAAGGTGTTGTAAATGGTCATTTTAAGAGCAATGCTGAAACCCGAAACAAACAAATTCAAAATTTAAAAATAGGAGTTTCTAAGGTTATAACAGATACTACTTTTACACCTGATATTAATAGAAAATATTTAGTTGCCGATATGATTACAGGGTATGGTGTAGCACAGGCAATAAAACATTATTATAAGATTTATGGAGGACAGATTTCTGAGAAGAAAGCACTTATTCAGGGTTGGGGAAATGTTGGCTCTGCTGCGGCCTACTATCTTTCATCAATGGGAGTTAAGATTGTAGGTATAATAGATAAAGATGGTGGGATTCTTAACAAAAAAGGTTATACTTTTGAAGAAGTTAAGCATCTTTATTTAAACAAAAAAGGAAATCAACTGAATACTCCCGATTTGATTCCTTTTGCCGAAATCAATGAAACGATATGGCATTGTGGAGCTGATATTTTTGTTCCGGCAGCCGCCTCGCGTTTAGTTACCCAAGAGCAAATGAATAATTTGATAAAGGCTGGTTTAGAGCTTGTTTCATCGGGTGCAAATGTTCCATTTGCGGATAAAGAAATATTTATTGGCCCCATTGCTGAAGATACCGACAATAGAATTAGCTTGATTCCTGATTTTATTGCCAACTGTGGTATGGCTCGTGTTTTTGCATACCTCATGCAACCCGATGCCCAATTAGACGATAAAGCTATTTTTGAAGATGCTTCAGAGACTATAAAAAAAGCATTGGAAAAGGTTTATGACACAAGCTCTTCAAAAACACATATTGCTCAAAAAGCATTTGAGATAGCCTTAAAGCAATTGATTTAAATAATTTCTAATATAGAAAGAGGCATGCATAGAGTATTTTGGGGAAACACGGTAAATGAATACTTGTGGTGTGTTGGAATACTTATAATTGGGGTATTGTTCCGACAGCTATTATCTAAACTTTTTTCATGGATTGCCTACAAGGTTGTTCGGCAGTATTCTGATGCTGAAATTGGCTTTACAAAATTTTTAGAATTACTAAAAAAACCTTTTAGTTTCTTAATATTAATACTTACGGTATATTTTGCTTTTTCGCAATTAAAATTTCCGGCACAGTGGAATATGGCTAGTGCCGATAAATGGGGCATGCATATGTTCTTGCTAAGACTAATGCACACCTTAATTATTATTTCTTTTTCATGGATAATATTAAGAATTATTGATTTTATAGGCTTAATTTTAATTTTTAAAGCACAACAAACAGAATCTAAAGCCGATGATCAAATTGTTCCCTTTATTAAAGAGGGAATAAAAATTTTGGTCATGATTGTTTCAATGTTCACTATTTTGGGTGCGGTATTTCACTTAGACATAACCTCACTTATTGCAGGTCTTGGTATAGGAGGCTTGGCCATTGCTCTGGCAGCTAAAGAATCTCTTGAAAACTTAATCGGGTCATTTACCATATTTTTAGACAAACCTTTTTTAGTGGGCGATTTAATAAAGGTTGGTGAAATTGAAGGTAATGTTGAAAAAATTGGATTTAGAAGCACCCGAATAAGAACACTCGAAAAAACCTTTGTTACCGTTCCAAACAAAAAATTAGTTGATTCTGAGTTGGATAATCTTACCAACCGTCAATTACGAAGAGTTAAGTTTGACATAGGGCTTCGGTACGACACACCCATAGAAACTATTGATAATATTATTGTTGAAATAAAAGAAATAATTGAGAATGACCCCCTCCACACCGAAGAGGCTTCGGTCTATTTTTTTGAGTTTAAGCCAAGTTCTCTGATAATTAGAGTTTTATATTTTGCAAATACAAACGTTTGGAGTGATTATATGCTCATGCGCCAACGAATCAATTACAAAGTTATTGAAATAGTAAAAAAGAATAAGGCGGACTTTGCTTTCCCATCAAATACTGTTATCCTTGAATCACCCCACAATAAAATAGATGAAACCATAAAGTCATCTTGAAAAGAAGTACTTTAATAAAAATTGTACCTTAAATTATTGTTCTTTAATTTGGTATATCTTAATTTGAAAAGTTAAAATCTGTAGTTTTTAACATTTGTGAATAACTATACTTTTTAACAGAAAAGCTGTAATATGCGTATTATTTACTTGTTTTAACGAACCAACAATATAAAAATGGCGATAAATTTTTTTGTGAATTCAATTTTTTGCTATACATTTGCCAACATGAAAAAAATAGTACTCTTATTAATCACAGTAGTGAGTTTGCCTCAGATTGGCTACTCTCAGTTTAAATGGGATTTTGGTGGCTCTTTAGGCGCCTCAAATTACTTGGGAGATATAGGTGGAAAAGAAAGACCACGAAGAGATTTTGTGTACGATATGAAAATATCGCAAACAAGATGGGATGTAGGCGGTTTTGCCCGATATAAATTAACACCAAGTATATCAGTAAAAGGCTCATTAAACCATATACGAATTCAGGGTAATGATGCACTAAGCACAAACCCTGAACGGTATTCAAGAAACCTTAGCTTTCGAAACAATATGTTTGAACTCTCTACTACCGGAGAATATTACTTTTATAAATCTAGTGATATTAGCGGAAGGCCAGGCTTAAGAGGTAGTCGTAAGCGTGTTGACTTTAGAACCTACATTTTTGCCGGAGTAGGTGCAGTTTACCATAACCCTCAGGCAGAGTATAAGGGCAAATGGGTAAACTTAAGAGATTATAAAACCGAAGGTGTAGCTTATGGTCCTATTGCTGTAGTTGTTCCTGTAGGATTAGGATTAACCTATACCATTAACAGACATTATCGTTTTGGCTTTGAATTAGGCTACAGACATAGTTTTACCGATTATTTAGATGATATTTCCAGCACTTATCCAACCGAAATTTTTGAGAATGAAAAAGGTGCTATTGGTCAGCCTTATGCTACGGACAGAGCTAATTTGTCAAACAGAAATGTTGAATTAGCGCAAAGTGGTAACTCCAAAATAAATCCGGCTAATTATGGATGGGATAAAGAATTTAACGGTAGTAAATTAAATAAAAGAGGCGATGATACCCATAATGATACCTACTTAACAGCTACAGTTAGCTTTAGTTATGTCATAAAAGGTAAAAATAAATTCTATAAGCAAAAGTATAAGAGTTTAAGTCAGCGTAGAAAAGTTGTGAAGCGTAAGACAAGAGCTAAATTCTAAAAAATATAAAGAGGCGGTAATTCCGCCTCTTTTTTTTATACTTAATTGTATTTTCATTATCTTTGCCTAAAATCTATTTCATGTTAGTATCTATATTACTTGGTTTTTTAGGAGGTATTGGCGGTAGTGAAATTATTCTTATCGTTGCTCTTGTATTACTTTTATTTGGTGGAAAAAAAATACCTGAACTAATGAAGGGTTTAGGTAAAGGAATTAAAGAGTTTAAAGATGCCTCAAAGGGCATAGATGAAAAAACTGATAACTCCAAATAGTTTCCGTTTATACTTCTTGTAAATCCAATGATTGTTTCACAGTTATTGGATTTTTTTATATTGTACATAGTTTTATTCGAGATAAATTATGAACATTTGGAATATCCTTCCATTTATTCGCTTATTGATAGCATTTTTAGGCGGTCTTCTCGTGGCCATTAATTACCCTCAATTCCCTGATTTTCATTTCGCTTTTTTTGCCATTACTCTAATAGCTTATTTTTTACTGTTTAAAATTTTTAGAAAAAACTATAAGTGGCGATTTTTAATTGGAGTGCCGATCGTATTTTTTTTTGGTCTTTTTGGAATTAAACTTGTTAAGCTGAATACGGAGCTCAACTATACCAATCACTTCAGTAAGCAAACATTTAATTCATATTTAATTAAAATTACAGACTCTCCAAAATTAAAAACTAAAACATTAAAGTTCACGGGAGAAGTAATTCAAGTTGAAAATGGAAAAAAGTGGGAGCGTACAACCGGCAAAATTCTGGTTTATATTTCACTAAATAGTAAATCTAAAAAATTAAAATATGGTGATGTTATTTTGTGTAATTCACCAGTAGTTGAAACACCCGCTCCTAAAAACCCCTATGAATTTAATTATAAAAAGTATTTGGCTTTCCATCAAATATTTAAACAGACCTACATCGCTCCTAAAAACTGGACTTTTACAGGGATTAACCAAGGAAATATTGTACTAAGGAATACTTATAAATTACGAAATTTCCTGCTCGGACAGATTGCAAAGCATCATGTTCAAGGAGATGAGTTTGCTATTGGCTCAGCTCTGATATTGGGCTATGAAGATGACCTGTCGGGTGAAGTTGTTAGTTCTTTTGCTGCTACAGGAGCCTTACATGTATTAAGTGTTTCGGGTTTACATGTTGGAATTGTATTTATAGTTCTTAATTTTTTTTTAAAGTATCTCGGAGAGCGTAAGAGGGCTCAACTTTTTAGATTTTTAATAGCCTTAACAGGCTTATGGTTTTATGCTGTTTTAACCGGTTTATCTCCTTCTGTATGCAGGGCGGCAGTTATGTTTACTTTAATAAGTATAGGTAAGTTTTATAATAAAGACACCAACACTTTAAATATTGTAGGTTGTTCGGCTTTTCTAATCCTTTGTGTAAATCCTTTTATCCTTACGGAAGTGGGTTTTCAATTGTCCTATTTGGCAGTAATAGGAATAGTTACTTTACACAAAAAATTTTATGAACTGATACCCTCTTTTAAAAACAAGCTTTTTGAAAGTATTTGGTCAATTACAAGTGTTTCTGTTGCAGCTCAGTTGGTTACAGCTCCACTGGGGCTACTTTACTTTCATCAGTTTCCGGTCTATTTTTTATTATCTAATTTAATAGTTATACCACTCTCTACTTTGGTACTTTATAATGGCATGCTGCTTATGGTAATTTCGTCTGTTCCATTTGTTGGAGCCCCTACTGCATGGTTGCTTCACTTTATTCTTTTCGTATTGAAGAGCTCCGTAAATTTTTTTGAACAACTTCCCTTTGCTCTAATAGAAAATATTTCTATTACAACAGTAGAAACATTTATACTTTATGGAATTATTCTTAACCTGGTGCTTTATTGGTTAAATAAAAATATAAGGGTGTTAAAAATAGCATTAATACTGGCAGTATCACTAGGAGCATTTCAAATTTATGAAAAAGCAATTCAAAAACAACAATCGTTTATGGTGGTATATGCTGTTAGTAAACATAGCGCTATTGATATTGTTCAAGGCCAAAATAGTTTATTTATTGCAGACTCTTTGTTATTAGCAGATAAGGAAAAAATACGTTTTCATATTCTTCCCAATTGGATAAACAATGGAATCAACAAAAAATCTATTTATAGCAATAATCAGAATTTTACTTATAACTATGCTCAGGTATCTACTTTGTATCCGTATTTAGTGGTGAATAATAAAGTAATTTTGCTTACAGGAAAAAGATTTGAAAATTTTTCGGAGTTAAAATATAGACCTGATGTGATCGTTTTAAACAAAAACAATAAACACAGATTTAATACGCTTATTCAGCTTTTTCCTGAGGCCTTTTTTGTTTGCGATGGTACAGTTTCGGTATTTACCTTTCAAAAGCTGACCGATAAACATAAAAATATTAAAATATCAAGTGTTTTAAAAGACGCTGCTATTACTATTAAAGTATAAATGGTTAGGTTCTAAAATGAATAGGAATACTTTCAAAGCTGCATTTAAAAATTAGGTTTGTGAAGATATTTTGAATAAAATTTCTCGATTGCTTGTACCGCTTCATCAGCAGTATCTACTATGGTAATCAAATCTAAATCAGGAGCGCTGATATTATGCTCTTTCTCAAGTAGTGTGCTGTGAATCCAATCAAAAAGACCTCCCCAGAATTTTTTTCCTACCAAAATTAGTGGAAAGGCAGCTACTTTATGTGTTTGGATAAGCGTCAATGCTTCAAAAAATTCATCTAAAGTTCCGAATCCACCGGGAAGAACGATGTACCCTTGGGCGTATTTCATAAACATTACCTTTCGAACAAAAAAGTAATCAAAATTTATTAATTTATCTGGATCTATATAAGGATTAGAATATTGCTCGTGAGGGAGCTCTATATTTAAACCCACCGAACGTCCTCCGCCTTTGTGTGCTCCTTTATTAGCAGCTTCCATAATACCTGGGCCGCCACCGGTAATAACTCCATATCCTTTTTGGGTCAATTTATAAGCAATCTCTTCAGCCAATAAATAATATGGAGAGTCGGGCTTTGTACGGGCACTTCCAAAAATAGAAACACATGGTCCTATTTTACCTAATTTTTCGAAGGCCTCAACAAACTCGGCTATTATTTTAAAAATTTGCCATGAGTCTTTTACTTTAATTTCACTCCAGTCTTTAGGTTGAAATGCTTTTCTTATTCTGTCTTCTTCGTTCATCATTACTTTTTTAATGTTGTAATAAATTATTTAGTTCTTTTTTTAAGTAAGGAGCTGTGTGGCTGCTTTTACTTTGAGCTACTTGTTCGGGAGTTCCTTGACACACAATAGTTCCGCCCTCATTGCCACCTTCGGGGCCCATATCAATAATGTAATCAGCCACTTTTATGATATCCATATTGTGTTCAATAATCAAAACAGAATTTCCATTGTTAACCAATTTTTGAATAACTTCTAAAAAAATACGAATATCTTCAAAATGAAGACCTGTACTAGGCTCATCTAAGATATAGAATGTATTTCCTGTATCTCGTTTAGAAAGTTCAGCAGCCAGCTTTATCCTTTGAGCCTCACCGCCCGAAAGCGTGGTACTAGACTGCCCAAGTGTTAAATACCCTAAACCCACCTCATTCATGGTTTTTATTTTTTGAGTGATTGAGGGTATCCCTTTGAAAAATTCAACAGCATCTTCAATAGTCATGTTTAGCACATCACTAATAGATTTTTCCTTGTAACGCACTTCTAAAGTTTCACGATTGTATCGCTTTCCTTGGCATTCGTTGCACATAACATATACATCAGGAAGAAAATTCATTTCAATAGTTAGTATCCCTGCTCCTTGGCAGCTTTCACATCGTCCCCCTTTTACATTAAAGGAAAACCGACCGGGTTTATAACCTCTTATTTTAGATTCCGGTAATTCAGCAAATAGGCTTCGGATATCATTAAAAACATTGGTATAGGTAGCTGGGTTGCTTCGTGGTGTACGCCCTATGGGTGATTGATCAATTTCAATTACTTTATCAAGGTGTTTTAATCCCTCAATTTTTTTGTGAGGTAAAGGATTTTGATGACTTCGGTAAAAATGTTTGTTTAAAACAGGATATAAAGTTTCTTTAATAAGTGTTGATTTTCCACTACCAGAAACGCCAGTTACACATACCAGGCACCCTAGAGGAATATCCACATTAATATTTTTTAAGTTATGTCCGTGTGCTTCTTTGATAGAAATAAAGTGACCATTGCCTTTTCTGCGTTTCTCAGGTATTGGGATTTGTAATTCTTGTTTTAAGTACTTGGCTGTAATAGAGGGGTATTGTAATAGTTCAATGGGTGTTCCGGAGGCCACTACTTTACCTCCATGGATACCCGCTTTGGGGCCCATATCAATAACATAATCAGCCATTTCTATCATTTCTTTATCATGTTCCACCACAATAACCGAATTTCCTATATCTCGGAGGTTAATGAGCGATTGAATAAGTCTTGAGTTATCTTTCTGGTGTAAACCTATGCTTGGTTCATCAAGTATGTATAAAACACCCACCAGTTGAGACCCAATTTGGGTAGCCAAACGAATACGTTGTGATTCACCTCCTGAGAGTGATTGCGAGCTTCTGTTTAAAGTCAAGTAACCCAAGCCCACATCAAGTAAAAACTGAATTCGTGGTCTTATTTCCTTAAGTATTTCAAAGGCTATTTTATTTTGTCTTTCAGTAAACTTACTTTCAATTGTAGCAAACCAATCATTTAAGATGTTTAGGTTCATGGTGCTTAAATCAAAAATATTCTTGTTGTCAATTTTAAAAAATAAGGATTCTTGTTTTAGTCGTGCTCCATGGCATTTAGAACAAACAACCATATTCATAAAACTAGCAGCCCATTTTTCAATATTTTTAGATTCGAGTTCTTCTTTTTGCCTTGTAATAAAGTTTACAATTCCTTCAAATTGTACGGTAATGGTAGCTCCTGTATAAATATTCTTGGTTCTGATAAGTTCGTTACTTCCATAAAGAATAATGTCAATTACCTCATCAGATAAATCTTCAATTGGAGTGTCAAGGCTAAAGCCATGCATTTCAACTAAAGCTTTTAATTGATCAAATATCCAATTGTTCTTGATTTCGCCTAATGCCGCAATTCCTCCCTTTTTAATACTTAGTTTAGGATTGGGCATAAGCTTTTTATGATCAACCTGGCTCATAGCACCTAGTCCGTTACATTTTGTGCAGGCTCCAAAAGGAGAGTTAAATGAAAACATGTTGGGAGCAGGGTCATCGTACGAAATACCTGTATCCTCACACATTAGCGTACGGCTAAAAAAGCCAAGTTCATTTAACTCGTTATCCAGCAGGGCTATACTGCCTTTTCCCATTTTCATTCCAACAATTAAGGCCTCTTTTAATCGAACTTTTGTTTCTTCGTCAACCGTAAACCGATCAATTACGATCTCAATATTGTGAATTTTATATCGATCAAGTTGCATACGAGCTTTTAATTCTGTTACATTCCCATCAATACGTGCACGAATAAAACCTTGCTTAATAATTTGCTCAAAAAGCTCGCGATAATGACCTTTACGGCCTTTGACAACGGGAGCTAATAAGGTAATTTTACGCTTATTGTATTTTTCTAAAATAATTTGAATAATTTGTTCATCAGTATATTTAACCATTGCTTTACCGCTATGATAAGAATAAGCTGTGGCAGCTCTGGCATACAATAAACGCAAGAAGTCGTATATCTCAGTAATGGTTCCTACCGTTGAGCGTGGATTTTTATTTGTTGTCTTTTGCTCAATAGAGATTACAGGACTAAGCCCCATAATTTGATCTACATCAGGGCGTTCTAAATTACCCAAGAACTGCCGTGCATAAATTGAATAACTCTCAATATATCTTCGCTGCCCTTCGGCAAATAGTGTATCAAAAGCTAAAGATGATTTTCCGCTACCGCTTAAACCGGTAATAACTACTAATTTATTGCGTGGAATGACAACATCAATGTTTTTTAGATTGTGTACTCTTGCACCGATAACTTCTATTTGTTCTTCCTCTTCAAAGCTTTTCATCATTAAAAATAATTTGCATCAATTAATGGGTACTAAAAGTACTGTCTGATGCAATACTTAAAATAAAACCTAAACTATCATTTTTCAATCTGTAAGATGGATTTCCTTCATATATTTCTGTGAGCATAATTTCATCATAATTTTGAGATGGAAACAGAATTTCTATTGTTTTGTTGTCTTTATTTTCGAAGAAGTTTTGGCGTAACCATGGATTCATTAATTTAAGAATTTTATAATTACTACCCATTTTCTTTGCAAATGCTGCCAGATTAGTAATAGAACTATCAATACGAACAATTTTATCAGGAATTTGTGGGTACAAATCCTTTTTTCGGATATTGAAACCATATTTTTGAGGCGACTCTAATATTTCTTTTAAGGCTAAAATGCGGTATATATACCTTGCTGTTTCTTGATTTAACAGTAGGTTGTAATAATCATTTTCCTGTTGTGTTTCCATTTGATTACTTAAACCGGTCATTCCTATATTGTATGAAGCGGCTGCTAAAGTCCAGTTGCCAAATTTTCGATAGGCTTCCTTGATATATTTACAGGCTGCCAAAGTTGATTTTTCAACATGATACCTTTCATCAATATTTTCGGTAATGGTAAGCCCATATTTAGTTGCTGTTTTTTCAATAAGCTGCCAAAATCCAGTAGCACCTGCCGGAGAAACAACATTGGTAAAACCGCTTTCGATAAGCGCAAGATATTTAAAATCTTCTGGAATACCTTGTTGCTTTAATATAGGTACAATTTTTTGAAACCAACGATGTGCTCTTTTATGTAGTAAAATACTTTGAGATTGCCAATAAGTATTTAACAATAACTCTCTGTCTAATGATTCACGAACATCAAATTGATTGAGTGGCACAGCCTCACCGGAAAAGTTCATTTTAGTAGGCAGGTTTAATGAATATACCTTGTAATTATTCTCTAATCCTGATTTTGAGTACTCATCGGTTTTAAACTTATATGAGAAAACATACAGATTAACACCAAGTAAAATAATAGTTAGTACTATTAAAGCTATAAAAAACTTAATATGTGTTTGCTTCATCGCGAAGGTCGTAATAAGGTGCTAAAACCAATACAAAAATAAGGTTTATTTTAGTGTTTGGGTTTTCTAGTTTTTGTGATATAAAAAAGCACCCCAAAAACTGTAAGGAAATAAGCGGCTAAAAAGCCTGCAATAAGTAAATTCCAAAAGCTTAAGGTTAAAATATATAAAGTTATAAGGCACGAAAACATAGAAATGCTACCTATTATTATGGCTACTTGTCTGTCAGAAAATCCGGCATAGGATAAATGATGTGTTGTATGATCTTTCCCCCCAACAAATGGTGATTTTCCTTTAGACAAGCGATTAATGGTAACCGTAGTAGTGTCAACAATAGGAATTATAAATATAGTAATTGTAAGTAAAATTTGTTTTGTTTGCATATGTCTCAATTCATCAAAAGGGGTATTCCAGAAACATGTTATTGCCATGGCTCCAAGTAGTACACCTAAAAATTGACTTCCGGTATCGCCCATGTATATTTTTGATGGATTCCAATTGTAAAATAAGAATCCAACTAAAGCCGACAAAACCCCTATTAATACGATAAACTCTATACTTTTAAAACTGTTTAATGCCACCAATACAAATAAAGCCGAAATTATAATTGAAATTGAAACTGTTGTAGTAATTGCGTCCATATTGTCAAGCATATTTATAGAGTTCATAATGCCAACAATCCAAAATATAGTAATGAAATAATTTAATAAAATGGAATTAAACAGATTAATATAAGTTCCCGTTAAGCACAAAATTACTCCGCATAGCACTTGAGCAGAAAATTTCAGAAGAGGTTTTGTATTGTAAGCATCATCAGCTAATCCAACCAAAAAACCGATTGTTACGGCCAGCATCAAACCTGAAAACTTAACATTTTCAAGAATATCATGTTGATCGGAAATCATAAAGAAAAAAGAGATGGCAAATAAAAAATTCAAAAAAAATGAGATGCCACCTAAAGCCGGTTTAGATCGGCTTCCCCATCTAATATTATTTTCATCGATATTCCGCATACCAAGATTTTTTGAAAATTTGATAAACAAACCATTTACCAAAAAAGAAAAAACGGTAGCTAGAACCCCAAAAAAAAGATAAAATATCAGTAAACTATATTTGTCAAACATAAAATTCCAAAAAAATCAACGCACAAATATAGTTAAAAAAGTTTAAAAATAGATGTGTTCGTGATTAAAATTAGGTAAAATGAGATCTTTTTCAGATATTATTGGGTTTTGGATATTTCCCCAATTGATATTCAATGTTTTGTCGTTCCAGATGATACCATCTTCAGAAGTTTTATTATATGGAGCACTACATTTATAGGCAAAAATTGTATTGTCTTCTAAGGTATGAAACCCATGGGCAAAGCCAATTGGGATATAGAGCATAAAATTATTGGCTTGAGATAATTCTACAGCAAAATATTGGCCAAATGTTTTAGACCCGTGTCTAAGATCCACCACAATATCAAGTACTTTTCCTTGAATTACACGAACAAGTTTTGCTTGTGCAAATTTTCCTTTCTGGAAATGTACGCCCCTTAATACATTGTATTTTGAAATGGATTGGTTGTCTTGAACAAAAGTATCTTGAATACCGGCTTTATGAAACAGATCCTGGTTATAGGACTCAAAAAAGGCACCTCTGTTATCTTCGAATTTAAGTGGTTCAATAAGTTTTAAACCCTCAATGGGCGTATTTATTATTTGCATTCTTTAATTAACCCTTTGTAAAAAATCGTTTTATAAATGATGGTTTTTCAGGTTCGTCTTCTTCGTAATACCCATATCCATACCCGTAACCATATCCGTAACCGTACCCATATCCATATCCATATCCATACCCATAAGAAGAACCGTAATTATAACCATATTTACTATTGCTGTTTTCAACTCCGTTAAGAATAATAGAAATATTTTTAATATTCTTTTCGTCAACCAATGTATTAATATTATCAAAGAAAGCTCTTTTAGAATAGTTAGCTCTGAAAATGAAAATAGGGTAGTCAGCCTTTTCAATATTAGGAATCCCATCAGATACAATTCCTACTGGTGGGTTGTCAATAATGATAATATCGTAAAGTGTTTTCAGTTCTGCAATAAATTCGTCCATTCTAGGCGATATAATTAATTCAGAAGGATTAGGAGGGATTGGACCGGCTGTAATAAAATGTAGATTGTTTAATCCACTTTTTTGAATACAATCTTTATAATTATCTTTTCCAATTAGAATAGTACTCATGCCATGTAAATTTGGAGCATCAAACCCAATATGTACTTTAGGTTTTCTCATGTCAAGGTCAAGTACTATAACTTTTTTACCGGCATAAGCAATAATACCGGCTAGATTAATGGCCACAAAAGTTTTTCCTTCACCTGATATTGAAGAAGTGATAGCAATTACTTTTGAATTAGAATCGTTAGAAATAAACTGCAAGTTGGCTCTAATAGACCTGAAAGCTTCTGAAATAGATGATTTTGGGTTCTTATCTACTAACAACTGTGAAACAGGAATTTCCTTTTTGTATTTGGGCACAATTCCTAAAATAGCTAAATCAGTATATTTTCTTATTTCAGCAACTGTAGTAATGTTGTTGAATGCCAAAAAACTAATGAGAATTGTAAGTACAGAAATAATAGTTGCTATCCCTAAAGAAATAATTAATATTGTATTTCTGTTTGGATAAATAGGTAGACTGGGTTCTTGGGCTTGTTCTAAAATTGAGTTTTGAGGAACAAAACCGGCTATTGCAATAGTATATTCTGCTTTTTTGTTTAAAAGCATATTGTAAAAATTGGCTGTTACGTTATAAAATTTTTCAATTCGACTAAATTCTAATTCTATGGCAGGTATTCCTGAAATCTCGGCCTCAGTGTCTATTATTTCTTGATTTATTTCGGTTATTCTGGATTTGTAGTTTTCCTCGATCAGGACAAGGCCATTGTAAAACCCTTTTTTTGATTTTGAAATACTTTGAGAAATCTCTTTATATTTTTTATTTTCTGGGGTAATATCTTTTGATAATTCTTCTCTCTTTCTAAATAGAGTCTCAATATGACCTACTTCGCTAATGATATAACTCTCTACTTTAGTGCCAGTGCCTAGGATAGAGATATTTTGAATGTTAAATTTATTGCTGTCAACAAACTGCTCTTTCATTTCAGCAATAACTGAAAGTTGAAATTTAAGGTCTAATAATTCTTTTTGTAAATTATCTAACTTTGTAAAATAACCTTGTGAAAAGTCACGTTTTGATGTTGTTCTTGTGTCTCTCCTGAAATTCTGTAATTGCAATTCATAATTATTCAAATCAGTTAAAACAAAAGAGATTTGTTTATCGATAAACTCAATTGTTTTTTGAGCACTTTCTGATTTTTTCTCTACATCATAATTAATAAAATCAGAGGCTACCTGATTTACAATATCGGAGGACTTACGGGCATTATTTTCTTCAATGGTTATACGAAGTGTTTTAGCCAGATAATTTAACACCGTAATATCGAGTTTATTAATATACGGATCGGCCATTGTTTCGGGGTCGTTAATGACAAAATAGAAAACATCTTTTTTTAGATTTGTTTGATAATCTTCAATAGTTTGATATTCTCTTATTTGAATTTTAAACTGCAAATCAGGAAAAACTACTAATGAGTTTGGTTTTGTTTTAACAAGGTGTCTTTTGTCATTTAAAATATAGGACACTTCAATATTATCTTGCGATTTGAATTTTATAAAAATGGATTTACCATAAATGGCCTTATTGGTAACTTTGAAGTCAATAATTTCATAAGGGCTATTCCTATAGCTTTCGTTTACTTTGAAAGTACCTTTTACTAAATAATTAATTTGAATGGGAAGATGAGAAATTGATTTACGAAGGAATAACTTTGAACGCATCAACTCTACAATACCGTCTAAACCATTTTCATTATCTAGTACTTTTCCAACATTAATAATACGAGCTGCCCCGCTATTATTGGTTATTTGAATTACAGAAGCGCTCTTAAATATTTCATTTTGGTATCTGATATACAAAAGAGCTCCCATGAGAGCAATTAAAAAAAAGAGAATAATATAGATTACATTTTTTCGGAAAATGTATAGAAGCAAACCAAGGTCAAAATCACCCATTGCGGATGTGTCTTTTCTCTTTGCTGCTGCCATTTTTACTTTTTAAAGTAATTTATAACTAATAATAAAGTTGTTAAAAGAGATAAGTAAGGCCCTATTTCTGTCATTAGTTTTCGTGCAACCTGCGGAGAAGGAGTAACATAAACAACATCATTAGATTCCATAATGAAATCTGCTTTTTTCAAATCTTCCATAGTTCTTAAACTAAAATGGTAAACTTTTGGTGTGGCATACTCTCCTCTAATTACTTTAATGTCATACGCTCTTCCAGCTCTTGATATACCACCTGCTTGTGCAATTACTCTAAGTAAATTTGTTGTTTCATCTGGGAGAGGTACTATCTTGGCCCCCCCATCAACACCATTAAAAACCAACACTTTCCTATTGGTAATTTTTAAAAGTACAAAGGGTTGAATATAATAGGTTGCGTAGGCTTCTTCTAAAGCAGCTTCTGCTTCTCTAATGGTAAGTCCTCCTAATTTTACTCTGCCAATTATGGGTAAATTTACCAAACTGTCAAATTCTACTCTATAAAAGGTTGAGTTTGCCATTTGGTTTGTGTTAATTCGAGTTTCGCTAGTTAAATCGAGCAATTTAAATCCGTCATTGGTAAATACCAACATAGTAATTTGGTCGTTAGGGTTAAGTCGAGCTTCTCTGTCAACTACTTTAGGAGTTTCATCATATTTATAGTCTTTTGGAGTATGTAGCATAAGGCTGGGATTCAGGAGCTTGCAACTGCTGAATAAGGCCATTATGAGTAAAAAAAGTGAAAGTTGCTTTAACATACCTAGATGTTTAATTTTTTGCAAATCTAAAACTAAATTAGGAATACTTTAATTTAACGCAGAATATTTAATTTTATTTCTATTCAATACCCAATAATCTATTATACAAATTCTTAGTGTCGTTGCATAAGCGGGTATAATGAAAATTGTCTTTTACAAATAACCAACCATCACTACCCATTTTCTCTCTAAGAGCATCATCTTCAACAAGTTTAACTAATGCTTTGTGAAATTCATCTCGGTTATCATTTTCGCAAAGTAAGGCAGTTTCATTTGTTTTTACAACATTCTCAATACCTCCTACATTGGTGGTTACTATAGGTTTATTGCAAGCTTGGGCTTCAATTAAACTTACCGGAGTACCTTCATTAAAAGAGGTTAAGGCTACAACATCCAACCCCGGCAATACCTCATCAATTTGTTTTATCCATGAAGTGAAAATTACTTGTGCATTATAATCAGGCTGGGTTATATAACTGTATGTCAATCCTAATTCTCGACACCAATCAAAGAGGTGCAACCTGAGTTCTCCATCTCCAATTATAAAAGCTTTAACTTTTTTGTTTGTACTTATAACCAAATCGGCAAAAGCCGAAATAAATAATTCATGGTTTTTAACCGGAACTAAACGACCCACTGTACCAATACAAATAACATCCGGATCAATTTGGTAATGGGATCTAAACTTTTCTCTTTTTTTATCGATATTATTATTGAATTTATTTAAATCAAAACCTAAAGGAATAATAGTAATTTTATCTTTAGGACATATTTTATGTATTTCAGAGAGTTCAACTTTCTGTTTTTCACTAATGGCTATTATAGCGTCAGTTCGCTTGGCCAAATAACGTTCTATATTTTTATAGAAATTAGATTTAAGAGTTCCGAAATAAGAGTGAAATACATGTCCATGGAACGTATGTGCAACTACAGGAACTTTACATGAGAATGCAGCCAAACGACCTAATGCTCCTGATTTTGAGGCATGGGTATGCACAATGTCTGGTTTGTAATCATGAATAATATTTTTTATTTTTTTATAGGCAATAAGATCATTTTTAGGGTCTATTTGCCTTTTCATTTCATCAATTATAATGGGTTTCAAATCTAGATTGCTTGTAATGAAAGTCGAACTATCTTCGGTGTCGTCTTTCTCACCACCCACTAACAGTGTTTCATACCCCTCAATATATTTAGAAAGATAGGCTACATTGTATGTTGGCCCTCCCAAATTAAAGCGATTTATTATACGAAGTATTTTAGGCATTTACTTAATTTATATAATATTTTTTGTACCATGTTTGAAACACCATTAAAGCCCATATTTGTGCTACAGAATCGCCAGGACTAGAGGAAAATAGCTTTTGTAGTGTTTGTTTAACAGCTACAGGATTAAAAATTTGTTGCTCTCGAACATAAGAGTCGGAAAGTAAATCTTCGGTAATTTTGGCTTTTAGATCGGCATTAAACCACTTTAACAAAGGAACTTCAAACCCTTTTTTGGAACGCTGAAATATTTCAATTGGTAATTCATTTTTAAAGGTTTCTTTCAAAATAATTTTTCTGTTTTTGGAATTTATCTTAAAGTGCGAGGGAAGACTAAAAACAAAATCAACCACACGATAATCCAAAAATGGAGACCTTACCTCTAAGCTATTAGCCATACTCATTCTGTCCACTTTGGGTAACATATCTCCGTCTAATACCATTTTTATATCAGTAAGTAAAATTTCATTTATAGTAATTTGATTGGGATTATCGAAAGCGCTTAACAAATATTTTTTTTCTTGTTCATACATTTCAATTGAAAATTTATTCATAAAATCTGGATGAAAAAGATTGCGGAGTAAGTTATAATTATAGAATCCAGCCCATTGCCAATAGCGCTCTTTGTCATTTAGATTAGCTCCATCACTTAATTTATGAAGTTGCCGTATGATGTTGGTAATTTTTGAATTTCTAGATTGAGGTAGAGCCGCTAATAAAGGAGAAAAATATTTTAACCCGGCTGTTAGTTTTCTGCTATGAATAGTTTTATAAAGGGCAGCGTGTTTATTATAACCAGCAAACATTTCATCAGACCCATCACCAGAAAGAGCTACAGTTACTTTTTTTCTAGTGTACATACTCAAAATATAGACATTTAGCGCTGATGAGTCTGCAAAGGGCTCGTCCATATATTCGAGCATATTATGTAAATTTTCATAAAGCTCGTTATTGCTCAGCATAAATGCAGTGTGTTGCGTATGAAATTTTTTGGCCACTATTTGAGCATACTTTGTTTCATCAAAAAAGGGCTCATCTTTAAAGCCTATTGAGAAGGTATTTAACTGATTTGTATGTTTTGATGCTAGGGCTGTTATAATAGAAGAGTCAATGCCACCGCTTAGAAAAGATCCCAAAGGAACATCGGCTATCATACGTAGTTGTACCGATTCGTCAAGCAGTTTATATAGCGTTTTGCATGAAGTTTCAAAATTGTTATTGAAACTGTAGGATTGCTCATTTAACTGTAACTTATAGTATGCCTGTATTTTAAAGTCTTTTTTTGTCAGTTTAGCAAAATGTCCAGGAGCTAACTTTTTGATTTCATTAAAAATACTATGAGTTCCAGCTATGTAATTTAAATGGAAATATTGCATTAATGCAGCCTTATTTATTGTTTTATCAAGGCCGAATTTTAATAGCGCTTTTATTTCGGATGCAAAGCAAAAAAAGTTATCAGAAATACTATAAAAAAAAGGTTTTATTCCAAAGCGATCCCGAGCCATAAACAATTCATTCTTTCTCTTATTGTAAATTACGAAAGAAAAGAAGCCATTTAATTTATTCAAGCAAAGTTCTTGCTCTTCGATATACAGATTTAGTAAAACTTCGGTGTCGCTTTCTGATTTAAATTGGTATCCTTTGTTAAGCAACTCTTTTTTTAGTTCTTTATAATTAAAAATTTCGCCATTAAAGACAATGGTAAAATCTCCGGATCTATCGGTAAAGGGTTGTTGTGCTAAACTACTTGTGTCAATAATAGCTAGGCGGGTATGAGCCAAAGCCGTATCATTATGAGTGTAAATGCCATTAGAATCAGGCCCTCTTTTTGAGAGCGTACTAATGGCCAGAGAAATATTATCTAATTTCTTTTTGCTGTTTTCTTGGAGGGCATATCCGCCTACAATACCACACATAAATTTCTACTCCATTAGCATTTAAGAAACAAATAAATTGTTAATGTTATTTACTAATTATTTTAAATTCAGTTCTTCTATTTAACTGCCTCCCTTCATCGGTATCATTAGTGGCAATAGGTTGCGTTAATCCATAGCCTTTAAACTCCAGTCTAGATTTGTTGATTCCTTTTAAGATAAGGTAATCAACACACGATTTAGAACGGGCATTGGATAGGGTAATATTATATTCGGCACTTCCTTTATTATCTGTATGACTTGATAATTCAATACGCATAAATGGATACTCATTGAGTAACTGTACTAAGCGATCAAGCTCTATTATTGATTGAGGTCTTAAAGTAGCTCTGTCAAAATCATAAAAAACATTCTTTAAAATAATTTTAGAGCCAACTGCCAAACTGTTTAAAGGAAAATCTTTAATAATTTCTTGATTTTTTTGCGACACAGGTACATTTATTTCTCCGTAGGCAGTTTGATAATCGGTAGCTTTTGCAATCAATTCATATTTTTTCCCTGTAGGCACGGCAGCTTCATAGTTTCCTTCAATATCTGAACTTACAGTTATAATTTCTTTAGTTGTAATTTGGTCTAAAATTTTTACACTACCTTGTAATGGTTTTTTACTAGCAGCATCAAATACTTTTCCTTTAATTACAGCAATAACATCACTTTTAGTAGTTAACAGAAAATTTTTATCTACGACCAACTCTCCTTTTGAAGCGGGAATTTTTACCGTATCTGTTTTTGTTTTATAGCTTGGGGCGGTTATAGTGGCAAATAGTGTAGTTCCAGAAGGTATATAAACACCATAATATCCTGAAAGTTCTTCGGTTGTGAACTTTTCTATTATTTCATTTGATGCTGTATTAATAATTTCTATTGTGGCATTTTCAATAGGTTTTTGGTTATACTGATCCAGTACCATACCTTTTAACAAAGCACTTGTTGGTGTTTTTTTTCCATGTATTACAAGAGGGCCTTCTAAATTTTTATGCTCGGTTGAATCTGTTTTTTCTTTGTCGGGTAAAAATGAGATCATATAAATATCTTTTTCACCAAACCCATCTTTCTTAAATGAGGCGTAATAACCATGTAAACCATTTGCAGAAATTACAAAAAACACATCGTCATCACTTGTGTTAATTGGGTATCCAATATTTTTTGGTTCAGTCCATTGACCATTTACTTTAGTGGTTTTAAAAATATCAAAACCTCCCATTGACGTATGCGCCTGTGAACTGAAGTACATTGTTTTTCCATCAGGAAGAATAAAAACTCCTTCTTCGTCATACTCTGTATTTAAAATAGGACCGGCATTGGTTAGGTTGCCCCATTTGTTAGTTTTAGGGTCTTTAATTACCATATAAATATCTCTTCCACCATAGCCTCCGGGTCTTTCACTTATAAAGTACATGGTGTCTAAAGTAGAGTTGATAGTGGCCGAACTTTCATGATATTTGGTGTTAATAGGATCTTTCATTTTAACCGGTTTGCTCCACTGAAGATTTACCAAATCACATTCATATATGTCGCCCTGACCTTGATTGTCAATATTAATAAACAGTTTTTCCCCGTTTGGTGAGAGATTGTTGGTTGCATCGTGAACATCTGTGTTTACCGGTGGGCCAATATTTTTTGCTTTAGTCCATTTCCCACCAAAACTAAAACTTTGATAAATATCTTCCCAATATTCATCAATAGATTCATCTTTATCTCCTTCTGGACCTGCTGTAGTTCCTGGTCTTCTACTGGTAAACATAAGTACATCTTCATCAGCCGAAATAATAGGTCCATAATCGGTATAAGGAGAATTTATTTCAGGGCCTAAATTTTCAATTTTAACATTTACAGGTTTTTTAACCCTTTCCTGACCGATATTAATTTCTTCTAAACGCTTATTTATTTTTTTTATGGCTTTTTCATCTTTGGCATTTGTTACTTGCTCTTTATATAACATATATTCGGTACGGGCTTTGTCCCAATTGTTTGCTAAATGATAACTCATTCCAAGCCAATAATGAATATCAGAAGCTACCTTGTTATCCAAATCATAAGCTTTTTCATAAAAGGCTTGAGCTTTACTTTTAAAACTACTGAACATGTAGCACATACCAATGGTATAATTCAAATTAGCATTGTCGGGATTAAAATCATTCGCTTTTTCTAATAGGGGTAAGGCCCTTTTATACCGCACAGGGCCTTCTTTGTATAATTTCATACCTTCAGATAAGTCTTTTTGAGCTTGAGAAAGCTCTAATGCCTTACCGGGGAAATTGGCTATATTAAAATCTTTGTTTTGCGCCTTAGCAGAGTAGCTCAGTACCATTAATAGGCATAAGAAAGTATAAACCTTATTCATTTTTAAAAGTATAGTGTGTCAAATATACTTTAAAATTTTTTTAAATATTAAAAATTTAAAATTTTTCAAAAAAGAAATATTACTATTGTAACTAATGTTTGATAAAAAAAAACTCACTATAAGAGCTTTTCATCATGAAAAAAACCTTTTACCTGGAACTAAAATATGCTTTACTAATTTCGGTGTTTACCCTGCTTTGGATTGTTTTTGAACAATTAATTGGCCTTCAGGACGAATATGTGGAATGGCATGCTATAGTGACTAATTTTAGTTTATTGATTCCGGCAATAGGAATTTATTTGGCCATTAATGATTATAAATTAGCACGTATTTCAAAGTATTCATTTGAGAAAGGTTTTGGCATTGGGTTCAGGATTACGTTGATGAATTGCGTACTTATTGTGCCTATAATTTATTTATTTTATGTTGTTATTAACCCCGATTGGCTTCAATTTATGGTAAAGAGAGCCCAAATACTGGCTCTTGAAAACAATGAAGATCCTATTAGTGCAATGGAAAAAGCCAGAACCTATTTTGGGTTTAAGTATTATCTTATTCAAAACGTAATTGGAACCTTTATTTTTGGGACTTTAATTAGCTCTATTAATGCTTTTATTCATAAAAATAGAAGAAAAGAAAAAACTTCATGGTAATTTAAATTAAATAAAGTTTATAGTGCTTTGTTTTCAAAAAGAAATTATTGAGACAATTTCTAGATTTGAACCCTTGTTTACAACATAACTTATACTTTTAAATACTATGAAAGCTGTTTTCGTTGTAGTGTATTTAAAATGAATACACTTAAAATGAGTTACTTTAATAACAGGAGTAGTAAGCAGAATAAAAATGGAATCAAGTTTGAATTGCTACTTAAAAGTGAAAGGTCAGTTTTTTAAGAGGTTAATTTATTTATGAATTATAGTTTATAGGTGCTCATAAACACTATTAAAACCAATAAGAATATCAAATAGGTAGATTATTTAAAGTAATTTTAATACTTTTATAATAGGTTATGTATAAAGTATTGCACATTATGTATTATAAAGATTCATTTTAGTATTATATTTATAGCCTTGTTTGTTTGAAAATTGTACTATTGTAGTTTTATTCTTGGCGCAGTTTTTGTGACTGTGTAGTAAATCAAAATTAAAAATGAAGAAGTTGCTTTTTTTTAGTACTGTTCTGCTTTTGTCCGGGTTTCTTTTGGCTGCTGATATTTTTTCGGATATTAACAATTCTATGAAAAGTGGAAATTACAAAACAATAGCTGCATATTTTAACACTTCAGTTGAGTTAAACATTCCAGGATCAGATGGATTGTATAGTAAAACGCAGGCTGAGCTGCTGATTAAAGACTTTTTTTCAAAAAATACACCAAGAAATTATCAAGTGAAACATGAGGGCGTATCTCAAGATGGTTCCAAGTATAGTATAGGTGTCTTAGAAACTACAGGAGGAAACTATCGCACTTATTATTATTTAAAAAACAATAATGGTAATTTTTTAGTAAAGGAATTACGAATAGAGAAAGACAGATAACCCTGATAAATAGAAATGGCATCATTTGGAATAGAAGAATTTATAAAATTGGCATTAAATGAGGATGTTGGAAGTGGCGATTATACTACACTGGCTTGCATAGATGCGCAACAAGAATCAAAAGCAAGATTAATAGCCAAAGACAGTGGTATTCTGTCAGGAGTTGAGATAGCATTAATTGTTTTTAAAGAAATAGACAGCGATTTAAAGGTAAACACTTATATCCATTCAGCTCATGCTATCGAGAATGGAAATATTGTTTTAGAAGTAAGCGGAAAGACACATTCTATTTTGAAAGCAGAGCGCTTGGTACTCAATTTACTGCAGCGCATGTCGGGCATTGCAACCTTTACACATCAAATAAACAAGCTTATAGCACATACGCGTTGCAAATTATTAGATACTCGTAAAACCACACCTGGTTTTAGATATTTTGAGAAATTGGCTGTAAAACATGGTGGAGGGGTAAATCACCGATACGGATTGTATGATATGATAATGATAAAAGACAATCATATTGATTTTGCAGGAGGAATAAAGCAGGCGCTTATTAAAACGGATGCTTTTTTAAAAGCCCATCAATTAGTATTAAAAATAGAAATTGAAACCCGCAATATAAAAGAGGTTAAAGAGGTAATAAATAGTGGTGTTAAAGTGGACAGAATTATGTTGGATAATTTCAAACCTACAGAAATTAAAGAAGCATTGTGCTTGATTGATGGACAATTTGAAACCGAGGCTTCAGGAGGAATTGACCAAGACACTATAGTATCTTATGCCGAAACCGGAGTTGATTTTATTTCTATGGGAGCCTTAACACACTCATATAAAAGTTTAGATTTGAGTCTGAAAGCATGTTAACAGAATGACCGAAATTTTTAAAAAATGGATTCATAAAATTAGCCGTCACAAGTTTTCAATCTTTCTTATTGATTTAAGTAAACGTATTATTTTGCCCGGCTTTGAAGGTGTTCCATTATTCTATGTTATTGTGTTTTTTATTGAAAATTTACGAAATTTAAAATTAGGTAATCAGGCGGCTTCACTATCTTTCAAGTTCTTTTTAGCTATATTTCCAGGACTCCTTTTTTTAATTACTTTAATACCTTATATCCCGGTTCACAATTTTCAAGATTTACTTTTTAATTTATTAAAAGATTTAATGCCTCAAGGAGTTTTTCAGGCCTCACAAGAAACATTTATTGATTTACTGAACAACAAAAACGGAGGACTTTTATCATTTGGTTTTATTTTTGCTCTTTATTTGGCTACCGATGGAGTTTATGCCATGATGCGAGATTTTAATGAAACTTCTTTTATTATTGAAAAAAGACCAGCATATAAAATTAGATTGATTTCGATTTTGCTTGTTTTTATAATTACCTTTTTGCTCGCATTGGCCACAACTCTAATTGTTTTTAGCGGGTGGTTTTTTAATTACCTTTTGCAGCATGAACTTATTAATGATAGTATTACATTATATGGACTTCTTTTAGTGAAGTGGGTTATTTTACTAGGTTTGTTATTTACAGCCATTTCTTTCTTGTATTACTTTGGACCAAGCGGCAGTATTAAATACAAGTTTATTTCGGCAGGAAGCACTTTAGCAACTTTACTGTTCATATTTGTTTCTTCGGGTTTTGCCTATTATGTTAATAATTTTGGGAACTACAATAAGCTTTATGGCTCAATAGGTAGTATTATTGTAGTTATGCTGCTAATAAACTTTAATGTATTTGTAATTTTGTTGGGCTATGAGCTGAATAATAGCATATACTTGGCTAAGCAAAAGCACTTGGCCGACAAACAAAAATTAACACCACCTATTATATAACTTAAACTAACTTTGCCTTAATAATTTAAAATTATATTATGAAAAAGCTCTTTTTTGCACTTACAGCATTAACATTAAGTCTTTCATCTTGTAAGAACGATAACCAGCAAGAACAATCTCTTACCGACAGTTTGAAATATGCTAATGAGGGGTTAAAAATGGTAGTGAGTGAAAAGGATTCCAGTATTGAATCATTTATTGTTGCTTTTAACGAAATACAAGAAAACTTAAATGAAGTGAAAGCCAGACAAAAAATGATTGCAACAAACTCAGGAGATGCTGAATTGAAAAAGAATATGAAAGATCAGATTATTTCTGACATACAAGGTATTAATGAGTTAATGGAACGTAACAAACAAAAAATTGCTTCTTTACAAGCAACCATAAAAAAATCAAATGGGAAAGTGGAAGAGTTAGAGAAAATGGTTACTTTTTTAACGACACAATTGGAAGAAAAAGATTTAGAGATTACCAACTTAAAGAATCAATTAGAGCGTTTAAACATTGAAATTGCCGAAATTACATCTAAATACGAAGAGAAATCTGAAGAGAGCAACCAAAAAACACTTCAGTTAAATACGGCTTATTACGCTATTGGAACTAACAAAGAACTAAAAGAAAAGGGAGTGCTAACTAAAGAAGGAGGTTTTATTGGCTTAGGAAAAACCAAAAAACTGGCTGATGATTTTGATAAAACATATTTTACCAAGATTGACATCACTAAACAAAAGAGTTTCTCATTAAATGCCAAAAAGGCAAAACTTATTACGAACCATCCTCATAATTCTTATCAAATTGAAGGAAACAAACGAGCCGAAAAGTTGGTGATACTTAACCCTCAAGAGTTTTGGGCAAGCAGCAAATACATGGTTATTGTTGTTGAAGATTAGTTTTAAATTAACCTTTTGTATTAACATATAAGCCTTAGATAAAATATTTTATAAGAAAAACAGGAGGGAAACGAGAAGCTCAACTTAAATAAATTCGACTTTTAGGGCACCTTTCCCATATTTTTGATAGCTGGCTTCGTAATACTTTATTCCCTTATATTTTATTAGTTCTTTTAGTAAAGCTTCTTTTAAAATACCTTTACCTACACCATGAATAAAAACAACAGAGGCATAATTCTGTTGTATGGCCTCGTCCATTTTTTTTCGAAATAAGTTAAGTTGCAGCTCTAAATATTGATAGTGATTGGGTTGTGTAAAATCTTCTATTATTTCAGTGATATGTAAATCGAATTCTTCTTCTTTTCTATTATAATGATGGGGTTTTGAATTTTTATTTACTTGATTTTCATCTTTTGATTTGAAGTGTATATTTTCAATATTGATGTTCTTATTTTGGGTTATTATTTCTGTTTCGGAGGCTACACAAAAATTTATTGCTACACTTTTTATCATATTTGAGAAGCAATAACCTGATGGTTTAAAAAATTTATCAGCTTTTATTTTTATTTCTTTTTGAAGAGGAGGGATTAAAAGTTGCTGTCGGTCTAAATTAAACAAACATTGAAACCATAAGTTACAGTACATTTCAGTTTCAGCAGCATTTATAGAAACAACTTTGCTTGTATTTCCAGCGTTTATTTGTGCTTGATAAAACATCAGTTTTTTGTTGTTATCAATCTGGTATAGTTCAGCGTAAAAGCTATAATCTGTATTGTTGACTAGGAATAAGTCTAAACCATCATCATTATTACAGTTGTTTTTGGGTATATAAAATAAATAGACTCCTTTATTGTTTTTTTCATGCAGTGGCAAGTACGTTTCTCCCTGTTGGGATTTGGCTGCTTTCGGAAGTAATATCAATTCTTTTTCACGAAATTTTCTTGTAAAACCATCTTTGTCGCAAACATCAATAGAATTGTCACGATTAATGGCAGTTACAACCCCCTCAGCTTTTTCGTTAAGTATAGAAACGTTATCGCCTAGCTTAAAATTCATGGTTATTTACATGCAATCATGCTAATTTCAACGTTAACACCCTTTGGAAGCCCTGCTACAGCAACCGTTTCACGTGCTGGGAAGTTGCTGCTGAAGTAGGAAGCATAAACCTCATTTACTTGTTGAAAATGTGACATGCTACTTAAGAAAATAGTTGTTTTTACAACATCTTCAATTTGATAACCGGCAGCTTCAAGTACTGCATTAATATTTTTCATTACCTGATGCGTTTCTACGACAATATTGTCTATTACGAGCTCACCGTTTTGCGGGTTAATTGGAATTTGACCTGAAAGAAACAACATGTTGCCAAATTGAACAGCTTGGCTGTATGGGCCAATAGCTTGTGGTGCTTTTGAGGTATGAATTATTTTTTTACTCATAATGTTATATTAGACGGTGTTTGTATTTTATAAACAGCCAATTTACTTTAAATAATTGTTTCTGAAAACAATTTGTAAAAAATTAGCAGCGCTTGCCGTGTAATTGCAGAAATTTAACTGGTGTTGGTTCTCAAAAACTATACATAGAAGATTACCACATCTATACAGTAATAAAACAAAGTTTTACTATATGAACTTGAATATTCGATAGTGTAAATTTGTTCTCAATAATGTATTCTAATTTTTATTTTTACCTTTCAGTTGCCGAAGCAATTCACGTTTAAAATCTTCTTCTGCTTTAAGGAGTAAAGCAGCCTTTTTAACTGAGAGTGTTTGTTTAAATTGGGTGTAATATTGTTTTTGTAATTGTGCCTCACTTATTTTAAAATCACATTCATTGTCAATAAAAATATTCGCATCTTTATCTGTCCAAGTACTATCATTAAACATAATTTTGTTTTCTTTTTTTCGCGACTTTCTCATTTCTTCGAGCTTATCTTGATACTCGTTATAAACGGGCCAAAAAGTTTGTGCTTCTTTTGGAGATAGGTTTAGTTCTTTTGTAATAAAGGCCACTTTGAGAGATTTTATTTTTTCTTTCTTTTCATTGTTGCGCTGTGCTTTTAGTAATATAGGCTGTTGTAACAACAGAGCTATAAAAATAAGTTTAATCCAGTTTTTCATCACTTCATTTTTAGATTTCTTGTATAATATCGTCTATATAAACCTCATTTTCTATGAGGTAACTACTAATAACTGATGGTGTTATACTATTTTTAGTACTTTTTATTTCAATAAGTTCAGGATTGTCAATTTCTTCTACTAAGCTGCTTTCATCAATTTCATAAACACCACCCATGGTAACATTAATTGAATTAGCTGAAGGAGATTCTATTAATTTTTGTTCTCCATTTTGATATATATTTAATATAAAATATGTAGCCATCATTAGAAAACAAGCAGTGACCATTGCAATACGATATGGCTTTAAAAGTGGTGAACTTGTTTTTTCTAGTTTAACTTTTTGATGGTATATCCGATTTTGTATTTGTTGAGGTAATTGCTCAAAGTAGCCTTCTGCACAATCCGTTTCTTTCATTTGATGGCAAATTAAAGCATGCTGTTTTATGAGTTCAGGAAATTGATTGAAATAGTTCTTAGGAACAACAAATGGGTTTTTTAAATTTGATGCGTAACGATTAGCCATTTGTTCGGAGAGCTGCTCATAATACTCTTGTGGAGGTTCAAAATAGCTTGTTTTAGCTATTAGAGCATGTTTTGAAATATTTAGTTCTAATGTTTCAAAATAATTGGGAGGAACAGAAAATACATTTTCGAAACAAACATGCTCTATAGTTTCAAGATTGGGTGCATTTTGAACAGTATTAAGAGGCTTATTATTTGGTAAAGAAGTTTTCATGACTCAATTCTTTTTTTTGACATTTCTCAGTGGTAAAGGTTTAATACGACCTGAGATCAGTTTCAATTTTTTTTACAGCATGATGATAGGAAGCCTTAAGTGAACCGATGGAGGTTCCTAATATTTCGCTTATTTCATCATACTTTAGAGCTTCAAAATATTTCATATTAAAAATTAGTCTTTGCTTTTCGGGAAGTTTTAATACTGCTTTTTGTAATCTTAATTGTATAGCGTCTCCTTTAAAATACGCATCACTTTCTAGTTGCCTTGATAATTTATGTTCAATATTAATAATAGGAACGAAAAAGTGAGTTCTCTTTTTCTTTAAAAAATTTAGTGATTCGTTTGTGGCAATACGATAAAGCCAAGTGAAGAGCTGTGCTTCTTCTTTAAATTCATCCAGATGATGCCAAACCTTAATAAAGGTGTTTTGTAATACATCATCAGTATCTTCGTGAACAATCAACATTCTGCGAATGATACTATACAGTTTTTTCTGATACTTTTTGATTAGTAGATTAAAGGCGAGATTTTTTGTATTCTCTGCTTTAAACATTTCCAGAAGTTCTTTATCGCTGTATTCTTGCATAGTTCCTATTGTTTATTAAGGTACAGCAAAAAAGAACAGTTATTAGGCCCTTATTTTTTTCGGGCTATAACATTTAGTGCTGCCTTAACAATGTTTGTACTTGTCAAACCATATTTAATCATTAATTGTTCGGGAGTACCACTTTCCCCGAAAGTATCATTAACCCCCACAAATTCAAGAGGGGTAGGGTAATTTTGGGATAGTGTTTGCGCTATACTATCACCAAGACCGCCATTAATTTGATGCTCTTCGGCACTTACGGCACAACCTGTTTTTTTTACTGAGGATAAGACCGCATTCCGATCAAAAGGTTTAATGGTGTGTATATTTATTATTTCAGCACTAATACCTTTTTCTTTTAAAATGTTATGAGCTAAAAGTGCCTGCCAAACTAAATGGCCGGTTGCAAAAATACTTACATCGTGGCCTTCCATTAGTTTTAGGGCTTTCCCAATTTCGAATTTTTGATTTTCGGGAATAAAATTTGGTACTACAGGACGCCCGAATCTCAAATACACAGGACCCTGATGAGCCGCAATGGCTATAGTTGCTGCTTTGGTTTGATTATAATCACAAGGGTTTATAACAACCATACCGGGCAGCATTTTCATAAGCCCTATATCTTCAAGGATTTGATGTGTAGCCCCATCTTCGCCTAAGGTTAATCCGGCATGCGAGGCACATATTTTTACATTTTTTCCGGAGTAGGCAATACTTTGCCTGATTTGGTCATAAACGCGTCCAGTTGAAAAATTGGCAAAAGTACCGGTAAAGGGTATTTTTCCTCCAATAGTTAAACCGGCAGCAACACCCATCATGTTGGCTTCAGCAATACCAACTTGAATAAATCTTTCGGGAAACTCTTTGGCAAATGCATCCATTTTCAACGATCCCGTAAGGTCGGCACAGAGAGCCACTACGTTGGGGTTGTTTTTTCCGAGTTCTAATAAACCTGCTCCAAAACCAGAGCGTGTATCTTTTTGGTTAATTACCGGGTATAATGACATAACAAAATATTTGTTCCAAATTTACAAACTCTTGGTATAGGATTGTTGTGAAATTGCTAACAAAACATAAGTTTCAAACAATTTTTACTTATAAAGTCAAGTTAATTCAAGGTTTTCAAGCGAAACAATACTTTTTATATCGCCAAACATAACTTTTGCTTTGTTTCGTTTAATTTCTATTACTTCACCGGTTTGTTTGCTATTAAACAGCCGCACAATACTACCTGGCTTTATTTCTTGTAATTTTTTAGCAATTACTTTTTCTTTATTTTTAGCTCGTGATTCAGCGCTCTTTTTTTCCAGTTTTTTCTTTTTTTCGGAAGTCATCAAACTTACAAATTTTTGGATAACTTCTTTCTTTACTTTGGATTTCTCCCATTCTTCACTTAAAATATTAAGACGCCTACCAAGTTCTAAAAGCTTGTTATGTTCTTCTTGCTTTTCGCGATTTTGAGTTGTTTTTTTTTCTAATTTTTGAATAAAATTTTGGTATATTTTTAGCGCCTCGGTAGCTTTTTTTTCCTGTTCTATATGGTGTTGTTGTAAGAGGCTTAATTTTTGTTTTTCTTTTTGTAAAGTGCCTAACATGGTGTTAAGCTTAAGTTTATCGGTTTTAATTTTCTTTTTGGCCCGATTAAGAATACTTACCGGCAATCCTATTTTCTGGGCTACTTCAAACGTGTATGAGCTTCCGGGGCGTCCTACCTGAAGCTCGTATTGAGGCTGCAAGGTTTCTGCATCAAAAATCATACAAGCATTTTGCACTCCTGTAAGTTTTTCGGCCAACAGTTTAATATTTGTATAGTGTGTGGTAATTAACCCAAAGGCTTTTTTAGCAGTAAGTTCCTCAAGTAACACTTCAGCAATAGCTCCCCCCAGTTCCGGATCAGAACCTGTTCCGAATTCATCAATAAGTACTAAAGTTCTGCGGGTAACATGTTCTAAAAAGTATTTCATTTTCAATAGTCTGCTGCTATATGTACTTAGTTCGTGTTCAATACTTTGGCTATCGCCAATGTCGCTATAAAGCTGCTGAAAAAGGCTCATTGTTGAGTCCTCAGAAACGGATACTAATAAACCACTTTGCAACATTATTTGCAGTAGCCCTACTGTTTTTAAGGTAATGGACTTTCCACCGGCATTAGGCCCACTAATAACAATTATTCTGTTTTGTGTATTTATATGTATATTTAAGGGGACAGTAGTTTTATTAACTTGAATGTTTTGTAAATAGAGTAGGGGATGGCGCGCTTGTTTTAATCTTATAACGGGTTGTTTTTCAATTTGAGGCAGAATGGCACTTATTTCAATCGAGAAAAGGGCTTTTGCTCTTGTAAAGTCTATTTGAACCAATGCCTCTTGATAGTTTTTTATTAAATTATAATAAGGTTTCGTTTGCTCCGTAAGTTGACGTAGCAGACGGAAAATTTCGCGCTTTTCTTGTTGCTCGAGTTCGGCAATTTCGTTGTTTATTTCAATGGTGCTGTATGGTTCAATAAAGGTAGTTTTACCTGTGTCGCTACTGCCATGCACTAAACCTTTTACATCTCTTTTATGTTCAGCCAGCACAGAAAGCACTCTACGTCCGTTGTAAAAATTTTCTTCATTGTCACGTAGCCATCCAAGTTTTTTTAAGTCATTTACAAAGCTTCTGAATCTGCGATCAGATTCTCTTCTTTTACTGCTTAATTCATTACGCACAAAGGTAAGCTCTTTAGAAGCTGAAGATTTTACCTCGGGTTGTATGTCTATTATTGCATTAATTTTATGAATTATATCTGAAGTAATATAAAGCTTTGCGACAAGCACATACAAAGCTGGAAATTGTTTTTGTTTTTCGTTTAAAAAGGCTATGATCGTGTTAACCGTATCGCTTACCGATCGGATCATACAAAATTGCTCGGCAGTTAATACAGAACCTTGAATATGTAGCAGTGCAATTACTTTACTTAGATCTGTAAAAGTGGTATCCGGGAACGGGATACGATGTTCTAAAGTTATTTTGTACTCGTTGGTTTGTTGCAACAATAACAATAAACGCTCTGTATTTTTAACGGGTTTAATTTGCTTTACTAACTCTCGTGAAGGTTGGCATCGGCAATGAACAAGAATATAGTTTATTACTTTGTCAAATTCAAATTGTTGGGCGGTATCTACTGGGTAAAAATCCATTATTTAACAAAGCAGACGTGACTATTTATTTAAATTTTAGTGAAAGTTTAAGTCCAGCTGTGTATTTATTTTCGAAAGAAGGAGCATAAACGGGTTGCCACTGTAAGCTTAAGTCATCGCTAACATCGAAAGTGTATAAATGGGCATCTACCAAAGCATCAACAATATTGAGCGCATACACCAAAGCCGTTACCATAATAAACATATCTCGATTTTGGTGAAATTGGTCTTGCAGGGTCAGGAGCTGATCGGTGGAATAAACATCAGCATATTTATCGGGGTTTATTTGGAGCGGATCATTTCGTTGCAAAAGAGCTTTTCGATAATCTTGATATGAAATATTATTACTTCGTACAAAATAAATACAGGTACCAAGCCCCCCTAATACTATAGGAACTTTCCAGTACTTTTTGTTATAAATTTGCCCAGCACCCGGAATGGCAGCACTTAACCATATTGCCTTTTTGGGATTATGTATAGGAGACTTTTGTGTTTGTTTATGTAATGAATCAGGCACATTCCATGAGTACACATTTTGTAGTAGTGTGCTTGTGCTATTTGACTGTGCCCAAAGGGGGTAGGCAAACAGTATCAGTGCTAAAATGATAATCAAAATATATTTTTGAACAGGCACCATTTTTTATTTACCTGATTGGGTAATTTATTTAAACAAGTGGTTTAAAAAAATCTTCATTTCTTCTTCAGAGTAAAAAGGAATAATAATTTTCCCTTTTCCGTTTGTTGATTTTTTTAGTTCTGTATTTTTGTTAAATATTTCCTTCAATTCATTACTAATTTTCACATCTACGGTAGTATTAACACCCAATTTTGTGGCTTTTTTTACGGGTATTTGCAAATCTTCTAATTCACTACCCTTAGCAGTTTCACGAACTAATTCTTCAGTATCTCTAACAGAAAGATCTTGATCGAGAATGGTGTGAAATATTGCTATTTGCGTATCCCTGCTCTCAATATTAATTAGGGATCTGGCATGGCCCATAGTTATTTTTTGTTCTTTAAGCCCTAACTGAATTTCTTCTGGAAGCTTTAGAAGGCGCAGGTAATTAGTAACTGTACTTCTTTGCTTACTTACTTTTTCTGAAACGGCTTCTTGAGTGAGGTTACACTCATCAATTAATCTTTTATAACTGATAGCTATTTCAATTGCATCTAAATTTTCGCGTTGAACATTTTCAACCAAAGCCATTTCAAGCATGGCTTGGTCGTTAGCAATACGAATATATGCGGGTATTTCAGAAAGTCCGGCTAATTGTGAAGCCCTGAAACGCCTTTCTCCGCTAATAAGCTGAAACTTATCATAACCCATTTTACGAACTGTAACGGGTTGAATAATGCCGTGCAATGTAATTGAATCGGCCAATTCTTGTAATGCTACTTCCTCAAAATGAGTTCTTGGCTGAAAGGGATTTGTTTCAATTTGAGAGATTTTGAGCATGGCTACACTGCCGGCAACTTCAGTAGAAACTTCGCTAACGGCATGGCTGCTGGTAATGTCTGTTTTATTGTCTTGCAAAAGAGCACTTAGCCCTTTTCCCAAAGCTCTTTTTTTTTGATTGTTGCTCATGATTATTCTTCGGGTAATATTTTTTCATCGTTACTTAATCGGGTAAGGCCATTTTTTTGCAAGATTTCGCGTGCCAAATTAAGATAGTTTATAGCTCCTTTGCTGGTAGCATCATGCATAATAATGGTTTCGCCAAAGCTTGGTGCTTCGCCTAATTTGGTATTTCGTTGAATAATAACATCAAAAACCATTTGCTGGAAATGCGTTTTAACTTCTTCAACTACTTGATTACTGAGTCGCAAACGAATATCATACATGGTCAATAATATTCCTTCTATTTCGAGTTCTGTATTTAGTCTGCTTTGAACAATTTTAATAGTATTGAGTAGCTTTCCTAATCCTTCCAAAGCAAAATATTCACATTGTACAGGAATAATTACTGAGTTAGCGGCCGTAAGGGCATTAATGGTTACCAAACCTAATGATGGAGAGCAATCAATAATTATAAAATCAAATTCATGCCGCGTTTCACTAAGTGCATTACGCATCATTAACTCGCGGTTGGGCATATTGATGATTTCAATTTCGGCACCTACCAAATCAATATTTGCTGGCAACAGATATAAATTAGGCGTTGAAGTTTCTAAAATAATATCTTTAGGTTTGGCTTCATTTATCAAACATTCGTAAATGCTGGCTTTCACATTTTTAGGGTCAAAGCCTACACCTGAAGTAGCATTGGCCTGTGGGTCGGCATCTACTAACAAAGTTTTAAATTCTAAAACGGCCAAACTGGCAGCCAGGTTAATAGCTGTTGTTGTTTTTCCGACTCCGCCTTTTTGATTGGCAATAGCAATAATTTTCCCCATTATTTATGTTATATTCCTCTGTGTTTTGTTTTTAATAATTTATTATCTCTCCAATTTTCATTAGAGTTAGCTCTTTGCCCTGATTACTGAATTTTGTAATAGCCTCCTGATGGTCAATTTTTATATATCCAAAAGTATCAAAATGCATTCCAATAATTTTTCGACATTTTATAAAATCGGATGCAATAATTGCATTGTCAACACTCATAGTAAAATTATCTCCCAAGCATAAGAAAGCAAAATCAAGGGTTCTGAACTCACCAATGAGTTTCATTTCATAAGTAAGAGCTGTATCGCCCGAATAATAGAAATTAGCTTCATGTGATTCAATAATAAATCCCATAGCCGCCCCGCCATAAGATCCATCGGGCAAGCTACTGCTATGAACAGCTGCCACACATTTTACTTTGCCAAAATCAAACATCCATTTTCCACCTGTATTCATGGGGTGTGTGTTTTCAATTCCATTTTTGTTAAGCCATTGTACAATTTCAAAATTGGATATTACTTTGGCATTGCTTTTTTGGGCAATTCGTACTGTTTCAGCAATGTGGTCGAAGTGGCCATGAGAAACAAAAATATAATCTGGATTTATTTTTGAAATATCAATATTTTTAGCTAGATTGTTTTCACTAATGAACGGGTCAAATAATAATTTCTTATTGTTTACGATTACTTCAAAGCAAGAGTGTCCAAAATATGTGATTTGCATATATTAATTTTGTTTTTTTGTACTTCAATATTTTATGAGTAAATGAAGTCAAGTTAAAAAATTATGCGAATTTACAATTCTCAGCTCTTTTAAAATGTTAATAATTTGAACAGTTTTTTGTTGAAAAATATGCTATGATAACACTTATAAACGGAACAAATAGGCCTGATAATCGGACTTCTGTAATTTCAGAAACTTATCAACAATTTTTAATAACTCGCCAAACCCCCTTTCAATATCTTAATTTAGAGCATGTTGATGGACTTTGGTTTATACAAAAAAGTTTGGGAAAAGCTGTGCCCGAATTTGACAAATTAGTTGAAAAATATTTTAATGAAGCCGATAAGTTAATTATTGTTATGCCGGAATATAATGGAAGTTTTCCCGGAATTTTAAAATTACTCATAGATGTATTACCTTATAAAATTTTAGAAGGTAAAAAAATTGCATTAACCGGAGTAGCCTCCGGACGGGGAGGGAATTTACGGGGCTTAGATCATTTGACAGGTATTTTGCATTATTTGAATGCCTATGTTCATCCTTTCAAATTGCCTGTTTCTGGGGTGTTAAATATGATTCAGGATAATCATATTAAAGATGAAAACACACTTCGTGATATACAGAAGCAATTAGAAGTGTTTCTAAAATTTTAAATTGTATCAGATATAAATTCACTACTTGCTGAAAGGGAAAAAGCTTTTGAATACCCCTCGGGTAGCTTTGTTTTCGTTTAAATTATTACTCAACCCTTTTGATCTTTTAATATCTTCAATACTATAAAATGCTTGTGGTAATGCCTGATGAATGATATTTGTAAGTGAATTGATATTTTTTCGTTTTACCGTAATAAAAATCAATTTTACGGCTCCTTTTTTACCTTGCCCATCTAATATGGTATAACTATAATTATGTTGTACGAGCATTTGAATAAATTTGCTGATATCCTGCTGTGAAAAAACACGAATTACTTGTGTTCCAATTGCTAATCTTTCTTCAATTGAAAGACCAATGTAAATACCAGTGGCATATCCACCGGCCCAACCTAAGTAACAGAGTACATTGCTTAAATTTTTCATAACAGTACTTATGGCAAATAGCCAGAACAGTACTTCAAAAAAGCCTATAAAAGGAACCATTTTTTTCATCCCTTTACTAGCTAAGACACTTCTTAATGTTCCTAAACTAACATCGGTTGCTCTTGAAAGAAATATAACAAGCGGGAAGAATACCCATTCTATAAAAAACTGTTTGTCCAAATAAATTTGAATTTATTTTTTTGCGAAAATAGAGTAATTAGTTTTGCACTTTTAATTATATTAATTTTTTTTTGAACAGCCTCAAGGGAACATATAATTTGAAAATTTGCTAATACAATGAAAGGACAGGTAGCTTGTTGTATATGGCGTAATTTAGAGAATTTTGTTAAAAACTTATACAAAAGTTCATTTTCTCTTTATTAGATTGGTATTAATGCCTAATAAGTTAGAGTATTCGTTACATTTGTACAGTTGGTATGGGGTCTTTAAAATATTTAAACAGATACTTTTTTAAATACAAGTTTTATTTGTTGGGAGGTGTTATTTTTATTGCTCTTTCTAACTTGTTTGCTATTTACCCTGCTCAAGTAACCCGGTTTACTATTGATTATTTGAATGATGCCGTTTGGTTACACCAACAGGCAGAAAACACGTCACTTCAAAACAACCTTACTACTCAGTTTTACAAAGCTTTTTTTCTGTTTTTTTTAATTATTATTATCACTACTTTAATTAAGGGAATTTTTATGTTTTTTATGCGACAAACCATTATAGTAATGAGTCGCCATATTGAATATGATTTGAAGAATGACATATATAAGCACTACCAAATTTTACCCCTTTCGTTTTATAAAAAAAATCATACAGGAGATTTAATGGCTCGAATAAGCGAAGATGTTTCTCAGGTTCGTATGTATATAGGACCGGCTATTATGTACACTATAAATTTGGTTATGCTTTTTATTATGGTGATTTCAGTTATGTGGTATGTAAACAGCTATTTAACCATATTAGTATTAATTCCTCTCCCATTTTTATCGCTGGGCATTTATTATATTAGTAACATTATTAACAAGCGCAGCACCAAACTGCAAAAACAGCTTTCTCATTTATCAACTGTAGCACAAGGTTCATTTGCTGGAATTCGAGTAATAAAATCATTTAACCGCGAAGAGCAAAACAGCCGTTATTTTTTAAGTTCATCGCTCAAGTTTAAATCATTATCATATCAACTCATGAGAATGGATGTCATGTTTGGGCCGATAATAACATTATTAATAGGCGCCAGTACAATTATAACTATTTTTATTGGTGGTAAACTGTATATTAACGGAACTATTTCTTTAGGAAATATTGCAGAATTTGTGTTGTATGTGAATATGCTAACATGGCCTGTTACCTCCATTGGTTGGGTAAGTTCAATTATTCAAAAAGCTGCTGTATCACAAAAACGCATTAATGAATTTCTTCAAATTCGAAGCCCTATTATTAGTGGAAAAAAATTAATCAACGATAATGAGAAGCTAAGCATACGGTTTGAGAATGTAAGTTTTACTTACCCCGAATCAGGTATTAAAGCTTTAAATAAAGTAAGTTTTGAAGTTGCGCCTGAGAGCAGTTTGGGAATTACCGGAAAAACGGGTAGTGGAAAAACAACCATTGCTTTGTTACTAATGCGATTGTATGATCCCGATGAAGGCTCTATATATATTAATGAAACCAATATAAAAGAATTTGATTTAACAAGCCTAAGGCAAGCAATTGGATATGTTCCGCAGGACGTTTTTTTGTTTTCGGAAAGTATATACAAGAATATAGTTTTTGGACTTGATGAGCATGAGAAAGAGGGGCTTGCTCATGTTTATGAAGTGTCCAAAACAGCAGAGGTGTATGATAATATTATACAATTTAAAGAGGGTTTTGATACCCTAATAGGAGAACGCGGTGTAACATTAAGTGGTGGGCAGAAGCAACGTATAAGTATAGCTAGAGCCTTAATTAAAAATCCACAAGTGTTACTTTTAGATGATTGCTTAAGTGCTGTAGATACCCAAACAGAAAGTAAGATAATTCAAAATTTTAAAACACGTTTGGCACATAAATTAACCATTTATATCAGCCATCGTATTAATACTATTCAACACGCAGAACAGATTATTGTTTTGGGTAATGGTGCGATAAGCGAAAAAGGAACACACGATGAGCTGATTGCCTTAAAAGGAGATTATTTTCAACAGCATCAATCGCAGTTAATGGCTCCCGAATCGGTTCATTAAAGCGCAAGCAGTACTTACTTTCAATAGTATACTTTAATTCATACTCTTGCCCAATAAAGTTTAATAGGTTGCACTTTATTACATAATAATTGTTGTAATTTTAAAAGAAAAAATAGCTCATACAAGTCAATTATTTTGATTTTATTTTTAATGGTCCAAAAGCATTTTTTAATTATTTCTTAAGCTTCGTTTCATAAATTGTAATCCAGTCTTTTACACTCATTTTTTTCATTAAAATACCTATTAACTCGTAAGGAATATCATTTAACTTTTTAAAACGAATACAACTTTTACCCATATCCAATTTTTGTTTGGTATATTTTGGATATTCACTTACAAACCAGTCCATTAAATTAGAATCGGAGTAAATACCCATGTGATATAAATTTATAGAGTTTTTTTGTGAAGCAAGTCCTGCAAAAGGGAGCGGTTCGCTTGGTTTACAATGGTAACCTGCCGGATAAATAGAATGCGGAACAACATAACCTAAACCACCATAACTTATTGCTGCTTCAAAACCTTTAGGTAAGTTTTTTAAAATTATATTGTGAAGTTTATTAAAAGGTTCAACCCTGTCCAGTGGTACGTTTTGAAGTATTTCATTAATTGTATTACTATTTGTTTTCATATATAAATACGATTTTAAATGGTTGTTGTATATAATTAAATATCAATACAGATATATTAATTGCTTATGTTTTATGATGTCAAATTTCATTTCATTTTAATTTCTTTCATCAAGTCTTCTAGATAGTCTATTTGCACTTCTTGAATTTCTAATAGTTTTCTATTTTGACTAACAAGTAAATGATCTATTTTTTCACTGAGCAATTTAATTTCTAATTCAGCTTTTAGATTGATTTTATAATCGTGTTCACTACGTAGTCTATCCTTTTGTTCCTGTCTGTTTTGGCTCATCATAATAATTGGTGCCTGAATGGCCGCAATACAGGAAAGTATCAAATTAAGTAATATAAAAGGGTATGGGTCAACAGGCTTTGCCGATAGGAACCATACATTAATAATCATCCAAACGATGATGAATAAAAAGAATATGATGATAAATGTCCAACTTCCGCCAAAAGCAGCAACCCTGTCGGCAATACGTTGACCTAAACTTAGGTCTGCCTCAATTTCATCTTGAATATTTTCGGACAGAATAGAATTGTTTTTAATAGCGTTCATAACATCACTATCAATAATTTCTACTTCACCTTTTTCTTGACTGATTAAAGCAGCTAAATAAAGTCGTCTAAATTGGTTTAACTCAGCCAAAGTAATATAACTATCAATAGTAAAATCAGGGTATTCAGATTTGATTAGATTAAAAATACCTACTCTTATATTTTGTCCTTTTACATCTTCTCCTAAAGGTATTATACTTTTTGTGATATGACTTATTTTCATATTTAAAAGATTCAATTGGCTGTAAAACTAAAAACTATGTAATTTTCAATAAATAAATTTACTAAATAATTTCTGTTACTTTAAAAGCATCGAACTAAAACATAAATAAATTATGAAACTATTTTGAATTTCATATTGCAAATGTATAATTGATTTTTACAAGGTTAAATAGAGCTATATCCACATTTTTGAATCATTGAAATTAAGGAAACACTATTGAGCTGGTTATGCAAAACAATTCTTATTTATATAGGTACCAGACACTCTTAAAGTGTTTGAATAAATTCATTGATAAGATAAAAACAAAGCACTAGTATGCCTTGCAATAACATGGTTCCATCTAATATTCCATAATAATATAAGGGAATTGATTGGATCTTTTTAGAGATTAAGAAATACAAAGTGCTTAAGTATGATAATATAAAGGCCAGTAAAATAAAGTGTTGTTTGGTTATGGAATAATGTACCAAAGCAATTATAACAAACAGGGTAAGTGAGAGCCAGGCAACATATTGAGCACTTTTTACCCCAAGCTTTAGTGGAATTGTTTTTACCCCACTTAAACTATCGGCTTCCATATCTCTTATGTCAAATGGAATAGTAATAGCTAGTATAAATAAGAAACGTTCAACAATTATGGTTAAAACAGGGAGCGTGTTAAGCTTTATATTTGTATGAATTACAGGTAAAATTACAGTTACACTGGACCATACAAAGGCAATTATAAATATTTTAAGGTATGGAAATTGCCTTAAACGAAATATTCCTTTTGCTTTTGTTGTAATGGGGGTGGAGTAAAAAAGTGTAAGTAAGGCAATAGGAGCCAGGCTCAGTAAAACCTCCAGCTTTGCTTCCATTACCGAAAAAATAAACCCAATTATGGATACCGTAACTAAAATATTAAAGCCCTTTCTATTGGCCTTAACCCAGGAGTGCTTTGGTGAATTTAATGCTTCGGGAGTAGTTAAAATAGTTATAAAACGATGTAAATTATATTCAAATAAAGTTGAAAAAAAAATTAGAAAAAGATAGGGATGCCATTGGGGATTAATACCAATTTGTATTTGTGTAGCTACTGTTAAAGCCACAGCAGCAACCGAAATGTAAATGTTTGATTGTATTAAAAAACGCAGAATTCTCAATTCCTTTTATAGCCAGTTTAAGAACTAATTTTAGTTATAAAATATTTAATAATTTTAAGGTGCAAGCCTTGCATAGCATTGTGATTAATATAAAAATTACTGAACATATTTGAAGACAAAGTTTATCTAATTTGATTAAACCAATACAATTCGAATTAGATTTTGCATTTCAACAATAATACAGAATTACCTAATTAGTTTTATTATTTTGAATATTCAGTTTTATAAATGATTTTATGGCAAAAAGATTCAATTATTTAGTGGGCTTGTCTATTAATTTAATGATTTCTTCTTGCTGTTTAATAAAACGATCAAATGGGCTTGTTCCGGGCAAATTATCTTTTTGGTATTGATCTATCAATGGTAATGTTTTTATAATTTTCAAAGCTTTATAAAGGTCAGAGATTTTATTTTGGTTTGTTTCAATACGCTTTAGCAGCTCGTTGTGTATTGCAACTCTTGAGTTATATTGAGCTAAGTGATGCGTTACAATACTTTTTATTTCGTCTCTAATTAGGCTGTCTTTTATAGTTTCAATATGCTGATTTGCGGTATTATAATAGGAGTTGTTTTTTTCAACGAAATGAGAGTAGCTTGCTATTGAGTCAATTTGAACTTCAGAGAACATTTTTATTTTAGCTTCAATACTTTTTAATTCAGGATTATTTGTTGCAAGTTCTTTGTAGAGGTCTTCAACTAAATCTGTATAGCTTCGTGTTGATGCTATACTGTAAGAAGTATTTTTATCTTCCAAAGCTTTTGGTTGCACTTTTTTTTGATTATTTCTACAAGAAACACTTGTGAAAACAATGATTAGAGCTAGAAGAAGTTTATAGGGTGTTACATTTTTGACGAACATTTTTTTATTAAAATCTGAAATTTACAGGCCTTTTAATTTTATTAAGAATAATCAAATTTAGTAAATTAATTCCTTTTTTTAATTGATGATTCTTGCTTTACTTTTTTAACAAGAAAAGTAAATTTATGTTTAAAGCTTTAAAAAAATCGGTATTTATAATATGTATATAATTTCATTATATTCTTATACCGATAACTAAAATGTCGTCAATCGGTTCAGCATCATCTCTCCAATTTTCAATAAAATCATTTAAGTATTGCTCTTGTTCTTGCATGTTTTTTTCTTGAATATTAATCAATACATCTTTAAATCTTTTTGATGTTAGTTTTTTGTCATGTTTGCTGAACGTGTCTGCGTATCCATCAGTAAATAAATAAAAGGTGTCGCCCAGCTGTAACTTTATTTCGTGTGTTTCAAAGTGTTGTGTGCTTTCTGTGAAGCCTCCTATGGCCTTTTTTGTTGCCTTTATCTCTGTAATTTCTTGATGTCCATTTCGAATAATCCAAATAGGTCTGTTTGCGCCTGCATATTTTAAAATTTTGTTTGAAACGTCTATTGAACAAAGGGCTATATCCATACCATCATGCGTTGAATCTTCATTTTCGGATTGTTTAAGTGCAGTTTTTATTCCATTATTTAACTTTGATAATGCATCGCCAACTAGCTTTGTTTGTTGCACTGATTCTTTTAGTTTTTCTGAACCAATCATACTCATCAAAGCACCAGGAACACCGTGCCCTGTGCAATCTGCTGCAGCAATAAAAACAATTTGTTTAGTTTGATAAAAGAAATAAAAATCACCACTAACTATATCTTTAGGTTTGTTTAAAATAAACGTGTTGGGTAAAACATTGTAAATTTCATCTTTAATAGGTAAAATTGCTTTTTGAATTCGTAAGGCATAGTTAATACTATCTATGATTTCGATATTCTTTTTTTCTATAGCAGCAGCAACAGCATTTTTTTTGTCTTGTTCGGACTTTAGGGCTGCTTCTTTTTTCTGAAATTCAAAATTCATTTCTACTTGTGCCAGCTTTTTTGAATTAATACGGTCGCGCCCTTTAATATATTCTTTGAAATAGAATAATGCCAAATCAATATTATACTCTTCATAATCTTTAGTTTCAAATATTTCACTTAGTGCATGATGGGCACTAACTATGAATTCTAAAAAATTAATTTCATTACTTAAATTTAAACTCTGAATAAAATACTCTTTGGCTTTTGAATAATTTTTTTGCATCAGATAACAGTTTCCAACGGAGTTAAGTGCTTTAACAATTGCTCGTTTATCACCTATTTCTTCTGATAAATTTAAGGATTTGAATAAATACTCCAAAGCCTGAGAATAGTTACCTATTTGGATTTGAAGTTTTCCCATATTATTATACGTAACTATGAAGCCCCTCTTATCGCCAATTTTTTCTCTAAGTTTCATTGCTTTTGAATAATATACTGTAGCTTTAGTGCTATTATTTAACTGTCTGTATGTGTTTCCAATACAGTTATATGAATTGGCAATACTTTGTTTGTCATCTATTTGTTGTGCAACCGAAAGCGATTTGAAAAAATAATCTAAAGCCTTTTTATTACAATCTTGAAATACGGTATCAGCATCCGTAAGATTAGCCTGACTTAGGAAAATGTCTCCAAGGTAATGAAGAGAATATGAAATGCCTTTTTGATCTTCAATATCTTCTCTAATTGCTAATGCTTTGAATTGACTTTCTAATGATTGTGCATAATTACCTTCAAATTCGTAACCCCGACCTAAAAAACAATAAGACTCTGCAAGCCCTGATTTATAACCTAATTTTTGAGCCAATTGTTCAGACTTTTTGAAATACACTTTTGATTCTAAAAATTGTGCTTCTAATACAAATTCCCAACCCAACTCATTAAGTAAATTTACTTTAGTAAAATCATCATTGGTACTTTGTAAGAGCTTGAGCAATGACTTAATTTTGCTTTGATGTTTTGTGTTTATTCCCATTTCTAATTAACTCTAAATTGTTTAATTATTGATGTTGCTTTGTTTTTAAGCCTATTGTAAATTCAAAATTATAAAAGCAAGCTAAGCTTATCTATAGTTTTTACTCTATGACCCTTTTACAAGTTTATATAAATATACGAACACCAATAAATGATAAAGTTAAAAAATATAACAACAAAATTTATTGTACTCATCAGAATATCAATCTAATAACTATTATATGAAAGCATTATATGAATTAGCAATCTATGTTGTTAGGTAAAGTGCAGCAAAATAATTATTTTATAAATACTAATTGAGTTGTTTTATAATCCTATTCATCTTAAGTTTTAGATTGTTACAAATAGCGGAAAATTCAAAAATGTAAATTATTGCTTTCTTAAAGAACAATGTTTAGCATAAGAAAGGGTTAATTTAATAAAGATAAATTTTATAAAACAAACTTAATTCTTTAAAAAAATAATATGAAGTAAATAAGAAAAATAGGTATTGAGTAAATTGTGTAGTATTAGGTTTTTATCCGTTGTTCACAGTAGTTTTTTTCAAATTGATGTTGAAATAATACTAATTTTTTGGGGTATATTTCTCAACCTGATTTTTAGTAGGCGGAAGACTTTGTAAGTATTTGTAAATTGCATTAAGATCTTGCTCACTCATTCCAGCATACATTGTCCAAGGCATTGTTGTTTGAAATTCACCAGCAGCTACTTTAGGAATAATAAAAGCACTATCTGCGTACATTTTGAATCTGCTCACAAACTGGTCGGCTGTCCAATTTCCAAGCCCTGTTTCTTTGTCAGGTGTGAGGTTTGCTGATCTTACTATGGATCCGTCTTGAAGTTTAAAAGCAAAACCTACGGCATAATGATCTCCCACAAACTTACCATTCTCTTGTTTGGTATGACAATCAAGACAACCTGCAGCTGTAATCATATATTTTCCATAATTAATCTGATTTGACTGTTCCGGAATTTTACTAAAATTGGGCTTTTTAGGAATTGTGTTTATAATAAAATTCATTGGAAAATCAGAACTTGAAATAGCTGTTTTATTTTCAATCGGTTTCAAGCTTCTGATATAAGTGATAACAGCTTCAATATCTGTTTTGTCAATTTGTCCATATAGATGATGGGGCATAATTGGGAATAATGCTCTTCCATCTTTGGATACTCCTGATGTTATAGCTCTAAAGATTTCTCCGTCTGTCCAGTTTTGTAAATGAAAAGGAGTAATGTTAGGTGCAATGTAGATGCCCGGAAACCCCAATTTTTGATCAAATATTTCACCACCTTTACCTTCAGTTCCTGCAGTCATAGGTCCAGAAAATAAACTCCAATTTCTTGTTGAGTGACAGTCCATACACAACATGACATGATTGGCAAGATAATTACCTCGTTCTAACTTTGCTGGTGTTACCTCTATTTTAAGTTCAGGAGCGTTTCCCACATTGGGTAGGGCAAATTTTAAATATGTCAGTATTCCAATAATGGCTAAAGCAATGATGCCCAATATAATTCCAATGTATTTGAATATCTTTTTCATGTGTAAATTTTTGAGTTATTTATAAATTGTTACTATGCCAAAACCGGGTGCATTTAGTTTTTTAAGCTCTGTTTTTGTAAATCCTGCTTTTTTTGAGAATGCATCTATTTCTGCTTTTGAATAGGTTTTTCCTCCGGCCTGATGAAGCAGGTTTAAAGCCATATATGAAGTAGTTGCCTTGGACATTTGTGAGCTTCCACCAATGCCTTTTATTTGGTCGAGGATTACATACATTCCGCCAGGGTTGAGTGCGTTAAAAACTTTTTTTGCTAATGCTTCATTTTCAGAAGGATTAAATCCATGAATAATATTAAATGCAAGAATGATGTCAACACCTTTGGGGAATTCATCTTTCATAAAGTCGGCAGGAAGAAATGAAACATTTTTTGCTGCTTTGTATTTAGATATACACTCGTCTGCATATTTTTTTACAGGAGGCAGGTCAACAATGGTAGCTTTTAAATTGGGATTTTGTTCACAAAGCTCAATGCTGTATAGGCCATGCGAACCTCCAAGGTCGAGCAATTTAGCATGTGTTTTGGCAACGGGTATTTTTTTGGCTACCTCTTTAAAATTTGTTCTTGATATGTCAATCATAGCCCGTGAAAACAACTCCCATTCATAATCCGTCATTTCTTGCAGCATATTTGATTGGGGTCTTTTGCCCAGTCGAATGGTTTCGTCAAGGTTCAGGTAGCCTTTATACAAATAGTCGCAAAATAAAATAAAATATCGAAAATTATTGGGTGATTGTTCTGATAGATTCTTGAACCCTCTTGTAGTAAATGCATACTTTGTTTCCTTTTTTTGAGCATACCCAAGGGCATCTAAACAGTCGAGAATTAATTCAGCACCCACTTCGCTCACATGAGCTCCATTCGCAATACTTTTAACATCTTTAAATTCCATAGTAAGTTGGTCTGTAATTTTTAGTTTAACAGCACTACCCAACGCAAAACCTAAGCCTACTGAAGAAGATGCGTCAGTAAACGGATGCGGAATGATGTCGTTAGACAAAAGTATTTTTTCGATAAGTGAGAATTTATAAATCATAACAAAACAATTTATGGGTTAATAAATGGTAAAATTATTTATTTATAATGCCTCAAAATTGTATAAATCGGACATATTATATTCTCATTAATATATGCCCTGGATATTCAGTATTAGCTTCTCGGTATTGTTTAGGTGTCATATTGGTATAGGATTTGAACTCCCGAATAAAATGTGACTGGTCGTAATATCCGGCTCGGAATCCTATGTCTGTAAGGGTTTGCTTTGAATAGTGTAAGGAGTGTAAACAGGTAAGATATTTTTCATAGTGAAAAAGTTCTTCGGTATTCATGCCTAACCAATCTGTTGAAAACCGTCTAAGTTGACGCTCCGATAAACAAATTTCTGTACTTAATTTTTTTACCGATAAATTATTCTGATTAACTAAACTCAAAAGCTTTTGAGCCCGAAAAATTACATATTGACAACTTATAAATGAAATTTGCTGCTTAAGCCATTTCATTATAACATCAACCCGTTGTTGGAATGTTTGCATACTGTTTAGCTTTTCGGCTAAAAAAACAAGCTTCAAGCTTAAATCACAACCTTCACAAATAGCATCATTCATTTCTTTCGCTGAAATATTGAAAAGAAGTCTTAACCCAATAGCGTTTAGCTGTATTCCAATAAAATTTTGGGCTCCGGTTTTATGCAACTCAAAAGGTTTATAATTTAATCCATTTACGAATACCGAAGGAAGAGTTTTTGAAAAAGATGTTGTGGAGTTGTTGTAAATAATATCATCTGACAAATTAAAAATAATCTCTACAGTTCCTTTTGGAAGTATTTTTTCTTTTCTAAAGTTCATATCATCATCAGTAAGCCACCAAATACATTTTACGAAAGCTTTTACGAAATTATCGGTTGGTATGTATGTGTACGTTATTTTTGTCATTTTAAAAACAATTTAAACGTTTTTATTTTTACTGCTTACTTTCTTTAAACTGTGGTTCTAAAATATTGATAACGCTTTCCTGTTGCATATATTAAAAATAAAGCCCACATGTTATTTAAATCCAATAATTATATTTAAGTATGCAAATACTTTGATGTTTTATGGTAATGGTTTAACTAATTCATAAACACAAAGTTAATCAATATCTTTAAATTTGTAATATGAGTTTACATTGAGAAATATGATGTAAAGATATAATGAAGAAAAAGTTCTTATTCCCCTTTTGTAATAATAACTTAAACAAAAGTTTTAAGCATAAAAAAGCTCTGAGATTTGAAAATCACAGATTATTTTTTTTTCATTTGGGAAGAACAGAAAGAGCGCACCTTATTTTTTAGAAAACTCTTTTTGAACTATATTTTCACACAAATAATCTTAGCCCAAATTAAACAAAAATTTAATAGATAAAATTGTGAAAATTGAGCAATGTCACGCTTGTTAACGGAGCGTATTTTTTAATGTCCAGATAGACCCATTTTTAGTTGTCAGTTTTTCTAAATATCCTTTTGTTGTGAGTTCATTGAGTTGTGTTTCGCTCGCTACTCTTGGGGTTTCTGATAGTTCAGAAAATTCTTTTGCTGTCAAAGAAGGATATTTAGAAAACAGCTTTTCCCAATTTTTACTGTATTCGCTTTTAGTTATATTGGGATATATCTTCAATACAGCTGTTTCATAAAAAGAATAAGGTTTCGTGCCATATATAATTTCCTTTTTTCCCGATTGATCTATAAAGAAAATACAAGGGAAGCCTCTAACACCGTATGATTTTGCCAACTTCAAATCGTTATCAAAAAGTTCTTTTGCTTTACCATTAAAATCGGTTTCTAATTGCTTGGTATTTAAACCAACTTTTTTTGCAGCCGCTTCTAAATGTTCCCATTTTGTAATATTCTTTTTTTGCAAAAAAACCATCTCTCGTATTTTTCTCAAAAACAAAATAGCTTTTTCTTCACTCTGTATTTGTGCGGCTTTAAAAGCAATTGAAGGCGGATACGATGAGTCTAAAGGATCTTCCAACCAGAGGTCTCCATCAATTGGCATATCATAATATATGCTTACTTCGTCCCAATGATGAGCTACGTCAGACGGTTTGCTTATACCTCCACTGTTATAACTCCAATCGGGTAATAATCCACCCATTCGATATTCAATTTCTATGTTTTTACCATATTCTAATTTTAATTTTCTTAGCTGAGGCTCAATTCCCCAACAAGATGAACAAATTGGGTCAGTGAAATAAACAAGTTTTATTTCTTTTATTTCTTTTTGAATCGTTATTGCTGTTTCTGATGTGCTGTCTGGAATCACACAAATTCCTTCATTAGGGTTGCAAATTAGTGGATTGATTTCTGAATTTTTATCTGACATTTTCTGTATATTATTTTTTTGTCCCACACAACTTAAAATTGTTGTGGTTAAATATAGGATGAGTACTATTTTGTATTTCGTCATTACAAGGCATTATTGTTTTATCTTTGTTGTGCAAAGTTAGCTTGTAGATTATATCGTGCAAAAAGTCAGAAAAATATGACTACTAAAAAAACAGCAACTAATTCGGAAACCTGTCCTGCACAAGGACTTTTAAAATTGCTTTCGGGAAAATGGAAACCCGAAATATTTCGTTTGGCAGTAAATACACCTTTACGATTTAATAGTTTGTTACGACAAATACAGGGGTCAAATAAACAATCTTTATCCATTGCCTTACGAGAGTTAGAAGAGGTTGGACTGTTAGAAAAAGCTGTCATAAAACAAAAACCATTACATATAGAGTACAGTCTTACTGAAAGAGGGCAATTGTTAATTCCGGTTTTTAAACAGATAGAAGAATTATTGTAAAAATTAACATTGTTACCTTAATTCTTTAAAATAATAGAATCTTTTTATTCTTTTAATGATCATATCGATTTTATTATGTTTGAAGGTACTTATTGTGAGAATCCTTTGTAATATCAAAAAAAATATTGAATATTCGGAACATTAAAAAACTCCAATATTTTATACATGAGTACTTCTGCACCGCTCCCATCAAGTAACCTAAAAGCACTATTTTCTTTAGTTTTTGTTTTCTTTTTTTGGGGATTTGTTGCCGCAAGCAACGATATTTTAATTCCAGTTTTTAAAAAAGCATTTCATCTTACTCAAGGTGAAAGTCAATTAGTTTCGGTTGCATTTTACATTGCATATACCGTTGGGTCTTTGATTTATATGGGTATATCATTACTCTTAGGATATGACCTTGTAAATAAAATGGGTTATAAGAACAGCTTGGCCTTGGGCTTGTGCATATCGGCACTAGGTACCTTATTGTTTTATCCTGCAGCAACTGCCAATTCCTTTTATTTAATGTTGTGTGGGCTGTTTACGGTAGCTTTGGGCTTTTCACTTCAACAAACGGTTGCTAACCCTTTAGCTATTGCTTTGGGAACACCTGATACAGGAGCAAATCGTCTAACATTAGCCGGAGGCGTTAACAATTTCGGAACCACTATTGGCCCATTAATTGTGAGCTTTGCCATTTTTGGAACCAGTGACAACGAACATTTTAATTTAAGTATTGATAGTGTAAAAATTCCATATCTAATTTTAGGACTGGCCTTTTTGATAGTCGCAGTAATTTTAAAATTTTCTAGTATTCCTGACAAGCCTCAAGCAATACATGATGAAGAAAAACAGGTAAATAAGGACAGAAAGAATGCTTTACATTATCCACAATTAGTATTGGGTATGTTGGCTATTTTTTTGTATGTAGGTGTAGAAGTTTCAACGGCTAGTAATTTACCTTATTATATGGAAAAGAATTTAAACTTCTTAACACAAGATATTGCACCCTATATTTCGTTATATTGGGCTAGTTTAATGATTGGTCGTTGGTCTGGTGCTGTTGAGGTTTTAAGTAATAAAGCCCGCACGCGTAAAGTGTTAAAACTAACTATGCCCTATTTAGCATTTGTACTATTTTTAGGAGTCAATAAAATAGCTGGCCATGATTTATCTCCTTTTTATATTTATGCTTTTGTAATAATACTCCTTATTGGGGCAGATATGCTTTCGCAAGGTAATCCTATTCAAATGCTTCTTATTTTTTCAATAATGGGCATGTTGGGCATTTTAATAGGGATGTTTACACAAGGCATGTTAAGTGTATATGCTTTTACAAGTGTTGGTTTGTTTTGCAGTACTTTATGGCCTTGTATTTTTGCATTGGCTATAAGCGGACTGGGTAAAAATACTAGTCAAGGAAGTAGCTTTTTAATTATGATGATTATGGGCGGTGGATTGGTTAGCTGGTTTCAGGGATACGTTGCAGATCAAACAAGTATTCAAACCAGCTATTGGGTGGGTGTTTTCTGTTTTGTGTATCTTGCCTTTTATGCATTTATGGTAAAAGGGATTTTAAAACAGCAAGGAATAAGCTATAATACTACAGGAGGATTGTCACATTAAGCATACAATTATTTTGTAGAGCTTAGGATTAATTCAATATTTCGTGTTTTTTTCGGTTAAAGATCCAAAAAATTATAGGAAAAACTAAGAGGGTTAGAACAGTAGCTGTTATTAAACCACCAATAATTACAACCGCTAAGGGCTTTTGACTTTCTGAGCCTATACCTGTGCTTATAGCAGCAGGAATTAGTCCTGTCGAAGCCATAAGGGCAGTCATAATAACAGGACGTGTGCGTACTTTTACTCCATTTGTTATAGCATTGGCAAGGTCCATTTTTTGCCGTAAATTTTTATGAAACTCACTAATTAAAATTACTCCGTTTTGAATGCAAATCCCAAATAAAGCAATAAAACCTACCCCTCCTGATATGCCAAAATTAATACCCGTAATATGCAAGGCTAATATGCCTCCAATTATAGCAAAAGGAACATTTGACAAGACGATCAAAGAGTCTTTAATATTCCCAAACATTATAAATAATAAAAAGAAAATACCTAATAAACTAATAGGAACAACCTGTCCTAATCTTTTGGTAGCTCTTACTTGGTTCTCAAATTCACCAGTCCATCCAATATGATAACCTGCCGGTAGTAAAACACCTTTATTAACTTTGCTTTGAGCCTCAGCAATGGTACTTCCTAAATCTCTTTCACGTACAGAGAATTTAACACCAATAAAACGTTTGGCATCATCTCTATAAATAAATGCAGGGCCGGTAATTTTTTTTATACTGGCAATTTCTTTAAGAGGAATTTTTAAACCGCTAATAGTAGGAACTTTTAGATTAGCCATATCATCTTCATCTTTACGATATTTCTGTTCATATCTAATACGGACATCAAATTTTTTCTCTCCTTCATATTTTAAAGTAGCTGTTTTCCCTCCAAAGGCCATTTCAAGTACTGCCTGAGCATCAGCTAGCATAACTCCATAGGCGGCCATCTTGCCTCTATCCAGAATCACACTTACTTCCGGCTGCCCAATATTTTGTAAAATTCCTACATCCTTTATTCCTTTTACATTTTTAATTTGTAATAAAACCTGATTGGCAATCTCATCAAGTTTATCTAAATCATCGCCATATATTTTAACGGCATTTGATGCATTTATACCGGCAACACTTTCGGCAACATTATCAATAATGGGTTGTGAATAGTTGTAAACAATTCCTTGATATTTTTTTAGTTCTTTATCCATTTCTTCCACTAAGTTATCCATTGAAATTTTACGCTTCCACTCACTCTTTTGCTTCAGATTAACCTGCATTTGTACATAATAAAACCCACTTGGGTCTGTTCCATCGTTGCTTCTTCCAATTTGTGATAAAACATCATTTACTTCATCAAAACTTATTAATTCATTTCGAAGTTTAGTAACCATCTTTACTGTTTCGGGCAAACTGCTACTCATAGGTAGCTTAGCTTCTACCCATAAGGCTCCTTCGTTTAGTTGGGGTAAAAATTCGGTTCCCATAAAATAGGCAGAACCTAAAGTTGTTATAATCACAATAGAAGTTAAAACAAGCGTTTTTTTCTTGTGAGCAAAAGTAAAGCGAAACGCTTTTTCTATTGAATTATTCCAAAAGTTAACAAATAGATTGTTCTTTTCTTGAACATTTTTATTTAATAGAATATACGTTAATACCGGAACCAAGGTAAGGGTAAATAATAAAGCTCCAAGAAGGGCAAATCCCAATGTATAAGCCAATGGGGAAAACATTTTACCTTCTACTTTTTGAAATGAAAAAATGGGAATGAGTGCCGTAATGATGATGAGCTTAGAAAAGAAAATTGCTTTACCCATTTCGACTCCCGTTTTTTTGATGTAGCGCCCTTTGGCAAGTTTATTAAAAGCACTCATTCCCTTTTTGTGGGCCAAGTGATCAAGGGTAACAAAGAGCCCTTCAACCATTACCACTGCACCATCAATGATAATACCAAAATCAACGGCTCCAAGAGATAGTAAATTTGCGCTCATACCCATTAACTTTAAGCAAAGGAATGCAAACAGTAAGGATAAAGGAATAATTATGGAAACGATTAAAGTTGTTCTCCACTCTGCCATAAACAAAAAGACAATAACGGTAACAAGAACAATTCCCTCTATCAAATTATGCATAACTGTCTTAGTGGTGTAGTTCATGAGATTGTCACGGTCATAGAATGTAACCATTTGCACATCTTTGGGCAAGATACTTGTGTTTAACTCATTTATTTTTTCTTTAATTTTACCAAGTACTTCTTTAGGGTTTTCTCCCTTACGCATAACAATTATTCCTTCAACCACATCGTCATTTTCATTTAACCCTACCTGACCAACACGAGGCATTGAGCTTTCTTTAACAGTAGCTACATTTTTTACTAAAACAGGGTTTACTCCGGCTTCTGTAACAATAATATTTTCTATGTCAGCTATTGATTTAATTAAGCCTACACCACGTACCACATAGGCTTGTCCGTTTTTTTCAATTACATCGCCTCCAACATTTAAGTTCCCTTTGTTTACAGCATCGTAAATTTGTAATGGGGTAATATCATATTGTGACAAACGGTTAGGGTCAACACTTACCTCATATACTTTTTGCTGGCCACCAAAAGCTACAATGTCTGCTACTCCGGGCACTGCACGCAGTTGCCGGTCAATAACCCAATTTTGGTATGTAAGTAAAGCTCTAGAATCTAAAACGTCACTTTTAAGAGTATAGCGAAATATTTCTCCAGTAGGCCCGTATGGAGGCTGTACATCAGGTTCTACACTTTCAGGAAGAGATACATTTCGAAGTAAGTTATTTACTTGTTGCCGTGCAAAAAAGTCATCAACACCATCTTCAAAAATTATTTTAATTACGGAGAGCCCAAACATAGTAATACTACGTACACTGATTTTCTTTTGCACAGCATTCATAGAAATCTCAATTGGAGCAGTTACAAAGCGTTCTATTTCCTCAGCGCTGCGTCCATTCCACTCTGTAACAATAATTATTTGCGTGTTGGTAACATCTGGAAAAGCTTCAATAGGCATATTTGCAAAAGCAATAATTCCTAAAATAATGAAAAGCCCAACCCAAAAAAAGGTAAATGCTTTATTTTTTAATGAAAAGGCAATGATAGTTCTAATGAATCGTGTCACAAATACAGGATATTAATGAATATGATTTAATTGGGCTGATAAATGATTTAAAATATTTTTATTCGCTAAGTGCTTGGTAAACCAACAGCTGATTTTTTGTGAGTACTTTTTGTCCTTCTTCTAATCCCGAAACTATATAAGCTGTATCGTGAACCTGGCGATATACTTCAACCGGAATAGTTTTGATATTATTTCTATCCTCAAAAACGACAACATAGTTTTTGCTATTATCAAAAACAATAGCTGATGAAGGAACGGCTACCATTTTTTTATCTTCTTGATAAGACAAAACAATATTGGCACGCATATCCGGTTTAAGCAAAAATCCATCATTTTTTAATTTTACAAGGGCTTTCATTGCTTTCGTTTCAGGATCAATTATATTATAGATCTTATCTACTTTCCCATAAAATATTTTGTCAGGATAGCTTAGCGTTGAAATCTCAGCGGCCATTCCAACTTTAACTTCGCTAATATCACTTTCATTAACATTTACTATTGCCCATACATCATCTATCTGAGCAATGTCAAAAATGTTATCAGATTTATCACTCCTTAACAGCATTCCACTATTGATATTTTTTTGAATTATAAAGCCCGATATTGGGGCACGTACTTCGTAAACAGCTCCCTTTCTTAAGCTGTATATGTTATATGTTTCTTTAACCCGACTTAATTGCGATTGTGCCTTTTCAACTTCTCGGTTAGCCTCTATAAGAGAGCTTTCTGTGTTGAGTTTTCCTTCGTATAAATCTTTTGCCACCTTCATATTATTTTTTGCGACTAAGAGGTCACTTTGTGCATCTTCCATTTCTTTTTCAAAACCAGCTACTTCGGTACTACGAATAATGGCCAATAACTGGCCTTTTTCAACATAATCTCCTAATTCAACATAAACATTGGTAACATTACCTCCAACAACAGGAAAAATTTCAATCAGCTTGTTATTGTCGGCCATAATCTTGCCGTAAAAATTGAGCTGATTTTTTACATATTGCTTTCGTGCAGTTGCTGTAGCACTCCCTTGTAACATTTTATCGCTCATTATAAAAGTCGATTTTTCAGGACTTTTGTTTTGAACTTCTACACAAGAGGATAAAGTACTTAGGACAAAAAGGATAATCAATAGCTTCTTCATACGTTTAAAAAATATTTTCATTAACTAATTTGTTAATCATCTCACCACTTATAATAGTTTGAAGCTTTATTTCATTTAGAAACAAAATACTTCGGTTATAACTTTCCATAAAATCAGTAAACTCAATCATAGATAAATTGCCTTTTAAGAAATTTTTGAGTACGCCTTTATAAACCGTATCAAAGTCATCTGTAGTGGTTATATTTTTCACATACTGCCTTTGTTGAAAGTTAAAATTCTTTAAGGTTTCAGCAATTTTTGATCTTAATTCAATAGCAGTTTGTTCTTTTAAATAATTGCTTTGTTTTATTTCATTTTCAGCAATTTTTATATTCCCTTTATTGGAATTCCAAAGGGCTAATGGTATTCCGAAAGTTACATTACTTTGTCTTTTAAAAGCACCTCCGTTCTGATCGTAACTTGCTCCTATTGTGATATCGGGAATTACTAATGATTTTTGAAATTTTAAATACAATTCATTGCTTTCAACTATTTTAATGGAGCTTAAATAGTCTGGGTTTTTTGTTAGCGCTTTTGATGTGATATCCTTTAAGTCAAGTTCTATGGGTTTATTCAATTTGATGTTTAACAATGAGTCGTCAACAACAGCAATAATTTCATCCTGTGTATTTGTTAAAATCTTTAATTTCTCTTGCATTCCATTAATGCTCTTCTGCATTTCACTTACATCGCTCAAAAATGACAGTGCCAATGAACGCAATCGTACCACTTCCTTTAACGCTATATTTCCTTTTTCAACTTGTTTGTTATAGGCACTTATTAAGGTGTCAATTTTATCTAACTGATTTTTAATACCATTAATTTCTTTTTGGGTATAATACAAGCTATAAAAAGTACTGCGAAGTTCAAAGTTCAGATTTCGAAGTAACTGCTCAAATTGTAGTTCAGCTAAGGATACGTTTGCTTTTGCAAAATCAATTTCTTTCCTTTTTTTTCCACCTAAGTAGATGAGCTGCTCAGCGGCAATAATTTTTTCTCCCTGTTGGCCAACATCAAAAAAAGTGTTATTACCCGGGTTAAATAAATTAATTTCTCCTGAAAGTTGTGGTAATGACCAAATCTTGGCCTGAATAATTGATGCTTTACTTTTTTCAATATTTAATTGCCCTGCAAGTAACTGAAGGTTATTTTTAAAGAATAACGATTCACATTGGCTAAGGGTTAATAAAGTTTGTGCTTGCGTTGATGAAAGAGAAAATAAAGAAAGTGCTACTATAAAAAAATGACGCATATAAATTTAAACATGAACGCTGCAAAGGTGCAGCCACCATCTTTAAATCAACTGAATATTACCTTAAATTAAACTTAAAAACGTTAAAAAATGATGAGCCAAATATTCTTATTTTCTTGGGCCTGATAGCTTATATCTATACCGGAACTCTGCAATATTCGATAAACTACTAAAAGCCCTAAGCCCAACCCGCGAGTGTGGCTTGCATTTTTACCCCACATAAATGGCTTAAATAAGTTGTTTTGCTCTTCGGTTGTAAGTGTAGGTCCTTTATTTATAATTTTTACAGCTTTTTTACCACCCTCATTAGCAAAAATAGTAATTGCTACAATTTTATTAGGACTATACAAATAAGCATTTTTTATTAGATTTAAAAATGCAATTTCAAGGAGACTTGCGTTAGCATGAATTTCTAAAGCATTTTCTTTTGTTCCTAAAGATTCATCAATATTAAAATCTACACTTAAATCATGAAAATATTTGGATACCTTTTCAATGGCATTATAGATTATTTCATCTAAACGAACCATTTCTTGTTTATCCATACTTTTATAGTTATGTCGCGTTAGCAGCAACAAAGAGTATATAAGCTCGTTTACTTGTGCTATATCTTGCAACATCGCTTTCAGAAACTGCTTCTCTGGCTCGCTGCTAATAAGAATTCGATTTTCTATTTGAGCTGACAATCTAAGCAGAGGTGTTCTGAGTTCGTGCGAGGCGTGTGCTGTAAATTCTTTTTGTTGATGGTAAACTTCGGCAATTTGTGTCATCATCAAATTAAACTCTTTACTCAATAAATCCACTTCATTATTGCTATTTGAAACCATTTCAAGATCTTTGTAAACATTCAAATCATTTATATTACTTATATTTTTATGAAATTGATCGAGAGGTTTTAATTGCCGTTGAACCATATAAAAGGTAAAAAACCAGGTAGCCATTAAGAACACGAGGTATGAGGCACCTAATAGAAGCATCAAAAAATTTAATTTTCTCTTACCTTGATTATCGTGAGCAGAAATTAAAGCATAAAATTCATTTTCAATACTCTTATAGAAAACACCATAAACTTCATTTATTCCGTTTTTTTTAAAAAAGGTTTTATTTTTTTTTAAATACTCTAAATCAGATAAAGTGTAATTAATTCGAGTATCGTCAATGCTACTGTATATAAGCTGAAAATTATGATTAAAAATTAAAGTTTTTTCATTATAAAGTTCGTTAATAGTGTTTCTGTCAATGGCTTTTACAAGGTCTTTATCTATTTCTTTAACCTCTACTAAAAGTTTAATGGTTGATAAAGCTTTTTGATTTAATCGTGATTGAAATTCAACTTCTCTGAAATTTGAAAACCCATTAATCACAACAATACATATCAAACCATATAGGAACGAGAAAAAAAGACTGATGTAAAGTGATATTTTTATTTTAATTGTCACTCTTCTATTTTTAAGTAATAACCAAATCCTACCTTGGTATGAATTAGTTTTTTCTCGAATGCTTTATCAATTTTATTTCTAAGAAAGTTGATATACACTTCAATGGTATTTTCACTGGCATCAATATTATAATCCCAAAGTGCCTCACTTATTTGTTTTTTTGAGAGCACCCTACCGTTAGCTTCTACCAGCAAATGCAAAAGTTTATACTCTTTTGGCGTAAGTTTTACTTCTTTCCCATTCCGCCATACTGTTTTGCTTTCTGTATCAATATTTAAATCAAAGTTTTGTAAAAGATTTTGATCGCTTATTGGGTTTTGTTTTCTACGCAATAACGCTTCAATGCGAATATGAAGCTCTTCGAGCAGAAAAGGTTTAACCAGGTAATCATCAGCACCATATTTAAAGGCTTCTACCTTTTCTTCAATTTCACCAAAGGCAGTAAGCATAATAATAGGGCTCTTTGAATCTGCAATGCGAATTGTTTTACAAATATCAAGACCATTTATTTTAGGAACATTTATGTCTAAAAGAAAAATGTCAAAAGCTTCTGTTTTATGGAGTTTAAGAAATATTTCCCCATCAAAGGCTATTTGGCAATGCATACCTTTGGCCTTTAAAAAATCTTTTATTTGATGAGCAATGGTTGTTTCATCTTCTAACAAAAGTACTTTAGTCATAATATTTTAACAATAGAAAAGAATGAAGCACTATGCAGTGTAAATTTAGTTTGTTAAATTAATAGCAAATATATAAATAGTATGCGTGGTATGTCCTATAAAAAACAAAAGAACCGTTTGTAGAAACGGCTCTTTTGAAAAACATACAAACAACTTAACAATTTAATGATAGAAAATTCCTGACCAAAAGAATTAACATCTGAAACAATTATAAAGCTTTGTTTTCTTATACGTTTAATTCAAATTTTTCGTTAGCAACATCTATAATTTGTGCGGATAATTTCTTTTCTTTTTTCCAAATAAGGTTAAAGCATTGGGGAGCTTGTTAATATTCTTATTTTTGCAGGTCAATTTTTAAAAATTTGGGGTTTTGATTCGCTTGGTTACTGAATATCCGATTTGGCTTAGTGTGCTATGCCTGGCCTTTGGGGCAATAGCGGCTTACTTGCTTTATGGCAAATTGGTTAGATATGACGGGCTACCTGCTTTTTTGAGAAATACAATGGCTGTCTTTCGTTTTCTGGCTGTAACTATTCTTAGTTTCTTATTACTTTCTCCTTTACTTAAAACTTTATTTCGCACTGTTGAAAAGCCTGTTATAGTAATTGCTCAAGATAATTCTGCTTCATTAAATTTAAATACAGACAGTATTTTTCTTAAAGGGGAGTATTCAAGAAAAATAGCTAACTTAACTGAAGCACTTCACGATAAGTACCAGGTGGTACATTATTTATTTGGCCAAAAGGTTGAACAGAAAACTATACCAAATTATAAGGATAAGGTAACCAACATGGAACAACTTATTGAAGAATTGGAAACTCGTTATGTAAACAGAAACTTAGGTGCTGTTATTATAAGTAGTGATGGATTGTATAATGAGGGTGAGAATCCGCTTTATGAAAGCATTCGATTACGGGCTCCAATATATACTATTGCTATGGGAGATACCACCGTTAAAAAAGATTTTATTTTAGCCAAGGTAAACCATAATAAGACCGTGTACACCGGTAATTCATTTCCTTTAGAAATATTAATGCAAGCACAAATGATGGGAGGGAAGGAAGCTAAAATTAAAGTTGAAAAAGACGGAAAAGTATTGTTTGAACAACATGTAAAAGTTTATAATAATCGTTTTAGCAAGGTTATTCCATTGCAGCTTAAAGCCGATGGAAAAGGAACATTGCATTATATTGTTAGAATAGAACCCGATTCAGAAGAGTTGTCGGTACTCAATAATGTTCAACATATTTTTATTGATGTTATTAGTAACAAGCAAAAAGTATTGATTTTAGCAGATGCTCCACATCCCGACATTGCTGCTATACGTCAAACAATAAATAAAAATGAAAATTATGAATCTGAATTTAGCCTCATTAACGATTTCAATAAATCACCGGATTCGTATAATTTAATTATTCTGCATCAATTGCCATCCTTAAGTTCGAGTCAGCATAAATTTTTTAACGAGCTGCAAAAAAGTAGTGTTTCTCGTCTTTTTATTACCGGATATAATACGGTCTTTAATACTTTTAACAAACAGCAAAATGTATTACAAATTAATGGGGTTCGACCAGGTTTTAGCGAAGTTACACCTGTGTTAAACAATGACTTTTCACTGTTCTCATTAAGCGAGTCAACACAAAAATCACTAACCAATTTTGCTCCTTTAGTAAGCCCTTTTGGAACAATTAAATTAAGCTCGGGTGCAGCAGTGCTATTTCAGCAACGAATTAACATGATTTCCACAACCGAGCCACTAATCGCTTTTAACGAGATTAATGGAGTTAAAACCGGAGTTGTTTTAGGAGAAGGTCTTTGGCGCTGGCGTTTAAGTGATTATCAAAAAATGCAGAACCACAATGCTTTTCAGGAGCTAATGGGTAAGATTATTCAGTATATGAGTGTTAAAACAGACAAACGCCCGCTTCGAGTTAATACACAAAACATATACCACGAAGGGGAGAATATTTTTATTGATGCCAAATTGTACAACGAAAGTGAGGAGTTAACCACACAACCCGATGTTAAGTTGATTATTACCGATGAAAATAATAAACAATTCAATTTCCAATTCTCAAAAAATGAACTTGGCTATTTTATAAATATTCCAAGTTTGCCGGTAGGTACATATACATATCAGGCTTTAACTAATTTAGGAAATAAACAAGTAAAAGAAAGCGGTTCATTTATTGTTAAGCAAATAAATATTGAAGCTTTAAATACGGCAGCCAACCACCAATTACTAAATAATATTGCCCATAAAACACAAGGTCAAATGGTTTATCCTAACCAACTTGAAAAACTTGAAAAGTTTATAAATTCTAAAGAGGATATTGTCCCTGTTTCATATACTGAAGAGAAATTACAAGACCTGATCAACTTAAAACTTGTATTTTTCATTTTAATTGCTCTGCTTAGCGTTGAGTGGTTTTTACGAAAGCGCTACGGTGGATATTAACATTATGGCTTGAGATAAGCACTTATTCCACATACATAGGTTTATTCTTTAGGTGAATAGAAACTCTTATTCCGCTTGAAGAAAAGAGCCACTAGCTAACTCGGTTTTAACAAAATAACTTTTACCCCCCCCAAAAAATAAGTTTTGAATATTTATTCAAATTCTTAACTTTGTTCTTGAAAGTGTATAAATGACACATTATAAGTTTTAACTGATAACAGGCATTAAATTTAATATGAAAAAAGTATTTCTTGTATTCTTTTTTAGTTGTTTACTTTCGATGTATAGTATCGTATTTAGTCAAAATTACCCCTTAGGAAACGACACCCTAATATGCAATGGACAAGGTTATACTCTTCAACCATTTGCAGCACTTAGCCTTTTTGAAGATTCGCTGGTTATAACTTATAATGCCTCAATGGGAACAACTCAGCTCGTAGGTGCCGCAAAGGTTTATATGCATGCCGGATATCAGGAGGTACCCTTTGGACCCATCGTTTCATGGGTGGGAAACTGGGGGCAAGACGATGGCTTAGGCTTAATGAAAAGTTTAGGAAATAATTTTTGGCGTATTACAATCCATCTGCGTCATTTTTTTAATATTCCACAAGGTGTTTCTGTAAATGCTTTGGCCATGGTTTTCAGAAATGAAGATGGTTCTCAAACCGGAAAAGATGATTCAGGAAACGATATTTATTTGATGGTTAATACCAATACTCCAAATAGCACATTTAATGGGGTAACTGGTTTTATAAAGCAAGATAAGTTTCAAAATATTTTATGGAACACCGGAGATTCGACAGCAACGCTTACAGTAAATACGTCCGGGCATTATTCTTATCAGGCAACTGATACCAATGGTGTAGCTTACAGTGATGATATTCAAGTTACCTATACGGCTTTACAACTAGATTTAGGTGGTGCTGTGAGTTTGTGTGGGAATAACCCTGTTTTACTAAATGCCGGAGTAGGTTTTGATACTTACTTATGGAATACAGGGGCTACTTCTCAAAGTATTAATGTAAATACAACCGGCACTTATTTTGTAACGATTCAAACACAAGGCTGTTCAGCTACAGATAGTATTCAGGTATTAAGCACAATGCCGGGTGTAGTTCCCTTAAATTTAGGAAATGATACTACCATCTGTGGCACTTTCCCTTTTGCTCTTCAATCGGGTGCTGTACTTTCTCCGGCAGGTGACAGCTTGACAATTATTTATAATGCCACTATGGGGCAATCACAATTAAGTGGTGTTTCAAAAGTGTATTTTCATTCAGGAGTTCAATCGGTTCCTTCTGGCCCTATATTAACTTGGATAGGGAATTGGGGGCAAGATGATGGAGTTGGTCAAATGACGAACATGGGGAATAATTTATGGAAAATTACCATAAATATTTATAACTATTATGGACTTCAGTTGGGTACACCCGTTAATGCTCTGGCAATGGTGTTCCGCAATTCAGATGGCTCTCTTACTGGAAAAGATGACAACAATAACGATATTTATCTTCAATTGGGAGCAACTCCTTATAGTGATTTTGGCGGTATAAATGCAACACCATATTTTAGCCCTTATTCAGCAATCCTTTGGTCAACCGGAGATACGGTTCCTAATATTACTGTAAACACCTCAGGAACGTATTCGGTACAAGTAAGCACCACTAATGGTTGCACCATGTTTGATACGATACAGGTAAGTATGGGTAATATCCCATTTATTGATGCCGGTTCCAGCCAGCAAATATGTTCAGGCGATAGTGTCGTCTTAGATGCAGGGTCAGGTTATAGTACTTACACTTGGAATACAGGAGATACTACTTCGGCCATTACTGTTACAACTACAGGCACATATATTATCAATGTTACCAATACTTTGGGTTGTATTGGAGCTGATGTTGTAAATATTGAATTAATTCCTTCACCTCAAGCCTCGTTTACTTATACCTCTGTAGGAAATGGTCAGGTAAATTTTACGAGCACGGCTACAGATGCACTTTTTTATTCGTGGGATTTTAATGCTGATGGAGTGATTGATGCGTCTACCCCCAATCCTTCGTATCAGTTTCCATCTGATGGAACTTATAATGTCGTGTTTAATGTATCTAACAATTGTGATAGCAATACCGTAACTATACCTGTAAATATATTAAGTTCGATAACTACTAATTTAATTTCTAATAACATTCAATTGTTCCCTAATCCCATACTAGATTTCTTAACCATTATAAACAAAAGTAATACCCAATTAACAACAATTGAAATTTATGACCTTACCGGAAAAAAACTACAGACTATAAGCCATCTTCCACCGGATGAAAAAATAATCATTAATTTATTACCTCTTTCAACAGGGATGTACTTTATCAAAATTTCAACATCGCAGCACACTCAAATCTTCAAAATAAATAAATCTTAAATTTTATCAGAACCATGAAACTAAGTTTAAAAATTTTAGTACTTGCCCTTTTAATCCCACCGGCAACACTTTGGGCACAACAAACGCATCATATAAAAATTCAATTAGATACGCGAAAATTTACCAATATCAACTGTAGCTTAAATGCTCCGGCAGATGGCGTTACACCTTCTCCATTAACTGATGTATATATGCATTCCGGAGTATGTTGGAAAGACCCAAACAACATCAGCAGTGAATCTGCCGCAAGTGTTTTTTGTGCAGCTCAAATTACTCCGCTTCACTCTGCTGTATGGCAAAGTGTAGTAGGTAATTGGGGAACCAATCCTCAAGATGATGGTGTAGGAAAAATGATTAATGAAGGGAATGGAATATTTACCAAAGAATTTATTGTGGAAGAGTATTATAGTTCTCCTGATGTGTCAACAGATTTTGATGATACTAGTGGCGTAACATCTATGCCTATGCCGAGCGGAAGAACAGCCTATACTATGGGGTTGGTGTTTAGAGACCCCACCGGTCAAATTTCAGGACGTGATCCTGACTGTAAAGATATTTTTATTTATCAATTGGACACTGAGCATCCCAAGGTAATTAAAGGCTCAGATATTTCAGAATGGTTAGACGGGCCGGTTTCATTTGTTTACAACGTTTCGGGCATTGAAACCAACGAGTTGTTTTATGAAAGAAATGTATCACCCAACCCACTTTCAGGAGACATGGCACATATTAATTTTTTTGTACGTAATTATCAAAAAGATTTTGAAATTAATGTATATGACGCTCTTGGCCATTTAGTGAAAACTATTTATAAAGGAGAATTACAAGCAGGAAAGCAAATTGCTCATTGGAATTTATCCGATAACCATGGTCAAACTGTAAGCAATGGTATGTATTATTTTACATTACGTAGTGGAAACAATATGGCCACTGATAAAATAATTGTAACCAGATAATTTTAAAAAAAGAAAAAGTAAAGGATAAAGGTTGATGTAAAAGCGCATCAGCCTTTATTTATAAATAGGGACAATTTTAAACGACTACAAATTAATATGGTAAGATTTATTAAATTATTTACATTATTGCTGTGCCTTGTAAGTATTAATGCTTATACACAGGTTGTAACCTATTCGCCCAATTATATTACGGTAACAGATAGCGTAACAATTATTTTTAATGCCAGCCAAGGGAATGCTGCTCTTGCTGGAGCTGACAGCGTTTGGATACACACCGGATTAATTACAGACCGCAGTACGAGTTCTTCTGATTGGCATTACAAAAAACGCCCTTATGCACTGCCCGATGCTTCTGTACTTATGACTAAGATAGCTCCTGATGTTTTTAAAATTAAATTTAAATTGATTAATTGGTATGGGTTTAATAGTCAGGAAAAAGTACGCAGTTTAGCCATGGTTTTTAGAAACAGGGCAGGAACTCAGGTAGGAAAAAATACAGATGGTTCTGATATTTTTATTCCGATTTATGAAAGTGGTTTTTCAGCAAAATTTCAAAACCCTATTTCCAAATATATAATAACCGGAACACAAAATCAAAACATTCCGATTACTGTAAACACAACCCAAAACGCTTTTATAAATATTTTAGTAGATGGTGTTTTAGCCGGACAGAGTAATGGTGTAAACACACTATCTCTAAATGTTTCAAGTGGTGCTTATGGCATACACTGGGTAAAACTTATTGCCGAGTCGGGTGTTAATACCGTAACCGATTCTATAAAAATTATTACCCAATTTCCTCAAGTGGTTCAGGATCCTCCACAGGGCATTGGTAACGGAATAAATGTAATAAATGACAGTACTGTAATATTATGCTTGTTGGCTCCGTTTAAGAATAATGCCTATGTAATTGGCGATTTTAATGATTGGCAGGTAATTCCGGAGTATGCTATGAAAAAATCACAAAATGGAGAACGTTATTGGCTTCAAATTAACAATCTTACTCCCAATCAAGAAGTACGTTTCCAATATTTAGTAGATAATAAAATTCGAATTGCCGACCCAAATAGTGAGAAAGTATTAGACCCTTATCTCGATATTGCTATTAATCCGGTATTATACCCGAATTTAATTCCCTATCCAACAGGTAAAACGTATGAAGTTGTATCAGTGATGCAGCCCGGTCAAGCAGAATATGTTTGGCAGGTAAATAACTTTCAGAAACCCGACAATCGTGATTTGAACATCTATGAATTACTGATTCGTGATTTTGTGTCACGACATACTTTTAAAACAGTAAAAGATTCTATTAATTATTTAAAAAAGCTGGGAATTACTGCTGTTGAGCTAATGCCTGTTACAGAATTTGATGGGAATGAGAGTTGGGGCTATGGTCCTAATTTCTTTTTTGCTGTAGATAAAACCTATGGCCCTAAAAAAGATTTAAAAGAGCTCGTAGATGCTCTTCATGCCAATGGTATAGCTGTAATTTTGGATATTGTATTAAACCATGCCTACGGCTTGTCTCCATATGCCCGCTTGTGGTGGGATGAGTTTGATAATAAACCCTCTAACCAAAATCCTTATTTGAATAAGGAAGCCACACATCCATTTAGTGTTGGATATGATTTTAACCATGACAGTCCATATACCCGACAGTTTGTAGATACCGTACTCGCCCATTGGGTAAAAGAATATCATATCGATGGATTTCGTTTTGATTTGTCTAAAGGCTTTACACAAAACAATACTATTAACGATCCGAATCCCGTTGGTGCTTGGGGGGGCTATGATGCTTCTAGGGTTTATAACATTAAGCGCATGGCAGACAAATTATGGCAGCAGTATCCGGGTACTTATGTAATATTAGAGCATTTTGCTGAAAAAAGTGAAGAGCAGGATCTTGCCGGACATGGCTGTATGCTTTGGGGAAAGGCTCATGCCGAGTATGGTCAGGCTGTTATGGCTTGGCCCACTGGCTGGGATTTTTCAAATGCTATAGATTATCGTTCCAGCCAACATGGATTCCCTTTTCATAATTTGGTAGGCTTTATGGAGAGCCATGATGAAGAACGCCTCATGTATAACAATAAAATGTATGGAAACGGTACAACGGGATATTCAACCAAGGCCTATAATTCTCGTTTGGAACGCTCAGCCCAGGCAGCAGCTTTCTTTTTCCCTGTTCCGGGGCCTAAAATGTTTTGGATGTTTGGTGAACTTGGCTATGATTATTCTATAAACTACCCTACTAACACAGATGATTCACGAACGTCACCAAAACCTGTACGCTGGGACTATATGAATTCTCCTGCCCGAATGCATTTATACAAAACGTATGCAGCATTGGGAAAATTACGAACTATAAATAATTCATTTAAAACTAGCGACTTTTCTATCTCTGCTTTTGGCACTCAAAAACAACTTTATGTAAATGACCCTATTATGAATACCATAGTTTTTGGAAATTTTGATGTAGTGACCCAAAATGTTTTTTCAGGTTTTCAGCATACCGGAATTTGGTATGAGTATTTTAGTGGAATACCATTAAATGTTACTGATGTGAATATGACTTTAAATTTAGCACCAGGTAAGTTTAAACTTTATACCGATGTGCCTTTGCCATTGCCAGATATGACGTTTACAGATAGTGTAACTGCAATACATAACCTCACCGAAGACCAACTAAATGTGTCAATTGCTCCTAACCCGTTTATTCAAGATCTTTACATTCGCTATTTTGTGGAAGAAAACAGCCCTGTGTCATTAGTAATATATGATATGTTGGGGCGAAAAGTAAAAGTACTCGTGAATGAAAACCAAGCCACAGGCATTCAATCTGTAAAATGGAATGGGAGAAACGAGGAGGGGCTAATTGTGAAACCAGGAAACTATTTTTATAGGATAGTTTCAGGAACCTATTCTCAAAGTGGTAAATTAGTTAAAATTGAATAACTCTTTAATTTTCAACATTATTTTTACACAAAAACGAGCTACTTCATAAGATAAGCTAAAGGTATTTTGGTGCAAAAAGGTTAAAAAAAGAATAATTTAGGGTGTTTTTACAGTGCCTCTGCAATGTGTATTTTCGCCTATATTAATTCGATCAGAAGCTTTTAAAAGTTCTTTTGAATCTTGTATAAAATGAGCTGTAATATCTTTATTCAATGAGTCCAAATTAAAGCAATAATCCATTTCTCCTTCGCGCCCCCATGGAGCCTTATCAATTAATATTTTAACATTGTTTTTTGCTTCAAAGGCAGTAATAAATTCATCAAACTTTTTAAGTAGTTGATAATCTATACCTGAACCTTTGCTGATAAATGAAACAGTAAAACGATATTGTTTCACATTATTTTTTGTTTCTGTCGTGCTTTTCTGATCACTTTGCTCAGTTTGCGTTTTACTTTTTTCATTTTTGCGATTTTTACAGGTTTTACACTGCAAAGAACTTATTGCCAATGGCAACAAAAATAGTAGAGTTATACGTTTCATGGTGTATATTATGATTGTTATAAAGAGTTTTTAACTAGGAAATATTTTTTTAGCATTTAGCGCTAATAATATCCAAGAACTTATCATTCCAATACCTCCTAAAGGTGTGATTGGACCTAAGAATGAAAAATTAATTGCTGTTATACTTTGTGTACTTAATAAATAAATACTAAATGAGAAAAAACAGATTCCTAAAATTAAAAGCAAGGCAATAGGCTTTATATATTTTTCATTGTCTTTGTTAACTGATATCGCTAAAAAAAGCAGAAGCAGCGCATGAAACAATTGATACTTTACACCTTTCTCAAAAGCGGCTAATGATTTTGCACTAATCAAATCGGTTAATGTATGTGCCCCCAAAGCTCCAAGAACAACAGAAGTTGCACCAAAAAAAGCAGCCGTAATAATTAACTTTTGTTTCATATTTTACACTTCCTTGTATAACTATGCGTCATGTATGGAATTACCAGCGGTAACCATTAATATAATTATTTAAGTCACTTATAGAACTTTCAAAAGTAAATGAATCATTAACCATATAATAATTACCAATATCAAAAGTTCTACCGTAAGCAAATTTAGCAAAATCAAGCCTGGTCGATTCAAAGTCAAATACTCTTATAAGTTCAGCTACTTGCGCTGAGGTCATACAACGCTGTCCTAAAACTTGCTTTGCTATTTCAAGTTTAGTGCTTTCAAATGACTTACTCATGATTGAAGACTTAATTCCGGAGAAATCTTGAGGTGTCATAGGATACGGACAACCAACTGGGCCATGGTAGCCTGGCATTACATAAACCGGTTCCTGAACAACAACAGTGGTAGTGGTTGGAGCAGGAGGAGGGGGCGGGGGCGTTTGATTTACATTACCCGGTATGGTTGTAGTGGTTGTTGTTGAATAAGTAGTTGTAGTTTGGCTGGTAGTAGTACCTACACTACCAGTATTTATGTTCATATTTAAACCTACTCCATTTACCCCAAAATTTACATTTACGTTGTCACTCATAGGGTCATTATATGTAGTAGTGGTAGTTGTAGTAGTTGTAGTAGCCGGTATTGGAGAAGCGTGATACACCACAACATTTTGGTTAGGTACTGTTGGTGGAGCAGGAGGAAGCTGGGACAGAGGGGTAATACTCAAAACGCGAACAACCCATTCTCCATTTGATTTACGTTTAATATTAAAAGTGTTTTCAGCCATGGCTTCAAGAAATAAATTTTTGTTTATTTCACCTAATGATTTGTCTTCAAATAAAATTTTCATTTTATAATTTGGGGCATTCAAGTCGGTTAACTTTACATTGGTAGCCGGTTCTGAGTTTTGAATAACACCGTTTAAAACAATTTGGAAACGTTCTCCGTTTTCAGTAAACAATACAGCGTTTGATGTTTGTGCCTGAACACTAAAGGCTATCCATAATGTTAAGCATAAAGTAATAATTTTTTTCATTGTTGAAGTGTTTTATTATAGTTAGTATATTTCAAAGACTGTGCCAATACTTTTTATTTAATTAAACAATACACCATCACATTGGCTGCAGTTGGTTTGTGGAATATGAGCTCCGTATTTTTGATTAATTGCTTTAATAAATTCATTGGCAATTAAACCATAGCCTTTTTGATTGGGATGGTAGGCATCAAGACTGAGAAAACCCCCGGTTACGAAGTCCATATTAAAATCGACTCCATCCCATTTAATTCCATTTTTTACTTTATTAAAGTACGGTTCCATATTCGCAACGGCAAAACCATATTGAGCAGCCTTTTGTATAATTATTTGATTGTAATTCTTTATAGCCTGATCAAGAATTTGAACTTCACTTTCAATAAGACTGTATCGGTTATCAATTACTTTTACCAGTAACCCATATTTATAGCATTTCATTGAATCAAGAGGAACGCTTAATGTTATATATTCGCCATCTTTCATTTTTCTATAACCACTAGGCTCGTTAGGATCGGCTACAACAAACCCATTTTTACCGGAAGTAAAACGGATATGGTCAAAACTTGAATTGGTACTGTAAACATCATTTAATGAGTCTGCTTGGCTTTGAGTTAAATTAGCATTGTTCCAAGCAACTAGGGTATAAAAAGGGAAATTACGAAAATCAGGGATTGTAGCCATAACTCCTTTAATTCCTTTTTGGAAGTATGGAGCTAAGATTAAGTTTAGATTCTGCTCAAATGACTCTGGAGATGGAATACTGATATGCGCTCCTCCTTTTGAGGCATAATTATAAATATCATCCATCCCAAGCCAACTTATAATAAAGCTCGGGTTCTGATCTTGAATATCTGATAAAATAGTTGAAGTTCCAGGATTAGAAGCTATTCTGTTGTAAAAGGGATTTTTATTTTGCTGGCCAAACGGTAATCCTAGTTCAACATTACTATAATCTTGTAAAGAAGCAAAGGGAACAGCCCAGTTATTATTTTTTGATTTATCTCCTGAATTCAGGTATGTTAAAGCCACAACATCAGTAAGATTAGATTTAACAGGAGATAATGAAGTAACACCTTTGCAGTCTTTTTTGTAGCCTAGTTTTGAAGGACCTACAAAATAACTTTCCCAAGGTTTTAAATTTAGCCCAGCTCCTTGTCCCTCTTGAAGTAAAACTTGATGAAAGTTGCCTCCTTCGGCAAGTTTCATTTGTTCACTTATGAGAGCCGGAATTGAATTTTGTTGCCCTTTTTGTGACAAAGCTCCATCTTGATAACCAGCCATAAAGCTCCCTCCAATGGCTATAACATGACTAAAATTGGCACTTCCAGCGTCTGGCTCAAAACCTTTAGACTCTGGTTTGCATCCCAAAAGTAAACACAAGCCCCAAATATATACTATGTAATACAAATTACTTTTCATGGCTTTAATTAGGGAGCATTGACACTAACCTCTTTATTATAAATGGCTTCTGTAATATCATTGCCGTTCTTTTTAAAATACACCTGACCAAAATTATATTTAATTTTTTTATACTCATCACCCACCTCACCTTTTACAATAATAGTTCGGTATATAACACAGTTTTGCCCTTCAATTTCTTCATTGCTTACGCCTTGCGGATATTTTTTTGCCAAATCAAAGCGTGTGCCTGAAGGGGTGCCTCCAGTATTCGCTTGTGCGGCTAGCCTTTTTTCTCTTTCAGCTTTGTAACGGTCAGCTTGAGATAATGCTCTTTTTTGCGCTTCAATTCGTGCTATCAATTCAGCCTTAGCTTGTTCTCGTGCCAAACGAGCTTTTTCTAAAAATGCTCTTTCTCGTTCATCGGCTTCTTTCTTTCTTCGATTAACATCATCTAAATCAGCTTGTCGTTTTGCAGCAAGCGCCTCTAAACGGAGTTTTTCTTCCTCTTCACGTTTTCGAGCATCATCAAGCTTTTGTTGCGCCATATTATTGTCATAGTCTGTATTTAATGCTTCTGTATAGGCATTTACAGCTTGAGAGAATTTTTTCTGGCTCATAGCCATATTCCCATTATTGATAAACTTATCAAAAAGGGCTTTCTTTCGAGCACGTTCCAATTCATCAAGTGTTTTTTGAGTGGCATCAATTTTCGATTGTGCAAGTGGATTATCAATATTTAGCTCCAGTGCTTCTTTATAAGATAATATAGCATCATTAAAATTCTTTTGAGAAACTAAATCATCTCCTTCTTTAATTTTAGTATGAAAAAGTCTGGTGCGTTCAGCTAAATCCTGAGCTTTTCTTCTTTCTTCTTCTGCTTCTTTTAAATCCTGAGCTTCAATTATTTTTGTATTGGCTAAAGTGTTATCAATTCCTAATGACAAGGCTTGTGTATAGTCTTCAATGGCGCTATCAAATTTCTTTTCGGTTACTTTGCTTTCCCCTTGTTTTATAAGCTGATCAAATTCAGCTTTTTTACGTGCTAATTCAGCCGCTGCTGCTTTGTCAGCCTCGGCTTTAGCTTTGGCATCAGCTTCAGCTTTAAGGCGCGCTTCTTCGTTTTCTTTTGCTTTGTTTGCCTCTTCAATTTTCCTAGTGGCTAACGGATTATCTATATTTAGGCCTAAAGCAGCGTTAAAAGCATCAATGGCATCATCAAATTTTAAGTTGGATAAACTTTTATCACCATTAGAAATAAAAGTATCAAATTCAGCTTTTTTACGTGCTAATTCAGCCGCTGCTGCTTCATCAGCCTCGGCTTTAGCTTTGGCATCAGCTTCGGCTTTTAGGCGTGCTTCTTCATCGGCTTTAGCTTTGTTGGCTCCATCTATTTTACTGTTAGCGGTTACATCATCAAAATGAACTTGCAGGGCGTTGTTGTATGCAGTTAAGGCATCGTCAAATTTTTTAGCTCCTAAGGCATCATCTCCTTTTTGTATGGCTGCATCAAATTCTTTTTTCTTTTTGGCTAATTCAGCCGCTGCTGCTTTATCAGCTTCGGCTTTAGCTTTGGCATCAGCTTCGGCTTTTAGGCGTGCTTCTTCGTCTTCTTTTGCTTTGTTCGCTTCTTCAATTTTCCTATTGGCTAATGGATTATCTACATCCAGGGCTAAAGCACTACCATATTGGGCTATAGCATCCGTATAATTTTTTGCAGACAAGCTTTGATTACCTTTGTTAATATATTTATCAAACTCTTCTTTTTTTCGAGCCAATTCAGCTGCTGCTGCTGCATCGGCCTCGGCCTTTGCTTTGGCATCAGCTTCGGCTTTTAGGCGTGCTTCTTCGTCTTCTTTTGCTTTGTTCGCTTCTTCAATTTTCCTATTGGCTAATGGATTATCTACATCCAGGGCTAAAGCAGCGTTAAAAGCATTAATGGCATCATCAAATTTTAAATTAGATAAACTTTTATCACCATTAGAAATAAACGTATTAAACTCTTCTTTTTTTCGAGCCAATTCGGCTGTTGCTGCTGCATCAGCCTCGGCTTTAGCTTTGGCATCAGCCTCTGCTTTTAAACGCGCTTCTTCATCGGCTTTGGCTTTTTGTACAGTGGCAATTTTTGAGTTTGCAGTTTCATTGTCGAAATTCATTTGAAGAGCTAACCCATAGGTAGCAATAGATTCATCAAATTTTTTTTCAATTAACAATTTATCTCCATCTGAGATGTGTTTGTCAAATTCAGCCTTCTTTTGTGCTAAAGCCTTATTGGCAGCATCAGCTTCGGCTTTAGCTTTAGCGTCAGCCTCTGCTTTTAAACGCGCTTCTTCATCAGCTTTAGCTTTGTTGGCCCCATCTATTTTGCTGTTAGCCGTTGCATCATCAAAATGAACTTGCAGGGCGTTGTTGTAGGCAGTTAAGGCATCGTCAAACTTTTTAGCTCCCAAGGCATCATCACCCTTTTGTATGGCATCATCAAATTCTTTTTTCTTTTTGGCTAATTCGGCCTTATTTGCGGCATCGGCATCGGCTTTAGCTTTGGCATCAGCCTCTGCTTTTAAACGCGCCTCTTCATCGGCTTTAGCTTTGTTGGCTCCATCTATTTTACTGTTAGCGGTTGCATCATCAAAATGAACTTGTAAGGCGTTGTTGTATGCCGTTAAGGCATCGTCAAATTTTTTAGCCCCCAAGGCATCATCTCCCTTTTGTATGGCAGCATCAAATTCTTTTTTCTTTTTGGCTAATTCAGCTTTATTTGCGGCATCAGCATCGGCTTTAGCTTTGGCATCAGCCTCTGCTTTTAAACGCGCTTCTTCATCGGCTTTAGCTTTGTTGGCTCCATCTATTTTACTGTTAGCGGTTGCATTGTCAACACCAGTATTTAAGGCATCGTTATAGGATTTTATTGCATCGTCAAACTTTTTAGCCCCCAAGGCATTATCACCTTTTTGTATGGCTGCGTCAAATTCGGCTTTCTTTTTTGCAGCAGCGGCTGCATTTTTCGCCTCTTCCTCGGACTTCTTCTTCGCTTCTTCATCAGCCTTTTTCTTTGCCTCTTCATCGGCTTTAGCTTTGTTGGCCCCATCTATTTTACTGTTAGCGGTTGCATTGTCAACACCAGTATTTAAGGCATCGTTATAGGATTTTATTGCATCGTCAAACTTCTTAAGGGATAGTGCGTTATCTCCTTTTTTTATGGCTGCGTCAAACTCGGCTTTCTTTTTTGCAGCAGCAGCTGCATTTTTTGCTTCTTCTTCGGTCTTCTTCTTCGCCTCTTCATCTGCCTTTTTCTTTGCTTCTTCATCGGCTTTAGCTTTGTTGGCAGCACTTATTTTACTGTTAGCCGTTGCATTATCAACACCAGTATTTAAGGCATCGTTATAGGATTTTATAGCATCATCAAACTTCTTAAGGGATAGTGCATTATCTCCTTTTTGTATGGCCGCGTCAAACTCGGCTTTCTTTTTTGCTTCTTGTGCGGCAGCCTCTGCTTCTGCTTTAAGTTGTGCCTCAAGCTCTGTCATCATTTGGGTTAATCGTGACAAAATACTTTTGGTGTAGGCAGCATCATAATCAAACCTTCGTGCTGATAACACATAAGAAACCTTTCCAATTGGATCTTTGAGGAGGCTTAAATCCATTCCCTTGTACTCCTTAAAAAGAGAAACTTCCATATAAAAGCCCATAGGTTGTGAGCGTTCATCTTCATCTGAGGGAACATTTTTAGTGTCAAAAGTGATTATTTTTGTTATATAGCCCCCAGACTTTGTAACACGTACTGTATAGTAACCATTAGGTTCCAATGTAAAGGAGAATTTCCCATTTCCTGAAGAATATACGGTAATAGGCTCGGCACCAGATTTGCTAATTTTTATTGAAACACCGTCAATTGCTTTCCCATTTTCCTCAACTTTTCCGGTAACATTGAGCTTCCACTTTGGTTGGGCATAAGCTTTTAAAGGTCCTATTAAGCATAACCCAATAGTTAGGCAAAGTAACTGTAAAAAGAACTTTAACGAAAAAGAGACCTTCATATTTTTGCTAACCGTAGAGCTGCTATATTGATTTATGTTTTTTTTGAGTTGCAAATATGGTTAAAAATATAAATTTATATAGATGTTATTCCTAAAGTTACAAACTTAAATTATTGTAAAAATAATGAATTTTGATAATAAATATTGAAAATTTAAATTTTTAAAAATTCGGAATTATACAACTGTAAATACCAAAGAAGGATCAGGAAATCAAAAGAAATGACACTATGCTTTAAAGAGGCTATTATAGAAAAATAAACTTATGAATATGTAGGTTTGCTGTAAAATGTGAAAGTAAATATGCCTTAATCGTTGCATTTATTACAAGATGCAGTTTGTTTATCTTTCTTATGAGATATTTTAGAAAGTACTTTTCTAAAGAGATAAAGCGAAGCACTTATAACGATTATAGCAGTAATTATTTCTTGATAATTTTGTTTTAAGAATGACATCATACAAAGTTAAGCTTTTTCGTAAATTTGCAGGCTGAAAAAAGTATTTCTTATGAAATTTGACCGTAAAAAACACAAAGATAGTTTATTGTTAGGCTTGTACCATGGTTTGTTAAAGCCACGAATGATTGAAGAAAAAATGTTGCTATTGCTTAGGCAGGGAAAAATATCTAAATGGTTTTCAGGAATTGGTCAGGAAGCCATTTCAGTAGGAGTGACTATGGCTCTTGAAGAAGATGAATATATCTTGCCCATGCACCGTAACCTTGGAGTTTTTACCAGTAGAAACATGCCTTTAAACCGCTTGTTTGCTCAGTTTCAGGGAACAGGAGGGGGCTATAGCAAAGGGCGTGAAAGATCGTTTCATTTTGGGAGCAACGAGCATCATATTGTTGGTATGATTTCTCATTTAGGGCCGCAAATGGGTGTTGCTGATGGTATAGCATTAAGTCATCTGCTTAAGAAAGAGGCTAAGGTTACTGCCGTTTTTACAGGTGATGGAGGAGCCAGTGAAGGAGACTTCCACGAAAGTGTGAATGTGGCTGCTGTATGGAGCTTACCAGTAATTTTTGTAATCGAAAATAATGGTTATGGATTATCTACACCTACCAATCAACAATATAAATTCAAAAATTTTATAGATAAAGGTTTGGGATATGGTATAGAAGCCTTAAAAATTGATGGGAATAATATTTTGGAAGTGTATGACACTATAAAAAAATTAGCAGAAAGTATGCATGCTAATCCTAGGCCGGTGTTATTAGAGTGTGTTACTTTTAGGATGCGCGGACATGAAGAAGCTTCAGGAACAAAATATGTTCCGCAAGAATTATTTGAAGAATGGGGTCAAAAAGACCCATTAATTAATTATGAAAAGTATTTATTGGATGAGGCTGTTCTCACTAATGAAATTATTGAAAGTTACCGTAAGGAAATTAAACATGAAATAGAAAATGGTCTGGAGTTAGCATTTTCAGAACCTCCTGTTGTTCCGGATACAGCATTAGAATATACTGACCTTTATGCCCCTTTTGATAATAGAGAAATACCTCCTTTGAGATCTAATACACGTAATATTCGTTTGGTTGATGCCATTAGTGAAGGCCTTAGGCAAAGTATGCAAAAACATCCAAATTTAGTGCTTATGGGGCAGGATATTGCTGAGTATGGCGGAGTTTTTAAAATAACAGAAGGCTTTCTAAATGAATTTGGAGCAGATCGCGTGCGGAACACACCCTTATGTGAGGCAGCCATTGTAGGAACAGCCTTAGGGCTTTCTGTTAATGGAATGAAAGCTATGGTTGAAATGCAATTTGCAGATTTTGTAACGGAAGGATTTAATCAAATAGTTAACAATTTGGCTAAAATTTACTGGCGCTGGGGGCAAAATGCTGACGTAGTAATTAGAATGCCAACGGGAGCAGGAGTAGGAGCAGGTCCCTTTCACTCACAGAGCAATGAGGCTTGGTTTTTTCACACACCCGGTTTAAAGATCTTATATCCGGCTTTTCCAGCAGATGCCAAAGGCTTGTTAAATGCTGCATTTAATGACCCTAATCCTATTCTGTTTTTTGAACATAAAGCCTTATACCGCAGTATTACCGGAGAAGTGCCTGACGATTACTATACTCTTGAAATAGGAAAAGCAAACTGGGTAAAAAAAGGAACTCAAATTTCTATCATTACTTATGGCTATGGTGTTCATTGGGCTTTAGAAACATTGGCAGATTATCCCGAAATTTCGGCTGACTTATTAGATCTAAGAACTTTATTGCCTCTTGACTGGGAGGCTATAGTTGCCACAGTTAATAATACAGGAAAGGTAATAATTTTACATGAAGACACACTAATAGGAGGTATAGGAGCCGAGATTGCTGCTTATATAAACGAACATTGCTTTAACAGTTTAGATGCACCAGTAGTAAGATGTGCTTCGTTAGACACTCCGGTACCTTTTTCCATTGCTCTGGAAAAAAACTTTTTACCTAAAGAACGTTTTAAGAAAAAATTAATTGAGTTGTGGAATTATTAATCATTATTACACTTGAACCTATCATCAAAACTATTAACTGAGGCTGTAGAACAATTTTCGGGACTACCCGGAATAGGAAAAAAAACGGCCTTGCGATTAGTACTCCATTTACTGAAGCAAGATTCTAATAATGTACAGCATTTTGCCGAAGCCTTGTTAAAGTTAAGACAGGAGGCGTTATTTTGTAAAAAATGCTTTAATATATCAGATACAGATTGTTGTGAAATATGCAACAGTACAACAAGAACTAAAGAAGTTATTTGTGTGGTTGCTGACCTTCGAGATATAATTGCTATAGAAAATACCGGGCAGTATAATGGTTTATACCATGTTTTAGGAGGTATTATTTCTCCTATGGAAGGAACCGGACCTTCTGATTTGAATATTAACAGCCTTGTAAAAAGAGTTGAGGTTGAAACACCACGTGAAATTATTTTAGCCCTTAAAGGCTCTATGGAAGGAGATACAACAGCTTTTTATATTTTCCGAAAATTGAATGAATATAAAGGCCTTATTAGCATTATTGCAAGGGGCATATCAATAGGCGATGAACTGGAATACGCTGATGAGGTTTCATTGGGACGTAGTATTTTGCAGCGCACACCATTTGAGAACACCTTAAAAGAATAGATGAAATTGAAGCGATTCAATACTTTACGCATCTCATCGAGCCAAATTGATAACACACCAAAACACCAAAAGCAAACTAAAGCTTAGCACCCCAAGATGGTTTTCTTTCTCAACTTTGAGTATGCCCCCTATACCCAAAAAGAGAAGACTTAGTACAAACCACATAACATAATTTTGAATGGGAATTTGATTTTGATGCCAATGCCATAAGTCCAAAGCTGAGGCAGCATGTTCTGTTAGAATATCAATAGTGAGTATAAAAAATGCACCTAATGCTGATGCACCAAAAAAATGAGAAGTGATTTTTGAGGATAAACTTTGAGCTGACAAGGTAAGTACAAGCCAATAAACTCCGGTAAGTACCGGTACTTCTTTTAGTTTAAACCCGAGCGAGTCGCCATAAAAGTACATTCCAAAGAGTTTTCCGGTTCGTAAACCCGATAGGCTAATGGCAAATCCGGCAACACAAACAAATAAACAAAAGCGTAAAAAATCTTTATTCTTATAGGGCCCGGAAAATACAAGAGCAATAGCGTTTAAAAGAATTAAGAATGGGAAAAACTGTACAAAAAATTGAGGGGCAATAAAATAGGTTACTAAAGATACTAAGTATAGCAACGAAACAGCTATTTTAATAAAAAGAGGCTTAAAAATTGTTGTTGAATTTAACATGAGCGCTATGATATTGCTAATTTATTAAACTGTAATACTAGGAAATTTGTCATGTTGTTATTTTAAAAAGGAAGCATCAAAGCTTTCGAAAAAACTAAGCCAAACTACTCGTGATTTACGCATAATAAATGGAAATAAAATTAAGGATATAAGTGTAACCCCAGCTACAAAATAATGAACCGTATAGCTCCAGAAAAAAAAGTAATACAATAAAAACAGAAAAGCAACAAGCCCTACATTTAGCCCGTAGCTAATATACATAGCTCCGAAATAAAACCAAGTTTCTTTTTCAAAAACACAGCTGCAAACTTTACATTTTTCGTGCATTTTTACCACATTCTTTAAATGGTATGGATTTTTATCTACAAATAAATCATGACTATGACATCTTGGGCATTTATCAAAAATAATTCCGTAAAGTTTGTGTTCTTTAAAATTCATTTCGGCCCTATTAAAAGTTACTTTTTTTAGTCAATGGTTATTTCATCAATAAAAATAAAAGCGTCTCCTCCAAACCCGGCATGCCACTCGGGAAGTTTTCCAAAATTCTGTGCTTTTATTCTAATATATTGAGCTTTAACCGATTGAAATTTCTTAAAAATTGACTGGGTCATAATCGTGTAATCATTGGCGGGAGTTTGATTTTGCTCGATCCCAATTGGTATAAATTTTTTACCATCGGTACTGTATTCAAAAGATACATTTTTTGGAAACACAATCCAGCTTCGGGTATCTTGTAAAAAGTGAGCCGAAATTTTAGATATTTCTTTTACTTCATTCATGTCAATTATGGCTTCAAAATTTTGTGATTGATAACCTTGCCAACCCCCTTTCCGCCAATCGGTAGAGCCCGCAATGCCATCAATTAAACCTTGTTTTCCATCGGCACTGTATTGTGGGTTATAAACGGACTTTAGCGTTACTTTCCAAAATGGATGAGGTAGTTTATGCATATATGCCTGAGCTGTTTTTGATGCTTTGTTTTGACTTACTGCAATAGCTTTTATTGTTGCACTTTCTTTTAGTGAAAAAGGAGACTCATATAGTTTGCTGTCCATGGTAGGGATTTGCCCATTAGTAGTGTAGTAAATCTGCGTTTCAATGTCTGTTTTTAGTGCAATTAGAGTGCTATCAGCAAAAGGATTTTCGGAAGCTATAACCAGCGGATTAACTATAATTTGCGAAGATTCATCAATGAGAGGGTAATCTCGTTTGTAAAGCTGCAAAGCACTATCGGCACTTGAAGTGGTACGATATATGATAGCGCCTCCTTTTATTAAATCAGAATAATTTACTTGCATGGACTTGTCAGGAAAAGGACTAAATATTTTTTCTATATACTTATCCTGCTTATTTTTCGATTTGTTTGAAAAAATCAATTTCTTATCCTTTTCAAGATTGAGAATAACTGTATTGAAAAGCGGTGTGGTGAACTCAAACACCGGATAGCCGGGACAAATTTGATACAAACCGAGAGAACTGAGAACATACCAAGCACTCATTTGTCCACAATCCTCGTTACCAATTAATCCATCGGGAGTGTTTTTATAGAAATTATTTAAAATTTGGTGTACCTTATCGGTTGTTTTTGTAGGCTTACCAATGCTGTTGTACAAATAAGCAATATGATGACTGGGCTCGTTGCCATGAGCATACTGCCCTATAAGGCCAGTAATATCAACTTGTGTACGCCCGCTTGTTTGTGATTTAGCTGTAAAAAGCTCATCCAATTTTTTTTCAAAAGCATCAGCACCTCCATAAGCATTAATCATACCCGGAATATCTTGAGGTACAAAAAAAGTATATTGCCAAGCATTGGCTTCTGTGAAATTATTGTTAACCTCATAAGGGTCAAAAGGAGTGAGGAAATTTCCATTCTTTTTAGGACGAATAAATTGACTTTGTGTATCGAATAAATTTTTCCAACTTTGAGAACGTTGCATATAAACCGTGTAATCAGCCATATAATTTAAATACTTGGCTACTTGTGCTATACACCAATCATCATAAGCGTACTCTAATGTTTTAGATACAGATTCTGATTCATCTTCAATACTCAAAGCCCCATTTTGAATATATGCGCCCAGCCCAAACCGTTGTTTGCTCTCAGCACTTTTTTTCATAGCTTCAAGTGCTTTTGGGATATCAAAATCGGTAATTCCTTTACTAACGGCATCTGCAATTACCGAAACACTATGATACCCAATCATACATTCAGTTTCATTACAACTAAGTTCCCACACCGGAAGCAGGCCTCCCTGATCATATTGAGCCAAAAATGTTTTGATAAAATCCAAAGTTCTCTTTTTGTCAATAATTGTCATTAAAGGGTGCCACGCTCTAAAAGTATCCCACAAGCTAAAAACGCTATAATAATCAAATCCATTGGCTTTATGGACCTTTCCGTCACGTCCTCTGTAAAGACCATCTACATCATTATAAATATTGGGTTGTATCATGCAATGATAAAGTGCTGTATAAAATATTTTCTTTTGAATAAATGAGGCATCTCCTATTTCAATTTTTGAAAGCTCATGATCCCAAACAGCCATAGCATCATTTCTAACCTTTTCAAAATCCCAATGAGGTAATTCGGCCTGCATGTTTCCTTTGGCGCCTGCTGCACTCACAGAAGATATGGCTACTTTGGCTAATAATTTTCCGTGTTTTGGGTTGTTAAAAGTAAATACTATTTTGCCAAAGTTACCACTGTTCATTTTTGAGTTTTTAACCGCCTCAGGTGCTTTTGCTGTATCATTAACCAACCATTTTTTAGAACTAAATTTTTGATTAAAAACCAAATAGAAATAAATTTCTTGTTTTTTTGCCCAGCCCTCACTAATACGATACCCTTCAACTGTACTGTCGTTTACTATTTTTATAAAATAATCCAGTGCTTTGTCACGGTGTTCCAAATCGAGTACAACCTGTGATTTACTGCCGGGTTGAAAACTATAGCGGTGCATACCGGTTCTTAATGTAGTAGTAAGTTCTACATCAATATTGTTATCTAAATTAACCGAGTAATATCCAGCACGAGCAGCCTCGTTTTTATGTTTAAAAGAGGCTGCATAGCTTTTGTTGTTGAACGATACTGGGGTGTTAGCTGGCATTAATGAAATATCGCCATAATCACTGCAACCGGTACCGTTAAGGTGGGTATGACTAAAGCCATATATAATACTGTCGCTGTAATGGTAACCACTGCATCCATCCCAAGAGCCATCAACTCGGGTGTCAGGACTTAGCTGCACCATTCCAAAAGGTAATGTGGCACCAGGATAAGTGTGCCCATGTCCTCCCGTACCGATAAATGGATTAACAAACTGACTGTTGTTCTTGCTTCCTGCTTTAATAGGTGTTTGTTTGCTTTGACTAGAAACTTGAAATGGTATAAGACATAAAATCCAATATAATAAAATCCTCATAGTGCTTATTTTAAGGCAAAGGTATATCAAATTGATTAAGCAATCGTTATAGAGTATAAATAAACAAGTATCATATACTTTATTAGCTTTTAAATAAAATTAGATATCCAGAAATTAATTATTAATTTGCTTAGGCAAAGGAACACATTCAATTGTGTTTTTATTATTTGCAGAAGTATCGTTGTGTGAGCCTAGAGGAACATTCAAACCACGATATAGAAGAAGTAAGGCAATAACAAAAGAAAAAACAGGAATTGCTTTTTGATAAAATAACCTAAATGTAAGATTAAGATTATTTTTAAATAAGAGGAGTAGTAGCATTAAAGGCATTGTTCCTAATCCAAATATAAACATGTACAACATACTTTGCCACCAGCCCCCTGCACCCACAGATCCGGCTAAGGCCATATACACCATGCCACACGGTAATAAACCATTTACCACACCAATTAGAAAATTAAAGAAAGGATTATTTTTTTGAATAAATACAGAAAAGAAATTTTTAAGCAAATGAATATGTTTTGTACTTTTTCTAAGAAATAAAAGCTGAGGAATTTTTACATATTGGAAAAATAGAATCAATAAAATTAAACCACCAGCAATTAGTGAAAGATATTTTTGAGCTCCGCTAATAATAAGGCTTTCTGCTAAAAGACCGGTAAGTATTCCCAGTAAGGCATAGGTAAAAGCTTTCCCAAATAAGTAGCTCAAGGAGCTGACCCAACGCATTATTCGATATGGGCTTTTTATGGGAATTGCCATAGCAATAGGCCCACACATACCAATACAATGGAGGCCACTCATTAATCCAAAACCAAGTGCTGTCAAATAGTAAATCATCCCAGATTAAATACTTATTCGCTGTTCCTTGTAAAATTTCTTTCCGGAAGTTTCCCATTGTACCTTTATGACATAGGTGCCACGGACTAAACTTTGGGTATCAATAGTTTGTTTACCTTCGCTATTTACACTTATTTCAAATTCCTTATCCAAATTCGAATTATCAGGCTTAAAAAACAGTATTTTCCCTTCGGGGTTTCCATGTGCAATATCAAAAGCAAATTCGTAAGTAGTTTCACTATGATTTATAAACAACTCTTTCTCGTTTTTAATTAAATTTTGCATACCTTCTTGGTGTTGGTCATATTTTAACTCCTGTTCATAGTAGTTCGGAACAACCAAATCAACAGAATGTTGTGAAGCTTTAAACACCATTGTTAAAATTAATAAAGTGAAAAGTATAAATACTATAGATATTCTTGTTCCCCAATTCATATTCTTACTTTAACATTAGAAAGTTTTACCTAAAAATTTAGTATTAATTGTTTCTATCTTTTTCCCTTCTTCATAAACCCCAATTTTTATTTTGGTATTTCTTTTCTTTAAATTTTTCTTATCAACGATTAAGAAAAACTCACCTTCCCTTAAATCTTGACTTTTTACGGTTAGGTTAGAGTCGCCTATAAACTTAAAGGTGCCATCAAAGGTTTCAAGTTTGAATGTAAGATTTTTTTCTTTAAAAGTCTTATTTAAAATTTTAAAGTTGTATAAATTACTGATATGGTTATTAGGTTGCTCCTGAAATAATGTTCCGGCTGTACGTAATACCGTAGTTTCAACATCACTTCGGAGAAACAATGCTGCAATAAGTCCTATGAGTAAAACGACTAAAAGTGCACTATATCCTATAATTCGAGATGTAACCTTAAAAGGTAATTTTTTCTCGATTTGATTTTCCGAAGTGTATCGAATTAAACCTGTCGGTAATCCAACATTTTCCATCATGTGATCGCAAGCATCTATACAAGCAGTACAGTTAATACACTCTAGCTGTGTTCCATTACGGATATCAATACCTGTGGGACACACTCTTACGCATTGATTGCAGTCCACGCAATCGCCTGCTGAACGAACTTCATTTTTCTTGAACTTTGCACGACCTTCACCACGCATATAATCATAAGCAACTACAATAGAGTTACGATCAAGTAGCACTCCCTGCATACGACCATACGGGCAAACAACAATACATATTTGTTCTCTTAGATAACTGAATACAAAGAAAAACACTCCGGTAAAAACAATTAATGAAGTAAACTCTCCAATATGATCTTTAAGCGGTTCGGTAATAATCTTGTACAGCTCATCAACACCAATAATATAAGCTAAAAATGTATTGGATATTAAGAATGAAATTAAAAAGAAAATAAAAAATTTAAGGCCTTTTTTTCTAATTTTTTCGGCATTCCAAGGCATTTTGTTTAAGGCCTTTTGATAAGCCATATCACCTTCTATCCAATATTCAATTTTTCTGAAAACCATTTCCATAAAAATAGTTTGAGGACAGGCCCAGCCACAAAATAAACGACCAAAAATAGCTGTAAAAAGAACAATAAATACCATAAATACCAACATAGCCAACCCAAATATGGGAAAGTCTTGCGGCCAAAACACAATACCAAAAACTATGAATTTACGTTCCAGTATATTGAAAAGCAAAATGGGATAGCCATTATGTTTTACAAAGGGTAAACCAAATAATAATATTAAACAGAATATGCTAAACCAAGTACGATAGTTGTATAGTTTTCCTTTGGGTTTTAAAGGGTTAATCCAAACTCGCTTTCCATCAGTATCTATAGTAGAAACTGTATCTCTAAACTGTTGGTCTAATTTTGGTTTTTCATTCTTTTTATCCATTACGCTATGTGTCGCTTTTAGCCGACTTCATGGCGCACTATCTCTATTTGGGGTCATGGAGTCGAACAGGTTTGACTCTAATTTTAATTTTAACTTTAGTCTCCCGAGTATTTATCTCCTTGAGACTCTTTAGCTCCCGGAGGATTTGTTCCTTTTAGACTTAGAATATAGCTTGAAATTTGTTGCATTTCAACTGGTTTGAGTTGTCCTTGCCAAGCTATCATTCCTTTAGCCGGAATACCGTATTTTATAGATTTAAAAATATTCTTAATGCCTCCGCCATGAAGCCAATACTCATCCGTAAGATTGGGACCTACACCTCCTTCGCCAATTGCACCGTGGCAAGCAATACACTTTTCTTTGTACAGATTCTTCCCCAAATCTAACGCTGATGGATCTGATATGCTTGTTACATTATTCTCATCTAATTGCTCACCGGCATTTTTTAAATAAGCTTCTTTGGCAATTTTGGCATCAGCTAATTCTTTATTGTATTCTTCAAGTTGAAGCGGGAACGATTGCGTAACATGATAGCCTATAAAATAAATTATACTAACCACAATCGTTAAATAAAATCCATATTTCCACCAAGGTGGAAGGTCGTTGTCAAGTTCCCGTATGCCATCGTAAACATGCTCAGTCATTACATCATTCTCTCTTTCAACAGGTACTGAGGCGTTCATTGCAGAAACAAAAGTTGCTAAGTCAAACAAAGACTTTTCTTCTGTTACCCCTTTTAATGCACTAGCTGTTCGTACTAATTTTTGCAATATTCTCAACAATACCAAAAGTATAAAAGCCTCAAAAATTACAGCACTAAGGAGTACCCAGAAAACGCCCGTATTCAAAGCTTGAAAGTCACCCGTCAAGCCACTTACAGCAGCAGTAGTTTCTGCCGTTTCTTGTGCCTGAACAAAAGGAGTACAACACAAACCCATGGCAATAATTAAGCCTAGTATGCGTGTGGTGGATTGATTTTTATTTGCAGGATATGAAACTGTTGTTGTTGCAATGTTTTTAATAGCACGCCCTACAGCACCAATAAATAGGAGTAAAATAACAGCCAATAACCCTAAAATCCAAAAAGCTGAGTTATTCATCAAATTGCTGTTTTTAGGTAGGTTGGTTTCTATATTGGCCCATACGCTATTTGTACAAATTGTTAACAGTACAGAAAAAATTAAATATTTCGGGAACTTGTGTTTTGCAAAATACATATTCATTATTTATTTTGAGATTCTTGTTCAAATGGAATTTGTTGCATGTGCTCGATATATTTTTTGTCGGCTTTAATGACATAAAAAATTAGGGCAATAAAAAAAAGAGAAAATACGAGTAATGAAATAAGGGGGAAAATCTCTATTCCAGCAATACTTTCCAAATAGTTTATAAATTTCATATTTAACTTATTTATAAATTAGTTTTGAGCTGTTTTTTCGGCTTTAATATCGGTTCCTAATCGTTGTAAATAGGCAATTAAGGCAATAATTTCTGAATCTTCTTTTACTTCAATGCCATCTTTTTTTAGTCCTTGAGAAATTTTTGTAGCCTGTTCCGTCAAATGCTTTACAGCAATTTGGTCAAAACCTGCCGGATAAGGTACGCCTAACGTTTGCATAACTCTAATTTTAGCAGGAGTTGAATTTACATCTAAAACATCATCAATAAGCCATGGATAGGCCGGCATGATTGAACCTGGCGACATAGTTGTAGGGTCTTCCATGTGATTGAAATGCCATGAATCAGGATATTTTCCACCAATACGAGCTAAATCTGGACCAGTTCTTTTAGAACCCCATTGAAATGGATGATCATAAACAAATTCTCCTGCTTTAGAATATTCGCCATAGCGCTCTGTTTCGGAACGGAACGGTCGAATCATTTGGGAGTGGCAGGTGTAACAACCTTCGCGAACATAAATGTCGCGACCTTGTAACTCAAGCGGAGTATATGGTTTAACACTGGCTATTGTAGGTACATTTGATTGGATTAAGAAAGTAGGAACCATTTCAATAATCCCACCTATAAGTATAACCACTAAGCTCCAAACTAACATTTGAATAGGTTTGCGCTCAATAACCCGATGCCAATGATCTTTAGAATGTGGAAGATATTCTTTAGTTAATGGTGCAGCATAAGCTTCTTCATCTGTAACAGGTTGGCCTAATTGAGCTGTTTTTATTAAGTTATAAATCATTACCACAAATCCAGCCAGATACAATACTCCCCCTAGTGAACGTAAGGCATATAACGGTGCCAGTTTGGTAACGGTTTCCAAAAAGTTTGGATATTTAAGAAAGCCTTCTGCAGTAAATTCTTTCCACATTAAGCTTTGAGTAAAGCCAGCCCAATACATAGGTATGGCATAAAACAGTATTCCAATTGTGGCAATCCAAAAATGGAAATTGGCTAATTTTTGGGAGTATAATGCACGTCCAAATAACTTAGGATATAACCAATACAGCATACCAAAAGTAAGAAATCCATTCCAGCCTAAAGCACCTACGTGAACGTGAGCAACAATCCAGTCTGTATAATGAGCAATGGCGTTTACATTTTTAAGCGAAAGCATAGGACCTTCAAATGTGGCCATTCCATAAGCAGTAACAGCTACCACCAAAAATTTGAGTTCAACACTTTCTCTAACTTTATCCCAAGCTCCTCGAAGTGTAAGTAAGCCATTAATCATTCCACCCCATGATGGAGCAAGAAGCATGATTGAAAATACGACTCCTAATGATTGTGCCCAGTCGGGCAATGCGGTGTATAGTAAATGGTGTGGACCAGCCCAAATATATAAAAATATTAATGCCCAAAAGTGAATAATACTCAAACGGTAGCTGTAAACTGGACGTTCTGCCGCTTTAGGAATAAAATAATACATCAAACCTAAATATGGAGTAGTGAGAAAAAAAGCAACCGCATTGTGCCCGTACCACCATTGCACTAAGGCATCTTGTACTCCGGCATATAAACTGTAGCTTTTTAAAAATGAAACCGGAATCTCTAAAGAGTTTACGATATGAAGCACAGCTACGGTAACAAAAGTAGCAATGTAAAACCAAATTGCTACATACAAGTGTCGTTCTCTCCTTTGTAGGATTGTTCCAAACATATTCCAACCAAAAACTACCCAAATTAAAGTAATTGCAATGTCCAAAGGCCATTCCAGTTCAGCATATTCTTTTGAAGTTGTGAAACCTGCAAATAGCGTGAGAGCAGCAAAAACAATAATTAGCTGCCAACCCCAGAAATGAATCTTGCTTAACTTATCACTAAACATTCGGGCTTTACACAAACGCTGTAAAGAATAATAAACTCCAGTAAATATTCCGTTCCCTACAAAAGCAAAAATAACAGCATTAGTATGTACCGGACGAACCCGCCCAAAAGTTGTAGGCGCCCAATTAAAATTAAGGGCAGGAAACACAAGTTGCAAAGCAGCTAGTAAACCTACGGTCATTCCTATTAAACCCCAAAATATGGTTGCGTATGCAAACAATTTTACTATTTTGTTGTCGTAATAAAACTTTTCTTGTTCCATAAATTCAATTTGTATTTTTTGTTTTGTGAAGGTTATTATTTTTTTTCTCAATCTCTGTTTCTTGAGTTTTGCGCAGACTCTTTGTGTTGGAGTCAAACAAGATTCTTACTGATGGCGTGTAATCATCATCAAATTGCCCCTTTTTTACCGACCAAAGAAATGCCGTTAAAAAACCAATAGCCATTAACAAACTTGCTCCTATTAATAAAAACATAGCGCTCATAAGCTTATATTGTTTTATTTGAGACGGTAAAACTACTTTTATATTTTAAACTTCAGTATGATTCATGTCAATGAGAAACATGATATAAATCATAATTTTCACGTGCAAAAATAGAAATGTTTCTGAAATAAAACATTAAAGAAATGAATGCATTAAAAGAACTAAATATGGTGTACTTGAAATTTAGAAATAACAAAAAGGCAAATAGTGGTTCTGTAAATTGCATGATATAGGATTATATCTTTTTTTTATAGGTTTGTAGGCTTCAATGAATTATCCAGCCAAAATATTAATAAAGGAACACAGCAAAGCCGCAACATTAGAAGTGGTAACATGGGTAGGATGTAATGAAGAGCGGTTTGGATTACTTATGGATTGCATTTTTAGTACGGATAAAAAATTGGCGCAACGAGCTTCTTGGCCACTCGGTTATATAGGAATTGAATATCCATCATTAGTTTATCCGTATATTAGAAAGCTTCTAGATGAAGTGCAAAAACCTGTTCACCAGGCTATAAAAAGAAATACTTTTCGTTATTTAAGTGCTATTGAAATACCCGAGGAGTATGTTACAGATACTTTAACAACTTGTTTAAATATACTGGAAAGAAAGAAAGAGTCAGTGGCCGTTTTGTGTTTCTCTTTTTGGATTTTAATAAAGCTAAGTAAGCGTTATCCCGATTTAAAAGCAGAGCTTTTTTATTATGCCGAACTATATGAGTATCATCAGTCAGCTGCTATACAAAGTGTACTTAAAAAAATAAGGGGGTATAATAAAGTTACGAAATAAGGTGTTTTTCTTAATTGAAAATTATACCTTTTTTTTAGTACAAATAAAAAAGACACTACTGCTGTATTTGGTGTTTTTTCGCATTTTAAACCATTGCCGCATTTCAGGATAAGGGTATAATGCTGGGAGTATTACTTTTTGCACATCAAACACTTGCTCAACAGCATGATGCCATCGTTTAACTTTATAGGCTTTAAGGTCAAATAACAGGGTACTGCCTTCTTTACTATGAGAGCGTGGTACAAAAAGCTCTTTAAAACTTGTTTTGGTTGTGCTGATAAATGGAGAGAAGAAAAAATTAACAAAACGATGATGCGTAGTGAACATGATGTGACTTACCCAATTAATGAGTGCCATAGCGGCTGTAGGCATTCCAATAATTAAAGTTCCATCGGGTTTTAACACACGATTCATTTCTTGCAAGCTTTTCAATTCATCATTAACATGTTCCAACACATGAGAAGAATACACGGTGTCAAAAAAATTATCAGTAAAAGGAATTTGTTCAGCAAAAGCCTTTTGTATATTTTCGGCTTTTACCTTAAAATTGCTTCCAATACGACCTACTCCGTGCCCCATAGGGTCAGGGTCAATTCCATAAGCCTCACACCGAGCATCTTCTTGAGCTCTTTGCATAGCATATCCGGCACCGCAACCTACATCTAAAAATACACCCGATTTTATAAAAGGCTTAATAGCTTCCCATTCCACATCACGTATCTTTTTCTGATTGAGATTAGTTTCTTCTTTAGAAAGATAGGTTATATAATATAGTTTTAATAACTTACTTTTTATACTCATATAATAAAAACGAAAGCCAAACTTAAAAAAAATTAATTTGCAATGGGTTTTAATCTCAACTTAAATAGTTCGTTTTACCTTAAAATGATATAGGTTCATTATTTTATAGATTTTCTTGAACTCTCATAATGGCAGTGCCTATTGTCTCAATCAAATCTTCAGGAAGCATGCTTCTTTCACCAAACCTTTCTTGCGCCATATCGCCTGCGAGGCCGTGTATATAAACGGCACTAATGCACGCCTCAAGAATACTGCTGCTATTTGCTACACAAGCAGCAATTATACCCAAAAGGGTATCGCCACTTCCTGCTTTGGCCATACCCGGATTTCCTGTACTGTTGAAATAGCAATTCCCTGAGGGCGAGCTAATACAAGTATAGGCCCCTTTAAATACAATATAACAGTGGTATTTTAGTGAAAATTCCTTCTGCAGCTTTATACGTTCATAACTGTTGTCCCATTTTCCAACTAAACGCTCAAACTCCTTGTGGTGAGGGGTTAATATAGACTCAGGAGGAAGAAAAGAGAGCCAGGTTTTATTCTCGGATAGAATATTTAAAGCATCAGCATCCAAAATTAAAGGTATTTTAGATTCTTGAATAAGTAACTTTAAGGCTTTTTGTGTGTCACTGTGTGTACCAATTCCACAGCCTATTGCAATACTATTGTATTTGTCTAAATCAGGAATGTTTTTCACATATTGATCGTTACTGCCTGAACTAAACATGGCTGAAGGCAAAGCGATGTTTAATGGTGTTTCCAATCCGTTACTGCTGTGCACTGTAAGCAAGCCTACACCAGACCTTAAACAAGCTTTTGCAGCTAGTAAAGCTGCTCCGTATTTTCCTTCTGAGCCGGCAATAAGCAGTACATGTCCAAAATTCCCTTTATGCGAAACCTTTGAACGTTTTGGCAGCATAGAAGCAATACTTTTTATATCGGGCATAAATAATTTACTTGCCTCATTTTGGATAAATTGTTCGCTAAGGCTAATTGGGATGATGACAGTTTTTCCAATAAATTCATCATTTTCGGGTAATAAAAAGGCTAATTTGTAAAACTGAAAACTGAGGGTAATATTGGCACGAACTACAGTGCTTTTATCTGTTACCGGAGCATCACACAACAAACCTGAAGGCAGATCAACAGCTATAACATCATGACGGCACTTGTTAATAAAATGTATTACATCTTTGGTTAATCCTTTGGGAGTGCCATTTATTCCCGTACCTAAGAGGGCATCTATCAATACAGCATCGTTTGATGGTGTTTCTAATTCATTAACTTCAGAAATAAAATTTACCGAAATGTTTGCAATGGCCTGTAATCTTTGTAGGTTAATTTCAAAGTCATGACTGCCTTTCTCTTTTTCACGAACAATAAAAACAGATACCTTTTTGTTTTCTTCGTGAAGCATTCTGGCTAAAGCTAAACCATCGCCACCATTGTTTCCTTGTCCACAGTATATGGCATAAGCAGATGCTTGCATATGTTCTTTTATGTAATTACATAAACCCCGGGCAGCACGTTCCATTAAATCAACAGAAACAATAGGTTCATGGGCAATGGTGTAGGCATCACATTGCTTTATTTGTGCAGCATGAAATATTTTTTGCATCAATCTAAAATACTAATTTCTTGATGAATTTTCAAAACCTGATTCAGCAAAGTATCTTCGGGAGTGTTCGAAATAACCCATTGCGAGTGGGCTATTCGTTGTTCATCTGACCACTGATTTAAAATTCGTTTACGTATTTCAACCTCCGTTTTTTTATCTCTTTCAATAATTCGTTTTAACCTCAGTTCCATAGGGGCAATAACACAAATTACACCATCAAGCTCTTTGTATGAACCGCTCTCAAACAAAATTGCAGCTTCTTTTAATACATATTTTTTACCGCTATGAACGCTACACCATTCCTTAAAGCGCTGTTCTGTTTTAGGATGAATAATGGCGTTTAAGTCCTTTAATTTTTTAGTGTCAGAAAATACAATTTGAGCTATTTTTTCACGATTGGGCAAACCATTATGTTCATGGGTAATTTGAGTTTTTAATACTTGGCTTACTTCTTTCTGAACCTCTATTTGATTCAAAATGGCTTTAGCTTCATCATCAGCATAAAATACGGGCACCCTTAATGCCTCAAAAATTTGGGCTATATATGATTTTCCTGAACCAATACCACCTGTTAAGCCAATCTTTTTCAAAGTTTACGCATAATAAATTCAACCTGCGGATTAATTATTTTAACCTTACTCACGTACTCGGGCTGTTTGGTTAATTTTACTCTAATACGGTTGTTGGTAATGTCACTGTCGTTTGCTAAGTTTATTTCAGCCGAAAACTGCTCAGCTTTAACATGTTCATATTCATGAAGCGAAACATTATAGGTAATTTTTATTTGTGATGGGAAAGTTTTGGCAACAAACCCTAAAGGTGTGTTTTTTACATGAATAGGAAGCATGAGTTCACCTTCAGTAAACTTCTCGACAGGTATTTCAGCAATTATCGAGCTAATTCCATAATCAACTCCCGGAGTGTTGTTGGCTTTAAGCGGAATAATGTGCTTTTGAGTAGCCTCTATATCTTCTATTTTATGTGCTTCTGTTTCTAAAAAATCAATTTTATTAAGTATAGACTTTGGACCTTTGATTAATATTTTGGAAGGAATAACTTTTACGTTACCACTAAGATGATATTGTTTGGCAAAGCTATATACAAAGTTTGCTTTTACAGGAACAATTTTTTGTGATATCTGGTCAAAGATAAAAGTAACGGTATCGGGTAAAATTCTTACTATTTTCATGTTTCCACCCAACTGCTCTGTCATAGCCGTTAATTGGTTATTTAATAGCAAATAATAAACCTCATTAGGGTTGTTCTCTGCAATCTGTTTTTTTACGTTTGAGGCATCAATAAAAAGAGTATCATTATCGGCACTATACTGCACACCCAATAAACTAAACCCACTGGCTTTTACTTTCACAAATACTTTAGAGGGCAAATCTTTTACTAAGATTTTATTTGTTGGTAAGTTGATAAAAGCAGCATTAAATGCAATAGTTCCAGTGTATTCCTTACTAAAAACTGTAAGTATCCAAAATACAATAGCCCAAAGCAAACAAACCAAGTAAACAAACAAGGTTTTGTCTATTCTTCTTAAAGTAAACTTACCGGTTAGGTTTTTTTTTTCTTTGTCACTATGTGGTTTCATAGATATGCCCAACTAACCGATAAAAGTACGTAATAAAGTTAATACTTAATTAGTATGATAGCAGTTTTTATTGTTGCTGCGCTAATGACACCGACTGATCTAAAGAAACAGCTGACTTTTCAAACTTCAATTTAATACCATTTTCTGTTTCTAAGATAATAGTTGTTTCTTGAACATCGGCAATACTTCCATGTAGCCCTCCAATGGTAACAATTTTATCTCCTTTCTTAAGATTTTCACGAAACTTTTTTTGGTCTTTACTTTTTTTCATTTGAGGACGAATCATAAAAAAGTAAAAAACAACAATCATGAGCAAAATAGGTAGAAAGCTCATTAAAGGATTTTGTTCTTGTGCACCTCCCGGAGGAGCCATCAATAAAATGTTCAACATCATTAGATTAAAATTAAGGGTTTATTGTATTAAAGGAGTTATTTCTCCGCTTATGGTTAATACTTTAGTACTGGGTATAGTATTCGTAACCAGCGTTACTGTTTTTTTCTGAATTCCTTGTTTTCCGGCACTATTAAATTCCACTTCAATAACCCCTGTTTCACCAGGTTCAATAGGTTGAGTAGGATATTTGGGTACGGTACATCCGCAGTTGCCACGTGCGTCTCCTATTATTAAATCGGCTTTTCCGGTATTCTTGAACTTAAAAGAGTGGGTTACTTTGCTGCCTTCCTTTATCGTTCCAAAGTCATAGTTTAGCTCCTCAAAGGTAATTTCTGGTTTATCGCCCGATTCGTTATTCACATCATGATTCACGACATCGGTATCAATTTTAGCTTCAAATCCATCATTTTTTTTGTTGTTACAAGAAGCAAAAACAAATACAGATATAACGAAAAGAATGCCTATTTTTCTCATGTTGGTATGCTGTTAGTTATTCAATTAATCCCCTTCCGGTTTTTTTAATTTTCCCTTCTTTTTTGTACAAATCAAAAATTTTGTCGAGTACCCCATTTATAAAAACTTTACTTTTAGGACTGCTGTATTCTTTAGACAAATCAATATATTCATTTAAAGTAACTTTTATAGGAATATTACTAAAAGTAACCGCTTCGGTAATAGCCATTTTCATCAGCAAAATATCCATCATGGCAATTCGTTCTACTTCCCAGTTTTGGGTCATCGTGTCAATTATTTGCTCATGCTCTTTGTTTTTTAAAATGGTTTTTCTATACAATTCTAATACAAAATTTCTGTCATCTTCTTCATCTTTGTATAATGCCAATAAGGCTTTCCCAGCACCATCTGTTTCTTTTAAATCATCAATGGTTTTAATCATTGCCTGATATACAATTTGGTAATCATCTACCCATAATATACTTTTTTCATCAAAAAAATATTGAAAGGGCTCATATTGAAACAATAAATTCTTAATAATGTAAAGCCATATTTTTTTGTCTTCAGTAAAAGAGGCAGAATTGCTTTGATTCATGTATTCTTTCCAGGAATCTTCGTTCTTTATTTGATGATAAAATTTTTTAATAATTTCAGGGTTTTCACTCCAGGAAATCTTTTTATGACTTGTTTTTTTGTGCAGTTCTATGTTTTCTGTTATAAGCTTGGTAATTTTATTATCAATAAAACGCGTGTTGGGGTTCAAGTCTGAATAGCTTGGCAAATGCTTAACTTTGGCAAGTTCTATTTCTAAATGAGCTTGATGGGTAATTTCAGTAATCAGGTTTAAAAAATAAAGATACATTTCATAAACCTTTTCTATACCGGCCAACATTTCCTTTTCACCTTTGGCCAAGTCATAGTTTCCTGATTGGAAACTGGCATATAGGAAATGAAGCGCTTTTATTCTTAAATGCCTTCTGTTTAGCACTATTATTTTGAGATTAGGAATAAATAAATCTTGCTTACAACACGTACAGATTAATTACTAAAGAGTGCGATTTATTTTTCCGATAGCTTCTATTCTTTTTTCAGCTATTTTTTTGGCAGCATCAATAGTTGGTACGTTTTCTTCGCGTGCAGTATGTAAAAGGGCAGCTGTTAAGTCGTATATTTTTTCAGCATTTTTCATGGCAGCCTCTTTGCTGAAACCTTGTAACTCGCTATAAACATTCATTAAGCCTCCGGCATTGATTAGAAAATCAGGAGCCCATACAATGCCTTTTTCCATTAGCATTTTACCATGTATGTTTTCATCTTCTAATTGATTATTAGCGGCACCAGAAATAATAGCACAGTTTAATTTTTCAATAGAATTAGAGTTTACAGTTGCACCTAAGGCACATGGAGCATAAATGTCCATATCAGACTTAAATATATCATCTCCTTTAAAAATAACCGCTCCTGTTTCTTGAGCACAAGCATTCAGGTTAGCTTGGTTAATATCAAAAATAGTAACATGTGCTCCTTCTTTTACCAAATGCTTAACTAAATATGTGCCTACATGCCCAACGCCTTGAACAAGAACTTTTTTACCCGCTAAGGCATCAGAACCATAAACAAACTTAGCACTCGCTTTCATGCCCATATAAACCCCAAAGGCAGTTACTACCGATGGATCACCGGTGCCGCCCATAGATTCAGGAATACCGGTAACATAATCGGTTTCCATTTTAACGTATTCCATGTCTTTAGGCCCAATACCAACGTCTTCAGCAGTAATGTATTTGCCTCCTAAACTGTTTACAAATTTTCCAAATCTGCGCATTAAAGGCTCTGATTTTATTTTTGAGCTATCTCCTATTATAACAGCCTTGCCACCACCTAAATTAAGGCCGCTTATGGCTGCTTTATAGGTCATGCCTCGACTGAGCCGAAGTACATCGTTAAGGGCTTCGGCTTCGCTGTTATAAGCCCAAACACGGGTGCCTCCAAGGGCCGGGCCTAAAACGGTGTTGTGAATGGCAATAATTGCTTTTAAACCAGTTTCATTATCATTACAAAAAACTACTTGTTCATGATTGGTTAATCCCATTTCCTTAAAAATGGTATTATTTGCTTGTTTTGTTTCTTTTAGTTCGGGGGTTGTGGCCATAATGCTTATTCATTTTAAGGAAAATAATCCTTTGTTGTGTTGCTTTTTTAAAATTGCACACAAAAATAGCCTATTTTTTTATAGCGACAAATCTAAAAAGTGAATAAAATGGTTAATTTTCACTTAAAAATGCTGCAAATACCTATTTTTATTATAAACGAGGTCATAAATAAAATTAATATGTTTTACTGCTTCAAAAAAATGATCTAGTATGCAGTTTATTTTCTACAGTTTGAAAATAAGGCTACCCCATTCGTAATTTTTAAATCATTTTCATCATCAAAGTAACCTTTTTGGTGTTTTTAATTTTGCCATGAAGCTGATAGCACAATACTATTAAATGTAAGGTAAAGCTACCTATGGTATAAAAATATTTTCCTGATTTAAAATATGCTTTTGATGTTAATGTATGTCAGTCAATTTCATGACGAGAAAGTATTATTTCTTCAAGAGCTTTATTATGTTGCTCCCAACTATAGTTCTTTATTACAAAATCTCTACCGTTTTGAGCTATTTCATTTGCTTTACTCGGATTTTTTAATAAGTCAATAATATACTGTGCTACTTCTTCTTTTGAATTGCCTACCAGTATTTCTTTCTGTTCCTGAGCCCCCAACGGATTGTTAGCCAAAGATGAGGTTATGCAAGGCATTCCCATGGACATGGCTTCCAATATTTTATTTTGCAATCCGCTGCCTATACGCATAGGAGCAATAAAAATACGACTTCGTTCATAGCTTTCCCTGATGTCGTTGACACGCCCTCCAACACATATTTTTTCGGATTCAAGAGCGAGTACCTCTCGATCCGGTGAAGTTCCGGAAATTAATAGGCGCGTTTGTGGTAATTGCTGCCAAACGAGCGGCATAACTTCAGTTACTATGTAATGAGCACAATTAATATTAGGAGGATAACTCATATTTCCCGTAAACACTAAATCAAAATCTTTTTCAACATTTTCCTGTGGTGTATAATAAGTAAAATCTACACCGTTTGGAATTACAGAAATACGCTGATTTTCTTCATGTAATATAAAATTCCTGTCTTGATTTGAAATAATCGTGTGGTTTTCAAAATAATGAAAAATAATATGCTCATAGTTTGTTAACCTTTCGTTTTCCATTCTATAGAAGGCTTTTAAGTAAAACGGGGCATTCGTTATTCTACGACTCATACCTTTTGCAAGAGCGTCTTGGTAATCTAATGTTTTTGGAATTTCTGTAATGTTTTTGGCATATTCAGCAGTACGTATAAGTTGGCAGTATATGGCATTGGGTTTAACCTTATGATAAAAGGCATCAAATTTCTTTTGAGCCTTGCGGTGATAAAAATAATATACCTGAAAAGGTTTAGAACCTAGCATACCTAAACATAAGCTCCAAATAATTTCAAGTTTATGGATGGGAACAATGCATATTTCACGGCAAAATGGTGTTAATTCTTTTAATGCTTGCTCATCTAATTTTGTATCATTTAAGGCAAATAAATAAATTTCATTTCTAACAGCAAGTCCTTTAATTTGATTAAACGCCCGTAGCTTGTCTCCCTTGTCTAGAGGAAAGGGAACACGAGATAACACAACCAGTATTTTAGCTCTTTCGGGCACTCTTTTAATTTTATTATTTAGGCAAATGTATTGGCTATAACTTTTTAAACCTAAAGCATGTTATAAGTAATTCTTAAAATATAAATTAAAGGGTATTTAAAAATGAGTTTAAACTTTCGGAATAATTAGTCATATTAAACTCTGTATTAATTAGATTATGTGCTTGATGTCCTATTTCAGAAAGCTTATCAGTGTGCGTAAAACAATACTCTAATGCGCTTACAAAGTCATCGGCAGTTTGAGCCTGTAAAAAATTTTTTTTGTCAGTAGCCATAATTCCAATCATACTGAATGGAGTGCCAATCACCACTTTCTGCATAGCCATGGCTTCAATAACTTTTATTTTAATACCACCACCTGTAAAAATGGGTGCTATCATAATGGGCAATTTGTTCATAAAGGCTTTAGCATCTCGAACCTCACCAAAGTTTTTTATTTGTTTGTTTTTTATTTGTAAAAACCCGGTAGGCATGGCTTTTCCTGCAATATGCAAAACGGCATCAGGATGTTTAATACACACCCGCTCCCAAACATGATCAATAAACCATTTTATCCCTTCGGCATTAGGATACCAGTCCATAGCTCCAATAAAAAAAACCGATTTTAGGGTATAATCATTTGAAAAACCATATTGATTCAAATCAATACTAAAGGGGAGTTTCATTAAAGGCTTTTGAGGAAAATATTTTTTAAAAAATGCCGTATCACTTTCAGATATTGACAGTATAGCATCACTTTCCTGAATAAGGGTTAGTTCTTCTTTTTCAAACCGCCTATTTTGAATATAATGGTATAATTTTTTAGCCGGATTGAGTGCTTTTTTACCTATGCCCTGCCATATCTGATGTTCAATATTATGTGCCCGATAAACAACTTTTATTGGATATTTTTGTTTAATAAAGTTAATATTTAAGCAACTGTACAAGCTGTCGGCTAATATTTTGCTTGGCTTATATTCATTAATAACTTCTTGCAGTTTATTCTTGAAACCAGTATCATTAAAGCGTTTCAGATGGTAAGAATCTTTTTCAAAAAGTAAATTCCATAAAGCGTCTTTAGCCTTTATGCGCGTATCTAAAAAATAGCTTTCGGGTTTGTAAAGCTGTATAAATTCATCTGGAAATCCAGATTGAGGAACAGGATGCTTTTGAGTTGCAATAGTTAACAATTTGATATCATACCCCAAACTTTTTAATATAGAAAGCATATTGAGTATTGCTAATGCTCCACCATCAACAGCCGGGTAAGGAACTTTATGGCATAGGTAAAGCAGGCGCATCTGTTTTTTTTCTAAATAACTTTTTAAACAATTCCTTGTAAGTACTCGTGTCGAAAAGAGCAGAATCGCGAGTAGCCTTATAAGTTAGAAAAATTCCTAAAGGAAGCATAACCATTGAAGCCAGCCACGCACCTTGCCAAGCCTCCCATACACCCTCTTTTGCTGATTTTTCTCCGGTAATACTAAGAACATGAAAAATAAGAAAAAAGCAAACAGAAGCTACTGCAGGCATTCCTATACCACCTTTACGAATAATGGCTCCTAAAGGAGCACCAATAAAAAACAGCACTAAGCAAGCAAAAGATAAGGTAAATTTTTTATGCCATTCAATAAGATAGCGATTTCGTGTTGAATTTGAATTTTTAAGGGATACTGCATTAATATTAACATAGCTTTGATTGGTTCGTGCAAGGTTAAGAGCACTTTCAAATATCCTGTTTTTTTCTTCCGTAGAGTAGGCATCAAGCCAGTGCTTATTATTGATTATTGCACTACTAATACTATCGGCCTGAGGGGTTTTTAAAGAGTCTGAAAATAAATTATAGTTTTTTATTACTTGTAAATTAATAGCACTTTGTCGTTCATTATCATCTTTGTAAAGCGTATCAATTTCTCGCGAAAGCTGAAAAATATTCATCATCTGATAGTTGTCTTTGAATAACGACTCATCAGAACGTATCATTTTAAAATCACGCATATCCATAACTATGGTTTCTTCTTTAAAGGAGCTGCGCGTAAAGGGCTTTAATCCTTTATTATGATCAGAAATAATATCTTCATAACTATGTCCGTCTTTTAGCGTAATAAATAAAAAACTTTTATCATTACTCATTTTCATAATTCCTTCTTTGGCAATTACAATTTTATTATTGCCTTGCCTCTGAGTATGGTCGTAAATGAGTATGTTATACAAAATATTTTTCTTAGCATCTTTGCGTGCAATCTTTATAGTAAAATCCTGAATACCGTTATAAAACACACCTTCTTTTAAATCTAATGATGGCTTTTGATGTGTTATATCAAAAAGCAATGTTCCCATTTTTAAATTAGCAACTGGAAGCACATAATTAGAGAATAAAAAAGCACCAATAGCCATAAAAATAGTAACTACAATTAAAGGTTTCATAACTCTTTGTAGCGACATGCCTGCAGATTTTATTGCGGTCAATTCATAATGCTCAGATAAATTTCCAAAGGTCATAATAGAAGCCAAGAGGATAGCTAAAGGTAATGCCATAGGAACTAAGGTTACCGATACATAAAACATCAATTCAATAATTAAAAACCAGTCCAATCCTTTGCCAACAAAATCATCAATATACTTCCACACAAACTGCATCAGCAAAATAAACATAACAATGGCAAACGTGAGTATTAATGGCCCTAAGTATGATTTTAAAATAAGTTTATCTAGTTTCTTCAAAACCTTTTACTTCTTGCTATGGATAATTGGAAAGTTGTAATGACTAATCGAATTGCTTAATGAATAAAGTGCTTATTGTTTCTTTAATTCAAAATCTTCATACTTCAGCATAAAAACATCTTGATTCTCAAATCCGCTGTCATCACCTGTTTTCTTGAAATTGATTCGGGTGCTTAATAATGTTTTTTTATTTTGCTCCAGTGTATCAAGTTTAAAAGTTCCATTTTGGCTAAGCATAGAAATAAAATACCATGCCATATCATAACCGGAAAATGCATATTTACCCGGTTCAGTTGAATACTTTGTTCTGTATTGTTTAATAAAGTTAATGGTTGCGGTATCTGAATAATTAACATAGGAATTTGAAGGAATTTGTAGGCCTAATTTTTGGATGCTGTTTAAGTCTAGATTGTCATAGTTTATCCAGCTTTCCATACCTACAATATTTATATTGTATTCTTTTTCATCAATTCCTCTTAATTTATTAAATATATCAGTAACAAAGGCTTGATCGTTGCTGGCCACAATAATTACATTGTTTTTTGTTTTAGAAAGTGCTGAGGTAAGACCTTTTAAACCTACATTCTTATATATAACTTCTTTTATGGAGTCGTTTGTTTTTATTTTGCGGTAGGTACTCTTAATGATTGAAACTATTTGTTTTTCTTTACTTAATTCGTTATGTAATACAATAAAATGGGCGTTTTTATGATTTTCTAGGGTTTGCTTAAGCAAACTTCCCATGGCGGTTGGCAGTGATGGGGCTATTTTAATTACATTTTCATTTCCCATCAACACTTTATTCGGAACAGCGTATGGGAGTACTAGTAAGGTGTTGGAATTTTTAACTGATTTTGCGGCAGTCCAAGCACCAAAGCTATGAAAAGGGCCAAACCATATAGCAGCCTTTTTAAAAGTTTTAGAAGCAAAAAAACTGGCAGCTCCGGCTGAGTCAGCCGGAGTATCATAAACATTTAATTCTATTTTTTTCCCATTTTGAATTAAAGAATCGCAGGCAAGCTGAAAACCCGAAAAGAATTCAACAGCGGGAACAGATTTTGGAAACAATTCATCAGCTTCGCTCAGCTCAGATTTCTTTATAATACTGTCATTTTGATTGAGATAAAAGGGTAAAAAAAGATTGACGCTAATTATCTGCCCTGTTGATATATTGATTTTTTTATCCAATTTAGGATCTTTTAAAACCGGGGTTATAGGTGGTGCTACGGCCTTAATTTCTTTTTGTGGAATTTTTATGGTTACTCCTTCTTTTAAGCCGTTAATCATTTCGGGATTTGCCTGTAAAATTTCCTCGGTGCTCAGATTGTATTTTTTAGCAATAGCATATAAGGTTTGTTTTTTCTCTACTTGGTGTAAAATGTATTTTCCGCTGTTGTCAAATACCGGACGCGATGATTTATCTTCAAGTGTAGATGGAATTTTAAGCTCCATTCCTGTTTTTAAACCAAACTTTAAACTGTCGTTATAATGCTCAATATCTTGTACTGTTGCGGTGTATGCCTTGCTTATCGAATAAAGGGTTTGCCCTTGTGTTACTTTGTGTATATAGAAGGTTTTACCCCCCTCGTTTATCTTTGTATGGCTAACTGTAACAGGTGTAGGAGTAAACTCCTGTGCTTTCAAACTGAGGCCAAGGAGTAAAAATGCTAATGTTAGATTCGTAAATATTAAGAATATGTTTTTGCAAAAAGCGTTCATAGGTTTAAGTTTATTAACACACACATTCAATTATTGAGCCAGTTTTTATTCCCATTCAATGGTGGCAGGTGGTTTCGAGCTAATATCATATACCACTCGATTAATACCTTTAACTTTATTAATTATTTCATTAGAAACTTTAGCTAAGAAATCATAGGGCAGATGGCACCAATCGGCCGTCATTCCATCGGTCGAGCTTACTGCACGTAGCGCTACAGCATGTTCATAAGTGCGTTCATCGCCCATAACGCCCACACTTTGTACAGGCAAAAATATAACACCGGCTTGCCAAACGGTTTCATATAGTTTATGGGCTTTAAGCAGCGAAATAAAAATATGATCAGCCTCTTGTAAAAGTTTTATTTTTTCGGAAGTAACTGAACCTAAAACGCGTATGGCCAGCCCCGGGCCGGGAAATGGGTGTCTGCCCAACAAGTCATGACTCATTCCTAATGCTGCACCTACCCTCCGCACTTCATCTTTAAATAAATTACGCAATGGTTCTACTATTTTAAGTTTCATATAATCAGGCAATCCGCCTACATTGTGATGTGATTTTATGGTAGCCGAAGGACCTTTAACCGATACCGACTCAATCACATCAGGGTATATTGTTCCTTGAGCAAGCCATTTTACATCTTTAATTAAGTGTGCTTCTTCATCAAATACTTCAATAAAAGTTTTTCCTATTGCTTTTCGTTTTTGTTCAGGATCACTCCGGTTTTCAAGAGCCTTGTAAAACTTATCAGCAGCATATACTCCTTTTACATTTAAGCCTAAGTGCTGATACGATTCGAGTACTTGTTCAAATTCACCTTTACGTAATAGTCCATTATCTACAAAAATGCAATATAAATGCTTGCCTATAGCCTTGTGTAACAACATGGCTGCTACTGAACTATCAACACCTCCTGATAAGCCTAGTACAACTTTATCATTACCAATTTGTTTTTTTAATTCAAAAATAGTACTTTCAATAAACGACTGAGGAGTCCAGTCTTGAGAGCATTGGCATATATTTTTAAGAAAATTTTCAAGCAATAGTGCGCCTTGCTCTGAATGATAAACTTCTGGATGAAACTGAATACCATAGGTCTGTTCATTGTTAAAGCAAAATGCAGCATTTTTAACATCAGTTGTTTGTGCTATATTTTGTGTGTTTTCTGGAAGTTCTGTAATCGTATCAGCATGGCTCATCCAAACAGTACTATTAGTTTTTATCCCATTAAAAAGCGGATGCTGTTCTTGAATTTTTGTTAGATGAGCACGACCATACTCGCGGGTATTACTTGCCTGAACTTTTCCTCCAAATTGATAAGCCAATAATTGTGCGCCATAACAAATACCTAATACCGGAACTTTTCCTTTAAAAAATGACAAATCAACAAATGGGGCATCATCATTGCGTACACTGTGTGGGCTCCCTGATAAAATAAGACCTTTTAAATTGGGGATATTTTCCTGATATTTATGAAAGGGTAAAATTTCACAATAAACATTTAGCTCTCTAACTCTGCGGGCTATCAATTGTGTGTATTGACTCCCGAAATCTAAAATTAAAATGGTTTCAATCATACCGCAAATGTAATGATTTTAACTTGTGCATAATTTTGTACTTTTAACATTTATAGATTGAAGTATTACACCTCTTAATGTTGAAACATTGCATAAATAACTGGAATAAATTAGCTTATTTACTATCATCTTTGTTGAATGTTTTGTGGCACTACTTTTAAAATTTTTAAATTTTTATTGTTATGGTTTGTTTTAACAAGCATTTTAAGCTCTTGCAATTTGTTTCGATACGGGATTGAGGAACGCAGAAAAGAAAAAGCCTTTGAATCTGAAAAAAATAAAAGCAAGGAGGCTAATACCAAGAATTTAGGCAAAATCAAAGTAGTTTTAAACGAAGCTCAAAAGTATGAAGGTACGCCTTATTTGCTAGGTGGTGAATCTAAAAAAGGAATAGACTGTTCTGCATTGGTTATGTTGAGTTATAAAAATGCAGGGATAGCTTTACCGCGCACCACTGCCGAACAAAGTAAAATAGGAAATTCAGTGACACTCCAAGAGGCTCAGCCGGGTGATTTGATTTTTTTTAATTTTAAAAAATCTAAAAACAAGAATGGAGTTAATCATGTTGGTATTATCTCAAAAGTAAACAAGAATGGAACAATTTTCTTTTATCACGCTAGCACTTCTCTTGGAGTAACCGAAAGCAGTTTAGAGGAGCCCTATTATAAGAGTGTATTTGTTAAAATTCAAAGGTTGCTCTAATAAAACCTTACTTATGTTTGTAAACAAAATATTCACAAATAAGCATTAATCATTCTTGATAGTGTATCTTCAAAACCTTTAATTTTATCTTTATAACCCTCTGTTTTAAAGTGTTTTAAAATAAATATTGAAATTAGATAAAGTTAAAACAGAACTGAAAATAAAATAGAAAACAGAAAAATACCTACATTTGCGAACTTTTCAATAAAAAGGATATTTAAAACTAAAACAAAAACAAATGAACGAATTTGGGATTAAATCTAAAGAAGCAACAGTTGCAAGTTTAGGATTATCAAACGTTTCGGCTGCTTATTGGAATTTGAGTCCGGCCGAATTGGTAGAAGAAACTATTATTAGGGGCGAAGGCTTTTTAACCGACACCGGAGCTTTAGCCGTGGACACCGGTGAATTTACAGGTAGATCGCCAAAAGATAAATTTATTGTTTATGATGATGTTACTAAAGATACCATTTGGTGGGGTGATGTTAACTTTCGCTTTGAAGCAAATCAATGGGATACTTTATACAATCGTGTAACAGCCTATTTGTCAGGAAAAGAGGTGTATGTACGCGACAACTATGCTTGTGCTGATCCGAAATACCGTGTTAATGTTCGAACAATTACTGAATACCCTTCAAGCAATTTGTTTGCCAATAACATGTTTATTCGCCCAAGTTACGATGAAATTATGAAATACACACCGGAGTGGACTATCATTAATGCACCAGGTTTTAGGGCTAACCCTAATATAGATGGCACACGCCAGCATAATTTTACGATTATGAATTTCAGTAAAAAAATAATTTTAATAGGAGGCTCAGGATATACCGGTGAAATTAAAAAAGGAATTTTTACATTATTAAACTATATTTTACCTCACGAAAAAAATGTACTGAGTATGCATTGTTCGGCAAATATTGGTAAAGATGGGGATACTGCAATATTTTTTGGATTAAGTGGAACCGGAAAAACTACGCTATCAGCCGATCCGCAAAGAGGATTAATTGGCGATGATGAACATGGTTGGAGCGACTCCTCGGTATTTAATTTCGAAGGAGGATGTTATGCTAAATGTGTTGATCTTTCAAAAGAAAAGGAACCTCAAATTTTTGAAGCAGTAAAGTTCGGTGCTTTATTAGAAAATATTGAGTGCTACGAAAATACCACTACTGTTGATTACAGTAACATATCAAAAACTGAAAACACACGTGTTTCGTACCCTATACATCACATTAGCAATGCGGTAGAGCCATCACTTGGCGGTGCACCTCAAAATATATTCTTTTTAACATGTGACGCTTTTGGAGTGTTACCTCCAATTTCTAAACTTACAACGGGGCAAGCCATGTACCATTTTATTAGTGGTTATACAGCTAAAGTAGCCGGAACAGAAATGGGAATCACAGAACCTACTATTGCTTTTTCAGCCTGTTTTGGGAAAGCATTTTTACCTTTACACCCAACAAAGTATGCTGAACTCTTAGGGAAAAAATTAGAAAGTGGAAAGGTTAATGTGTGGCTCGTAAATACCGGTTGGAGTGGTGGATCTTTTGGAACAGGAAGCCGTATGAAGTTGGCATACACACGCGCCCTTATTACTGCTGCTTTAAATGGAAATTTAGACAATGTAAAATACGATACCTTACCGATATTTAATTTACATTACCCGTCTAATTGTCCTGGTGTTCCAACCGAAATTCTTAACCCGCGTCAAACATGGGAAGATAAAGATGCCTATGATGCCAAAGCAAATGACTTAGCGGCCAAGTTTATTAAAAACTTTGAACAATACAGCGATGCTGCAAATACATCAATAAAAGAAGCAGCTCCAAAATTGTCAATACCTGCTTAAAGAAATCTTAAAAACAATTAATAGGCCCATGGTAAAACTATGGGCTTTTTTATGCTCTTAAGTAAAAAACTGTTATTTTCTAATAAATAGAATATTTTATCTTAGTTTTAATATACTTTTGATTTACTAAAAAATCAAGTTGAATTTATGAAAATAGAACAAATTTATACAGGATGTTTGGCTCAAGGAGCGTATTATATCGTGTCACAAGGTGAGGCGGCCATAATTGACCCATTGCGTGAAATTCATCCCTATCTGGAACGCTTGCAACAAGATAATGTTAAATTAAAGTATATTTTTGAAACACATTTTCATGCCGACTTTGTTAGTGGCCATGTTGATTTGGCAAAACATACCGGAGCACAAATTGTTTATGGCCCAGGAGCAACACCAGAGTTTAATTCTTATATAGCTAAAGATCAAGAAGAATTTAGGCTAGGAGAGCTTATAATAAAGGCTCTTCATACTCCTGGACACACGCTAGAAAGTACAACATATCTTTTGAAAGACAGTACAGCTAAAGATTACTGTATTTTTACAGGAGACACTCTTTTCTTAGGAGATGTTGGTCGCCCGGATTTAGCACAAAAAGCATCAAACATGACTTTAGAAGGCTTGGCAGGATTGCTTTACGACAGCCTAATGTCTAAAATAATGCCTCTTGCTGATGATCTTATTGTATATCCAGCTCATGGTGCCGGCAGTGCTTGTGGTAAAAATATGATGAAAGAGACAGTAGATACATTGGGAAATCAGAAAAAAATAAATTATGCTTTGAACCAACCCAATAAACAGGCCTTTATAACTGCAGTTACCGATGGATTAATGCCACCTCCAAATTATTTTGGTATGAATGTAGCTATGAATAAGAAAGGATATGAAAGCTTTGAAGTAATTCGTGAAAGAGGTCTTAGGCCTCTAGATGTAGATGATATAGAGAGTTTGACAAAAACAAATAATGCAGTGATAATTGATACGCGAAACAGTTCTGAATTCTGCAAAGCGTTTATTCCACAATCGTTTAATATTGGCATACAAGGTGATTTCGCTCCTTGGGCAGGAACAGTCATTTCAAATATTAACACGCCTATAATTCTAATTACAGAGCAAGGCATGGAAGAAGAAGCTGTTACACGCTTGGCACGAGTGGGCTTTGATACTCAATTAGGCTATTTAAAAGGAGGAATTTCATCTTGGAAAAAAGCAGGCAAAAAAACAAATTCAATTCGTAGAATTAGTGCCGATGAGTTTGAGAAAGAATTTAAAACAAATGAGGGTTTATTAATTGATGTACGCAAGGAAACTGAATTTGATGTCGGCCACCTGCAGGCGGCACAAAATAAACCTTTGGCTTATATCCATCATTGGATTCAAGAAATTAACTCACAACAGCATTTTTATTTACATTGTCAGGGAGGCTACAGAAGCATGATTGCAGCTAGTATCCTGAAAGCACATGGCTACGATAATTTTACGGAAATTGAAGGGGGATATGCTTCGTTGTCTAAAACCAATCTTTCTAAAACAGATTCTATATGTCAATTATCTAAATAGGCTTTACCTATTTTTCTCTTACCTTCACTTCCTTGGTTCATAATTTGCTCATTATTAGCAGATTGTTTTCAGGGAACTAATTTTTAAAATTCAATTGAAACTTCTATTTTCCCATTAGAAATGATAGCATTTCTAATAGTCTTTGCAATAGCAAATCATTTACGTATGTCTCGTCCTAAAAAAACTTTACAGTTTAATTGATTAATCCTGATATAATTTTACAATACATTTTAATTCATTGGTTATTAAATTTGAACAAAAGTTAGATATTTTTTTAAATTATTAAAATTAGATATATTTTTAGCAAAAATTAAATATCAAATTCAATGAAAAAAACATTACTAACACTTGCTGCTTTCGCTTTCTTTGGAGCAGCTCACGCACAATCGCTGATGCCACAAGTAGTGGCTTCAGGAGGAGGTAGTGGGCAAAATGCACAGGTTGCTTTAGATTGGACTATTGGAGAACCAGTAATTGAAACTGTATCTGATGGTACTTCTACCTTAACACAAGGTTTTGAGCAACCTACACTGCAAATAATTACGGGACTTACTAGCCCTTCTGTAATTGAGCATATTGTTGCTTACCCCAACCCAACGGCTGACTATATTACCATATTATTTAACCAGAATGAGTGCTACAACTATCAGGTTTATGATTTAAAAGGGAAACTTATTCTTAATGGTAAAGCTAACAAATCCAATCCAGTGATATCATTTCAGGGTATGGCATCAGGACAGTACACATTAAATTTATCCAATACTGAAAATAACAATCAAATTCAAAACATTTCCATTATAAAACAAAACTAAAAACATGAAAAAATTAATTCTTACTGTTGCAGTTGCTTTAATAACACACTTTGCAATATTTGCACAAGCTCCCAACAAAATTAGCTATCAGGCTGTTGCGCGTGATAATAGCGGTAATACTTTGGCCAATACTGCCGTTGGATTTAGAATAAGTATATTACAAGGTGGTCCTTCTGGAACTGCTGTTTACTCCGAAACACATAATATTTCTACCAATGCTTATGGTTTGGCTAATTTGGCAATTGGTAGTGGTGCCGTAGTATCTGGTAGTATGGCTACAATTAATTGGGCTGCGGGCCCTTACTTTGTTCAGGTAGAAATGGACGCAGCCGGTGGTAGTAATTACGCAGTCATGGGAACTTCCGAATTGCTTTCAGTTCCTTATGCATTATATGCTGCTAATGCTCCACAAGGCCCACAAGGCCCACAAGGTCCTGCCGGAAATGATGGCGCTCCGGGTGCTCAAGGTCCACAAGGTCCTGCCGGAAATGATGGCGCTCCGGGTGCTCAAGGTCCACAAGGTCCTGCCGGAAATGATGGTGCTCCAGGTGCTCAAGGTCCACAAGGTCCTGCCGGAAATGCTGGTGCTCAAGGTCCACAAGGTCCACAAGGCCCACAAGGTCCACAAGGACCTGCCGGAAGTGCTGGCCCACAAGGTCCTGCTGGCCCTGCCGGTAGCGCTAATATAAATGGAACAACCAATAACATGGTAAAGTTTACGGGCCCTACAACCGGAGGAAACTCAATTATTATAGACAATGGAACAAATATTGGAATTGGCACATCAACAATGACCCATAAACTGGAAGTGAACGGGAGTGGTAATTTTACACACACAAGCACAGGTACTACGCTTTCAGATGTTTCTTTAACGACAAAATCAACTACCACCTCCGCAATTTGGTCTTCATTGGGCTTTGATAATGATGCTGGATCTACTTCTGGTATTATAGCTTTTAATGGGGCAAACTCTGTTGGTACTTATATTTTCTTAGATGGGGGAAATACAACAGCACAAAACTGTCAGGCTCAGGCTTTTAATGCTGTCAGTGATCTTCGCTTAAAAAAGGATATCTTGGAGATTACTCAGTTTGAACAATACCTTGAAAAAATTAGAGGTGTACAATCTATTTCTTATCGTTATAAAAACGAAGATAATAATGTTAAACCACATATTGGTTTTGCTGCCCAATCATTACCAGATGGCGTTAAAGTTCCTTTAATTTCCGGAATAAAAGGTGACAACAACAACATTTATAGTGGGGTAAACTTAGCGGATATGAATGGTTTCTTATTATTAGGAGTAAAAGCATTAGATGCAAAACAAACAGCCATGGAAAACACCATCAAAGAACAACAAGAGATTATTAAACAACTAAGTGCTAAAATTGAGGCATTAGAAAATAAATAATACTGTTTTAATAGCAAATTGAAAGGCTGCTCCATTGGGGCAGCCTTTCTTGTTTTAAGAAATAATTATATTGAAAGAATATTAATGTTCATAAAATGAATGAAGTTTATTGAACCTTATAGTCAGCATTTAGTAAACGGTTTCCATCTTTATTGTGTACGGCATAATTAAACCCTTTTTGTAAGCAAAAAGAACCGTAGATTCCTTCTTTGTTTAGAGCTAAAAATCCAACTTGTATATCCCTAATTTTCTTGCGTTGCTTTTTGTACACGCGCTCTACTGCTTCTTTACAAGCTTCTTCCGGAGCTCTACCTTGTCGCATCAGCTCAACCACCAAATGACAACCGGCAATTCGAATTACCTCTTCACCATGCCCGGTAGCTGTTGCGGCTCCAACCTCATTATCGACATACAGCCCTGCCCCAATAATAGGCGAATCACCAATGCGTCCATGCATTTTATACGCCAAACCACTAGTGGTACAAGCTCCAGATAAATTACCCGCCTGATCTAAGGCAATCATTCCAATTGTATCATGGTTTTCAATATTTACCGGTGGCTGGTATTGACTTGTTTTGAGCCACTCTCTCCATTCTTTCTCCGACTCGGGAGTAAGTAAGTTTTCCTTTTTAAAACCCTGACTCAGAGCAAAGGTTAAAGCACCTTCGCCAACGAGCATCACATGCGGTGTTTTTTGCATAACAGCTCGAGCTACCGAAATGGGATTTTTTATGTGTTCTAAACAGGCTACCGATCCTATATTTAGTTCATGATCCATAATACAAGCATCTAGGGTTACCCTTCCATCACGATCAGGACGCCCACCATAACCAACACTTCGTTCATTAGGGTCTAACTCTACTAACCGAACTCCTTGTTCAACAGCATCAAGGGCCTGTCCACCAGTGCTCAATATTTTCCATGCTTCCGCATTTGCTTGGAGTCCAAATCTCCAGGTACTTAATACAATGGGTTTTTGTACTTCTTGAGCTAAAGCAGCTTGTCTCAATAACCCTAATGCACTAATAGACAGTGTCCCATTCTTAATAAAATTCCTTCGACTTTGTGTTTTCATAAATTCAAATATAGTATGATATATTTATAAATGTACAATATAAATTAAGAGTAGAAAACAGCTATTTATTTATTGTTTTATAATTCCTTTTTAGAATAAATTTTACACCTCGAAACACATTTTGTTAAAACCTCTAAAACCCTTGCTATAAAAGGGATTCAGAAGATTTGCTTTAACAATTATTAACAGCAAATAAGCACTAATGACATACGTCTAACTTAATTTTGTATGCGATAAACAAACAAATTTTATATATTAAAATGGAAACATCAGCCGTTGACATTCGCGAACTAAACGAAAGGATTCAAAAAGAAAGCGCCTTTATTGACTTAATCAATATGGAGATGGATAAAGTAATAATAGGACAGCGTTATATGGTAGAGCGTTTACTTATTGGATTACTCTCAAACGGTCACATCCTTTTAGAAGGAGTACCGGGTTTAGCAAAAACATTAGCTATTAAATCACTTTCCGCTACTATTCATGCCAATTTTAGTCGTATTCAGTTTACTCCTGATTTATTGCCTGCAGATGTTATTGGAACGATGATATATAATCAGAAAAAAGAAGAATTTACGGTTCGTCAAGGTCCTATTTTCTCTAATTTTATATTAGCTGATGAGATAAACCGGGCCCCAGCCAAGGTACAAAGCGCTCTACTAGAAGCAATGCAAGAAAGACAAGTAACCATAAGCGACCAAACATACAAACTACCGGAACCTTTTTTAGTTTTAGCCACTCAAAATCCTGTTGAACAAGAAGGAACTTATCCATTGCCCGAAGCACAAGTGGACAGATTTATGTTGAAGGTTGTTATAGGGTACCCATCAAAAGATGAGGAAAAGAAAATTATTCGTCAAAATGTATCATCAACTTTTCCAAAAACCAATACGGTTATACAACCAAGTGATATTATAAAAGCCCGTCAGGTGGTGCGTGATGTTTACATGGACGAGAAAATTGAACAATATATCGTAGATATTGTTTTTGCTACTCGTTTTCCGGCCGACTACAAGCTAAGCAAATTAACCCAAATGATAAACTTTGGAGCTTCACCCAGAGCTAGTATCAATTTAGCTATGGCGGCCAAAGCTTATGCTTTTATTAAGCGAAGAGGTTACGTAATTCCAGAGGATGTTCGTGCTATTTGTGCTGATGTTATGCGTCACAGGATAGGACTGACTTACGAAGCAGAGGCAGAAAATATAACTTCTGAACACATTATCAACGAAATTCTAAATATGGTAGAAGTACCATAATTTTTAATGATTTGGTCTTGCCTGAAATAGTATAGAATAGTATGGATTCAGTCGATCTGATAAAGAAAGTACGAAAAATTGAGATTAAGTCACGAGGGCTTTCTTCACAAATTTTCTCTGGTGAGTATCATAGTAAATTTAAAGGTCGTGGTATGGCCTTTAGCGAAGTTCGTGAGTACCAGCCGGGTGATGATATCAGAACAATTGACTGGAACGTTACAGCCCGATTCAATCATCCCTTTGTAAAAGTTTTTGAAGAGGAACGAGAGATGACTTTGATGTTATTAGTGGATATTAGTGCCTCTGAAAACTTTGGAACAAAAAAGCAATTAAAACAAGATCTTCTAACAGAACTTTGTGCTGTATTGGCATTTTCGGCTATGCAAAACAATGATAAAATTGGAGTTATTTTCTTTTCAGATAAAATAGAAAAGTTTATTCCACCTCAAAAAGGAAGAACTCATGTTTTAAGAATTATCAGAGAATTGATAGAATTTAAACCACAGCATAAAAGTACTGATATTGCGTTTGCTTTACGCTATTTTAATAATATGGTAAAGAAAAGATGTACGGCCTTTTTAATTTCTGATTTTATTGATGATGATTTTGAAGATGCTTTAAAAATTGCTGGAAGAAAACATGATTTGATAGCCATAAGGCTTTATGATGAACTGGAATTAAAATTGCCAGAAGTAGGTTTGATAAATTTACGCGATAGTGAGTCAGGAAAGACCCTATGGGTTGATACTTCCAGTCGCGAATTCCAGCACCTTTATAGATCTAAATCCTTAGAATTTACGGATAAGTTAGCTGCAATTTTTAAGAGAAATGGTATTGATTTTACAGCTATAGCTACACATCAAAACTATGTAAAGCCATTAATTGATTTATTTAAAAAGAGAGGAGGATAGTACTTATGTTTTCGAGCAAATATTTTAAATATAGGGCTTTGCAAATCGCTTTTGCAATACTATTGTATAGTGTGTCATCAAAGGCACAAGAACTGCATGTTTCGGCTGTTTTAGATTCTAACAATATCAAAATAGGAAAACAATCACACATAATTTTAAAAGCTATTGCTTCAAAGGGAATATCAGTTGTTTTTCCTGAAGTGAAAGATTCACTTACTTCACATGTTGAACTCTTGAGCAGTAGTAAAATAGATACTGTGTCCGCAGGCAATAAAATTACTTATCAGCAAAAGTTAGTCATAACAGCTTTTGATAGTGGCTATTTTCCTATACCCCCTTTTGCGTTTACCATAAAGGGCGATAGTTCAAAGAAATTTGAAACAGAGGCTTTGCTCTTTGTGGTGCAAACAGTACCGGTAGATACGACTCAAGCTATTAAAAGTATAAAAGGCCCTATTACTCCAGCTTGGAGCATTTTTGAAATTCAAAACGAAATTCTTGCAGCACTGCTAATTATTTTACTTGTAATTGCTCTGTTTTACTATCTAAAGCACCGGAAAAAAACAATTATTGAAACTCCTGCAGAGCCTGTAATTACCAAACCAGCCGATGAGATTGCTCTAGAAGCATTACAAAAATTACGTGAGCAAAAGCTTTGGCAACAAGGAAAAGTAAAAGAATATCACATAATTATTTCAGACACGATTAGAGCATACTTAGAAAGAAAATTTTCAGTAGGTGCTATGGAAATGACTAGTGATGAAATATTGAAGAGTGTGCGTTTATTGATTACCGACCAACCAACCAAATCAAAGCTTAAGAGTGTGTTGATACTGAGCGATATGGTTAAGTTTGCCAAAGAAGTGCCACTTCCTCTCGAAAACGAAGCCAGCATTGACAATGCTATAGAGTTTGTAAAGTTGACTACAATACCATTACAAAAGGAGGATTTAAAAGTATGAAAGACATAAGCTTTGCTAATCCAAATTTTTTGTGGCTGCTGTTATTTATTCCACTAATCACTGCATGGTATATTTATAAGAGTTATTATCGTGCTAATACATTATCCTTTTCATCGAAAACGTTGTTTAAGAATAGCTTTCTTAAGAAAACTCTGAAAGCCTATTTACGTCATATCCCTTTTATACTGCGAAACATTACGTTGATCTTATTAATTATTGCTTTAGCACGGCCTCAATCAAAGCATAGTTGGCAGGATATAAAAACCGAGGGAATAGATATAGTCTTGGCTGTAGATATATCAGCATCTATGTTGGCTAAAGATTTAAAACCCAATCGCTTGGAGGCTAGTAAAGCTGTTGCTTCCGATTTTATTGATAAGCGCCCTGACGATCGCATTGGCTTGGTAATTTTTAGCGGAGAAAGCTTTACGCAATGCCCCTTAACAACAGATCATGCGGTTTTGAAAAACCTTTTTTCATCAATTAAGACAGGAATCTTGCAAGATGGTACCGCTATTGGAATGGGATTAGCAACAGCAGTCAGCCGCCTTAAAGACAGTAAAGCAAAAAGCAAAGTAATTATTTTGCTCACAGATGGGGTAAACAACTCTGGCTCCATAGCACCCGAGCTTGCGGCCGATTTGGCGCGTCCATTTGGTATCAGAATTTATACCATTGGGGTAGGAACAACCGGTATGGCCTATTCACCTGTAGGAATTTATCCCAACGGGCAGTATGTGTACGATTATGTTAAAGTTGAAATTGATGAAAAAGTACTAAAGAAAATATCAGATACAACAGGAGGGAAGTATTTCAGAGCTACTGATAATACAAAACTAAAAGAAATATACAAAGAAATTGATAAGTTAGAAAAATCAATTATTGAAGAGAAACAATACTCACGAAAATCAGAACTTTTTCTACCCTTAGCTATTGGCGCACTGGTGCTTTTGTTGTTGGAATTTATACTTAAAAATACTATATTTAGAACAATTACAGGAAGTTGATATGGGATTTCGATTTGAAAATATTTTGTTTTTATATGGTTTACTGATTATTCCGGTATTACTATTTGCTATTATTTTTATTTTAAGATGGAGAAATCGAACATTATTAAAGATTGCTGAATTACCTCTGTTACCCGTAATTATTCCCCATATATCACGTACCAAAATTATTTGGCGTTATATACTTTTTTGTATATCCATAGCACTTCTTATAATTGCTATTGCAAATCCACAATTTGGAACAAAATTAGAAGAAGTAAAACGAAAAGGAATTGAGATTATGATTGTTCTTGATGTATCTAACAGTATGCGTGCTCAAGATTTAGCTCCCAATCGATTGGAAAATGCAAAACAATCTATAGGCCGTTTAATAAATAATTTGAATGATGACAAAATTGGTATTGTTGTTTTTGCTGGTCAAAGTTATGTTCAACTACCTATTACAACCGATTATAGCTCGGCTAAGCTTTTTTTAGATAATATATCAACTGATATGATAGCCACCCAAGGAACAGCAATTGGCTCAGCTATTGATTTGGCGCGTGAATCGTTTGATGCAAAAAGTGAAACACAAAAAGCCATAATTGTAATAACTGATGGTGAAAATCATGAAGACGATGCTATACAAGCCGCTAAAACTGCTGCCGAAAATGGAATTAATGTTTTTACTATTGGAGTTGGCTCTGAAGCAGGAGTTCCTTTACCTATAATAATCAATGGGGCTGTTTCCTCATATCGAAAAGACAATGAAGGAAATACGATAATTTCAAAGTTAAATGCTACTTTGCTCAAAGATGTTGCAGCTGCAGGCAAAGGTATTTACGTACAAGCAGGTAAAAGTCAATCGGCTTTAAATGTGGTTATGAACGAGCTGAATAAAATGGATAAAAAAGAGTATGCCTCTAAAAAATATACCGATTATGAGGGACGCTTCCAATTCTTCATTGCAGCATGTATCGTGCTTTTAATTGTTGAAAGTACACTATCTGAACGAAAAAGCAAACTGCTTAAAAAGTTGAATTTGTTTAATGAAAAAGAATAATAAAATGAAAAGAGGACAGAAAATGAAACCAATCAAGCTGCAGCTTTTCCTAATTATGTCTTTGATTTTTCAAATTTCATGGGCACAAAAAGAAAATAAGGATATTAGAAGCGGTAATAAGCTGTATCAGGACAAAAAATATGAAGCTGCAGAAAAAAAATACAAAGAGGCTTTATCAAAAAATAAAGATTCACATGTTGCCGGCTTTAACTTAGGTGATGCATTTTATGAGCAAAAAAAGTACAATGAAGCGGTAGATCAATTTAATCTCTTTTCCAAAAATGCAAAAAACACGAAAGAGCAGGCAGAGGCATTTCATAATTTAGGTAATGCTTATCTCCAAGCCAATAAATATCAGGAAAGTATTAATGCTTATAAAAGCGCTTTAAAATTGAGTCCGAATGACAACGATACACGCTATAATCTTGCTTATGCACAAGCTAAATTAGTTCAACAGCAACAACAACAGGAGCAGAATAAAGATAAAAATCAAGACAAAAAGGATAAACAAGATAATCAGGATAAACAAGACAATCAAAAGCAAAAAGACAAGTCGGAGCAAAATAAAGAAAAGCAAGATAAACAAGAACAGCAACAGAAAGAAGAACAACAGAAAGAAGCACAGAAAAATCCTAAAATGAGCAAAGAAGATGCAGAACGATTATTGAATGCTTTAAATAATAAAGAGAAGGATTTGCATGAAAAGATGAAAAAGAAAGATGGGCAAGAAGTTAGAATTCACATTGAGAAAGACTGGTAACCAAAGTTAATTTATTTTCAAAGTTTGCAAATTACATAAGGAATGGGAAAAATCATGTTTTACAAAAAAGAAATAAATATTTTTATCTTGATTTTTGGGATATTGTTTGCCGGCTGTTTGTTTGCACAAGACGCCTCATTCACAGCATCAGTAAGTAAGAATAAAGTAGCGGCAGGAGAGCAGTTTCAAATAGTTTTTACAATAAATACCAACGCCTCTAATTTCTCAGCTCCCGATTTAAGTAACTTTTATATTTACAGCGGCCCCAATCAATCTACCAGTATGAATATTGTTAATGGTAGTATGTCTCAATCTGTTTCTATAAATTATATTGTTGCAGCCAAAAAGGAAGGGAGATACACAATTGGCCCAGCATCAATACGGGTAGGGTCAAAAACATTAAACACCAAAAGTATTTCTATAGAAGTTACAAAAGGAAATGCCTCCTCAGGCGGAAACTCAAGTAATACTAACACTAATCAAAACAATACGAATAGCCCGTATCCTGAAGATGTTGAAAGCAATATTTTTATGCGTGTTATTGCTAGTAAAAGTAAATTATATATAGGCGAACAACTACTGGTAACTTATAAAGTTTATACACGATTAAATATTGTAGATAATGCTTTATCAAAAGCCCCGTCATTTAATGGTTTTTGGTCTGAAGAAGTTCCTAACCCTACTCGCCAAACAGAACTTCGTACCGAAGTGCTTGACGGAATTCAATATCAAGTAGCTGAAATAAAAAAGACCATACTCATTCCTCAAAAATCAGGAACTTTAACTATAGATCCTTTAGAAATGGATATTGTAACGCGTGTAAAATCCAAATCAAGAAGCAATAGTATTTTCGATCAATTTTTTGGAGGGGGCTATCAAGATGTTAAACTGACAATAGCCAGTAAGCCGCTAAAAGTGGAAATAATGCCCTTACCCGAAAAGGGACGCCCTGTTGATTTTTCAGGAGCCGTAGGGCAACTCAAAATGGAGGCAACAATAAAAAATAATGAACTGAAAACCGATGATGCGTGTAATTTGACCTATACAATAAGCGGGAAAGGGAATTTAAAATTATTAGAAGCTTTTAAGCTCAATTTGCCCACTGATATTGAAAGTTATGATCCAAAAATTACAGATAAAATAAACGTTAGTGCTGATGGTGTTTCAGGTTCTCGCTCATTTGAGTATTTGCTTATTCCACGACATGCCGGCAATTTTGCCTTACCGCCAATTGCTTTCTCCTATTTTGACCCCCAAAAACGAGCATACATTACGCTCCCGGCTTCAGAGTTTCAGTTAAAAGTGTCTAAAGGCTTGGGAAATGACGGTATGGTTGTGTCTAGAGAAACAAATAAACAAGATATAAAAATTACAGGTAACGATATACGCTATATAAAAACCAATATCCCTAAATTTATTCCATTGCACAACACGTTTCTCGATTCTAATTTGTTTTGGGTATTTATTTTATTCCCAATTATTGTTTATCTAATTTTCTTTATTTGGTACCGTAAGTATAAAAAGCAAATGGCCGATGCACAGGGGGTAAAAAGAAGAAAAGCTAACTCTATGGCTCAAAAACAACTTAAAATAGCTCAGGAGTTTTTAAGCAAAAACGAGTATAATCCTTTTTTTGAAGAATTATTTAAAGCATTATACGGTTATCTGAGTAATAAACTCTCCTTAAGCCAATCAGAACTAAATAAGAGTAAAATAGAAGAAATGCTTTCACAAAAAGGTGTAGAATTAGAACCTATTCAAAAAATAATAAATGTACTGGAAACCTGTGAATTTGCTCGTTTCGCTCCAGTTAAAGATGAAAAAAAGATGAAACAAGCTTATCAAGATGCCATTGAAATAATATCACTACTTGAAGATAAACTGAAAAATAAAAGCAATTAAAAGATGAAAAAAAATGCTTTGTTTCTTGTCCTTGTTTTTATATGGTTCTCACTACTTCCTGTAAAAACATTTGCTATTGAGAATAATCTTTTGTTCTTAAAGGCACAAAAATATTATGAAGAAAAAGACTACGAAAGTGCCATTAAGACTTATAAAGAGATTCTTAATCATCAAGTTATATCGAGTGAGCTTTTTTACAATCTAGGGAATTGTTATTATAAAACAGACAGCATCGGACGAGCGATCCAATATTATGAAAAAGCTCGGAAGTTATCTGGTGTTGATGATGATTTGATGTATAATCTTAAAGTTGCTCACAGCAAAACAATTGATAAAATTGAACCCATGCCTGAATTTATCATTACCTCAACATGGAAAAATATTGTGAACTATAAAACAGCAGATAACTGGGCTGAATATGCAGCCATAAACTTTTTTATGGTGTTTTTTGCACTGATTTTATTTCACTTGGCCAAGCAGCCTCAAATAAAAAAGATGTTTTTTGGTGCAACCTTAATTTTTTTAACGCTATCATCCTTATTTTACTTCTTAGCCAAAAACAGAAACGAATCCAGAAATACGTTTAATCATGGAGTAATTATTACAGCCTCGGTTTCAGTTAAAAGTGAACCTCAAACAGGAGCCACACAATTATTTGTAGTTCATGAGGGAACTGTTTTTAGAATAGTAGAATCTCAAAACAATTGGCTTAAAATTAGATTAGATAATGGAAATGTAGGTTGGGTAACGCAACAAGAAATTGGAACAATTTAATTACTTATTATTTTGTTTATAAAATTTTCGTAAACATCACTAACGTTTTTTTTATTACTCGTTATTTCTGGCTTCTAAACCTATTTCAAAAAAAAATTATTCAGATCTTATAAAAATGATAAACAGTGCGATATAGTTTGTGAAAAAAAACTATTTTTGTAAACTATTAATAGGGTTAATAACAAACACTTAACATAATTTCATTCATGAGACACTTTGTTTTATCTTGGATAATGCTTTTGTGGGTTGGTAATTTCTCTTATGCTCAAACTGGAAATAACGGAATATATATTGGGAATGACACCTCAATATGTGGAGGGGCAAATTTAGCCTTACATGCAACTTTAAACGTTCTTTCTAATGTTTCTTCTAATGGGATTAATTTAAGTGATGATGTTTATTCGCAAGTAATTCCTATAGGGTTTACGTTTAATTTTTATGGAAACAATTATTCTCAATGTCTTATTTCTACTAATGGGTATATTACTTTTAACACGGCTTCGTCAGGAGGCTACTCCCCATGGAGTATTAACGCCCCTATTCCGAGCTCATTAGACCCTACTAATGCCATAATGGGGCCCTGGCAAGATGTGAACCCGGGTGCTGGTGGTTCCATTGTTTATGCATCATTTGGAACTGCTCCCAACCGTAAGTTTGTTGTACAATGGGATAATCCTATGTTTAGTTGTACAAATCTATGTTTTGGAAATCAAATTATTTTATACGAAAGCTCAAATATTATTGAAACCCATATTGGAAATAAACCGATATGCTCTTCATGGAACACCGGAAAGGCAATTCACGGACTTCAAAACGCTTCAGGCACATTGGCCACAGTAGTTCCCGGGCGAAATGCCAATATGCAGTGGTCAACTACTATGGAAGGGAAGCGATTTTCTCCTTCTGGGGGCAATTATACAATATCGAGCATACCATATACACCGATATTCCTTGGTTTGGCCAATAATAGTGTAATTTCTTGGTCTATAGCCGGTGGAGCTGCTTTAGGAACAGGAGCCAATATTAATGTAAGTCCTACCCAAACTACCAGTTATGTTGCTGCTGTATCTAGTGTAACATGTGGAGGTACAGCACAAAGCAGTAGTTTTACTTATTATGATACATTAGTAGTAACTATATCTGATCCTGTTGTTACAACTTATAGTCAAAATGCTGATTGTGCTACTGGTGCTGGTGGCATGGTTTGGGCCACAGTAACCGGTGCTGCACCACCCTATAATTTTATTTGGAATACTAATCCGCCTACAAATAACGATACTGTATTTAATGCCAATGTAGGAACGTATTCTGTTACTCTTACCGATGCTAGCGGATGCGTTGCTTCAGGTTCAGCAACTATTACGCAACAAGGATCGTTAATAACTGCTGTGGTGTTTACTACTGATTTATTATGCAATGGCGTGCCAACAGGTAGCTTACAAGTGGAGGCGAGTGGAACCAATGGTCCATACATTTATGTACTAGGCAACGATACGAGCTACACCGGAATTTTTAGTAACTTACCTGCTGGTGTTCACAATGTTCAAGCTTTTGATGCCATTGGTTGCGGAGCTGTGCAACAGGTTACCCTAAACCAGCCGGCTGCACCTCTAACATTAACCCAAAATACACATGTTAATGTTTCTTGTTTTAATTTGAACAATGGGTCTGCGACTTTCGCTGCCTCGGGTGGTACACCTCCCTATAATTATAGTAGCGGAGTGACTAACAACACGAATGGGACATTTAATAATTTAACTGCTGGGCCTTATGTTTTTTCTGTTTCTGACGGAAATGGCTGTTATCTAACTATTTTAGATACAATAACACAACCTCAAAAATTGGAAGCCTTCGTTGCTTCTTCAACCAATATTTTATGTTACGGACAAAGTAATGGATCTGCTACAGCAATGGCTAGTGGAGGAGAGGTGCCATATTCTTATACGTGGAACTCAATCCCGGTTCAAAATAATGCTCAAGCCCTTATGCTAAGTCAAGGCACTTATCAAGTTGTTGTTAGTGACAATAACTCTTGTACTGCAAGTGCTAACATTCAAATAACTCAACCAGATTCTATAGCAGTTACCTTAAATAGTGAAATCTCACTCTGTCAAACCTATGATACTACCCTAATTGCTTATGCATCAGGTGGTACAGGACAAATAAATTTTAATTGGAGTCCGGGCAATTCGAATACTTCCTCTTTAATCGTTGCTCCCATGAGCAACACTACTTATACGGTAACGGCAACTGACATAAATGGTTGCTCAAAATCGAAACTAACTAACGTGTTAGTCTTTGGAAGCCCCGAAGTGAGTTTTACCAAAAATTCTTCAAAGGGCTGTCCGGCCTTTTGCCCTACTTTTACAGATTTAACATTAAGTCCAGCAGGAAGTATTAATTCCTTTCGTGAATGGGATTTTGGGGATGGTCAAATAGTTCGAAATGATTCGGTTGCTGATCACTGCTATAATGTTCCGGGTAATTATTCCGTTACATTAACAGTTGTTACGGATAAGGGTTGCAAGAAATCGCTTACTAGAGATTCTTACATTGAGGTATATCCTAACCCCAATGCAGCCTTTGTGACTAATCCTGTTGTTACCGATATAATGAACCCTAATGTTGAAATTACAAATTTAACTACCGAGGGAAGTACATATTCATGGAACTTTGGAGATAGCGACTCTTTGTTTACAGAACTTAATCCAAAACATATCTACCGTGATACAGGAACCTATACAATTCGATTGATTTCAGTATCAAATCAAGGTTGTATAGACAGCACTAAGGCATTTGTAACAATAAATCCTTACTATACTTTCTATATGCCAAACTCTTTTACACCTAATGGTGACGGGTTAAATGATATTTTTGAAGTGAATGGTAATTATATTAAAGAGTGCCAGATGGAGATATTTGACCGCTGGGGAAAAATTATATTCACTCAGGCTGGAACCTATAAAGTTTCATGGGATGGTGCTAACACTCCTCAAGGGGTTTACGTATATAAGCTAAAAATAAAAGATACCATGGACATGCCCTATGAATATATTGGCCAGGTAGTTCTAATAAAATAAAATGAAAGTTTATTCAATTAAAAAATTTGTTTTTCATTTCTTATTTCTAATAATTGGGTTTTCTGGCTTTCAATCAGTTGCCCAGCCATGCGTAGGAAGTGTAAGCTCTACTGTTAACCCTCAACCAACCGGAGGCGGGTATGCACCAGGAACTGTAGTAACTTATTGTTATACTGTTAATAATTATTCAATGTCCGGATCCAACTGGTTTGAGGGCTTTTCAATTCAATTGGGGCCTGGATGGTTGCCTGGTTCTATTACCCCTGTTACCTATCCAACAAATTTTCAAGGAGGAGGGGGGCAGTGGATATGGGTGTCGAATACTTTTGTAAACAATGGTGTTACTTTTGGTCCAGGTTTTTTCTTTGATTTAGATATGAACGGCATATCACAGAACGATTTTGGTGATTCTGGAGCCGGCCCATGGACTATGTGTTTTAGTGTTACTGTTGGAAATGTTCCGGGTTCTTCTTTGGGAGTTGGAGTTGCTCCCGTTTCTGATGGGTATGCCGGCTCTTGGACTAATGGGGGATGTAACGGATTAATATTTACACCTGTTACACCATCTACTATAATTGTATTAGGTTGCGGTAACCTCATTCCTTCTGTTGCAAATCAAATTAATGTTGTTTGTAATGGAGACAGTAATGGAAGCTTTACTATTGGCACTTCAAACGGAGCACCTCCTTTTACCTTTTCATTTCAAGGGGGGCCTTTTAATGCAACCAATAATTTTACAAACTTAGCTGCTGGAACTTATACAGTTGTTATTCAAGATGCAAATAACTGCACTATTCCCTTTCCGGTAACCATCACTCAGCCTACGAACCCTTTAAGTGTTACCTTGATATTTAAAAATAACCCGGGGTGTGCTAATGGGGCAACCGGAAATTATAGAATTATTGGAACCGGTGGCACAGGTCCATATACCTATTCAACCGATGGTGTAAATTTTGTTCCTCCCAATAACGGAGCATCGTTCCAAACCAATGGTTTAGCAGCTGGAACGTATACTGTTTTTGTTAAAGATACAAATGGTTGTACGGCTTCTATTGATATAACTATAACACCTCCACTACCTTTAACGGGTACTATTACTGCTCAAACAAATGCCCCGTGTGGAGCTACCGGGAATGGAAGTGTTACAATTGCAGGGGCAGGAGGAACTCCGGTATATACCTATTCAATAGATGGAGGTGCTTTTCAACTTAGCGGAACTTTTAATAATTTGACTCCCGGAAATCACACCGTAACAATTAAAGATGCTAACAACTGTTCTACCACAGTGTTGGTTGATATTCTACAACCCACAAATCCTAATGGGGCTGTTGATGCTCAAACTAATGTGGATTGTTTTGGAAATGCAACGGGAAGCCTTACACTGAGCGGAGCCAATGGTACAGCTCCATATACCTTTTCGCTTAACGCTGGCGCCTTTTCTTCAGGCCCTTTTAACAACTTAGCTGCCGGTGTTTATAATATTACGGTACAAGATGTTAATGGATGTACGGGAACCTTTAATGCCACTATTACTGAACCAGCCTCATTAGTACTAAACATTGCAAACCAAATTAATGTAAATTGTTTTGGTGCTTCAACAGGTTCCGTTACACTCTCAGGTAGTAATGGAACAGCCCCTTTTTCATATAGTGACGGAGTAAATAACAACACAAACGGTATTTTCAATGGATTAGCAGCGGGCAATTATGCCTACACCATGACGGACAATAATGGCTGTACCACTACTATTAATGCTACAATTACTCAACCTGCAACGGGAGTAGGGGCTATTATAGTTGTTCAAAACAATGTATTATGCTCGGGTACATCCACCGGAAGTTTTACCCTTCAGGGGAACAACGGAGCACCTCCATATTCCTATACCTTAAACGGAACAACCAATACTACCGGAACTTTTACAAACTTAGGAGCTAATATATATAATGTTACGGTGTCTGATGCTAATGGGTGTACTTTTATTCAAACAGTAAATTTAAACTCACCAAATGCCTTAACAGCTTTAATTGCCAACCAAACAGCAGTGAGCTGTTTTGGAGGAAACAATGCTAGTGTTACAGTAACAGCAAGTAATGGAACTAATCCTTATACCTTCACTTTGGGAGCAACCAATAATGCTACCGGTGTATTTAATAGCTTAGCTGCAGGTGCTTATAACGTAATTGTTTCTGATGCTAATGGCTGTACTTTTGATCAACCTGTAACCATAACGCAGCCGGCTGCTGCGTTAAGCACATCGATAAATAACCAAACTAATGTTTCCTGTTTCGGTGGTAATAATGGCTCTGTTACAATTTTAGCCTCTAATGGAACCGGACCATTCTCTTATCAGTTGGGTGCAACTACAAACAATAGTGGAATTTTTAATAATTTGAACAGCGGAAACTATTCAGTTACCGCAACGGATAATAACGGCTGCATCACGAATCAGGCGGTTACCATTACACAACCTGCTGCAGCTTTAGGAGCTACAACAACGAGTGTTACACCTGTTGATTGTTTTGGCAGTAATACCGGACAGTTTCAAATTTCCGGAACAGGTGGTACTGCACCTTATAGTTACACAATGGGGGCATTAAATAATACAACCGGACAATTTACTAATTTAACTGCAGGAATTTATACTGTAAATGTTACTGATATTAATTCATGCGCTTTTGCCTATCAGGTAACAGTTACAGAGCCTGCTGCTCCTTTAGCTTTAAATATTGACAATCAAACTAATGTTATCTGTTTTGGTGGCACAACCGGCTCGTTGCAGCTCTCTGCTGCAGGAGGTACGCCCAACTACTTATTTGGACTAAGTGGCACAACTTTAAGTAATAACCCACAAATTACAGGCCTTGCAGCAGGAACATTTACAGTATTAGTAAAAGATAACAATGGCTGTACAACAACAATTAATGCAACTATTACGCAACCAGCTCAAGGTATTAGTGGAACAGTGAATAATACTACCGATATTTTATGCTTTGGTGGAAGCACAGGGCAAATATCACTAACGGCAGCAAACGGTACTCCTCCTTACAGCTATACCTTGGGTCCAAATACAAATACTACCGGAACATTTACAAACCTAAGTGCAGGGGCTTATACTGTTAATATTACTGACAATAATGGTTGTGTAGGCCAGTCATCAGTAACGCTTACTCAGCCTGCAACAATTCTATCCGTTACCGTTCCCACTATTACAAATCCATTATGTAATGGAAGCAGTAATGGAGTAGCTGCTGCATTGGCTACAGGCGGTACCAGTAATGGAAATTACACCTATTCATGGAACACCAATCCTCCACAGAACACTAACCAGGCTAATAATTTACCGGCTGGTACATACACCATTACAGTAACTGATAATAATAATTGTGTTGCAACAGCTGTGGTTACTCTAACAGAACCAAATTTTCAACTAAACTCTACAGCTTCGGCTGCTTTATGTAAAGGTGAAACGGTTACACTAACAGCCTCTTCCCTTGATGCTGCTGCTCCTGTAATTTACACTTGGACCAATCAAAATGATGGAAGTACAATACAAGGTAATGCTATAAGTGTAAGCCCAAATACTACAACCAACTATACTGTAATAGCTACTGATGCCAATGGTTGTGTAACTACAGCCAACATTGTTCCAATTACCGTTAATCCGGCCCCTGTAGCCTTATTTACTGAAGATATTAAAGAAGGCTGTCAACCACTTTGTGTTACGTTTACAGCTTTGGCTACATTGCCCGGAACTAATTGGAACTGGGATTTTGGAGATGGTCAAACAGATGTTGGACAAAATGCAGTTCACTGTTTTAAAGAGTCAGGGCTTTATTCTGTATCCTTAACTGCTGTTTCAGACATGGGCTGTAAAAATACCATTCAAAAAAATGATTTAATTACCGTTTATCAAATTCCTAAAGTCATTTTCTCTGTAGAGCCTAAAGAAACTACTATTTCTAATCCTACAGTATATGTTTCGAACCAAACAGTTGGAGCTGAAGAATACCTTTGGACTTTTGATAAAAAGAATACTTCTTCGCTTTTTGAACCAACCTTTTCTTATACAGAGCCAGGTGAATATTGTATTCTGTTGTTAGCTACCAATGATTATGGGTGTATTGATTCCAGTAGAGAATGTGTAACCATTAAACCCGATTATACCATTTATGTTCCAAACGCATTTACACCTAATGGAGACGGGTTAAATGATGTGTTTTTGCCCTTGGCACAATCAGTAAGAGAATATGAATTGATTATATACAATCGTTGGGGTTTAAAAGTTTTTACTTCCAACGAATTAAATTTGGGCTGGAATGGAGCTACTGAAGCTCAAGGAGCCTATAATTACGTAATACTTCTTACTACTAACGGTGGAGAAGAAAAAATTTATTCCGGTAGTGTAACCTTATATCGTTGATTATTTTGAAATAAAAAACGATACTTCAAAAGGACTACTTGCTGAAATGAAAAAAATCGGAATTCTTTCTGATACGCATGGTTTTTTGGACTCAGGCGTATATAAACATTTTGCTTCATGTGATGAACTTTGGCATGCCGGAGATATTGGTACCATTGAACTTTATGATGAACTCGTAAAATTTAAACCCTTACGAGCTGTTTCGGGGAATATTGATAACCATTTAATACGAAGTGTAGCCCCCGAAAATTTGTATTTTGAACTGGAAGGTATCAAAGTATTTATAACACATATTGGGGGCTATCCGGGACGATATGACCCCAAGGCGGCCATTTTTATAAAAAATAATCCGGTTGATCTTTTTGTTTGTGGTCATTCCCATATTTTAAAAGTTATATTCGATAAAAAGCTGAATGTATTGCACATTAACCCTGGTGCAGCAGGAAACCACGGTTTTCATCAAGTAAAAACGCTAGTTCGCTTTGAAATCCACCAAGGGAAACCACAAAATATGGAAATTATAGAACTTGGAAAAAGAACTTAAATCGGCTTAGCTGTAATAAATTGCAATCTTTATTTTTAGGGGAATATGGTTGAATAAAAAAAATGAAATTACTCTTGTTTCACAGAGATAATTACTAAATTTGACCACTTTAAAAATTACACCTTTATGCAAAGTAACTATTCCGATTATTTACCTATAGTATTTACCTTTCTTGTAGCTGCAGGATTTGTAGTTACAACAATGGTTGTGACACATATTTTAGGGCCAAAGAAAAAATCGAAAATAAAGCTCGATACATTTGAGTGTGGAATTGAATCACAAGGAAATGCTCGTATTCCTTTTAGTATTAAGTACTTTTTAGTGGCTATACTATTTGTACTTTTTGATGTTGAAGTCATTTTTATGTATCCTTGGGCTGTTAATTTTAAACAACTAGGCTTGTTCGGATTTGTTGAAATGCTTATTTTTATGAGTTTTCTATTATTAGGCTTCTTTTATATTGTTAAAAAGGGAGCATTAAAGTGGGAATAACCACTTTTTTCATCAGACCAATTATATAAATTTCTTATGTCAACTTTAGCTAAACCAAACTATAATATTGCCAAAGCCCCTCCGGGAGTTGAAGGAGTTGGTTATTTTGCCACTTCATTAGATAAGGCTGTGGGGCTTGCTCGTAAAAATTCATTATGGCCTTTACCATTCGCAACATCGTGCTGTGGTATAGAGTTTATGGCAACTATGGGCGCGCATTATGATTTAGGGCGATTTGGAAGCGAACGTCTAAGTTTCTCACCAAGGCAGGCCGATTTGCTCATGGTTATGGGTACAATAGCCAAAAAAATGGGACCTATTTTACGTCAGGTTTACGAGCAAATGGCCGAACCTAAATGGGTTCTTTGTATGGGAGCTTGTGCCTCAACAGGAGGTTTTTTTGATAGCTATAGCGTGTTACAAGGTATTGACCGCATAATTCCGGTTGATGTTTATATTCCGGGATGTGCCCCTCGCCCTGAACAAGTAATTGAAGGTTTATTGAAAATTCAGGAACTAGCCTCCAGTGAAGCTATTCGGAGAAGAGATACACCTGAATATCAAGCAATGCTTAACGAATACGGAATAGAATAATGACACTACCAGAAAACATTCAGGAAAAAATTGTGAACGGTATCAATGAGCATTTCAATGGTGCTGTCTTAAAAAGTGAAGTCTTGTATGACTACTTTACGATTGTTTTACGCAAAGATTCTGTAATACCTGCCATAAAGTGGCTTTACGATAACGAAGAGCTAAAATTTAGATTTCTTACCACTATGTGTGGATTACATTATCCTGATCAAAAAGAAGAGTTGGGAATGATGTATCAGTTACATAACATGGAAAGTAATTACCGCATTCGTATAAAAACATTTTTTACTAAAGATATGGCCGAATTACCGACTTTAACAGATTTGTTTTTAGCAGCAAACTGGATGGAGCGCCAGGAGTTTGACTTTTTTGGAATTCAATTTAAAGGACACCCAAATTTAAAGCGCATTTTAAATGTTGATGATATGATTATTCATCCAATGCGAAAAGAGTATCCGCTTGAAGATCAAACTCGTAAAGATAAAAATGATACCCTTTTTGGTCGCTAATAATAAATGACAAAAGATTATGACTGAAGTTAGCCAAAATATAATTGACCTTTCTAAAGAAAAGAAACAACATACCATTCTTAATCTGGGTCCTACCCATCCGGCAACACATGGAATATTTCAGAATGTGTTAAAAATGGAAGGAGAAGTGATTTTAGAAGCCGAGTCAACAGTTGGATATATACATCGGGCTTTTGAAAAATTAGCCGAACGAAGAACGTATTATCAAATTACACCCATTACTGACCGATTAAATTACTGCTCATCGCCCCTTAATAATATTGGTTGGCATATGTCGGTTGAAAAGCTTATAAAGGCCGAAATGCCTAAAAGGGTGGACTATCTTAGGATTATTGTTATGGAATTGGCACGTATTGCCGATCATATTGTATGTAATTCAGTAATTGGTGTTGATACCGGGGCATTAACCGGTTTTGTGTATATGTTTCAAAAACGTGAGTTTATATATGAGATATATGAAGAAATTTGTGGGGCTCGTTTAACAACTAATGTGGGACGTATTGGAGGTTTTGACCGTGATTTTTCACCTAAAGCTATTCAAAAAATACGCCAGTTTGTAAAAGAGTTTCCGGAAGCCTTGGATGAGTTTCAACGACTTTTAGACAGAAACCGTATTTTTATGGATAGGGTTATAAACTGTGGCCCTATTAGCGCAGAAAAAGCTTTGAGTTATGGCTTTACTGGCCCTAACCTAAGAGCTGCCGGAATTGATTATGATGTGCGTGTTATGAATCCCTATTCTTCTTACCAGGATTTTGATTTTATAGTGCCTGTGGGTACACAAGGTGATACCTACGATCGTTTTATGGTGCGTCAAGAAGAAATGCGTCAGAGCTTAAAAATTATTAAACAAGCTTTGGAGAATTTACCAGAAGGCCCTTCTCATGCGGATTTGCCAGAGTTTGTGTTGCCTGAGAAACAAGAGGTTTATAACAGCATGGAAGCACTAATTTACCACTTTAAAATAATTATGGGAGAAACCCATATACCGGTAGGTGAAGTGTATCACTGTATTGAGGCTGCTAACGGAGAATTAGGATATTACATTATTAGTGATGGAGGGCGTACCCCATACCGTATGCACATTAGAAGGCCTTGTTTTATTTATTACCAGGCTTATGCTGAAATGATAAAAGGAGCCATGTTAAGCGATGCCATTTTAACCATGAGCAGCCTGAATGTTATTGCCGGTGAGTTAGACGCCTAATTTATTTTAATAGAAAAAGAGTTTAAAAATGTCAACACAACAAGTTAAGTTTTCGGATGAAGCACTTTTGGAGTGTCAAAAAATAATAAAACGCTATCCCGAAGGGAAACAGAAATCTGCGTTAATTCCTATACTGCACATTGCTCAGGCAGAAAATGACGGATGGCTTAGTTCAGCTACAATGGATAAAGTAGCTGATTTGCTGCAATTAAATCCTATTGAGGTTTATGAAGTGGCTACTTTTTACAGTATGTACAACCTCAAACCAGTTGGAAAATGTATATTAGAAGTGTGCAAAACAGTTCCTTGTTGGTTAAATGGGGCCGAGGATTTAGTTGCCTATTTGGAAAAGAAATTAAAAATAAAAGTTGGAGAAACAACTCCTGATGGCATGTTTACTATAAAAACTGTGGAGTGCTTGGGATCTTGTGGAACAGCTCCTATGTTGCAATGTGGAGCTAATTACCACGAAAACCTTACAGAATCAAAAGCAGACGCTTTAATAGAAAAACTTCGTACAGAAAATACGAGAAAAAATTATACAGATATTATTTAAGTCAGACTTAGCATATAGCTTAAGCTGTATGCTCAAAAGTTAAATAAAATGGGTAAACAATTATTATTAGAAAATATCAACGTAGAAGGTATCCGCACTTTGGAGGTATATCGAAAAATGGGCGGCTATGCTTCGGTTGAAAAGGCAATCAAAACAATGTCGCCTGATGCGGTTACCGAAGAAGTAAAGAAATCGGGACTGAGAGGAAGAGGAGGCGCAGGATTCCCTACCGGAATGAAATGGAGTTTTTTGGCTAAACCTGCTGGTGTACCTCGATATTTGGTATGCAATGCTGATGAAAGTGAACCAGGAACTTTCAAGGATAGATATTTAATGGAATATATTCCGCATGCATTAATTGAGGGAATGATTACGGCCAGCTTTGCTTTAGGAGCCAATAAATCTTTTATTTATATAAGGGGCGAGTACTTCTATATTTCACGTATTTTAGAACACGCTATTGGCGAGGCTTATGCTGCCGGGTGGTTAGGTAAAAACATTTTAGGATCGGGCTTCGACCTTGATTTGACCGTGCAAGTAGGAGCCGGTGCTTATATTTGTGGAGAAGAAACAGCATTACTCGAATCGTTAGAAGGGAAAAGAGGAAATCCAAGAATTAAACCTCCTTTTCCGGCTGTAAAAGGCTTGTATGGATGCCCAACTGTTGTAAACAATGTAGAAACTATTGCTGCTGTAGTACCTATAGTAAATCATGGAGGTGATGAATACGCTAAAATTGGATTAGGAAAAAGTACCGGGACTAAACTAATTTCAGCAAGCGGCAATATTAACAAACCCGGTGTATATGAAATTGAATTAGGAGTTCCGGTTGAAGAATTTATTTTCTCTGACGAGTATTGCGGAGGTATTGCAAATGGTAGAAAATTTAAAGCATGCGTTCCGGGAGGCTCTTCAGTTCCAATTTTACCGGCAGACTTAATGTTGAAAACAAGTTCTGGTGAAAATCGATTAATGACCTACGAATCACTTTCTGAAGGAGGTTTTGCAACAGGCTCCATGCTGGGTTCAGGAGGCTTTATAGTGTATGACGATCGTGCTTGTATTGTTAGAAGTACGTATAATTTTAGCCACTTTTATCGTCATGAAAGCTGTGGACAGTGCAGCCCTTGTAGAGAGGGAACAGCCTGGATGGAAAAGATTCTGCATCGTTTGGAGAACGGATTAGGTCGTATAGAAGATATTGATTTGTTATGGGATGTACAAGGAAAAATTGAAGGGCGAACTATTTGCCCTTTGGGTGATGCTGCTGCTTGGCCTGTGGCTGCTGCTATAAGACATTTTCGCCATGAGTTTGAATATCATGCCAAATATCCTGAAAAAGTAAAAGACCCCAAGCATACACCACCTCCAATGCCTTCTTTGGCTACAGTAGGTTGATTTTTGTAATAATAGAATGCGTGTATTTTTAACTCAAGATTATGCATGCAACTGCTTAATCTAATTTTGGTATAACTACCCATTATTAATCTTGATAATGATATAGAAAACTCATTTTTTTTACTAAAATTACTTTTACCCAATTGCTTAATCACCCTGTGAAAATTATTGACAAATAGAAGTTTTACCTATCGTGTAAGTTTTGGGGAATTTAATACAATCAATTTATGGAAGAATATAACAAGCTATTAAAACAAAATAAAGATTGGGCTCAATCACAAACGGAGAAAGACCCTGATTTCTTTAAGCGTTTAGTAAATTTACAAACACCTCATTTTTTATGGATAGGTTGCTCAGATAGCCGGGTTCCAGCAAATGAAATTACCAACACACAACCGGGTGAAATTTTTGTACACCGTAATATTGCTAACCTCGTTATAAGCACTGATTTGAATTTTTTGAGTGTGCTAAAATATGCTGTTGAAATTTTAAAAGTTAAGCATATCATAGTAACCGGGCATTATGGCTGCGGGGGTATTGCTGCCTCTATGAGTAATATAAATTTTGGATTGTTGAACAAATGGCTCAGACCTATTAAAGATGTATATTTTAAATATCAGAAGGAGCTTGAAATCATAACAAACGAACAAAAACGTGCTGAGCGATTGGTGGAGCTAAATACTATAGAGCAGGTACGTAATTTGGCCAAAATTTCAACAGTACAGAAATCGTGGGCCAATAGCGAGTTTCCTGTATTGCATGGTTGTGTGTATAGTTTAGAAAATGGTGTAATTAAGCATCTTATCACAATAGATTCTAAAACAGAATTACCTGCTATCTATCGTTTCGACTTTAAACAGGAAGAGACAGAAGATAATTAGCGATATATTACTTCCCGCGTCCCTGAATTACAATCAATACCGTATAAATAAGAATCTTTAAATCAACAGCAAGGCTCATGTTTTCGATATATAGAATATCGTATCGGAGGCGCTCTATCATTTCTTCTACATTTTCGGCATAGCCATATTTTACTTGCCCCCAACTGGTAATTCCGGGTTTTACTTTATTGAGGTGTCTGTAATGAGGAGCAGTTTCAACTATCTTATCTATAAAAAATTGACGCTCAGGACGAGGACCCACAATGCTCATTTCGCCAATTAACACATTGTAAAATTGTGGAATTTCATCAAGCCTTACTTTACGCATAAATAACCCAAACTTTGTTATACGGCTATCGTTTTTACTACTCAACATAGGGCCGTTTTTTTCAGCATCAAGATACATAGATCTAAATTTATGAATCATAAAAGGCTTCCCATGCAGCCCAATACGTTCATGTGAGTATATGGCAGGGCCTTTAGAGGTTAGTTTTACGATAAGGGCAGTAAAAATAAAAACCGGTGAAAAAAGTGTTAGTGCAACTAAGGAAACAAAAATATCAAAAAAGCGTTTTACTGCCCTTTGCCAAGTGGGCATAATATTACTCGAAATTTCAATTAAAGGAGCCCCAAAAATGGAGGTCATTTTAACTGAGCCGCTCATCATATCATACATATCTGGAATAATTTTGATAATAATGTTTTGGTACTCTAATTGATTAATTATTTCTTGAATAAATTCATGCTCGGCAGACTCAATAGCAATGATAACTTCTTCGACCTGATATTTTTTTACCATAGAGCGTAAATCGGAAAGCTCTCCTAAATGAGGGAGGTATTTTTCGATAAGATAAGTACTCCCGTTTTTATTTTCAATATGTATAAAGCCAACAAAACGGTTTCCGGAAGAACTCTTTTGATGCTCCATTTCTTGAAACAAATGAAGTGCTTTTGAATTACTACCCACCATTATGGTAGGAAATGAAATAACCCTACGGTGTACATTTTTTACAATGACGGTAGTAATTATAAGGCGAAAAAAGAAGGTTATGGTAAAATGAATTAAAAAGAGCGCAATAAAAGTTCGATAGTAATCTTTATAGGTATATATTTCATCATCTAACAATAAAACAAAAAAAAGGATAATTACCCCAATAAGTGTGATGAGTAAAGTTTGCTCAAGCTCTCTTAATCTAGATTTTCGAAAAATATTTTTATAGCTTCCTGTAATTACATACAATAAGAGCCAAAAAAGAGGAACCACCAACAGTGCAGTGTAAAATTTAGAAGTAAATTCAACTGGAATTACTTTGCCAAATTTTATTGTTTCAATTTCAGCTTTTCTGAAATAGTAAAAGATTGTCCAAGCCAAGACTGCTGAAAACAGATCAAAAACAACAGATAATATTTGATACAGTCTTTTATTGGCTCTCATATTAAAAACTAACCAGTTTTATGTTGTCAATTAAAAACAAGGGGTGGTCAACATTATCAGCTTTCTTGGCATAAAAATAAATTTTGTAACCGGTAGCATAAGGTTGCCCTGAAACAGCATCAGACAAGTCAATATACACCTTTTTCCAAATGGTTTGACCATCAGAATTTGTGGAAGCTCTTAGCCCCAAAACTGACGATTGTGTAATTTGTGTGCCATTATTGGCCATGATACCAACTTCCATAGCCTGATTAATATTATAGTTCATCTCTAAAAAAACTTTGTTTCCTTGCTTGGGCAAATTGTAAAAATCAGAACTTGCAATGGTTACATCTGTCGAATTGTTAATTATCTCAAATTTTCCGCAGTTTACTCCCTCAAACACTGCTGATGGAATACTGGTTTTATAAATTTCATTTGGACTAGATACTGTTTTTGCTAAAGCCAAACCTAATCCTTCAAAATCTTCAATCAAATGAAAAACTGTTGCGTCTTTATATCCTGTTATGCGCGGTTTAAGACTTACAATTTGTTTCTGTGTAAGTTCAACTATAGTATCCCAATCGTTATAAAAGGGATAGCTTATCCGGGTAGCATCTATTCCGTTTTGTATAATGCCCGGAGAAATTTTAATTTTTGTTTTACCGCTTACTAATAGGGGTAAACGGGTGGGGAGCGGATAAACTCCTTGAGTTTGATCGTTTACATATAGCCAAGCATCAGTAATATTGGATGAAGAGGTACCTTGTGATTTTCCCTTTTCGGTAGCAAAATCAATAAGTGTAATTCTTAAATAGGCAGGAATTGGCTCTTCTTTATCAAAAACATTACAGCCTATTTGACTTCCAAGAAGAACAAAAGCCAGAGAGAAAAGTATGTATTTACGCATAAGTTACACCTACCACCTTAATTAACGCCAAATGATATTTGTTATTGTGTTGAAGCGAAAATTGAATGGACTGGCGAAAGTACTAATTTATAAATTAGATTTAGTCTGAAAAAGGTGTATTTGTATTTAATTTGCTAATAATTTCATAAGCCACTTTTAACGACTTATACCCATCATCAGCAGTCACAATAGTGGGTTTATCCATAATTATAGATTGTGCAAAGCACTTTAGCTCTTCTTCAATTGCATTGGTTTTATTTGTTTCTGGAGTTTCAAAGTATATTTGTTTCATTCCTTTTTCGGGGCCAAGATCTATGCTAATTCCATAAGGGTCTGGTTCTTCCACAATATTTTTTAGCCTTATTATACTGGCTTGTTTTTCTAAAAAATCAATAGAAATGTAGGCGTCTTTTTGAAAGAAACGTGTTTTTCGCATATTTTTCATGCTAATACGACTAGCTGTTAAATTAGCTACACACCCATTATTAAACTCAATTCGGGCATTGGCAATATCTGGACTATCACTAACTACTGCTACACCACTGGCGCTTATCTTTTTAATCTCAGACTTTACGGTGCTTAAAATAATATCAATATCATGTATCATTAAATCTAAAACTACAGAAACATCGGTACCGCGAGGGTTAAATTGTGCCAAACGGTGTGTTTCTACAAACATAGGACGCTGACAATAAGGTAATGCAGCAATGTATGCAGGATTAAATCGTTCTACATGTCCAACTTGAACTTTTACGTTTGCTTCGGCAATAAACCTAAGCAGCTTTTTAGCTTCATCTACAGTGTTGGTTATTGGCTTTTCTATAAATAAATGCTTTGATTTTTTTAATGCTGTTATAGCGCATTGGTAATGATTAACAGTTGGGGTAACAATGTCAAGAGCATCACATAATTCAATTAATTCTAGATCCGATTGAAAACGTTTAATGCCAAATTCATTTATGGCTTTTTGTGCATTTTCATCATTGGGATCATAAAAACCAATTACTTCAAAGTCTTCTATTTCTTTTAATAGCTTTATATGAATTCTGCCCAGATGACCTACTCCTAATACTCCAATTTGTATCATAGGTGTAATTTGTTATTAAATATAAGTATTGTATTGCAAGCAAATTTACAAGTACTTCGTTACCAACATTCAGATGATGATTTCTTTTTTGTAACAGTTGTATGTTAGTTTTTAGCTTTATTACTTTTGTTATGTTTATTTTCATTATTTAGTTTTTATGTTCATAAAAGATAACTTTAAACACAAAGGAAAAAGGCAACAAATGGTTGCTATGTTAAAAGAAATGGGGATAGAGGACATGCGTGTATTGGATGCTATGAACGTGATACCACGACATGCCTTTTTAGATGATGCTTTTTTTGAATATGCTTATGAGAACAAAGCTTTTCAAATAGGAGAGGGGCAAACTATTTCACAACCCTACACGGTGGCATTTCAAACTCAGTTACTTCAGCTAAAAAAAAATGATAAAGTTCTAGAGATTGGTACTGGAAGTGGGTATCAAACGGCTGTTTTATGTTCTCTCGGAGCTCGTGTTTTTAGCATTGAACGCCAACGCTTGTTGTACGAAAAGGCTAAACGATTTTTGCCAATGATTAACATTAATCCGAAGCTTTTTTATGGAGACGGTTATTTAGGACTTTCAGTATTTGCTCCATTTGACAAAATTATTGTAACTGCCGGAGCTCCCATAATTCCTGAAGCATTAAAAAATCAATTAAAAATAGGAGGTATCATGGTTATTCCGGTTGGTGAAAATGATGGCCAAAAAATGATTTCTGTTATAAAATTAAATGAAAATGAATTTGAAATTAATGAATACGGTGATTTTCATTTTGTTCCAATGTTAAGTGCCAAAAGATAATTTTAGCCCTTGAAAGAGTTCCTTTTAAACAGATTATATATGAAATTGTTTTAATTAAATGAAAAATGTATAAAATTGCAGTATTTTAAAATATAATCCAATTGAAAAATACTATTCGTATGAATAAACTAAAATATAGCACACTCGTTTTATTTATTATTTTTTTTAGTTATAGTAAAGCACAAAATACTTCTGATACCATAGCCCCGGCTAACAAACAAATTTTTTCTAAAAAAGGAGAACCCATATTACCCGAATCTCATGACTGGGTTTTAAGTGTTGATGCTAGTCCGTTTCTTACTTATATGGGTTCTTTACTTTCTAATTCAGGATCCAGTGCTCCTACAGTAAATCCTTTAACGAATTACCCATTAACTATTGGGGGAAAGTATTTTATAAAGCAAAATCAGGCATATCGTACCCGCATAAGATTAGGCTTTGCCAATAAAACTATAAATAATTCAGTAATAGATAACAAGAATACTAATTTGGACACTGTATATGTTAAGGACTTAAAAAAATCAAGTTCTAGTAATATAACTTTATCATTTGGTAAAGAGTTTAGAAGAGGAAAAACCCGTTTGCAGGGCTTTTATGGAGCCGAAGGAATTATTGGGATTTCTACTTCTAAATCTGTTTACACATACGGCAACCAGTTTAGTAATTTGAATGTTGCGCCTACCAGTACCGATTTTTCAACGAGTACCCCATTAGGGTTTGCTCATGCCCCAACCAATACCCGAATACAATCAGAAACAGACGGGTCTTATTTAAAAATAGCAGCACGAGGTTTTTTAGGGGCTGAGTACTTTATATTTCCAAAAATGGCTGTAGGTTTAGAGTTTGGATTTAGCATTATGTATTATAATCAAAACGATGGAAAATTAGCTACAGAAACTTGGGATGCGGCTAATGGTAGTGTGAAAAACAAAATTTTAGCAAAAAGTGGAAATAAAGGGCTTGGGGTTGACAATGACAATAGCGGAGGAGCTGTTTTTCTCAACTTTCATTTTTAGTTAGCCTCTAAAATTGACTTAACTATTTCATCATAAGAATAACTATTTTTTAGTTTCCCATCTTCCATTTCATATATCACATCACAATTTTTTAAAGTGGTAATACGGTGTGCTATGATAAACATAGTTTTATGTTCGTTAGAAATGGCTTCGATTGATTCGGTAATTTCTTTTTCAGTTTCGCTATCCAAGGCACTTGTAGCTTCGTCAAAAATTAAAATTTGAGCATCTTTATATAAGGCTCGGGCTATAGCAATACGCTGTCTTTGACCACCTGATAGTTTGGCTCCGTTTTCTCCAATATTAGTATTTAATCCTTGAGGTAAGCGCTGTACAACATCATAGAGCTGTGAAAGTTTTAACACATTGTCCATTTTTTTATGATCTACATCTTGTTTAGGAACTCCAAAGGCAATATTATCATAAAAGTTTCCATCAATAATAAAAACATTTTGTTTTACGTAACCTATAATTTGTCGCCAATTATTTTCATTTGATTGAGTAATTTTCTTTCCATCAACATATAAGCCTCCTTGTTGTTCTTTCAAAAATCGAAGTAGAATGTTAATTAGGGTTGTTTTTCCTGAGCCTGATTTACCTATAATTCCAATTTTTTGTCCTTTTGAAATTTTTAAATTCAATGAGTCAACAGATAATTTATTGCCACTAGGGTACTTATATGAAAGGTTACGAAACTCAATACTTTCGGTATAGTCAAGAGGTTCGTCAATTTCATAAGCTGAGCCTTTCCCTTTAGGCGACAAACTGTCTTTAATAACCCCTATAACATATTGATAGCCCTTAATGCTACCTAAGGCAATTAACATACGGTTCATAGAAGGCATAACTCTATAGGCAGCAGCAATAAATAAGGGAATCATGGTGGTTATATTCGCATTAATTTCAGGGCTGAATAAGCTATAACCAAACATAATAATGATGGCACTTATAGCTGTAATTTCAATAATTTTACTAGGAACTAAATTTAGGGTGAAAGCATTAATATAAACCCGTTTAATGTTTTGTTGATTCTTTCCGAAAAGAGTCATAAAATACATTTCCTTGTTAAAAAGCTTTACATCAATATAACCATGTATAGTTTGATATGCCTGACGAGTTAGCTCTGTATTGAGACGATTACGCTCCATTTCATAAAATTGAGTGCGATTTCGTATAAGCTTGTATGTTAAAATAAATGAAGGCAGTAAAGTAACCACCATCAATCCAATAACTGTAATATTAAAGAGCGAAATGGCTATTAAGATGATGAGTACTACAATTACTTCAGATAATAGAATAAGTGTGGGTAAGAGTAAATAAGTGGAGAAGTGAAATGGATATATTTGAATATTGCGAACTAAATTAGTGCTGTTATGGTCATTAAAGTATTGTAAATCACGGTTTAAAATATTTTTAAATAATTTCTGCGACAAATCTGTAGCAACCCCGTAAGAAAACTTGGTTTGCAAGTAGCTAATTACTACGGCTGCAGCATTTTTAAGTAAGAAAATAAGCCCCAAACAGGCCAATAAAAAGTAAAGAAAATTAGTATCACTCGTAAATCCTAGAGTTTTATAAATAGATTGAATGTAATGGCTTTTATGAATATTTTCGGGATTAAAAATAAGATTTGCAACAGGTAAAATAACCGCCAGTCCAATAACATCTAATACACTGCCCAGTAAAATAAGAAAGAGCATTAAAAGTAGTTTCTTTTTATGTTGCTTAAAAAGGATAAGGTTAATTTCCCGAATAGTAGAGAAGACAATATTTTTAAAAAGCATTTTTTTCATAAAATAGTTTACTTTTTATGCTTCGGAGTTGGAGTAGGCCTTATAAGCTGCACCATAGCGCCTGTAATAGTAGTTACTTCGGGTTCTTTTTACACTATTAAGTACTAAACAAAAGTTTTTTGGTTGAAGCATTTGAAATACATCTTGGGCTCGGTTAAGGCTATCTCGGTATGGAAATTTGGTACTCATTACAAAAATATTTACATCAGCATATTGCATCAGTACAAGAGCGTCAGAAATTAAAGAAACTGGAGGCGTGTCAATGATGATATTGTCATAGTTAGCTTTCCCAAAATCTAATATTTCTTGGAGTCCCTTTTTTAGTATTAATTCAGATGCGTTAGGTGCTGTTGCACCTGAAAGCATAGCATCTAAGTTAGGTATATCAGTTGAAATAACATGTTCTTGAATACTGCCTTTTCCTGACAAAATACTAGTTATTCCATTTTTTTGAGATTTTAATCCTAATGCCTTATAAACCCTGGGTTTGTGTAAATCCAGTTCAAGAATAAGTACTTTACGACCACTTTGTGCCAGGAGGGCACCAATGTTTACGGCACAAAATGTTTTTCCTTCGCTTGGGTGATTTGAAGTTAACAAGTATATCTGACATTTGGAGTCATTATTGTCCATAAATTGTAAATTCGTTCGCAATGTTCTAAATGACTCAGTAATGGCGGCTCGTGGATCATTATTTAAAGCACGGTCAACGTTCAAAAACTCTTCTGAAAAGATCACTTCACCTAAAATTGTCAGGCTTGTTCTTTGTTTTAGCTCTTCGAGCGATTCAATAGTTTCGTAAAAAGAAGTTCTAATGAGTACTATTATTAATGAAATTAAAAGCCCCACTCCTATAAATGAGAATGTAATTTTTGTTTTGTTGGGTTTTACAATTCCTAAAGAAAGTGCTGATTCAATGATTTTACTATTGGGCACAATACCCGCTCGTGCAATTGTATTTTCAGCTTTTTTCTCGAGTAAAAATGAATACATTTTTTGATTTACTTCTAAATTCCTTTCAATATTGAGCAGCTCACGTTGCTTAATAGGAATATTGCTGATCTTGCTTTCTAATTGTGCTACTTGAGCTTTTAAACCTGCTCTTTGAGCTTCAATAGCTGTTTTTGAATTGTTTATGTATGATAAAATGTTCAGCTTTCTTTCTTGCAGTGTTTTTTCCAATACCTGGATATCGGGGCTGGTAGGAGTATAAAAAGCTTTGTTTTGGTTATACTTTTTTTGTAAATCGTATAAGCTATTCAAATTAGCAATAAGCGCTGGATCACTTGAAGGTAAAAATACAGTTGAAGGAGCAAGTTCTGAATTGCTTCCTTCAATAATATACTTTTCTAAAGCTAAAAATGCGTCTTGCATAAGTTCAATTCTGTTTAAATCAGTTTGACTTATAACTAATTGGTTAAAAAATGCTGCTTCTTCTTTAGATAAATCAAGTATTGCTTCTGATTCTTTATAATTTTGCAACTTGTCTTCCGAAACAGCCATTAAATTAGTTAATTCACTAAGCTGTTTTTCAATATATGTCAGTGTTCTGCTATTAATATCTAATTTTGTGTTTAAAGTATTGTCAATATATACTTTTCCTAAAGTGTCTAAAAATGTTATTGCTCGTGCCGGAATAATGTCCTCTATGGTTATCTGAACAATGCCGCTATACTCCGGTATTTCAAGGCTTATTGATTGCTGAAATTTACGAACCAAACTTGATTTGTTATGAAATTGAATGAGGTAGTCTACATCTTTAAGTTGGCCTTCTGTGGCCGCCTGAAGCAGTGGAGATTTTTTGACATTAATATTAAAGTCGGTAGTAATTAAAGGACGATTAAAAAGGCCCTCAACACTTTTTTCAGCATCACCAATTTTGTACTTAATTGCATACTGACTGATGTTTACTATCTTAAAATCAATCATTTGCTCGTATATAAATGGATTAAGGGAAGTAAATTCTACTTTAAAAGGAATATGGTCATACAGTTCTTTTGTTCTAATATGTCCTTTAATAAAATATGAAACACTTAAATCCAGTTTATCAACTGTTTTTTTAATTAAGTCATAAGACTTAATAACCCGCATAGCATTATAATTTTCACTATAATCTTTGTATCCATAAGGGGTAACTCCCGATTGAATTATACTTTGTGAGTCATAAGCATCATTTGACTTTAATAAAATTTGAGTAGAAGCAGCATAAACATCAATTAACTTATAGGTATAAAAATAGGCCGCTATATATGATAGGAACAAACATGAAACTATAATATACCAATTCTTTAAAAATATGCGCCAAAGCGACTTTAAATCGTCAATGCCTATAATAGCATCTGTTTTTTCGTTACTCACTATTATTTTATAAATTGTCGCAAATATACTAATTGTACTTGAACTGCCTTAAGCCCATTATAATAAATTCAATTTAATAATTTTAGCTGTTTGGGGGGCATAAATGGAGTACTGATGAATAGTTGATTAGTGCCCTAACAGGGTTAACTCTATGATGATTCTGTTTTTTTGAATTTATTATAACAAATTTGAGGAAAAGGGGGTTCACAGTTAACATTTGACTGTTAATAGCTTCGGGAAAACCTTTTAACAGGTTCTAAATTATTACTAATTTTGTCCATATTTTATACCGTTTGTGCTCATTACGCCAATAAATATTTTAGCATTAGTATTTGCTTACCTAATAGGCTCTATTCCAACTTCAGTATGGTTAGGAAAATACAGTCATGGCATTGATATTCGAGACTTTGGCAGTGGAAATGCTGGAGCTACTAATACTTTTCGAATTTTTGGAAAAAAAATGGGCATAATAGTGTTGATTGTAGATATATTGAAAGGGTGGATTGCTGTAAAGCTATTTTACGTATTGTATGAGAGCGGGCAAAATATGGATGAATTATTTAATTTAAAAATTCGCTTAGGAATAGCCGCTCTATTAGGCCATGTTTTTCCCATATATGTTGGCTTTAAAGGCGGCAAAGGGGTGGCTACTCTTTTAGGCATTATTCTGGCCCTAAATCATCAGGCTGCTTTGGTATCAATAGGTGTGTTTTTATTAGTATTGCTAACTACACATTATGTTTCTTTAAGTTCTATGATTGCCGGTTTGTTTTTTCCGGTGGTGGTTATGGTTATATTTAAAACAACCCAACCAATTATGGTTGTTTTTTCATTAATGATTAGTGTTGCAGTAATTATAACACATCAGAAAAATATAGAACGCTTATTAAAAAATAAAGAAAGCAGAGCGCAACTATTTAAAAAAAAGAAAAACGTTGACTAAAGAAATGGGTTTCGTAAATGAAAATAAAGCAAAATATTAGCTAATACATAATTAATGAAAAGAAAAACGCTGTGCTTAATATTTTCTACCGTGTTAGCTGTGTTTATTGTTAACTTTACTCAAGCCCAGACTGATTTTGGTTCTGAAAAAGAACTTCGAAAACAAGCCGAAAACTATTTTAAAGATGATAAACACTCAGAAGCCTTACCTCTTTTTTCACAGTTATTGAGCTTATATCCCAAAGACCCCAATTATAATTATAAGTATGGGGTTTGCCTCTTATTTGCTAAAGCCGATAAAGAGAAGCCCTTGGCATACTTAACTTTCGCTTTGGGGAAAGAAGGGGTTGATGATGATATTTATTATTATTTGGGAAAGGCGTACCACTTAAATTATCGATTTGATGATGCCATAGTACAATATCAGCTATTCAAGCAAAAGAAAAGCAGAAGTTCAACTAAATTAGAAGTTGATTTGCAGATAAAACAGTGTGAAAATGGAAAGCTGTTACTTAAAAATATTACTGATTTAACAGTAATTGACCGTAAAGAAATGAATAGTTCTGAATATTTCAGAGCTTATGATCTTACACAAATTGGGGCAAAACTAGTTGTAAAACCAGATGAACTTAAGACACCTTTTGACATCAAGAAAAAAGAACAATCTAATGTAGTTATTCGTCAAACCAGTCAGGAAATTTACTTTAGTAGTTATGGAAATGACGGCAAGAATGGTCGTGATATATACAAGGTAACCAAGCTACCAAATTTCACATGGGGAAAGCCTGAAAATATTGGAGCAATAGTTAATACCCCGTATGACGAGGATTTTCCTTATATCACACCAGATGGAAAGACCTTGTATTTTTGTAGCAAAGGGCATAATAGTATGGGGGGCTACGATGTGTTTCGTTCAGAATTACAGCCATCAGGAGCATGGGGGAAGCCCCAAAATCTTGATTTTGCCATTAATACCCCCGATGATGACATTCAGTTTGTAACTGAGGCAGAGAGTGATTTTGCCTATTTCTCATCTAAAAGAAATAGTCCGGAAGGGAAAATTACCGTTTTCAAAATCAGAACGGTACGCGTTCCGGTAACGATTGCTGCCATAAGTGGTAAGTTTTATAATGATGACGATCCGAAAAGCAAAAAAGCAAAAATTTCAATTCGTAACATTCAAACAGGAAAATTTTTGGGAGTTTTTGCCAGTTCTGAAAAAGATGGTGCCTATAGGTTAAATTTAAACAATGGTACAAAGTACGAATATACGGTTGAGCAACCAGGATTACCGCCTCTTACACAAACAGTAGAAATACCGCCTTTAAAAGAGTTAAGACCTCTAAAACAAGAAATTCATTTGAAAAAGAATGATGGTTCTGCAAGTATGGTAATCTATAACTTTTTTAGCGATACTTTAGAAAATAACGCACTAGCTACGGCTGAATTGTTTAAAGAGAAAGCCAACTTGGAAGTAAATTATGAAGAGCAAATTCAAGCCGGAATAATTACAGAGGCTATGACCAAGTCGCCTCCTGTGGTTGATAACAAAGTACTATCAAATAGAAATGCATATCAGGAAAGTACAGACTCAAGCAATGAGGTAAAAGATACAAGCAACTCACTTGCTAATAACCATATAACTAATCAAGTAACTACCGATAAGAAAACCTCTATAACCAAGGAGCCCAACTCTGAAAACAAAAATAACAAGACATCAAAAACAGGAATAAATAACAATGAATTGTTAGCTATTGCCTTTGAAGATACTAAAGACACTCAAAAAGAAGCAGACGATTTAAGAGATAAAAGCAGACAAGCATATTCCTTTGCTCATATAAAAAACAATGCGGCACTAAAAAAGCAAAAAGAAGCTGAAGATAAAGAAGAGTTAGCCGAAAACCGGACTAACCCAAAGGAAAGACAACAACAACTTGAGGAGGCCGATAATTTGAAAAAGGAGGCCGAACCTCTTCGCCAGCAAGCTGTTGTTGCTTACAATTTAGCAAAAAGTTTAGAGAGTGAAGCCGATAGTAAGCAAATAGAAGCCCGCCAGGCCGAACAGTATGCGCAAGACTTAGAAAAAGCCATTCAATCTAACTCAGCTGAGGCTATATTAAACCTGGAGAAACAAAATAAGGAGCTTGAAAAAAATGACACAACTAAGAAAAATAGCGAATATGATAACTTAATGGCTTTGGCTGATCAAAAAAATAATGAAACGCAACAAAAAGAACAGGAAAAAGAAAAAGTAAAATTGCAAATTGAAGAGTCGCTTCTTGAAGAAAAGAAAACAAGAGAGTTAGTCTTAAAAACAAATGATGAAAAGGCGAAAGAACAGTACGATAGTCGTATTAGTGCTATTTTAGTAGAAAGAAAAGATAAAGAGACCACTTTGACTGCTATCGAAAATGAAATAACCCGATTAAAAAGAGAAACCGAAAATATTACCGAAGAAGCACAAATTAATAAGCAAATATTAGCCGAAATTTCGAGTGGTAACAGTACAACATACACTCAACTTGGGCAAGCAGAATTAAAAGCATTAGACAACCACTTGGGGGCAGAACAACAGCATAAACAAACCGGATCCCAGGTAACCCAAGTGTCACAAAAAAACACGCCTAATAATTCAACTCCTAAAGAACCAATCACGGCTCCTTCGCTATCTAAATTAGAACAACCTGAAAACTACGAGATATATAAAAACTCTAAAGATGAAAACCAAAGAGAAAAACTTCTTGCCGAAGCGTTAATGTTCAACAACCGAGCTGACTCCATTTCCGATTTGCTGAAAACAACTTCAGAGGTGTCTGAAAATGAGGCATTAACTATAAAGCAAAAACAATTTGAAAATATTGCAGCAAGCAAACAAGTAGCAGCCGGAATAATTTCTTACAATATATTACAGAAAGAATACGATGCTAATAGAGATGCTTTATTGCGTAAACAAAAAGAATTACAAGAGTCAGATTTGGCCAACTTTAACAATAGCTTAAGCCAAATTGAAAATGATTATCAAAAAGCTGTTGATAGTAAAGAGGCAGCTCTTGCTATAACAAATACTAAAGAGCAACAAGAAGCCTTGAATGTTACTTTAAACACTCAAAATGTCGCTTTAGTGCGTCAAAGGCAATTACTGGAGCAAGCCAATAGCAGCATTATCCTAAATAAAGGTGAAACCAAAATAGCTCAAGACTTTAAAGGTTTTGAGAAAGATAGAAATATTAATGCAACTGAGGCGGTAAATAGCCTTAGACCCGATTATTTGAATTATAACTCAACGGTAAAGTTAAGCCCAGAAGAGGCTAACGAACTAAGAAAGAGTAAAGAATTTATAGAGTTTAGTACACTGATTAAACAAGCTAAAACGTATGAGGAAAATGCAGACAAAAAAGCTATTTCCTATAACACCATAAAAGAAGAAGGACAAAATAAAATTATTGAGTCTCAACAATTAATAGACTTGGCAGCAGAGGAGAAGAAGAAGGCCAAAAAACAAGCTATGGTAGAGGAAGCAGTAAGAATAGATAATGAAGGGCAAAATCAACTTGCAATGGCCGATACGGTTAAAATTCAGGCACAAAAAGAAATGCTGAAAGCTGTTGCAGTTAAGGAAGAAGCTGACAAATACATTGCTGCAATTGAAAAGGAGAGAGCAAATAAAATACTAGCATTATTTAATAATCAAATTGAAGAAAAGCAAGTAACAGAAACAAGAACATCTTCTGTTGAAAGCAAGGAAAAAGAACCTCTTACTGTAGATATTACGAAAACATCACAACAAACAAGTTCTACAAATACAAATTCTACGCAACAAACTATAGTAACTGCTCCAAAATCTCAGGAAACAACTCCTCCGGAAACAGCAAATCAACTTAAGAATAACAATAATAATAGTACACCTTCTGATATCCAGTCGGTTCAAATAAAAACTAAAGACCAAATATTGACTGAAATTAAGTCAGATAATGACTATAAAGCATATGCCCAAATAAAAGATGAATCTGAGACCCTTAAAAAGGCTTCACAGCGTAAAAAATTAGAGGCAGATTCTGCTAGAATACAGGCCGAAAGGGAAGCTATTAACAGCAACGACTTATTTGAATTTGCTGCTGCACAACCAAAGAAAAAAGATAGAAAAGAGGCACAGTTAAAAGCAGAGCAATTAGACAAACAAGCTAAAGAAACGGCCTTTAGAGCAGACTCGCTTCAAAATGCAGCTACTGTTATGGAAAATCAGGCTCAGAGCAAGCAAAACGAAGCAGATGATTTTCTAAGAAAGTTTGATGAAATGAAGTCAAAGAAACTGCTTATGGCATATAACAATACAGTCCCCGAAGAATTACTTAAAACGGAGACACCAATCATAGCTACAAAAGACATCAATCAAAATAAAGAAACTTTAATATCTCCAGATTTTCAAAAAAGCACCCAACAAAAGCAAGATACACTGTCAGTACCTACTAAACCGAAGCAGCCAAGTGTGAAAACTACTCCCGAGTACAACACTTATTTAAGCTTAAAACAAGAAACTGAAAAGGCCGATGAAACTGCTAAAAAATGGAAACAAACTGTAGATTCATTAAAAACACTAAGTGACGAAAAAGAAGATGCTTCAAATGCAAAATTAGAAGAAGTAGCAGGTCTTAATAAGAAAAAAAGAAAGCCTCTGGTAAAAGAAGCGGCTGATTTGGATTATCAATCTCAGGTTTTAAACAGACAAGCAGATTCTTTAAATACATTTGTTAACGAAGCAAACAAAATTGCCAAAGAGAAAAAAGCAGCAGAATCATCCTATATAAATGGCTTGGATAAGCAGTTGTCATTAAGAATAATGCGAGCTATAGAAGGTATTCCAGAACCTGAGGAGCGTATAGACACCAGCCGTATTCTGGCTCATACCCCACAAAATATTAGCACATCATCTAAAGAGTCTTTTGTGGCACCAACAAAAACAAGTACTTCTAATGTATCTTTTACAACAAGAGGCATAACAGGGGCTCAGCCACATACTGCACGAAACCCTATAAAAATGAATCCCCAAATGCCTGATGGTCTTGTATTTAAAGTTCAAATAGGTGCTTTCAATCGTCCGGTAGCTGATAACGCTTTTGGTACCATAAGTCCGGTAACGGGCGAAACCATAGCCGGAAGTAACTTAATACGTTATACGGCTGGGTTATTTAATAATTTTAATGACGCTGCTGAAGCCCGTAAAGAGCTGAACCAATTAAATTATAAAGATGCCTTTGTTGTAGCCTACTGTTATGGAGTCAGAATCAGCGTTTCCGAAGCCCGAACCCTTGGAGCTGCTGGAAAAGATTGTAAAACCAATACACTACTAACACCAGATCAAAAAAGTGAATTGGCAGCACAGTTTAATACTTCTACATCTTCAAATTTGAATTCTGATCTATCTAAGGAGAGTCTAATTAGAGCATCACAGGCTAACATAAACCCTCCTTCGCAAATAAAAATAGGAGAACTATTACCTCAACAAGATTTAGAAACTATAAAAGGGTTACTTTATACCGTTCAAGTGGGCGTTTATAGCAAACCCGTAAAAGCCGGACAGCTATATAATATTACACCATTGTATTTTGAATTAAATCAAAAAGGACAATACCGATACACCAGTGGAATTTTTAATGAATTAAAAGAAGCTTTAAAAGCCAAAGATGTTATTGTGCAAATAGGTGTATCTGATGCCTTTGTTTCGGCTTATGTAAACGGAAAACGAATACCTATGGAAGAGGCAGCGGCTATGGAACTCCAGAAGGGGAAAACAGTTTTTGCTCAAGTTCCGGGTGTCAATGTGCAACCAAAAATAATTCCTATGGACAATACTGCTATTACATCGGAAATTACCATGCAAACGTCTCAAACAAAAGAGACCGAGATACTTAATAAAGCAGCAAATATTGTTTATAAGGTGCAGTTGGGAGCTTTTAGAAAAGAAGTTTCTGTTGAGATTATGAACAAATTTTTAAGTATTGCCGATAAAGGAATAGCCAACTATAAGAATGGAGATTTAACGATTTATACACTCGGTAATTTTAGTAGCATTACAGATGCTGAAAAATTAAGGGCTGAGGTTATTGCCTTAGGAATTACTGACGCCTTTATTGTTGCCTTTAACAAAGGACAAAAAATAACAATTGAGGAAGCTAAGAGTATGGGTGGAAACTAACACTATCTTTGCAACAAAAAACATTAAACCGGTAGCTGAAAATAAATATGACTTACGCAGAGTTGAAATTACTTTGGCGCAACAAGTTGAGCGCTGTTTATGATGAAGATGAATGTGACAATCTATTTTATTTAACGTGCTATTTTTTAAAAGAATGGGGACGCTCAAGAGTGCTTTTTGAAAAAGACACTGTTTTGAATCAAGACGACAAAAAGCACTTTAATGAAATATTAAAATCTCTGGTTACCAATAAGCCTATACAATACATTTTTGGTGAAACAGAGTTTTACGGCCTTAAATTTAAGATAGATGACGATGTGCTTATTCCAAGACCAGAAACAGAAGAGTTGGTTGATTGGGTTGTAAAAGATTATATGGGAAAACGTAATATTAAGTTTTTAGATATAGGTACAGGTAGTGGCTGTATTGCGGTTTCTTTAGCCAAAAATATGATTCACCCAGAGGCATACGCAATGGATATTATGCCACAGGCCCTAACCGTGGCCGAGATAAATGCCAGAGAACTAAATGTAAACTTAAACTTACTTAAAGCTGATATTTTTGAACTGGCCGATGTCGTTGTTGACGAACAATTTGATTTAATTATAAGCAATCCGCCCTATATCTTAGAGTCAGAGTCTGCTACTATGCATCCTAATGTGTTGTTTTTTGAACCCCATTCTGCTTTGTTTGTAACCAATAACGACCCTTTACAGTTTTATAAATCTATTGCAGATTTTGCACTACTAAATTTAAAGAACGGAGGATGGTTGTATTTTGAAACACATGAAATTTACAATGAAAAAGTAAAACAATTATTAGAAAGCAAAGGCTTTTTTAAGGTAGAAATAAAAAAAGATTTACAAAATAAACCCAGGTTTATTAAAGCTTTATTACAGTAATCTATAGCGGTAAAATGGATTGAAGAAAAATCGGATAATATTTGCTTTATTATTAGTCACTATTGGTGTTATATTTTTTAGTGTTGAATGCCAATCTCCTAAAAAACAAAATGGCAGCGAAAATTTGGAAACACCTCATTATCTAAATCATGCTGATTCTGCCCGTTATGTAGGTATCAACGCTTGTAAAACATGCCATTATGAAATTTACACATCGTTTATTGAAACCGGCATGGGGCAGTCGTTTGATATTGCTAGTAAAAAGAAGAGTGCTGCTTTATTTGGACCAAGTAATGTAATTTACGATTCTTATTCAGATTTTTATTACCATCCTTATTTTTCTGGAGATACTATGAAAATATTGGAATTCCGTATCAATGGTAAAGATACTGTTTACAAGCGTACCGAAACGGTAAACTATATTATTGGTTCGGGGCAACATACCAATTCACACATGATGATTCGAGATGGTTTTGTTACCCAAATGCCAATGACCTTTTATACCCAAAAAAAACAATGGGATTTACCCCCCGGTTTTGAAAATGGATACAATTCACGGTTTAGCCGGAAAATTGGCTTAGAATGCATGAGCTGCCATAATTCATACCCTGATTTTGTTTTAGGATCTGAAAACAAGTTTAATGCTATACCTCATGGAATAGGGTGTGAACGATGCCATGGACCAGGCTCTATTCATGTTGATTTAAAAACAAAAAACCAAATAGTAGATACCGCTAAAAACATTGATTACAGCATTGTGAATCCGGCTAAATTAGCACCTAATTTACAATTTGATATATGCCAAAGATGCCATCTCCAGGGAAACACTATTTTAAAAGATAATTATTCTTTTTACGATTTTAAACCGGGAAAAAAACTATCTGATTTTATGACTGTTTTTTTGCCTAAATTCAGCCATGCTGATGATGAATTTATTATGGCTTCACATGCTGATAGACTCAAGCAAAGCCAATGCTTTATACAAAGTCAGAAATATGTTGACTCCTCTTCCTTAAAACCATATAAAAATACGATGACATGCGTAACTTGTCATAACCCACATAAAAGTGTAAAGTTTCAGAAAGATGAATTTTTTAATGCAAAATGCAACTCATGTCATGCCGAAAAACAAGTAGCCACTTGTTCCGAAACTAAATCGAAAATTGATTTGCAAAAGAATAATTGTGTAAGTTGCCACATGCCCAACTCCGGATCTATTGATATTCCCCATGTTACTGTTCATGATCATTATATTAGAAAACCCAAGCCTGCTACTGAACTTAAAAAGGCTAAAGAGTTCCTAGGATTGATTGCCATTAACGAGTTAAACCCTAACCATAAAACCAAAGCCCAAGCCTATATTAACCAATACGAAAAATTCGATAAAGTAGCCTATTATCTTGATTCGGCAGAAGTTTATACAAATATTTTACGAAAACAATCATTGACACTCTTCTTGGATGTAATTGTCCATTTGAATTTTCTAAAAGGAAACTACTCACAAATTATTGCTGATGTTGAGAAGATTGGTCAGGTAAAACTTATTAACGACATCCTTGTCCATCCTTCTTATAACAATAAGGATGCCTGGTTGTGTTATAGAATTGGAGAAGCCTATCAAACCCAAATGGAATACACTAAAGCCATGGTTTATTATGCTCAGGCTAACAAGCTTGCACCATACTATCCAGATTTTTTAAACAAGTATGCCGGTGCCTGTCTTAACAACAACCAATTGCCACAAGCTCAATCATTATATATAAAACTGACACAAAATTTTCCTGAATTTGCACCGGGTTTTTCAAATTTAGGTTTTATCTATTTAACCCAAAATGATAAAGTCAATGCACATAAATACATTACCAAGGCTTTACAATTGGATCCCGATTATGAGTTGGCTCTGATGAACAAAGTAAGTCTTTTATTGTACGAAAATAACATCAAAGAAGCTCAAAAAATATTAAAGAAAATTATTAAACGAAACCCCAAACAAGAAAAAGCAAAAGAGCTTTTACTGCAGCTTCATTAAAAATTAATTTATGACTCGTAAAAGAAAATCAAGTAAAGAAACTTCGAAAAAGAAAAGCTCAGGTTTTTTCAGAAAAGTACTCATATCTTTATTCTTTATTCTTATAATAATTGGAGGCGGAACCGTATATTTTACATACACTGCAGTTTATAAGCCCAATATTAAATTACAGGGAAAAGAAAATACATTTTTATACATTAATACAGGGAGTACTTTTAATGAAGTTTTAAAAACCTTGGTTGACAGTCAAATTATAAATAATCAAAGTTCATTTAAATGGGTGGCCGAGCATAAGGGATATATAAATAAAGTAAAGCCCGGAAGATATAAAATAAAGAAAGGAATGAGCAACAACGAACTCGTTAATCTGTTACGCAGTGGAGTTCAAGAGCCGGTTAAACTTATTTTTAATGAAGCTCGAACTAAAAATGATTTTACCGAAATTATTTCAAAACAAATTGAGGCAGAAAAAATAAGTATTGAAAAATTACTTGAAGATAATGACTTTTTAAATCAATATCAGGTAAACAACAAAAATGTTTTGACTTTATTTATCCCCAATACCTATGATTTTTTTTGGAACACCAATGCCCAACAATTTATAGAGCGAATGGCAGAAGAAAACAATAAATTTTGGACTAAAGAAAGATTAAAGAAAGCTGCCCGATTAAATTTATCAAAAACAGAGGTAAGTATATTGGCAAGTATTGTACAGCAAGAGAGCAAGGTGGTTGATGAACAACCTGTAGTTGCCGGAGTTTATCTGAATAGACTTAAAAAAAAGATGTTGCTACAAGCTGATCCAACTGTGATTTTTGCAGTTGGTGATTTTTCAATCAGAAGAGTACTGAATACACATTTGAATTATGATTCTCCATACAATACCTATAAATATTTGGGCTTACCACCCGGCCCAATATGTATGCCTTACTCAAACACTATTGATGCGGTATTGAACAGTAAACCCCACAACTATCTTTATTTTTGTGCAAAAGCAGATTTTAGTGGACGACACAGTTTTGCCAGCACATTGGCACAACACAATAGAAATGCCGAAGCATTTAGAAAGGCCTTAAACAATAAAAAAATTTTTAAATAAGTACCCTTAATAATAAGGGGGCTAGTATGCAAACTATGCAATCTTGTTATCAAAAAAAATGTTTCCGGTATATCTAAAATATAAAGGCCACTTAACCTATTTTAAAATTGAATCTTACCATCAATTTTTGGAGCTAAAAATCTTAGGGCAGTACTTTTGCCTTACCCTGAATACCGCAAAAATATTACCCGACCGTGTTTTTATTGCCGACCTTCTCGAAGATCAGGGTAAACATGTAGAACGAATTACCCAGTCCGAGTTTGAGGAAATTTTGAAGACCTGTTATCAGACTCGAACAGAAACTTCTTTTTAAGCAGTAATGTACACTTTTTAGAGGTTTTTAATAAAAGTAATTTTTTTTTTATATTGCACCTGATAAGAGTAAAAACGAACTAATTTTTCCCTATGAACATTATTGATATAAAGGCCATGCGTGGCCCCAATTACTGGAGTATCAGACGACATAAGCTAATTGTTATGAAAATTGATTTGGAAGAAATGGAAGAATTTCCTTCCAATAAAATCGATGGCTTTGCCGACCGGTTAGAAAAAATGTTCCCAAGTATGTATGAACACGAATGCAGTGAAAATAAGCCGGGAGGCTTTTTTTCTCGTGTACGGGAGGGCACCTGGATGGGGCATGTGATTGAACATATAGCTCTTGAAATTCAAACCTTAGCAGGAATGGATACCGGCTTTGGCCGAACCCGAACAACAGGCGAACATGGGGTGTATAATGTCGTTTTTAGCTATCAGGAAGAAAAAGTAGGAATATATGCTGCAAAGGCTGCTGTGCGTATTTGTGAGGCCCTTGCAAAAGACACACCTTATGATTTAGGAGAGGATATTCAAAAAATGCGAGAAATACGTGAAGATGAAAGACTGGGGCCAAGTACAGGTTCAATTGTAGAGGAAGCTCAGGCACGTGGTATTCCATGGATACGTTTAAACCGTTATAGCCTGGTGCAGTTGGGATATGGCGTTAACCAAAAAAGAATACAAGCTACTGTAACGAGCAACACCAGTAATATTGCAGTTGAAATTGCTTGCGACAAAGAAGAAACTAAAAATTTGCTTGAAGCAGCTTCAATCCCAGTCCCACGTGGCACCATAATCTATGATGAAGAGGACATGGAACGTGCCGTAAGAAGAATAGGTTACCCTTTAGTGTTTAAACCGGTTAATGGAAATCATGGAAGAGGTGCTACCATAAATATTCAAAATTGGGATGCGGCTGTTGAAGCTTTGACTCTAGCAAAAAAAGTAAGCCGAGGCGTGATTTGTGAAAAGTTTATCACCGGTTTTGACTTTCGTCTTTTAGTAATTAATTATCAGTTAATAGCTGCTGCCAAAAGAACTCCAGCTTGTGTAACAGGAAATGGCAAATCAACTATAAAGCAGCTTGTTGAGGAGGTAAATAATGACCCCCGCAGAGGTTATGGACACGAAAAAGTACTTACGGCTATTAAGCTAGATGAAATGACATTAAATATTTTGAAGGATAAAAATCTCAGTATTGATGATGTATTGCCTGATGGTGAAGTGCTTTACTTAAAAAAAACAGCAAACTTAAGTACTGGAGGAACCAGCACAGATGTTACTGATTTGGTGCACCCTGATAACGTTTTTATGGCCGAAAGAATTGCTCGCATTATTGGTCTTGATATTTGTGGTATTGATATTATGGCCTCCGATTTGAGTACTCCAATTAGTCAAAATGGTGGAGCTGTTCTGGAAGTGAATGCCGCCCCGGGTTTTAGAATGCATATTGCTCCTGCCGAGGGCTTGCCACGAAATGTAGCCGAACCAGTCATTGATATGCTATATCCGCCCGGCAGCTCAGCTCGTATTCCAATAATTGCCGTAACAGGAACCAATGGAAAAACAACTACAACCCGACTTATGGCTCACATTGTGAAAACAATGGGGCATAAGGTTGGATTTACCACAACAGATGGTATTTATGTGCAAAATCGTATGTTGGAACAAGGAGATTGTACGGGGCCGGTTAGTGCCGAGTTTATTTTAAAAGATCCAACGGTTGATTATGCCGTATTGGAATGTGCCCGTGGAGGAATTTTAAGAGCCGGCTTAGGCTTTCATAAATGCGACATAGCTATTGTAACAAACGTAGCAGCCGACCACTTAGGATTAAAAGATATTAATACTTTAGAAGACATGGCTCGTGTAAAGGGCGTTGTGCCTGAAAGTGTTATGCCCGAAGGTTATGCCATATTAAATGCAGACGATGATTTGGTGTATAATATGCGTAAAGGCTTAGAGTGTAATGTGGCCTTATTCAGCTTAAACGAAAATAATCCACGTATAGTTGAACACTGTAATAAAGGCGGATTAGCAGCTATTGTTGAAAACGGCTATGTTACAATATGCAAAGGCACCTGGCGCATTCGTGTGGATAAAGTTGTAAATATTCCACTCACGTTTAGCGGTAAAGCAATCTTTATGATTCAGAATGTTTTACCTGCCATACTTGCCGGGTTTATTAGAAATTTTAAGACAGAAGATATCAGATTGGCTTTGGGCACTTTTATTCCTTCGCCAACGCAAACTCCAGGACGTATGAACTTATTTCACTTTAAAAACTTTCAAGTTATGGTGGATTACGCCCATAATACAGCCGGATTCCAGGCCATTGGTAAGTTTTTAGAAAAAATTGAGGCGAAACCTAAAATTGGGATTATTGCCGGTGTAGGCGATAGAAGAGATGAAGATATTTACAATTTGGGGAAACAAGCAGCCCAGATGTTTGATAAAATAATCATCAGACAAGATAAAAATTTAAGAGGCCGAACAGAGCAGGAGATTATAGATTTAATGAAGAAAGGAATTAATGAAGTAGATGCATTACGATTAGAAAAAATAATTCCAACAGAAAAAGAAGCCATTGAGTATGCTATTAAAAATGCCCAAAAGGGTTCTTTTATTACAATTTGCAGCGATGTTGTACCTGACGCCTTAGATCAAATTATGAAATACAAAGAACGAGAAGATAAGTTTGAAATAACTGTTGAAGATATTCAGGACTTACATAAATAATATCCCTTTTTCATAAAGTTCTAATTTCCAATTCTCAACTTGCTGCATCATGATGATTTTAAGAAAAATAGTGTTTTGTTAAAACAGGGTAGAACGTAAAAAGCGTTTTATTGCTTAAAAAAAGTACCTTTGCAGGCTTATTTTTTTAAAATGACCACGCTACAAGAGATAGAGAGAAGAAGAACTTTTGGGATTATTAGCCATCCGGATGCCGGAAAAACAACCCTTACCGAAAAGTTGCTGCTTTTTGGAGGTGCTATTCAAACCGCAGGAGCGGTAAAAAGTAATAAAATTAAAAAACACGCTACTTCCGACTTTATGGAAATAGAAAAGCAGCGGGGAATATCTGTTGCTACCTCGGTGATGGGTTTTGAGTATAAAAACAAAAAAATTAATTTATTGGATACTCCCGGTCACGAAGATTTTGCAGAGGATACTTACCGTACTTTAACCGCTGTTGATAGCGTCATTATGGTTATAGACTGTGTTAAAGGGGTTGAGCCACAAACACGAAAGCTATTGGAAGTTTGTCGTATGAGGAATACGCCTGTTATTGTTTTCATTAACAAGCTTGATCGTGAAGGACGTGATCCATTCGATTTGTTGGATGAAATTGAAAAAGAACTCAAAATAAAAGTTCGTCCGCTTAGTTGGCCCATTGGTATGGGAAAGCAGTTTAAAGGAGTGTACAGTTTATACGAGAAAAGTTTAATATTATTTGATGCAGGAAATAAACAAAAACCCGAATCGTCACTTAAAATTGACGATGTAAATGCACCTGAAATTGAAACTAACATTGGAGCTCGTTTTGCAGAAAAACTACGTGAAGAAGTTGAAATTATTGAATCTGTATATCCTCAATTTAATCCTGCAGAATACCTGAAGGGAAATATATCGCCAGTCTTTTTTGGTAGTGCCGTAAATAATTTTGGAGTTCGTGAGTTGTTGGATTGTTTTGTTGACATAGCACCGGTTCCTCAAAGCCGTGAAACAGAACAAAGAGAAGTACAACCAACGGATAAAGATTTTTCAGGTTTTGTTTTTAAAATACATGCCAATATTGATCCCAAACATCGTGACAGAATAGCTTTTTTACGCATCTGTTCAGGAGTGTTTGAACGAAATAAAAACTACTTTCATGTACGTGAAAACCGACAATTGAAATTCAGTAACCCTACTGCATTTATGGCTGCTGAAAAAAATGTAATAGATGAAGCCTTCCCGGGCGATATAATAGGACTATACGATACTGGCGTGTTTAAAATTGGAGATACGCTTACCGAAGGCTCTAAGGAGTCTTTTAAAGGCATACCCAGTTTTTCTCCCGAAATATTTAGGTATGTAAATAATACTGATCCTATGAAGACCAAACAACTAAACAAAGGGTTGGAACAACTTACTGATGAAGGTGTGGCACAGTTGTTTACAAAAACACTGAATAACCGAAAAATATTAGGAACCGTAGGTGCCCTTCAGTTTGAAGTTATTCAACATCGTTTAAAAAGTGAATATGGTGCCAGTTGTACTTTTGAAAATATTAATTTGTATAAAGCTTGTTGGATAAGCAGCATAGATAAAAACAAATTGAAAAGTTTTATTCAAGAGAAATCGCACCACATGGCTATTGACAAAGATAATAAACCTGTATTCTTAGCAGAATCGGCTTGGTCTTTACAAATGGCTCAGGAAAAAAATCCTGAAATAGCGTTTCATTTCAAGTCTGAATTTTAATATTCATTTTTCATTCTATTAATCAGCAAGTATGTATCCTAAAGTTATTCTGAGTTCCGGAAAAGACCAGTCAGTTCGGAGGTTTCATCCCTGGATATTTTCAGGAGCAATAAAAAAAATAAAAGGTGAAGTAGCCGAAGGAATGATTGTTCAGGTAGTGAGCAATCATGATGAACCTCTAGGCATTGGGCACTATTCAAACGGCAGTATTGCGGTTCGTATTTTTAGTTTTGAGAATACTGAAATAAATCAAGATTTTTGGACACAGAAAATAAAAAAAGCCTATGACTTCAGAAATAACATGGGTTTAATCAATAATCCAAATACCACTGTTTATCGTTTGGTTCATGCCGAAGGTGACGGATTACCCGGTCTGATTATTGATGTGTATGATGATACGGCTGTAATACAGACTCACAGTACGGGTATGCATTTAATAAAGCAAAGTATTACTGAAGCTCTAAAAGAGGTTTATGCATTTCGGTTAAAAGCCATATATGATAAAAGTGCAGAAACAATGCCGGCTATTTCCGGCTTAGAAATAAGGAACCAATTGTTGTGGGGTAACCCCGAATCAACATACGTTATTGAGCATGGCTTAAAATTTCGCATTGATTGGGAGCAAGGACAAAAAACTGGTTTTTTTATTGATCAGCGCAAGAATAGAAAATTACTCCAAAAATACTGTTTCGGAAAAAAAGTACTGAATACATTCTGCTATAGTGGTGGTTTTTCTGTTTATGCTTTAGCCGCACAAGCCGCATTAGTTCATTCTGTTGATAGTTCCAAAAAGGCTATTGCTCTTACTGATGCTAATGTAGCTTTAAATTTTCCGGAGGCAAATCACCATCAATCATTTGCACAGGATACTTTTTCTTTTTTAGAACAAAGTCAAGAAAAATACGATGTAATTATATTAGACCCTCCGGCATTTGCCAAGCATCATCATGTAAAACACAATGCTGTTCAAGGTTATAAAAGATTAAATGCTGAAGCCATACGCAGAGTTAATACGGGTGGAGTTATTTTTACTTTTTCATGCTCGCAAGCAGTAGATAAATATTTATTTCAAAATACTGTAATGTCCGCTGCTATTCAAGCTGGGCGCGAAGTTCGTATATTAGAATATATGTCACAACCGGTGGATCATGCACCAAGTATTTTCCATACCGAAGGAGAATATCTAAAGGGAATAGTGCTAAAAGTTTATTAGGCAAAATTTTCTTTCTATGTTTAGAAACAAAACCTATCGATACATTTGGGCGGTATCTTATCCTATTATCATAGGAGGCATTGGGCAAACCATTATTAATGTAACCGATTCTGCCTTTTTAGGCCGAATTAGTGAAGTGGCTTTAGGAGCAAGTGCTATTGCAGGTTTGTTTTACGTTACATTTAGTATGTTGGGTTATGGATTTGGAGTTGGCATTCAAATTATTATTGCCCGTCTCAATGGTGAGAAAAAATATCATGAAATGGGGAACGTTCTAGACCACTCACTTTACTTTTTAATGAGTTTATCCGTTCTTTTATTTTGTATTCTGTATTGGGGAGGCCCTTATTTATTACAACATTTTGTACAATCAAAACCTATTCTTGATGCAAGTGTTAGTTTTATTAAAATAAGAAGTTTTGCAATTTTCTTTTCCTTTCTGGTATTTGTTATTAGAGGTTTTTTTGTGGGTATAGCACAAACTAAAATAGTTATGTACACTACTGCTTTAGTAGCAGTTCTAAATATTTTATTCAATTATATTTTTGTATTTGGGCATTGGGGTTTTCCTCGTATGGAGATAGCTGGGTCAGCCTGGGCTAGTACTTTAGCTGAATTTATTGCCGCAATTTATGCTATTGCTTACACTTTTAAAAAAGTAGATATAAAGAAGTACCGCTTATTTACCTTTCACACTTTTCGGTACAGCTATTTAAAAGATGTGCTGTACACTGCTGCACCCGTTATGTTGCAAATGTTTATTTCTTTAACCTCATGGTTTATTTTTTTTATGATTGTTGAGAAAATGGGAGAACGCCCTTTAGCAATAAGCAACATTATTCGTAATGCCTATATGATTTTAATGATTCCGATGGTAGGTTTTAGCTCTGCTACAAACACTCTTGTAAGTACGCTAATAGGGGAGCGAAAGCCCGAAAAGGTATTTGATATGATCAAAAAGGTTTGTTTCCTTAGCTTTAGTATCACACTCGTTTATATGCTAATACTGAATATTTCACCCGAAATAATGTTGCGTATTTTTACCGGTGACAACGAGTTAATTAAAGCCACTATTCCATCGCTGCGTGTTATTGATGGCTCGCTTTTGTTATTCTCTGTTTCGGCTGTGTTACTTAGTGCAGTTTCTGGATCTGGAAACACCCTAGTGTCATTGATTATTGAAATAATAACTATTTTGTTTTACTTATTTGCAACCTATTTGGTGGCCGTAAATTTACAATTATCAATAGCTTGGGTGTGGAGTGTAGAATATGTTTACTTTATATTTATGGCAACCGTGTCTTTGTTCTATTTAAAGCATTTAGCCAAACAAAATTGGTCTATAAAATAGGAGTGCCCTTCGGTTTTTATTATATGCTTTCTATTTATTTTCTACTTACGAGCTCGCCAAGGAATTTCAGGAACTTGAAGTATGAAACCGGTATAGCGTGCCAACATAAATAAATAGTCGCTTAACCTATTTATATATTTAATAATTAACTCGTTTACGTATTCGTTCTCGGCCAAATGTATTATGTTCCTTTCAGCTCTACGACACACACAGCGTGCTAAATGGCAATAACCTACAAGAGTGTGCCCTCCGGGTAAAATAAAAAAACGCATTTCAGGAAGCTGCTCGTTCATCACGTCTATTTGCTTTTCAAGAAGCTCAATATCACTTTCATGTAAATCAGGAATTTTCATTTTACTCTTTTCAGGATCTGAGGCTAAGTTTGACCCAATGGTAAACAATCGATCTTGAATTTCACTTAGCGTATTTCTCGTATCTTCGGGGAGCTCAGCTACTTTTAACATGCCTACCCAAGAATTCAACTCATCAATGGTGCCATAGGCTTCAATACGTATGTGAAATTTAGGAACACGGGTGCCACCTATCAATGATGTTTGACCTTTATCACCGGTTTTGGTATAAATTTTCATAGTCATAATTTTGGCATTAAAGTTAATAAATAAAAAGTGTTTAATTCTCTCGAATGGGCTGGTTTTTAAAAGGACCGAAATGATAAGTAAAGCCTAATCCAAATGTGATAAATTGATTGAATTTTTCAATATCATCTTTTACTACATTCTTGTTTATTATGTTAAAATTATAGGTAAAGGGGTCGAAACTATATTGTTGATAATGATAGCTGATTTGAAGGCTAAAAGATAAATTTTCATCGGTAAAAAAACTCAAATAGGTATTTAGTGCATATTCATTAAACTGCTGATTAAGGCTTGGTTTCTGTGTTACAGTATCGGGAAGCATACTTTTACTAAATCGGCCAAATGATTTATGGTATGCAAACTCAAGGCCTATATTAAAAGGGCTTCCATCAAAATATTGATACCCTACAAAAATATTAGGCGACAGGATATGGTGCTTAACCTCTAGTGACCCAATGTTAAAATTTCGACTATTTGCTGTTTTGTTTTGCTGGTAATAAAATCCTGATCCTGCAAATAATCCTTTCTTACTATAAAAAACAAAGGAAGGGTTGATGGCAATTACACCACTAAAGGTTTTCTTATAGGCTGCACTACCTTGCAGTGTTGGTATCGAAAAATTAGACTTAATACTATATTTATAAATAGGTATTTGAGCCTGAATACACGGGGTAATGAACAACAATAACAGAAAAAAAGATACTCTTTTTTTGCTATTCTTTTCTGCTGTCATTATTAGGTACACATTGTAAATCTATTGATTAGCTTTATTAAAATCTTCAATCATTGCCGTTGTAATTCCGGTACTGGAATAGCCTCCATCATGATATAGATTTTGCATAGTTACCATACGTGTAAGGTCACTGAAAAGGGTTATACAGAAATTGGCGCAGTCTTCGGCACTGGCATTTCCTAATGGCGATTGTTTACCGGCAAAGTTATAAAATGAATCAAAACCTTTAATTCCTGAACCGGCAGATGTTTTGGTAGGCGATTGAGAAACCGAGTTAATACGTGTTTTGTTTTTTAAACCATAATGATAACCAAAGTTGCGGCAAATGGATTCTAACATTGCTTTAATATCAGACATATCTGTATAAAAAGGATATACTCTTTGAGCAGCAATATAAGTAAGAGCTACAACAGAACCGTAATCGTTTATTGCATCCATTTTATAGGCAACACTTAGCAATTTATGTAATGATAGAGCACTTACATCTATACCTTTGGCAAAATATTCATAATTGGACTCCGTATAGGGAACCTTTTTACGAATATTTACAGACATTCCAATAGAATGCAATACAAAATCAATTTTACCTCCCAAAATGTCCATAGATTGGGTGTATAAATTTTCTAAATCATCAGTTGAGGTTGCATCAGCAGGTATAATCTTGGCCTGACATTGCTCGGCAAGTTTATTTATTTCTCCCATTCTCATAGCAATAGGAGCGTTAGTTAAAGTAAAAGTAGCTCCTTGCTCATAAGCTTTTTCTGCCACTTTCCAAGCTATAGAGTTACTGTCTAATGCTCCTGTAATAATTCCTCTTTTCCCTTTTAGTAAATTGTTGCTCATTTGTAAAAAAAATTTCTTTAGGTAGCCAAATGTACTAGTTTTTTTGTAATGCTGTAGTGCTAATAAATTAAGTTTTAAACATGGTTTTTATTAGTTAATTACTTATAATTCCTAACCAATAAACAAACTAACGACTTAAAATTTTAAATTCGGTTCTCCGGTTTAACTGGCGCCCTTCATCGGTGTCATTTCCTGCAATAGGTTGTGTTAAGCCATAGCCCTTGTATTCTAATCGATCTTTTGATATTCCATTGCTTACCAAATATTCTACTACTGATTTGGCTCTGCTTTCCGATAAGGTTTGATTATATTGGGCTGCTCCTTTGTTGTCGGTATGCCCACTAATTTCTATTTTTAGTGTAGGTACATCGTTAAGCAATTTGGTTAAACGCTCTAGTTCATTGTTTGACTCAGGCCTTAAAGTGGCTTTATCAAAATCAAAGAAAATATTACGCAATACAATTTTTTGACCCACTTGTACATTTTTAAGTAGAACGTCTTTAACCACTTCCTGATAACCACTTGACGAAGGAATATCAAAGTTTTCGGAATGAAATAAATAACCCTCAGCTTTAACGGCAATCCCATAATTCTTTCCAGATGGCAGGGTAACCAAGTATTTACCTGTTTTATTATTTGATTTAAAGGTAGCTAGTTCCACGTTTTGAGTATTGTCCACCAATACAATTTCTGCACTAAGTGGTTTGTTTGAAATGGCATCTGTAATAACACCCTTTAAAAGAGTTACCGAATTCGATTCAATTTTTGCCGGAGGTGCAATAAAAACTTCACTTACAGGGGCTTCAATATTGGCAAAAAGATTGTCCTCATTACTTAACTGAACAGGTTTTTCGGGACCTAAAAAGGTTATCATATAGATGTCCTTATCACCTATGCCTTCATTCTTTATTGAGGCGTAATAACCATGCTTACCGCTTGCCGAAATAACAAAGAAAACATCATCATCCGGGGTATTTATCGGATATCCTAAATTTACAGGTTCACTCCATACTCCATTTTTAAGTTCACACTTAAAAATATCAAATCCTCCCATACTGCTGTGTCCTTCTGAGCTGAAGTATAGAGTCTTACCATCGGGAACAATAAATACTCCCTCTTCATTATATTTTGTATTTATAGTAGTTCCAATGTTTACAGCCTCGCTCCATTTGTCTTTTTGATTTTTATCTACATACCAAATATCACGGCCACCTAAACTGCCATCCTTGCGGTCGCTTACAAAAAATAAGGTCTTTCCATCGTATGAGATAGAGGCCGATGATTCATGATCACTACTGTTTATTGATTTGGCCATTTTTTCGGGTTCAGTCCATTTGTCTCCTTTCAATATGCTCTCATAAATATTTCCATATCCCTTATCATCACGGTACGTATAGAGTGTTTGCCCATCGGGCGATAGGTTCACGGTTGCATCATGCCCAGGCGTATTAATAGGAGGGCCAATATTGGTAGGTACACCCCATTCTTCATTAAATTTATAGGTAACAAAAATATCCTCAAAGTATTCATCATAGTTTTCATCTATTTTACCACCGGTTGTTGTGTTTCTACGTGAGGTAAACATTAAAATATCTTCATCAGCAGAAATTACCGGTCCATAATCAGGATAAGTTGAGTTTACTTTATTCCCTAAATTATCAATAAAAACCCTTACCGGAGTTTTTACCAGTATTTTCCCATGATTACATTCGGCTATTTTTTTGTTTACATCCTCAATTAAAAAAACTTGATCCTTTTTCTTTGGGTCTAATCCATTACGAAACAATTGATACTCTTCAATAGCCTTATCCCACTCCATATTTAAATGATGGCCGCGTCCCAAATAATAGTGTATTTCAGCATCTACTTGAGGGTTTAGACTGTAGGCACGTTCAAAAAACTCTTTAGCTTTATATTTAAAGTTACCATTGATGTAACATACTCCAATTCTGAAATTTAGTTCCGAATTATTAGGGTTAAATGCTTGAGCCCTTAAATAGGGTTCTAACGCAAACTTATATTTTCCCGGGCGCTTGCCTAAAAACTCTTCATTCCCCATATCTAAAGCACTTTTGGCATCTCGAAGTTGATCTTTTTGTCCCGGAAAATTACTTTTTTCAAAAGGAATATCTTTTGCATTTTGAGCATTTGTTTGTATAGCGTAGTAGCTTACTAGTAACAGTATGAGGATAATTTTTTTCATTGGTAACTTGTTTTTGTCCTTGATTACTTACAGTCTTCAGTATATTTGCCGGCTAATTCGATACCCAGATTTTTAGCTTTTTCCCAATCTGTACAAGCCCCTTTAGGGTCGCGAAGCATTTCTTTTGCAATACCTCTGTTTAAATAAGCTACGGCATAATCGCTGTTTAATTGTATAGCTTTTGTTGCATCATCTACCGAACCGTTGTAATCTTTTATCTTAAATTTAGCAGCCGATCGGTTGTTATATGCATAAGTGTAATCTCCTTTTATTTTAATGGCATTTGAAAAGTCGTCAATAGCTCCTTTGTAATCACCTAAATCAAACCGGGCGCTGCCCCTGTTATTCAAAGCAATGTAACTGTCAGGTTTGGAGGCAATGGCTTTACTGTAACTTTCAATGGCACCTTTTAAATCGCCACTTTTTCGTTGGGCTGAGCCTAAGTTGTTATAAGTAAAAGTCATATCAGGGTTAAACTGTAATGCTTTTAAATAGTCACTAATAGCACCGTTATAATCTTCCATTTGCCTTTTGGTGCTACCTCGGTCATTGTAGGCATAAGCAAAATCGGGTTTTAAAACAATGGCTTGTGAAAAATCATCTATTGCCTCTTTGTATTTCTTTAAATTAAGGTAAACACTGCCTCTATGGTAATAAGCTTGGCTCTTGTTTTCGTTTCGCTCAATAGATTTTGTATAATAGGATATTGCTTTTTCATTTTCTTTTAATAATTCAAAAGTTTGTGCCATGTTGTACATAACATCCTGCAAGGAGTCGGTTAAAGATAGGCACTTCTCAAAATCTTGAATAGCTGCTCCATATTGTTTATTCTCTTTTTTAGCTACCCCCCGGTTAAAGTATGATTTTCCCCAATCGGGTTTTATGGCCAATGATTGAGTAAAAAAATCAATAGCCGCTTTATAATCACCAATTTTCATTTTTTCAATGCCCTCGTTATAGGCTTTTTCGGCCTCTTGAGAAGGAATTAAATTAATGATACTGTCTTTACTTTCAGATTGTGGAGTAGGGGAGTCGTTATTTTGTGCTTGCAATACTCCATATAAACAAGCAAGAAAAGCACAACAGCTTAGAATTTTTTTCATAAAAATGATAATTACTTTAATTGTCAAATTTAATTTCTTCTGTTAAATAATGAAAAAAAAATTAATAATTGTTCATATTGTAGCAAGCTGCTTTATAAAGTGGGTAAAAAAGCTTTAAAATCCTACCCAACTTTAAAGCCCACTACTGTGTGAAGTATAAACTATAATTACAGGTACACTTTTTGATTCTTTTAAAGTTAAATAGGATATTTGATAAGTATAAATCAATTTAAATGAAGAGACTTTTTTTAATAAGACACGCAAAAGCCGAACCACCAAGTTTTCAAAAAAATGATTTTGATCGTGAACTAACAGATAAAGGAAAAGCAGATGCCGAAAAAATGGCTGTATTTATTAAGAATATACAACCTTGTCCGGATCTAATTTCCACTAGTACAGCAAAAAGATCCTGGAGTACTGCTAAGCGCTTTGCAAATGCATACAAAATTGATAAAGCAAAAATACATTTAGCGCCTGAAATATATCAGGCATCGTCAGATTCTCTTTTGGAATGGATAAGGAGTATGAATAATGAGCACGAAACCCTAATGCTTTTTGGTCATAATCCATCTTTAAGTCAATTAGCGTCTTTTCTGAGTCAGAATATGGACATCGAAATGGCTCCTTGTGGCGTATGTATGCTCCAATTTGAATTAGAGAAATGGGAATATTTAGCCTATCAAAATGGGAAATTAAAATTATATTATTGTCCTTAAAGTCTTACCATTTTTTTTGAAGAAACTATAAAAGGAGATTTTATTTTTCCCTTTACTTAATTTCTTCTATGTCTATTCTGAATTTAAGGGATTATACCTATTATTTCTACTAAATTATTCTTTATAAAAATGGGTAATCCTTATCTTTTAATGATCTTAATGAAAACACATTTAAACAAACTTCCTTCTTTACTTTCTCAGTACCTATAATTAGATTCTATTTGATGTGTGTTTTTAGAAGAAAATGAATAATAACTCCTAACAAGTCAATTTCGTTCATGATAGTACCGGGTATTAGATCTACAGCTTTTAAGTTTGTATATAAATAGAAACTGTATCTGATGTATGTTAACCCAAAAGAATTCTGACTAACGTAAATAATATCTACTGTATATCAATTAGTTATAATCCCCAATTCTTCATTAGTCAGTCCAAATTTAGTAATTTGTTTTTGTATTCTTTTTACTATTCCCAACTTTCTTTTCTGGTCTAAAAATAAATAACCTTCCGGGTTGATGTATTGCACATTTTTTACAACCATGTTCCATATAATTACTCCAAATTTTCGGGCAGTAGCACTTATTGCAGAAACTCTACCTTTTCTAAAATTTATTCTTTGGAAAAAGTCTCTTAAAGGTGTTGAGTCTTTAAGATTTCCTATGGCATTAGCAGCATTTCGAAATGCTATTTTCAGTCTGTTACTCCCTTTAGGCACTTTACTTGAAAGTACTTTGCCACCACTAACTTTGTTGTTTGGAGCAAGTCTGAGCCAGGAGCAAAAGTGTTTTGCAGTTGGAAACTTTTTTATTCCTTCTATACCTACTTCACTCATTATGGCAAGCACTGTAGCGTGACTCATGCCTTCTATTGCCAGCAAATCTGTACTTTCAAACATTTGATACGATTTTAGATTAAGATCTATGTCTTTGGGCGTATTTTTATTGATTCGCTTATGCGGTTTTGAATCTATGTGGTGCTGTTTTTTATTTTCATCATTGTTAATGATTTCATCGAGCATTAATGCAATCATCTTGTCACATTCCATCATTTTATTTTGGATGTGGTCATAAGTATCGAGTTCCTGCTGGAGTGTAAATAAATAATCTGTTCTTCCATTGCTTTGTAAAGCTTTGGCAATTTCCTCTTCACTCTTGCGACAGTTGGCATGTCGAAGTGCTGCAAGCTTTTGAGGATTTGCTTCTCCATCGCAGATAGCTCTGATAATGCGTAGTCCGGTAAGTCCACAAACATCATTGACCACCACATCTAAGCGCAAATTTAAGAGTCTCAAATATTTCTGCATTTTTTTGCTTGTAGAAGCTGCATTGTGCAAGAGATTGGCTCTGTGTCGGCAAAAGGTTCTGAGTTGCTCTGTTTTTCCGTCTAGGAGGAAACTACTGCTCAAAAGTCCTAAGCTGTGCAACATTTGAATCCATTGGCAATCTTTAATATCGGTCTTTTTGCCCTTGATGTTTTTGGTAAACTTTCCATTGCAAAGGATAACATGGAATCCCTTTGAGATTAAAACGGCATAAAGATTTTTGCCAGTAAGTACCGGTGCTTTCCATGGCTATGGTTCTAATCTTGTGCTCGTGAAGCCAATCGGCCATTTCATAAAGGTCTTGGTTAAATACGCCAAACGCTCTCACATCATTTTCATGTTGCCCTACAGCTACCCAGTGGGAGCGACTACCAACATCAATTCCTGCGGCTAAAGGATTGACAATGTCCATTGGTATTTTTTCTTCTTCTACCATAAAATAATATTTTATTAAAAATGCTCTACGAAGATGTGCTTTTGGCTAAGTAAATATTCTGAACGGGGTTGTTCTGTTTTCACAAAACACCGCCACTGAAGTCATCGCAAACATCTCAACCAGGATTGCGCCCCTACTCGAGGTAACAGTTCTAAAATCGGCCTTGCAAAGAGCAAGTCAAATATAAGGATTTGTAATTTTTAAATAACTCCCTACGTTAGCTTGAGAAGTCAATGGAGGCGGTATAGGGAGGATTGCTGGTAACACTTTATTAAAGCAAAGTAGGATGTCATTACGTATTTGTTACCATACAGAATGATGATTGCGAAACTATTTTTTTACTAACTAAATTGTCGGTGTTCGGTTTTGAATAATTCTTCTTTAGGTAGTGACTTAAAATACTCATACGTAATTTTTAAACCCTCACTACGGTTAACTTTTGGCTCCCAACCTAGTATTTCTTTGGCTTTTGTAATGTCTGGCCTTCTTTGTTTAGGATCATCTGCTGGTAAAGGCAGGCTTATTAATTTTTGTTTAGCTCCGGTTAATTTTAATATTTCCTCACCAAATTCCTTAATGGTTATTTCACTTGGATTGCCAATATTAACAGGTAATGTATAATCACTTAAAAGCAAACGGTATATCCCTTCAACCAAATCTGAAACGTAACAAAATGAGCGCGTTTGCGAGCCATCTCCAAACATGGTTAAATCTTCGCCTCTTAAAGCCTGTCCAATAAATGCCGGCAAAACCCTGCCATCATTTAGACGCATACGGGGGCCATATGTGTTAAATATACGAACTATACGGGTTTCAAGATGGTGCACATTTTGGTAGGCCATAGTAATGGCTTCCATAAATCGTTTGGCTTCATCATAACAACCGCGCGGGCCAACCGGGTTAACATTCCCCCAATATTCTTCGGGTTGGGGATGTACGGCAGGGTCGCCATAAACTTCTGATGTGGAGGCAACTAAAACTCTTGCTTTTTTTACCCTTGCTAAGCCAAGTATATTATGTGTCCCCAATGAGCTTACTTTTAGAGTTTGAATGGGAATCTTTAAATAATCAATGGGGCTGGCAGGGGAAGCAAAATGCAAAATATATTTGAGTTCACCCGGCACATGAACATATTTAGAAACATCGTGATGATAAAACTCAAAATGTTCCAGTTTCATTAAATGTTCAATATTTTTCATATCACCGGTTACTAAGTTGTCCATCCCAATAACATGATATCCGGCCTGTATAAATTTGTCGCACAAATGCGAACCCAAAAAACCGGCTGCTCCGGTTATCAATACTCTTTCTTTACTCATTCTTTAAGGAATTAATTACCCAATAATACTTTTTTAGCTGCATCTAAAATTGCAAATGCTTTTTCTTTGGTCTCGGCCTCGGCATAGGTTCGTAAAACAGGCTCAGTGCCTGAGGCTCTTATCATCAGCCATTCATGATCTGAGAAAAAGAATTTCCATCCATCTAAATCTTCTATTCTTTGAACTTTATAGGCTCCAAATTCTTTGTAAACATTGTTTTTGCAATTAGCTACTATAGTGTTTTTAAGTTCTTCTTTTAAATGAAGGTCGTTTCGCTCAAACCAAAAAGGACCAGTAATTTCATATACTTCCTGAATAAGTTCTTTTAAAGATTTTCCTGTTTTTGCCATATATTCCCAAATAACCAATCCCATCCATATACCATCTCGCTCAGGTATATGTCCTTTTATAGCAATTCCACCTGATTCTTCACCCCCAATCAGCACATCTTCAGTAATCATTAGGCCGCAAATATACTTAAAGCCAATCTTTACAACCTCTAAATCAAGATTGTAATGACGGCACATATCTTTAATTTTTACGGTTGTTGAGAAGGCGGTACAAACTTTTCCGCTATATTTTTTATACTTTACCAAGTAATGGGTTAAAAGCAAAATGATGTGGTGTGAATCTACAAAGTCGCCATCGCTATTATATAAACCAATTCGGTCGGCATCACCATCTGTTACCAAGCCGCAATCAATTTCACCGCTCATTTTTATTAATTCCGAAAACTCGGTTAAATTTTTATGAATAGGTTCTGGTGCTTGACCATCAAAGGAAGGGTTATAGTCACAATGTAAAAAAGTAATATCTGGAAATAACCTTCTCATTACATTTTGACCAGCTCCAAACATGGCATCATAAGCAAACTCCATTTTAGAGTTTCTAATGGCTGCTAAATCAAAATTCTTCTCTACATGCTCTACATACAGCGTTTCAAGGTCAATATATTTTATTTTTCCTTCTTGAACTAAATCTTCTATGGTTTTAGAACGGATATTAAGGGAGCATGAGTCAGTAATCATGTCCTCAATTTCCTGTACTTTATCGGGCATTAATGGGCCACCATAATTTCCTTTTATTTTAAACCCATTATAAGCCGGAGGATTATGACTTGCCGTAATAATAATTCCAATATCGGCTCCTTGCTTTACAGTGCCTAAAGAAATCATTGGGGTAGAAACAAAGCCTTTTGCCAAATAAACCTGAATCCCATAATGAGCCATTACAAAGGCACATGTTTCAGCAAAAAGCTCTCCGGCAAAGCGACAATCGTGCCCTAGAACTACGGACTTATTTTTCCCATTTTTTAATATCCACTTTGCTGTAGCTTCAGAAACTCTAGCCACATTGTTTACAGTAAAATCTTCAGCAATAATGGCCCGCCATCCATCTGTTCCAAATTTAATTTTCGTCATAATTAACTATTATTTGAATAAGGATTGCAAAGATACAATTTACAAAGAAATTATTATAAATAAAATATAAATTAAATTCTAAATCAAGGCTTTCACAATACTTATTCTAATTTATTTCTAGCCTATCAGATCTATTAATACGATGATAGCAAAGCGGCTCTTAATAGACTTTAGATAAGATTTAATAAAGCGAATATTGGGTTGTTTTTTCACTTTAGGCAGTGCCCATAATTTTTATGAATCATTATAAAGCTGTAAAAAAAAAGTTATATTAGCTGCTCAATTTGTTTAGTGAAAAACTTAGAACAAAAATCAAAAGATGAATTAATTGAATACATCAAATTGCTGCAAAGCAAGATTGATAATGTAAATCTATACTTCCCCGGCTTTGGTGTAATCAATAAGTATGAGAAAATCAATACACAAACTATTGATAAGTATCGACTTATGTTTCAAAAATCTAATGATGCCATTCTGGTTCTTAAAAAAAATATAGTTACCGAATGCAATTTTAAAAGCGAAAGTGTTTTTGGAATACACAAAGAGCATATTATTGGAAAATTTCTTTATGACTTTACACCCATGATTCAGCCTGATGGGTCAAATAGTAAAGAGAAAATTCACCAGTTTTTAAAAGAGAGTAACTCCAAGCACCAACAAATTCCATTACAAATTAAGATGTTGAAAAATGGGCTCAATTTGTTTGATGCAGAACTAAATTTTTCTGAATTTACAATTGATGAAGATACCTTTGTTTATCTCGTAATTAGAGATGTTTCAGAACGGATGGAGTTAAGCCGCCAGCTTAAAGATGAGTATGAAAAACGAATTGAAGAGCAAGATTTAACCCAAAGTGGAAATTGGGAATTTAATGCCAATAATTTTGATGTTTATTGGTCACCATCAGCCTATGCCATACATGACCTTTCACGCCATATAAAAGCACCCACATTAAATGAATATTTTGCTCAATATGTGCACCCCGATGAGCATGATATTTTGTTTCAGGCAATTCAGGAAAGTATTAGAACGGGCCATAATTTTAGTATGGACTACAAAATTAGGACCAAAAATCAAAAAATGAAATACCTGCATGTTAAGGGCAAAGCGGTATATCAGTTAAATGGTGAGGTTGATAAAGTTGTTGGTACAGTTGTAGATATTACAGAAAGAAAATTATTGGAAATTAAACTAAATGATAGTAAAGAGCAATATCAGAATTTGATTGAAAAATTGCCTGAAGGGGTAATTATCTACAACCTCCAAAAAATACTGTATGCCAATATTAGTGCTTTTCAAATACCTAAGGTTAACTCTCTAAAAGAAGATTGTTCAGCATATTCAATTTTTGATTTTATTTTACCTCAATATAAAAATGAAGTTGAAAGAAAAATAAAGTTCCTAATTGAAGGCAAATCATTGGGAACTGTAGAAATGAGAATAAAAAATGCAGAGGGCAAAATTATAGATATTGAGGTTAGAAGTAACCCTGTGGTTCATAATGGAGAAGTGGCCATACAGGCTATTTTTTCAGAAATAACCTATAGAAAATATGTGGAACGGAAACTTCGTGAAAGTGAGCGCAGATTGAGTACCTTAATTGGTAATTTACAAGGAATGGTGTATAGGTGCAAAAATGATCCCTCTTGGACTATGGAGTTTGTTAGCGATGGCTGTTTAGAGCTTACAGGTTATGATAGAGAAGCCATGTTAAATAATACATCTATACATTATAGCGAATTAATTCTTGATGAAGATAGGGAATCTGTTTGGCAAAAAGTACAAGAGGCGGTTTCAGAACGAAGAGTATTTACTCTTTCTTATCGTATTAGAACAAAAAATGGAACCATAAAATGGCTCCACGAACAGGGTAAAGGTATTTTTGATGATCAAAATAAACTTTTGGCATTGGAGGGCTTTATTACCGATGTGTCAAGAGAAAAATATGCCGAAATTGCCTTAAAGGAAAGATATAACGATTATAAGAATATTGTTGACTTTGTACCTGAAGGAATGCTTATACATAAGCACGGAACTATTGTTTTCGCAAATCAGGTAGCGCTCGGTATTTTTGGCTATAATACCAATGATGAGTTAAAAGGCCTTTCCATGATGAATTTTATTCTTCCGGAATTCCATGAAAAAGTTAAAAAGCGTGTTGAAGGCTCTTATAAAGGAATGCCTCAAACCTTTACTGAAATTAAGGTTTATACTCGAAATGGGGGGGTATTGGAAGTAGAAACTCGAAGTATTCCATTTGTGTATGAAAACGAACAATGTGTTTTAGTTGCAGTTCACGCTATTGATGCTCAGAAACAGCTTGCAAAAGAAACTATAAGAGCAAAATTAGCTGAGGAAGCAAATGAAGCTTTAAAAAAGGAAATAGAGCAAAAAGTGATTGCTCAAAATGAATTAATTACTTCTCAGAACTATGTAAAGAATATCATTAATAGTTCGTTGGATATGATTATTGCCTCTGATAGGAACAATAAAGTAACGGAATTCAATAAAGCTGCGCAGATTGTTTATGGCTATAAAGAAAGTGAAATTATTGGACAAGAGTTAAGTGTTTTAACATCTGCTCCTGAGGTGCTTTTGAAGGTTCAAGATGTACTGCATAAAGAAGGATACTTCTCAGGAGAGGTACTCAATATCAGAAAAAATGGGGAATTGTTCGATTGCTTCTTAACGGCTACTTTACTGCTCAACGAAAAAGGAGAGGTAATAGGAAGCATGGGGGTTTCGCGAGATTTAACGAAACTAAAAAAAGATCGCGAACGCTTCCATCTAAGTGAAGAAAGATATAAAGCTATTTTCAACCAAGTTTTTGTTGGAATAGCTCGTTTAGACATATCCGGAAAGTTTACCCAGGTTAACCAAAGATTTTGTACTATATTAGGATATACAGAAGAAGAATTGTTAGAGCTTTATTTTCAAGATAAAAGCGTTGAGCATACTGTTAATGGCTTTGAGAATTTATTGGATTATTTAATTAGGAAAAAAATCAATGACTATACATTCGAGCAAAATTATTATCATAAAGATGGTCATATTGTAAATACCCAAATAAACATTTCATTAGTATTAAGTGCCAATAACAGCCCTATGTACTTTGTATTGGTTTGTGCTGATATTACTGAAAATAAGCGAAACCATGAATTAGCCTTAAAACAAACGGCCAAGCTAAATTCATTAATTGAGAGCAGCAATTATATGGTAATGGCAATTGATAAAAAAGAAAGGCTAACAACATTTAATTCCAATACCACTAAATTCATAAAAGAATTTTATGGCATAGAGGCTCTAGTGGGTTTAGAAATGACCAAAGGCTCTTTAGTATCAAGTGTTAAAGCAAACCAGTTTTGGATTAAGAGAGTTAAAGAAACATTAAAGGGAAAATCACAGTTTTTTGAATATGTTGCTTTTGATAAAGAAGGGCAACAAAAAAACTTTGAGTTCTATCTAACCCCTGTTAGAAGTGCAGAGAACATTATTAATGAAGTTGCTATTGTTGGTTACGATATTACTGAAAAGAAAAAAATCGAAGAAAAAATTATTAACCAAGGAGCCAAATTAAGTGCAATTTTTGAAAACAGTTCACACCAAATTTATACCATTGACAAACTTTTTAAACTAACATCTTTTAATGAGCTTTTTGCTAAAACGTTGTATAAAGATTACGGTTTGGAAGCTACACTTGGAATGAATTTAAAAAAAGAGGCTCAAGTCCAAATGCCGGTATCGTATTTTAAGAATTTTGTAAAATTACATAAGTCTGCTTTAAAAGGGAATGCCATACGTGTAGAATCAAAAGTGAAGGATACTAAAGAGCGCACTTCATATTATATGTTTTACTTAGATCCCATTGTTTTGCCTGATGGAAAGATCAACGAAGTTTCATATATAGCACATGATATCACAGATAAAAAATTAGCCGAAAAGAGTATTGTAGAATCTTTAAAAGAGAAAGAAATATTACTTAAAGAAGTACATCATAGAGTTAAAAATAATTTACAAGTAATTTCGAGCATACTTAATTTGCAAAGCGCTTATCATAAAGATAAAAATACCGTTAATTTGTTTCGCGAATTACAAAATCGGGTCAGAACCATGAGTTTTATCCATGAAAGCCTCTACCAAACGAGTGACTTTAGTAACTTGAATTTTAGAGTTTATTTGGAGAATCTCATTGCCAATTTGATGCATAGTTATATGATTGACAATAATCAAATTGAAGTACAATTTGATTGCGATAACTTATTTCTAAATTTAGATTTTTCAATTCCATGTGGATTAATAATCAATGAGCTGATTTCAAATGCTCTAAAATATGCATTTAACGATAATCAGAAAGGGGTGATACGCATATCTGTAAAAAAGTTGAAAAATAAAGTTACGTTTGTTGTAGCCGATAACGGAAAAGGGATTGCTCCTGAAATAGATATAAGAAACACAGAAACCTTAGGGTTACAATTAGTTGTATCTCTTGTTGACCAAATTTATGGTAAACTTTTTTACAAAGATTTGAATCCCGGAACCAAAATTAAGTTTACCTTTGAACTAAAAAGCTAACAATATTCAAAATGAGTAAAACAAATATCTTAATAGTTGAGGACGAAAGCATAGTTGCCAAAGATATTCAACACAGCCTGAAAAACCTTGGATATAATGTAGTTGGCATTGTGCCAACCGGTGAAGGTGCTGTTGCTACAGCCGTAGAAAAAACGCCAGACTTGGTGCTTATGGACATTATGTTGAAGGGCACAATGAGCGGCATAGATGCTGCCCAAGAGATAAAGGAAAAGCTTAATATCCCGGTTATATTTTTAACTGCTTATGCCGATCAAATTACTTTTAATAAAGCTAAAATTACCGAGCCTTATGGGTATCTTATTAAGCCATTTAAAGAAATTGATTTGCATACTTCAATCGAGATGGCTATTTATAAACATGAGAAAGTTAGTGATGTAGAGAAAGAAAGGGATTTTTTATATTCTCTTGTTGAAAATAAAGAATCGTCTGTAAAAGATAGTATATTTATTAGAGCCAATAGCAGATTAACAAAAGTAAAAAATAAGGATATTGTTTTTATTGAAGCCCTAAAGGATTACGTAACAGTAAATGCTATTAATACACGCTATACCATTCATAGCACAATGAAAGATATATTAGTGAAACTTCCACCTACCGAGTTTATCAGAATTCATCGCTCTTTTATTGTACGTATTGACCGTATTGCAGCTATCGAATACCCAAATCTAATTTTAGATATAGATAAAAAGGTATTGCCTATAGGTGGCTCATACAGAAACGATTTGCTGAATAAAATTAACTTGATCTAACTTCTTGTTACACCTATTTGCTCTCTTCTTTAAACTAAAGGGATGGAAACTAAATGGCTTTATTCCTACGCACATAACCAAATGTGTAATTATAGCAGCACCTCATACAAGTAATTGGGATTTTGTTTACTCTTTAGGAGCCCTCAAAATATTGGGTTATAAAGTAAGTTATATGGTAAAAAGTGAACTGTTTTTTTTCCCTTTTTCTATTCTCCTAAAAAAATCTGGAGCTATTGCTGTAAATAGAAAATCAAGCAATAATGTTGTTGATCAAATGGTAAAACAAATCAAAGATGCTGATTCTATATACTTAATGCTTTCGGCCGAAGGAACAAGGAAAAGAGTAGATAAGTGGAAATCTGGTTTCTATTATGTAGCACAAAAGGCACAGGTTCCTGTTTGCACAGGATATTTAGATTATAAAAAAAAAGAAGCAGGTTTTGGACCCGTAATTTCATTAACCGGTAATGTAACTCATGATATGGGAAAAATCAAGGATTTTTATAGTACAATTACACCCCATACCCCTGAAAATTTTAATCAAGATGGAATTATTATTAAAACACAATAAAAATTACCTAAAGAATTAATTTTATTGTGTGCCGCTAATACGATTTGCATTTTCTAAAATGACAAATCCATTTTCTTGATAAATTTCTTTTAAAGAGCTAAAGTTGTAGCCCATATAATCAGTTATAGGTTTCTTTTTAGAAAGTACTATATAAGCAATTTGTCCATTGTTATAGGCTTGTTTATATTTACTGTAATTAAATGGAGATAAGCGAGGTACAATTTCCTTATTTGGAATTACTATATGACGAGCTAACATAGCGTTAATGTGGGGGTCAAAACAGAGAAAGTAGTTTCCTAGAGCAAGTTTCTTAGCCATAATTTGAGCTACCTTTTGCTTTTCATTATATTCTTTCTTACTGGCTCTTATATTGTAATAGTACTCATGAAAAAAGCCTTGCATTAGGGCATTTCCCATTAGTGATATGATCACTACAGCAATGAATAATAATGCTGTTTGTGCAATATTCTTTCCCACATTATGAAGTGATATTTTATTCATTTGCTGGGCTGCTAATATAATTACAGCAACAATAAATTCATTGTAGTAATTAACCCATGAACCCTCTTTAGCACTTGTAACTAGGGCAAAAACAAATAATCCAATGATATTAAAACTTAAAAATCGAACACGATCAGAACTTTCTTTTTTAAAATACAAATAAGAAAGAAAAAAGCCGCAAATAAATAGAAGCTGTGATCTAAAATACAAATTTGAGAATACTTCATAAGTACGTATCAAAGAAAAACCATTGCGAAGCCCTCTTGTGGTATTAACGAAAAAATTTTCACCATAAACACCATAAAAGGTCAAATATACAAAGCCAAATAAAAACGCTTGCATAATACAAACTTTCAGAAATAATTTATACTCTCTGTTTAGAAGTATAAAAAAAGGTATGATAATTATAAACTGAAGCCCACTTTGCTTGACAAAAAAAGATAGTGTTGCGAATAGCACTCCTAAATACAAGAAAATGTTTTTTTTAGGCAGACTAAAGTAGGCTATAAAACAGTACAGATATAAAACAGAAAAAAGACTGAATAGGGCATCTGGCCGAACTGCAAAATGAACTTTAGTGAGACTTATAAAATAGATTATACTAGCTATAAATGCTATTTCGTACCTTGTTTTTAGGACAGAAAACAATAGTTTATAAATAAAAATTACAGTCAGTATGTTGAACAACAGGCTTACAATTCTCCCGGTCAAATAAATCTCGTGTAAATGGTATAATGGTTTTAATCCCATTAGCTTACAAAGTAATATCGGTAAATAGTATGATAAAGGAGTATATTGTGTAATTGCAAAATTCTCAGCTTCAGGATTACTGTATAATTTCCCCCCTTCAAGCACATTGCATATACTATACACAACATTGTTTTCAACACCTCCAATATCAGCCGAATAAGAAGTAATGAGACCAATTACTAAAATTACAAATAAAAAGGCTATGGCTTTACTATAACCTGTTATCCATTTTAATAATGGGAAGTTCTTATGCTCAGGTACTTTCAAGATACTGAAATATGGTTTAAATACAAAGCAAATGTATAATAAATACGATGAAAAATTAAGTCTTAAATAAGACTGTCAACTTGTAAAGCAAGTTCCACAACTTTACATACTATGCTCTATACCTTGCACCAGTAAATGAATTATTTTAATGTGTATTTCTTGTGCCCTGTCAGAATATTTTGAGTAGGGTGCCCTAATTTCAATATCAGCCATCTCAGAAAGTTGCCCTCCGTTTTTTCCGGTAAGGGCTATTATTTTCATTTGTTTTTTTCGGGCGCATTGAACAGCTTTAAGTACATTGGCCGAGTTGCCACTAGTACTTATAGCTAACAATATATCTCCGCTAACGCCAACTCCATCAATATAACGCGAAAAAACAGAATCAAACCCATAGTCATTGGCTGTACAAGTAATATACGCTGGGTCAGATATGGCAATAGCCGGCCACGGTTGACGGTCATCTCTGTACCGACCGGTTAGTTCTTCGGCAAAATGCATGGCATCACTCATGCTACCCCCGTTGCCACAACTAATTATTTTTTTTTGATCTTTTAATGCAGCTACCATTAAATTAACAGCATCCTCTATCAATGAAATGTTTTTAGGTTCATTTATAAAAATATTTAACAGGGCAGATGCTTCTTGTAGTTCAGTGAGTATCTGTTGTTTGATAGGCATAAGAAGAAATTAATTAATTTTTCATAACCCAAGCATCAGAACCTTGGGCTTTAATATTTTGAATGGTTTGTTGTGCGTCATTAAAACTATTGAAACGACCACAAGAAACTCGATACAAACCACTTGGAGAACGCTCCATTAACTGTGCTTGAATATTTTTAGTCTCCAATATTTGGATTTGCCGTTCGGCATTTTCTAATATAGAAAAACAACCCGAAATAACTATAAAATTTCCAAGTTCATTAAAAGTATTGTGTGTTGTAATAGGGGCATTCAATTGTTCAACTGCGTTTTTAGAGACATTTTCTAAATTATTTATAGCTGCGTTTGAATGTTCTGAAGTTACAGCTTCAGCCATTTGCAAGGGCACAATTAAGGCTTCTTGAAGTTGAAACTGATGCGCATTTGGGGTGTATAACTTAACTTCTTCAGAACTATTGAAATAACCCGATGTTTGAATGGCAATTCTGTTCTTTAAATCGGAGCCAAAAGGAGCTAAATACAATGCTAGGGCAATTGGAATCATTAATAAAGGCACAAGATACTTTTGATATACTTTTGTTTTTGACTTCTCTTTTTTAGTAGGCCGATCAATAAAAGTCTTTTCAACTTTTAAGCGTGTAGCTTCACGTTTTATAGTAGCTGACTGAAAATTGAAGAGTCCAAATGACTCGGTATTATAGTTAACACTGTTAGATGGGAAAAATTGAATGTTTTTTTCAACATCTAACTTTAAAAAACCTGTTGAATTAATTGTAACTTTTTCACCGGTAGCAAGTAGATGCTTTATTTTAAAAACTTCTTTTTCAATAAATTCTAAAGCTTCAGGATAAGCTATAGATTCTTTTTGAGCGATATAATTAGCCAGTAAACCATCATTAACTGTGAGGCTTTTATTAAATGCAATTTGTTTGCAGGGGGCAGTAAATATATGTTGTGTAGGATGAATCTCAGCCCCTTTGTAATTTCCAACAAAACCACCAAAAGCAGGAATAATAACACAGTTGTGCTCATAAAGCAATTCGTGAATATAACTATCTATTTTTAATTCCATACTCCAAATATAGGTATTAATTACCAATTACAGGCTAAGAAAAAAAAGGTAGCCACCTTAACTATATGAATGGCAATAAAAACAAAAAAAAATCGTTTTTACAATGAGGTCTATTTGTTTTAAATTTTATGATTTTGATAAAATTTTTAAACAGATGAAAGTGAGAAAAAGTGGATACGTTAAAAAAATGCAATTTCTTTTATTTAAAGAAACAATTTTTTAAATTTGATAGTAACATTAACTAGAAAGAATAATACTTATTAGAGTATATAAAATATTTTTAACTAACCTAAAAATAAATCATCATGTCAAAAATGTTAGAACTCAGCAAAAAAATTTTGACTAAGGTAAGTTTTGATAAATCGCTGTTCAAAAAGGAATTAATAAAAGCACAGAATTTGTTGGTAGCTGAAGAAAAAATTATGCTTAAAATATGGTGTCTGGCTACCTTTGGATATGTGTATCGCGATGTTATTATGCACGTATTCCGAAATGTTTCTAAGACCTGATAAATTTTAGATTCCGAATCAGTCCTTTATACTTGGTGCGTTTAACCGCTGATTTTTTGAAAATAGTTTGAAAAATATCTTCAGTTATTTCCATCCATTCTGCCTCATTTAAATTGAGCATAGCCTCATTAGGTTTGAATGCATCATTTTGATGCGCTTTAGAAAATCGGTTCCACGGACACACATCTTGGCAAATATCGCATCCAAAAGCCCAATCTTCAAACTGCCCTTTAAATGATTCGGGTATCTCATCTTTTAATTCAATAGTAAGGTAACTTATACACTTTGATGCATCAAGTTGATACGGTGCTATTATGGCATCGGTAGGGCAAGCATCAATACATCGGGTACACGTTCCGCAGTAGTCTTTAATGGCATGGTCAGGTTCTAATACCAAGTCAGTAATTAGCTCAGCAATAAAATAAAATGAGCCATGATTTTTATTGATAATAGTTGTGTTTTTTCCCATCCATCCTAAACCCGATTTTTTTGCCCATACTTTATCCATTACCGGAGCCGAGTCAACAAATACACGACCTTCAATTGGACCAATTTTTTCTTTTAAAACGCTCATGAGTTCAAACAACTTGTCTTTGATAAGCTCATGGTAATCATCACTAAAAGCATATTTACTTATTTTTGGCGCATTGGGGTCGGTTTGTTTTTTGGAGGGGTAATAATTTTGCATCAAAGAAATAACACTTTTAGCACCTGGAACTAGAATTCTGGGGTCAAGTCGTTTGTCAAAGTAATTCGCCAGATAGCCCATTGAACCATGATAGTTTTGGGTTAACCAATTTTCAAGATAGCGGGCTTCATCTTCCAAGAAGCTAGCTTGTGATATTCCACAAAAATCAAAACCCAATCGTGCGGCCTCCTGTTTAACAATAAAAGTATTTTTCTGAATGTTACTGTATGACATGAATTAAAAGAATCCCATACTATTCAAATACTTTGTTTTTTACCTGAGCATCGGCTGCTGCTAAAGTTACCATATTTACAATTTCACGAACACTACTTCCTAATTGTAGTATATGAACCGATTTGTTTAACCCTAACAACACCGGCCCAATAGCCTCCATTCCCATTTGTTGCATTAGCTTATAGGCTATATTGCCTGACGATAAATTTGGGAAAATTAAAGTATTCACATTACCATCTTTTAGCGGAGTAAACGGAAATTGTTCAGATAGTAAATCTTTGTTCATTGCAAAATTAGCTTGCACTTCGCCATCAACAATTAAATCAGGATAATCATGATGTAATATTTGAATAGCTTCTCTAAGTACCTTAGTTTCGGCATTATCAATAGAACCAAAGTTAGAGTACGAGAGTAACGCAATGCGGGGAACAATATTCATAAGCCTTACAGCATTGGCCGTGAGCAAAACAATTTTAACCAGTTGCTCTGCTGTAGGCGATACGTTTATGGTTGTGTCAGCTAAAAAGAATGGGCCTTTCTTAGTAATCATAATGTACATTCCGGCTACCATACCAATTTCTTTTTGAACACCTATAATTTGTAATGACGGCCTTATGGTATCTGAGTATTTTCTGGTTAAACCACTAATCATGGCATCAGCTTCTCCGGCTTCAACCATCATGGCTCCATAATAGTTTCGTTCTAGCATGGCCTTATGTGCCTCAAATAAAGTATAGCCTCTTCGACCTCGTTTTTCAAAGAAAATATTGCCAAATGCAATTCTTTTCTCTTCATATTTTTTTTGTCTGATATCTATTATCTGAATATCATTTAAACTTAAATTGTTTTCTTTAATCAAGGCGGCTATTTTTTCTTGATCTCCTAATAAAATAGGAATGGCAATCCCCTCATCGCGTACCTGCTGTGCAGCCTTCAAAACTTTGTAATGATCAGCTTCAGCAAAAACAACACGTTGCGGTTTTTGTTTAGCCCTTATGGTAATATTCTTAATCAGTTTATTATCTAAATCCAAACGTTGAATAAGCTCGTTTTCATAGGCCTCCCAGTCGGTAATAATTTTTCGTGCTACTCCCGAATCAATAGCTGCTTTGGCAACTGCCGGGGCTACTTTATAAATTAAACGATTATCAACCGGTTTGGGAATAATGTAATCTTTCCCGAAAATTATATTTTTTTTATTGTAGGCTAAATTTACATTATCCGGAACAGTCTCTTTTGTTAATTCTGCTAACGCATATACTGCAGCAAGCTTCATTTCCTCATTAATTTTGGTGGCTCTTACATCAAGAGCGCCTCTAAAAATGTATGGAAATCCTAAAACATTGTTTACTTGGTTGGGATAATCACTTCTGCCGGTCGCTACTATGGCATCGGGTCGGGCTTCTACAGCATCAGGAAAAGATATCTCTGGAACCGGGTTTGCCAATGCAAATATAATAGGATTGGGAGCCATTGTGGCAAGCATTTCTTTACTTACTACGTTGCCTTTTGATAAACCTAAAAAAACATCAGCTCCTATTAATGCTTCTGAAAGAGTGTGTATATCACGATTGGTGGAAAAAAATGATTTGATAGAATCTAAGTTTTCACGATCGTCTCGAATAACACCGTTACTATCGAGCATTACAATATTTTCTTTTTGGGCCCCTAAAGTCAAATATAATCGGGTGCATGAAATAGCCGAAGCACCGGCTCCATTCACCACAATTTTTACTTCCTCAATCTTTTTGTTTGAAATTAACAAAGCGTTTAACAAGGCTGCACTCGATATAATAGCTGTACCATGCTGATCATCGTGCATTATGGGAATATCCAAATCTTCTTTCAAGCGTCTTTCAATTTCAAAGCATTCTGGTGCTTTAATATCTTCTAAATTTATACCTCCAAAAGTTGGACTTATTGCTTTAACTGTTCTAACAAAAGCATCAATGTCTGTTTCGGCAATTTCAATATCAAAAACATCAATATCAGCATATATCTTAAAAAGTAAGCCCTTACCCTCCATTACCGGTTTTGAAGCCTCGGGCCCAATATTACCAAGGCCCAAAACAGCGGTACCATTACTTATTACAGCTACTAAATTTCCTTTGGCAGTATATTTATATACATCTTCCGGGTTTTTTTCTATTTCTATACATGGTTCTGCTACCCCCGGAGAGTATGCTAAACTTAAGTCACGTTGGGTGTTATAGGGTTTTGTAGGAGTTACTTCGATTTTACCGGGTCTTCCCTCGGAGTGATAGTCAAGAGCGTCTTGCTTAGCAATTTTTACCATAATAAATTTCAGTATTTAAAACAAGACACAAAGGTAATTTTTTGAAAACCAATTGCAATGAAACTTGAATTAATTGTATGTCTTTAGCGATACCACGAAAATAGTAAATCATTTTTCCTAATTTTGTTTTTTCATTTCAATATCAATTAAAGTAAGAATTAATCAATTAATGATTAGAAATTTTCTATTCCATAGAGTAAACCCCAAACGCGATGCGCTATGGGATCCTATGGATGTGTCCCTTTTCGATAAGTGTGTGAAGCATATTTCAAATAAATATGAAACAATATTATTTGAAGAATTAGCTTTTTCGGATAACATAAATACGGCTAACCGCTATGCTACGATTATGTTTGATGATGGCTTTAAAGATAATATGGAATACGCCATTCCTATTCTTGAAAAATATAGATGCAAAGCCTCTTTTTATGTAGTTACCGATTGCATTGATAAAAATATCCCAACATGGACCTTCATTTTGGAGTTCTTATTCCAGTTCTCGGAAAACGAGGACTTAATACTTGATTTTGAATTTTTACTTCCTGAGCTGCGTATTAAGAAATTAGTTGGGAAAGAGGCCAAATTGAATTATGTAAAAAAATTAAAACCTTTTTTAAAGAAATTATCTGACCATGAAAGAGATAAAGTAATTAATTGCATTACTGCTTCATTTTCTGATGTTGAGCTGCCAAGAATTATGATGAATTGGGATGATTTAAAGGAAATACAAAACGCAGGGCACTACATAGGTTCTCACACACTAAGCCATCAAATGCTTGGAACCATGTCTAACTCGACCGAAATAAAAAATGAATTGCTTGGCTCCGGAAATAGAATTAAAGAAATGCTGGGCTACTTTCCACTAACTATTTCATATCCTGTAGGGAGTTACAACGAAACCACTAAGAAAATTGCACAAGAAACAGGATACAAAATTGGATTGGCTGTAAAACAAAATATTTTCAACCCTCAAAAGGATGATATGTTTGAAATACCAAGAATTGAACTTTATAACGAATCATGGTTTAAAACCAAATTAAGAATATCCAATACTTTAGAAAATATAAAATCTCTAATTCGTTACAGATGAAAATTGTTCTTTGGATTGGAAGCCATTCGTACCAGCGGGCTTTAGCGAATAAAGTAAATGCTGATTTTGATGTTTGCGGAATAATTGTTGAAAGCAAGGCCACTCATAATAAAATTACATTTAGGAAAATCATTGATAAGCTCATTGAAAGAATATTTTTTAGTGCATTGCATAAATCATGGACCAATTTAATCACATATTTTGATAAGCAGTTTTCGGATTATCCTGATGTGCCCATTTTGCATGTTGAGAACATTAATTGTAAAGAGGCATTTGATTTCTCATCCAACTTAAATCCCGATTTAATATTAGTTTCAGGAACAAGAATTATTAAAGAAAAAATGTTATCAGTTCAGTCCAATATTGGAATTTTAAATTTGCATACAGGGCTCTCTCCTTATGTAAAAGGGGGGCCTAACTGCACCAATTGGTGTATTGCCACCCAGCAATTTCATTTAATAGGAAATACAATAATGTGGATTGATGCCGGAATTGACTCGGGAAATATATTAACAACAGAGTTTACTGAGCTAAATGGCAATGAAGATTTCAGTCAAGTACATATAAAAGTAATGAACCATGCTCATGAACTATATCTCAAGGCTATTCAATATTTGGCCAAAGGGAATAAACAAAGCTTTTCTCAAAGTGTTGTAGGACATGGTAAAACCTATTATTCAAAGAATTGGGATCTGCAAAAAAAGTTTGCTCTTATTCAAAATTTTAGTGCTTTTAAGGAATATTATAAATTAAAAAAACAAGAGCAAGAGAGACAACTTGTTAAGGTATTTAAAATTCAGGAATAATACTTACCATATACTTATTCAGGAATGTTTAAGGTTTATATTATAAATGTGTTAAATATTCTAATATTGAAATCTTTTAAGAAGCTCCAAATAGAGAAACATTTATCTTTGCGCCCGAATGAACGATAAGAGTACAATTATTATTATGAAATCAGCACTTATGTTGCTGATTCTGTTTTCTATTTCATATATAACAATTGGAAAACTTTTGCCATCAAAAGCGCTTATAACCCACACTACATCTGCTGAAGCTACTTTAGCGGTTGAAAATGCTGAAGTTAAAATTACAGAATCTTCTTTTGTTGATTATTTCATAACACCAAGCAGTTCGGTTCAATTTATTTCTCAATTTATTTTCTTTACCCATAGCGTAATTATTTCTTCCTTACCTCGAGAAGTTGAGTTTCCTCCTCCCGAATTTTAAGGCTGCGCCCTCTCAATTTTTTATTTTTAAATAACCATAATAGTCGCAACGATTATTATACATTTTCTATTCCATTTTAATCAAGATGAAACAAATTTCGTTTGTAATAACAGCTATCTTATTTAGCATTACAACTGCATGTACAACCCAAGAAAAACCGGAAAGTCCGGATACTTATAAAGTAGTAAAGCCCATTATAAGGGATACAGTTTACACACATGAATATATTGCTGAAATTCATGCCCTACAAAACGTTGAATTGAGAAGCAGAATAGCCGGTTTCGTTGAAAAAAATATTGCTGACGAAGGACAATCTGTTAAAGAAGGACAAGTTTTATTTATTATCAGTGGTAGGAAGTATCAACAGGAACTTTTAAAAGCAGAAGCTGCAACTAAAAGTGCTATGGCTGAATTAAAATCAGCCGAAATTGAACTTGAAAATACGCAAAGGTTATTTGATAAGAATATTATATCAAAATCAGAACTAGAATTGTCAAAGGCTAAAATTGAAATGCGAAAAGCATCTGTTATTGAGGCCGAGGCTAATGAAGCTCAGGCCGAATTAAATCTTTCGTACACTAAAGTTCAAGCCCCTTTTGCGGGTATAATTAATCGAATTCCAAATAAAACAGGAAGCTTGGTAGAGGAAGGAACATTACTTACCTCCATTTCTGACAGTAAGGATATGCTTGCTTATTTCAACATTTCGGAGAAAGATTATATTGATTATCTCAAAACAAAAGATAAAAAGGAGTCGAAAGAAGTGGCTCTTGTTTTGGTAAATGGTGATGAATACGACCACTTAGGAGCAGTAGAAACAGTTGAAAGCGAGTTCGATAAATCAACTGGGAATATTGCATTTAGAGCAAAGTTCCCTAATCCCAAAGGAATCCTTAAACATGGCTCAAGTGGCAAGATTATAGAAAAAAAACATATAAATAAGGCGCTTATTATTCCTCAAAAGTCAACATTTGAAATTCAAGATAAACTTTATGTTTTTGTTTTAAATAAAAATAATGAATTAGAGCAACGAAATATAATACCTCAAATGCGATTACCACATGTTTATATTCTTGAATCGGGCTTATCGCCTGAGGAAACAATTTTGTTTGAAGGCATACAACATGTTAGAGCCGGAGATAAAATTATACCGGATTTTGTCAGCAATTGGCTTTTAAATATTAACCAATAATTGGGAGCAAACGTATGACTTCAAAATTTATTCATCGACCCGTACTATCTATTGTAATTTCAGTTCTAATTACCCTTATAGGTTTAATTTCTCTTTCGCAACTCCCGGTTACTCAATACCCCGATATAGCTCCTCCCGAAGTTAATGTAACTACACGCTTTGTTGGTGCTAATGCTGATGCTTGTGTTAAAGCTGTTGTAATGCCTTTGGAAAGAGCCATTAACGGTGTGCCGGGTATGGCTTATATGTCTTCGGTTTCTGGAAACGATGGAACAAGTGTTATCCAAATAATATTTAAATCTGGTACAAATCCTGAAATTGCTGCCATCAACGTTCAGAACCGAGTTTCGTCTGCTCTCGATGAGCTCCCTGAAGAAGTTATAAAGCAAGGAGTTATTGTTGAAAAAGTGCAAAACAGCATGTTGCTCTATCTTAATATTTTAACTACCGACTCAACAATGGACGAAAAATTCCTTTACAATTTTGTTGATATTAATATTCTTAAAGAACTTAAACGCGTTGAAGGAGTGGGTTTTGCCGAACTACTTGGAGCACGAGATTATGCCATGAGGGTTTGGCTAAAACCTGATAAGATGACGATGTATAACATCTCTGCAAGCGAAGTTATAGATATTCTTCGTAAACAGAATGTTGAGGCAGCTCCCGGAAAAATAGGAGAGAGTTCGGGCAAAGATGCACAAACGTTACAATATGTATTAAAATATACGGGAAAATTTAAAACTGAAGAGGCCTATGAAAATATTGTAATTAGAAGCAATGAAACTGGTGATATACTTCGGCTGAAAGATATTGCTGAAATTGATTTTGATTCTAAAGATTATAATGTTGTTTCAAAAGAAAATGGCCGCCCTTCAGCAGCTATATTATTGAAGCAACGCCCGGGGAGTAATGCCAAAGAAGTTATTAAAAATGTGAAAGACAAAATTGCTGAAATTAAGCAAGCTTCATTCTTACCCGGAATGGATTATACCATCAGTTATGATATTTCCCAGTTTTTAGATGCCTCTATATACGAAGTTTTGAAAACCTTAATTGAAGCCTTTATACTTGTAGCTCTTGTTGTATTCTTGTTTCTTCAAGATACACGTTCCACTATAATTCCCATTCTTGCCGTTCCTGTTTCTCTTATTGGGACTTTCTTTTTTATGCAGCTCATGGGGTTTTCTCTAAACTTAATTACACTTTTTGCATTAGTGTTGGCAATTGGAATTGTAGTTGATAATGCTATTGTAGTAGTAGAAGCTGTGCATGCTAAAATGGAACATTCTAAACTAAACGCAAGGAGGGCAACCGAACAGGCCATGAGAGAGATTAGTGGGGCTATTATTGCAATTACCCTGGTTATGTCGGCAGTATTCATTCCGGTAGCTTTTTTAGATGGCCCAACAGGTGTTTTTTATCGTCAGTTTTCATTAACAATGGCTGTTGCAATTGTGTTGTCGGGGGTAACGGCTTTAACTTTAACACCTGCTCTTTGTGCCTTGTTTTTAAAAAATATGCATACTAAGGAAAAAGGGCGTAAAAATAAGTTGACTATCTTCTTTGATAAATTTAATAATTCATATTCAAAAATTTCTGAAAAGTACCAAAAGTTGATTGCTTTAATTGCCAATCGCAGAGTGATAACATTAGGATTATTATTGGCTTTTAGTATAGGAACTGGTTTAACAAGTAGTTTTGTTCCATCTGGTTTTATCCCCGAAGAAGATCAGGGGGCTATTTATGCCAATATTACGGCACCGCCAGGGGCTACCTTAGAACGTACTGAAAAAGCTGTTGATGAGGTGCAGAAAACGGCCTCTTCATTAGAAGCTGTTAACTCTGTTTCTGGATTAGCCGGATTTAGTATCCTCTCAGAAGGTAACGGGGCTATTTATGGAATGAATCTTATTAACCTAAAAAACTGGAAAGAACGTAAAGAATCGGATAAAGAGATTATCCAAATATTAGAGGAAAAAACAAAGTATATTAAAGATGCTAAAATTGAATTTTTTACACCACCGCCAGTGCCTGGATATGGAAATTCAAGTGGGTTTGAATTGCGCCTCCTCGATAAGTCGGGTGTAGATGACCTTACTAAGCTTCAGAAAGTTGCTGATGATTTTGTAAGGGTTTTAAATAAACGTCCTGAAATTAATAATGCTTTTACCACATATAACGCAAACTTTCCACAGTATTTGTTACATATTGACAAAGACAAAGCAGCTCAAAAAGGGATAACATCCGAAAATGCTATGAGTACGCTGCAAACATTAATTGGAAGTGAATATGCTACTAATTTTATTCGCTTTGGTCAAATGTATAGAGTAATGGTGCAAGCCCTTCCTGAGTACCGCAGGCAACCGGAAGACATCTTGAAGCTCTATATAAAGAATGATTATGGAGAGATGATTCCTTTCTCCTCATTTTTAAGAATGGAAAAGGTTTATGGGGTGGAACAAATTATGCGCTATAATATGTACACAGCCGCCATGATTAATGGTCAACCCGCCCCGGGATATAGCAGCGGACAAGCTATTCAGGCAATAAAAGAAGCCGCAAAAGAAGCCCTGCCTAAGAGTTATGGTTATGATTGGTCAGGATCATCGCGCGACCAAGCAAATACGGGCAATCAAGCTATTGGTATTTTTGCAATATGCCTGTTATTTGTTTATTTATTGTTGGCTGCACAATACGAAAGTTTTTTATTGCCATTTGCTGTAATACTTTCTTTACCGGCAGGGATATTTGGCTCTTTCCTTTTTCTTATGCTGTTAGGACTCGAAAACAACATCTACGCCCAAATTGCTATGATTATGCTCATTGGTATTTTAGGTAAAAATGCTATCCTAATTATCGAATTTGCAATTATGAAAAATCAAGGCGGTGCTTCCATATTACAGGCAACTATGTCAGGAGCTGCTGAGCGGCTAAGGCCTATCTTAATGACTTCTTTTGCATTTGTTGCAGGACTTATTCCCTTAATGATTGCAAATGGGGCCGGAGAAATAGGAAATAATACCATTGGCGCAGCTGCTGTTGGAGGAATGCTTCTTGGAACCATTTTTGGAGTTGTTATCATTCCGGGCTTGTATTTTATTTTTGCTTCAATTGCTGAAAAGTTAAATAAAAGAAAACGCAAAAAATTAAAACCTTACTCAGAAACAATTTAAATATCAGATGAAGAGAGTTTATAAAACCATTTTTACATTATTTTTCGTACAGTCAATCTTAGCTTGTAAAACGCCAAAGCCGGGAGTAGTAAATGCTAAGATAAAATTGCCATCAAATTATGAACTGCTTCCTGATTCAAATAACATCTCAAAAATTAATTGGAGAAGTTATCTAGGAGATCCTATATTAATTAGTCTTATTGATACTGCAATAAAAAATAATCTGGACCATAAAATTGCTATGCAGAGAATTGCAATAGCCCAATCATGGGTTCGTATGGCAAAAGGAGAAATGTTCCCCAAGGTGTATGGCAATGTAGGTATAGGTAGCAACAAGTATGCTCAATACACACAAGAGAATTTAGGAAATTCAAGTACCGAATACCAGCCCGGAAAAACAATTCCTAATCCTTTACCCGATATTTATACAGGATTAGCATCAAGTTGGGAAATAAACTTATGGGGCAAAGTACGCAGTAAACGAAAAGGATTTCAACAACGCTTTTGGGCAAGTATTGAAGGGAAAAAGCTTGTACTATCTAATGTAATTGAAGAATTAACATTGAATTACTTTGAGTTACTTGCATTAGACAGAGAGCAGGCTATAATAAACCAAACACTCTTAAAGCAAGAAGAAGCATTAGAAGTAGTGAAGATTCAGAAAGAAACAGGACGCACAAATGAGTTAGCTGTACAGCAATTTAATGCCCAGCTCCTAAGTACTCAAGCTTTAGAGAAGGAGATTTCACAAAAGATTATAGAAACAGAAAACAGAGTAAACTTTTTATTGGGTAGGTTGCCTCAGAAAATAGAGAGAACAAGTACTTCTTTATTTCAAGATAACTCTGAATTGGTGCTGTCTGGTGTTCCTGCTCAACTACTCGTAAACCGCCCCGACATTAAAGAAGCAGAATATGCACTTAATGCAACATACTTTGATTTACAAGTAGCCCGATCGGCTTTTTTTCCTACAATTAATTTAGCAAGTGCCATCGGTTTTCAATCATTTAATCCACAGTTCTTGTTAAACGTTCCTGCATCTCTTGGCTATTCTATATCTGGAGCTCTTCTAGCTCCTTTGGTTAATAGAAGTGCTATACAATCTCATTTTAAAACTGCCCAGTCTGAACAACTTACGGCTCTGTACCAATACCAAAAAACGATTATTTATGCCTATGCAGAAGTACTTTCTGAGCTCTCAAATAAAAAACATTTAGAGACAATTTTTGAACTTAAAAAGGAGCAAAATAGAATACTAGAAAATGCTGTGCAAACTTCAAGCGAGCTATACCGAACCGTTAAGGCAAATTATCTTGAGGTATTATTAGCCCAGCAAAACTCCTTACAGGCAGAAATTGAACTTATAGAAGTTGCAAAACGAAAGAAGGTAGCAACAATTAAACTATATAAAGTTTTGGGCGGTGCATGGGTAAATTAATGGGAATTAAAATGTAATTTTTTTCTCAACAAAAAATTTGGAATAGAAATATTATTTGTATCATTGCAGCAACAAATTCTTGTTTAAAGGGCAATTTCAGTGCCTAAAAATTTCTATATTAATGTATTTTAATTTCCAATGCTTGATTTCTTCAGGCCATTTTTTGTAATAAACCAGTTGTTATTATATGTACACCGAAAACGAACTTAGTGATAAGCTTGTAGGAGAGCTTAAAAGTATAGCTGCTTCTTTGAATATCGAAAAAGCTGAATCCCTAACAAAAAAAGATCTTGTTGCTGCAATAATGTCTAAAAATGAGATGCGTATCCCAAACAATGAAGATACCCCCAGAAAAAGAACCAGAAAACCTAAAATTGCTGCAAGAGAATCAGTTGACCCTATTTTGGACATTACCGAGAATACAGCCTTTGAACAGGCCCGAGAAAGAGAAATTATTCTTGAAACAGAACCACAAACTCCTTTAATTCAGGATGAAGCAACACAAATACTTGAAAGTAGTATTGAACCAGCTAATACTGAACCTGCTGCTGTATTGGAACTTACTCCAGTAAATTCAAGTGAAACAGGAACTAATGAGTCGCTTACTTTTGAGCCACCCTCAGACGAAATGCGGCAAACACAACAAGGACATACGCGCGACCCATTAAAAAATCAGGAGTATCGACAAAAAGGGAATGAGCAAAACTTTCATAGAAAGTATCCACAACAAGAACGTAAACCTGAAAATAATTTTAATTTTGATGGCATCGTTCTAAGCGAGGGTGTACTTGAGATTATGCCTGATGGGTATGGCTTTTTACGCTCCTCTGACTATAATTACTTAAACTCCCCTGATGACATTTATGTGTCGCAATCACAAATTAAATTATTTGGGTTAAAAACAGGAGATACTGTAAAAGGCGCTATACGACCGCCACGTGAAGGCGAAAAATATTTTCCATTAATTAAAGTTGACAATATTAACGGGCGCGAACCTTCTTATATTAGAGACCGGGTGCCTTTTGATTTTTTAACCCCCTTGTTTCCATACGAAAAATTTAAACTTACCGGTCATGCTCAAAATAATATGAGCACCCGTATTTTTGATTTGGTTACACCAATTGGAAAGGGGCAACGTGCTTTAATAGTTGCACAACCTAAAACGGGTAAAACAGTATTGCTGAAAGATATTGCTAATGCTATTGCTGCAAATCACCCGGAGGTATATTTAATTATTTTATTGATAGATGAACGACCGGAAGAGGTTACAGATATGGCTCGGAGTGTTAAAGCCGAAGTTATTGCCTCAACCTTTGATGAACCGGCCGACAGACATGTAAAAATTGCCAATATTGTACTCGAGAAAGCTAAAAGAATGGTTGAATGTGGCCATGATGTAGTTATCTTGTTAGATAGTATAACTCGCTTAGCACGTGCCTACAATACAGTACAGCCTGCATCAGGTAAGGTTTTAAGCGGTGGTGTAGATGCCAATGCTTTACACAAACCGAAACGATTTTTTGGCTCAGCTCGAAAAATTGAAAACGGTGGCTCTTTAACCATCATTGCAACAGCGTTAACCGAAACAGGCTCTAAAATGGATGAAGTTATTTTTGAAGAATTTAAAGGTACAGGCAATAGTGAATTACAACTTGAAAGAAAAATTGCCAACAAACGTGTGTTCCCTTCAATTGATATTGTGGCTTCAAGTACCCGAAGAGACGACTTATTGTTAGATAAAGAAACCTTGCAGCGCTTGTGGGTATTACGAAAGTATTTGGCTGATATGACACCTTTAGAAGCTATGGAGTTTTTACAAGAACGTTTGCGTAATACGCAAAGTAATGATGAATTTTTGCTGGCTATGAACAGTTAGTCAAAACACCCCACACTGTGAACACTGAAGCATACTGGAACATAAAGAAAACCATTCCGGAATTAGTTACTCTTGTGGCTGTTTCTAAAACAAAATCAATTGATGATATTTTGAGTGTTTACAACTGCGGTCAAAGGGTTTTTGGCGAAAATAAAGTTCAGGAGCTGTGCCAAAAACAGGAACAATTGCCTAAAGATATTCACTGGCACATGGTTGGTCATTTACAAACCAACAAGGTAAAATATATAGCTCCATTTGTAACACTAATCCATGGAGTTGACAGCTTAAAACTACTAAAAGAAATAAACAAACAAGCTTTGCAAAACAAAAGAACTATTAACTACTTGTTACAAATTGATATAGCTCGTGAAGAAACAAAGTTTGGCTTAAGTTATACAGCTGCAAAACAGCTTTTATTAAGTCAGGAATTAAAAGTCTTGAATAATATAAATCTTATGGGATTAATGGGTATGGCAACCAACACTGATGATCAAAATATTGTATCAGGTGAATTTACCCGACTTCATAATTTTTTTGATGAAATGAAAAAGATCGTTATCGAAAATTACCCAAATTTTTCGGTTTTAAGTATGGGGATGAGCAATGATTATCAATTGGCCATAACATGCGGAAGTACTATGGTACGTGTAGGCAGTTCTATTTTTGGAAGTAGGTAAGTTATATGAGCGGTGAGTTTTATGGACTTTTAACCGCCTTATTGTGGGCAGTAGGAATATTCCCTTTTGCACACAGCACTAAATATTTCAGTGCAAACGATATCAATGTTCTAAGATTGTTCATAGCAGTTTTGATGTTGAGCCCATTTATTCCGTTACATGAAGGCTTATCATTAACGGATTTATTTACTACTGTTCATCTTAACCAGTGGCTTTGGTTAGGTCTTTCGGGTTTGGTTGGTTTGGCTCTGGGTGATTATTTTTCTTTTTCGGCATTCAAACACATTGGTGCCCGTAATTCCAGTATATTTTCTACTTTAGCCCCTGGAGCAGCCTTGTTTTTCGGATTTTTTGTAACAAACGAATCACTAAACTTTATCGGTATTTTTGGAATATTGGTAACACTTTTGGGACTAATCTTTATGAGTTTGCAAAAAAAAGACCACCAAGAACCTATTAATTTCATTGGTATTACTCATGCTGTGGGGGCAGCCGTATGTCAAGGAATAGGTATTGTATTGGCAAAAAAGGCATATATAAATGAAGCCATCAGTATTTCACCATTTCATGCAGCATGGATAAGAATTACAGTGGCACTTTGTGCTTTATTATTTTATTATGTATTAAGTATGCAAATTAGACCCCTGCTACGCAATACATTCAAAAGACAACAAACAAAGGGTTGGATGTTTCTTTTAACAGGGACGCTGATTGGGACTGTTTTAGGCTTGGCTTTTGCAATGCAATCAGTGTCAAAAATTAATTCGGCACTAGCTCAAACTATTTTCTCATTAGTGCCTGTACTTGCCATCCCATTAGCTTATTTATTTCACCGAGAGCGCATAACACGTAACGTGCTTTCAAGTGCCTTGGTAGCTGTTGCAGGCGTTATTATCCTAATTTGGCGCGAGGCTGTTGAACAGTTTATGAGGAGTACTGCTTCATTTCTACCATACTAAATTAAATTATTTTTGTAACTTTGTGCCATTCAAATAATTTCATATTTTTAAAACCTATGGCCATGTTTAATAAAAACAACTCCAACTTTATGACCAAAAACCAGGATATTGATACTGGAAGTATTAATCTTATAGGTGTTGGTACAAGTATTAACGGAGATATTAAATCTAACGGAGATGTTCGAATTGATGGTACCTTAGTAGGATCTGTAAATACAAAAGGTAAAGTGGTAATTGGCGGTACTGGTAACGTTGAAGGAGAAATATTTTGTCAAAATGCCGATATTTCGGGAGCTATACAAGGAAATATTACCGTTGCTGAACTGCTCTCTTTGAAATCAACTGCCAATTTAAAAGGTGAAATAATAACGAACAAACTTTCTATTGAACCGGGAGCAAATTTTAGTGGTTCATGTAGTATGGGCGGTGTTGTAAAAGACCTGAAACATGCCGAGCAAGGAAGAGATAAAAAAATCGAAAAAACAGCCTGACTTTAAATCGGGAAACAACCTATTACGCTATAGTGGTATGGGCTTTCAAATGGGAGCCATTATTTTTTTAGGAGCATGGGTAGGTTTAAAACTTGATGCCTGGCTTCACATCACAAACAAATTATTTACCGCTGTACTAACCATATTGGCTGTGTTTGTTGCACTTTACTTTTCCATTAAAGATTTCATAAAAAAGTAGCCTCTCTTATGCTTAAACGATACCTCTTGTGGTTTGTGCTATTTAATCTTTTTTTTGTAGCAATACTATACCTAACCGGAACATATATTGCTGCTTTACCTTTATCAAAAATAACTTGGTTTATTTATGTTGTTTTTGTGTTCTCAACCTTGCTCATGCATTTATTTCTGACTTCAGACAAAGAGGAATATTCACAGGCTTTTATTCGAAAATTTATGCTGGCCACAAGCCTTAAGCTATTTTTGTATTTAGGCATAATAGTGCTTTTCTTTTTGCTGTATAAGTCAAAAGCTAAAGAATTTATTCTTTGGTTTTTGATGCACTATGTTTGTTTTACAGCATTTGAAACTTTAATGCTGTATTCAAGAAATAGAAAACAACCTTAGGTTGTTTTTTAATTCAAATTCAAAAGAATCGTTTTTCCGTCCTGAAATTTGGTAACTTCCAATGATTTGGAATAATTGAGCAATAATTCTACAATGTGTTTTCGGGGCTTGATACCCTGTATTTGGGACTTACTTGTAGGAACTAATTTTTCATTTTTAGAGTAAATTTTTTGCATTCAAATAAATTAAGGGTTCACCATATCAACGAACCTATTTTCAATTTATTGTGCAGTAAGCTCAAAATATTTTTTTAAATCGTCAGAATCATGGTAGTGTTTCCGTAAATGCTTTAAAGCATTGTGCATTCTTCCTAGTGCCGTATTAATTCCTACCGATTGAACTTGTGCTATTTCATTAAAACTCATATCAAAGTAGGTGCGCAAAATAACTACTTCACGCATTTCTTTTGGAAGTTTCATAATAACATTACGAAGCTTTTTTCTTTCCTTTCTTCTGTCAAATTCCTCTTCACGATCATTCTCAACAGCAATTACCACATCAAACACATCAAAATCTTCTGTTCCGCTGTACGTATGTATTTTTCCGTGATCTCTAAAATAGTCCATTAAATGATTTCGGGCTACTCTAATTATCCAACTGCTAAACTTTCCCTCTTCCTGGTACTTTTTAAGTTTTAAAGAGTTTATAACTTTAATAAATATATCCTGAAATAAATCTTCAGCTAATTCCTGATTCTTTACTTTTTTAAAGATAAAAGAAAATAATTTTTGCTGATGTCGGTTAATAAGCTCGGTTAAACAAGCTTCATTTCCGTTAATGTATAATCTTACTAATTCAGCATCTTCGATTAAAGCGAACAACATTGTTTACAATTTATAATTTAACAAAAAATTAATTAAAAGTAAATATGTTTTATAGGCTTAATCGATTTAAAAAGTGTGAAAATAATTAAAAATTTATGTCAAAATTTTCCCCAAAGATATATTTTGAAATTAATAATCAAAAAAAATATTTTCTTTATTTCCCAAATGTTAAAATTATAGGCACTTAAAATTTCCTACGTTAAGTTTTTAAGAAAAAACGCATTCAATTTCACTATTCAATCCAATCTCTTTATAAAACAACACTTTAAAACACATAAATCCTGTTTTACTAGGTGCCATTTTTAGAATAATCAATCAATAAATATATATAATGTTACTGATAAACAATATATTAGAATGAAAAAAACTTTTTTTTATCAGTTCATATTTCTATTTGGTAAAATTTAATTGTTATTCTATATTTGCGGGCTTTAAAAAAGAATAAAATTTTGATAAAAGCCTCTCAACAAATTACGAGGCCATTTGTGAAAGAATAACAATTTAAATTATGCAAAATAAAGGAGCCATTAAATTTTTTGCAATTGCGTTAGCGGTTGTATGTATTTTTCAGTTGTCATTTACATTGATTACATATCGTGTAGAAAGCAAAGCAAATGACTATGCAGCCGAAAAATTAGCTAAAAGCAAATCAGCATCAACCAACAAAGATTCTCTTCTTGCAGTTTACAACAAACATTTTTTAGACTCTGTAGCAACTGTTCCGGTTTATAACATATTGCTGAAAAATTATACCTACAAGGAGTGCAAGGAAAAAGAAATTAACTTGGGCTTAGACTTACGTGGTGGTATGAACGTAATTTTAGAGGTGTCTATTGCAGACATAGTGCGCTCCATGAGCAATTACAGTACAGATAGCACTTTTAACAAAGCATTAAATAGAGCATTAAAAGATCAAACAAACAGTCAAAAAGATTTTGTGAGCTTGTTTTATGAAGAATTTCAGAAAATAGACCCCAATGCAAAATTAGCACCTATTTTCAGCACACTTGATTTAAAAGACAAAATCAAATTTGAAAGTACAAATGACCAGGTTATTTCAGTAATTAAAAAGGAGGCTTCTGATGCAGTTGATCGCTCTTTCAATATTTTAAGAACACGTATCGATAAATTTGGTGTAACACAGCCCAATATTCAAAAATTAGGCATTTCAGGACGTATTTTAATTGAACTACCGGGTGTAAAAGATAAAGAACGTGTTAGAAAATTATTACAGGGTACGGCAAATCTTGAATTTTGGGAAACATACGATAATAAGGACATTGCTGGAAAACTAATTGAAGCTGATAAAAAGCTGGCTATTTTAATAGGCGGGAAAGTAGATACTGCGAAAACAACTCTAACTGAAACCACGGATACTTCAAAAACTACCGTACTGGCACAGGCTGATACTACGCATCAAAACACCGAAGAGTCTTCTTTATTAGATGCTGCCAAAAAAGATAGTGCTTCAAATAAATTAGCTGCAAACGACTCATTAAACAAAAAAGAAGCAAGCCCTTTATTCGAAATTCTTCAGCCTATGTTGAATAGAACTAAGGATGGTTATTTCCCTTCTGAAGGACCTGCAGTGGGAATTGCTGCTGTTAAAGATACTGCTAAAGTTATGGCTATGTTAAGAATGCCACAGGTAAAATCCTTGTTCCCTCGCGATTTGCGTTTACTATGGACAGTAAAATCTTTTGATGGTGCCGGAAAATTTTTACAGTTGGTAGCTATTAAATCAAAAGGACGCGATGGTCGTGCACCATTAGGTGGCAATGTAATTACCGATGCCAGTGGAGATTTTGCTCAAAACAGCTCCAAAGCCGAAGTAAGCATGACCATGAACCCTGAAGGTGCCGAAACCTGGAGAAAACTAACCAAAGAGAATATTGGAAAAAGCATTGCTATTGTATTAGATGATTATGTATATTCATTCCCAACAGTACAAGGTGAAATTGGAGGCGGACGCTCATCTATTACCGGAAACTTTGATATAACTGAGGCTAAAGACTTAGCCAACATATTAAAGGCCGGAAAAATGCCTGCAAGAGCTAAAATTGTTCAGGAAGATATCGTAGGTCCTTCTTTAGGACAAGAAGCTATCAATGCCGGTCTAATTTCTTTTGTGATTGCCTTAATTATGGTTCTTGGTTTTATGGCCTTTTACTATAGTAAAGCCGGACTTGTTGCCGATATTGCATTGTTTGCCAACGTATTTTTCTTAATGGGCATTTTATCCTCATTAGGTGCTGTGTTAACTCTACCGGGTATTGCAGGTATCGTTCTAACCATCGGTCTGTCAGTTGATGCCAATATCCTTATTTTTGAACGTGTACGCGAAGAAATTGACTTAGGTCATAATATGAAGTCGGCCGTTAGAGAAGGTTTTCATAATGCGATGTCATCTATTATAGATTCAAACATCTCAACTTTAATTTTGGGTATTATCCTTTATGTATTTGGAAATGGTCCTATACAAGGTTTTGCTACCACTTTAATTATAGGTATTTTAACCTCTCTTTTCTCAGCTATATTTATTTCTCGTTTAGTTTTTGAATATTTATTTGATAAAAACAAAAACGTAACTTTTAGCACTAAACTTACAGAGCACGCTTTCAAAAATATTAATATCAACTTCGTAGGGAATCGTAGAAAGTTTTATGCTGTTTCAGCATCCATCATTTTACTGGGAGTTATTTTCTTTATAAAAGGAGGCCTAAACTTTGGGGTTGATTTTAAAGGAGGTAGAAGTTATATTGTTCGCTTTGACCGTGATATGACAACTACTGAAGTAAGAGATGCACTTACAGAAAGCTTTGGCTCGGCTCCCGAAGTGAAAACTTTTGGGAAAAGCAATCAGCTAAAAATAACAACCGCATATAATATTGAAAGTAATGCCGATGATGCCGATGAGAAAGTAGAACAAAAATTGGAGGAAGGCTTGAGTAAAATACCAAGTATCAAAGAGCATCAGATAATGAGTTCACAAAAAGTTGGTGAAAATATTTCTGATGACATTAAGCAATCTTCTGTTTGGGCTATTTTCTTCTCTTGTGTGCTAATTTTCTTGTATATTTTTATACGATTCAAAAAATGGCAATTTGGCTTAGGTGCAGTGGTAGCCTTGATGCATGATGTTTTAGTATTATTATCTGTTTTCGCTATCTTTAATGGAGTATTACCTTTCTCTTTAGAAATAGATCAACATTTTATAGCTGCTGTTTTAACAGTAATGGGCTACTCTATGACCGATACTGTTGTGGTATTTGACCGGATACGGGAATATTTGAATAAGAGTAAAAAGTCCGATTTGGTTGGATCGGAAAGAGTACATGTTATTAATACTGCTGTAAACGCAACATTAAGTCGTACTATTAATACTTCACTTACATTATTCTTTGTGTTGTTATCTATCTTTATTTTTGGTGGTGAAGTTATTAGAGGTTTCTCTTTTGCTTTATTATTAGGAGTAATTTTTGGAACTTATTCTTCAATTTGTATAGCTACTCCTATTGTGCTTGATTTCGACAGAAAAAATAATGTTGACCAACACCATGCAAAATAGATAGAATATAAACTTATATACAAAAGCGCTCTTCTTTGAAGGGCGTTTTTATTTTTGTTTTATTACTTTTATATAAAAACAAGGCATTATATTTGTTTCATTAATTAAACAAAAAATGAAAAAACTAACACCACTATTACTTCTTTTTACCGTACTTATTTTTCTGCAAAGCTGTACTCCTGAGGAAACACCAACAAAACTTGCTATGCAAGGCAATTGGGAACTGGTTTCGGCAGTGGACGCATCAGGTAATGATATCACTTCACAAATTGCATTTCCTGTAACTGCCATTCAACTTACAGACGATAACGGCATGTTGGGAACTCAAGGGCCTATGTTTACACGAATTGTATATGGTGATAGCAAGTGGATAGAAGTATCAGGAAAAATTAAACAAGTTTTTGACTACGCAAATCTACGTTTAAATACCGGTGAGTTTTTTGTTGGAGAAAATGTACAGCCGATTTTTACAGTTGAAGCAAAGCTTCAGGCTACAGCAGCAGCAGGAGGGGTGCTTTCTGATATATTACAGTTAGTAGGAGTTAATTCCAGTTATTTCCAGCAAGTTATTTATCACAAGTTTACTAATGTAAAAGTTAGTTTTCCGAATAAAGCAAAAAATGAAAGCTTTCTTAACCCTGATAAAAATAAGAGTGACCGCTATAATACGATGGTTTGGGAGTTCACAAATGAAACACAGGCATTTTATAATTATAAAGATGCCAATGGAAACAGTGTAGTATGGAACGGCTTTCCGGTTGCCGATTTTAAAAAAGGAACCTACACATTTAAGAAATTCACTACGGGGCTCAATGATTTTGTAAAATCGAAGCAATAACCCTACTTAATACTAAGAAAAATTGCTTGTAACCGAAATAGTTGTTGAGAGTGTTAAGTTTGCTTGGCATTCATTTTCAGCTAATAAGTTACGTACTTTTTTATCAATGTTGGGTATTACCATTGGTATTTTCTCAATCATTATTGTTTTTACGGTGGTTGATTCGTTAGAGGCAAACATCCGTAAATCTGTTGCCTCTTTAGGCGAAAATGTAATTTTTATTCAAAAATGGCCTTGGGAGTTCACAAATGACTTTCCTTGGTGGAAGTATATGAATCGCCCGGTTCCTATAGTTGAAGAATTACCCGTGATTACTCAAAAAAGTACCTTGGCCGCAAGCACCGCTTTTGTTGCATCCACATCAAAAACTGTAAAATATCGCAACAATAGTATGGAGCAAGTTGAAGTGAAATGTGTTTCATTCCATTTTGATGAAGTAAAATCATTTGAAATAACAGATGGACGATATTTTACCGAACAAGAAAGCCAAAGCGGAAAAAATAAAACACTAATTGGCTTTGCAATAGCACACAACCTGTTTGGAAGTATAAGTCCTATAGGGAAACAAATACAAGTACTTGGACGAAAATATGAAGTAATTGGTGTTTTTGCAAAAGAAGGGAATAGTGTTACCGGAAACTCTATGGACAATGTAGTGCTGATTCCAATTAACAATGCCCGCAACTTACTTGATTTACGAAGTGAAAGATTAGATCCTACAATTTACGTTAAAGCCAAAAACGGAGTTTCTATTGAGGCTCTTAAAGATGAAATAACCGGAATTATGCGAAATGTTCGTAAACTAAAGCCTAGTGCTGAGGTTGATTTTTCACTAAATGAAATTAGCATGTTGACTAAAGGATTTGATGGTATTTTTTTAGTGATAGGAATAGCCGGTTGGATAATAGGTGGCTTTTCTATTATTGTAGGAGGGTTTGGTATAGCCAATATTATGTTTGTTTCGGTAAAGGAGCGAACATCACAAATTGGAATTCAAAAAGCTCTTGGGGCAAGAAATATTTTTGTTCTTTCACAATTTCTTGTAGAGTCTGTTTTTCTTTGTTTACTTGGTGGCATAATAGGCTTATTACTTGTACTGGCAGTTTTATATGGTGTAAACACTTGGTTAGATTTTTCGATTACATTAACGTATTCAAACATCATTTTGGCCTTAACCATATCTGTTTTAATTGGCATTATATCAGGTTTTGTTCCGAGTTATACAGCCTCGCAACTTGATCCTGTTGAAGCAATGCGTTCTGTTTAATTATGCTTATTCCTATCTTTTATAAGAACCCACTTCATGAAGAAGTTAACCAGTTTTGCAAAATTAAATCACCATAAGGTGTCATAACTGATTCCGGATGAAATTGAATGCCATAAATGGCATACTTTTTATGCTTAAAAGCCATAATACCACCCTGTTTATTTTGTGCCAAAATACGCAAACATGTCGGAAAGTTTTGTTTGCTGAGTACCCATGAATGATAATGACCGGTTAATATTGTAGGCGGTACATGGGTAAAAATTGCTTCTGAGTTTGTGATTTGCGTACTTAACTGAACTCCATGTAGGACTTTGGGTACAGGAATAAGCTGCGCCCCAAAAAAAGAGCCTAGCGCCTGATGACCAAGACATATTCCTAAAATTGGAACTTTTTGGTAATACGTTTCGATAAAGGACATTAACTGCCCGGCCTCACTGGGCAACCCGGGACCTGGTGATAGAACAACCTTACAAAAATCAAATTCCTGAACTTGATGTAATAAATCGTTTCTTACAACACAAACTTCAATATCCGAAACTTTTTCCAAGCTGTGAAGCAGGTTGTATGTAAATGAATCGTAATTATCAATGAGCAATACCTTTTTCACAAATTAAATAGATGTTTTCTAATCGTCAATCCGCATATTGTGATATACGGCTTGAACATCTTCGTCTTCTTCAAACTTTTCAATTAAAGCCAAGAGCTTTTCTTTTTGCTCAGAGCTTACTTCAGCATAGCTTGTAGGAATTCGTTGAAGTTGAGAACTGATAACGTTAAGGTTTCTGTCTTCTAAGGCTTTTTGCAAGTTCCCAAATTCTGTAAATGGGGCAGTTACAACTATTTCTTCATCATCACCTTCCACTTCCTCAGCGCCATAGTCAATAAGCTCAAGCTCTAGTTCATCTTTATTAATTCCTGCCGCTGAAAGGTGAAACACTGCTTTACGTTCAAACATAAAGTCTAGTGAGCCGGTTTTTCCTAATGTACCTTCGTTACGGGTAAAATACATTCTAATATTGGCTACAGTACGTGTGGGATTATCGGTGGCACATTCACACAATATACCCACTCCGTATGGTCCGTAGCCCTCATACACAACTTCTTCATAATCTTTTTCGTCTTTACTGCTGGCGCGTTTAATAGCCGCTTCAACACGGTCTTTTGGCATATTGGCACCTTTTGCATTTTGAATTACTACCCGTAACTTGGCATTGTTAGCCGGATCTGGTCCACCAGCTTTTACAGCAATTACTATATCGCGTCCTATTCGGGTAAAAATACGGGCCATATTACCCCATCTTTTCAGTTTTCTAACTTTTCGAAATTCAAATGCTCTTCCCATATAATTTTATATTTTTCTCTGCAAAAGTAAAAGCATTCAAAAAATATTAAAAATTATTTTATTATATTTTTAACACGATAATAAGCTTTAAAAACTATTTTACTTCTCTAAAATGAAGAGTTAAATAATTCGAATTCTCAGCCTATTTTGCTACCTTTGTATTTAAATTTAATAGAAAAATGGCTATTTTAATGAATGATTATAAGAAATCCTCACATTTTATAGAACTTGAAGATAAGTTTGGGGCACACAATTACCATCCTATTCCGGTTGTATTAGAGCGTGGGGAAGGTGTATTTTTATGGGATGTGGATGGTAACAGGTATTACGATTTTTTGTCAGCCTACTCTGCTGTAAATCAAGGGCACTGTCACCCTAAAATTATTGAAGCGCTTACTACGCAAGCGCAACAACTTACATTAACTTCCAGAGCATTTTACAACAATGTTTTAGGTGAATATGAAAAATATATTACCCAATACTTTGGTTACGATAAGGTGTTACCTATGAATACAGGTGTAGAAGGGGGTGAAACAGCAGTGAAATTAGCCCGCAAATGGGGGTACACGATTAAAAATATACCTGAAAATGAGGCTAAAATCGTTTTTGTTCAAGGAAATTTTTGGGGACGTACCATAGCGGCAATATCTTCAAGTACTGACCCCACTAGTTATAGTGGTTTTGGCCCCTTTGTGTCCGGTTATGAAATAATTCCTTATAACGATTTAGTTGCCCTTGAAAATGCCCTGAAAAACCCTCATGTATGTGCGTTTATGTTTGAACCTATACAAGGAGAGGCCGGAGTAATAGTACCGGATAATGGCTATATTGCTGCTGCCAAAGCACTTTGTGAAAAATACAATGTTTTGATGATTGCCGATGAGGTACAAACTGGGCTTGGAAGAACAGGAAAAATGTTAGCCTGTGACCATGAAAACGTGAAGCCGGACATACTCATTTTAGGGAAAGCACTTTCGGGTGGTGTTCTCCCCATATCGGCTGTACTCTGTAATAATGAAATTATGCTTACCATAAAACCCGGTGAGCATGGCTCAACATTTGGTGGTAACCCATTAGCTTGTTGTGTTGCCATGGCGGCTCTAAAAGTGCTTAAAGAAGAAAAATTAGCTGATAATGCCGCTCGGCTTGGTTTAATTTTACGCAGAGAATTAAGTGAGATACAAAGCGATATGATTACTGCTGTTAGAGGAAAGGGGTTGTTAAATGCCATTGTTATAAAGCCTAAAAATGGAAAAGATGCTTGGGACGTTTGCCTGGCTTTAATGAAAAATGGACTATTAGCTAAACCAACTCATGGCGATATTATACGTTTTGCCCCTCCTTTGGTTATGAATGAAGAACAACTGATGGAATGCATTGGCATCATTAAAAGAACTCTGGCTCAGTTTTAAAAAATGTTATTATTGATTTTTTTAATTAATCGAGCACAATAATTGTTCTTATTGAAACGTTATTAATAACTTAAAAAATTAAAGATCCTATCAACCTTTACAAGAAAAGGTTGGTTGAATAATTATTTTACGTCTAGTTACATAGAATGATATTAAAAAATAGATTCCTTTTCATTTTCCTATCCTTGCTATTTGCCGGTAAACTTTATGCACAGGATACTAAAAAACAAAGAAACTATATTGTTGAAGGTAGTGTTACTGTTGATGGAAAGTCTCCGGCTGTGGATGGCGTAATTTTAGTGGGAAAACCCGGTGTTTCCGGAGGCTCAAGAGCAAACATAGCACCCGATGGAACGTATAGTTTAAAATTAGATTTTAATAAAGAATACACCCTTACATTTAACAAAAAAGGGTACGTTAGTCAAATATATCAAATCAATACAAGTGTTGACAAAGAGCGAATAGAAGAAACCTTCATTCCCAAAGAAATTAAAGTTGATTTGTTTCCTATGGCAGAGGGTGTTAATGTCGATTTGATGAAACAACCTGTAGCTAAAGTTTATTACGATGAGCTGCTGTATGATTTTGACGATGATGAGGCCTATACTGAAATGATGAAACCTCAAATTGAAGCCTTAAAAAAGAAACTTTTAGCACAAGTAGAAATAAATAAAAACAATGCTTTGTCGGCACAAGAACTTGCAAAGCTAAAGGCCGAAGTGGCAGCCAAAGTCAAAGCTGAAGAGGAAGCTCGTATAGCAGCTGAAAAAGAAAAAGCACAAGCAGACGCTAAAGCCAAAAAAGAAGCTGCAGCCCAAGCTAAGGCCGAGGAAGAAGCTCGTATAGCAGCTGAAAAAGAAAAAGCACAAGCAGATGCCAAAGCCAAAAAAGAGGCTGCAGCCCAAGCTAAGGCTGAAGAAGAGGCCCGCATAGCAGCTGAAAAAGAAAAAGCACAAGCTGAAGCCAAAGCCCAAAAAGAAGCCGATGAAAAAGCCAAAGCTGAAGCTGATGCAAAATCAAAACAAGAAGCCATAGAAGCTGCACGTCTTGCTGCTGAAATGGAAAAGAAAAAGGCTGCTGACTTAGCAAAACAAAAAGCTGAGGAGTTTGCAGCTTTAAAAGCTAAAGCAGAACAAAAAGCCTTTGAAGACGAAGAAAAACGCAAGGAAGCCCTTTCTAAACAAGAAGAAATGTATAAAAACAGACAAGCTAACTTTAAGCCTGTTATGGGAGTATATACAACCTCAACAACCATAATTAATGGAAAACAGGCTTATGGTTATATTAACTTTGGGAATGGTGTAGGAAATCAGGATATTACAAAAGAAGAGTATGAGGAATATCAAAGCCGCTTTGCTAAAAAGCCCTAATTTTATTCTTCTCCTTTAATTTTACAGAGCATGTATATGAGAAAAATAAACCCAACAAAAACTCAAGCATGGCAAAGGTTGGAGCAGCATTATCAAGAGATTAAAGAGGTAAAACTGGCGCAACTTTTTAATAACGATGCGAATAGATTTTCCAGATTCAGTATTCGATTTGAAGATATTCTAATTGATTTTTCTAAAAATAGAATTTCTGATGATACCATTAAACTGTTGGTTGACTTAGCTCAAGAAACAGGTTTAACAGAAAATAAAGCAGCTTTCTTTTCTGGTCAAGCTATAAATGAAACTGAAAATCGTGCGGTCATGCACACTGCTCTCAGAAAGTTTGATCAAGAACCAATTTTTATTGACGGACAAAACATATTGCCGGCAATTGAAAAAGTTCGTCATAAAATGAAAAAATTTGCTGATACCTATATCCAATGTGGTTTTAAGGGTTATTCCGGAAAAACTCTGAACACTATTGTAAATATTGGAATTGGAGGTAGTGATTTAGGTCCTGTAATGGTAACCGAGGCATTAAAGCCCTATTGGATAAAAGGCATTAACACGTACTTTGTTTCTAACGTAGATGGCAGCCATTGGGCTGAAGTCTCAAAAAAAATTAACCCCGAAAACACCTTGTTTATTGTAGCTTCCAAGACTTTTACAACTCAGGAAACTATGACTAATGCACAGTCAGCTAAACAGTGGTTGCTCAATTATACTAATGATCCTGATGCTGTTTCAAAACATTTTATTGCACTATCTACAAATCGTCAGAAAGTAGTTGAGTTTGGAATCAATCCGGAAAATATTTTTGAATTTTGGGATTGGGTGGGAGGTCGCTATTCCCTTTGGTCAAGCATAGGCTTGTCTATAGCTTGCACAATTGGTTATGATAATTTTGAAAGGTTATTGCAAGGTGCTGCTGCAATGGATGCGCATTTTAGAGATGAACCTTTTGAAAAAAACATACCCGTAATAATGGGGCTACTCGGTATTTGGAATTCTAATTTTTTAAAAGCAGAAAGCCATGCTTTATTGCCTTATGACCAGTATTTACATCGCTTTGCAGCGTATCTTCAACAAGCAGATATGGAAAGTAATGGAAAAAGTACTGATCGTAACGGAAATCCTGTTAATTACCAAACAGGGCCTGTTATCTGGGGCGAACCGGGAACAAATGGTCAACACGCTTTCTATCAACTCATACATCAAGGTACTAAGTTAATTCCTGCAGATTTTATTGCACCAGCTGTTACTCATAATAATATAGGGCAGCACCATAACCTGTTGTTATCTAATTTTTTTGCTCAAACCCAGGCGCTCATGTACGGAAAAAGCAAAAATGAAGTATGTGATGAAATGCAAAAACAAGGCTTCTCAATTGAAGAAATTGAAAAAATTAGTCCTTTTCGTGTTTTTGAGGGTAATATTCCTACAAACAGTATTCTTGTTAAACAAATAACACCTTATAATTTAGGAGTATTAATTGCTCTTTATGAGCATAAAATTTTTGTTCAAGGGGCTATATGGAATATTTTTAGTTTTGACCAGTGGGGGGTTGAGTTAGGAAAACAGTTAGCCAATAAAATTTTACCTTTTCTAATTAATAACTCACCTGTTACTGAATTTGACAGCTCAACGAATGGACTAATCAACCAATTTAAGCATTGGAAAAAAGAAAGTACGGCTTAAATTTATTCAACAGAATAAATATCATGTTAGTTTATTTGTATTGCTTTTATTAGCTTTGCCTGATATATAAATTTATTTATGGCAAAGAAAAATACCTCTATATTAACCAACAAATCATTAGAATTTTTAGAAAGCTACATTAACAATGCCGCCCCAACGGGGTTTGAAGCTCCGGGACAAAAACTATGGCTTAATTACCTAAAGCCATACATTGATGACCAATTTGTTGATCATTACGGTACTGCAGTAGGCATAATAAATCCTAAGTCTACTTTCAAAGTTGTTATTGAAGCACATGCTGATGAAATTTCATGGTTTGTAAATTATATTACCAGTGACGGATTTATTTACTTGAAAAGAAATGGCGGCAGCGACCACCTCATTGCGCCTTCTATGCGTGTAAATATTCATACCAAGAAGGGTATTGTTAAAGCTGTTTTTGGATGGCCGGCCATTCACACTCGTGAGCCAGGAAAGGAAGAAACACCTAATTTAAAAAATATATTCTTAGATTGTGGTTGTACCTCTAAAGACGAAGTTGAATCTTTAGGTGTTCATGTTGGCTGTGTGGTTACTTTTGAAGATGAGTTTATGATGTTGAATAAGAAAATGATGGTAGGCCGTGCCTTAGATAATCGTATGGGGGGCTTTATGATAGCAGAAGTGGCTCGTTTAATCAAAGAAAATAAAACCAAACTTCCTTTTGGTCTATATATTACCAATAGCGTTCAGGAAGAAGTAGGATTACGAGGAGCCGAAATGATTGTTCAAACGATACGTCCTAATATGGCTATTGTTACTGATGTTACCCACGATACACAAACGCCTATGTTGAGCAAAATTGTGAATGGAGATATTGCTTGTGGCAAAGGTCCTGTGCTTACTTACGGTCCGGCTGTACATAACACAGTTCTTGAAATGATTATTGATACGGCACAAAAAAACAAAATACCTTTCCAAAGAGCGGCAGTATCGCGTGCTACCGGTACCGATACAGATGCTATTGCTTATGCTACGGGAGGCGTTCCTTCAGCATTAATATCTTTACCTTTACGTTATATGCACACCACTGTTGAAAGTGTAAACAAACAAGATGTAGAAAATGTAATTCGACTCATATATGAGTCGTTACGAATGATCAAACCGGAAATGAATTTAAAATATCTTTAGAAACAAATACCACGTTCAGATGAGTAAAATGCTTAACCCAATACCGATCATTATAGTATTCATTTTTTGGGTATTTCAACTTCAGGGACAAACCGTAAATTCTGCCTACGAAGATGGGAACATCTACATTAAAGTAAAACAAAGTGCAACGAATAATAATGCTGAGGCAGCCAAAAAAATTGGCGATTTTTATTTTCTAAATAATTTTGCTCAACAATTTTCGGTTACAGAGTTTAAGCACTTGTATGCTTTTGCACGGTACAGTGGTTTAGAAAATATTTATAAAATTACTATTGCACAAACCCACCAGATTGAACAAGCAGTATCAATGTTAAGTAATATAAAGGAACTAGAATATGCTGAAAAAGTTCCTTACAAAAAGTTTTTTGCTGTGCTCCCTAATGATACCAGTTTTAACAGCACACAACAGTGGAATTTGTTTAAGATAAATGCACCTATTGCTTGGAGTTATCTGGGGGCATCAAGCCCCTCGCAAACTACAATTGCTATTGTAGATGATGGTATGGATATTAATCATGTTGATTTAAAAGATAATGTATGGTACAACGATGCAGAGCGCTATGGCTTGCCCGGTGTTGATGATGACGGAAACTTTTTTGTAGATGACTCATTAGGATTTGACTTTGGAAATTATGATAATGACCCCAGCCCGAATGAACCTTTCTGGGAACATGGTACATTCACTGCCGGAATTGCCGGAGCAGTTACCAATAATACAACAGGAATAGCCAGCATATCATATAATGCTAAACTAATGGCTGTAAAAGGAACCAATACCAGTTTGAATATGAGTAATGGCTATGAAGCTATAGCCTATGCCGCAGATATGGGTGCCGATATTATTAACCTTTCGTGGGGGTCACCTGCGTACTCCATTACAGAGAAAAACACCATTTATTATGCCTACATATTAGGCTCATTAGTAGTTGCAGCAGCAGGTAATAATAATGATGCTACTGTTAATTATCCTGCCGGTTATCCACACGCTATGAGTGTGGCCAGTACAGCAAATAACGATGTTAAATCTATTGGCACCTCTTATGGTCAAAGAATTGATGTTTGCGCTCCTGGTACTAATATTTTCAGCACGATTCCCGGGAATGGCTATGCCATCAAGAGTGGAACTTCTATGGCGTCACCCTTAGTAGCAGGGCTTGCTGCTTTGATGAAAACATATAACCCTTTACTTACAGCAGATGAACTAAAAGATTGTATAAAAAATAATACTGATAATATCGAATTTATGAACCCCAATATGATTGGGAAACTGGGTACTGGTAGAATTAATGCCTATAAAGCCATGCAATGCGTTGCCGGTATGAGCAATCAATTAGACGCCTCTTTACTAAAATTCGAAAAGCCCAATAGTTACAGTTGCGTGGGGACTTTTACACCTCAGGTGGTATTAAAAAATGCCGGTCTATTAAATTTACAAAATGTAGTCATTAATTATCAGCTCGATGGGGGTGCTATAGAGTCTTTGAATTGGAGCGGAGATATTCCTTTTGACAGTATTTTGTATATCCCTTTACATGAAATTCAAGTTGCCTCAGGCGAACACACCCTAAAAGCATATTGCAGTAACCCCAATAACTCTTTAGATTGGAATTTTTTTAACGATACGATAAGCACTACATTTAAAATTTTAAGCTCAGGGCTATCATTACCTTTTACCGAAAATTTTGAACAAGGTTTCGGGGGGCAGTTCTGGAAAGTAGATAATTTAGACAATGGAAAAGCCTGGCAATCCAAACAAGGCCTTAAAGATGGGATTACTAATACAGCAGCATTTATTAATTTGTTTAACTATGAGAGCTTCGGTGAGCGAGATGGTCTTTTATCACCACCTCTAAATTTTTCGGGATATGACAGTTTGGTGCTTAACGCTGATTATGCTTGGAAAAGAAATTTCCGACAAAAATCGGACTCTTTAATCATATTGGCTTCAATTGACTGTGGTCAAACTTTCCCTTATCGTTTGGCTGCACTGGCTCAAGACTCTACGTTTCAATTTGCCACAACTATTGATACTATGGATGTATATTTTAACCCCCTGCTTTCGGCTGATTGGTGTGGTGATACGGCAAGCTGTATTGAAGTTAATCTGACCCCTTTAAAAGGACATTCATCGGTTATTTTGAAATTCGAAACGTATAACAACTTTAATAATAATTTATTTTTAGATAACATAAATATCAGTGGTATTTCCTTAGCTACGGCACCGCCTTCGGGGATAACGGTAAATGCTAATCCTAATTCCGTGTGTGTAAACCAAACCATTACCCTAACCGCAAATGACCCTAACAATTCCAGTAATCAATGGAACTGGACTTTTACTAACGCTTTGCCGGCCACTTATTCAGGGCAAAGTGTAACAGTTGTTCCTGTCAATAGTGGCACTGTTTCAGCTTCGGTACAAGCTTTAAATTCTCAAGGAACAAACACCTTCACACTAGCTTCTCCGGTTGTTGTAAACCCCTTACCCAATGTGCAAATTTTGCAGAGCGACACGGTATTATGCTTGGGGAACTCTATTGCCCTAAATGTTAGTGGAGCTGCATCCTACATTTGGTCTCCTGCTACAGCATTGAATGACACTTTAGGAAATATGGTAATCAGTACACCACTCAATTCTATTACATATACTGTTGCCGGAACTTCAACCAATGGCTGCATAAACACGGCAGTTATTCATATAGATACAACTGCCTGTTTGGGGCTACACAATCCTTTGGAGTATGCGGATTTAAGCATGCAATACAATGCACAGCACAACCAATTAATGATAGTAAGCGGAAATATTTTGAGCCAAGCTGTTAAGTTAATTCTATACAATAGTATAGGACAAATGGTATTTTATAAAAATCTACAATTAGAGCCCAACAGTACTATTTTTACCGGAAATATTGGAGTTTTGAATAATGGTATTTATTTCGCTGAATTACAAAATAACGCTACTCGGTTAAAAATAGAAAAGTTTGCCGTAATCAGATAAAATAAAGTACAGATTTGGAGTAGCATAAATTGACAGATTTAATAAATATATTGTATCAGGACAATCATATTATTGCCCTTAATAAAAAGCCTGGAGATATTGTACAAGGTGATAGAACAGGCGATACACCATTAAGCGAAAAAGTGAAAAATTACATTAAGCTTGCAGCACAAAAACCGGGCGATGCATTCTTAGGTACAGTTCACAGAATAGACCGCCCTGTTTCGGGAGTGGTGCTGTTTGCCAAAACAAGCAAAGCTCTTACTCGCTTAAACATGATGTTTCAACAAAGAGAAATCCAAAAAACCTATTGGGCTGTGGTAAAAAACCGCCCTCCTCAAAACGAGGGAAAGCTGGAACATTATCTTATTAAGAATGAAGCAAAAAATAAATCTAAAGCTTATGTTAATCAAATAAAGAATAGTTTACATGCTGTTTTAGAGTATAAAATAATAGCTGTTTCTGATCGGTATTTTTTACTTGAAATTAATCCTCATACAGGTCGTCATCATCAAATACGTGTGCAGTTGGCCGCTATGGGTTGTCCTATTAAAGGAGATGTGAAATATGGGGCAGAAAGAACCAATCCTGATGCATCCATTCACTTACACGCCCGAAAAATTACTTTTCTACACCCGGTAAAAAAAGAAAAAATGAGTATCGTTGCACCTGCGCCAAATGAAAATTTATGGAATAGTTTAACGCAATTAATAACATGAAAAAACATTTAGTTTTATTACTTTTTTTCTTAACAGGTTTTGTATGCATCTCGGCAAAAGCCCAGCAGCAAGACTCTATTATGATTCGCAAAATTTTTGATGAGGCCCTAACACAAAGTGAGTGCTATGAAAACTTGCGTTATTTATGTTCTCATATTGGAGGCCGTTTGAGTGGTTCTAAAGAAGCAGAACGAGCGGTAGAGTGGGGTAAATCGGTTATGGAAGGCTTGCATTTTGACAAAGTTAGTCTTATGCCGGTTCAGGTGCCACACTGGGAGCGGGGCGAAAAAGAGCAAGCCTATATTATTAATTCTAAAACCGGAGTGAAAAAAGAAGCTGCTATTTGCGCTTTAGGAGGTTCAGTAGCAACATCCGTTGCAGGTATTGAGGCCGAAGTAATAGAGGTAAAGAGCTTTGAGGAATTAGAAAAACTTGGGACAAATAAAGTAAAAGGAAAAATTGTTTTTTTTAATCGTCCTATGGACCCCACTAAAATAAGCACCTTTAACGCTTATGGCGGAGCTGTAAATCAACGTTGGGCAGGCGCTTCAAAAGCCGCAAAGTACGGTGCTGTGGCATCTGTTACACGTTCCATGGGCTTGCGCATTGATAACTTCCCGCATGCCGGATCGATGAGTTATGTAGATACTTTGCCGAAGATTCCTGCTGTAGCCATAAGTACACAGGGAGCCGAAGAATTACATGCTTTGCTCAATTTAAACGGAACAGCCAAGCTCTTTATTAAAACCTCATGCAAAACCAATCCGGACGTAGAGTCATTTAATGTGATTGGCGAAATTAAAGGCTCTGAAAAACCTGACGAGTACATTGTTGTTGGCGGGCATTTAGACTCGTGGGATAACGGAACTGGCGCACACGATGATGGTGCAGGTTGTGTGCAAAGTATGGAAGTGCTGCGAATTTTTAAGGCTCTTAAATACACTCCAAAACATACAATTAGAGTGGTTTTGTTTATGAATGAAGAGAATGGCTTGCGAGGCGGAAAAGAATATGCCAAACAAGCTAAATTAAAAAATGAAACGCATATAGCTGCTTTAGAGTCTGATGCAGGAGGCTTTTCGCCACGCGGTTTTAGCTTTGAAGCACCATCATGGTTTACTACTTCAGTACAAAACTATAAACCCTTGTTATTACCTTATGGGTTGTATGATTTTGACGGACGAGGTGGTGGTCCGGACTTGTCGCCATTGGCTGAACAGGGTGTGCCAACAATTGAGCTGATTCCTGATTCACAGCGCTATTTTGACTATCACCACACGGCCGATGATACTTTTGATAAAGTGAGCAAAAGAGAATTGGAGCTCGGGGCAGCTTCTATGGCAGCGTTAATTTATCTTATTGATAACACAGCATTTCATTAAATTTTTACATTTGCATCTTTTCCTGAATTATAAAAATGAGAATTAAACATTTAAAACAGCTATTTATTATATCCATAGTTCTAATACAGTATGGCTGTAAATCTGATGTGGATATTGTAGCTCCTTACCAAGAAAAGGCCGTAATTTATGCCTTACTAGATGCCTCAAGCCCTATTCAATACATTAAAATTAATAAAGTCTTCTTAGGCAAAGGTGACGCTTATGTTATGGCTCAAAACCCCGACTCTGTTAACTACAATCCGGCTGATGTGAGTGCTGTTTTAGAACAATATAAAGACAAAGAGTTATTAGGAACAATAACGCTATACGACACCCTTATAAGTGGTGCCCAAGAGGGTGTTTTTGCTAAAAGCAGCAATCAGATTTTTATAACCCGGCAGGTTTTAAATCCTGAATATACCTATAAATTAAAGTTTGAGAATAAAAAAACAGGATATAAATCACAGGCGCAAACCCAACTTATAAGTCCTGTACTCATTCAACCCGGAGGAGGAAAATACACCTTTGTTGGAGCCGATAACAAATACATTCCTAAAACAACCATAGGATGGACGAGTCAGGCTAATGGTAAAATTTATGAACTTACTTTCAGATTTCATTATAAAGAATTTTCAATTCAAGGCGGAGATACTGTAATGCGTCATGCCGATTGGTTATTTTCACCAATTTATGCCACAAACACACAAGGCGGTGTGAATATGGAAAAACAAATAAAAGGAGAGGAGTTCTTTATGTTTTTGCAGTCTGTTAAAGATGTTTATTTTTCGGATAACACAAAAAGAAGAATTGGTTGGCGGGGACAAGTTATCATTTCGGCAGCTTCCGAAGAATATCAGATTTATAAAGATTTGAATGCCCCTTATTCTAGTAATTTTCAAGAAAAGCCAATTTATACCAATATCGAAAATGGGCTCGGTTTATTTAGTTCCAGAGTTACTTCTTACCTTACGGAACGCCCTTTTAGCGAAAACACCCTTGTTGAGCTTGTAAATGGTAAATATACGGGTGAACTTGGTTTTGTACGCTAAGTGAAATAGTGCCATTGTGGCAGCCGCTTTGCTAATATTGCAGAGTACTCTTTTTAATTATGTCAGTTTTTCATTAGGATTGTATTTGATTGGCCTTGGCATAATCATTGACAATAGAGAGTTGTAATTAATAAAGAAACAAACAAATAAAACACAATAAATCATGGGTAAAATTATAGGAATAGATTTAGGTACCACAAACTCCTGCGTTGCCGTTATGGAAGGTAACGAACCGGTGGTAATACTTAATAATGAAGGAAAGAGAACTACGCCTTCGGTTGTAGCCTTTATAAATGATGGCGAAAGAAAGGTGGGCGATCCGGCTAAACGTCAGGCTATAACCAATCCAACCAAGACGGTTTATTCAATAAAACGTTTTGTAGGTGAATCGTATGACAAAGTAAGTTCCGAAATCAGTCGCGTTCCCTATCTCGTAAAAAAAGGTGATAACAACACACCACGAGTGGATATTGATGGCAGATTATATACGCCACAAGAAATATCGGCTATCATACTTCAAAAAATGAAAAAAACTGCCGAAGATTATTTAGGAACTACTATTTCGGAAGCGGTAATTACTGTTCCGGCCTACTTTAACGATGCTCAACGTCAGGCTACCAAAGAAGCCGGTGAAATTGCCGGGTTAACCGTTAGACGTATAATTAACGAGCCTACTGCTGCTGCTTTAGCTTATGGTCTCGATAAGAAAAATCACGATATGAAAATAGTGGTTTTTGATTGTGGAGGAGGTACACATGACGTATCGGTATTAGAACTTGGCGATGGGGTGTTTGAAGTTAAATCAACTGATGGCGATACGCACTTGGGCGGTGATGACTTTGACCATAAAATAATTGAATGGTTGGTAGAGGAGTTTAAAAACGAAAACGGAGGTTTAGATCTAAGTAAAGACCCTATGGCTTTGCAACGTTTAAAAGAAGCAGCCGAAAAAGCAAAAATTGAGCTTTCCAGCACCACATCAAGTGAAATTAACCTCCCTTATATAATGCCTGTTGATGGAATTCCAAAACACTTAGTTAGAACCTTAACACGTGCAAAGTTTGAGCAGTTGATTGACGATTTGGTAAAAAGAACTATTGAGCCTTGTAAATCAGCATTGAAAAATGCCGGTTTATCAGCAAGCGATATTGATGAAATTATTTTGGTTGGAGGCTCTACTCGAGTACCTGCAATTCAAGCTGCTGTTGAAAAATTCTTTGGGAAAGCGCCATCTAAAGGTGTAAATCCTGATGAAGTAGTAGCCATTGGAGCAGCAATACAAGGAGGTGTATTAACCGGTGAGGTAAAAGATGTACTCCTTTTAGATGTAACTCCTCTAAGTTTAGGTATTGAAACTATGGGTGGTGTAATGACCAAATTAATTGAATCGAATACCACTATTCCGGCAAAGAAAAGTGAAACATTTAGTACAGCTAGTGATAATCAACCCTCAGTAGAAATTCACATTTTACAAGGTGAGCGACCTATGGCCAATCAAAACCGAACTATTGGTCGTTTCCACTTAGATGGTATTCCACCTGCACCTAGAGGTATTCCACAAATTGAAGTTACATTTGATATTGATGCCAATGGTATATTACATGTTTCGGCAAAAGATAAAGCAACGGGTAAATCACAACAAATTAGAATTGAAGCTTCATCGGGATTAAGTGATGATGAAATTAAAAAGATGAAAGCTGAAGCTGAAGCTAATGCAGAGGCTGATCGTAAAGCTAAAGAAGAGGCCGATAAAATTAATAGTGCCGATGCCTTAATTTTCCAAACAGAGAAACAATTGAAAGAGTATGGCGACAAAATACCGGCTGCAAAAAAACAAGAAATTGAAGCTGGCTTAACAGAGCTAAAAGCGGCTCATGCCGAAAAGAATATAGTACGCATTGATAGTGCTTTAGAACGTTTAAATACGGCTTGGCAAGCTGCTTCGGGCGATATGTATCAGGCTGCCGGAAATGAATCACAGGGTGGCCCTGCAAACTCCAACGCATCAGAGAGTAATTCTGGAGAAGCTACTGATGTAGATTTTGAAGAAGTTAAAGAGAATAAATAGTTTGAATTTGGTTTAATTGGAAAAGGCTTGCAATATAGTGTTGCAGGCCTTTTTTTATTCGCAAGTACTCATCCAATTAGCAGGAGCTTATTTGTAATATATACCATAAATCAAAGCTCATTGAAAGTGATCAGGCAATGGGCTTACCTTTAATTATTTCAGTAACGCTTGTTTAAATGGTAACTGTAGAAAAGCTTTTTAATACCTGAATACGAGTTTTTTGCTTCGTTTTTAAATGCTGTTTTTATAATAATTCGCTAAATTATTTCTTATAAATTAATTTAGTAGAAACAGCAATTCTATTCCAAGCATTTATGGTTACAATAAGCATAATGATTTGTGCCGTATTTTGTTTGCCAAATACGTCTATTGCCTTTTTATAAGTTTTATCAGTTACCCCTTTTTCGGCAATCATAGTTACTTCATCGGTTAATTGAAGCAAAATTCTTTCTTTTTCAGAAAACAAATGAGACTCATGCCATACGGAAAGAGCAAAAATTCTTCTTTGACTTTCACCAAGTTTTAAGGCATCTTCGGTGTGCATATCTAAACAGTATGCACAGCCATTTAATTGCGATGCTCTAATTTTTATTAACTCTTTGTGCAGTGGGTTTAAGGTACACGTTTTTCCGTAACTTTCTAATCCCATCATAGCTTTGTAAGCCTTTGGTTCCAGCTCATTTATGTTAAGTCGTTTACTTTTCATAGATCAATTATTTATTAATTTTTTTAAATAGTCGTTTGTTATTTTATTTTCGGTTATTCTCGATAACCCTTCAAGATCCTTTAACTCAATGGCCAGTTGTTGCATGCCTTGTAGTGCTATTTTTAAAAATGAAGGCCCCAAACTTACCCGTGCTACCCCTATATCATGTAATTCTTTTAAGGATGGTATTTCAGGTAGTGTTAAAATATTAATTGGCATATTTAGCTGTTTTACCAACTTTTCAATACTACTTTTTTGTCGTAATACAATTGGGTAAAAGCAATCTGCACCTGCTTCCTTGTATGCCAACCCTCTATTAATCAATTCTTCAATTTGTGTTTCATCAGTAGAAAAATCTTTGTCGTATAAAAGCACATCTGCCCTAGCATTTATAAAAAGTGGAATATCCAGTTCACGGGCAACAGTTCGTATAATCTTTATTCTTTCACACTGACTCTGAATCGAAAATAATGATTTTGTGTTGTGGTTTGTATCTTCAATGTTTATTCCAACAATTCCTGACTTTAAAAGCTCTTTTATGTTTTCTTGAAGCTGAGTTTCGTTAACCGTATAGCCGCTTTCAATATCTGCAGTTACCGGAACATTCACACTGTTTGCAATTTTTGATAGAATTGAAAGTACATAGTTAAAAGGAATTTTCTCTCCGTCTAGATACCCGTTTGTATATGCAATAGAAGCACTTGCTGTGGCGATTGCCGAGTAATTTAAACTTTCAAGTAATTTGGCTCCTAAAATATCCCAAACGTTAGGTAAGATTAAAATTTTGTTGGAATGATGAAGTTGGTATAGTTGGTGTGCCTTCTCTTTTTGTGAATATAACTTGTTTTCACTTTTTTCCATTTTGATAAGAATTAAAACTAAAGGTACAAAAGTTTTTAATGCTCAATATTTTAAATCTTTACAAAGCACTAATATACCTAAATTATCACAAAAAAATGAGTCAAGATATTTTGTATTATGAGCTATTTCAAAGCTCGGTGCTTTAGCAGAACTTATGTGTATTGTTAAAACAGTTATGTGTTACTACACGAATACCTGAGGTATTAAGCAACAGGTTTGAAAACAACACTCCAGTTGTATGGGTAATGGGAGCTATGGTTTGAACAAGAGTAAACGTTCAACAATTTCCGAAAATATCTTTTTTCAATAACTGGATACTTCGGGTATTACATTTGGGATACTAAATTTCAGTTTGTTACTAATGCTCTTTTTTAGGGTACTATTTTTCAACTTTTTGTCAGTATTTTTATCTTTTCGTTATTCCGTTCTACTTATTGCTGTAGCCCTTATATCTTAGATTTTTACCTATAGTTTGTTTCATTAAAGTTTATAATAAGTTTTATTAACTTAATTGAAAATCACCTTTTAAAATCCAATCGGGAATATAGTTTGATGCTATATGGCACGTTAAGCCATGATCATAGGCAAATGAACACCAACCCAAATAACTAAGAGGTAAAACTCCTACAGGGTCTCGATTATCAGGCTCTTTACTGTAAACGTTATAATAATTAGATAATGCGTTTGTAAGTGTTGAACAGAATTCAGCCTTTTCATTATTCATGATAATGCGAGTTAAAGCAATACGAGGTATTCCCAGTTGATGTGCCAGTAAAGGGAATACTGTTGCATTTGCTGCCTTAGTTTCTGATTCATTTAACAAACGATTCCAATCACCAGATTTATTTATAAATGCCATAATTGCATCTACATACGTGAAATGATATATATCGTAGGTTCCACCCCATAACGACACATCGAAAGCACAAAGACTTTCTATTGCATTCGTGTTTCGCAAAGCCATTGCTGCACCTAAGGCATGTTGCCATCGGGGCACACTATTGTAGTAGGAGCTATGACCTGAAACACTCACTTTTTGACCACTGATAAATAGCGTTGTCATTTGCTCACGATCCACCATGGCTCTTTGGAATAATGCTACACCCCACTCGGCAATGTTCCGGAGTGCTTCAATAATTTCATGATTAGAACGATGAAGTGCTATTCGCAAACCAAGAATACTTGTTGCATTGTCGAAACCTACGCCCAAGTTATCTTTGACTTTGCTAATTTTTTCAGGTAGCCGTTGTAATCGTTCTTCAAGAAATTTTAATTCATCTTCCATTTCTTTTGATTTCCAATTAAGTTCGTGGGCTTTAATTAAAATAGGGTTCATGTAATCTGATTCATATTATTTCTTTGAATTCAAAAATTCTTGCCATTGAAAAACATGGTCTATGGTTCGCAACATATAAGCACAATCATGAGGAGATCCTTCCTCTAACGAATGCCAGGCAGTAAGAACAATGGTTCCTGTTTTATTGCCAACCATCCAGTATAATCCACCTCGTATATAAGTATGAACAAAACCACGGTCAGCAAGGCTTTTCATCTCGTTTTGAAATATCTTAATAGCACCTTCATTAAAAGCGGTTTCAAAAGAATCTACTCGAATTAGTTGCTCATTTGCACATGCAGTGTAACGAGCGACAAGCACCGTTTTGTCATTATCAACGGAGAACTGAGTTACAAGTTCAGGTGCCACAGACAACGAAAAAGGGCGCAATTTCTCTAATGTTTGAGCAATGCCATTTAACCACCAGCTATTCCCAACCTGTATCATATACTCGTGATAATAAAATGTTGTAGCCCAGCCGTCAAATTTCCCAGACAAGCCTTTTAGTATTTCAATTATTTCTAAATAATCTGCTCCATTGCGTAGTGAGTTTGATGTCAATACTCTAGCAACACGTTCTGCTATCTGTTGTGAAATATTGAAATTATTGCCTATCATTTTTACTCAACTCTATTTAATTTCGATTGTATATGTTTCCCAAATTTCTACCTTATTGAACCTAGTTGAAATCAACTCCTGAATGATTTTTTTGTGTATTTTTTAAACTTTTTGGTGTAACCCTATTTTAGGAAAAGATAATAGCTAGTGGTTTATTCAGTCGTTATTACCGCTCAGTTTTATCATTTTTCCTTTTTTTTCTATATCGTTGTTTTCGTCCTCATAATCTTCATCGTCATCTGTTGGATAAAAGTCAACCCAAACTTGAACTAAATAGTCGTTAAAACCCCAACCAATTTCGCTCGAGTCGTCAACAACTTTTTCCACACGGTCTTCAAATTTGTCAAGAAGATCTTCACTGCTCATTAAATTCAAACTGTCAACAAAAGTTGTAGCCAAGCTTTTATAAAAACTTTCATTGATTTCTCCATAATCATTTGTGAATTTTACTCCTGTCTCAACGTAAAATAACATCAAGTCTGCAAGTAAATCAGTTGATGTTCCAAGTTTTTTGAAGTCGCTAATTGCTTGTTTACCGTCTTTAAGTTTATAGTTGTTACCACGTTTAGGGTAAAACGCTTCAAACATTTTGTCTCTATATTTTTCAAAAAGTTGTCTCTCGTCTGGATTTACATAAAAGTCAAAAAACTCTTTAACTGTTTTGTTTTTTTTATACAAGTCGGCAACCAGGCCAATTATTTTGTCCTTGTCCAGTTTTTTAAGTTCTTTTTTTATGTCGGTCAGTCCCATATTTTATTTGTGTTACGGTCATGCTACCATTGGCTTTAACAGTAGTTTGTTTAATACCTCTTTTTAAATTCAAAATTCAATTCAAAAATAGCTGAATAAATCAATTTTAGGAGCGTTTTTTTTGAGAAAAATTTCGATTAAAAAAAACAATAGCTCTAAAAGGCTTAAATGGCTTTTCAGAACAACAAAATAAAGGATAATGAATTCCAACGACCTATTCAACAAACAGCATGGCAACAACAAACATAATGAAAGCAGCTAAAATCCTAAGGTTCTTGGGTAAGGGAAATTGTGTGCCTAAGCTAAGCAACTCATCCTCAAACAAGCGAAATAGCCCAAGCGGCAACAATAAAGCCTCCAACATAAAAAATACTGGTGGTGTCGCTGAATGATATGCTGAACTTGCCGAAGTACACCGAATAGCAAAAAGCCCTGAAGTGTTTCCGCCTCTCAGGGCTTTTTCGCATTAGGGCTTTTTTCTATTCGGCAGAATGTATAGCCAGTGGTTCATATTATTCTTGAGATTTGAGCCTTTATTTGCAACTCAAACGGTAATTTAGAAGTCAAACAAATCACCTAATAATCCTTTCTTTTTTTTATAGCGATAGTCACTGTCTTTTGAAAATCTTTGGCGGTCATCATAACTATTCGTTTCAAAGTTTTTGACATTTTGTGTAGAACGTTCGATGATTTTATCAAGCTCTCCACGGTCAAGCCACACTCCACGACAATCTGGACAGTAGTCGATTTCTATTCCACTCCGGTCTGTCATTACAAGGCTTACATTACAATTTGGACATTTCATAATAATTTACTTTAATTGGTGATTTATTCTAATAATTTACTTTCCTATTTTCGAGATAGAGTCAAGCTTAGAAGATGATTTCTTTGTTTAGAACTTTTAGACTTATTGTTCATTGGTTTCATTAAAACTATAAACGCTATTTTGAAAAAATCAAAACAGGGACTTTCGTGGTATATGTCAATTCTGCCGATTTACTTGGCAAAAAGATACTTTCAAAGAAACCTTTTTCTCTCTTTGTAAACATGATTAACAATTCGGGTTTTGATTTTTGAACATATTTTGTAACTCTTTCTACAAGTGGTAATTCGAGGTTGCTTTTTTGAATGTTTAATGTGATATTTTCGAATTCAAACGTTTTGAATAATTCTTTGTTTTTTTCAAGCTTCTTCTTATCATGCACAATTGATGAATAATGTAAAACCTCTAATTTCAAATCAATTTGTTTTGAAAGTTTCGATATTTTAATCACTTCGTTTTTCAGGTTTTCAAAATCAGATAAATAGGTAGCCTTTTTAATAACTTTGGCTCTATAATGGCTTGGTATAACCATTACAGGAATTTTAGAATTATTCACTATATATGAAGTATGTGTACCCATCACTTTCCTAAGTATTCCTGCTCCACGAGTAGCTATACAGATAAAATCCATCTTGTTTATTTCTGCATATTTGAGAATGTTTTTCTCAGTTGAAATGCAATTATCCACAACAAATTTCACATTAGAGAACTTCCCTTTGTCCTTACCAATAGTAGCATAAATAAACTTTTTAAGGTTTGCCGTAAGACGCTCTATTTCGTCATTTGTATAAGCCTTAAAAAAAGCATCGCTCCATACTGTAGGCTTCATAATATGAATGGCATGATAGAATGTTACATCAATATTTCCTGTTTGCCTGGAAAGAGTTTGTGCAAATCTAATTGCTCCTTTTGAGTTTACTGAGAAGTCGGTAGTTACAAGTAGTTTCATTTTTTTTATTTTTGATGGTGATTTATATTATTTTGTTCAATTGTTTATTTAGCCGAATTAGTCTTAGTACAATTTACCCTGTCGATTTCTTATTTGAATAACAATAGACCTAGTAATAAAATATGTTGCAAAGCTACAGAAACTACTTACAACTATTGCACCTATAAAAATCGAATAGCCAGCTTCCACTAAATTTGCAGACCAATTATGCATGTCAAAACGAACATCTGTCTTTAGTAGCAGCTCTCCAGTTTCAAAACTTAATAGCATAAACAGTGGACTTGTTAAAGGATTAGAAATTAAACTTCCGGTTGCTGCTGCAAGAATATTGAATTTTAAAAACCTATGTAATAGAAGTACCGTTAAAAATCCAAAACCAAATGATGGGAAAACTCCTGTAAAAGCTCCCAATGCCGCCCCTGTAGCTATTTCATTTACACTTGAATTTTCCTTTGCCAATTTAATAAATCTTGTCTTGATATGTGTAATGAAACTTGTCTTGATTTTTGGTTTATTATTCATTTGTCAAGGTTGCAAATTATGAATGTTGTCTGTGTTTTTTACCATTTTGACTAACGTAAATAATAGCTACTGTATATCAATCAGTTACAATTTTAAATTCTTTATTGGTCAGTCCAAATTTAGTGATTTGATTTGGGATTCTTTTTACAATACCCAATTTTCTTTTTTGGTCTAAAAATGGGGAGCCGACATTTGTTAGTGTGTCGTTGTTTATTGTCAACAAAGTGTTAAAAATACTTGTCTTCTACATAAAAAAACGGGTGTAGTTGAACACCGAATAACAAAAAGCCCTGAAGTGTTTCCTTCGCTCAGGGCTTTTTCGCATTAGGGCTTTTTTCTATTCGGCATAATGTTGGCGGTTAGTGCTTTTTTATGGTCGCTTGAATATTCCATTTGCGTTTATGCTGTCAATCAAAACCTGTATTTCTACTGTTTTTTTCCAATTCCTGTGTATCATTCTGTGGCAATTTGAGCAAACAGGTGTCAAGTTAGCGACAGCTTGTTTTAGTGTGTTCTCAATGTCGTCATCTTCGTATTTGAAAATTGGTTTTGTATGATGAATTTCAATAAATCCTTTTCCAATTTCTTGTCCGTAAAAGTCGCCAAAATTGAAAGTGCAACAATTACAACTTATTCTGTCTGACTCGTCCTAAAAAAAGTTTACAGTTTAATT
>CAUJCU010000016.1 GCA_963169745.1 Bacteroidota bacterium
CAGTCCTGAACCTCAACGTTAAGAGTGTATGTTGCTGAATAGCCAGTCTCGGGGTTATTGTAGTCAACCGTTGCAGAATAAGTTCCGTCTTCAAATTTACAGCCATTAGAATATTCGTTATTTTCTTCATTACTTTCTTCATTGTTATCTTCGTTTGAGTAATTTGATGAACCACTCTGAAAACTATTATCATCGTTGCTTGATGAACTGCTTTGAGTTGAAGAATTATTTTCACTTTGTTTTTCAGATTTGGAAGAACAAGATAATAGAGTGAATAATAAAAATGTTCCAATCAATACTTTTCTTTTCATAATTAATCAATAAAAATTATTTCTCCTTTGTCATAACCGTAATTGCTTTCTACTATAAGGATTACATCATCGCCCGTAGCATACTCATAGCAATACCTTGTTTCAACGTATATGTCCTGTCCATCTACTTTATAAAGATTAGATGCTTTTCTTGTTACCGAAAGTTTGTATTTGCCTTCGTCAAGTTTCGTTGGAACTAAAATGTATTCAGCTTCTTCGATTTCACCACTTGTCGTTAAAACTTTAACATCACTTTCCGCTTCAATTGCTTTGTAAAAGTTTTTGACATCGCATTTTGTTTGTCCGTAAGTTACAGTTGCAAAAAATAGGATGATTGAGAATGTTAATAGTCGTTTATTCATTTTCTGTCGGTTTTGTAAAATTACACATAACTCCCAAATATACGAAGTTTTTGTAATTTTTAGAAAATTATACTAAAATAAGTCAAATTATTTATTAAGTAGTTGAAAATACGTGTAATAACTGTTTTTAAAACTTCGTACTATACTGCGTGTATAGTATTGATTAAAATTTTATGTTGTACTTTTGCTTTAATAAATATGAAAAATGCGAAGATTATGACTCCTGAAGATTTAAACAATTTTATGACGAAAAATTTTACATTTCAGTTAGGCTCACATAAACGTAAAGAGGTAATATGGATAATATTTCCGTATAATGCTGATCTAATAAAATTTCTAAAGTCTAACTTTAAACCATTCTGGAGCAATAGCCTTAAAATGTGGTATGTTTACGACACCGTTTTCAATAGAAAACTAATAGGTTTGGAGCAAAAGTTATTTAGCAATACTCTTTTCTTCGAAATTGCTCCTGAAAATCAACAAGCACTTCAAAAATATATCGAACAGCTTCAACTAAAGGGCTATAGTGCCAACACCATACGTACCTATACCAACGAATTTATTCAACTCCTAAAAACATTAAAAAAATACCCTATAAATCAACTTACCTCTCAAAAATTACGGTCTTATTTTTTATACTGTATTAATACATTAAAATTATCCGAAAACCTTATTCATAGCCGCATGAATGCGATTAAATTTTATTTTGAACAGGTTCTTTTCCGCGAAAAATTGTTTTTAGAAATACCCAGACCTCGTAAACATAGTACTTTGCCCAAGGCCATTTCAGTAAGAGATATAAGAAAAATGCTTGCCGTTGTAAAAAATATAAAACATGAATTATTATTAAAAATGTGTTATGGTATGGGTTTACGAGTAAGTGAGTTGGTCAATCTCAAAATATCTGATATTGATAGTGGTAGTATGCAGGTGTTTATTAGTCGAAGTAAAGGTAAGAAAGACAGAATTGTTGCCTTACCCCAATCGGTACTTGAACTGTTAAGAACATATTATAAAGAATACAAACCTCAAAAATACCTTTTTGAAGGCCAAAGAGGCGGGCAATATGCTGTGCGCTCAGCGCAATTAGTGTTTAAATCGGCTTTAGAAAAAGCTAAAATAAATAAAAAGGTAGGTATTCACGGATTACGACATAGTTATGCCACACATTTGATTGAGCAAGGCACAGATATACTTTTTGTAAAAGACTTACTGGGTCATAATAATATAAAAACTACTATGATTTATACCCATATTACTGATATATCAAAAAGAAAGATTAAGAGCCCTTTAGACAATATCTGAGTTAATATTTTTAAAATATTTAGGTGTTGTAAAAACGCATTCAATAACTCCATTTGTATGAGTGAGGGGCTTAGTTTAGGGCGTTTTTATATGTTTCTTAATAGCAGTGCATAATTCTTTCCAGTTTTGATTAAACCTAAGTTTATTTTACGGTATGTTAGTTTCTAATAATTTGAGGCTAAGAAACACCTTGCTCAAAACATAGCAGTATCCTTTAAAAACCAGATTAGTTAAAATATGAATTGTTTAAAAAGTTATATTAATACTTTTTTATAGAAGAATACATTCTATTGAACTTTGAAAATGGATTTAATTATTATCTATAAGTCTTGATTATTATCAAAACTTTATTTTTATACTTGTCCCATAATCCATCCAGCTATGTTAGAGCAAGAAATAAAAAAAGTGATAAGAGATGTACCAGATTTTCCCAAGCCTGGCATAGTTTTTAAAGATATTACTCCAATTTTACAAAATTCCGATATGTGTTGGAAAATTACCGAACAATTGGCAAATATGGCTCGTACGCATCAAATAAATGCTGTTTTGGGAATTGAGAGTAGAGGGTTTTTGTTTGGTTTTTTATTAGCTCATTTTATGCAGGTTCCGTTTATTCCAATACGTAAGGCAGGAAAGTTACCCTATAAAACCATTCGTGAAAGTTACGATTTAGAATATGGTTCAGCAGCTATTGAAATGCATAGTGACGCCCTTTTTAAGGGAGCCAAAGTTATGATTCATGATGACTTACTGGCCACTGGTGGAACTGCTGCGGCTGCTGCTAATTTGGTTAAAAAAGCCGGGGCCGAAGTAGCCTGTTTCTCCTTTTTGGTAGCACTCCATTTCTTAAACGGAAAAGAAAAACTTCTACTCGAGTGCCCACATATACACACTTTGGTTAATTATACCGAGTAAGCTCCAGAAGGTGTAGTTTTACCATTATTGTCAATTTAAAAATTGCTCTGAACTTTTCATTTGTAAATTCAATTTTATAGCGTTCAAATTTTTTTTACTTTTGTCCACTAAATTTTTAGAAATGGATTTTAGTTTAAACGAAAATCAGCTTATGATAGCTGATATGATTAAAAAATTTGGTGACGAAAATATACGTCCAAACCTAATGGAGTGGGACGAAACTCAGACTTTTCCTATTGACGTTTTTAGAAAATTAGGCGAGCTCGGTTTAATGGGGGTTTTAGTTCCACAAGAGTATGGTGGCTCGGGCTTCACTTATAATGAGTACGTTACGGCAATAAGTGAGTTAGGAAAAATTTGTGGCTCCATAGCGCTTTCAATGGCCGCTCACAATTCCTTATGTACCGGTCATATCCTATCTTTTGGGAATGAGGAGCAAAAGAAAAAATACTTACCTAAACTGGCTACCGGTGAATGGATTGGCGCCTGGGGCCTTACCGAACCTAATACCGGATCAGATGCAATGCGTATGCAATGTGTAGCCAAACAAGAGGGCGATTATTGGGTATTAAACGGAACCAAATGTTGGATTACACATGGCAAAAGCGGTCATGTTGCTGTTGTAATAGCGCGTACAGGCAATTTACTCGATTCGCACGGAATGACGGCTTTTTTTGTAGAGCGCGGAACTCCCGGATTTAATGCCGGTAAAAAAGAAAATAAGCTAGGCATGAGAGCGTCTGAAACTGCCGAAATGATTTTTGATAACTGCCGCGTACACAAAAGCCAGATATTAGGGAATGTAGGAGATGGCTTTATTCAGGCTATGAAAATTTTAGATGGAGGACGCATTTCTATTGCTTCTTTATCTCTGGGTATAGCTAAAGGTGCTTACGAAGCCTCCGTTAAATATGCTAAAGAGCGCGAACAGTTTGGACAGCCCATTGCTAACTTTCAGGCAATTGCTTTTAAATTAGCCGATATGGCTACCGAAATTGAAGCTGCAGAATTATTGATTTACCAAGCTGCGTACCTTAAAAATAACCACAAAAAAGTAACTAAAGAAAGCGCTTTTGCCAAATATTATGCCTCAGAAGTAGCTGTAAAATGTTCTGTTGAAGCCGTTCAAATATTTGGCGGCTATGGTTATACTAAAGACTTTCCGGTTGAAAAGTTCTATCGCGACAGTAAACTTTGTACTATAGGCGAAGGCACTTCAGAAATTCAAAAACTGGTAATTGCCCGCGAAATATTTAAATAATTTTGTTATTTATTAAATTAAGCAGTATATTTGCAGCCTCAAAAAAAAATTATTTAACAAATAACTAATGATTATAGTACCGGTAAAAGACAGCGAACCTATTGATAAGGTTTTAAAAAAGTTCAAAAAGAAAGTAGAGAAAACTGGAATGATTCGTGAGCTTCGTGACAGACAAAAATTTACAAAACCGTCTGTTTTAAGAAGAGAAGAACTTAAAAAAGCTGCTTACAAACAACGTTTAATGCAGCAAGAAATATAATTTTCTTCTGAAATAATATTTGAATACCTTTGATTATTGATTAAATCAAAGGTATTTTTTTTATGGATATTACCGACTTTATTGCTTATTTAACGTATCAAAAAAAGTTTTCTGCTCACTCCATAACCGCTTATAAAAACGACTTAAATGATTTTTGGAAATATTTGGAGCAAAGCAAAATTGAAGCTCTTAATGAGGTAAATCATATTCTTATACGAAGCTGGTTAGTTTCATTGCTCGAAAGCGGTATGGATGCCCGTAGCGTAAACCGTAAAATTTCAACACTAAAATCATATTACCGTTTTTTAATTAAAGAGGGGCAGGTTACACAAAACCCAATGGCTAAAATTTTGAGCCCCAAAACAACCAAAAAACTCCCTGTGTTTATTGATAAAACACAAATGGAAAACCTGTTTGATTCGACAGTCTTTGATACGGATTTTGAAGGACAAAGAAACCGGTTGATATTATTGCTTTTTTACTATACCGGAATGCGCTTATCAGAGCTAATTGGATTAAAAAAAGAGGCTATTGACTTAAGTCAAAATCAACTAAAGGTACTTGGAAAAAGAAATAAAGAGCGTATCATCCCATTTACTCTTGATATGCATAAAGAAATTGAAAATTTCTTACAACTTGCCTCGCCTAATTACACAGCATCACCATTTTTATTTTCACAAAAAAATGGCAATAAGCTACAAGCAAAGCAGGTATATACTATTGTAAATAGTGCTTTATCAAAAGTAACTACGGTACACAAAAAAAGCCCCCATATTTTGCGCCATACCTTTGCTACACACATGCTCAACAACGGTGCCGATTTAAATGCCATTAAAGAAATATTAGGACATGCCAATCTTTCAGCCACACAGGTTTATACCCATAACAGCATCGAAAAACTAAAAAATATTCACAAACTGGCACACCCTAAAGCATAACAGTATTAGGATGATGTAACTTTAATAATTTTTACCGGGCACGATTTAGCAGCATTCAGGCACGCCTCTAACTCATCTTCACGCGCTTTAACCGTATAAAACCCTCTTCGCTCCCGCGAATGGAGCAAAACAGCTTTCCCATCTTTTTTCGACATTGTAAACCTTTGGGGCGCATATTCACAACAATAGTTACACCCTATGCATTTACTTCGTTGCAGGGTAATTGTAATCATTCGGTATTACTTACCAGTTTATACAACTTATCACTTTTGCGTATTGGGGTTTCCAATTTTATGGCACACAAATCACCTTTTACCACTTCATGCACAGGGCCGTTGGTGGTATGTAGTTCTTCTACAACACTTTCAATTACACCGGTAGTAGGTCCGGTAACTAATATTGAATCTCCAATTTTAAGTGAGTTGGTCTCAATTTGAAATTCGGCTACTCCTATTTTACTGAAATAATTATTTCCTTTTCCCAAATAAACTTTGCGAAGCTTGGCCTTTGAGCCTGATGTATTGGCCCATTCTCCTAATTGTTGGCCTAAATAATATCCTGACCAAAAACCTCGGTTATACACATTTTCCATTTTTTCTTTCCATTGTAAGGCTTGCTCTTTGGTATAGGTACCTGCAAAATAGGAATCAGCCGCCTGTCGGTAACATGATGTAACTGTTTTTACATACTCGGGGCCCTTTCCACGGCCTTCAATTTTTAATACCGTAACACCCGATTTCAAAACATCGTCTAAAAAATCTATGGTACATAAATCTTGTGCCGACATAATGTATTCATTCTCTATGGCAAATTCATGACCTTCTTCTTGGTCTGTAACCTTATAGGTTCTTCTGCAATTTTGAATGCAGGCTCCTCGGTTTGCCGAAGCATTATGAGTATGCAGGCTCAAATAGCATTTCCCCGAAACTGCCATACATAAGGCACCATGAACAAATATCTCAATTTCTATTAACCTTCCCGATGGGCCTTTAATTTGTTCGGCTTTTATGGTATCCGTAATTTTCTTTACCTGTGTTAAACTCAGCTCTCTGGCTAAAACAATGGTATCGGCAAATAAGGCATAAAACTTAACCGTTTCAATATTGGTAACATTTACCTGAGTCGAAATATGAACCTCCATTTGAACCGATCGGGCATAGGCTATAACCGCTTGGTCGGCAGCAATAATGGCTGTAATTCCAGCATCTTTAGCCGCATTAATAATAGTTTTAATTACTGATAAATCATGATCATACACAATTGTATTTAGTGTAATATAGGAGCGAATATTGTTCTCCTTACAAATACGGGCTACTTCTAAAATATCATTTATTGTAAAATTCATGGTAGCTCGGGCACGCATATTAAGCTGCTCTACTCCAAAATAAACCGAATTGGCCCCACCTTGTATGGCTGCCATCAAAGAGTCAAAGCCTCCGGCTGGAGCCATTATTTCAATATAATTTTTCATGATTGGGCTGCAAAGTTAAACTAATTTATAATGATTTTAAATTTGAAAATTATTTTTTATAGACCACCGGCTCGGTGTATGATAGGTAAAATTTACATCTTTATGAAACCCTCACAAATCAGCTTTTCTGTAATCTTTTATGAAGTATGTAAATCCCAATAGCTACTGTTATTCCAAATAAAAACAAAATCATCCATAAAGTATTAAAACCGGCATGGGTAATAGTTTGTGTGGCTATTATTGGAGTTATAATTTGAGCTACACTCCAGGTCATACTATAAAATGATGCATAACTCCCCTTTTTATTGGCTCCTGCTCTATTTATCATAAAAGTGGACATAAAGGGCATGGCCATCATTTCAGAGCCTGTTACTAATAGTATTGAAACTATAAGCCAAATATAATTTGATGCAAAAAATAATAGAAAATAATTTGCTGCCAGTAACAAGGCACCCAATATAACAAATTGTAAAGGCTGAAGCTTATGTTCAATCTTATAAATAATAACCATTTCAATAGCTGCAACTAAAATGCCATTTAAGCCCATGAGTAAGCCTATCTGTTGTTCGCTTAAGTGATGTACCTCTTTGTAGTAAAGGGGCATAGTGCTAAACATTTGGAAAAAACCGGTAGCATATAAAACTCCAAGTAAAGTAAAAAGCAGGTAAGGTTTATCGTTAAAGGGAGAAATGCTATTTTCATTTATGTTAGCTATTTGCTGTTTATTTTCGGGCATCTTATGTTTATCACGAACTAAAAAAATGAGAATAAAGGCTGCACTAATACACGAAAATCCATCGGCATAAAACAATAAACTAAAATTATGGCTTGCCAATAAGCCGCCCAATGATGGACCAACAGAAAAGCCAAGATTGGTAGCCAGGCGATTGAGTGATAAGGAACGGGTAAAGTTCTCGGGCTTACTATATACCGAAATAGCAGCCATATTTGCAGGCCTAAACGCTTCGCCAAACAAACTAACTAAAAAAGTAAAAAATGTGATGAGATAAAAATTTTGTATATGAGCCAGCAAAATAAAAAGTAAGCCCCCGCTTATGAGGCTAAAAATCATAACACTTCGGTAGCCCAACTTATCGGCCATTAAACCACCGGCAAAAACGCCAAGCAATGAGCCTAAACCAAACATAGAAATAATAGTGCCGGCTTCTGTTACACTAAAGTTTAGTTTGTCAGTTGCATAAACACTCATAAAAATAAGCACCATGGTTCCGCTACGGTTAACCAACATGGCTAATGATAAATACCAAACTTCTTTACTAATACCCGAAAAAGCTTGAGTAAAGGTACTTTTGAGCGAATTCATACAAATTACCCTGAAAATATCAGCTTTAATATAAAAGGATAAACGATTGGTGTTCTAAATAAAGCCCGAAAATACGCTTTATTTAGGACTGCGAAAAGTAAAAATAAAAAGTAGAATGAGGTGTAAAAATTAACCTAAATAGGTTTTTAAAATTTTACTGCGCGAGGTGTGTTTCAATCTTCTCAACCCCTTTTCTTTTATTTGTCTTACACGCTCGCGGGTCAAATCAAATTTTTCTCCAATCTCTTCCAAAGTCATTGCCGATTTGCCGTTTAACCCAAAGAAACATCGTAAAACTTCGGCTTCACGTGTAGTTAAAGTTGCCAAAGCGCGTTCAATCTCTCTGCGTAGCGAATCATTCATCAACTCTTGCTCCGGACTGGGATTATCATCACTTACCATCAAATCATACATGCTCCCAGAGCCTTCATCACTTGTAGAAAGTGGAGCATCCATGGATAAATGCTTTCCGGTAGAGCGCATAGAGTCTTTTACATCTTGCTCACTCATTTCCAAAAGAGTACTTATTTCTTCGGCTGTTGGCTCGCGTTCATACTCTTGTTCTAACTGCGAAAAGGTTTTGTTTATTCTGTTTATAGTACCTATTTTGTTTAGAGGCAGCCTAACTATGCGACTTTGCTCGGCTAATGCCTGCAAAATACTTTGTCTTATCCACCAAACAGCGTATGATATAAATTTAAACCCTTTTGTTTCATCAAAACGCTGAGCAGCTTTTATAAGCCCCAAATTACCTTCATTTATTAAATCAGGTAGTGTTAAACCTTGGTTTTGATATTGCTTAGAAACAGATACAACAAAGCGTAAATTGGCCTTAGTTAGTTTTTCTAAAGCAATTTGGTCGCCTTGTTTAATACGCTTCGCAAGTTCTACTTCTTCATCTGCACTAATAAGCTCTAAACGCCCTATTTCTAAAAGGTATTTGTCTAAAGAGGCTGTTTCACGGTTGGTAACTTGTTTAGTAATTTTTAATTGCCTCATATATAATATTTTTGTGATTCAGAACTTTTACGATTGGGGAATTATTAAGTTGCACTATTTATTTAATTTTTAGTACCTGATTATGAATGTGTTTAACCACTTATTCTTTTTAATTTGATTTTTATACCCACAAAAAACGATTTCTGTTTACGCCTTCCGGTATGGCATATAATTGTATTCTATGTGATGAAATTTGTGTAACATAATGAAGCTAAAGCATTATATTAAAGGAAATAAATTTTGATTATAATTCTCTAAAATTTGATTTGCTTATAGAAAATACGACTTAATTTGGTATGCCTTTATAACAACAAAAAATTAATAAAACCTCAATAATGAATGTAATATAATGATAATCAGCAATGTAATAAATTGAAATAAATTAACGCTTAGCTATAGTTTTTTATATAAAAATGATGTACTTTTGCGGAAAATTTTAACCCTCCCTAAAATGAAAACTACAAAAAATTTAATGGATGCGATGGTAGAATCATCATCTAAAACTGTTAACAACTGGGTAGAAACTGCACAAAAGGCACAAAAGGCTGCATTAAGCGGATCGAGCCTTGAAAAAAACTCGGAACTATACAAAGAGTGGCTGAGCAATCAAATGAGTATTTTCAAAAATATTTCTTTAACAGATGGCCCAACGGCTGCATCTGAAAAGGCTGAAGATGCTAAACAAAACATGGAAGAGTTTTATAAAAATTGGTATTCCAATCAACTTTCTGCATTTCAACAAATGACTGACTTTAACAAGAAATTAATGGAGTCATGGGTTAATTTCAGCACCCCTTCAAATGAAGAAAACACAACCTTCGGTAATTGGAATAAAACCGCAACCGAAATGTATGAAAACTGGATGAATACAATGAATAATACTTTTAATAATTTAAGCAAAACATTGAAAGATAACTTAAATAAAGAAGTGTTTGAAAACATGTTTCAGTCACAGCATGTAATTTTAAAAATGCAGGAGTTTTATGCTCCATTTTACAAAGCCATGCAAAATGGTTCTTTTAATGCCGATAGCTTTAAACAATACATAGACCCTGCCATGTACAAGAAAAACATGGAATCTATGTTTAGCAATTTAATGCCACAAGCTAACATGAAAGAATTTTTTGAAAGTTATATGAATCAGATTCAAAATTTGATGAATAACTCACAAAGCCTAGCTAAAGATTTTAAAGAGAGTTTACAAAAATTTGCAAGTTCTTATCCTGACTTGTTTAATGGCGACATGAGCAAAGCCATGAGCATGTACAATCAAATGAGCGATAATTTTCAAAAATCTGTTGCTCCTTATTTAAAATTAGTATCCGGTGGAAAAGAAAAACAGAGAATTGAAGCCGCTTTTGACACTTTAGACAAAATAGCCATTCACCAAATTAAGAATGCTCAGTTACAGTATTTAATTATGACCTCAGGCCAAAGTTCACTTGAAAAAAGTATGGAGATGGTAGCCGAAAAATTTAAGTCGCAAGCAGAAATTACAAGCTTCCATAAGTTTTTCCAAGAATGGGTAAATATTAATGAAAATACTTTTATCTCTTTGTTCAATTCAGACGAGTACTCGGCTTTGAGAGCAGAAGTAACCAGCCTTTCGTTAGCTATCAAGAAAGATTTAGAAATCCAGTTTGAACAACAAATGGCGGTATATCCTTTTGTGTTTAAAACAGATATGAATGAAGTTTATCAAACCATTCATGATTTGAAAAATAAAGTAAAAGCTTTAGAAACTCAATTAGCTGCACTTAAAATTTCGGCTTTGGAATTAGAAGACGAAGAGCCTGCTAAAACCACTAAAAGCGGAACACGTAAAAAGTAATAGTTCAACAAAACTTAAAAAAAGCCTGTAGTAAATACTATAGGCTTTTTTATTCAAATCCTAAAAAGCATTAAATTTGCATAAAAATAGTTATCATGAAAATAAATTCAGGCGAGGTAATTCAGGAAATAGCTGAAACTACAAGTAAAATGATGAAGGGATACAACACTTTATCAGAAATTGATGAAGTAAGTATAGGTACAACACCTAAAAACCTGGTGTATAGTGAAGACAAGCTAAAATTATTTCGTTACGATCGAAAAACCCCATCTGCTTGTAAAACTCCGGTATTAATAGTTTACGCTCTAGTTAATCGTTTTGATATGATGGATTTACAAAGCGACAGAAGTTATATCAAAAACCTACTGGATTTAGGTCTTGATATTTATGTTATTGACTGGGGATATCCTTCAAAGGCCGACAGATACCTGAGTATGGATGATTATATTAACGGATATATCAATAATTGTGTAGATTTTATTCTTCAGGCTCATAAAATTAAGGAACTGAACATTATGAGTGTTTGTCAGGGTGGTACCTTAAGCACAATATACAGCTCTATCTATCCGCAAAAAGTAAAAAACTTAATTACACTAGTTACACCAATTGATTTTAATGTTAATGATGGCTTACTTTTCCGCTGGAGTAAGGATATGGATTTTGATGCATTAGTGGACAACAACGATGGAATTATTCCGGGTGAATTCTTAAATGTTGGCTTTGAAATGCTAAAGCCCATGATGAAAATTAATAAAAATACAGGACTAATTAATTCTTTAGACGATAAAGATAAACTGCTTAACTTTTTGCGTATGGAGAAATGGATTGCCGATAGTCCTGACCAAGCCGGAGAGTGTTTTAGACAGTTTATGAAAGATTTATACCAAGGCAATAAACTGATTAAAGGAACTCTTGTTGTAGGAGGTCATAAGGTAGATTTGAAAAAATTAACCATGCCACTTTTAAATATTTATGCCACTGAAGACCATCTGGTACCGCCTAGCGCCACCATTCCTTTGAATGATCATGTGGGTTCAAAAGATAAGGAATTGTATAAATTTCAAGGCGGTCATATTGGTGTGTTTGTGGGTGGCCGATCTCAAAAAGAGCTGGCTCCTGCTGTATTTAACTGGCTTAAAAAGAGAGATGCTTAAGCTATAAGTAAACTCTCAGATAATAACAATCTTTGACCAATGGAATAAAAAAAAGGTTCACATAATAATGTGAACCTTTTTTTTAAAGATTTATATCTTTTATTTTAAAGGAACAACATTGGCTTTAATTTTATAATTGATGGTGACTTTAACGGGTTGTTCCGTTAAAATTTTTGTGTTTGTGTATCCTTTTGAAGTAACATAAAAGTTTTTCTTAGACAAAAATTGTTTAAGGTCTGTTCCAGAAGAGCTAAGCTTAATTGTTTTACTACCATCATGTGTTACGGGATTAAGATAAGCAATTTTACTCTCAGCACCTCCGTCAAGCATAAAGTATGTGTCAACATAGTCAATGGCATCAAATGTCATAGTACTGCCATCTTGCAAAGACCATTCAACAGATTCAACCGATACAGACTTTACATCATCTAAGCTAGCTTTATATTCATTAAGTTTTGCCTCAAGATCTGAATTAATAACTTGTTTGTTGAACTCTTTATACCCAGGAACGGTATCTACCGGAATTGAAAAGCTTACAGACAAAGTTGAATTAATATCAGTTTCAACCTTAACTGCTTCTTTTTCACATGAACTAACTAAAACTGCCGCTGCGGCAAATAAAGATAAAAGAATAGATTTTTTCATTGGATTTGAGTTTGGTTTATATATATACAAAAGTAAATATATTTCTTAGATTTGCAAATACATCGTGTAATAATATAGTTTAATAGGATGTAATTTAATACTTGTAGAGTATTAACATTTTTTAATGGTTTAATAAATCGGGCCTTTTTAGCTTCGTTCGTAGGTAAGCTTGCTCGTATCTCCATTTTTCAATTTCAGCAGCATGCCCGCTTAAAAGCACCTCGGGTACTTTTAAGCCATTGAAATTTGCTGGACGTGTATAAACCGGAGGTGAAAGCAAATCATCCTGAAAAGAATCAGAAAGGGCCGAAGTTTCATCATTCAGCACACCGGGTATCAAACGAATTACACTATCGCTCAATACAGCCGCAGCAAGCTCACCACCACTAAGAACATAATCGCCAACAGATATTTCTTGGGTAATAAACAATTCTCTTATTCGCTCATCAATGCCTTTATAATGCCCACAAAGTATAAGCACACGCTTAAGTATTGACAAATTATTTGCCATTTTTTGATTCAATTTCTGACCATCTGGCGACATGTAAATTATTTCATCATAAGTATATTTACTTTTTAGATAGTTAATGCAATTAGCAACAGGCTCAATCATCATTACCATACCTGCCCCACCACCGTAACAATAATCGTCTAAGTTTTTATGCTTGCTTACTGCAAAATCTCTTAAATTTATTAATGATATGGTAACAATACCTTTTTGCTGAGCTCTTTTCATAATAGAGTGCTCAAAAGGGCTCTTTAGCAAATCCGGAAAAATTGAAATGATGTCAATGTGCATTTTTGTAAACTTTAAATAGCTTTTTATGATTCTGTACTGTAAAAGTTGGAATAATATCTAAGAAAATCAAATCTTAGTTTATAGCGATAAACACAATATCTATAATCAGAAAAACGATAATATCTATATTAAGATTTATTTAATTCTAATTCAGAATTTAGCATAGATTATCTGAATTTACTACAAATACAGCCAATACAACAATTATCACAAAAAAGGAGTATGGTTAAAATAAAGTGAAATTACTTTCAATTTAAAGTTTGTCATTTTGTGAAAATATATTCCCTTTGCAAATAAAAAAGCGAAATGAAAATTGTTTTTATGGGAACCCCCGATTTTGCTGTACCTGCATTGGCCCGGTTAATGGCTGACGGGCATGAGATTGGAGCCGTTATTACAGCCCCTGATAAACCCAGTGGGCGCGGACTAAAAGTACATCAATCGGCAGTTAAAGAGTTTGCTCTTCAACATAATCTTAGTGTATTGCAACCCGAAAAGCTCAAAAATCAGGAGTTTATAGAAACCTTAAAAGCCATAAATGCCGAACTTCATGTTGTTGTTGCTTTTCGTATGTTGCCCGAAGTAGTTTGGAATATGCCACCCCAAGGAACCATAAACCTGCATGCTTCATTATTGCCACAATATAGAGGTGCTGCGCCAATTAATTATGCTATAATAAATGGTGAAACAACCACTGGAGTTACTACCTTTTTTTTGCAACATGAAATAGACACAGGAAGTATTATTATGCAACAATCATGTTCCATTGATCCTGATGAAACAGCAGGTGAACTACACCATAAACTGATGAAATTGGGAGCAGATGTACTTTCGCAAACCGTGCAAAACATAGAAAATGGCAATGTAAAAGCTATACCACAAACAGACCTTGTGGTTTCAGAACTGAAAACAGCCCATAAAATTTTTAAGGAAAATTGCCGCGTAAAATGGAATAGTATTGCGCAAGAAATTCATAACCTTATTAGAGGTTTAAGCCCTTATCCAACGGCTTTTACAAATATCATAACCCATAATGGCGAAGCTCAGGTACTTAAGCTGTTTAAAGCAAATTTCGAAATAGCTACTCACAACAAAGCTCCCGGAAGCATTGTATCTGACGGGAAGAATATTTTTAAAGTAGCCTGCAATAACGGATTTATTCACATATTACAGCTTCAACTTGCCGGTAAAAAAATGATGACTATTCATGAATTTCTAAGGGGCTATGACGGTTCTAAAATTAAAATAATGGAATAGGTTTCATAATACGAGTGCTTATCCTGAATTTATTTATAAACTTGCATCTTAATTATTTGAACTTATGAAACAAAATATTATTGGAATACAACAAATTGGTGTGGGAATTCCTGATCTTCAAAAGGCCTGGACTTATTATCGTAAACATTTTGGAATGGATATTCCTATATTTCAGGAAAGTGCTGAAGCAAAACTAATGACTCGATATACAGGCGGGAAAGTACATAGCCGCACTGCTGTATTGGCAATAAATCTCAAAGGTGGAAGCGGGCTTGAAATATGGCAATTTACCAGCCGTAAAACTGAAGCTCCGGCTTTTGAACTCCAAATGGGCGATACAGGTATTGTGATGGCAAAAGTAAAATCACCCGATGTTAAGCTTGCCTATCAACATCTCAAAAATAACGGAGCCTACTTAATTGGTGGGCTGCAAACCGCACCTGACGGATTACCTTGTTTTTACTTAAAAGATGAAATAGGAAGTATTTATCAGGTAGTACAAGGTAAAGATTGGTTTCGGAAAAGCGAACACATTACTGGGGGTATTTGTGGTGCCGTTATTGGAGTTAGCAATATGGAAAAATCATTAAAATTCTATAGTAATTTATTAGGCTACGATCATATTATTTATGATAAAACAGAACCTTTTGACGATTTTAAAGAACTACCCGGAGGGAAAAATAAAATAAGACGTGTTTTACTTTCAAAAACCAAGGAAAATACCGGAAATTTTAGTAAACTATTAGGTGTAAGTACCATTGAGCTAATTCAAGTTTTAGACCGTAACCCTCGTAAAATATTTGAAAATCGTTTCTGGGGTGATTTAGGCTTTATTCATCTTTGTTTTGATGTTTACAATATGAAAGAACTTGAAAAAAACTTAAGCGCCAACGGATATCCTTTTACGGTGGATAGCTCTTCGAGCTTTGACATGGGAGAGGCTGCCGGACACTTTAGTTACATCGAAGACCCAGACGGCACTCTAATAGAGTTTGTAGAAACCTATCGTATTCCAATTTTAAAAAAAATAGGCTGGTATTTGGATGTGAGCAAACGCGACCGAACCAAAACACTTCCTGATTGGATGTTAGGCACTTTAAAATTTAATCGTAAAAAAGATTGATATTTTTTTTATTAGCAATGTCAAAAGCTTTTGCTAATTTATCTGTAACCAAAAAGAACCCCCGTGTTTCTCTACATGCTGTGTTTGCGAGTGTTCCCATATAGGTTGAATAATTTGTGAAAGAGTCTTGTCTTCACTAATAAACATACCCGGAAAAATAGGATTGTATTTTTGCGGATGAGCTAAAACAAAGGCAGCCAAAACATATTGCTCGGAGTAAAAGCGATCACACATAAATTGCGGATAATCATAAGGTAAATAAATATCGTGAATGTGAACAACAACACCCTTTTTTAGATAAGGCAATAGGTCTAAAAAGCACACAGTAACATCAGAGTTAGGTAAGCAACGATGCGAATTGTCAATAAATAAAATATCGTTTTCTTCAAGTTCATCTATAATGAAACGATAGTTATCTAGACTTTCAACTGGCTTTCGAATAACCACATCGGCTAAATGGTCAATATGGGCTCTTGGAAAAGGATCAACAGAGGTAATCTTGGTTGTGAGCTTGTTTTCACGAATACTTTTTCGAGCTACTTTGGTAGAATTACCGGATCCTATTTCAATATACCTTTTAGGTTTGTAATAAGCTAAAAGCGTGTATAAAGCCATAATATCTAACCCGGGTAAAAAGCCATTGTTCCAAGCTGGCTCATTTTCATTACTTTCTTGCGCAGCAGTTTTAATGTTTTGAAAAGTGTCTTTCTGAGCTAAAATTTGATGCATAAATGAAGTATAAGTATCTCTGTTTTTATTCAGTATTTCATACAAAAGCGGATGTGGCTTTTGCCCATAGCCATATCGTGGTTTCATATTCACTTTGTATTCTAAAATTAGTTTTTGATACTTAGGCAGCAATAGCTTTATAAAAGTTTTAATAAAATTAGACATGAGTGTGCGATTTACGAGTTTGTTGCAAAGCTATAAAACATAACAAATTCAAATGGAATTCAGCATTAAAAAAATTGTATAAATTTGTAAAAGGATTATTAACAAAAATATGTAAACTTTTTTTTAGGACGAGACAAATAGTTTAAAACTTGCCTTATGATTCCTGACAAAATTGCAACTGCTTCATTAAATGAAAACAATTTTATTGAGTTAACATTTCTTCGTGAAAATGTAACACTTAATATAGATGAAGTTATTGTGGGTTGGGAAAAAGCACAAAAATTATCTCCTGACAAAAAAATTTCTGTTCTTCTTAAAACAGGCAAATGGACTTTACTTGATAGTGAAGCACGTAACTATGTAATGAATGAGTTGAAGACTTGGCCCAATGTTGCAATTGTTGTTGACAATATTGGTCAACGTATAATGGGGCAAGTGGTTATAAACTTAACCGGCAAAAGCAATCGGCTGAAGATTTTTAACAATGAAACAAAAGCTAAAGAGTGGCTGATTAAAAAAGTATCCACGAGCAAATCGAGTACCAAAAAGTGTTCTAATGCCGCAACTAAAAGCAAAAAAACATAAGCGGAATTACTCCTTCATTACTTACTTCCAAATTGCAGCCATAAACACGCTTTGAACTTGGCCTTGCTATTTGTAAAGAATTTATAGAGGGCCTGGGAGGTGTAATTTCGTTGGAAAGTGAAATAGGAAAGGGAAGTACTTTTTCAATTGTACTAAACAAAGCAATAGCATAAAAAATTTGCTTTTACTTCGTATAACACAATAGTCATTTTGTATGCTGAAAGAGTCATTTGCACCTAAAGGTCAATTTTGATAAAATCACCATTACGTTTAAATTTCAAATCAATATCGTTGTTTAAGCCTACTTTCTGATGCCTATCATCCAGCTCCCATTGGGTAATAAAGTTACTTACAAAGTTAACTTTTACATAGTCATTTATCTTAGGAGGAATAACACTTTCAGGGAGTTGAGTATGTGCTTCAATTCCAATAATTTCATTTTTACGGTTAAACTCCAAAGAAATATTGTTCTCTAATAGGACATCATAGGTTCTCTTTAGGCCATCAACATCTTTTACAACATACAATATTTTATGATTTGGAAAGTGAGTTGTAACATAAGTTGAAATTTCACTTTGAATTTCATTGGGTTTTAAAATAGTTTCCTTTTCGCAGCTTGTCAATCCGATAAATGCTATGAATAGTGTAGCAGTAATAATTTTTTTCATCATTTTATTAGTTATCAATTTTTAAAAACTCATTTTTCAATGTAAATTTTAGTTTAATACTATTATCTAATTTTATTGATTGATACGTTTTTTCAAGCTCCCATTTGGTAACAAAATTATTCTGGTAATTTGCTTTTATATAATTTCTAATGGCCTCAGGAATTACAGCATCAGGAAGCTTAGAGATTGACGAAATACTTTTAATTTGTTCATTTCTATTAAATTCCAATTCAATATTTTCACTTAAAATAATATCATACTCCTTGGTTAGCCCCTCATAATCTATCTCTGATTGCAATATTTTATTATTCGGAAAATAATTTTTTATATATGCTTGTATTTGTGGTGGAATTTCGGTGTAGGGAACTATTCTTTCTTGTCCAAACACACAAACGTTTGATAATAATAGTAAAGTTACTACAGTGCTTTTTAAAGAAATTGATTTTATCATTTTAAATTTTTTGTTTCTTGATTTCTAAAACTTCTTTAATTAAATGATTAGCTAAAAATCATTACATAATTACTACAACAAAGATAAGAAAAAGGAGTTATTAAGCTTATAGATTGGGCTTATAAGGTATGTTAAAACTCAAAATTAAAATAACTAAGTTACTTCTTAACGGGAATGTCTATAATCAGTGATGTTACTAATCAAATAAGAATTGACAAGCGAAATAATCTAAAGTGTACAAACTAACAATAAATAGTCAGAGAGTAGAGTTAAGTGAAAACATATCTTTTGAAGCTTAATGCCCTTAAAGAAAATTGGTTTAACAAGAGTAAAATGGGTGTAATAACCGAAATACACATTTTTAACAACACGAGTATTAGTGAATATATGATGTTGTAGTAAGTTATCTTCATACAATCAAAAAAGTGTTAACATTTGTCATATTGAACTCTAAAAAATATTACTTTCTCATCATAAAGAGTAGTTTTTGTTTCAAACATGTTGTATATTTGCTGCATAATGAAATTTTGGACATTTCTTTTTGCAACCTTTATTCTTTTTCTTGCTATTAAGCCGGGAATAGATTTAATTTCATTTCAAGAGGACACCGAGCAAACTTGTTGTGACGGGCAGTGCCTTCCTACTTCAGATAATAGCCAATCAGAAAAACAAGCTCCTGGAAATAGCTGTGAAGGGAAATTCTGTAACCCTTTTCAGGTGTGTAGTTCTTGTGTATTGCTATGCTTGAATGTTCCGCTTGACTTTGTTTCTGTGCCCAAAATTTTCTCTGAAAAAGGGTTTACTTACCAATCTATTTTTACTTCTCAATTCGCATCTGACTTTTGGCAGCCACCAAAAATTGTTTAACACCCTTTGCACTTTGCTCTAAAAAATTAGAGCAACTATTTCTTAGTTAAACAATTTAAATATCAGAAAAATGAAATTTATTCAATCTTTTGTTTTGGCTTTAATCGTATTAGCAGCCACAGCAAGCAATGTATATTCGCAAGCTAATACATCAGAATCAGACAGTTTAAAAACTGTCACCGTTAAAGTTAAGGGTATAACCTGTTCAACAGATGTAAAAACGATATCTGCCAATGTTGAGAAAGTTAAAGGGGTGAGCAGTTGTAAGGTTGCCAAACAAGGAGCAACAACATCTTTTGAAGTAGCATTCAATAAGTCAAAAGTAACTGAAAAAGAAATTTTTTCAGCTATTGAAAATACCGGAGGTTGTGAAAATCCTAACGATAGACCATATAAAGTAAAACAGTAAATACCTAACCAAACAGGGCTTTTACAATGCCCTGTATTGATCAAAAAAAATCAAGACAATGAAAAAGTATATATTCATTGTTGGTTTGCTGTTTCCCTTAGGTGCTTTAGCTCAAAATATAATAGGAAAAGTAACCAACCCAAAAAAAGAACCACTAATAGGTGCAAGTGTTTATTGGTTAGGCACAAACATTGGTGTAACAACCGGTGATAACGGAGATTTTGAAATTTCAGTAAAAGAAATTAGTAATAAAAAACTAATAGCAAATTATGTAGGCTACTCGTCAGATACGATTACGGTTAGCAACCAAACCTATATTGATTTCACTTTACGTGAAACAAAAACCCTAAATGAAGTGATTATACAAGGACAAATTGATGGTATAATTATTTCAAATATAAAACCAATTAAAACAGAGCAAATAACGCAGGCAGAACTTGCTAAATCTGCCTGCTGTGATTTGGCCGGTTGTTTTGAAACACAAACTACCGTGCAAGCGCAAACAACCAATGTAATTACAAACTCAAAAGAGCTTCGTATTTTAGGCTTGTCAGGAATTTACAATCAGGTATTGATTGATGGATTGCCCATGATTCAAGGTTTATCATATACTTATGGCATTAGTAGTATCCCAGGTACTTTAGTGGATAATATTTTTATCTCAAAAGGAGCCAATAGTGTATTGCAGGGGTATGAAAGCATTAGTGGGCAAATAAATGTGATAACAAAAGAACCCGACAAAACTGACCGTTTGCTGCTCAATGTATATATGAATAATTTTATGGAAAAGCATATTAATGCAAACTTCCTTCAAAAAAAAGGGAAGTGGAGCAACTTAACAGCATTTCACTCAGTGCAACCAGCAAACAAAATTGATCGAGACCATGATAATTTTCTTGATTTGCCTTTGCTCACACGATATATGGTATCTAATAAATGGAAATACGGAAATGAAAAAAATTGGGGTTGGAGTAGCAAAATTGGATTACGTGTTTTAAATGAACAACGAGTGGGCGGACAAACATTTTTTAACCCTGAAAATGACAAAGGAAGCACCCGCCTATATGGGCAAAGTGTAAATATTAACCAGCCCGAAATTTGGACCAAAACGGGTTATCGTTTAAACGACAAACACAACATCGTTTTTTTTGCTTCCGGTTTTTACCAACAGCAAAATTCATTTTTTGGAACAGTAAAATACAATGCCCAACAAAGCAATTTTTATGGAAATATTCAATATGAACTAGATTATGCCAAACATGATTTGAAAGCCGGTATGAGCTATCGTCATTTGAATTTAAACGAAGATATTACTTTTACCGAAAAGTCAATACCGCGTACTTATGCTGGAAATTATCATCGATTAGAAAATATTCCAGGACTTTTTGCTGAAAACACAATGCTCTTTTTCAAAAATAAACTTTCTTGGATTTTAGGCGTTAGGGCCGACCATCACAATCAATTTGGACTAAATTTTACACCAAGAACATTGTTAAAATTTGACCTTGCCCCCAACACCATTGTTAGAGCTAGTATTGGAACCGGTTGGAGAACAGTGAACTTATTTAGTGAAAACATAGGATTGCTTGTAAGTTCGCGAAATATTATTTTTGCTGAACAATTACAACCGGAAAAGGCCTTAAATTGGGGAATTAACATAATGCAAAAATTTGAAACCAATAGCGAAAATTTATCCGGATACTTTAGTGCAGATTATTACCGAACAGAATTCCAAAATCAAATTTTTCCCGACTATGACAGTGATCCCACTAAAGCAATCATAAAGAACTTTACTGGAACAAGTGTTAGCAATGGGTTTCAAACCGAATTATATTTTAAAATTTACAAACAGGTGGAGTTTAAAACAGGGTATAACTTTTTAGATGTTTATAAACTTGTTGGGAATTCAAAGCAAGAATTGCCTTTTAACTCAAGAAACAGATTCCTGAGCACTTTTAGTTATAAGCCCCCTTCAAATAATTTTCATTTTGACGTAAATGTACATTGGATGGGTGAACAGCGACTACCATCTACAAAATCAAATCCTATCGCATTTCAGCGACCCGATTTTTCAAAACCTTTTACCCTTGTAAACACACAATTTACATATAGATTTAAAAAATTTGAAGTATATGCAGGTTGTGAAAATGTTTTTGACTTTCGGCAACAAAAGCCCATTATTGGTTGGCAAGACCCTTTTAGCCCCTATTTTGACACATCATCGGTTTGGGGCCCAACAAGAGGACGAGAATTATATATTGGCTTTAGATTTAAAATAATGAATAACACCAATATATAAAGTGTGTTTGAAAGAACTACGTAGTTCTATTAAGGAAAATGTTAACTGTAGTTTTACTTAAATTAGGGTAAGCCGGTAACTGTTTTTACTTTTTTGCACCAATATTTTTTTGGTATAAAACAGGTATATTATCAGTAAAAATTTACTTATTGTATAATTATTCTTTGATAAATATCCTGATTGAACTTTGTTTTAAGTTGTATAAAATAAAGCCCTTGAGTAAACTCATTAATATGAACCGGAAACGAGTTCCCTTGTTTAATTAACTTTCCATCAAACTGATAGATTTGATAGGATGAAATTTGTGATGGATAGTTAATTGTAAAAAAATCACTGGCAGGGTTCGGAAAAATAGAAATAGAAGCTTGAGGTTTAGTTACATCATTTCCGATTTGCAGCCCACAAAGAACAGTGTAATAAAAAGTTGAAACAACCGATATTAATGTGTCGGTAAAAGGGATTGAATCGATTCCAAGTCCGTGAATATTGGAATTAAAACCCTTTAAAACGGAATAAATACCTAAATTATGAGCACGTTGATTAATGCTATAGCTTCCAAAATGATCATACCCAGTTAAAAAGCAATCGGGTCCGCTTGTCCAATGTATGCAAGTGTCATAAATAGACTGCAAGGTTCCTACTGGAATATTACCGCTTTCTATCCATGTTGTATCTGTAATTGCTCCCCATAAGTTGAAAATGGCTTTCTTAGAATTAGAATACGGGTACAAATTTCCAGTACCATGCAATGGTCCAATACCTGTTGTATCAATGTATGCAGGAAGTTCATTTTCATCAAGAAAGGCGTTTGCCAATGATATACCACCACCTGCTGAACTCCCCTGAACAAAAATTTTATTTGTATCAATATTATATACCGTTGCATAATGTTTTGCAAAACGAATAAAGGAGTTTAAATCTTGATTGGCTCGTAAATGAGCCTGACCCAAGGAGTGGTTTGTTGTATCAGATCTTCCAATACGATAGTCAATAGAAGCAATGACATAGCCCTTTTTAGCAAGCTTATCGCACATATATGGAATATTGAGCATATCACGGGTTCCAGTTACAAATCCTCCGCCATGTAAATGAATAATGGCAGCCCTTTTAGTTGCAGTATCACCAACAGGGCTATATATATCTGCAAATAATTGTGTTGGGGAACCTAAGAAATTGGGCTTTACATCATACATTATTGTGTAAATTGAAGAACTTGAAAAAGTACTGTCAAGATACCTATTTCCACAGGGTTGTGCATTTACTACATGGATAGCAATAATTTGAAAAAAAAAGATAATGCTATAGATATATCGGATATTTGTTTTCATTACCTTTAGATAAAGTTAATAATTAATGGTTTAATACACAATATCTTTGTAATTAAGTACACCTCCCTATCAATAACTTTTTTTATTTTTTTATAACGCTACAACTAGAGAGTTTGCATCTTAATTTATCCCAGAAATTATTTAATGGGCTAAATTTATGTTAATGTACAGTAACAAAAGTAATATCTTTACTCGAAATAAACAGATAAAAACAATCATTCCGTATGAAAAACCTTTTTATAGTAATGCTTTTGTGTCCCTTACTTTCATGGTCCCAAGATAAGCCCTATTTTCAGCAGGAAGTAAACTATACCATTAATGCCTCGTTAAATGACGAAAAGCATGAAATTTATGCCAACATTCTTATTGAGTATATTAATAATTCTCCTGATGAATTGAATTTCATTTGGTTTCATCTTTGGCCTAATGCCTATAAAAACAATCATACTCCCTTAGGAAAACAGCTTTTAGCCGATGGTAATAAAAAATTTTATTATGCTTCATTAAAGGAACGTGGCTGGATTGATTCATTAAGCTTTAAGGTGAATGGACAAGAAGTGAAAACAGAACCCGGATCCAGTATTGATATCCTTAAACTGGTACTTAATAAACCTTTAGCACCCGGTCAAAAAATTAATATCAGTACCCCTTACAAATTACATATTCCTATCGGTTCTTTTTCTAGGTTTGGACACATTGAGCAACAATATCAAATTACACAATGGTATCCTAAACCTGCAGTGTACGACCGGTATGGCTGGCATCCTATGCCCTATCTGAATCAGGGCGAATTTTATTCCGAATTTGGAAATTTTGATGTTCACATTACATTGCCTAAAAACTATGTGGTTGGAGCTACAGGAACTCTTGTTAATGGAGCAGATGAAACAGCCTGGTTATTACAAAAAGTGGAAGAAACACAAAAGATAAGCACTTTCGATAAAAAAGATGATGCATTTCCTGCCTCTTCCTCAGAAAAAAAGACGCTGCATTATACTGCTCAAAATGTTCATGATTTTGCTTGGTTTTGTGATAAGCGTTACCATGTTCTTCATGATGAAGTAATACTCCCCAAAACTCAAAAAAAAGTAGATACCTGGGTTATGTTTACCAATTCTTATGGTGATTATTGGAAAAAAGCAGCAAAATATGTTAGCGATGCTATTTATTACTATTCACTTTGGAATGGTGATTATCCCTACCCCCATGCTACGGCTGTTGATGGTGCTTTAAGTGCCGGGGCCGGTATGGAATACCCTATGATTACCGTTATTGGAGCAAGCAATAGCGATGCCATGCTCGATCAGGTTATAGCACATGAAGTTGGGCATAATTGGTTTTACGGCATTTTGGCTTCAAACGAGAGAGACCATGCTTGGATGGACGAAGGAGTAAACTCTTTCAATGAAAAACGCTATATGGAAATTAAATACCCAAAAGACTCTGCCGATGGAATAGCCTCAATTACAGGCAGCTCAAATATCTTTAATATTCAGAAACTATTGGGTTTAAAAAATTTAGATGAACAAACTTTAACCGACCTAGCGTATCGTTTTAATCAAGTGCAAAAAAAAACTCAACCAATGGATTTAAAAGCCTCTGAATATACAACAATCAATTATGGAACTGTGGTATATGGCTATAGTGCAATTGTTCTTAAATATCTTCAAAACTATTTGGGAGAAAACTTGTACGACCAATGTGCAAAAGCTTATTATGAGAAATGGAAGTTTAAACATCCTTATCCTGAAGATATGAAACAGGTTTATGAGCTGGTTTCAGAGAAAGATTTAAGCTGGTTTTTTGACCAAATAATACCAACTACCAAACATATAGATTATAAAATCTGTTCCGTAAAAAAATCTTTATGCCCCGAAAGTTTTATAGGCGATTGCTGGGAAGTGAAAATAAAAAATAAAGGAAATATAAATGCTCCCCTCCCTATATCTTGTTTAAAAAACAATAAGATTGTAAGCACTAATTGGTACAATAGTGCACCCGGAACAAGTACAGTAAAAATATATACTATGAATTTTGATCAGGTGAAAATAGATGCCCAAAATTATATGCCTGACATGAATCGCCAAAACAACACTTACAAAATGTATGGAATATTCAAAATGGTAGAGCCATTTCAATTAAAAACATTGGGATTATTGCCCAACACCAACAAAACACAGCTCTTTTGGATACCTACAATAGGATGGAATCAAAACGACAAATTTATGCTTGGTGCAGCTCTATATAATAATCTGCTACCCGAAAAAAAGTTGGAATTTGTTGTAATGCCTATGTATTCATTTAACAATAAAGACATTAAGGGAGGGGCAAAAATTCATTACAACCTGCATTTTGACCAATTTATTCAAACTCTTAGAATTGGAGTGAAAGCTGAAAGATACGCATACAGTAGCTTGTTACATAATCTAAATTATAATAAAATAGCTCCTGAAATTTATATTGAATTCCGAAAAAAGCAGTTGAACAGCCCGTGGAAACATAGTATTTCTTTAAGGCAAATAAATATTTATTCAGATGAAGCTGTTCCGGTAAATGGACACTTTTCAATAATACCGGTTTATAAAAGAGTACCTACTCTAAATCAATACGCTGATGCAATTTATACCGTAGCAAACAATAGGAAAATAAATCCTTTTAGTGCATCTGTATATATGCAGCAATCATACCTACAAGATAAGTTTACAAAAGCATCGGTAAATGTTAATTATCATTGGGGTTTTAAAAAGGCGAACTCTGGCTTTGATTTCAGGTATTATGCGGCTGCTTTTCTTTCCGGAAAAAACGGGAATCCCAAATATGCTCTTTACTCTAGTGATGGCCCAAGATATATTGGAAATGGTGTTTTTGATTACTTATATGATTATACTTATTTGGATCGCAGCGGAACACGAGGTCTGTTGTCGCACCAATATTCAGAAAGCGGAGGAGGTTTAAAAGTAGGCACACCCATTGGAGCTTCTAATACCTGGATTACAACTTTAAGTATTAAGTATAAACCACCGGTTAAAATACCTGTAAAGTTTTTTGCTGATATTGCCGTAAGCCCTAATAAAGTATTAGCAAATCAGGTACTATATGATGGAGGCTTGTGTTTTAACTTAATACAAAATATTATGGAGGTGTATTTGCCTTTAATAGTTTCCGATAATATTAATAAGTCTTTTGAAAAGAGTTACCCTAAAATTAAGGGATTCAATAAAAATCTAAATATGATTCGATTTACGTTTAATATCCAAAAGTTAAACCCTTTTGAACTGGTTAAAAATATAAATCTATAGAACTAACCTACGTGAGGCAATCTTAATTTAAAAAATAACTTTTTGAATAACTACAATAAATGTAAACCTGAAAGTTTTGAAGAATTACAAAAAATTATGGATAAAATCACCGATATTTCTTTAAATTTGACACCTACTAAACATCTTTACCATGCCTATATATCATAAACTTGGAAATATACCACAAAAAAGACATGTTGTTTTTAAAAACGAAAAAGGGCAACATCAATACGAACAATTATTCGGAACCGAAGGTTTTCATAGCCACTCCTCGCTCCTGTATCACGTTCACCGGCCTACACAGGTTAAAGAAATAACTAAAACCTATGATGTAACACCAGAAATTGCCGTTGAAAAAAATATTAAAGCCATATTGCTTAGTGGGTTTGATATTCAGCCCGAAAATGACTTTTTGGAAAGTCGTAAAGACTTGTTTGTAAATAGTGATTGTACTATTGGATTAGCTGCTCCCAAAGAAAGTTTAACCGGCTATTTCTATAAAAATGCTGATGCCGATGAAATGATTTTTGTACATCAAGGAAAAGGAAAATTAAGAACTTTTATGGGGAATATTAATTTTGAATATGGCGATTACCTGATAATACCCCGTGGCATGATTTATCAAATTGAATTTGAAACTACTGACAACCGCTTACTTTATGTTGAAACCTTTCATGCTATATACACCCCTAAAAGATACAAAAGTTCATCGGGTCAGTTATTGGAACACTCACCCTTTTGTGAACGCGATTATAAGCTACCAACTGAACTTGAAACACATAACCAAAAAGGCGATTTTTTGATGAAAGTAAAAAAAGAAGGAGTTATTCATGAAGTTATTTTTGCTACACACCCCTTTGACGTGGTTGGCTGGGATGGTTATAATTATCCCTGGGGTTTTAGTATTCATAATTTTGAGCCTATAACAGGTCGTGTACACTTGCCTCCGCCAATTCATCAAACTTTCGAAACACCCGCTATGGTTATTTGCTCTTTTTGCCCGCGATTGTACGATTATCATCCACAAGCTGTTCCGGCTCCATACAACCATAGTAATATTGATAGTGATGAATTGTTATACTATGTGGACGGTGATTTTATGAGCCGCAACAATATTAAAAAAGGAAACATTACCTTGCACCCTAAAGGCATGGCTCATGGCCCGGCTCCAGGAGCTATGGAAAGAAGTGTTGGACAAAAAGAGACAAAAGAACTTGCCGTAATGATTGATACTTTTAAACCCTTAAAAATTACGAAGCAAGCCATCCAAATTAGTGACCCAAACTATTATAAAAGTTGGGTTGAGTAATCTATTAATCACAGAAACTATAAATTACATATAAAAATTACAGCTATGAAAAGTGTAACAAATGTAGAGTATGGACTCGAAAAAATTTTTGAAGGAGCCCAAGATTTTTTACCCCTTTTAGGAACCGATTATGTTGAGTTTTATGTAGGTAATGCAAAACAAGCAGCTCACTACTACAAAACAGCTTTTGGCTTTCAATCATTTGCCTATGCAGGTCTTGAAACAGGTTTAAAAGACCGTACCAGCTATGTTATTAAGCAAGATAAAATTAAATTGGTATTAACAACGGCCTTAAACAGTCAATCTCCCATTAGCGAGCATGTAAAAAAACATGGTGATGGTGTAAAAGTAATTGCTCTTTGGGTTGAAGATGCCCGTAAATCATGGGAAGAAACCACTAAACGTGGTGCTAAATCGTTTATGGAACCCACCGTTGAGAAAGACACACACGGACAAACAGTGCGATCTGGTATTTATGCCTATGGTGAAACAGTGCATATTTTTGTAGAACGTAAAGACTATAAAGGTTTGTTTTTACCCAACTTTGTAGCTTGGGAAAGCGAATACAACCCCGCTCCTACCGGACTTAAATTTATTGATCATATTGTAGGCAATGTTGGTTGGGGCGAAATGAACACCTGGGTTGAATGGTACGAAAAAGTTATGGGTTTTGTTAATTTTCTATCGTTTGATGATAAACAGATTCATACTGAATACTCGGCCTTAATGAGCAAAGTGATGAGCAATGGAAACGGGCGCATAAAATTCCCAATTAATGAACCTGCCAAGGGAAAAAAACGTTCCCAAATTGAAGAATATCTTGATTTTTATGAAGGACCTGGAGCACAACATTTAGCCGTTGCCACCGATAATATTATTGAAACAGTTAAAGCTATGCGTAACCGTGGTGTTGAGTTTCTATCAGCACCACCACACGCTTATTATGAAGAAGTTCCTGATCGACTTGGAAAGCATTTCAGCATGTTTAACCAAGACCTATCAGAATTAGAAAAATTAGGTATTTTAATAGATGCTGATGAAGAAGGCTACTTGCTTCAGATATTTACAAAGCCTGTTGAGGATCGGCCTACACTATTTTATGAAATTATACAACGGATGGGTGCCAGAGGATTTGGGGCCGGTAATTTTAAAGCCTTGTTTGAGTCTATTGAACGTGAGCAGGAAAAGCGTGGAACGCTCTAAATAATGTCAGATTTGGGGTTTCTACCTTTTGGTGGACACAAAAGTTACTATTATCTGTGCTATCTTTAACAAACAAAAGAACAAACTGTAATTATAAACGTAATTCATAATAGGGATTGGCTGGATAACATGTACAAAGTAAATTTCCAGCGATATGACATTTGTAACCAGGGTTAGGCCAGTTTGTTCCCATACCAATTCTACCAGTATTGTCAACTTTTAATTGTGCAAATCCTGACAATGTATAAACTGCAAACATTGCAGTCATAAATATTTGTTTTGTTCTCATAATTTTACATGTTTTTTAATTTGATTTTATTTCAAACGTCCCTTCATTTTGATATTGATTTCCTCCTTGATAATAGGTTTCCGTAAAAGTTCCTTTTATCAGATAGTTTTTACTAAATAGTTTATGAGACCATTCTCCATTTAAATCAATTCCAAATTGTGAAAAGGAAATATTTTCTATTTTCCCTTCAATTTTTTTACCATCTTTAGTTAATTCAGAACCATTGATAATGATTTTATTCTTAGAAGATTCTGTTATTACTATTTCAGCTGTTTTAATTACTCCCTGAGGAGTGCTGTACGTAAATATTCCGTAATAATTACCGATACTAGGTTTTTCTTTAGAGCAGCCTATTCCAAAAAATATCAAACAAATACTACAAACAAATAATATGTGTGTTTTCATAACAATTTAGATTTAATAACATGAATTTACATCTATATAGAGTTCAGCTCCAATTGGCACTGTAAAATCACCGTTTATTGTTACACCCTCTGGTGTGCGTAAATAAATATTATCATCATTATTTAGGCTATTAGCGCAACTGCCGTTACCAATTATTATACTTTTTTTAACTCTATTATCATGATTGGCAAAATTATAATTACAAACATTTAAAGAAGTATTACAATCATTATTCAAGTCATAAACTTTTACAAAATCGACATACTTATAATCTGTAAAAGATGGTGATGTAGGGGGTAAATATCCTGGTTCTATTGTTAGATTTAATATGGTGCGCACAGGATCAATAATTCCATGATTAGGAAAAACTCGAGCAGGTGAATCATCAACATATCAAATTATTTTATTAGGAGACCATTCTATCCCATAGGTATGCCATGTTTTTGCATAATTAAAATTTGTTGGTGTTATATCCAATCCAAAAATATTCCCATCAGGATAATATGTGTGGATGTTAGTCACTAAAATATTCGATGGTTTATGACCAACCATATCAAAAATGTCAATTTCTGCTTCGTTAGAGGTAGTAACTGCTCTCCATGTCCAGAATGCTGGCCAAAAACCATATCTATATGGCAGTTTAATTCTAGCTTCAGCATACCCATATTGAGTATTATAATTATCTGATGTTTCAATCCAACCAGAATTATAAGGATATGATTGACCTGGAGTAGCTAAACCGCATGCCCAAGTCGTTTGAATAGGGTTTGGTGGACATGTTACAGAATTGTTGTTTACTTTAATAACAAGTTCTCCATTTAATGTATAAACATTTGAACTAAGATATATTTGTGGTTCAGGTAAATGAATTGCATAATTAGCCTTAACCCATTTAGTGTTATCAAAAAAATTAAATTGATCTTCCCAAACTATTTGCCAATGCGGATCATTTGAAGGTGTTTGTCCGAATAGTAATAAACTATTCAGAAAAATAAACACATTAAGTATAAATTTCATATTAATAAATTTAAATTATTCATTCTATTTTGTCTTTATCATAACAGGTTGCCAGCCTTTACCGTAGCTTCTCTTTATGTTTGCTAACGGCAGTCCGTCTAATAACTTAAATTTCTCATCCATTGTTTTGCTAAACTAAGCAAATAAATTCGATTTTAAGCAGCTAAAATTTCAAGTATCTTGGGTAAGGGAACTTGTGTGTTTAAGCCAAGAAAATCATCCTCAAACAAGCGAAATAATCTAACCGGAAACTATAAAACGGACTAAACCACAAAGAACAAAAGCTACAAAACCTCCTACATAAAAACTAACGGTCTCGTTGAATGATATGCTGAGCTTGTCGAATGGCACCGAATAGCAAAAAGCCCTGAAGTGTTTCCTTCGCTCAGGGCTTTTTCGCATTAGGGCTTTTTCTATTCGGCATAATGTTACCGGTAGTGCTTCCTATGTCAATATGCTTTCTAATTCGCCTTTCCATTTTACAAAACCGTCCACAAGGTCTGAGTAGTCGTGATAAATTCTCCTAAATGGGTCATCAGTTGAACTTATGTATGCTGTCTTCCCTTGAACTTTGATTACGTTAATAATATCTTCAATTTTTCTGAATGTCATTTTTAAAACATTAATGTCCTTGGTTATGTGCCAGACATAAGTTGCTTCTTCTGTGTCAAGTGTTTCCCAAACAATATGATAGTTTCTGTCACCTTGAATTAAAAATATGAACGAAAATGGCTTGTGAACAAACCTAAGTTTCATTATGTCGTGTGAATGTTTACTGGATAGAAATCTTAAATGTTTGTAGTGCTTGGTATTTGAAATTGTTAGCAAATCTTCAAAAAGTTCCTTGTCGTTATTGTAGAAGGTGTTCCACTTAAATTTTTCGTCAGCAAAGGTGTCAAAATACTCGTCCATAGTGAACAAAGTCTTATCAATTTCAACATTGACTTTCTTTTTAGTCGTGGATTTAACAAACTCAAATTTTACATTATCAATGAGTTGTTTATCAATTTTCTCAATTTCGGGCGATTTAGCCTCTATAGAGGTTACTTCGTTGTAAGTAATTTCAATATTTACTGTTACTACAATCTTTTTAGTCTTTAAGACATTGGCCAAATAATTTTTCACTGCATGAAACTCTTCACGAATGTCATAGTTGGGAATTGTGAGTTCTAATGTTTTTTTATGCTCTTTGAATTTTTTGTCAAATGAAACACAGCCAAGTTTGAAACGAACATTTTTAAGTGGCACATAAAAAGTTTCTTTGATTGTTACTTTATGTGGTTGTCTTACTAACTCTGTTGGCTGAATATGTGTTGTTCTGTCAACTGGAACAAATTTAATTGGTCTGACCACAACTGAATTACCTACTAAAGTTTTTAAAAGTCCAGTCGTGTCAATGCTCTTGAAACTAATGATTTGAAGGTCGTTTAATTTGTCAGCAAGAGATTTTTGACTACTTCCAAATTCAGTTTCTCCAACCTGATAGGAGGTGATTTTGCAAAATATTTTCTTTTCGTTTTCTCTGTGGCTTAATACTTTGATTGTCTAGAATGCTGGCTCTTTAAATGTCTTTGCAACATCAGGCAGTCCAAGCTGTTCAAATGTCAATGGTCTGTCTGCTGTCAAGTATGCTTTGTCCTGCCGAAATAATATTTTTATCTCTTGTCCTGTCATTTATGTTTGGTCGTCATAGCATTCTTACTATCACAAAATAGCTACTGTATATTAATTAGTTACAATTTTCAATTCTTCATTAGTTAGTCCAAATTTAGTGATTTGCTTTGTATTCTTTTTACTATTCCCAATTTTTTTTTGTCTAAAAATAAATAAGCATCAGGGTTGATGTATGGCACATCTTTTACAATCATGTTCCATATAATTACTCCAAGTTTTCTAGCAGTTGCACTTATGGCAGAAACTCTACCTTTTCTAAAACTTATTCTTTGGAAAAAGTCTCTTAAAGGTGTTGAGTCTTTAAGATTTCCTATGGCATTAGCAGCATTTCGAAGTGCTATTTTCAGTCTGTTTACTTCCTTTGGGCTCTTTACTTGAAAGCACTTTGCCACCACTAACTTTGTTATTTGGTGCAAGGCTGAGCTAGGAGCAAAAGTGCTTTGAAGTTGGAAACTTTTTTATTCCTTCTATGCCAACTTCACTCATTATTGCAAGCACTGTAGCGTGACTCATACCTTCTATAGCCAGCAAATCGGTTCCTTCAAACATTTGATACGATTTTAGATTAAGATCTATGTCTTTGGGTGTGTTCTAATTGATTCGCTTATGCGGTTTTGAATCTATGTAGTGCTGTTTTTAATTTAAATTGTGAAACCTATTTCAAGACAAGTAGGTTTCACAAAATGCAGTTTAATGGTACGCTTTTTAGAAGCCCTTATTTAAACTGAATAGTAATTTCAACTCTATTATTTGCATCTCTGCCTTCTGCAGTATTATTATCTGCTATAGAAACGGTATCACCGTAAGGTGTAATTTTTAATCGGTCATTGTTAATCCCCTTTCCTATAAAAAACTCTATAAGATTTGTTGCTCGGTCTTTGGTAAGGGTCATTGCAAAAGAATTACTTCCCGAATTGTCGGTAAATACATTAATAACCAAAATAATAGAAAGATTATTTTTCATCATTTGAACCAAGTGATCCAAGTGAACAAAAGAAACTCCAAGTAACTCATCTTTCCCAGTTTCAAATTTTATATGTTCTACAGCTTCCTTAACTATTAAGGCTTCTTCCGGTAGTGGTTCAGGACAACCTTTATTAGCAACACTACCCTTTGTTAATGGACACAAATCTTCTCTATCTAAGACCCCATCTAAATCAGTATCTTTATCAGGGCAGCCAAAATTCTCTTTTAACCCCGGTTCTGTTGGGCAGTGATCATCAATATCCGGAACCCCATCTTTATCAGTATCTATTGGGCAACCATTATTATCTCTTGGCCCAAACTCATTAGGACATAAGTCATCTTTATCCGGTATTCCATCACCATCTGTATCCGGGCAGCCCCTAAACTCTGGCAAGCCTTTAACATCCGGGCAATCATCATCATCATCTTTTACTCCATCTTCATCTCTATCCGGGCAACCCTGAAAACGGGATATTCCCGGGGTATCCGGGCATTTATCAAATTTATCTATAATTTTATCCCCATCTCTATCAGGACAACCGCCCAACAGTGCTTTTCCATACTCATCGGGGCACTGATCTTCGAAATCGGGCACACCATCGTTATCCCGATCAGGACAACCATGAGTAGCAGGAAGCCCCTTGTGATTACGGCACTTATCTTCAAAATCAGGAACTCCATCGCCATCACTATCATCCAAATAGGAATCATTCCCAAAACGTAAATTTACACCAATTCGTAGGTTAAATGTTTTTACACTTTGAGGAAAAACAGCACCAAGAATATTGTCGCTAATAATATAATATTGAGTACCACCCCAAGAGTTAATGCACAAACCAAGACCTAAATTAGAAAAGCTATTATTAAAAATAGAATAGTTCATGTTAAGGTGTATAAGTTCGGTTAACTGCCCGCCTATAAATGCACTTAGACCCGGACGCATTTTGCCATCAAAGAACAAACCATGGAGCAAAAGTCCTGTATTATACTTCTCTGCAATTTGATAGGTTCCCCCTAAGTATATTTGCCGGTTAAGCTTTGAGCGGTAGCTGTGGTATGTAGTATCTATTCTAAAACTGGCATAAGCAGAATCTAAAGTTTTATTAAAGGCTTGATTTAAACTCGTAGTATCATTAATCAAATCGGCTATGTATAAACCTCTAAAGGTGTATATATCTTGTGGATTACGGGTTACTAAGTTATAGGGCTTATGATTCCAATTGATTCCTCCAAAATCTAATAGGGTGGCACTTACCGTTATTTTTGGAGTAACTTTATACTGTGCTCCTAAATCAACTGCAAATCCTGTATTTTTTAAGCCCAAAAAATATTCTTTCCAATTTTTGTCTGCTCCAAAAACTTCTTTATAATTCCCTGATTTATTAAATAAAATATCTGATTGTACTCTTAAATTGTAGTCTGTTGGGTCGGTATAAAGTTTAACATCGGCTTTTTTGGTCTGTATATTCTCCATACCATAAAGGTACTTTAATTTAACCCCTCCTGTCCATTGTGAGTTAATTTGCCGAACATAGTTAATACCATACTCCCGGTAATGGGTGTATTGAAAACCTGCCGCAAAATTAATGGTTTGCCCAATAGAAGGCCCGTTCCCGTTCCATAAAAAATCAACTAAGTCCTTGCTGTAACTGGCAACAGAAGTTATTTTTTCAGTAGCGCTAAATTGAATAAAATTTTTATTAATCCGAAAACCAAAAGCGAGCAAATCAGTCTCAAAATTTCCCAATAAATAGTTTTTATCTTTCATCCGATTTATAGCCTTATTCATGTCAATTATCAAAGAGTCATCACTTCTTTTTTGAACAATATCCTGATAAGCAAAAGTAGTATTAGTAAATCCAAAATAAGTTGAAGATAAGAACGGAATGTTTATATTGTAGTCACTCGTAGGAAAAAAACTGGGATTGCAAGAAATGTTCTGATTCAAATATTGCATATTGTACAAAACATAATTTTGCTGTGCCCAAGAATGATTCTTAAAGCCGATCAAAAAAACGAATCCAATAAAAAAGCGAAAAAGTATTTTCATTGTTATTTATACAAATAACGTAAAAATAGCTAAAAGTCCATTATTTTTGTTAAAACGCTTCTCTTACAATAGCCTCTTTCGAAACCCCTAAATTACTTAGATGTTCTTCTACGGCATTCATCATAGGAGGTGGTCCACATAAATAAAAATAAGGATGTCCTTGAATCTGGCTTTTTATGATTTCGGCATTAATATAGCCAAATTCATAACCCGGTACTTTTTCGTCAGATAAAACATTGATAAAGTTTTTACCTAACAGCTCGGTAAAGTATTTTTCTAAAATAATATCTGCTTTTGTTTTATTGGCAAATATGAGCTTATTGTTTGCCAGTTTGTGATGTTTTTGCAAATGTTTTAATATAGATGTAAAAGGAGTAATACCAGCCCCGCCAGCAATAAAAACTCCTTCGCCCTTGTAGGTAATATCGCCAAAAACATCACCAATAAGCAATTCATTGCCCGATTTTAGTGTTAGCAATTCGTTAGTAACCCCTTTATGTGCGGGATAGACTTTGATGTTAAATTCAATAAAATCCTCGTCAGGTAACGAAGTAAAGGTAAATGCCCTTAATTCATTTTCCCACCCGGGCTTGTTTATTGAAACATCAACCGCTTGTCCGGGGTGAAATTGTATATCGTTCGGCTTTTCGGCTATAAGCCGAATAACATCATGGGTAAGATAATCAATACCTTTAATTTTAACTAGGTGTGTCATAAAATTAATTTAAAGTTAATAAAATCAATAATGGTTATTTATATATCACTTTCTATCAGTTCTCTTAATGTATTTATCAAAATATCTATTTCTCTTTTATGTGTTCTGAATGAAAGTATGGCAATACGTAACCAAAACGCCCCGTCTATGTTAGTTGATGAAATAAACACTTTACCATCATCATGAATTTTTTTAAGCACATTACGATTAAATGTATCGCGGTCAGTTTTTTGGGGATTATAGCGATAAACAGCAACGGTTAAATCGGGTGTATGACCCAGTTCAAAGCCCAATTTTTGAATACTTTCACAAAAGTAGCGCATCAGTTCTAACTTCTCATTTAAGCACATTTCAAATGGCTTTACGCCATGTATTTTTAAAGGGAGCCACATCCGTAAACCTCTAAAATTACGACTCATCTCTGGTGAAAGATCCATAGGCGAAAGCTCCTGCTCATAGTCTTTAGCATCTTGCATATACGATGGACTATAACTAAAAGTGTTTAATAAGTGATTCGCTTGCTTTAACAACACAATACCTGTACCATAAGGAAGAAACAAACCTTTATGGGGGTCTAAAACTACCGAATCAGCCAACTCTATTCCTTTTAACTTTTTCTTTCCATGCTCTGTTAGCATAAAAAAGCCCCCATAAGCGGCATCCACATGAAGCCATAGGTTTTGTTTCGTGCAAATTGCTGCTATCCTTTGCAAATCATCGGTAGCTCCTACATCTGTAGAACCGGCATTAGCAATAACTAAAAAGGGACTAAGATTTAATTGTCGGTCATTTTCTATTTGATTTTCAAGCTCAGATACCTGCATTTTAAACTGAATATCGGTAGGTATATAACGCAGCACACACTCGTCAAGACTCAATAAACGCAATGCTTTTAACACGCTGTGGTGCGTTTGTTTTGTGGTGTAAATAACGGAGTTCTCAATATTTCTGCTTTTAATATTATGGGCTGTTTTAGCACCAGCCAGGGCAGTTAAATTAGCAATACTCCCACCAGAAGTTAAATTTCCGGCAAAGTTCTTTTTATACCCAATTAAATTGCCTGCCCAACGTATAAGAGCATTTTCAATACGTACCGCTCCGGGCGATGCATAAAAGACACCGGCATAACGATTTGTTACAGCAGCTATAAAATCACCAAGAGCAGCCGTGTAAATACCCCCACCGGGAATATAGCCCAAGTGGCCTCCTGAGGCTGGATTTAAACCGGGCTGATCAACGCGGTCATGAAGCAATCCAAGCAAATCTTTTAGTCCTGTGATATCCTCATCAATATAAAAATCGCTATCTTGAGGTACTTTATTGTACTTGTCGCCTTGATATGCTTTCTGTTCCGATAATGTGTCTAAAAAATTGTCTGTATATTCTTGTACTATATGCATTAAACGTGTTCGGCCCTCTAATGTAGGTTCAAGATTCATGTCCTTGTCTAATGGTGGTGTTATCATTTATTTACTTGAGATTAAATTAAAAAAATACCCAATGTTTCATCATCAATGTATATTCAATAGGTATTTTAAACGAATACTATTCTAAATAAAAAATACGCTACAAAGATACATTATAATTGGCTTTATATTCTTAAGTAGCTATTTCATAAGGTTTCAAAACATTATTTAATCTGAAAGAATTAAAATACAAAAGGTATTTCTAAAAAAGCGATTATAAACAGTATCAATTTTTACCAAAAATGGGAAACTAAAGTGGTCTGAATTTAATAAAGAAATGAAACTAGTAACGTAAAAATATTTATATTCAAAAAACTCAAAAAATAAGAATGCCGAAATGGAAGCTATATTGTTGGATTAGCCTGAATCAAATTCAAGTTTTGTAATACGCATCAAAGTCGTTTATTTTGTAATTAATTATTGATTATCACATAACCATTTTAATGTATCGGATTAAATATATAACCATTTTAAAACTATTTTTTTTATTTCTATTGTGGTTTGCACCTTCAGCAGGACAAGCACAAGTACAAAATAAAATGCTGTTGGTGGGTATTACCGGTAATAAACCATTTGTGTTAGATACGCTTTCGCCAAGTGGTATTTCAATTGAAATTTGGACCACCTTAGCTCAGGTGCTCAATTTAGACTACAAAACACAGTATTTTTCTGATCCTAACCAGGCACTTAAGGCATTGGAACAGGGCCATATTGATGTGCTTATTGGCCCCCTCAATATTACTTCACAAAGAGCTTCAAAAGTCACTTTTTCACAACCCTATTTTCAAGCGAGTATTTCAATTCTTTCGCTAAAAAAAGATCCATCATTGTGGCAAAGGGTAAAACCCTTTTTTAGTGAAAAGTTTCTGTATGCGGTTATAATTTTCATTTCTATTTTAGCTATAGTGGGTACTTTGCTATGGTTAGTAGAGCGCAAACAAAATCCTGATCAATTTCCGTCTAAACCAGCACGAGGCATAGGTAATGGTATGTGGTGCGCCATTTCTACAATGACTACGGCTGGCTTTGGCGATATCGTTCCGATTACATTTTGGGGTCGGTTTTTAACCGGTACTTGGATGGTTATTTCATTGATAATGGCCACCAGTATGGTTGCCGGTATTGCAAGTACGCTAACCCTAACCGGCATGAAAAGCATTACCATTACTGAAGCCGAACAGTTATCCGGAAAAAAAACGGGCGTTATATCGGGCACACCATCTTATGATTTTTGTAAAAGGTATGGTGCCCAACTGGTAAAAATTAACAACATAGAAGATGGTTATCAATTGCTTAACAATGGAAAAATTGATGCTGTGGTTAATGACAGAACACAATTACAATATTTTATACATCAAAAAAACATAACGAATGCCAGCCTATCAATAACTGAATACGAACGGCATGGTTACGGTTTTGCTTTCAGACCCAACGAACCTATAACCCATAGTGTTAATGTGGAATTACTTAATTTACAAGAAAACGGTGTGATAGATGATATTATTTTAAAGTGGTTAAATATTAAGCATGGCCAACCAAAATAAAGTAATTAGCTTATTCAATAGAATAATCAATATTGACAACCACCTTTACCTTCTTATAAATATCGTTTACATTCGGGTCAAAAAAGCCCCCATCCCCGGTGTTCGCCATTACCGAATAATCTCTGTCAACAATAGAAAACAAGCCTTGACTTGCTCTTTGAAGCTTTCCTAATTTTACACCACTTTCTTTGGTAAATTCTATGGCTGCTTTCTTTGCATTTTGTGTTGCTTCCGAAAGCATTTGTGGTTTAATATCATTTAAACGGGTGTATAAAAACTTTACATTAGGGCTATAATCATTTTCAGTAAGCATAACACCTGCTTTAAATAACTTATCTGTTTGTTTACTTAATTTGGCTATTAAATCAACATTTTCTGATCTTACCTGAATGGAGTTATCAACAATATACCGGAAGGGCCCCATATCATTACTTACATAATCACGAGCCAGCTTATCGGTAACATTAAAGTTCTGTTGAATAATTTCATGGGGTTGTATTCCGCTTTCGGTTAAGAATTGGAATAATTTTTCTTTGTTCTCTTCAATGGTTTTTGTTCCCTCTAACAAATCATTTGAGGTTACTCGGGTTTTAATTGTCCATACAGAAAAATTAGATTTTACCTCCTTTTCCGAGAACCCTTTTACGGATATTTTCCGATCTTCTCTCTTAAATTTTTCTAACGATTTTCCAATAAATAAACCATTTAAGGCAAATCCAAGTGCAACAATGGCAGCCATTGCCAATAGGTTTTTATTTTTAGTTTCCATTTTTTTAAATTGATTTTATAATGAATTAAAATTGCTTACGTATTTACATATCAAAATTATAAATAATTTGTGTACTATACCTTGCAATTCACTTTAATAGAGATAGATTCATCAACTTTATAGATATTTCTTTTTGTGCACTCTTATAATTTGTTAAATTAAATAGTTTACATTGTTAACTATTCGTATTAAAAACTACTTTTGCCCAATGAATCAAAATCTATGTGATAAGCTTCCGTTTGGACGATTTCTGGCTGTTTTGGGAAAATCATATTTCGGTGCATTGTCTAAACAACTAGAACATTTGGAGGTTGAGCGTTATTACTCTATTCTTATTCACATTGATAATTACAAAGGAAAAAGTACACAACAATTTATTTCTGATGAATTGAAAATTGATAAGGTTTCTATGGTAAGAATACTGGACTATTTAGCAGGAAAAAAATTAATCAATAAAGTAATAAATCCCGATGACCGTAGATCACATTTAATTCAGCTCACAGCAAAGGGAGAAAAAATGATACCCACTATCAAAGAAGCAATAGCCGAGGTTAATAGGCAGGCCATGTTAGGCTTATCACCCACTCAGCAAAAAGAATTATATACTTCTTTAAATCAGGTTCAGCTAAACCTGGAACAACTTCCAGCACAAAAAGTATATTTAAGTTACAATAAAGTACGAAGAAAACATGAAAAATAAATCTATTCTGATTATCCTATTAGTAGTTGCAGTTCTGCTAGGAATTAAATTTATCTTTTTAAGTCCTAAAGCAAAAAATAAAGGAGGTGGAAATTTTTCTAAAGGCGGACCGGTAAAAGTAACAGCCTATATAACTCAGCCTACAATTTTAGAAAATAAAATATTTGCTACCGGAACCATTAAAGCCTACGAAGAAGCTGCATTAATTCCGGAAGTAAGCGGGAAATTACAAAAAATTAATTTTACCGAAGGCAGCCCGGTTAGTAAAGGTACTTTATTAGCCAAAATTGTAGATTCCGATTTGCAGGCACAACTTGTAAAACTAAATACGCAATTACAACTGGCAGAAGATAAAGAGAGCCGTTTAAAACAACTTTTAAATATACAGGGGGTAAGCCAAGAGGATTATGATGCTGCTATAAATACCATAAAAGTGATAAAAGCCGATGTTGCTTTTGTACAATCTCAAATTGCAAAAACAGAAATAAGAGCTCCTTTTGATGGTGAAATAGGCCTGAGACTTGTGAGTGAGGGAAGTTTTGTAAACACCAACACAGTACTTACCACCATGCAACAAATAAACCTATTAAAGATTGATTTTATGGTGCCTGAAAAATATGCATCAATCATAAAAAAAGGTGATTTAATAAAGTTTAATGTGGAAAATGTGCGTGATACCTTTGCAGCTAAAGTAGAAGCCATAGAACCTAAGATTGACCCAACTACCCGAAATATAACCATGCGGGCGGTAGTCAATAATTCCAAAATGAATTTATTTGCCGGTTCATTTGCACGTGTTGAGCTTATTGCCAGCAGGAAACATGATGCACTATTAATTCCTACCGAAGCAATTATCCCCGAATTAAAAGGAAAAAAAGTTTTTGTAAACAGAAAAGGGAAAGCTACCCCAATAAAAATTGTTACAAATACACGAAACGATAAAATGATTGAAGTAATTGAAGGGCTAAAAGTAGGTGATACCGTAATAACCACCGGACTAATGAACCTAAAACCTGACAATGACCTGATTATTACTAATTTCAAAAAGTAAGGTCTTATGAGTATCTCCTCAACCAGTATAAACAGGCCGGTATTGGCCATTGTGATGAATCTGATCATCATTTTGTTTGGAGCCATCGGCTACACCTTTCTTGGCGTTCGCGAATTTCCTTCTATTGACCCGCCAATTATAACCGTTAGAACCAATTATGCAGGTGCCAATGCTGATGTTATTGAGTCTCAAATTACCGAGCCTCTCGAAAAAGCAATTAACGGAATTGACGGGGTAAGAACTATTTCTTCTTCGAGCAATCAAGGCGCAAGTGTCATTACCGTTGAATTTAACCTAAGTGCTGATTTAGAAGCAGCAGCCAATGATGTTCGCGATAAAGTATCTCAAGCTACGAGCCAACTACCTAAAGATATAGATGGAATGCCTATTGTATCTAAAGCAGATGCAAACTCTGATGCGATAATCTCTTTAACCTTACAATCTAACACCAGAACTCAACTCGAAGTAAGCGATTTTGCAGAAAATGTACTATCAGAGCATTTACAAACTATTCCGGGAGTTAGTTCCATACAAATTTGGGGGCAAAAGAAATACGCCATGCGTTTAGCTTTAGACCCTATTAAGCTGTCATCTTATGGCTTAACACCACAAGATGTAAAAAATGCCGTTGATCGTGAAAATGTTGAATTACCTGCCGGAAAAATAGCCGGTGACAACACCGAATTGACTTTAAAAACTATTGGCAGGCTGAAAACTGTTGATGAGTTCGATAATATCATTTTAAAAAGTGATAAAGATCAAACCATACGTTTTAAAGATGTTGGTTACACCTATCTGGGCCCCGAAAATGAGGAAACTATTTTAAAACAGTCTGGTGTACCTATGATTGGGCTGGCTCTTGTGCCGCAACCGGGAGCCAACTATTTAGATATTGCCAAAGAATTTTACAAACGATTAGAACATATTAAAAAAGATTTACCTAAAGATTTTTATGTAAATATTGCTTTAGACAATACCACGTTTATTCAAAACTCTATCGATGAGGTAATGGAAACTTTACTTATTGCTATCGTTTTGGTAATTGTAGTAATTTATTTATTTTTTAGAGAGTGGCTTATTGCTTTACGCCCATTAGTTGACATCCCTGTATCTTTAATTGGTGCATTTTTTATTATGTATATGATGGGGTATTCGGTTAACGTGCTTACTTTGCTGGCCATAGTATTAGCAACAGGTTTGGTGGTAGATGACGGTATTGTTGTAACCGAAAATATTTATAAAAAAATTGAAGCCGGACTAAACCCTATTGAAGCTGCTCATAAAGGATCAAATGAAATTTTCTTTGCCGTCATTTCTACTTCGTTAACACTGGCAGCCGTGTTTATGCCGGTTATCTTTTTAGAAGGTTTTGTAGGCCGATTATTTCGCGAATTTGGGGTAGTTTTGGCCGGGGCTGTTCTTATATCTGCATTTGTATCGCTTACCCTCACACCTATGCTAAATGCTTATTTGGTAAAAAAGGATTATACCAAAAAAAGTAAATTTTATGTGGCTACTGAACCTTTCTTTGAACGTATGACACAAGTTTATGGAAATTCTTTACAAGGATTTTTGAAAAAACGTTGGTGGGCTATTATTATTTTGGGGGGTGCAATATTACTAACATATCTTGCTGGAAGTCAGTTACAGAGTGAACTTTCACCTTTAGAAGATCGTAACTGGATGCGGGTTTCCTTAACAGCACCCGAGGGCTCATCTTATGAATATACAGATAATTTTGTAGATGCCTTTACACAGTTTGTTAATGACTCTGTGCCTGAAAAGCAAGTGTGTTTAACCGTAACTGCCCCGGGGTTTACCGGTTCAGGAGCAGTAAACACCGCTTTTGTACGCCTAGCCCTGTCAGAATCATCAAAAAGAGATAGAAGTCAGCAGCAGATAGCCGACATGATAAGTAAAGAAGCCAAAAACTTTCCGCAAGGAAAAATATTTGTTATTCAACAACAAACCATTTCTGCAGGAGGCACTCGTGGGGGGCTTCCGGTTCAGTTTGTAATTCAGGCTCCTAATTTTGACAAATTGAAAGACCGTTTACCTAAGTTTATGGAAGAAGTTTCTAAAAGCTCCGTTTTTCAGGGTTTTGACACCGACTTAAAGTTTAATCGTCCTGAAGTGAATATTACTGTAGATCGCGAAAAAGCCAAAAATGCAGGAGTATCTGTTGTAGATATTGCACAAACATTACAGTTGGCACTAAGTGGGCAGCGGTATAGCTACTTCACTATGAATGGAAAACAATATCAAGTAATTGGACAGTTTGCCCGAGAAAATCGTGATGAAGTACTCGATATTAAATCAATTTATATACGTAATGATAAGGGTGAATTAAACCAATTGGATAATTTTGTTACTTTCCAAGAAGAAAGCTCTCCCCCACAATTATATCATTACAATCGTTACCAGTCGGCCACAGTTTCGGCAGGTTTAGCACCGGGTAAAACTATTGGTGATGGTATTAAGGAAATGGAGCGAATTGCACAACAGGTACTTGATGATAGCTTTAGTTCCAGCTTAACAGGAGCTTCACGCGATTTTCAAGAAAGTTCATCAAATATATTGTTTGCTTTTTTGCTGGCATTGCTAATTGTTTATTTGGTCTTGGCAGCCCAATTTGAAAGCTTTATTGATCCCTTTATCATTATGCTTACCGTGCCATTAGCTTTAGCCGGTGCAGTAATATCATTATGGTACTTTAATCAAACCCTAAATATTTTTAGCCAAATAGGTATTATCATGCTTATTGGTTTAGTTACTAAAAACGGGATTTTAATTGTTGAATTTGCCAATCAGTTAAAAGAAAAAGGGATGAACGTTAAAGAAGCAATTCAACATGCTGCCGAAGCCCGAATGCGACCTATTCTAATGACCAGCCTTGCAACTTCACTCGGAGCCATGCCCATTGCTTTGGCTATAGGTGCGGGTGCTAAAAGTCGCATGGGTATGGGGATTGTAATAGTAGGAGGAATTTTATTTTCGTTAATTCTGACTCTATATGTTATACCGGCCATTTATTCTTATTTATCAAAAGAAAAGAAAGAACATGCGTAAGATTATAGTTTTAATATGGTTTCTGTTACCCGCTATATTACATGCCCAAAGCACAACCAGGCTGGAATACAAGCAAGCAATAGCACTTCTACTGAAAAATAATTTCGATATACAAGTTGCTAAAAACAATGCAACTATTGCAGATGTTCAAAATAATTGGGGTTCAGCAGGGTTATTACCCAAAATAGATATTATTGCCGGCACAAGTATTGCCAGTAATCAAACCCGACAAGAGTTTTCAAGTGGTTTAACTGTAAATAAAAATGGTGTAGGCTCCCAAAACCTTAATGCCGGTGCTTTTTTAAGTTGGACAATTTTTGATGGTATGAAAATGTTTGCCACCAAAGAGCGTCTAAACCTAATGGAAAAACAAGGCGCATTGAGTTTAAAATTAGAAATAGAGCAACGGCTCGAACAGTTAACTCTAATTTATTACCAAGCGGTAAGTCAAGAGCAACTTATTGCCGGTATAGAGTCGGCTATGCAGGTTGGTCAGGAACGGATCAAATTATATCAAATGAAACTTGATATTGGTGCCGGTTCAAATGTGGAATTGCTTCAAGCACGATTAGACTACAATGCTCAAAAATCAAGTTTACTTTCACAAAAAAACTTATTAAATGAATATAAAATAAATTTGTTAACCCTTCTCAAAATGGGTCCCGAAACCAATTTTGATGTAGATTCTGTATTTGTTTTTGACACACCAAATTCTTTAGAAGAAATAAAGCAAAAAATTGAACAAGCAAATCAACAACTCCTGTTTGCTAAACAAAATGTTCAAATTCAATCCCAGGCCCTTAAAGAAATGCAATCATTTAGCCTGCCACGTGTAGGACTTACTTCTTCCTACAATTTCAGTAAAAACCAAAACACAGCAGGTTTTTCATTGCTCAACGAAAATCTAGGATATAACGTAGGGCTCAATTTAAGTTGGAATATTTTTAATGGATTTACTACTCGTAATCAAATTAAAATAGGGAAATACCTGTTGCAAAACAGCCAAATAGAAACCGACAAAATAAAATTCTCTTTTAACAACAATGCCTCCATAGCATATAGTCAGTTACTCAATAATCAAGAAATTTTAGCACTTGAAGAAGAAAACATGAAGCTATCACAAGAAGCTTTAAAAATAAGTTTAGAACGCCTTCGGATAGGTTTGGGAAATTATCTCGAAATTAAAGAAAGCCAGAGCACTTTTGAAGCTTCTTTATCTCGTTTGGTTGCTGCAAGATACAATTTAAAAAAATCGGAAACAGCCTTAAAAAAACTTATGGGCACCTTGGTTCAAACAAATTAAAAACAAAACGGCTTAGGAGGCACATTGTGCCATTGCGATTTGCAGGTTAGCGATGTGGCTGTATGCGTTATGTACTTTTCAGCCATATTGTAAATCTGCTGTAATACACTTTCAAATCTTCACGCCTCATTGACAAGCTAAGCACTGAATTGGAATTCCAAATAAAAAGTGGACAAAAATTTGTTATCATTAAGCTGCATTTGTTAAGTAATTATTAATTGATTTTTGATGTTCTAATATAGTTAAATTATTTAAATGTTTATTTCTTCGTTTTGTGTTGTAAAATGTTTCTATGTATTCAAAAATTGATAAAGCTGCCTCTTGTTTGGTTTGGTACTTGAGTTGTGGAGTAACTACCTTTGGGTGGACACAAAAGTTTTACATCCGTGTCAGATAAAAACTTGATTGTATTGTCGCTAAATCCCTTCCGCACACAAGCACCAAAACCAATCGTTTCTTTAGCCCCTTTTTCTTTGATTTTACCGCCTTTGTGAATGATGCTTGCTTTGAGCAACATTTCAAATGAATGGTCTATAAAAATCAAAACACCGTGTATTCGTCCGCAATCGTTAGGACGATTAAAAAGCTCAATACTCAATGTTAATGAGTCAATGGCTTTTTGATACAGGTGTTTTGCTTCCTTTCTCATTTAATATTTACTTCAATTATCTTACTCGTATCAATACCCAAAATGTCCACCACTTTCACCATCACTTTGTATTTGCCTGCCTTCTTGTATTCGTAGGCAATGCTTGTAAACTCAAGCGTTGGGTTCTTCTTGGTTCGGAAACTCTGCCACTCGTTTTCAAAAAGATAATTGCCAGTCCATTGCTCTTCTACTTAGCCTAGTGAAGTATCGCCTGATTCAATTTTGATTTTGATGATTTCCTTTTTGTCTTCGTAGTTGAAGTCAATAGCCCAATAGTCAATCCAATCGTGCCAATCTTTGGTAAGAATGGTTTTGGTGATGATTCCGTTTTTGTCTTTTTCTACTTTGATAATCTGTCCGTCTTCAATTACTACTTTGCTTCCTGCCCTCATTGACTGACTCGTCCTAAAAAAAGTTTACCGTTTAATTGATTAATCCTATAATAAGTTTACAATTCATTTTAAGTCCTGTAAATGATTTACAATAGTAGAATTTTTTCGATAATAATTCTTCCATAATCTTTCTGTTTTTATTTTTATTTTTGAATGATGAATAGTATGAAAATAGAAAGCTAAAAAAATACAGTCCTGTATTTGATATCAATCTTTTTACTATCATTGTTGCGTTATCACTAAAAACTAAATACATATTTATGAAAACGGATATTGAAATAGCACAGGAGTGTCAAATACGCCCTGTATCAGAAATTGCTGTAGAACTTGGAATTTCAAAAGAAAAAACCATTCCGTTTGGGCATTATAAAGCCAAAATTAATTTTGACTTAATTGATGAACAAAAGGTTGCACAAAACAACCTCATATTAGTTACAGCTATTACCCCAACTAAAGCAGGAATTGGTAAAACAACTATGAGTATAGCCTTGGCACAGGGGATGAAAAAAATTGGGAAAAATGCTATAGTAGCCCTGCGCGAACCCTCTTTAGGACCTTGTTTTGGAATGAAAGGAGGTGCTTGTGGAGGTGGCTATTCACAAGTAGTTCCAATGGAAGATATAAACCTGCATTTTACCGGTGATTTTCACGCTATAACCTCAGCAAACAATATGATTTCAGCTTTGCTCGATAATTATCAATACTATAACCGGGGTACCACTAAAGCACTAAAACAAATTACCTGGAAAAGGGTGCTCGATGTTAACGATCGCTCTTTACGCTTTATTGTTTCGGGTTTAAATGGCTCCTCTAATGGAATTCCTCAAGAAGCAGGATTTGATATTACAGCAGCATCAGAAATTATGGCCATATTTTGCCTTTCTAAAAATTTAGATGATTTAAGAAAAAGGATTGATCATATTTTACTTGGCTATACTGCAGATAATAAACCCTTTACCGTTTCAGATTTAGGTATTGGAGGCGCTATTACAGTATTGTTAAAAGATGCTTTAAACCCCAATATGGTACAAACTTTAGAAGGTGGGGCAGCTTTTGTACATGGTGGTCCTTTTGCTAATATTGCTCATGGCTGTAACTCGGTAATGGCAACTAAAATGGCTATGACTTATAGTGATTACACAATAACTGAAGCAGGATTTGCTGCCGATTTGGGGGCAGAAAAGTTTCTAAATATCAAATGCCGAACAGTTGGCATTGCTCCTAAAGCATCGGTTTTGGTTGCAACCTCTCAAGCTTTAAAAATGCATGGAGGCGTAGCTCTTGAAGACATAAGCAAACCGAACCTGACAGGCTTGAAAAATGGTTTAAAAAATCTCGAAAGACATTTAGAAAACCTTCAGAATTTTGGACAAAGCGTCATTGTTGCTTTTAACAAGTATCATTTTGATACCGATGAGGAAATGAAATATTTGGAACAATGGTGCTATGAGAAAGGAGCAGAATTTGCCTTAAACAATGGTTTTGTACAAGGTGGAGAAGGAGCAGTTGCATTAGCCAAAAAAGTAGTTGAAGTAATAGAGAAAAAAACATCAAAGCCTATTCAACACACTTATGAACTGAGCGACAGTATTCCTGAAAAACTTAGGAAAATTGTAACCAAAATATATCGTGGTCGCGATATTCATTTATCTAAAAACGCACTAGCCTCTTTAAAAAAAATAGAAGCCTTGGAGTTAACACATTTCCCCGTATGTATAGCCAAAACACAATACTCTTTCAGCGATGATGCTTCGCAACTTGGTGTAGCCAGTGATTTTATTTTAACTATTGAGAATTTAATTATTAACCGAGGTGCTGGTTTTATTGTTGCCGTTGCAGGAGAAATTATGCGTATGCCGGGTTTACCTAAAGTACCTCAAGCGCTCAGCATTGATATTGTAAACGGAAAAGTAACCGGATTAGCTTAACTTTTATTTTGATATTATGGCATAATTGTTGCGTTTACTCCAGTAATCAATAAAATAAAAAAATGAAAAAGTTAATCTTTTTTTCAGCAGCTTTAATGCTAAGCGCACTTACTTTTGCGCAAACTTCCAAAAGTGCTTCACAAAGCACACAGCCTGCAACTAAAACCCACGTGGTTCCGGTTAAAATGGCTGCTCAGCCCGCCCCTACTGCAACTCCTAAAAAGGAAACTGCAGCAGCTGCTCCTCACCAGCAAAGTTCGGCAACTAAAAATGAAACAACTGCCGCTAAACCCCATGAGCAGAACTCTGCTACTAAAAACAGTACAACAGCTACTAAAGCCCCTGCAACTAGTGTAAGTAAAAATGTAGTTACAAAGAAAGATGGAACGCCCGACAAAAGGTACAAAGCCAATCAAACCTTAAAAAAGGATGGTACACCCGACTTGAGATATAAAGAAAACAAAACTGAAGGCACAAAATAAGCTGCACTTCAAAGTACCAGAGAGGCTGTTTTTTTAAAAAAAACAGCCTCTTCTATTTTTAGGCTATCACATTGGTAGTTTTTCATTAATTTGATAAGAAAATACTAAATAAGAACAACCTTGATAAAAAAAGATAAACCCTTTATTTTTGGTCTTAATTTACAATTTTCCATCTTTTAAAAGTTTTATTATTGGCATTTTAGTTTACTTTTGTGCCGTAATTTTAATATTATGGCACAATACGATATGATTATGCCCAAAATGGGCGAAAGCGTAGCCGAAGCTACAATTACCAAATGGTTAAAAAATGAAGGCGATAGTATAGCTCCTGACGAATCCGTTTTGGAAATTGCTACAGACAAAGTTGACTCTGAAGTACCAGCACAAAAAGGAGGAATTTTAGTTAAAAAACTTTTTAATGAAGGTGATGTTGTGCAAGTGGGTACAGTAATTGCTGTAATAGCCGACAGCGCTCAGGATAGTATTGCTGCTCCTACTCAAATAAAAAGCCCTGAAAGTTCTGGATCTGCCCCTGAAATAAAACAACCAAGTGCAAGTCAAAACATAGCTCCAATCCCGGTAAGTGCAAGCGACAGGTTTTATTCCCCACTTGTTAAGAATATTGCCAAAGAAGAACAAATTTCAAACAATGAACTTGATACAATTCCGGGAACAGGAAAGGACGGTCGTTTAACCAAAGATGATATTTTAAGCTACGTTGCTAATAAGAAGAAAAACGGAGGCGCTGCCCAAACTTTAGCTTCTGAAGCTGCCCCTAAAGCTGCACCACAAGCAGTTTCATCTACACCACCTGCACCTGTTGCAAACGCAACGGCTAAATCAAATGTGAGCATAAATGCCGGAGATGAAATCTTAGAAATGGATCGAATGCGCAAGCTGATAGCCGATCACATGGTAAGAAGCAAACACACATCGCCCCATGTTACTTCTTTTGTTGAAGCTGATGTAACTAACATTGTGATGTGGCGTGATAAAAACAAAGCCGCCTTTGAAAAAAGAGAACACGAAAAGATAACTTTTACACCCCTATTTATAGAAGCTGTGGCTCGTGCTATCAAAGATTTCCCTATGATTAACGTAGCCGTTGATGGAAATAACATCATCAAAAGAAAAGATATAAACATCGGTATGGCTACAGCTTTACCTAGTGGAAATTTGATTGTACCAGTAATTAAAAATGCTGATCAGAAAAATCTACTAGGCCTCACAAAATCTGTTAATGACTTAGCTTTTAGAGCACGTCAGAACAAACTAAACCCTGATGAAATTGCAGGGGGCACTTTTACTCTTACAAATGTAGGTTCCTTTGGCAATGTGATGGGAACACCAATTATTAATCAGCCCCAAGTTGCTATTTTAGCTGTTGGAACCATAAAAAAGAAGCCTGTTGTTATTGAAACCCCACATGGAGACACCATTGGAATTAGACAAATGATGTTTTTATCTTTAAGTTACGATCATCGGGTTGTTGATGGTTCTCTTGGTGGCAGTTTTGTGAGAAGAGTAGCCGATTATCTTGAAAATTTCGACTTTAACCGAACAATATAATAGTTATTTACATTAATGTTTAAAAATAAATATAGGGATTTAAACGATTTCTTTTTTTAATTTAACGATAAAATGTACTTTTGCACCATTATATTTTTAAAAAATACAAATAAACAACCAATCTATAAGTAACGATGAAAAACCTAAAACTTTTTACCTTAATGCTTTTGCTTAGCACTACGGCTGTTTTTGCACAAAGTCCTGACTTTGTAAAGAAATTTAGTGATGCTGAATACCATTTGCAATACAAAAATTACAATGAAGCACTGCCACTTTATGTAGAATTAGCTAACGCTGACCCCAACAATGCAAACGTTGGCTACAAGGCGGGATTTTGCTATTTAATGATTTCAGGAGACAAGTCAAGAGCAATTCCATTTCTTGAAAGAGCAAGCGCTTCAACTTCAAGCAACTATCAAGAGTTTTCGTCAAGTGAGAAAAAAGCTCCATTAATTGCAATTTTTGATTTAGCTAATGCGTACCAAATTAATATGCAATTTGATAAAGCCGAAGAGCAGTTTAACAAATACAAAAGTGCCATAGGAACAAAAAATAAAAACTTACTTTTAGAGATTGATCGTCACATTGCTATGTGCCAGTTTGCTGCTGCCGCTGTAAAAAAGCCGGTAAATGTTACAATCAAAAACTTAGGGGCTAATATTAATACTAAATATGCTGAGTATGAGGCCTTTTTAACTCCAGATGAATCATCTCTAATTTATAACACTAAAAGAGAAGGCTTTGGAAATTACCAAGATATTGATGGCTCATACTTTGAAAGTGCTGTAATTTCAAATGAAGTTAATGGTGAATGGGGAGTACCTTCTCTTATAAGTGCCAACATTAATGATGATGAAAACGATGCTGTTGTTGGAATTTCTGCTGATGGTTCAAAGTTATTGGTTTGGAAAAATCAAAAATCAAATGGAAGTATTTTTATTTCAGAAGCTAAAGGAGAATCATGGAATACCCCAGTTGAGTTGGGAGCCAATATCAATTCAAAAGCAATGGAAAGAGGTGCTTGCTTGACACCCGATGGTAACACTATGTTCTTTGTTAGCGACCGTAAAGGAGGCTTAGGTGGTAGCGATATCTATCGTTCAGAAAAAGGAGCTGACGGGGTATGGGGACCAGCAGTTAATTTAGGAAACACAATCAATACGCCTTTTGATGAAATTAATCCGGTGCTTACCATAGATGGAAAAACATTATATTTTGCTTCAAATGGTCATGAAACTATGGGAGGATTTGATATTGTATCAGCTAGTTATAATGAAGGCGACAAATCATTTGGTACAGTTACCAACTTGGGCTATCCTATTAACACTCCTGATGATGAAACTTCGTTTTTCCCTACCTTAAATGGTAAATATGCTTATTATTCAGCCACACGCAAAGAAGGTTTTGGTGACTTAGATTTATATTTAATTACATTTAACGATAAACCTATGGCACCTGTTACTGTGTTTACAGGTAAGGTAATTAACAATATTGATGCTGAATCTACAATATTTCCTCCTATTGTAGCTACTGTAACTCAGGTTGGTGGTAGCGGTACGTCAAAAACTTATAATGGAAACTACAACACAGGTAAGGTTAAATTTGCCTTACAACCAGGCGCAAAATACACAGTTAAAGTAGAAGTTGATGGTGTAGAGAAATTTAAAGAAGATTTTGATTTAACTTCTGCTTTAAAGTATGAAGAAGTGAATCGTGATATTTACATGAAAGCTATTGGTGAGACTCCGGAGCAAAAACTTGCACGTGAAGAGGCTGAGAAAGCTGCTGCTCTTGCTGCTGCCGATGCTAAAGCCAAAGCTGAAGCTGAGGCTGCAAAAATAGCTGCCGAAGAAAAAGCTAAAGAAGAGGCTTGGAAAAAAGATCCTAAAAATAAAGGAAAAGAAATGCCTACCAAAAAAGATCCTAACACGTTACCAGAAGCCCCTGCCGAGTTTAGAACTTACTTTAAATACAATAAAACTGCCGTTGATGGTACAAATAAAGACTTTATGCAATTTATGAAGCAACTAACTGCAATGGTTAAAGCAGGTCAGTCTGTTACTGTTGTAATTGAGGCAAGTGCATCAAAAGTACCTACTACTAAATATGGAACAAATAATGCTTTAGCAGCTAAGCGTGGAAATGATGCTATTGCAAAAATTAAGAGTATGCTTACTCAAAGAGGTGCTGATGCATCTAAAGTAACATTTGCTCCTGTAAATGCTCTAGTTGGCGGTCCAGAGTATAACAAGGACTTTAACGAAAGAAGAAGTGAGTACGAAAAGCATCAATATGTTGATATTTCTGTAAAATAAATTCATTCGCTTTTCATAAAAAAGGCTGCTCAAAATTGAGCAGCCTTTTTTATTTGATATACCATATATCTATAGTTCACATGATTTATTCTAAAGCTTTCTATAGTTCCTTGTTTTTGCTCTATTTTTATTTTACAAACTTTGTTGTGTATTTATAGAGTATGAAGGCGGGTTGTATATAATTACATCATAATGTGTTTTTTAAATTACCTACATTAAGCTATAATTGAAACTTTATCTCCGAAACCAAAAACAATACTATTGAAACAAAAAGTATAGAGTTTCTATCTCTAAAAAGCTAAAAGTAATACACCTAGAATAACAAGTGTACAGTTATTCCAAAGGCATTATATCTAAATTACTTAAATAATTTGTGTTTCGAAGCTGCGAATGCTTTCTTTTACTTTTTCCATAAGCCACATAGGGGTTGATGTAGCTCCACAAATTCCAACTGATTGTGCATTTTCAAACCATTCTTTTTTCAACTCTTCCGGCTCTGAAATAAAATAAGAATGATCGTTTTCAAGCTTACAAGTATCAAATAAGGCTTTTCCATTTGAGCTTTTTTTGCCGCTTACAAAAATAACGACATCATGTTTTTGAGAAAAATCACGTAATTGCGGTTCTCTATTACTTACCTGACGACAAAGTGTATCATTCGCTTCAAATATATTTTTATGATCGCCTCCGGCAGCTTCAATTCTTTGTTCTATTTTTCTCTTTAAGTCCAAAAAACCTTTTGTACTTTTTGTAGTTTGAGAAAATAATTTCACCGGTCGGGTAAAATCAATTTTTTCCAAATCACTATCATTCATAACCACAATAGCTTTTCCTTTGGTTTGGCCAACTAATCCATTTACTTCTGCGTGCCCCTCTTTTCCATAAATAACAAGCTGTCCATCCATTTTCTCGGCTTCATCAAAACCTGCTCTTACTCTGTTTTGTAATTTAAGCACTACAGGACATGAAGCATCAATTAATTCAATGTTGTTTTGGGAGGCAATCAAATAGGTTTCAGGTGGTTCACCATGTGCCCTAATAAGAACCTTCACATCGTGTAATTGTCTTAACTGATCGTGGTTTATGATTTCCAAGCCTTTTGCTTTTAGCCGGTCAACTTCCATATTGTTATGTACAATATCACCTAAACAATATAGTTTATCAGTATTCTCCAACTCATCTTCGGCCGTTTGTATGGCATACACCACTCCAAAACAAAAACCGGAGTTTGTATCTATATTTATTTTCATATACAGTTACACTTATAGAATGCCAAAATTAACAATAATCTATTGTCGTTCAAAAGTTGATTGCAAGAAAAAAGCTTAAAAAGGTTTAATATTGAAGATACAGCTATTTTGCTTTGAACAGTTGTAAATCATCAATAAGTCTAAGAACAAAATCGAGTTGTTGTTGAGGATTTAAATCGCTGTTATCTAGTATTATGGCATCAGAGGCTTTAACTAAAGGATTTTCTTTTCGGTTTGTGTCATCAAAATCACGCTCCTGTAGGTTTTTTTTAACCTCATCGTAACTTATCATTGTCCCTTTGCTATGTAATTCATCATAACGTCTTTGTACTCTCACATCAATATCAGCTGTCATAAAGAGCTTCAATTCGGCATTCGGAAAAACAGCCGTACCTATATCTCGTCCTTCCATTACCACACCTTTGTTTTTACCCATTAGTTTTTGTAATGAAACCATTTTTTGGCGAACTTCTTTTAAGGCACTTACTTTACTCACATTTTCAGAAACAGGCATTTGCCTAATTTCTTTTTCAACATTTACTTGATTTAAGTATGCTTCGCTAAAACGTAACGTTGGGTTATACTGAAAAGTTATAACAATGTGCTCCAATTCCTTTATAATCTGCTCTGCATTAAATATTTTCCCGTTTCCTACAATATCTTTTTGCATTAAGTAATAGGTGGTACAGCGGTACATGGCTCCTGTGTCCACATATTTATACCCTAATTTTACGGCCAAGGCTTTTGCAAGGGTACTTTTACCACACGAAGAGTAGCCATCAATAGCTATGGTTATTTGGTTCACGTTCCTGAGGGTTTATACAAAGCAACAAAATAAGGGAAGATTTTTTAATTAACAGATACTAGGTACAAAAAAATTGCTCTACAAAATTTAGATTTACAAGTTACTGTGATGCTCTTTTTCTGCTAAAATCGTTCATGTTCATACTCAACGAAAGCAAATCGGTTCCTCCGGCCAAATGATAGAATGAATGGCTGTAGGCTATAGTAAATTTAGTAATTTTTATTCCGGCACCAAAGGCAAAGCCACTTAATCCGGTTCGTGTTGGTATTGCTAAATCTTTTCTGCGGTTGTAATTATAACTCAGTCGTAGATTTAGGTTTTTAGTTATTAAAAACTCGGCCCCAAACACAAAATGGCGCATGATATTCTCAGAATATTTTTTCCCGGGTGGCAAAGCCTGGTTGGTTAAAGGGTCAATTTTTACTTCATTTACAGAATCAGTATAACTAAGTTTAGGACGCTGCAAATTGGTTGCTATTAAATTAAAACGAATAGGAACATGTTTAAGTTTTTGCGTTAAACCTATTTCAATATTTAATGGAATTGGTTCTTTATTATCTAAATGATATGGTTTAATTTGTGCTCCTATATTTCGTGCAGCAAAAGATGCTGTAAAAAGTTTATTAGGATGGATAAACGCCCCTCCAATGTCAAAAGCAAGGCCAAAAGAATTATATGTAGAAATGGCAGAATAAACCGGTTTTAGTTGTGCTCCAATCGTAAATATAGAGTCTATCCGGTAACCCCACCCAATACCTAAAGCATATTCTCCACCTGTAAAAGTGCCGGTCTGTATTGAGGTTTCGTCTGCTTCAATAAATTTTCCATAGCTAATATATTGCATTCCTATAGCAAAAGTTCCGTAACGTTCTTTATCAAAACCGTATCCCACCATACCGTAATTTATTCCGGAAACATAATTCAAATAATTAAACACCAATTGTTTGTCCATCTCCTTGTTTAAAAGAGCGGGGTTTATAAGACCCATATTCAAATCATGATCTCTAACTGCTGGAGCATAGCCCCCTAATGCCGCTATTCGTGCATTGGGAACAAGATTCAAAAAATTATAAACAGTATTTCCCCCGGTTTGTGCACTTGCTTTAATAATGGTAAACAAGGATATGGCTGTTAAAACCATCTGTTTAATCATAGGTTTAATTTTTTGAATCATTACGGGCTTTTCTACTTTAGAAAAAGGGTTGCGCTAGAATATAATTTATGCTGCAAATAACGAATAATTTTTGAAAATATTGCAGTTTGTTAATGGACAGACTTTTAACTGAATACGTGTTAAGCTAAAATAAAAATTTTCATTTTTAGTTGTATTTATTTTATTTCGAAGTTCAGTAATTCTTTATCTTCAAGTGTGGCTATTAGTCTGTCGCCAATATTAACCGGCCCCACTCCTGCCGGTGTTCCGGTAAAAATTAAATCTCCTGTTTTAAGTGTCATAAATTGTGAAATGTAGGCAATAATTTCATCTATAGTGAAAATCATCTGGTTGGAACTGCCTTCTTGTACAGTTTCTTGGTTCTTTTTAAGATTAAAGCGTATGTTCTTATTATCTTTTAGTTGATGAATTGAAACAAAAGTACCAACTGCAGCACTATGATCAAAAGACTTGGCTATTTCCCAAGGAAGTCCTTTAACCTTACACTGTTCTTGCAAGTCGCGTGCTGTAAAGTCAATACCAAGTGTAATTTCCTGATAGTATTTATGTGCAAATTGGGGTTGTATGGTTTTTCCGTTTTTACTTATTTTCACAACCAACTCCAACTCATAATGTAGATTTTTGGTAAAACGTGGGTAATAAAGAGGTGAATTGTCCTTAAGCAAAGCGGTATCGGGCTTCAAAAAAAATATTGGCTCTTTAGGTTTAGCACTTTGCATTTCATTAATATGGTCGATATAGTTGCGGCCAATGCAGATAATTTTCATAGTAAAGGGGAGTAAAAAATTACTTTATAGCGTTTGATTTTACTTTTTTATAGGCAATGAGTCGGTCGTAAAAAACCCCTATGGGCTGATGGTACACCATCAGGGTGTAATCGTTTTCGGTTTCAAAACGATTGCCCTCTGTTAAGGTCTCGTCAGGCACTTTGTCTTTTTGACCTTTAAGCACATACTCATAATTATAAAAACCTTGTTTTAAAAATAAACGGGCACGATAGCCTTTAAAAGCGGCATCATAAATCATTTTAAACTCTTCTTTACACTGCCAATCGCTTAAAGCACCAAAAACATATACGTCACCATCCATTATTGGCGTATCACTCATCAGGTAAAAATAAACATAACAGTAATCAGCTTCAGTTTCGGGACTGTCGCTAACATTAGTTTTAATTATAAACTTTCCATTCAAATCCTTTTCATAGGCATAGCGCTTAAATGCTCTTTTATCATCGTTATACAAATAGAAATGTGTAAAGTATAAGCTATCGATTCTTATCTTATTTATACGCACATCAGGGTTTCTAAGGCTTTGGGTATTAAAGTATCTAAACTCTTTTCCTCCATTAAATGTATTTCCATCGTCATACCCATAATCTAATTCTGTATCTTTTATAAAAACTGGTTTAAGACCTTCTATACTTGTATCAAAGCGGTCGTTCTGCATCAATACTACTTTTAAATCATTTAAAGGATCAAGAATTTTATAATAATTGGAATTGATTTTAAAATCAACTTCTTGTTTTAAAAAACGGTACTCGTTTAAAGTAGCAGGATGTATATCTATAGCCACATCAACTTCTTCTTCATACACCATAAACCTACGGGTTATAGCGATATCCTCTTCGTCACCATTTAAATAAACTTTTAATAGGTAATTTCCGCTTTTTGTAATTTTAAAAACATCAGTAGGAAGCTCCACCTGATAGTGCGTATATTGCTGAATGGTATTGAAAGAACGTGTTATGTTAGAAATTTGATCTTCGGTGTATCCTTCAATATAGTCAGAAGGGGTCATATTGGTAGGGTTCCATTCAGCATCGCAATGTATTACGGTGTAATTGTATGTTTTATAATCATTCTCAAAATCATCAAAAGCAAAAATAAGCTTTTCGTCACTTTTAAGGCGAATGGCCGGAAAACCTGTCTCCCAGCCTTTAAAATAAAAGAGTACTGTTTTAATATTCGATTTGTAAATATAATCTTCATACCGTAGTGTTGTTTTAGCATAATCATCGTATGAAGCCCATGACGAGTACCCAATAAGCAACAGCACAAGCAGTAAAGTATATTTATGAGTTTTCATTTTTAATTGTTTTCTGAACGGTTTTTAATTGTAACAAGTTTAAAGCATTGCCTTTTAGGCCTTGAATATTATTATGATAAAAAAAAACAGCATCATCATAATACAATGGAACTACAGGAGCATTTTCAATAATTATTTTTTCCATCATACTAAAGTTTCGCTGTAAATCATTGTTATCTAAGGGCGACAAACACATTTGGTACAAGGAGTCAAAAGTAGTATTGTTAAAATGCGTGTAATTGGGGCCGTCAGGACTAAAATTTTTGGAGTAAAATACCGACATATAGTTTTCTTTATCAGCATAGTCGGCAACCCATGATTTTCTAAAAAAAGCGGCTTTATTATGTGCTATAAGATCGCTGTTAATAGCGGGCAGCAAGACTTCTACCTTTATTTTAATGCCCTGTAATTCTAATTCTCGTTGAATGTATTCGCAAACATCTTGGTAAACCGATGTAGTAATTAAAGGAATAGTAGGTAAATTTTTCCCTTCAGGGAAACCAGCTTCTTTTAATAGTTTTCGTGTAATTTCAGGACGGAAAGAAAATCCTTTCAGTGTATCATCAAAAAAAGGCATTCCCTTGGGGACAAAGCCATATTCAGCAGCCGAACCAATATTGTTTCGTAAATAAGCGATCATTTTCTTTCGATCTATTCCGTAGTTTATAGCCTGTCTTATTTTGCGCTGTGTTTCTTTAGGAAGCAATCCTATTCCATCTTTATAATCTAAATTAAAACCTAAGTAATCTGTTTTTAAAAATGGAATCTTAGACATGTTAATTTTATTTTCGTAGGCTTTTTGTATATGACCACTAGGGGTAAGCAATTCGTCTTTGTAACTCGCATCAATACCCGACATAAAATCAAAATTTCCTTTTACAAATTCAAGAAAAGCGGTTTGTCTGTCTTTTAAAAAGGAAATATTTACAGCATCTAAAAATGGCAACCGAAGTCCGTTGTATGTTTCAAAATAGTGTGGGTTCTTGAGTAAAACCATTTTTTCACCTTCGGCCCAAATTTTAAAAGTAAAAGGTCCGGTACCAACCGGATTGTTTCGAAAATCTTTTTTATAATGGCTTGCTATTTCTTTTGGAACAACACTGCAATAAGGCATACTTAGCAGTAATATGAAGGGGCGATAGGGCTTTTTTAAAGTAATTTGCAAAATACTATCATTGGGAGCCGAAATTTCGGGTACTCCGTTTTTCTCGGCAATGGCATGAAGCACCCATACACCCGGTGAAGCAGTAGCAGGATTAAGCAGGCGATTAAAGCTATACACAAAATCATTTGCTGTTACTTTTCGGCCTTTATTATTTGGAAAAAGCTGGTGATCGTGAAAAAAAACATCGTCACGTAAATGAAAAGTATATACTAAACCATCATCGCTAATGCTCCAGCGGTAAGCAATACAAGGCTTAAGCTGCAATGAATCATCCAGTTGAACCAATCCATTAAACAACATATTTACAGCCCAAATATTTTCGGTACGATTGCAAAAAGCCGGGTCGAGCGAAGAAATTCCTGCGGCTTCATTATATCTGAAAACAGTTCTGTTATCGGTATTAGGAGTTTGACAAGAAAATGCCATCCAAGTAGCACACATCAAAACAGTGAATTTTAGATAAGCTTTCAAAATGTGCATTCGATTTTAATTAATAAACATCCAGTTTAGCCCAAATTTAAAAGTTAAGCCCGGCATAGCGTAGTATGGGCTGTAAAAATAAGGTTGAGTAAAAATAGTATTGATCTGTTCTAAACGAATAAATGATTGTACCGTTTTAATTTTAAAAGAAAGAAAGATATCTACCAAGGGCATATTGCCCGTTGTAAACTTATTTTGATAGTAAAATAAATGAGTGGCTGCCATATAGGTATATGGTTTATAGTTATTCAACCAAAATATATCAGCTCCTGTTTGAAACCATAATTGTCTTTTAAAAATACGTTCCTCAAAGTACAACGATGCTTTAGTAAAGTAAGTTGGTATGCCTAAATATTGTTGGGTGGTGTTTTCGTGTTGAATTAAAATCTCTGGAGCCCATCGAAGCGCTTTCCATTTAAACACTTTAAAATACCGTAGCTGTATTAAGTTTAAGGGTACGTTTAGCTGTGTTGGTAATGCAAAAGTATCTGCAAAAGTATAATTCTTAATAATGCTGTATTGCAAAAACAATGTACCCAATGACTGCCTTGTTAGCGAGGCATTTATAAATTGATGTTGAACCGGTTTTAGTGTGTTATTCCAATAAAAATTATTGGAGTAATAGTAATTGTAAATCACTTCGGGTGCAGCACTGTTAATGCCAATTTGTATATCCCAATGGGTTACTTTTTTGGGTGCTGAACTCAGCTTAAAAACTGTCTGATAGTTATTTGCATTATACCCATTCAAATAATATTTTCCTTCAGCACCCAAAACTACATTTCTTATATTTTTACTTAATGAAGCTGCCGTATAAAAGGTAAAATAATTTTTACGATAGTCCTTAAAACTAACATCTAAATTTTCAAATCCAACCTGCCAATCATACCCCAAATAGTGCTCAAGCGGGCTATCTGCAACCGTGTTAAACAGGCTTAGAACTATTTTAGTTTTTTGAGCTCTTAATTTATCTTTAAAAGGTTGTTGGGTAATCCAGTAATTTTGATAGTATAACGAATCGCTGTACTGATCATCATAGTGTCTGAAATACTCTTGGTAACGTGCATAAACAGCTATTTTGTTTAAAGACACTGAAGTGCCATTAAAGGGACTTAACACGTGGTTCACTAATTTTTTATCTAACCCTAGTACTTGTTTGGTATAAACATCTGATCCAAAAATAAGTTGCTGGGCATGATTTAAGTATACAGGTATTAAATTTTTATCGCTCAAATTACTATAATTATATGAAAATGCTGAATCAGGCTGTAAACCACCGTTTAATTGAGAAGCAATACGGTTATAGGTATAAGCAAAAAAACTTTGAAACCTTTTTTGTGGCGAAAGATAAGAAGCAAAAGTTTGAAACCCGATGGTATTGGCTTGTTGTTTATTATAGTAGCCTTCTGTTCGCAGGCCATTTATTTTGAATCCAACGTTTAGTGCCGGGAGTATTTGCTGGCTGTGTAATAACTCTACCACCTGCTCTTTTTTACTGCCCACTACTGCTTTTATCATAGTTACCGGGTAATAAGTATGCATAAATTCAGTTTGATTATTATTCAGGTAAAGATTATCGTAAAGTGTAGAGCAAAAGGTTAAAGCATCACTAATTCGAGTTTGGTAAAATACATTTCGTGAAGGCAAAGAAAGGTGACCGGTAATGTTGTAAAAGTTACCCGTTTTAAAAAGTGAGTTGTACCGTTGTAATTCATTTAAGGAGGTATCTATCAAATGAAATCCAGAAAAATTATCCTTAAAAAAATACGGAATTGAATCATAAGCTACTTTAGATGAATCTGATGCTGCCCATACCTTACCTGACAAGGGTAACACCATTAAAAAAAAGATAAGCAAACAGAGCTTTACAGAACAAATAAATTTTATAGGCTTTTTGGAATCCACAACTTTAGCAAGCAGATGACAAAAATATTATATTTTGATAAATTTCGGGTAACAAAAAGCCTTAACATATAAAGAGCGTGAAAGAAAGTTTCATTTTTAAAGTGAATTCTTTCAAATATCCTTTAAAGTCAATTCTTTGTAAGCAAACTTTAAGTTAACAGGTCATCATTTACTCTAAAAATCCGTCCTTGATCTATTTAACCCATTGTTGTTTTGAAATCATAAGTGCTTCCTGTACGGTAATTCGATTGCTATTGTTATATGCAGTAACAAATGGACCGGGTAAATTATAAGGAGCTAAATCTTCTCTTTTATTACGGGCATCAGCATATTGTGAATATCCTCCAACTGTAAACTTCAGCCAACCTTCGTGCATTTCCTGCATTACTTCATCAACCAATTTATAAGTGCTTTTCACAAATCCGGCATTAACTTGTTGGTGGGTAGCACAAATTTGTACTCTAAAAGTTAGAGCTCCGGCAGTTGGGTTACTATTAGCCGGTTGAATAGTTGGTGCTTCTTTGCTTTTTTGTGATGTTTCAGCAAGCTCGGTTATTTGATTATTTACAGGTTCGGGCACCATACTGAGTTCTTCAATAGGTTTTACTTCTTTTTGTAGAACTTGTTCCGGCTGACTCACTTTTGCAACTTCTGTGTTTACAGCTGTCTTATTCACAGCAGTATCCGGAGCCACCGGTTTATTTTCTTGTTTGGCTGTTTCAATGCCGGCATTGGGTGGCAATGGTACATTGGCAACCGTAATTCCTTTTTCATAATCAACAGTAATGGTATTAAAATCACACTTCATACTTTTCTCACCCTTTAAATATGAAAAATCTCCTCCCACAGTACATCGGGTAAGCCAACCAGCAGCTTTGTCTCTTATTAATTTATAGGTAACATTAATATTTTCCTGAGTAGGAAGTTCAGTCCAAACATATTTTATTTTTCCGTCAACTATAGAAAACACACCGCCATTATTCTCTAAATTAACTGCGGTTGTTCCTTCACATATAGGAATTTCTATTTTTCCAAAACCGGTTATGTTTCCTTTTATAATTCTAATATTTATTTTAGTTTCTGTTTTATTCATCATTTCTGACACCTGTGTGCAAGCTACACCTGCTTCTCTAAGCATCTTGTCTATATTTTCGGTTAATGCCCTATGAAAGGTTGTGTCTGAAACTTGAACGAGTTCTTTTTCGTTTTCATCCAATGCTTTTGGAGCTCCTTTTTCTATGGTTATTTTTGATGTTTCTGAAGCGATACTGTATCTTTTGTTATTTTCAAGATAAGCAAACCGACTGTTCAAAGCATATTCATTCAAACTTGTTTCATGGTCAACCAAAATTCTCAGCTTAATAGTAAATTGATCTAAGTCCGATATTTTATACCAAATAATTTTCACAACATTATTTTCATCTTGTGAAAGCACACCACCTTTTAAATCAAGCCCAACAGCAACCATTCCCTTGGGTAATTGCTGTTCAAACTTGGCAAAGCTGTTTACACTAGTGGGTTTGTTTATCACAATATCTTCTTCAAACTCAGTTCCTGTAAGAGCTGTAAGGGGAATAGATTGTGTAATTGTTGTCTTATCGCCTTTGTCAGATATTGCTCGGAATCCTGCAAGAAAGGCTACATTTAAAAGAATAAAAATGTATTTAAGCATGATAAAGTTTTTATGTACGAGCACCAACCACAAAAGAATAATACACTATTGCTACTGTACTGTTTGTATTTTCAAAACTAAAGCAATTATTGTTTTTGATACAACAGAGTTATTGTTAATTTTAAACAGCTAAATGTTAATAGCTCAATAACTTGTAATTGGGTTATTGATTATTAATTTTACGTATTAAAAAGTGGGGTGAGGCTAAAAGAATGTTTTCTGTACACAGCAGTATATAAATTAACTATTTTAATTCTTGTATTTTAGCTTTATGCGCTTACCATTATTAATTACTATTTTCTTGTTAAATGGCCTTATGCTTTGTAAAGTAAATGGGCAAATTGAATACATTGGCCAGCCTAAAATAAACTATATCAATACGCATCAAAAAGTGTGGGAAGCCGGAGGTTTATATTTTGAAGGTCGTTATGGTGTTGAAAGCTCCATGGCTTTATTTAAAAAAAGTAATCATAAAAGCCGTTTTTATTGGGGAGCAGGAGTTCGTTCAACTTTATACGTATTATCGCCATTAGATTATTATACGGCTCCTACACGCTTTATAAAAAACAGCAGAAATTGGTTGGCGTTTACGTTCTCAGACATCGAAGAAAATAGAGACACCCTTATGGTAAGTAACAGTTTATTGTTTAGCAGTAATTTCTTTTTAGCGCTTAAATACAAATTTAACTATCATAGTGAACTCATCGTTCAATCCGATTTTTTCGGAGCCACGGTAGGACTTCCTGCAACAGCTTCATTATGGGCTTCAAACGTAGCAAATAAGCAACACAGTTATAGGGTAATGCCTACACTATTTAATTACACCTTGATAGGAAGTAACAATCATGGAAGTTTAGCTTATAGCTTAAAATACAGGTACTGGTTTAACGATCGTTGGGGAGCTTTTTGTGCTGTTAATCGTACTTTTATCGAATACAAAATTTTAGGTCAGGTATTGGGCAATGATCGTTTTAGAAATAGAGGGTGGAATTTTATTGTAGGAGTATCTTATGCCCCATTTTACAATAAGTATAAAAATTAAATCAAATTTCTTTTGCTGATTTTAATAACTAGTATTCGTTTGCTTACAATACAAAACATAGGTGTATTCGGATAATTAGAATGGGTAGTTAATTCCAATATTAGGGCGTATATCTTTTATTTTTGCTGTTTTAATAAACAGTTTATCACTGCCAAACATACCCGGATCTTGAATTGGAATTGCTAAATCAAGACGAACTATAAAGAAGCTAAAATCATATCTAAAACCCATACCGGCACCATAAGCAAATTGCTTATAAAAACGATTAAACTGAAACTGACCACCCTCACGATTTGTTTTACTATCAGGATGAATGAGCCATATATTACCAAAATCAAGAAATACCGCTGCATTTAATGCCTTAAAAACATTGTAACGATACTCAATATTGCCCATTAATTTTATATCTCCAATTTGTTCAAAAGAGTTTGTTCTATCGTGGGCAAAACTCCCTGGCCCCAAAGTACGAGCCACCCAAGCTCTCATATCGTTGGTTCCTCCGGCAAAAAAACTTCGTACAAAGGGTAAAGCTTGGGAATTGCCATAAGGTACACCTACACCCACAACTCCTCTTAAAACTAATTTCCTTTTCAATCCAAAGTCAAAATACTTCCGGGCATCCAATTCGCCTCTTAGAAATTGAGAGTAAGCCAAATTAAAAACTCTATAGGCATGAATAGTGTCTTTATTTTCATTTAAAAAAGTAGATTTTTCTTTTCCTGATAAATTAAAATATGAGCCAAATAAATTACCACTTGGTTCAAAGCTAAAGCGAATGTATGTATGATTTTTACGTGCTTTTAATTCTTGGTTATTATATATAATACTACTTTTTAAACCAAATGAAGATATAAGCAAATTGTAATAGCTTTGTTTGATGAGGATATCATTAATACGATCTAAACTGGCTTGAAATAAAGGGCTTTTGTTAATCCATAAATAGTTTAAATCAATAGGTGTCCAGAGAAGTTGGACGAAATTATTAACCCGAACATTAATGGTATAACCTGAAGCTACTACTATTCTATTGTAATCTGGACGCCTTTGGTAGTTTAAAGAGGCTGTAAAGGTGCTTCGAGACGAGGCTCTTTTTGAAAAAATAGGGAATAGTGAACGTGGTGTACTTAAAGAAATCTCAGGCCCAATTTCGATGGTATTAAACGTTTTTATTGGAATTACATTAAGAACTTGTGTATTGATATCTACTGCCAATTGCTGCACTTCGAGCCCTCCTTTCATTTTCATTTCAAAAATTTCGGCTCCTTTAAAAACATTTCTATTTTGATAAATTAGGGCACCTGAAACCCCCAGGTTTCCAGAACTATTTGTTCCTTCAGCCGCTATAGAATAGGTTTGTTTAGGGCGGGGAATAAGTTTAATGTAAGCATTCAAATATCCTTTAAAGGCATCTTCACGGGTATAAGTAAAATCAATATTGCTGGTTGTAAAAGTTTTTAAACTATTTAATCGTTTGTATGTGATATCAACAGCATGTTGGGAGTATAATTTACCCGGAGCAAATAATAATTGCTTTCGTAATGTGGCAGGTTTATATTTTAATTCCTGATTATAGCATATATAAGTGCTATCTCCTAATTTCAGGGTGTCTTTAAAAAACTGCATATCCTTTTGAAGAGAATATTTAGGAAGTATATACATGTTTTCAATTACAAACTGCTTGTGCATTTCTGCAAAAGTGGAATCGGTATTCTTAGCTTTTTGAAAAAAACGGTCTGTAATGGTAAGTTTGATATTTACTTTATAATCGTTTAAAGCACTATCAATTTCAAAAAAAATATATTCGTTTACAAATTCAAAATAACCGTTATTGCGAAGTGATGTTGTTATTCTTTGTCGTTCGTTTTGCAGATTTTTTTCAGTGTAAATTTGCCCTTTTTTAATCACGCTTAAAACGGTATCTTTTAAAATAATAGGTTTTAACAATGTATCATAAATATCATAGCTTACTTTATTAATCAAATAGGGCTTTCCGGAGGTAATTTTGTAAACAACCGAGGCTTTTTTTCCTCTATAAATTGTGGTATCTTTTAGTTGTGCTTTGAAGTATCCATTTTTAAACAAATAAAGTTGTAGCTGACTGGAAGAACGGTGTGTTAATTCTTCATCTAACAACAAGGGAGGCTCACCAACGGTTCGTTCCAGCCATTTTCTAAATCTTTTAGTGGTATCTTTGTGTGCAAAATTATAAACCCCTAAATGAAATCGTAAAACACCAAAAATTTTTCGATTCGGCTTTTGTTTAACAATAGCCAACATTTCGTCTTTATCCAAATTCAAATTCTTTGTTTTAATGGCCATGTTATCCAGTAAATATTTGTCGTCAGGAACAAAACGTGTGGGCTTGCAAGCCCACAAAGAAGCACACAGAATAATAAAAAGAAAAAATGAAAATTTGTGGTTCAAAATTTTTTATGCTTCAGTATAATTTACAAAAATAGAGTAGCAAAACAATTGTGCCATACAATAATGGCTTTTTTATTCACAATTTTTGAATGTAGCTTTGTGCTCAAATTTTAAAATTGAACAAATATTATACCGCTGCACTTTCAGCATTTGTTATTTGGGGGTTTATAGGGCTTTTATTAAGGCCTTTGCACATATATGCTTCGTTAGATATTTTATTTTATCGGGTACTTTTTAGTGCTGCAATTATTGCGGTAATGGTGTTTATTTTTAGCCCCAAGCAAGTAAAACGTAATATTAAGCTATTTAAAGAATTAGATAAACCATTACAGAAACAAACTTTGATAAACACTTTGGGTGGAGGTTTATTATTAACCTTTAATTGGTTTTTCTTTATATATGTTATGAATCACATCAGTATAAAAGCGGCATCTTATGCTTATATAATTTGTCCGGTTATTACCACCGTGCTTGCATTTTTTATTCTTAAAGAAAAACTTAGCCAAGTGCAATGGATTGCTGTAAGCATTAGTTTGGTAAGTTGTCTTATTTTGGCCTTCAGCAACCTAAACGATTTAATTTTTAGCCTAATTGTTGCAACCTCTTACGCACTCTATTTGGTTACACAACGAAATAATGAATATCTCGAAAAACTTTTTATTCTGGCCCTGCAATTGGTTTTTGCAGCACTTTGCACACTTCCATTTTTCCCATTCTTTGTAAGTGGAACAGTACTTCCATTTTCGTTTTTTGTAAGTATAACCATTCTTGCCTTACTTTTTACAATACTTCCGCTTTGGCTTAATTTATACGCATTAATTGGTGTAAATTCTTCCACAATGGGGGTTTTATTGTATATTAACCCCTTGCTTAACTTTATACTGGCGGTAGTTGTTTTTGATGAAAAAACTAATGCTCTTCAAGTAGCTGGTTACACAACTATCTTATTAAGTGTTTTTGTTTTTAATTATGAAAAAATAAGTTCACTAGTAAAGAAATAAAACAAGTGCTTAACCCATTAATCTAATAGCCATAGCAGCCATTAGCCCCGGTGCAAATTGCAACACATCTTCGTCTATATTAAAACTAGAGTGATGCACATTGTAGTGAGTATTTTTTTTTGAATTTCCAGTTCCTAAACGATAAAAGCAAACCGGTTTTAACTGGCTGTAATAGGCAAAATCTTCAGCAGTCATACGATAGCTAATGTCCTGAATATTTTCTTCTCCTAGAAACAAACCTGCCTCTTGCCGACAAAGTTCAGTAACCATTTCATCATTAACCAAACAAGGGTATCCATAATGTATATCAACCTCACAAGAACCTCCCATACTTTGAGCCATATTATGGCATAAATTGGTTATTATTTCATGTGCTCTTTTTCGCCAGGTTTCATCTAGAGAACGAAATGTACCAGCTATTTTTACTTCATTTGGAATAACGTTAGTTGCGCCAAGTCCTTCTATTTTTCCAAATGCTAATACAGTTGGAATGTCTTTATCATTTTCGTTTTTTTCAATCATAAAAAAACGATTTAGTGCTGTAAGTATGGCAGCGGCAATCAGCAGCGGGTTGTTATAAGTATGAGGCATAGCTGCGTGTCCTCCTTTGCCTTGAACAATTAAATATATTTCATCGGTAGAAGCCATAAATAATCCTTTTTTAAAACCCACTTTACCGCTATCAATTTGTGGCGTAACATGTTGAGCAATTAAAATGTCAACCTCAGGTTGTTCTAACACTCCTTCTTTAATTAAAACAGAGGCCCCTCCCGGAAGCAGCTCCTCTCCGGGTTGGAAAATAAACTTTACGTTTCCCTCCAGTTGGTCTTTTATCTGAAACAATATTTTTGCCGCTGTTAGCAATGAAGCGGTATGTACATCATGGCCACAAGCATGCATAACACCCTTTATTTTTGACTGATAGGAAACATCTGTGGCTTCGGTAATGGGCAAAGCATCTAAATCGGCACGTAACCCGATAGTTTTCTTTTTTTGCTGGTGTGTATGCAGCATGGCAACAACACCGGTTTTCCCAATTCTGTTTACTTCTGTAAAGCCTATTTCATAAAGTTTTTTTTCAATAAAATCTGCTGTTTGAAATTCTTGAAATGACAGTTCCGGATATTGATGCAATTGATGTCTGTAAGCTTTAGTTTCATCAAAATACTTTAATGATAGCTTTTTGATATGGTCTCGAAGTTCTGACTTCATTTTCCAAAAATCATTTTAAGAGATATCAGTAAAAACACCAATCCAAATACTTTTGTAATTATTGTTTTGTCCATGTTTAATGCCATTTTAGAACCAAAATAGCTACCTATAATAAAAGTAAGGGCAATAACAGCAGCTGTTTTCATTTCTACATGGCCTTTATTGTGATAGTTTAATACTCCTAAAATTCCGATTGGGAATAAAAACATAAAAAGAGTAGTTCCTTGAGCTGTGTGCTGATTAAATCCTAAAAAATAAACCAACATGGGAACAATTATAATGCCACCGCCTATACCTACTAATCCACTTAATAGTCCGGCTGCTATGCCAATCAACAGTAAAATTAAAATTTGATTTAAGGTCATTAAAAATCTAGTGCTAATGATACGTAAAAAATTCGGGGCTTAACTTCATTATCATCAATTCCCCAAGCCCAATCGGCTCTTACAAAGTAACCCAATATTTTACTACGTACTCCCCACCCGTAACCGGCAACCAGAGGTTCCTGTTCTCGCTGTATGGTTACAGTAACCGGATTTTGATAAATGGTTTGGATGTTGAAAGCATTTTTTTGTGAATATGGAGAATTTCCTGTCCAAGCTGTACCCACATCACCAAAAGCAATAAGTTGAAAGCAATTAAAAAACTCATTTTTAATAGGACGGTTGAACAGGTAGGAGAATATAGGCCAGCGTACTTCTGAATTGATAACAGCAAAACTGCTTCCATTTCTAATGTTTTGTGAAAAACCACGCAAATTAGAAGCTAAAGCCTGATAGGCGTAATTTTGACTTTGCGAAACAGGAACTTCGGTGTTGAAGGTTGGGTTAGAACCAAAGTTTAGCCAATTATCAACACTACCTAAATAATAAACTAATTTTTGTGTGCCTCCGCTCATACTTGCGGCAAATCGATTAGCCCAAATTAAATTACGATGTATTTTAATATAGTGCCTGAAATCAAGCCCGGCAACAAGCATATTTTTTTGCATATCATCTACCCGATTGTAATATTCGGCAAATATTTTATAACGTGTGCCCGACAGTACATTAACACCTAAACTTCGGGTATTATCATATACAAATTCTAAACGATCGTAAATCCAATATTCAAACTCCGGTTTCTTTTGCATATTATTAAAGTCGGAAGATAAATAAGTGCTCTTATCGATGCGCCCGGCTACTGAATTTCGAAGTGAAGCTATTTCATTAAATGGGTATTTGATGCTGTAACGGATTTGGTGCGAAAGCTGCTTAGGTACTCCAAATGCATTACTTACAGGAAAGCTTTGACGGTAAAACAACCATTGTTTATCCAAACGTCCTTTACGGTTTTCAGTACTGATAAAAGCTTCATTACTTTTAAAATCAAAACCTAATTTAAAACCACCCACTATTCTATAATCTTCAAAAACATCGCTTGCCCCAATTTTAATTAACCCATTAATACCCGGATTAAATATAACCGCACCTCCAGTATATTTCTGGTATCCTGTGTTTAAAAATGTGTTATCAAACTGGGTTACTAACTGATCTATAGCATATGTTCTTAGATAGGTTCTTTGTTTGGGTATAGTAAAGGCAGGCTCTGTAACGCCTATGCCTATTTTAGCAATTTCAAAGTTTTTCACACTTAATGTATCAGGAAGCTTCTTAGTAGAGGGCTTAAGTGAATCTTTTTTCTCATTATCAAAAATATAGGCTGCTATATCAACACTTCCCGGTTTGTTCATATCTGGCTTTAAGCTGTTGTCCGGAATTTTAACAGCTTCTACTGTTTTAATTGATACGGGTATAGGCAGTGCCGAGCTCTTATCTTCTTGGGGCTTTGTATTTGAGTTTTCAGTATCAGCTGCGTTTGCAAGCTCGTCAAAGGGTTTAAGTTGGGTAGTTAGGAGTTTATATTTTCCTTGATGTAAGAAAATCTCTGAAACTTTATCGGAGCCTTCGGCTACATCTTGCATAAGAATACTTCTTGAATTTAAACCAGCTTGTTTTGTAAGGGCAAAATAGCGGTAATGTTCGGTAGTGTCCACATAACTTATAGCACTGTCAAAACGAGCCACATAGCGTTGTATAGTAAAATCTTTTTCGCCTAAAAAAGTAATGTAGTTTTTATGGTATGCATAAGGACTTGACTCGTCAATTTTAGGGGTATTGGTAACTCTTCGCAAAACTTTTGCTTTGTTCTTAAAATCATATAAAAACAAATCATTCTTATTTTTTAATTGTTGATAAAATAATTTCCCATCGGTTCGCAAGGTGTCATCAACTCTATTTGAAGCAAAAATAATTTGAAGCCCTCCGTTTATAAAGTGTGGGTTCAAATCATCATATAAATCTTTTGTTATTTGTTCCGTAAAATTAGAGGCAAGGTTATACACAAAAATATCGGTTTGCCCTTTTTGAACAGCACTCATTACAAGAGTTTTACCATCGGGGGCATAGCTAAAATCCAGTATTTTTTCAAAATTGTATAGGGGTGGTCGCTTTTCAATTTTTTGAGTTTCGACATTAAAATAATTTAAGTTTACCTCACCCTTTTTCTCATAAACAAAAGTAAGTAGTTGTGATGATGGGTGCCAAGCTATTACAGGATAAGAGTAATCATTTATACGGTTTAGTTTTTTTTCGGCCTTATAAATTCTTTTTAGTTTTTTCTTTTCAGTTTCATACACAAAAAGCTTAATTTGTCCCATTTCGTTAGTTACAAAAGCAGCGTGTTTGCCATTAGGGCTTAATTTAAACTGGCTATAAATTCTGCTTTTCTTGGTTTTTTCAATTATTGCCTCATGCGCATAAGGTATAGGCTCTATGGCCGGATTAGGACGATATTTATTCAAATAATACTTTTTCCAATCTTTATCTAAATTTTGTAACGATGAGCCTAAAACAAAAGTGAAGCCACTCTCAATATTATGACTTATTTTGGTCATATAAATTATATTGGGAATAACGGCTGCACCATACACTTCTGATATATAGTTCCATACAGCCTGTCCGGCATACTCGGCATCTTTTCCGCTTAAACGGTTTATGTTTCGGAATTTATTGTTTAATATTTTGTCTTTTATGATATTGTCAATTTGAGCATCCCAATTGCAGGCCATATATGAGAATAAACCCTTGGTGTACCATTCGGGAAGATTAAGAAGTGCTGCGTTTTTTAAAATATCTTTCCAGTTACCGCCATAAAGCATTTGATTAAAGAGCACCTCAGCCAAGCCGGCTCTAATTTGTTTCTCTAAATCTTTATGATTGCCTTCGTAATAAATGCTAATTTTTGATCCGGCTAATTTATTATTACCTCCTAAATTAAATGCGGGATCTGTACTTAAGCCAATATTACTTAATCTAAAGTCTGACTGTTTGTTGTAAACTATTAATTGAATGCGTGAGTCGAGCTGGAAATCATAATAATCTTCTATCTCTTTTAAGTTCTTATGTGCCGATTCGGAAATATAGGCAGCAAGTTCACGACCGTTTTTATAAAAATAAGTGTCAAATTTTTCAAAGCGAAAATACTCCCACTTAAAGGGGGTGTATTGAATCCGGTTTTTTCCAAAGTCCATTTGTGTCCCATAATAAAACTGGGCACTTAATTGATTTGTAAGAAAAATAAAACCTATAAAAGATAAGTAAAATATAAAATATTTATTTTTTTTCAAAAGCACAAATTATAATTTGGCTAAATTAAACATAATCTAAAACTTCGACTAATTACTTTTTAATTTTTGAAAAATTTACACTCTAGAAGTAAACAAATTTTTACTTATTAATGACTAAGAAGTAATTCTCAGTGTGTATAAAACAAAAAAACTGCCTCTAAAGGGCAGTTTTTTTGTTTTTAAAAACGCATGCTGCTAATTATTTCTTTACGGCAGCCTTTGCCATAGAATCAGCCGCTAAAGAATCTGCTTTAGCTTTCTCAAGAGCTTGGATAGAATCTTGAATGGCCTGGGCCTTTTGGGCTACCAACTCCATTTGAAGGGCTTCTAAATTTGCTATTGAGTCGGCTATTTCTTTATCCTTTTTAGCTTTCTCTTCGGCACTAGGACCGCAGGCAACTATAAACATAGCCGAAAGAAGTACAAGTGTTGAAAATGATTTTTTCATATTCATGAACTATTTTCTTCCTGCAGCTCCGGTTTTGTTAGGCTGCTCATTTGTATTTCCTCTACCTCCGGCACCAGTTTGGTTTACACCTGGCGTTGGTTTCTTAGTTTCCACTTTTGGCTTTGGTTTTGAGCCACCTTTTTTCTTGGCAGCTTCTTCGGCAGCAGCAATTGAATCTTGAATAGCTTTTTCGGCAGCTGCTTTAATAGAATCTTGAATGGCTTGTTGTTTAGCCTGTTCAATTACAGCTAAAGAGTCGGCAGTTACCTTTGCTATAGAATCTAAGCGTGCTGCTTCTTTCTTGGCAATCTCTTCAGCGCTTGGGCCACATGAAACAATTAAAAATGTTGCTGCAACAGCAACAGTGTAAATTACTTTTTTCATTTTAGTTTGGATTTTATTTTAATTTTGAGACAAAAGTATAAAAAAAAATATTCTGCATATAATTAAGCTAAATTTTTTAATGCACTGATATGCAATTAATTAATAATACACTTGGGGTTCAATTGTCACTATGCAACCCTTTTTTTTAAGTCAAATTGTATTGAAGTATTGAAAACAAAGTTTTTTAAATATTAAATTTTAGATTTATCTTTGCAGCAATTTTTAAAAAACAAAACACATGAAAAAACAAATTTTATCCTCTGCTGCAGCTTTATTTTTGACTTCAGCAATTGTATTAACTGGTTGTAAAAAAGAAGACACTAATGCTCCTACCATTACTCTTAAAGGAGATGCAGAAATGGTAATATATCTTAACGATACTTATACCGAGCCAGGTGCTACAGCTACTGACCTTGATGGAAAAGATAAAGAAAGCGATGTTTCTTCAAAAATTGTAATTTCAGGAACTGTTGACAAAACTAAAGCCGGTGCCTACACCATTACTTATAACGTTACTGATGATGCCGGAAATGCTGCAAGTGAAGTTAAAAGAACTGTAAAAGTTAAACAAAAAGCTTCAACCATTACCGGCTCGTATTCTACTACCGAGTCGTGCAACTTTGGTAATGTAGGTGCTTATTCATGCAGCATTACTACAGGAACAACAGGAGACCTTTCTGTAGTTTTATCTAACTTTGGTAACTACCAAACTACTGTTAATATACCCGCTACACTATCTGGTGATTTTAATGAAAAAATTACCCTTGAATCTGGTACCTATGCTGGTTTAACAATGTCCGGATCGGGAACTATTGAACCTAATGGTAAAAAAATTACTATTTCATACACTGCCGGTACTGACAACTGTACTGCAACATGGAATAAACAATAATTTACACCCATAAAAAAAAGCCGCCTATAGGCGGCTTTTTTTTTGCCTTTTTTTTACGGTTATTTGAAGCATGATTTGGAGTAAATACAAACAAGTGGCCTTGCATTTGGCATTAATTGTGGCCTTATACAGTATAACCCGCTTGTTTTTTTTAATATTCAATTTCGGTTATTTCACTCCATCAACAAAGCTTATAGCAGCATTTTTTTACGGTTTACGGTTTGATGCTGTTGCAATTTCATGGACTAACGGTTTTTTATTTGCTGCTCTGTTGCTTCCATTTCCTTTTGTTCAGAATAAAATTTTTATAACTCTTTATCGCATTTTATTTATCGGTATTAATGCTTGTGCACTTTTACTCAATAGTATTGATATTGGCTATTTCGAATTTACACAAAAACGTTCCACGTTTGATTTGTTTCAAACATTAAGTGGAGCCAACGATGGTATTCAAAGTTTGCCCAGTTATATACGCGATTATTGGTATATCTTGTTTCTATGGTTAGCTATTCTCATCATTTTAATAAAGTACTCCAAAATTCCGCTCGAAAAGCCACAAAAATACTCGCTAAAAAGTATACTAAGCCTTTTAGCCGTTTTGGTTTTTATATACACCCCTTTACTCGTTATAGCAATTCGTGGAGGGCTTCAATACCGCCCCATCAGTATGATTAGTGCTACCTCTTATTTGCAGGGAAAAGAAGCTGCATTAGTACTCAATACCCCTTTCTGCATTATTAAATCTATATCGAAGCCGGCTCTTAACCCTGTCCGATATTTTTCTAAAAAAGATGCCTTAAGTATTTATTCCCCTTTTCATCAAGAAACAGACAGTGTTGCTTTTACGCCAAAAAATGTAGTCCTAATTATAATGGAAAGTTTTAGTATGGAATACACCGGTTTTGCAGCTCACGAAAAAACCCTTACACCTTTTCTGGATAGTCTTTCGGAGCACAGCACCTACTTTACAAGAGCTTATGCTAATGGAAAAACTTCTATTAAAGGAATTCCCAGTATATTGGCTTCATTACCAACCTTGTTTGATGGCTCTTTTATATACTCCCCATACAATGCCAATAGTTTTGAAAGTATTGCCACTGCTTTAACTCAAAAAGGATACAGCAGTTCCTTTTATCATGGCGGGCATAATGGCACTATGGGATTTGATGCCTTTGTTAAAGCTGCTGGATTTGAAAAGTATTACGGAAAAAATGAATATCCTAATAATAATGATTATGATGGCGATTGGGGTATATTTGATGAGCCGTTTTTCCAATTCTTTAAACAAGGGCTCGATCAACAAAAAAAACCATTCGTTTCGTGTTTCTTTTCGCTTTCCTCTCATCACCCTTACCGTTTGCCTGAAAAATATCAAGATAAATTTAAGGGAAATACTTTAGCCATTAGCAGCAGTATTCAGTATGCAGATTATGCCTTATCAAAATTTTTTGAGTCAGCTAAAAAATCGAGCTGGTTTGCCAACACGCTATTTGTTATAACAGCCGATCACACCTCAATGTCAAACAAGGCAGCATTTCAAACTGATGCCGGAATTTACCACGTACCCTTACTTATTTTTGACCCGCAAAAAAATAAAAAAGAAGAACAAACAAAAATTGTACAGCAAATAGATATTATGCCTTCTATTTTAGGTTTATTGCATTATGATTTACCTTATTTTGCTTTTGGGCATGATGTAAATTCCAGTACACAGCAAGGTTTTTCTATTTCATATAACGGTCAGTTTTATCAACTTATTACCTCAAAGTACTGTGTACAATTTAATGACAACAAAATAATTGCCGTGTATGATTTGAACCAAGATGCAATGCTTCAAAATAATTTATATCCCCTTTCAAATTCAACACTTTCAGAAGCCGAAAACTTATTAAAAGCATTTATTCAAGTGTATAATCAAAGTTTGTTGGAAAATAAAATGACCTATTCCAAAAATTGATTTCTTTTGCAGAAAGCATTACTTTTGCTTCGCTTTAAAAGAAATTTCTATGAAAAAAAATTGCTTCACTGCCATAATTTTTAGTCTGGCACTTCTAAATACATTTTATGCCCATGCCCAGCAAATAAGTACCGACAATTTGAAGAAACATATTAGCTATCTTTCTTCTGATGAACTTAAAGGACGTGGTACAGGTACCGATGATGAGTTAAAAGCAGCACAATATATTGCACAACAGTTTGAGCATCTAAAATTAATCCCCAAAGGTGAAAAAGGCAGTTACATTCAAGCTTATGAGTTTACCGAACCTCAAAATCCCCATGCAGTAGCTGACTCAGGGGGTAAAAAAAACACACTGCGCAATGTAATTGGCTATTTAGATAACCAAGCGAAATACACCATTATTATTGGAGGCCATTACGACCACTTAGGCATGGGCCATGACGGAAATTCTTTAGAAGCTAATCCGGCAGGTAAAATCCATAATGGGGCTGATGATAATGCCAGTGGAACTGCCGGAGTTATTGAACTGGCACGGTATTATGCCACTAACCCAATTAAAGAAAAATACAACTTTTTGTTTATCTGTTTCTCGGGCGAGGAACTTGGTTTATACGGGTCAAAATTATATTGCGAAAAACCGGTTTTACCACTTTCAGAAGTGAATATGATGATTAATATGGATATGATTGGAAGACTGGAACCTAAAACTAAAAAGCTAATGGTTTACGGAGTTGGTACAGCCCCTCAGTTTGTGGATATGATTGCCGGAATCAAAAGTGCTATGGACGTTTTGACCGACAGCTCGGGTGTGGGGCCCAGTGATCAAACATCATTTTATTTAAAAGATATTCCTGTACTTCATTTCTTTACCGGGCAGCATAGTGATTACCATAAACCGAGTGATGACTTTGATAAAATTAACTATGACGGGGAAAAAGAAGTTTTAGAGTATATGATAAGACTTATTGATGAAGTGGAAAAACAACCTAAATTAAAGTTTCTGAAAACACGTTCATCTAAAAGTGATACTCCTTCATTTAAAGTTACTTTAGGCATTATGCCCGATTATATGTTTAGTGGTGTTGGGGTGCATGTTGATGGTGTAACCGATGGAAAACCGGCACATAAAGCCGGTCTTCAAAAAGGAGATGTTATTGTAAAACTGGGCGATCACAAGGTAAACGATATGCAGGCTTATATGAAAGCCCTATCGGAATTTAAGAAAGGCGATACAACTACGGTAAAAGTGATACGTGATAATAATGTGGTTGAAAGTAAGGTAACTTTCTAAATTTTTAGGCATACATTTTTGGGTTCGGTAAAGAAGCGTAAAGCTTCAAAGCCCCCCTCTCGGCCTACTCCAGAGCTTTTTATTCCGCCAAACGGGGTACGTAAGTCACGTACCAACCAGCAGTTAATCCAAACTATTCCGGCTTGTATATACGATGCTATACGATGCGCCCGAGTAATATCTTGTGTCCATACTGTACTGGAAAGACCATAGCTTACGCTGTTGGCCATCATTAACACTTCTTCCTCTGTTTCAAATGGTGTAATTGTTACTATAGGGCCAAAAATCTCTTCTTGATTGGTGCGGCAATCAAATGGGAGTCCTTCTATCACCGCTGGGCTCATATACCATCCGTTCTTGAACTCTCCTTCCATTGTTACTGCTTTTCCTCCACATAAAACAGTTCCTCCTTCGGCTTGTGCTAAATCAATGTAAGACAATATTTTTTTAAAATGCTGCTCCGAAACAATGGCTCCCAATTTGGTATCTTCGTGCAAAGGGTTTCCTACCTGCATTTTAGAAACCTTAGATACAAAGGCTTGTTTGAATTTCTCATAAATAGGTTTTTCTACAAAAATGCGAGAGCCGCAAAGACAAATTTGTCCTTGGTTAGAGAAAGAAGAGCGTAATGTTGTACGAAGCATTTCATCAAAATCACAATCTGCAAAAATGATATTGGGGTTTTTTCCACCTAATTCTAATGATAGTTTTTTAAACATAGGTGCAGCAACACGTGCAATATCAGCACCAGTCTTTGTTCCTCCGGTAAAAGATATGGCATGAATATGGGGGTGTGTGACCATACTCATTCCCGTTTTTGGTCCATTACCATGAACAATGTTTAAAACCCCTTTAGGCAAACCGGCTTGAATACAAATTTTGCTTAATAAATAAGCTGTCATTGGTGTTACCTCTGATGGTTTAGCAATCACACAATTTCCGGCTGCTAATGCCGGAGCTATTTTCCAAGTAAATAGATACAAGGGCAAATTCCAAGGCGAAATGCAAGCCACCACGCCCAAAGGCTGCCTCAAAGTATAATTTAAATAGTGGTGCTCCATAGCGTGAGATTCACTCCAAAATTGGGTAACAGCCTGTGCGTAAAAACTAAAATTACTGGCTGCTCTGGGAATATCAACAGTGCGTGCTAATTTTATAGGCTTCCCATTATCAATACATTCTGCGCGGGCTAATTCTTCCAAATTTTCTGAAATTAAATCAGCTATTTTCATCAGTATTTTAAACTTTTCCTGAGCAGGCTTTTGGCTCCATGCCGGAAAAGCAAGATGCGCTGCTTCGTAGGCCATAGCTACATCACGTTCATCCGAATCAGGAATTAGGGAATACACTACTCCTTGTGCCGGATTATAGTTATCTATATAACTTTGGCTTACCGGAGCTACCATTTCTCCATTAATATAGTTCGCTATTTTCTGCATACTCTAGTTTTGAAGCACTAAAAGTAAGATACTGCTGGCTTAAATAAAATAAATAATTTGTTTTTTTTGTTCCCTTTTCAGGAAATAATTATTAAAAAAAAATAAAGCGTAACAGTATTACCTGTTACGCTTTGATATACTCTTATGCAGAGCACATTGGGTTGGAATATGATGTTAATTAATAGATACCGATTTGGTAAATACAGCTTCGTTTATAAAATAATATTTTTTACCGCTAAATGTGTTATTCTTTATTTTGTAGGCTGCTATTTGTATATATCCAAAGCCTGATCCTAAGCTGCTTAACTCAGATGCAGAAAAAGTATAGCTTGATGTGTTGCCTGGTTTTGTAACCATTGCATTTCCGCTTGGGCCATAAACCCCAAAAATAACAGAGTCGGCATTGGTTATTGTATTGGTAGCAGCAATAGTTACTCCATTGGCTTTGGTAACGGTGCTTATGTTACCAGCAATACTATCCAATGTTGGATAACCCATATTAGGTGAATACGTAAAAGAAGGAATGTTATTGGTTGTATTTCCTCCTACAGACCAGTCAACACCACTACTATAATCAATTCCTGTAGGATTTGATGTTGTAATTGAATATATATACGTATTATTGGTTTGCTTTGTAAGATCTGAGTTATTGCATTTTACAACACCCGCATCTAAAAAAGTGTTAGGCGTATCATAAAAGAATGCCGTTGGCAAACCTATTTCTTGTTTTACTACCGTTCCAACTACTGGAACAGTTACTGAAGAGATAGTTTTAATAGCTACCAAAACCCCTTTTGCGTCAGAAGGAGTTGGTGTTGGATTAGCCGGTGCTGGTGTTGATGCTGGAGGTGCTGGGGCTGGTGTTGGCTCTGGTTCCGGCTCCGGAGTCTCTTCTTTTTTGCAAGAGCTAACTTGAAGCACAAATCCAAAGGCTCCAAGCATAATGAGCATTGATTTTAAGATTTTCATAAGTTTTTGTTTTTTTTACAAAATTTGTAAAATCAGGGCATATAAAAAATCCGTACTGGTGGGTATTTTATATACGTACCAATACGGATATGCGGTATAAAAAGTTTTATCTATTGATGGTGAACACAAGCATCACCACAAGTTTGAGCGCAAGCATCGTCTGTTTCACATTTATTAGTGCAACCTTCCATACAAGCGTGGCTTGATGGTGAACCTATGGCTTCATGGCATGATTGTTTACCTGACTCAGTACATCCATTTTCATCGCAACAAGCCTTGCATGACTCAACAGTAACATTTTCCAAGGTATCACAAACACATTCCATTATGGCAACAGAAGCACCTTTTTGGCAACATGAACCGCCCTCTTCCATCATTTCCATATCGTGACATGCCCCTGCCCCCTCACCATCATTAGATGGCTGAGCTATGTATGGAGCTATAACTAAGGACACAATACTCATTAGTTTAATTAATATATTCATAGAAGGGCCTGAAGTATCTTTAAACGGATCACCCACAGTGTCTCCGGTAACAGAAGCCTTGTGAGGTTCCGACTTTTTGTAATACATCTCTCCGTTGATAAGTACTCCCTTTTCGAAAGATTTTTTAGCATTATCCCAAGCACCACCGGCATTACTTTGAAAAATACCCATGAGCACACCGGATACAGTAACACCGGCAAGTAAGCCTCCTAATACTTCGGGGCCAAAAATAAATCCAATTAGTACCGGTGTAATAAGTGCAATAGCACCCGGTACTATCATTTCTCTAATAGAGGCTTTTGTAGAAATGTTAACGCATTTTTCGTATTCCGGTTTGGCCTTGTATTCCATAATTCCCGGAATTTCACGAAACTGTCTGCGAACTTCCTGAACCATATCCATTGCCGCTCTTCCAACAGCTTGAATACACAAGGCAGAGAAGATAAATGGAATCATACCACCAATAAATAAACCGGCCAATACGGGTGCTTTATAAATATCAATAGCATCAATTCCGGCAATACCAACAAAAGCTGCAAACAAAGCTAATGAGGTTAAAGCTGCTGAAGCAATAGCAAATCCTTTTCCGGTAGCGGCAGTAGTATTTCCTACAGCATCTAAATTATCAGTACGCTCACGAACTTCAGGAGGCAATTGACTCATTTCAGCAATTCCACCTGCATTATCGGCTATTGGCCCGAAAGCATCTATAGCTAGCTGCATTGCTGTGGTGGCCATCATGCCGGCTGCTGCTATGGCTACTCCATATAAACCGGCAAAATAGTATGAAGCCATAATTCCACTAGCCAAAGTGATAATAGGAACTACTGTTGATTTCATACCTACCGACAAGCCTCCGATAATATTAGTAGCATGACCTGTAGAAGATTGCTGAATAATAGAATTTACAGGTCCTTTCCCCATAGCAGTATAATATTCTGTAACAATACTCATAATTGCACCTACCACAGTTCCTACTACAATTGCTCCAAATACATTCATTTTTGTAAACTCATAGCCTCGTAGCTCCAGGTTTTCAGGCAACATCATCTGAACAGCAAAATAAGATGCAACTACTGTTAAAATCATAGCCGACCAATTTCCCAAATTAAGTGCATTCTGCACGTTTGACTTTTCATCTTTAATGGTAACAAACCAAGTACCTACAATTGAGAAAACAATACCAAGTCCACAAATAATCATTGGTAATAATATTGGAGCCATACCGCCAAAATTATCATCGGAAGCGATTTCTTGACCCAGCACCATAGTGGCTAAAATAGTTGCCACATAAGAGCCAAATAAATCGGCCCCCATACCGGCCACATCGCCTACGTTATCGCCTACGTTATCAGCAATTGTAGCAGGATTTCGAACATCATCTTCAGGAATTCCGGCTTCTACTTTACCTACAAGATCAGCACCTACATCGGCTGCTTTAGTATAAATACCGCCCCCAACACGAGCAAAAAGAGCAATGGATTCAGCACCCAACGAAAATCCGGTTAACACTTCGATTGCCGTTCTCATTTGAGTGCTGTTTACCTCAACAACTTCAAAATATTTTAAAAATACCACAAACAAACCTCCTAAACCAAGTACAGCCAGTCCGGCTACGCCAAGACCCATTACGGTTCCTCCGGTGAAAGATACCTTTAGTGCTTGTTTTAAACTTGTTCGAGCAGCTTGAGTTGTACGTACGTTTGCCTTAGTTGCTACTTTCATGCCTATATATCCGGCTACAGCCGAAAATACAGCTCCAATAATAAATGCAATAGAAATTATCCAACTAGAATGAATTTCAACTCCATTAACTTCATGAATGCTTCCAGAATAAGCTAATAATGCCGCAGCGATAACAACAAATATGCTAAGTATTTTCCATTCGGCCTTTAAAAATGCCATTGCTCCATCAGCAATATGACCTGCTAATTCCTGCATATTCTTATCTCCGGCATCCTGCTTTTCTACCCATGCTGATTTTACTGCCATTACGACCAAGCCTAACAATCCCAAGGCTGGTACCAAATAAATAATTTGATTCATAGTTGTAATTAAATAATTATATCGTTTTTATTTTATTCATTTTCTAATCCTTTTCTGTAAAAAAAGGAACGCAAAAGTAATAAATTATCTGAATATGAAAATTTTGAAATTAAAGAGAATTGAGCTTTAGCATGTAACCTATTAAAAATTAAAGCTTTAACTGAATATTTGGAAAATAGTTAACAACCTAAGTGAACATGTTTATGCTAAGGGTTTTCATATACAATAATCTTATCGGTAAGCCGAACAAACACTCTACTTTTTTGAATTTTTACTTGTTGAAAATCTGCTTCAGGAAAAAAAATCTCTGTCATTTTCAAATACTGAGGGTCAAAGCACGCAAAGCTTTTATTTTTTGTGTAATATATATGATTATTCTCCACTTGAAAATTGGTTATGGATTGAATAGGAATAGTTTTAATATAGGCACCAAAAATATCGAAAGTTAATATCCCGGAAGTGCTGTCACACAAATAAAGTTTGTTATTAACCTCGAGCATTTGTAAAGGATTAATACTTTTGCCAATAAGTTGTGCAATATTGCCACTTTGTTGTACCATTTTAAGTCCGGCATTTAAGCGAAGCAATTCAAAGTTGAGTGGGTTATAAATCCAATATCCATTATCGTGCGAAGTGCAAATGAGTGAGGCTTGGTCATATCCCAAAAGAGCTAAATCTATTTCACCGGTATTGGCCAGCATATTGTCTAAGATAACTACCTTGCTTAATTCCTGATAAAATACTAAAATTTTTAAGGGATTGCTAACATCTATTTCCGAAATATTACCCATATTTTTTAATGAGTTTTTCAGTAGTATTTTACCATTAGAGTCCATTTTTATTATTTCCTGACCAGAAATAGCATACCAATTTCCCATCTTGTCGGGAGCAATATATTGGGCCTTTATAGGCACTGTACTAACTTGTTTTAGATTATTCCATGAGGTTGTTTGTGAAAATAACGAAGTACACCAAATACACGTCATTACAAAACAAATCAGATTTTTATTAGGCATGAGCTTTTATTTGGGCTAATAGTTGTTCGGCAATATTTCTATTATTTGATAAACGCGGAACTTTAAATTGACCCCCTAATTTATTTTTTGATTTTAACCAATTAAAAAATGTTCCTTTAGGTGCAACTGTTATTTGAGGAGCTTTTAAAATCATATCTCCATAACGCTTTGCTTCATAGTCAGAATTTAAGCTTTTCAAAGCATTATCAAGCATTTCACAAAAGTAGTTCAAATTTTGTGGCATCACCTCAAATTCTATTATCCACTCGTGGTAGCCCCCCCCCGATGATGTACAAAAAAACGGAGCTGCTGTAAACTCTGATATACTTGCATGAGATTTTTCGCAAGCCATCCGCAAGGCCTGATTTGCATTGTCTATCATCAGCTCTTCGCCAAATGCGTTTATAAAATTCTTTGTTCGTCCGCTAATAATAAAGCGGTACGGATTTAATGAAGTAAATTGAATAGTGTCACCTATTTGATAGCGCCATAATCCACCATTGGTTGAGATAACCACCGCATAGTCTTTCTTTAATTCTACTTCGTTTAACAGGAGTGTTTTTTCAGATGAGATCGTATTTCCATGAAGTGGAATAAATTCATAAAATATCCCATAATCAAGCATCAGGAGTAAATCTTTACTGGATATTTGATCCTGTATGCCAAAGAAACCCTCAGAAGCATTATACGTTTCCATATAGAACACCTTCGAAGGCATAATATTTTTATACTGTTGTGCGTAAGGGCTAAAGTTTACCCCACCATGAAAATATACTTCCAAATTGGGCCATACTTCAGAAATATTCGACTTTCCAGATTTCTCTAATACATGCTTCAATAAAAGTAACATCCAAGAAGGTACCCCCGCTAAGCTCGTTACATTATCTTGTAGAGTTGCTAAGGTAAGTTTTTCAATTTTTTCATCCCACCCTTCCATCAGGGTAATTTCTGAGCTTGGTGTTCGAGCAAACTCAGCCCATAGCGGTAAATTTTGAACTATTACGGCAGATAAGTCACCGTCAGATGTTGTTTCCATTCCGTTTAAAGCATTCAGGCTTCCGGCAAGGCTTAGTGATTTTCCTGTAAAAAGTTGTGTTTCGGGGAAATTGTTACAGTAAATACTCAGCATATCCTTACCTCCTTTAAAGTGACATTCTTCGAGTGATTCGCTACTCACTGGAATAAATTTACTTTTATCATTTGTTGTTCCCGATGATTTAGCAAACCATTTTACTTCGGTATTCCACAGAATTTGTTGTTCTCCTTTACGCATCCTATCAATATAGGGTTTTAAACTTTCGTAATCCTGTAAAGGAACTCGATTTATATATTGTTGCACATTGTCTATATCTTTAAAGCTGTACATTCTTCCCCACTCTGTTTCTGCTCCTGACTTTAACAAGCGATTAAAAACATCGCGTTGAACTTCATGCGGGTATTTTGTAAAAAGCTCAATCTGGTGAATACGCTTTTTTATAAACCAAGAAATTATAGTATTCAGTATTGCCACGTTGAATTTTGGTAAAATAATTAACGCTGTTAAGATAAGTCATATTTATTATTTTCTTTTTACCCAATTGATAATTGCCGGTAAATTATTTTTATGAATAGCATGGTATGTCACTTTTGTTGAGCCAAAGCTTAAATAAAATCGGGCTAAATTTTCATTATTTGAGCCTTCAAAGTCTAAAAGTAAATTTGTATTTGCATGCTGTTGAATAAAATAATCAATAACAAAACTCATAGCCCCACAACTCTTGGCTTCAGCATTGTTACCCGAAAATAAGAAAATGGCTATATCTTTAAAAATAATAAAGATAGCTCCTGCAATCACGTGTCCGTCTGGCTTTTTTGCTCCAATAGAGTACAGGCAATTTTGTTTTCTTAATACTTCTGTCAATGTAATTAAAAGATGATAGTTACGTTTATTAAAGTTTTTTAAAGCCTTTCCTTTGTTATGCTTAAATAACTCAATGATGGTTTTAACATCTGTATTAATATCAATAGTTAAACCGGCCTTTTGCGATTTCTTAATATTTCTAATAATCTGTTCAGAATAGGCATTACGAAGTTTTTCGTATGGTTTTTGAAGTTCTAAATGACAAGTTATGAGTGTTGTATTTTGAAAAGCAGCAAGAGCAGGAATGTTAAAAATATTGAGGTTAATTTCAATCAGTTTAAACTTATTGGGAATCGCTTCTAAAAAGTCATTAACCATATTCATATAATCCAGTTTAGTATAAAATACGCCTAACTGTTGTGTAAATAAAGGTTGTGCTAAGTAGGAAAAAGTAATTTTCTTTCGATGGGTTAAAGGCATTACCGCCTCATAGTTACCAATTATCAGGGCATCCCAACCGGGCGAAACAACATCCAAATACCACGAAAGGGCATAAACATTACGGTTGATAGAGTCTGTTATACACTTGTCCCAGGCATCTTTAATAATTTCGGTATGCTTTAAATATTTAATGGCCTTTGTGCTCATCATAATGAGATGTCTAAATTAATAAAAATAAACAAACCATTTTTACTTAAAACAAAAAAGAGGACTACTTCTAGTCCTCTTTTTAATAAATTTTATATGAAAAGGTTTAGCGTTTAATAAACCCGGAAACAACATTGGTCATGTCGCCCTGTATTTTAACACTGTACATTCCTGCAGCAAAATTATCTAAATAGATATTTTTTTTGTTTTCTCCTTTTGAGAGATTGATCTGTTCTTCAATTATTAAAGCTCCCATACTGTTGTAAACTAAAAGTACGGCTGTTTCGCTGGTTTCTGCTTGAATGGTTAACAACACATTATTATAAGCTGGATTCGGATAAAGGGTAAGCTTGTTATCGATCGTCTTCTTAGTGCCTATTCCTACTGTAGTAACTGTATAAGGAGCGCTTGTGCTCGAGCAGCCATTTGCGTTGTAAACGGTTACTGTATAGTCACCCGGGTTGGCCGGGAAGTAATTTTGTAATGTAGCACCGGTAATTGGGTTTCCGTTTAAACTCCATTGATAAGACGAAGCCGGAGAAGATTGTAATTCAATACCATTGGGGCTTATAGTAGGCACCAGAGGATTAGCATTAACCGTAACTAAGATAACATCACTGGTTGTGCAACCTGCAACCTCACCGGTAACAGTATAACTAGTAGTACTTGAAGGCGAAGCTATTGGACTAGAACTGTTAGGATCATTTAAACCCGTAGCCGGACTCCAAGAATAATTACTTCCGCCATTTACATTTAGTTGAATGCTTTCTCCCTCACAAATAGCTACGTCAGCACCGGCTGATATAGTTGGTGCAGCTACTGTTACGGTAATCTCATCGGTAGCTGAACATCCATTAGAATTTGCTGTAACGGTATAAACTGTTGTGGTGCTCGGAAAGGCCATAGGGTTTGCAATATTAGGATTGGTTAGCCCTATAGTAGGGCTCCATGAATAGGTTACCCCTCCGGTAGCATTTAATTGTGTAGAAGCTCCGGAACAAATTGTAACATCATTTCCGGCATTTATATTGAGATTAGTAACGGTTACAGTAACAGAAGCTATTGAAGAACAAGTTCCATTAGTTACTTGTACGGTGTAGGTAGTTGTATTTGTAGGAGTAGCTATTGGATTAGATACTGTTGTGCTGCTTAAGCCGGTAGCAGGCGACCAACTGTAAGTTTGACCTCCACTGGCATTGAGTTGAGCCGATGATCCAGAACAAATAGTTTGGTTTGAACCAGCACTTGCAACAGGAATTGCATATACCGTAATGTAAGCATTTAAGGTTAAGGTATTATTGCCACTTGCATTAATGGCTGTAAGAGATACGTTGTAGGTTCCTGGAGTGTTATAACAAATGTTGCTTGGGTTTTGCAATGTACTTGAAGGTGTAGAAGAGCCCGGAAATGACCAGTTCCAAGCTGTAGGATTGTTGGTACTAGCATCTGTAAAACTAATACAAGAGCCAACACAAACCGAAGTAGTTGATGCAGTGAAATTAGCTAATGGTGTAGACCCAGGATTAGAAACATTAATATAACAAGGCTCTGTTTTAGTGTTGTTACCGGCTGCATTGCTAGCGGTTAACTGCACTTGATAACAGCCTGGTGTATTATAGGTTATTCCGCTTGGGTTCTGAGCAGTACTCGTTCCTGGGGTTCCTCCGGTAAATACCCAATTCCATCCGGTTGGGTTATTTGTTGATAAATCTGTAAAGTTAACAGACTGCCCGGTAGTTATGTTAAATGTGTTGGCAGTAAAATTAGCTACAGGGGCCATGGTTCCAGAGCTTACGTTAACATAGCAATTAACCGTTTTTGTATCATTACCAAAAGCGTTTGAAACAGTTAGCGTTACCATGAAGCATCCAGGAGAATTATAAATTATATTATTGGGATTTTGCATGCTGCTGCTTGCTGGCAAACCTCCTGTGAAAGACCAGTTCCATGTTGTAGGACCATTTAAGGATAAATCAGTAAAGTTTACCGACTGCCCAACTGTTATGTTTAAAGGAGTTCCTACAAAATTAGCAACAGGTGCACTTCCGGTACCACATACACTATTGTGGGAACCTAAATACGTAGTTGTATTTTGTGCATAAACATCCCACTCTATATTGGCATCTGCCCACCAGGTACTTGGACGGTCAATGCTGTTTTTCCTAACTAAAGTGTATTCGGCTGTAGAGCCAGAACCTACTAACCAACTGGTAATTGGGTCATCACCTATATCCCCAATCTTATCTACAATTACACCATTTCTTTTTAATACTACTGCATCATTTCCATCAAAATAAGTTACTGTAGAAGTGACATCTGAATTACTCGTAATACCTGACAAAGTTGCTCCGGAATTACTAATAACATATACATCATGAGAAGCAAGTGTTCCAGTAAGATTAAGGGTGTATGAAGGCGTTATGCTTCCGTTTGAATAGGTTTCAACAGAATAAGTACTCAGATTGATTGAAGTGGCAGATGCGTTATAAAGCTCTAAGGCTTTATTTTGTCCGCTACCCTCAATGTACTCGCTAAACATAAGCATATTACAACCTGTTTGTTGGGTAACATTGACAAAGCATGGGCGTGTAAAGGTGTTGGAGCCACAGGCATTGGTTACGGTTAATGTAACAGCATAGCACCCCCCACCGCCATTAAAGGCAATGTTAGTTGGATCTTGAGTAGTACTGGTAGCGGGGGTTCCTCCTTGAAAACTCCAACTCCATGAAGTAGGAAAATTGGCCGAAAAATCATAAAAGTTGAATGAAGTTCCCGATACATATTCTCCTCCAAAAATAGCTTGTGGGGCTAAACAAGACGCATTACTTATGGTAAGAATATAATCTTCTGTTTCGCCACTAAAGAACTCCGTACAAGCGTCTCCAGCACCATTTTGGTTACTAGATAAACGACTTCTTACACGCATTCTAATCTGTCCTATATAAGCATTATTGGGTACAGTAACATTTATTTGCGAAGCCGTGTTTGCTGTTGAACTTGTAGCTACCTGAAACCACTCCGTAGTTGAAAAAACTCCATCATTATTCCAATCAAACCACGCTGAAATAATGCTGCTTGATGTTGTTGTTACACCGAGTATATAATTTTGGTTGCGCATCAAGGTAGTAGTTGTAGCTCCTGAAGCCGGCCATAAGGTGTAACCGGGTGCCGTTAAACTATTACAACCGGTACTTAAGTTCATTAAGGTAGAATTTAACAAATAAACATCATCAATTGCATCAGTAACATCGCAGTTAACTCCATGTAAATTCAACTCACAGGGTGTAGAGCCTCCACCGCCTGAAGTTATATTTACACTATAATCTTCTGTTTCGCCAAAAGTGTATGTTGTAGCACAAGGATCCATATTCGTTTGGCTAAAAGTGCAACGAACTCTCATACGCTTATTACCCGGAGTAGTTCCTAATGGAACGGTAAAATTTATATTTTGTGTTTCAAAAGCTAATGTAGTTGAAAACTCTCCAAGTTTTTCATTAATATCGTAAAAGTCACCATCATTATTATAATCAATCCATGCAGCATAAACATCTGAATTATAAGAGCCGCTAGTAATACTTATATTGTAATTAGAGCCAGTTGTTAAAGTAGGATTCCAAGCAGATCCGGTATTCGCAGAATAGTCAGTATAATAAGGATACGCTGTTGAGGCGCCTGAAATATTTGAAAGTGTTCCTAACAGCACCTGATTAATATAGTCACCATCTGTTGTTCCTCCTGAAGAAGGGGATCCTGTAATAGGATTACAATATGAGCCTCCACCTCCTGAACCTGTAATAGATACTAAGTAATCTTCAGCTTCACCATAAGCGTATGTCCCACATGGAGTTAATGGCGAAGTATTATATGCTGTTAATATTCGCATACGAGTGGTTCCTGATACTGCCGTTATTGGTACATTAACTGTAAAGTTTACAATTTGGCCTGATGAATTGGTTTGAAACTCTCCAACACTTTCTCCTAAATCTGTAAAACTCTGGTTATTGTTAAAATCAATCCAAATTTGAAAAGCTTCGTAATAAGGAGCTGGTGCTGCATAAGTACCTGCTGTAAATGAACCGTTATAAGAGCTTCCGGCTGTTAAGGAAGGAACAGTATAACCTGATGAATAAAAAGTATAATAAGGCGAGGGATCAGCTCCTGAATTGTTATTAATACTTAAAAAGTTAAAGGACGCAATGTAATCTCCACTGCTTGAACCTAGTGTATGACTTGGAATACAATACTGTGCTAAAGCCATTTTGGCTGTAAGCATTAAGATTGGTAAAAAAAATAGATTTCTTTTCATTATTGTTTGTATTAAATTTAGTTTTTGTGTGGTAAATATTTTGGGGGCACAAATGTACTTAAAAAACTGAATTAATCATTTTTATTTGTACTGAAATTGAACATATTGTAATTCTACATTACAAGAAAAATGTTAAAGTAGCTCCTTTTTATTACTTACTCAAGTAAAGGTTACGTTCCGAGTATATTTGGTGAAAGTATTCATCTGTTAAATCTTCAATAAAATAGATTGACTCACCGGTACTTTTCATTTCGGGGCCAAGCTCTTTATTCACTTCGGGAAATTTATCGAAACTAAAAACTGGGATTTTAATAGCATACCCTTTTTTACGTGGTGTGAAGGTAAAATCACTGAGCTTATGAGTTTTAAGCATTACTTTAGTGGCATAATTTACATAAGGCTCATCATAAGCCTTAGCAATAAATGGTACCGTACGTGAGGCCCTCGGATTTGCTTCAATAACATATACTATTTCATTTTTAATTGCAAACTGTATGTTTATTAATCCTACAGTTTTTAAAGCTAAAGCAATGGTTCGGGTATGTTGCTCTATTTGTGCCATAACAACCGGACTTAAATCAAAAGGAGGCAAAACAGCATAACTGTCACCACTATGAATACCGGCAGGTTCAATATGTTCCATTATCCCGATTATATATACATTTTCACCATCACAAATGGCATCTGATTCGGCCTCAATAGCACGATCCAAGAAATGATCCAGTAAAATCTTATTATCCGGAATGTCTCTTAAAATATTTACAACATGCTGTTCCAGTTCGGTTTCATTAATAACAATTTTCATACTTTGTCCTCCCAAAACATAGCTAGGGCGCACTAGTAGTGGAAATCCTAACTCACGCGATAATGCTACGGCTTGTTCGGCATTTTCAATAACGCCAAATTTTGGATACGGAATATTATTTTTCTTTAATAGAGTACTAAAACTACCACGGTCTTCCGCTAAATCGAGTGATTTATAATCGGTACCTAATATTTTTATACCGTAGCGTTCTAATTTTTCAGCTAATTTTAAAGCGGTTTGGCCCCCTAGCTGAACAATTACACCTTCGGGCTTTTCATTTAAGATGATATCATAAATGTGTTCCCAAAAAACAGGTTCAAAATACAAGCGATCGGCCGTACTAAAATCGGTTGAAACTGTTTCAGGATTGCAATTTATCATAATGGTTTCAAAGCCACACTCTTTAGCTGCCAAAATTCCATGTACACAACTGTAATCAAATTCTATTCCTTGCCCTATGCGATTAGGGCCTGACCCAAGTACTATAATTTTTTTATTTGCACTGGGGGTAGCTTCATTTTCTTCCTCAAAAGTACTGTAAAAATAAGGAGTTTTTGCCTCAAACTCTCCGGCACATGTATCAACCATTTTATACACGCGTTTTACTCCCAATTCGTTACGTTTATTATAGACTTCACTCTCTAAACAACGTAATAAGTGAGCTATTTGACGATCGGCATAACCTTTTTGTTTAGCTGTGAGCATAACATCAAATGGGATATTTTGAAGATTGTATTGCTCTATTTCTTTTTCAAGTTGAATTAATTCATCTATTTGATTGAGAAACCAAAAATCGATTTGTGTTAATTTCTGAATCGTTTTCATAGGAATCCCTAACTTCAAGGCATCATAAATATGGAATAATCTATTCCAACTCGGTTTTTCGAGGCTTTTGAGTATTTCTTCTTGATTACGTAACTCTCTCCCATCAGCCCCTAGTCCGTTTCGTTTTATTTCTAAACTTTGACAAGCCTTTTGCAAAGCTTCCTGAAAACAGCGCCCAATTGCCATAACTTCTCCTACCGATTTCATTTGCAATCCAAGTTGTCGGTCACTTCCTTTAAATTTATCAAAATTCCAGCGGGGTATTTTTACAATTACATAATCTAATGTAGGCTCAAAGTAAGCCGAAGTGTTTAACGTAATTTGATTCTTTAACTCATCAAGATTATATCCAATAGCCAATTTGGCAGCAATGCGTGCAATAGGATAACCCGTAGCCTTACTAGCCAATGCTGAAGAACGCGATACCCTTGGGTTTATTTCTATAGCAATAATATCTTCTACTTGATCGGGGCTAACAGCAAACTGCACATTGCAGCCACCTGCAAAATTTCCTATTGAGCGCATCATTTTAATGGCCATAGTACGCATTTTTTGATAGGTTGTATCACTCAATGTTTGTGCAGGAGCAACAGTTATACTGTCACCGGTGTGAATACCCATAGGGTCAAAATTTTCAATACTGCAAATAATAGCTACATTATCATTCGTATCACGTAACAGCTCCAGCTCATATTCCTTCCAGCCTAGCACAGCCTTATCAATAAGTACTTCGTGTATAGGCGATGCGTGTAACCCACGGGTTAATTTTTGTTCAAACTCTTCTTTTGTATGCACAAAAGAAGCTCCAGTGCCTCCAAGGGTATAAGATGGTCTAATAACTAAGGGAAATCCTATACGTTGTGCTATTTCTTTACCTTCTAAAAATGAGTTGGCCGTTTCACTTGGAGCTACTCCAACACCAATATCGATCATTAGTTTACGAAAATGTTCGCGATTTTCAGTAATTTCTATTGCTGCAATATCAACACCAATTATTTTCACATTGTACTTTTCCCAAATGCCCATTTCATCTGCTTTTATACATAAATTTAAAGCAGTTTGCCCTCCCATAGTGGGTAACACGGCATCTATTTTGCGTTCTTTTAAAATATGTACAAGGCTTTGTACGGTTAGTGGCAATAAGTAAACATGGTTGGCCGTTACTTTATCTGTCATAATAGTGGCCGGGTTGCTATTAATCAGGCTTACTTCAATACCTTCTTCTCTAAGAGAACGTGCTGCTTGAGAGCCACTGTAGTCAAACTCACAGGCCTGACCAATTACAATAGGGCCACTACCAATTATTAATACCGATTTAATAGAAGTATTTTTAGGCATTGCTGTTAATTTGCCGCAAAATTAAAATATTATTTGAGGCTATTTTTAGCGAATTACTAACATTTTAATGAGCAGCTCTATATCTTCACTTATAAGTTCGTACTTATTTAAAGAATATCACTGTTTACTGCTTTAACGATGAAGGATTAAATATTTGTAGAGCATATAGCAGCCTAAGTAAATCGAAGTGAAATGCTTGCTTCAATAAAATGTAAAAAGCAAAAAAATAGATTTATCAATTATCAATGATAAATTGAAATGAAGCAATTACTCTACAAACGCTTTAATTAATTGGCTGTAGTTTCCATTTTGTATTTGTATTAAATACACTCCACTTCCCCAGCTCGAAGTATCAATTTTATTCGCTTTATTTTGTGTTATGCGAGTGGTAAAAATTAATTGACCTGTAGTTGTAAAAACACTTAAATGAGCATCTGTCACAGAATTTGGGTTAATAACTCGAATTTGTCCCTGTTCAGAAATTACTTGCCAAGGAAGTGTATTTTTATCTTGAACACCTAAAGGTGAAACTAAAATTTGCTGCTCCATTGTACTTTCACGACAGCCATCAAAAACAGTTAGAGTAACGGTATAAGTCCCCACACCGGTATAAACATGAACCGGGTCTTTCTGGTCAGAAATAGTTCCATCTCCAAAGTCCCAAGAATATTGCAAAGCATTAGTACTATTATTTGTAAATGTTACTTGGTTGGCCGTAACTACCGATTGTGAGTGTGAAAATAAAGCATGGGGTGTAAATTCATTAATATTCCATACAGATAAACTATCAAACACTGTTTGGGAGGCAGTTTGCTGCAACAGAGCTACTTGAGAGGCAGGCAAGCCGGCAGTATAACTTAGCCCCACCGGAGTATTTTGAAAAATAGTGGCGTAAAAAGTACAAGCAGCCAAATACGTTCCTGCTAAACTGGGGTGACTATTATCAGTTGTATATAAATTTAAAGTGCTATCAGCCATTCGTAAATACTTAAAGGCTTCGCCTACAGGAGCTACCATAGCTTGATTATCGTCTCCCATTTGCAAATAACTATGACGCAAACGATCTTGCATCCCTTCAAAGGTACATAACGGAGGGTAATTAGGGCAGTTTATAGGATCTCCGTATTTTCTCCCCCAAGTCATATAGAACACCACTTGAGTACAACTGTCATGAGCCAAAATTAAATCATTTAGTTGTGCGGCATAAGGATAAGTTCCTGAAGCTACTTGGCCGGGAGGGAAAGCTGGCATTTGGCTTTGCTCTTGCAAAATAACAAAATCCCAAGGCTGTGAGTTAATAAGTGAAAGTGTAGTAGTATTGGTTGTGTGTTGTGCAAATGTATATCCACCAGGTGCTGAGCTGCTAAAAACAATAGTATCGCCTCCTGATAAAGCCAAATTGTACAATACTTGTGGTAAATCATTGGCATACACATAACTGTTACCAATAAAGAGGATGCGTGTAGGGGCTGCTTTCAGCGAAAAAAAAGAAAGTGAAAGCAAGAAAGTTAGCTTAAAAAATTGAGTAAGTTTAACCATTATAAATACTTATTTATTTAATGTTTAATTTTTTAGCTATGTCAGCAGGTAAGGCTCGTTTATTAACTAAAATAGAGGTTGTTTTATAATTAAAGTAAGCTTCTGAAACATACAATACCCCCCCTAAATCATTACTCTCAATACCCCACGAATTTTTTACTTTAAAGTAACGTTTTCCATTTTGATCTTTTGCAGAGCCAACAATATGCATACCATGATCGTCTGTTGTGCTCAAATTGTCAAATGCTTCCTGTCTTAGTTCTTGAGTAATAATTTTCTCATCAGTAGGATAATTTAATACGGAATCTTTTTCAGCCTGGTTCATATCTTCTTTATTTTTGAGCGGAACAACCGCTATACCATTTTTGTGTGAAAATCCAAACTCGCTAACATCACTCGCCCAAGCCACAGTGTAATTATTATTTATTGCATTTTCAGCAATTTGTTGCATTTCTTTAAGAGGCACATTATACACCTCTCCCCAACTCCAATTATCACTTACTTCTAAAATAAATTTGGTGTAAAAAGGGTGATGGGTATAAGAACCTATAGCAACATAATCGTCAGCATTCAAGCCTAATTCTGATGCAAAAGATTTTGGATTGTACTTTTTACCATTATAATCAAACGTTTCCGGTAGTTTTCCATAATACCCGTCTAGCACATTCTCATACACTTCTTTCCAATTCGGACTTAACTTTCCGTTATTAGGAACTTTTATCATTTGGTCAAGCATTGATTTTAAAACATTATCAGCCTCTGTCAATTCAGGCTTACTGCTGCCCTTAATAGGATAAGCTTGTTCGGGAACAACACCTTTTAGTCTTAATATATTAATAGCATCATGAAATTCACTTCCGGCACCAAAATTTATAGTTCCCTGCATACGAACATATTTTTCACCTTTAATACTATACGTATTTCTTACAATAAACATTTCACTCAAATCTACAACCGGTTTACCGGCACGAGCTAATTCTGATTCTAAAAACGACAAAGTAGAATAACTCCAACAAGTACCGCTTTTATATTGATTTTTAACAGGGGTGTAGGTAATCTCTTTTTCGGCAGTAAATTTAAAACCTCCATTTTTTTTATTAGCAACAGGTTGTGCAAGCAAAGTAACGCTAATAAGTGATAAAGAAACTACAAGAAATCTATTCTTCATGATATTTATTTTTAAAAAATTGGTTGCAAAGGTACTAATAATTAAATTATTGACCCTAAATAACAAGATATCTTCAATTAAACAGAAGATAAGATAAGACCAAAAGGATATTTTTGCTTATGAGCAAATATTTTAATTATTGTCGTTTACCCTGATATATTGTTTCAACTTACTTAAAGGCTTTCGAATTAGAGTAAAAACACCCGGCTTTAAGCCATTAATTAGCCATGCTTTACGATCTTCTCGATTAGCCATTATTCTGTTTTTAAGGCTCATGTTGCTTTGCCCACCGGCTCGCATATTTACAAGTAACAAAGGGAGATAGGCAATTTTAATATTATTTTTATGAATTAGCCTTAGCATCAATTCATAATCAGCAGCCGATTTTAAACTTAAATTAAAATAGCCATACTGTATATAGCACTGTTTTTTAACAAAAAATGTAGGATGTGGAGGCATCCAACCTTTTAAGAACATACCCTTTTTGTATAAACCTGCTTTCCACTTTCTAATCACTTTACCGGTATTGTTACGATCCACATAATTCAAATCACCATAAACAGCATCAGCATTTGTTTTTTTGAACATTTCAACAACTTTACTTACCACATCTGGAGCGGCATACATATCATCAGAATTTAAAGCAACTACAATATCGCCATGAGCTGCTCTAATTCCTTTATTAATGGCATCATAAATTCCATAATCTTCTTCACTAATAATTTGTGCAATTTGTTCTTTGTAGCGGTTTACTATTTGTAAGGTGCCATCACTAGACTTACCATCAACCACTATAAATTCAATATTTTTATAATCTTGTGATAATACTGATTTTATCGTGTCTTCAAGGGTTTGAGCACTATTAAAGGTTACAGTTACAATACTAACTTTCATTTTTTATGATTCTATTACTCTTGTTCTAATCGGTTTTGCCGGATTACCTTGGTAAATTGTGTAAGCCTCCAAATCAGTTGTAGCTATGCTTCCAACAGTTAACAAGGCATGTGAGTTACATTTTACACCCGGACATACCACAGCTTTGGCTCCAATCCATGTTCCTTCTTCCAAAATAATTTTACCGGTTATGAGTCCAAAATCAGACTTTTTATAATTGTGATTCCCACATAATAACAGTGCCCCCTGCGAGATACATACATTATCTCCAATACGCACATCATCAAGATTATCAATCCAAACTTCTTCTCCAATCCAAACATCATTCCCAATAGTTAAGCGCCAAGGGTACTTAATATTAACCGAGGGTTTAATAACTACCCCATGTCCGACTTTAGCACCAAACATTCGTAACAAATTTATTTTCAACTTACTTATCGGAAGCCAACGTGAGGCAAAAAAGAACATATTGGTATAATACCAAAGAAACATGGTTGTTTTAGAGGCACCTGGCTTATACCACTTATTATTAAATTTTTTTAGATGTGTTGTTCTTACAATCATTTATAAGTTCGAACTGCAAATATATAACAGCTTCCGGATTAAAGTGAATAGATTTTAATTTCTTAGAAAAAGATACAATCATAGGCTTATATTTGTCGAAATTTAAGTTTTGAATAGATAAAACAATGCGTATTGCACTAATTACCGATGGTATTTTCCCTTATGTTATTGGAGGTATGCAAAAGCATTCCTATTATTTATGTAAATATCTTGCCCAAGCAGGTGTTGAAATTGACTTATACCATACTAACCAAAGCTCTTATGATATTCACAAATTAGAGCTTTTTACTTTAGAAGAAAAATCTAAGATTAATTCAATTGTAATTCCTTTTCCAAAATCAGATAAACTTCCAGGCCATTATCTCAGATCTTCATACCAATATTCTGAAGCCGTTTTTAAAAGTTTTGTAAAAAATCCAAAGGTTGACTTTATATATTGTAAAGGTTTTACCGGATGGAAATTTGCTTTAGAAAAAAATAAAAAAAAATTAAAAACCCGTTTTGCTGTTAATTTGCATGGATACGAAATGTTTCAGCCCGCACCGAATTTGAAAGCCCGTTTGGAGCAATATTTACTTTTTCAGGGACCTGTAAAGTTTATATGCCAAAACGCTGATTATGTTTTCTCTTACGGCTCCAAAATTACTGAAGTTATAAAATCAATTCCTGTTAATGAGAAAAAAATTGTAGCCATACCTACCGGAATTGAGACTTCTTGGATTAATGAACAAATAAAACCTACCGGAAATATTAAAAAGATTTTATTTATAGGACGTTATGAAAGAAGAAAAGGAGTGCAAGAGTTAACTCATGCAATCCAGCAAATTTCTGATATTGATTTTGAGTTTCATTTTATAGGGCCAATTCCTAATCAAAAAAAAGTAAATCTTAAAAATGTAATTTATCATGGCTCCATCAGTAATCAAGACGAAATAAAAAAGATAACTCAAAACTGTGATATTTTAGTTTGCCCTAGTTATAGCGAGGGTATGCCCAATGTTATTATGGAGGGTATGGCTAGTGGTTTGGCTATAGTGGCTACTAATGTAGGTGCTGTAAATTTGCTGGTTAATACACAAAACGGGTATCTGATGGAACTTCATGAATTACCTAATTTGCACAACATACTTAAAGACATAATAAAATTAAGTGCTGCGGAAATTGATAGCATGAAAAGCACTTCGGTAAACAGAATTAAATCAAATTTTTTATGGGAACACATAGCCCAATTGCATATCCATTTTTTTAATCACCCCAATAATATTTAATTGCCTTAAGCAGAAATGTTAAATAACACACGTATAACTTTATTAATTTTTATTTCTGTATTCGTAAGCTCAATTACTTTCTTTAATGCTCCTTTTGAAGGTTATCTTCATTATATTATCTTTTTAATTCTTTTACCAGGTTTCTACGCTCGTTTTGGGTTTCCTAAAATGCCAGTAAAATTGCTCTTCATTCCAGCCTTACTGGGAGTTCTACAAATTTATGCAGGTAATAATACTTGGGCCGGATTCTTAAAAATTTTTATTGGTGTTATGCTATCAACCAGCTTTTATCAATATGTTCTTATGCACTATAAATTTGATGTTGAAAAAATTTTTACCTATTACATGAAAGGTGCCTATATAGTTTCCATTATTGGGCTTATACAAGTAGTAAGTTATTATGTTGGTTTTTCTCCGGGTTATGATTTCAAATGGTTATTCAATAAATGGGGTGTTGTTCCCAACTCCAGTGGCGGTATTCGGATGAATTCTATTTTTAGTGAAGCTTCTCAATGTGCTATTTTGCTTTCGCCTGCTGTTTTTGTTTCAATGTACAACATCATTTTTAGGAGAAATTACTTTCTTCATACTCAAAAAGGACTTATTATTATTTTAGCCTCAATCCTAACCACCTCTTCTACCGGTTTAATCGGTGTTTTGATTTCGGCTACTTTAATAGTACTAAATCATGCTAAGATTTCAAATTTTATAGGGTTTGGTTTCGTATTTCTTACTCTTGGCTCTGTAGCTTACAATAATGTTCCTGAAGTACGAAAGCGCGTTGACAGCAGTATTGGACTTTGGGTTGAAGACGATTTTTCTATAGACAATATGAACTCATCGAGTTTTGTTCTCTATAATAACTACCATATTGCTCTCGAAAATTTTAAAAATAATCCTTTAGCCGGCAGTGGATTGGGTTCGCACTCTGTGGCCTTCGATAAATATTCATTAACCAAACAAGCTGGGATTTTAAATGTAGAGTTCAACAAGTCAGATGCTAATAGTATGTTTTTGCGTCTTTTATCTGAAACAGGAATCATAGGTGTAGGCTTTTTCATATTGTTTATCGGAAAATTTTATATTTTTAGAAGTCGCAAACACCCCGAATCAACTCAATGGATAATTGGTAGTGCCGTATTAGTCATCATCCTTTTATACTTGCTTCGTCAGGGAAATTATTTTATAAATGGGTTTCCAATTTTTATGTGGATATATTATTACAATTACGTGACCTATAAAGAAGTATATGGAGTAAAAAACAGTTCTCTTCAAAAAAACACGCCCTAAATTATGCCTAAAATTATTTTTCTTTATACTGAACTGGCTGGATACTTTTTATCATGCATAAATGAGCTTTTGTTAAAATCAGAGGCTGAAATTCATATTATACGATGGCCTGTAAATAGCGAAGCACCGTTCCACTTTGAGTTTACCGAAAAAATCAGGGTGTACAACAGACATGAATTAGACGGTAATAAATTGATTTCTTTGGTTAATGAAATTAAGCCTGATATTATTTATTGCAGCGGTTGGGTAGATAAAGGATATTTAAAAGTATGTCGTAGTTATCGCTCTCATGTTCCCGTAATTGTTGGATTTGATAATCAATGGCAGGGAACAATAAAACAATATTTAGGAACTTTATTAAGTTTTAAAAAAATACATCCGTATTTTAATTATTGTTGGGTTCCAGGAAAACCACAATTTGAATTTGCCTTACGGCTGGGTTTTAAATCTTCTCACATTCTAACAGGTTTTTACTCGGCCAATTATGATTGGTTTCACAGCCTCTATACAAAAAGCAGAGAACACAAATTACAACATTACCCCAAACGATTTATTTATGTAGGACGATATTATGATTTTAAGGGGGTTGAGGAAATGTGGAAAGCCTTTATACAATTTGACAAGCGGCTAAATACAGATTGGGAACTATGGTGTTTAGGAGCGGGTAGTATTAAGCCTCCTGAACATCCTAAAATCAAACATTTTGGTTTTGTGCAACCCAGTGAGTTAGAACCATATATTCGCCAAACCGGAGTATTTATTTTACCCAGTAGGTTTGAACCTTGGGGTGTTGTAGTTCACGAATTTGCTGCTGCCGGATTTCCCTTATTGTGTAGTCGTGCTGTTGGCGCTAACTCTGCCTTTTTAGAAGAGGGAGTTAATGGTTATGCATTTGAACCGAACGACAGCTTATCTATTGAAAAAGTTCTAGAAAAAATTACAGAAAAGAACTCCAAAGAACTCATAGAAATGGGAGAAATAAGTATAAAAAAAGCATCACAAATTACACCCAAAAAATGGGTAGAAAGCTTAATGAGTGTTTTGAAAAAAAAATAATATGTGTGGAATTAACGGAATTATAGGAATAGAAAATCGTGATGTGTCAGCCCACTTACTTAGTGCAATGAATAAAAAAATGGCACATCGTGGGCCTGATGATGAAGGTATTTTTGCAGATTCGGATATTGCCTTAGCACAAAGGCGCTTGTCTATTATTGATTTATCTGCTGCCGGGCACCAGCCTATGTGGTGTAATGATAAACGTTATTGTATTGTGTACAATGGCGAAATCTATAATTTTAAAGAATTACGATTTGATTTGGAAAGAGCCATATATGGCAGTAACAATAAACCTTATCATTTTAAAACCTCAACAGATACGGAGGTTATACTTGCTGCCTATAGCCGTTGGGGAAAAAATTGTCTCGAAAAACTAAATGGAATGTTTGCTTTTGCTATTTGGGACACTCAAAATAAAGAACTCTTTATAGCACGCGACAGACTTGGAATAAAGCCTCTTTATTACTGTAAAAATAACAACATTTTGGCTTTTTCATCTGAGATAAGAGCCCTTCTAGAATCAGATATAATAAGTCGTAAAATAAATCACGAAGCTTTTACCGATTATCTAAGGTATCAAACTGTACACGCACCTCAAACTATTATAAAAGGGGTGTTCATGCTCATGCCCGGACATTATATTCAAGCCAACACAAAAGAATATAAGATAGAAAAATACTGGGATTTAAAAAACTATGCCCCTCAAAAACAAATTGATCTTCCCTATGCTGAAGTATGTAAAAAAGTAAATGATCTGTTCGAAAAAGCGGTGCAACGCAGGCTAATTGCTGATGTGCCATTTGGAGCTTTCCTTTCGGGAGGAATTGACAGCAGTGCAGTAGTGGCTATGATGAGTAAAGTTGCTACAAGTAAAGTAAAAACTTTTTCAGTGGTATTCAACGATCCTCAATTTAGTGAAGCTAAATACGCCCGAATCATTGCAGAAAAATACCAAACAGAGCATCATGAGATCATGTTAAATCCTGACGATTTTAAAGACGAACTATATGCTGCCTTATCCAGTATGGATCATCCAAGTGGTGATGGTCCAAATACCTATGTTGTAAGTAAAGCCACTAAAAAGGCTGGCATTACAATGGCTCTTTCCGGATTAGGTGGCGATGAGCTTTTTGCAGGATATGAAATTTTTAATCGTACACTAAAACTACAAAAATGGCAATGGTTAGCTGCCATTCCGGGAATATCTATAGCTGCCCAGGTAAACGAAAAGTTGCGCCCTGGAATTGCATCGTCTAAAATTTCTGAACTTTTTGAACTTAATTCTCTTCAATTTAAAAACACCTACCCTTTGTCTCGTAAAGTTCTATTGGAAGAGCAGATAATGAGGCTATTAACTCCGTTAGGCTACATTCGTAAAAATCAAGTTGCAGAACTCATTAAAGCTATTGTTCCAAACTCTTTTGGTTTGTTGTCGGCTGTTAGTATGGCCGAAATTAGCACTTACATGCAAAATATTCTATTGCGTGATACTGACCAAATGAGCATGGCTCACGCACTCGAAATAAGAGTTCCTTTTTTGGACTATCAACTGGTTGAATTTGTTATGTCATTACCAGACAAATACAAAGTTCCTCTCACTCCAAAGAAACTGCTCTGCGATGCCTTAGGTGATATGTTACCGTCTGAAATAGTAAATAGGCCTAAAATGGGTTTTACTCTACCTTGGAAAAACTGGTTAAAGAATGATTTAAACGAAATTTGTCAAACTCAAATCCAAGCTTTTAAACATAACCCATACTTTAACGAGGGTGAGATACAAAAACTATGGCAGCGTTTTCTCAATGACGACCCCTTAGTACCATGGAGTCGAATTTGGTATCTTGTTGTCTTGCAATTCTGGATTAGTGAGAATAAGATTCAATTCTAATCTACAAGGTAAAAAAAAAAGGCTGCTCAATATTGAGCAGCCTTTTTTAAATTATCAAGCCAAACCAATTATCTTACCACTTTGGTAGATTGTGTTTTTCCGTTATAGAATAAATTTATAAAGTAAACACCTTCGCTTAACTGTTGTGTATTTAAACGTATTTGCTCTTTGGAAACCGTTTTATTAGGAAGTGATATAACTTCTCTACCAGATACATCTGTTAGTTGAATTTTTACCGGAGTAGCACCTTCAAAATTAAAATCAATAGTTACATACTCATTCCAGTTGGTAACAGTAGGTGCATCGTTAGCTTTAAAACGATCAGATACTAAGGTAATGCTTTGCATAAGTTCTTCCTTGCATAAATCATCCGTTACCGTAAGTGAAACCTGATAATTTCCTGAATGCTTATAAACATGACTTACTGAATTACCAGCCTCTATACTTTCACCATCTCCAAAATTCCAAAGTAGATTTGCCTCTGCTGGAGCTGAAGCAACAAAATTAACTTGGATACCTTCAGAAACTTCAACAGGAGTCTCAGTTTTTACTACTGTTTTCAACAATTTATCTGAACCTATAACCACTTGATTTGACAAAGTATTGCATTGTGCAGCAATGTTATTGTAAGTGATTTGGTAAGTTCCTGGAGCCAAATTGTTGATTTCATTGTTAGATACTGAACTTGAAGCTACCGTGTTACCTTGGTTATCTTTAACATTATAGGTCCATGATGTAATATTTTGGGTATTTTTTATTTGAATACTACCATCACTTGTGTTAGAACAGCTTGAATTAGATACCGCTAAAACAGGATTTTTGGTAATATGAATTATAAATCGTGGTGTTGAATTTTGAGCCTCCATATAAAACTGGTAAGTGCCTAAATCTTTAATATTAGTCTTCATTCCAGTCTTCAAATCTTCAAAAATTACGCAAGAAGTACTGCCAAAAGTTTCCAATCCTTCAAAACTTAAGCTGTAATTACCACTCACCCCTGCTTTGATTCTAACCGGCACTTCAAGTGCGGCTACATCTTGAGGCAAAGTGTTAATACTTAAATCTTTGCTTGATGTTACCAATGAAATGGAAGGAACTCCTGTTTCCGGGCTAAATAATTTGAATGCATCATATTGACCATCAAAATTAACCGTTGCCTGGTCAGCAAATCTAATAATAGCCTCATCTTTAAAGTTATTACCTTCTAATTTTAATCTAAATAAGCTGCCTTTTGTTAAGGAAGGGCCACTAGTTCGAATGAAATTAGGATTACCAGCCACTTTAATGTTTTCATGGGCAATTAAAGAAGGGTTAAGTGCATTAGCCTTTACAAAGAATCCTTGTGATGAAGGAATCAAATTAGAGGCACCGTTTGTACTTACACCGTTAATGTATGTAGCATACTGAGATAAGTCAGCTTGCCACATATAAATTGCATCTTCCATATTTACTTTTGTCCAACTTGGGCTATCCCAATCAATAGTAGAAGGGTAAGGATTTGCAACTAAATTAAATCCATCATCAGCAACATTTCCACTTGAAGAGAATGTTACACCAAAGTCATAATCATTTTTTGTAGTTGGTCCAGTTACATCAATTAATAAATCTGTAGTGGTATAGTAACTTGTTCCTAAATATACCCAATAACCAACACCAGATGTAATAGGATCAATAGCAGCGTTTGTAATTGGAGCATAAGAAGATGGAGCATCAAATGGTGCTAAATCATATTCGGTGTAAGTGTATATTGAGATAAAACTACCGGCATTTCCCGTTGAACCAACAAAGCCCGAAGTAGGGAAATCATCGGTCCACTGGTTAATTTTAGCGTTTTTAACTGGTGTTCCTAACATAGCCCAGCCAGTTGTTCCGCCTGGAGCTAAACGTTCCATTGTAATATCTCCAATAATATCACCGCCTGTTAAAGGAGCAATACGTGCAGTTCTCGTTAAAGTTGACTTCAAAATCAAACGATTTTGAATACAGTCAAAAGTTCCATTTGTACAGGTTAGTGTATTTAAAAGAGTTTGTACTGCAGCCAATCGAGCACCTAATGGGTTATTTAATGTAACATCATAGAAATTAGTTGCCGTTGTTCCTCCAATTACCTGCTGTGCCAATGAACCATTCAAAGTAATTAACCCGGAACGAGCATTAAACGTTGAATTATTCGTAAAATTACCTTTTAAATCAATAGCATAATTAGATGACGAAACATCAAATGTGCCTGAATTTATAGTAATGTTTCCATTAGCAATGATAGATTTTGCCAGCATCTTAATACCAACACCATTAATGTTTATTGTGTTAAACGTAGTTGAGGCTGAACCTCCAATGGTTTGAATACCTCCATTGAAGTTTACTACACCTGATCCCGGATCAAAAGCTGTTGAATTTACATTGTTGTTCCAGTTTTTAAATATAGTGATATTCTTATCATATACACTATTATCTACAGTACCTCCATTAATAGTTAAGGCTCCGTTTACGGTAATGTTAACATTACTTAGAGTTTTGTTACTAGAATTTGAGAAAATCAAATTGTTATAAACTGAATGTGGTAAAATAACACCGGATTGAGTTCCGTAATACTCCACTGTTCCTCCGGAGCTGGCAGTAAAAGCATTAAAGTCACCTGTAGGGAAATCAAAAATAGAAAAAACAGGAGAAGCACTAATTCTTAACAAGCCATTTCCATCAGCATATCCTAATACGTTAAACTGCTTATCGGTTAAATCTAAAGTACCATTAATCGTAATACTTGAACAATTGCGGTTATCATTAGAAACGGTTACAGTATGCCCACTGGCAATTCTAACAGATTGTGTAGAAGGCGTAATACCAGCTACTGGACCGGCATGGCCAACACCCGACCATGTGTTCACATCATCCCAATCACCACCTAATGTAGCATTACGACTATATAAGGTTGTAATAACGGTAAATTCTGATGTTTCACCACAAGTATAATCGCCATTTACGTAATTTACTCCAGTTAAGGTCATGGTGTTTAGAGTAGGATTAACCGTTCCTGCTATTCCTCCTGTTGGCACCCAATTAGGATTCAAATAGCGTCCGGTTACATAGGCTGCTTCGTTTCCTGTTACAAAAATGTCGTTATAGTAATATTTATGATCTATATTCAAAGCTCCAAAACCAGTTCCTCTTACTACCCAGAAATAATTCAATTGCTTATCAGCTGGATCCTGAGTAGCAGGATGATAAGTTTTTACAGGATTTACGCGAATGCTTCCGTTTGCCGTGTTGTTGTTAATGGTAAATTGAGCCGGCATATAATCAACATCCGTTCCAACAGGGAAAAGGAAAGTAGCAGGACCCGGGGTAAATAGTTTAACCACTCCGCTATCTCCAAGAACACCATTGGTTTGAATCATTTTAAAACCGCCAAATACTCCTGTAACTGAAGCGTTTTGCATTAATCTTAACACATTAGCGCCAATAAATAAGGAGCCATTATTTAAATTTAGAACATCAATGATAGATTGTCTGGCAGTAGTTGAAACTCCCGCAGTATTATCTATTGTTAAATTTCCGAATTTCCCATTTCCATCACCACCAATAAACTGTTTTACTGTACCTTGACAAATAATTTTTCCTGAACCGGTACTGCTGTGGGTAGCATTATTTTCAATATCTTCAATAGAAGTTATTGTGTTTCCACCATCAGCCAAAGTTCCTTTTGTGAGATATAATGTATGATTAACTCTGATAGCTGAATTGGCTCCTAAAGTAACCATACCCGAACTGAAAGTGTTATTTATTTTAAGGTTGGCAAAATTTGTAAGGTTACCACTAATACCGGTTAGCGTTTGACTTGATGTAGTAGAGGCAAAGCTCGTAAGTTGAGCATCGGTACCGGAGCGATAACCACCAACATTAATACCGGTAGCATTAGAACTGTTGTTGTTTACCATGTTTCCGAGTAAATTAACATCCACTCCATTCGCATTAAAAATACTATAGTCATTGTTAATTAACAAAGTTCCTTTAATGGCTAGTGGGCTATTGATTACTTGAGCAGTAGCCGTATTTACGCTGGAGGTTCCGTTAATTGTTAAGTTATATATAGGCTGTGTAGCATCAATTTTATATGTTTGAGCCGAGCCAATACCTCCTTGCTGGCAAAGTATAGTACCTCCTGTAATATAATTCGTTGTTGGGTGTAAGTATAAATCTCCAAAATTGGTTCCACCGCCCCTTACAAATCTAAGTGAGGAGTTTCCAGTCATACTAAACGTACTTCCAAAATTGGTAACTTCTAACTTAGCCCTATGTGGAGCAGCATTTACACCATTAATTAGCACTACACTATTATCAGCTTGTTTGTATGTTAAAGAACCGCTAAGCACGGATAAATTTCTTCTGATTTGTCCATTCACAAAAAGAGCTCCCCCACCCTTAACTTCAATTTCAGGTTGAGCAATTGATGAGTATTCAATGTCGTTATTTGACAAATAACTTGAAGAACCAATATTAACTGTTCCATTATCAATTTGGAGTTTTCCATTTAGGATTAAATCAGCATCGTTGTTATCTATTAAACCAATATTAACAACACAAGATGAATGTGATACTTGTAATTTAGCTGTAGCAGGAATAATAAATGAATTGGCCTGATCGGTTAATGTTAAGTTATATCCTTGCGAGAATTTTACGGTTCCGTTAAGTAATTTTAACCAATTATTCGTAGGGGTTACTAATGTTCCTTTTAAGTCAAAATTATACTCATTTACAGCAGAAACACCACGGTTAACCGTGAAATTATTTAATTCTGTATAGGCCCCAGCATTCGTTCCATATAAAGTTCTGTTTCCAGTTCCAGTACTAAAGTAATCACATACTCTGCCACCTCCAGCGTTCAAATCTAATGTTCCATTATTAGAAATAGCTCCTGTGTGATTCAATATATGGGTCATAGGAGAGCCAACGTTAGCCACTTCAAAAGTACCCCCTAAATATACATTAAACCCTCCGCCTACGTTAAATGTTTGGGAATAATCGTTTCGTAATTGGGAAACACCAGCATAAAAGTTCATACTTCCGGTTGTCTTTAATGTTTTTGAAGAAGCATTATTGAAATAACACGAACCTGTGCCATATTTATTAAAGATGTAAAACAGGGTTAAGTCAATATCAGGCATTGTAATTGATTTTCCTGCTTCTGTGTTTAAAGTAAGGGAATTATAGTTTTTCAAAACTAAAGCTGTTGGAAGTGCTGAAACTGTAGGAATAGTAAAGCTCGTTCCAGTAGTATAGTATTCTACAGCACCACCGGAATTTCCTAAAAATAACCCAAAGTCACCAGCAGGAAATTCTGCAGTAGATAAGCTAGATGAAATTTTTAACTTCCCATTTCCTGTAATTCCATATCCATTAAGTACTGAGAAGTTGTGTCCGGTCTTAGTTCCAACATCAAGAATTGAACCACCTCCTAAATATAAATTACCTGCTTTAGCTCCATTGGCAGTTACTGTTACTGTATGATTATAACTTACGCCATCACCAATAAATACAGGGTTCTTTGGTCCTGGAGTAAAAGAGGTGGGTGGACCAGCATGGCTTATTGTTGACCAAGGTGTGGTCGATAAACTGTTATCTTCCCAATTTCCATCACGCATACTGTAAAATGCAATAACGCTTTGAAACGGATCGTCAGGATCTTGATCACCTGCTGTAAATTCACCATCAATTACTTGTCCAAAAATATTAGGGTCAATAACAATCTCATTAGAAGTTTCATCTACATCGTTAGGATCTCCAGTAACCCAAGTCACATCATTAGGTAAGTAATAAGCTGCCACATATTCAGACTCATCAATACCTACACCGGTTACAACGTCAGTTTCATCATAGTTGTAAATATGCTTTACCGTTGCTGCTCCCAAATCAAAAACATCACTTGATGTTTTCCAATAATAGGTTAGAGATTGGTTAGCAGCAGTTACCACCGGATGTTCTGAATTAATAGCTCTAATATTGATAAAACCATATGTGTTTGGTGTACCTTGTATTTCTATACTAGCAGGGGTGTATTTGTTAGCTGTTCCAAGTGGGTATGTAAATGTTTTATATATGTTGCTATATTTTTTTCTTATCCCTCCATTTGATGACAAACCATCAGTTCTTACCATTTTCAAATTACTAAATGAAGTGCCCGTACCAGTAAGTCCATCATATATTTTTGCAATAGGAATAAAAGTTAAAGTATTAGCACCAACATCAAGAATACCATTGGCAAGCCTCAAGGTTCCTTCAATTTGAATACCGGCAACAAGCGTTGTTGTTCCGCTCGTTTTATTAATAGCTAAATTAAAAATTCTTCCCGTTCCGTTTCCGCCTATTGTTTGAGCTCCTGAGCCTTGCATAATAAAGTTTCCTAATCCATTTAGCAATCCGGTAGCAACATAAAGATTACCATTTAATAATACATTTCTTGTAACATTACCAAAGGTTCCATTCAATACTCTTAACTCATTATTAATAGTTAATGTAGTTATTGATCCTGATAAGAAACACGAAACGGTTAAAGGTTTGTCAATTAATAAATTATAAAGGTCATTAGTAATTGTTCCACTTATTGTAAAGTATTGGGTAATGTTACCGTTAAAGGCTGTAGTATTATTTCCTGGTGTGTATGTAGTACCGACATTAATGGCGAAATTTCGAGAAATTGTTACATCCATATTATTAGCAGAAAACTCCGGGTTATTACCGGTTGTTAGTATCAAATCCTGCACTACGGTTAATGGTTTAATCGCTACAGGGGTAGTTAAAGAAATCCCCGGGCCAATGGGTTGACTATCTAATATTAGTTTTGCGCTTCCGGCACCTGCTTTTTTCACGTTTAAAGTTGGCAACGGAATACTTGAATTAACAATAAAATTAGTTGATGATGCCGGAATAGTAAGATTAATATTTCCATTGTTGGTACTGTAGTTAGAGCACCCTATTAAAAGTCCTCCACCTGAAGCTGTACCGGTTTCAGGATTGGCAATATTAATGGTTCCTCCATAAGTATAGAATCCTTGATTAACATAGGGTAAACAAAAACGAGGAAAGTCGGCATTAGCAGTTCCCGCGGTTGTACCATCTACATTTAATATCCCTGAAGTAATATTGAATGAGCCTTGTTGTAAACCACCAGAAACAATTGGTCTTAATTTTTCAACTGTACTTGTTCCGCCATCAATTGAAATTAAACCATTTAAACCTAAAATTAATCCTTCGTTACCAATCGAGAAATTACCATTGGTAATCTTGTACTCCCCGTTTGCTTCAACACCAGAAGCAGAAGCATTTAACAACATAGTGGCACCATCAATCCAAAGTCTAGACTCATAAGGTATTGAAAATAATCCACCTCCATTTACTCGGTTGATGGTATTATTCACACCTATTTTTAATGTACCTGTAATTAATTGTATAGCATCGGCATCGGTATATAATTTTAAATTTCCATCTGCCGCGGCATTTACCACTAAAGTTGTTCCGGCATCTATTCCCTTGCTTACTATTAAGGTGTATAGATTTGTGTTTGTATTACACGATAATGTAGAGTTTAACATTCCGGAAAATTTCAAGTTTACGGCTCCATTAGTTGATGCAGTATATTGTGGAGAGTTACTAAATTCAACAAGCCCATTGTTGGTTACGCTTTTATAAACCTCTATATTATGTATTGCATTATAAAGACCCGCTTTCCAAGTTACTCCATTGGTAATATCAATATTTCCTTTGGTTAAGAAGTTGATTACATTGGTAGCTGTATTACCTAAAGTAATTTGAAGGCTACCAGAACCTGAGTTGTTAAAAGTTAAATTACCATTAATTACATAATTAGTAGGATTAGAAGGGTTTTCGAAAGTGCAATTATTAGCACTTGCGGTATTATTACTAATTATTAGGTTGTTGTATGTTCCAACACTTGGTAAATTTCCGGTTATGTTGTAGTACTCAATTGTTCCCCCTGATGAACTCACAAAAGAAGTAAAAGTACCGGAAGGGAAAGATGTTGAGCCGATTTTTAACAAACCTAATCCTGAAACTGTTCCCAATGTATTTCCAGTAATTGTTCCCAAATCAAGTGTGGAGTTTGCTTGAATAAAAGTAGCTGTTACTGTACGTGCAGTAATAGTGTTGGTAACCACTTTATTATTAATTACAAAAACAGCATCTCCAGAGCCCGGCACAGCAGGTGCAACTGATGTTAACCCGGTAGGATCTGTAGTCCAAATTGAAGCTGTGTTCCAATCACCACTAGAATAAGTGTAATAATTTGTGGCCTGTAATTGCAAACCTGTAAATGCAAAAAACAGAAGCAAAGATAGAAAACCGACTTTCGGACTTTTTAAAAATTTAGAGGATGTAAATTTATTCATTATATTCATATTTAGTTTATTTCTTATTATTGAAAAAACATCAAGTTTAACTTAGCAAAAGTAGAATAATTTTATTAAAGTATCGACAAGTGTGTCTTTTTTTATGATAAAATAATTTTCATGATTACCATATAAAATATCTATCTTATTGATTATGATTAAATTAATAATTCTATTTTTTAGTTGATAATCATAATAAAAATTGAATATACAGGATGGCTACGGTTTACTTTTGTCTAAAAAACAATAGCAAAGGTACTCCTGTAAAATCAAAAAACTCTCTCATCTTGTTTTCAACAAAACGTTTATACGGTTCTTTTATGTATTGTGGCAAATTGCAGTAAAAGGCAAAACTTGGGGCGTGGGTAGGTAACTGAGTTACAAATTTTATTTTAATATACTTGCCCTTATAAGCCGGAGGTGGATTGTTCTCCAAAACAGGTAGCATGATATCATTTAATCGTCTGGTAGCAATGTTTTGAATACGGTTTTGATAAACCTGAACGGCTGTTTCTAAGGCTTTTAATAAACGTTGTTTTGATAAAGTCGAGATAAAGAGTATGGGTACATCTCTAAAAGGAGCTATTTTTTCTTTGATCTGTTTCTCATACAATTTGGTAGTTTGGTTGTCTTTTTCTATTAAATCCCATTTGTTAACTAAAATTACAACACCTTTATGATTTTTTTCAGCCAAATGAAAGATATTCAAATCTTGTGATTCAAAACCCACAGTTGCATCAATCAATAACAAACAAACATCGGATGTCTCTATGGCACGTATAGAGCGCATTACAGAATAAAACTCTAAATCTTCGTGTACTTTCCCTTTTTTTCTTACACCTGCCGTATCAACCAAAATAAAATCATGACCAAATGACTGGTACCGAGTATGAATAGTATCACGGGTAGTGCCTGAAACAGGGGTAACTATATTGCGATTTTCTCCTACTAATGCGTTTAAGAGTGATGATTTTCCCACGTTAGGACGACCAATTATTGCAAATTTGGGCAGTCGTTCTTCCTCTTTATCTAAAATTTTTTCAGGATTTAGATGCTGAACAGCCTCATCAAGTAGTTCTCCTGTTCCTGCTCCACTAGCGGACGAAATTGGGTACAATTCACCTAAGCCCAAGGCGTAAAAATCAGCAATCATCTGATGACGCTCACTATTATCCACTTTATTAACAACTACCAATACTTTTTTGTTTGACTTCCGAAGCAGGCGGGCTACTACTTCATCAAATTCGTGAATTCCATCGGTAACATCTACTACAAATAAGATTAAGTTAGCCTCATCAATAGCCAAAGCTACTTGTTTCCTGATCTCTCCTTCAAATACATCTTCGCTCCCAATAACATAGCCACCTGTATCAATTACACTAAATGCCATGCCATTCCAATCACAAATTCCATAGTGCCTGTCACGGGTTACACCGCTAAGTTCATCTACAATGGCATGTCTGCTCTCTGTAAGTCTGTTAAACAAGGTCGATTTCCCTACATTAGGTCGTCCTACTATAGCAACAATATTACCCATCACAATTTTTTGAGGCCACAAAGGTATGTAATTAATATCAAACAGCCTATTATTACTGTAACAATAGCTAATATGAATTAATAGTGTCCTAGGTAAATTAAAATTAAGAGAAGTAGTTAAGTATCTCAAATTATCTTTGAGTTGCACAACAAAAAACTTCTCTTTTGGCAAAAGTAAGACTGTTTTCTCAAATCATCGCTAAATTAGATCGCTTAAAGTTTTTAAAACTTGTGAAGATAAACAAAAGGATAAACATCAAAAAGGCTGTAATAGCTGGACACACTTAGTAGCCATGTTGTTTTGTCAATTTACCCAAAGTCAAACAGTGTACGATATTAGCAACGGATTACGTTCTGCTATAGGCAACCTCAATCACTTAGAAGTTGAGAAAGCGCCATCAAAATCTAGTATTAGTTATCAGAATAAAAACCGAAACTGAAAGCTGTTTAGAGATTACTATTATCAACTACTTGGTAGTTTATGACAGCAAGTAGGGTTTATGCAGATTAAGTTTAAGATTAAGATGAAGTCAAAAATATTTTTCTAAGATGCCACTCCCATTAGTTTATGTCTAAACATATTTGATTGGGCACAATACAAAACAGCTAAAGGAGCTGAAAAATGCACACACTACTTGATTTTGAAGAGAATTTACCTTCTTATGTAAACATAACTGATGGAAAAACAGCAGATAGTAAAGGAGCATACGAGATTCCTTTATTAACAAAAATACTTACTTAGGATTACAGTGTGG
>CAUJCU010000017.1 GCA_963169745.1 Bacteroidota bacterium
AGTGCTACCGGATGTGACAGTATCGTTACCTTAGACTTAACCATTAATAGCTTTGTTACGGGCACCGATGTTCAAACGGCTTGCAACACCTTTACCTGGATTGATGGTGTTACCTATAACGCGAGCACCAACACGCCAACTTTTACTTTAACCAGTGCCACCGGTTGTGACAGCATCGTTACCTTAGACTTAACCATTAATAGCTTTGTGACAGGAACTGATGTTCAAATGGCTTGCAACACCTTTACCTGGATTGATGGGCTTACTTACACGGCCAGCACCAATACCCCAACCTATACCATAGTTGGAGGAAGCACTACCGGTTGTGACAGCATCGTTACCTTAGACTTAACCATTAATAGCTTTGTGACCGGAACTGATGTTCAAACGGCTTGCAACACCTTTACCTGGATTGATGGGCTTACTTACACAGCCAGCACCAACACCCCAACTTTTACCATAGTTGGAGGAAGCACAACTGGTTGTGATAGTATCGTTACCTTAGACTTAACCATTAATAGCTTTGTTACGGGTACTGATGTTCAAACCGCTTGCAACACCTTTACCTGGATAGATGGTGTTACCTATACCGTGAGTACCAATACCCCAACCTATACTTTAACCAGCGCTGCAGGTTGTGATAGCATTGTTACCTTAGATTTAACCATTAATACCTTTGTGACAGGAACTGACGTTCAAACGGCTTGCAATACCTTTACCTGGATTGATGGGGTTACTTATACCGCGAGTACCAACACCCCAACTTTTACCATAGTTGGAGGAAGCACTACCGGATGTGACAGTATCGTTACTTTAGACTTAACTATCAATACCTTTGTGACCGGAACCGATGTTCAAACCGCTTGCAACACCTTTACCTGGATTGATGGGCTTACTTACACAGCCAGCACCAACACACCAACCTATACCATAGTTGGAGGAAGCTCTACTGGTTGTGATAGCATAGTGACATTAGACTTAACCATCAACAATACTGTTACCGGCATCGATGTTCAAACAGCAATATTTTCCTACACTTGGATTGATGGAATTACTTATATGGCCAGCACCAACACCCCAACTTTTACCATAGTTGGAGGAAGCACTAGCGGATGCGACAGCATTGTGACGCTTAATCTGACTATTATTAACACTGTGACTGGTACAGATGTACAGATTGCTTGTGATTCATTTACCTGGATTGATGGCATAACCTATACAGCCAGCACAAATATACCAACATTCACATATGTAGGAGGTAGTGTATTAGGGGCTGATAGTGTTGTTACACTCAATCTAACAATTATTAATTCTGTAATCGGAACAGATTTCCAAACGGCTTGCAATGCATTTACTTGGATAGACGGAAATACATACACGGCCAGCACGAATAGCCCAACAATCACTTTAACCAGTGCAGCCGGTTGTGACAGCATTGTGACCTTAGACTTAACCATCAACAATTCAGTTACGGGTACCGATGTTCAAACGGCTTGCAACAGCTTTACCTGGATTGATGGAATTACCTATACCACTAGTACGAGTGCACCATTATATACTTATTTAGGTGGAGCATCAAGTGGTTGTGATTCAATTGTTAATCTTCAATTAACAATAAATAATGCATCAACAAATACTATTAACGCACAGATATGTTCAGGAAATACCTATCAGCTACCTGACGGAACCACCGTAACAACAGCAGGTACATACACAACTACTTTAATAAATAGTGCTGGATGTGATTCTGTTATTTCCACATTACTTTCAGTAATACCATCAAGTTATGATACTATATATGGCCAAGTATGTAACGGTCAGCCTTATATTCTACCTAATGGAACTATCGTAAATAATATAGGCACTTATGATGTCTTGTTTATTAATTCATTAGGTTGTGATAGCGTAGTAACTACAATTTTAACTTCAGGGGCTAACTTAATTGCTACTGTACAGATTGCTTCGAGTCCTGCGGGCCCAATTTGTGCAGGTATTCCGGTTACATTCACAGCTGGTTCCATCAATGGAGGAAATAATCCAACATACCAGTGGTTTTTAAATGGTGTTGCTGTTCCTGGCCAAACTATGAATGAGTTTACAGCCTTTAATTTAGCAGATGGTGATCAAATTTATGTTGAAATAATTTCAAATGAGCCATGTGTAATAAATAATCAGGCGACTTCCAACATAATTGTACAAGAAATTACCGAGGTACTAACAGCGGCAGTAAACATTATAACAACTCAGGCTTTCCCGGCTTGTTCCGGTTATCCTATTATGTTTACAGCTACTATGATTAATGGAGGATCAAGTCCCGCTTATCAATGGTATGTTAACGGAATTCCTGTAAATGGGGCTACAAACGATACGCTAATTATTGACAATTTGAGTAATAATGATATTATAACATTGAATGGCTACTCTTCACTTCCATGCATTAGCAATGAAGTGGCTTATTCAAATAACATAGTGGTAACATTAATTCAAAGTATATCTCCAAGCATTTATATCACATCAGACGATACTATAATTTGTGAGCAACAGTCTGTAACTTTTATAGCTCATATTTCTGGACAGGGATCAAGTTCTGTTGTGTATAACTGGTTTATAAATAATAATTTAATTAGTACTACCTCTGATAATACATTCACTTTTAATGAATTTAATAATCTTGATAGTGTTACATGCCAGTTGGTTTCATCTTATGTTTGTGTAAATCCTCCTATTATATTGTCTAATCCAATTAAAGTGGTGGTTAATCAAAATCCTCTTATTGATATGATAAACTATCAATACTTTACGAATATTTGTGATACGGTGAATTTAATAACCTCAACAAATGTAATTAATCCTATATTTAATTGGCATTCAGATGCCTATCTGTCATGCAACGATTGTATTGATCCGTTTTCTAATACAACTACTGATACTACCTGGTATTTTGTTACTGTAACTGATAAAACAACTGGCTGTTTTAACCAAGATTCTGCAATTGTTTATCTAAACCCAGAGCCTGAAGCATTTGTTCCTACAGCATTTAGCCCGAATGGTGATTTTAATAACGACATATTACAAGTTAGAGGTAATTGTATAAAGAAACTAACTTTCAAAGTTTATGACCGTTGGGGTGAACTTGTATTTACTTCTTTCAAACTTTCTGAAGGGTGGGACGGAACTTTTAAAGGGAGTCCTGCTGCATCTGATGTGTATGTTTATATACTTGATTACGTTTTGTACAACGATAAAATCATACACCAAAAAGGAAACGTTACACTTATCAGGTAAAAATTAATCGAATTAATTTACTTGATTAGAATTTAGGGTTAATTATAAAGCGTTTGGGCCAAAGCCGTATAATCCAACCCGTCAAAATTGCCCGAGCTCATCATCAATAGGTTACTATTAGAGATAGGAGCCCTTGTTAGAAATGATTTTAACTTATTGATTTCAGTAAAGACATGAATTTTTTTACTTAAAGAAAAAGCAATCTCAACTTGATGCTCAGACACCTCTTTTAGTTTCTTATGTGCTAAAGTATGCGGATTGAAATAAACAACAGCAATATCGGCAGCATCCATAGCACCTTTATACTCTAATAGAAATTTTTCGTTTAAGCTACTAAACGTATGCAGTTCCATGCAAGCAATGAGCTTCCTATTAGGAAATTGTTCTTTTACGGCTTCTGTTGTGGCTTTTAATTTAGATGGCGAATGTGCAAAATCTTTAAAAAAAGATGAGTCATTAGTTTGGCAAACAAGTTCTAAGCGCTTTGCTGCACCTTCAAAAGAAATTATAGCTTCATAAAACTGAGAACTGCTAATATTTAAACTTTCACACACCATTCTGGCCCCATTCAAGTTTATTAGATTATGAGTGCCAAAAATCTTTAATGGGATTTCATGTCCGTTATAAATAATATATGTAACTCCTTCTTTAATCTTGTATTCAGGATTTTGGTATGGCACAACCTTAATATCTTTTCTGCAATGAGAGGCAATACTTTCAACTTCAGCGTCAGCACACATATAAATTAAAGTCCCATTTTCAGTAATTAGATCTACAAATATTTTAAATTGTTCTTTATAATTTTCAAAAGTTGGAAATACATTGATATGATCCCATGCAATACCACTGAGCAGTGCAATATTAGGATGATATAAATGGAACTTTGGCCTACGATCAATAGGAGAGGAGAGGTACTCATCGCCCTCAACTATGGCAATTGATGCCGACTCAGAAAGTTTAACCATAGTGTCAAATCCAGTTAATTGAGCACCTACCATATAATCACAGTCAATATGATGATAGTTCATAACATGCAGAATCATGGCTGTAATGGTAGTTTTTCCATGGCTCCCGCCAATTACAACACGAGTTTTATTCTTAGTTTGTTCATATATATATTCTGGGTAGGAGTATATTTTTAAACCCAGCTCTTTAGCTCTGATTAGTTCGGGGTTATTTTCACGGGCATGCATCCCTAAAATTACAGCGTCAATATTAGAACTTAATTTATCTGGAAACCAACCTACAGCTTCCGGTAAAATTTCGGCTCTTTTTAATCTTGAAAGAGAAGGCTCACTAATTTCATCGTCAGAACCTGAAACTTGATACCCTTTTTGGTGCATAGCTAATGCTAAATTGTGCATGGCGCTCCCACCAATGGCTATAAAATGAATATTCATTATATTAACTACTAAATGTTTAAAACATAGCTAACGTACAACATAAAAACTTTACATAAATGTTCATCTTTACGAAGTTTCAAACAAAGTATAGTTAATCTTTAAAGTAAAACTCGATGCAATTACATGCAATCCATGCTGGAATGTTCAAATTAGATGGAGGAGCTATGTTTGGTGTAGTGCCAAAAACAATATGGAACAAGCTGAACCCTGCTGATGAGAACAATATGTGCTCCTGGGCAATGCGCTGTTTGCTTATTGAAGATGGAAATCGCCTTATTCTCATTGATAATGGAATGGGGAATAAGCAAGAGGCTAAATTTTTTGGACATTATTATTTACATGGCAATTATTCTTTAGAGAAATCGCTTCAAGAAAAAGGGTTTTCAATAGAAGATATTACAGATGTTTTCCTAACCCACTTGCATTTTGATCATTGTGGTGGAAGCATTGTACTTAATAAAAGTAAAAACATACTAGAACCGGCCTTTAAAAATGCTATTTACTGGAGCCATAGTGAACATTGGGACTGGGCTGTTCATCCAAATGCCAGAGAAAAAGCTTCTTTCCTTAAAGAAAACATATTACCAATACAAGAAAGCGGACAGTTGAAATTTTATGATATAGAAAGTAATTTCTCTAATAATTTCACTGTTGAAATAGTAAATGGCCATACCCAAAGTATGATGTTACCTTGTATAAAATACAAAAGTTATAAGGTATTATTTGTTGCAGATTTATTGCCCTCCATAGCACATATTCCAATCCCATTTGTGATGGCTTATGACACACAGCCTTTGTTAACTCTAAAAGAAAAAGAAACTATTTTAAATAACGGAGTTGAAAAGAACACTGTTTTATTTTTTGAACATGATCCCTATATTGAATGTTGTAATTTAATTAGAACCGAAAAGGGAATAAGACCTCATGATACTTTTAATTTGAGTGTTTTATAGGTTCAATCAAAAAATTCATCGAATTTGAAAGATTAAGGCTTAAGCAAAAAAACATAGTTATGAATATTCAATTGCAAAGGGTAAACAGATAAAATTAACATATAAAAAGAAAATGATTAATCTCCCACTAAGCTCGTTTGATATAATTTTTATAATTTTTTGCAATTTTTTTATTTTATTTGGCTTATGGAATTAAAGGAACTTAAAGAAAAGAAAGTACTTGTAGTTGAAGGTGATTTTATAAATTCGTATATTTTAAAGCAATATTTAGATAACGATTTTAAAATGCTGTACGCCAAAAATTCATTTGAATTTGAGAAGATTATGAATGCAAACACCATTGACTTGGTGTTGTTAAACACCCAATATACAAGTTACGAATTAAACCCTAACGAACTAATTAAATACATTAAAAATAAAGACAAAGAAAATCATATAAAAATAGTTGCCTTAAAGCATAATAATGAAAATACAAGTAACTTGCTTGAAAAGGACTGCAATGGATTTATGGAAATGCCACATTGCAAAGATGAAATACTAAAAAAAATAATTGAAATACTTAAAAACTAAACTGTCAAAACTGTCTTGTCCCTTTGAAACTCGAAGATGCAGCAAGACTTTTGTTCGTAATTATATAATGTTTATTTACAATAAATTTTAAATTTATGGACGATATTTTACAAACTAAAGCAATTAACTCATATGGAAACAATACAGGATTGACTGTATTAATGGTTGAAGATGATTATATAAATATTTTTATGATGCAGCGTCTTTTTGAATCTATATTTAATATTACATACGCTAAAAATAGTTCAGAAGCACTAGTCTTTTTAAATCAAAATGTTTACGACTTAGTATTAATGGATATTAATTTAGGTGAAGAAGGGGTTTCAGGTGTTGAAATTCTAAAACAAATGAAAACGGATAATAGGCACACCAGTACAAAAGTATTTGCTGTTACAGGATATGTGAAAGAAGGCGACAGAGAAAAATACATAAATCTTGGATTTGACGAACACTTCCCAAAACCACTGGCAAAAGATATGCTCATACAAGCGATTCAAAAGTTCTTCTAAAAAAATATTTATAATATATTTTTATTCTTTTCCTGTTTATATTTACAATTTAATTTTGATTTTTTAGTGAATAAAAAATTGTACAAAAATTTGCCTATTTATTGTCAATATATTATCTTGTTCAAAAATTAGCTTTTTATTTATAGAGTAATGATTGAATTTAAAGAAAAAATATATGAAGTTCTTCAACAAATGAATTATTCAGTAGGCGAATTAGCTGAACATTTAGGTATGACGCACGATGAACTTAGCTTTGCTATTGAAAATAAAAAGGTTGAGCTTAGAACACTAGAAAATATTTCTAAAGAGCTTCGAATACCACTCTATAGTTTTTTTGATAGCGAAGATTATGTACCCGTAAAAAGAAATAATGAAACACCTTTTTATATCAATAAAGCCTCTCAAGACATAGTTGATGCATTGCAAAAGGAAAATTCAATGTTAAAAAACGAATTAGAAAAATTAAGATTACAATTAAGTTCCTGTCAGAATAACGTAAATATGAATTTATGAGAAGATGTATCAACAGCAACATCAACAGAATACTTTTAACACCGGTTGTGTGCTTGGTAGCTCTTGCTTTATTGTTTGCCTGTTCTGATAAAAAAGGAAAAAGAATTGTTATAAAACCGCAAGCTGTAGCTAAAGAAGATTCTGTATTTAAACAAGAGCAAGTGTATGTAACTGCACGTACAAACATTGTTGATTCTTTCTTTACTTCGATTAATAAAAATCATGGATTTAATGGTGCAGTTTTAGTTACTGACAGCAGTAAGATTATCTATAAAAAAACTTTTGGATATGCTGATTTTTCAACCAAAGAACCCTTAACCGAGCTCTCCATTTTTCAACTTGCTTCTGTATCTAAACAATTTACTGCCGTAGCAATAATGATGCTTTATGAAAGAGGACTGCTAAGTTATAATGATGAAGTGACTGATTTTTTTCCTGATTTCCCATATAAAGGTATAAATGTCCGTATGCTTCTCACGCATCGATCAGGGCTTCCCAATTACACGTACTTTTGCGAAGAGTATTATACCAATAAAAATGTTGCTTTAACCAATTTTGAACTAATTGACTTAATGGTTAAACACAAGCCTCTAGTTTATTTTCCACCAAACAGAAAATTTAATTATTGCAACACCAATTATTGTATCTTGGCGGCTATAGTCGAAAAAGTTAGTCAAACTCCATTCGCTGATTTTATCACAAATCATATTTTTAAACCTTCCGGAATGAACCATTCCTTTATTGGCTTTACAAACCAACCGGGTTTTGCAAAACTAATAGTAAATGGTTATGATGAAAACAACAAACCTATAAAATGGGACTATATGGATGGAATATTGGGAGACAAGGGAGTGTACAGTTGTATCGATGATTTGAACAGATGGGATAAAATTTTATATACCTCAACTTTAGTAAAAGAAAGTACTCTAAAAGAAGCCATGCAACCTGGCAGTAAAGATATGATAGGTTCTCGAAATTATGGTTTTGGATGGCGTATAAAGTTTTTGGAGGATAAAACACCTTTATATTATCACGGTGGGTGGTGGAAGGGTTATAACACCTATTTTATGCGAAATCCCAAAGAACATAGCTCAATCATTATTTTGAGTAACAAAGTAAATTGGAGCTTTAATGAAATTACTTCTTTTATTCCCCAATTTTATAATCAAAAATCGGACTCAAAAGGAGACCCTATTTAATTATCCTTGATTATTGTTGTCAAGAATAAAAAATCTAAAAATTAATAATACGTATATGAGCATTAGAAGACCTTTTAACTTTAAACAGTGGATTGATGATAATAGGCATTTGCTTAAACCCCCTGTTGGGAATAAAGTAGTTTATGAAAACACCGAATTTATTGTTATGATAGTAGGTGGCCCTAACTCTCGTAAAGATTATCACTACAATGAGAGCGAAGAGTTTTTCTATCAACTGGAAGGGAATATTACCGTAAAAATTCAGGAAAATGGGAAGGCAGTTGAAGTTCCAATAAGAGAAGGTGATGTATTTTTACTGCCTCCAAAAGTTCCGCATAACCCCATAAGAGGAGCACATACTATTGGCCTTGTTATGGAGCGTAAGCGCAGGGAGAATGAAAAAGACGGATTACTTTGGTTTTGTGAAAAATGTAATAATAAGCTATTTGAAAAATACTTTTCTCTGACCAATATTATGACTCAGTTTCAAGAAGTTTTTGAGTATTTTTATTCAAGTGAACACACTACTTGTAAACAATGCGGGCATAAAATGTCATCTCCTGAACCTCTTAAATAGTTTCGTGAGAAGGCTTTATGTTAACCATAGATATTCACACACATATCTTACCTAAAAATATACCTGATTGGAAAAGCAAATTCGGGTATGGAGGATTTATTCAATTGGAACATCATCAACCATGTTGCGCCAAAATGATTCGAGATGATGGCAAGTTTTTTAGAGAAATTGAAGAAAATTGTTGGAATCCAGAGGCAAGAATCAAAGAGTGTAATCATCATGAGGTACACGTACAAGTGCTCTCAACTGTGCCCGTAATGTTTTCATACTGGGCAAAACCACAAGATACTGCTGATTTAGCTCATTTTTTAAATGAACACATTGCTCAAATTACCACACAATACCCTAAGCGTTTTATTGGCCTCGGAACGGTTCCTTTACAAAACACACCACTGGCAATAAAGGTGCTGGAAGAGTGTAAAAGTATGGGTTTAAAAGGTGTACAAATAGGAAGCAATGTCAATCAAAAAAATTTAGATGACCCTTCATTTTTTGATTTCTTTGAAGCTTGCCAGAACTTAGGTATGGCCGTTTTTGTACACCCTTGGGAAATGATGGGACAAGAACACATGCAAAAATATTGGTTACCTTGGTTGGTAGGCATGCCGGCTGAAACAAGTCGTGCCATTTGTGCACTTATTTTTGGAGGTATAATGCAACGATTGCCGGGTTTGCGTATTGCTTTTGCACATGGTGGAGGAAGTTTTCCGGCAACTATAGGACGTATCGAACATGGATTTAATTGTCGCCCCGATTTAGTGGCTGTAGATAACCCAGTGAATCCTCGTGAGTATGTGGGCAAATTCTGGTTTGATAGCCTTGTTCATGATGAGCAAATGCTTCAGTTTTTAGTAAATTTTGCCGGAGCAAACCGTGTGGCATTAGGAAGTGATTATCCCTTCCCATTAGGTGAAAATATACCCGGAAGTTTGATAAAGAAAAGTGATTTCCCAAATACAATAAAAGAGCAATTATTGCACAAAGCCGCATTAGATTGGCTCAATCTCGACAAATCTATGTTTATTTAATATGTTGAATTTATTTTATCGAGAATCTGGTGTTGGACCTCCGCTGCTTATTTTACATGGCCTCTTTGGAAGCAGCGATAATTGGGCATCATTAGCAAAAAAGCTGGCCGAAAATTATCACGTATTTTTGATAGATCAACGTAATCATGGCCAATCGCCACATACCAATGAATGGAATTATTCCTTGATGGCGCAGGATATTGAAGATTTTTGTATTCAAAGAAAACTTTCCAATGTGTTTATTGTAGGTCATAGTATGGGCGGTAAAACACTTATGAGACTTGCTGAACTGTATCCGGAACGAATTCATAAAATGATGGTAATTGATATTGCTCCTCGTTATTATCCTGTACACCATCAAGTTATTTTGAATGCATTAAACTTGGTTAATTTGAATGAAATTTCGAGTAGAACCCAAGTTGATGAAGTTATTAAATCCTATATTCCAGATGTGGGGACTAGACAGTTTTTGCTCAAGAATTTATTTTGGAATAGTTCAAATAAGCTGGCTTGGCGCTTTAACTTAAAAATTATTACCCAGTATATTGAAGCAGTTGGTGAAGCAACACCTCAAAATATAAGCACAACTTGCAGTATTCCAACACTTTTTATAAAAGGGCAAAATTCAGATTACATTAATGCCGCTGACTTGGAACAAATAAAGAAATCATATCTTCAGGCTGTTATTAAAACCATACCTCATGCAGGCCATTGGATACATGCCGATAACCCTGTTGCGCTATGGCAAGCTATGCGCGATTTCTTTTGAAAAAGATGGATTACTTTGAGTTAAAAAGTTTAGGGCTGTTTTTACATCCACATTATAAACTTTGAGTTGTCAATATACGTTGATTTGCCTTCATCAATTAGCAGCATGATTCCATCTATTAATAACAGAAACCCACATCCACTAAAGGTTACACAGTATAAAACTATTATTTTCCCGGCTTGATTTCCGGTTCCTAAAATTAGACGATGAATTGGAATTAACCACCCAACACCTAAAAAGTAAGAAGCTAGTGCTACAATACCGGCAGTTAATTGGGTGTTATCATTATTATCAATTTTCCCATCAAGAGGTGAAACAAAATTTGTAAAGGCCTGTTCTATTGAAACATCTTCGGCAGATGAAAAAAGCTGATCCACTAATTGATCATCAATTTTGTATGATTTGTTTAGACTGTTATCAGCATAAGAAAAACCAAAATTTATAAATGAAAAAATGAAGAACAGAATGGCAATTGATTTTAATTTAAATTTCATAATTAAACCGCTTTAAGATAAATTTTAAAGTAATAAACAATAAGTTCGCACCGCAAACAATTGACAAATTTAAAAAAAATGAAAATTAATGCCTATTTATTAATTTTTTTTTCATTAAACTTAATGCACAAAGCCCATGCTCAAGAAATGCAGCATATAACGGCACAAGTGTTTGATCTTTGTTATCAACTTAAATTGCAATCTGCCGATAGTGTATTGAATAACATCAGCTTTGAGATGAAACAAGAAGATGAAACTATGTATTACCTTTTAAAGACACACCTGCAATGGTGGAAAATTATTAGTGGCTTAAATAATAAACAAAATCAAGATAATTACTATCAATGCATTGGAATAGCAGAAAGATTATATCAAAAAGGCACACAAAACAACTACGAACAATGGTTTAAAGGCATCAGCATTTATGGATATTTAGCTCGAATAGATGGCTTAAATAAAAACTATATAAAAGCCTTTTTTAACGTAAGAACTTGCCTTAAGCTTCTCGAAAAAAGCTTCGGATATGAAGCCAAATATCCTTTCTTTTATTTTACTACAGGTTTGTATAATTGCTATATGGCTACGGCTTCGAGTGATTACCCTATACTTGCTCCCTATTTAAGGTGGTATCCATCAGGAAACAAATTGTTGGGTATTGCATATTTAGAGAAAGCAACCAACAGCGAAAACAGATATATTAGTAACGAGGCTCATTATTTTTTAATGAAAATATTTATGGACGACCAGATTTATAATAAGGCCTTGCAACATGCTCAAATTTTGACAGACAGATATGAAAAAAATGCCGTATTTTTGTATTATCAATTTTGTATTTATCTTAAAATGAACAGAATTGCTGATGCCAATTTAAAAGCACAACAGCTTTTGCAAAACCTAAATAGCAATTCTCAAATTAATAAGGTGCAGGTAGCACATTTTAACCTACTTATTCAGCAGGAGTTGAAAAATAAGAAAAAGTAATGACAAATTATAAGAAAATTACCGAACAAGATATTCATTTTTTTACCTCTTGCTGTGGTGTTGAGAACGTTCTTACAGATTCAGAAAATTGCCAAAAATATGGCCAAGATCATACAGAAGATTTAATGTATCCTCCACAGGTTGTTGTAAAACCTGTACAAACTGAACAAGTTGCTGCTCTATTGAGCTATTGCAATCAACATAACATTACGGTTACTCCTCGTGGGGCTGGCACCGGCTTAAGCGGAGGAGCATTACCCATTTATGGCGGCTTGTTGATAAGCATGGAAAAATTTAACCGAATCATAGATATTGATAAAAAAAATCTACAAGTTACAGTTGAACCGGGTGTTATTAATCAGGTTTTACAAGAAGAGTTGGCTCAGTTTTCACTGTTTTATCCGCCCGATCCGGCCAGTAAAGGAAGTTGCTACTTAGGTGGTAATATAGCACATTGCAGTGGTGGGCCTAGAGCTGTTAAATACGGTGTTACTCGTGATTATGTACTTAATTTAGAAGTGGTTTTACCTAACGGAAAAATAATATGGACGGGTGCAAATACACTAAAAAATAGTACAGGTTATAGCCTTACGCATTTAATGATTGGGAGTGAAGGCACTTTGGGAATTGTAACTAAAATTGTTTTCAAACTAATTCCTTTACCGCAGCATAATGTATTATTGCTGGTTCCGTTTTACTCGGCCGAAAAGGCCTGCGAAGCAGTTGCCCAAGTTTTTTATAGTGGTATTATTCCAAGTGCAATGGAGTTTATGGAGCGTGATGCTATTGATTGGGTATTAAAATATATCGAACACATTTCAATACCTGTTGAAGATAGGGTACAGGCTCATTTGCTAATAGAATTAGATGGAAACAATTTGGAGCAACTTATGCTGGAGGCTGAGAAGCTGACCGAAGTACTTAGTTGTTTTGAATGTGGTGAAATATTATTTGCTGAAAACGAAGCTCAAAAAGAAAATTTATGGCATATGAGGCGAAATGTTGCTGTAGCTGTTAAAAACAATTCTGTTTACAAAGAAGAAGATACCGTTGTAAAACGTGCAGAATTACCGACACTCCTACGAGGTGTAAAGCAAATTGGCAAGAAATATGGATTTCAGTCTGTTTGTTACGGTCATGCAGGAGATGGCAATTTGCATATCAATATCATTAAAGGTTCATTATCTGATGATGAATGGAATAACAAAGTACCCCTGGGTATTAAAGAAATATTTGAGCTGTGTGTAAAATTAGGGGGTACTATTAGCGGAGAGCACGGCATTGGGCTTGTACAAAAAAAATACTTGCCAATAGTTCAAAGTCAAATCCAAATTGAACTGCAAAAAGGAATTAAGAAAGTGTTTGACCCAAATAATATACTAAATCCGGGTAAAATATTTTAAAATTTAACACTTACATTCTTATCCTTAATTTTCATTTTTCTAATTTATTAAATATTAATTCAGGTTATTCATCTTAGCCCTAAAAAAATTTCTGTTTTTGATAAAAAAGTATTAATTTTGCACTCCTTTTTAATGAAAGGTAAATAAAAACTATTGTTAAACCCCCTTCTGTGTATTTCAAAAATAAACACAGGATACAAAACAAAAAAAAGTCATGTCAACACATGAAAAATCTATTCCAAATGCTGATTTTAACTGGGACGCTATTGGAAAAAAATCACAAAATTACTCGGCAGAAGAACGTTTAAAAATGGAGGAAATGTATGGCAGTACATTGAATTCTGTTACCGAACACGATGTTATTGATGGAACTGTAGTAGCTGTTACACCTAAAGATCTTTTAGTTAACATTGGCTACAAATCAGACGGAATTGTGCCATTAAATGAGCTTCGTTACAATCCAGACATTAAAGTTGGAGATAAAATTGAAGTTTATGTAGAAAGTCAAGAAGATAAAAGCGGTCAGTTGTTGCTTTCACATAAAAAGGCACGTGCACTTCGCTCTTGGGATCGAGTTAATGAAGCCTTAGAAAAAGAAGAAATTATAAAAGGATATGTGAAATGTCGTACTAAAGGAGGGTTAATTGCCGATGTGTTTGGTATTGAAGCGTTTCTTCCAGGCTCTCAAATTGATGTAAAACCAATAAGAGACTATGATGTTTATGTAGGTAAAATCATGGAATTTAAAGTGGTTAAAATCAATAAAGAGTTTAAGAACGTTGTCGTTTCTCATAAAGCTCTTATTGAAGAAGAATTAGAACAACAAAAGAAAGAAATTATTTCGAAATTAGAGAAAGGTCAAATTTTAGAAGGTATTGTTAAAAATATTACTTCCTATGGCGTGTTTATTGACCTTGGAGGTGTAGATGGTTTAATCCACATTACAGATCTTTCATGGGGGCGTATCAACCATCCGGAGGAAATTGTACAATTAGATTCCAAAATAAATGTTGTTATCCTTGATTTTGACGATAGTAAAAAACGTATAGCTTTAGGTTTAAAACAATTAACCCCTCATCCATGGGATTCTCTTGATGCAAATTTGAAGGTAGGTGACAAAGTAACTGGAAAAGTTGTGGTTTTGGCTGATTATGGTGCATTTATTGAAATATTACCGGGTGTTGAAGGATTGATTCACGTATCAGAAATGAGCTGGAGCCAACACTTAAGAACCGCACAAGACTTTATGAAAGTAGGAGATACAGTAGAGGCTGAAATATTAACACTAGACCGCGAAGAGCGAAAAATGTCATTAGGTGTAAAGCAACTTTCAACTGATCCTTGGACTACGGTTATTGATAAATATGCTATAGGAACTCAGCATACTGCTACGGTACGTAACTTTACTAATTTTGGAATTTTTGTTGAATTAGAAGAAGGTGTTGATGGTTTAATTCATATTTCTGATTTATCATGGTCTAAGAAAATTAAACACCCTTCAGAATTCTGTAAGATTGGTGACACCATTGAAGTTAAAGTACTTGAAATGGATAGTGAAAACCGCAGATTAAGTTTAGGCCATAAACAATTGGAAGAAAACCCATGGGATGTATTTGAAACTGTTTTTGTTTTAGACTCTGTTCATACTGGAACAGTAATGCAAATTATTGACAAAGGTGCAGTTATTGCTTTGCCTTATGGAGTTGAGGGCTTTGCTCCAACCCGTCATTTACAAAAAGCTGATGGTTCTTCGTTAAAAGTTGACGATCAAGCAGAGTTTAAGGTGTTGGAGTTTAATAAAGAAGGAAAGAGAATTTTAGTTTCTCATTCTAAAATTCATGACGATGCTGCTGCGGTTCAAAAAGCTTCCGATGCCGATGAAAAAAAATCAGCCGAAAAAGCAGAGAAAAAAGCTGTTAAGAAAGTAAAAGAAAGCATTGAAAGAACAACCTTTGGCGACATTAGCGCTTTAAGTGAACTGAGAGACGAAATGCAAGAAAGCGAAAAGAATAAGAAATAACTCTTTTTCAAAAACAAAAAGCCCGACAAATAAGTCGGGCTTTTTGTTTTTATAGGAATAAACAGCATTATAATAAGCTGAATTGTGCTCCTCTTATGCAAATTAGAAGAAGAGTCCTAAAAAGTAAGGACATAGCATTGACTTTTCAAATTATAAATGAGATTGAGAATAGCTTTTCTTTACTTTTTTTCAGCATTTAGAAAATCATAATATTCCATAAATACTAATGCTAAAAGACTGAAAATATGTTAAGTGCAAAGCAATTCGCTTGGGTGTTAAAAAGCATGTAGGTATTTTTGCATCATGATGAGAATACTATCTTTTGTTTTGTGTTTATTGCTTTCTGTAGCGGCCTTCGCTAATGGACTCCCCACAAAAGATAAAAGTCACCCTATTTCTGCAGAAGATGCAGTGTCTTTCATACGCAGCCACCAAATAGACCCCGATTCATGCTATATTGATTTATATAAGAATATTGCTTCATTAGTTGGAACGCGTTATCGATATAGTGGCCGAAACGCTGATTCGGGATTAGATTGTAGTGGTTTTGCAAAGATTATTTACAACAAGGTTTTTAAAATTCAATTAAATGCAAGTTCTGCATCTATATTTACACAAACACAGGCACTATCAAAAGAAGAACTTGAAATTGGAGATTTGGTATTTTTTAAGATTAGAAAAAATCGCATTTCGCATGTTGGTATTTATCTGGGTAATAACAAATTTGCTCATACTGCCGTAAAAGGCGGTGTGCGAATTGACAGTCTCAATACACCTTACTACAAACGTACATTTTACAAAGGGGGAAGAGTTTCAGAAACTTCACAATAAAAATTCTGAAACAAAATATCACTTTCAATCCAATATTTTTGTGTAATATCTTTACCTTAGTGCCACAATAAATATAATTGGTCATTATGGATACTACTTTGTTAATGAATCATCAAAAAATGCAGCAAAAGCTTACTCGAATGGCTTATGAGCTGTTCGAGAACAATCATCAAGAAAAAGAAATTGTACTGGCCGGTATTGCACAAAGGGGTTACATTATGGCTCAAAGGATAAAGCAAATATTGCAAACATTCTCTACTCAAAATATTATCCTTATGGAATTAAAGGTAAATAAAGAGGAGCCTTATCTGCAGCATAACAGCCAAAAGGCTATAGACCCAAACATTTTTAAAGATAAAGTTGTAGTGGTTGTTGACGATGTTCTGAATTCAGGTAAAACGCTTATTTATGGCGTAAACTGTTTTTTACATGCTCCCGTAAAAAAAATAATGACTATGGTTCTTGTTAACCGTAACCATAAACAATATCCACTTAATGCCGACATAGTTGGCTTCCCTTTAGCTACTACTTTAAAGCAAAATGTTCGCGTGGTTTTTGAAGAAAATAATGATGCGGCTTATTTAGAGTAGTTACTTTTTATTTCAACTTATTTTAAATTATTAGAAGAATGGATACGGATGTGAAACAATTTCAAGAAGCTATTCTTGCGGGCATTCCTCATACTATACCACCTGTTGTGGAGTACGACAAACTGGTAAATCATGCCCCAAAAAGAAAAGATGTTCTTAATACAAACGAAAAAAAACTGGCACTTCGAAATGCTCTTCGCTATTTTGATGCTAAGCTGCATGCTGTATTAGCCCCCGAATTTGTGCATGAACTCAAAACCTACGGGCGAATTTATATGTACCGTTATAAACCGGCATATAAAATATATGCTCGACCTATAGCGTATTACCCTGCAAAGTCAAAGCAGGCAGCTGCTATAATGCTAATGCTGCAAAATAACTTAGATGATGCTGTAGCGCAGCACCCACATGAGTTAATTACTTACGGTGGTAATGGGGCTGTTTTTCAAAATTGGGCACAGTATTTACTTACTATGCAGTATTTAGCTAACATGACTGACGAGCAAACTCTAGTATTATACTCCGGCCATCCTCTCGGACTTTTTCCATCTCATAAAAACGCGCCTCGCGTTGTTGTTACTAACGGAATGATGATTCCGAATTACAGCAAACCGGACGATTGGGAAAAATATAATGCTTTAGGTGTTACACAATATGGGCAAATGACAGCAGGTTCCTTTATGTACATTGGACCACAGGGCATTGTGCACGGAACAACAATTACGGTGCTTAATGCCGCTCGTATGTACCGTCAAAGAAATACAAGCCTGCATGCTCATGATTTGTTGTTGTTTGTTACTGCAGGGTTAGGAGGTATGAGTGGCGCACAACCTAAAGCGGCTCGAATTGCCGGAGTTATTAGCATTACAGCAGAAATTAACCCAAAAGCAGCCGAAAAAAGACACCAACAAGGATGGGTAGATAAGTTATGTTATACCTTAACCGAAGTGTTTTCAGAAGTTGAGAATGCACGTAAGCAGAGGCTTCCGATTTCTATTGCCTATATTGGAAATATTGTTGATTTATGGGAGTATATTGTAGCATCAAATCTCAAGGTTGATTTGGGCAGTGATCAAACTTCGCTTCATAACCCTTGGGCAGGTGGTTATTATCCGGTTGGATACACCTACGAAGAAAGTAATAAGTTGATGGCCGAAAAACCGGAAGAGCTTAAAAAAGCAGTACAGCAAACATTAGTGCGTCATGCTCACGCCATAAATAAATTACATGATAAAGGAATGTATTTTTTTGACTATGGAAATGCCTTTTTACTTGAAGCATCAAGGGCGGGGGCTCAAGTAGTGAATAATGACGGTACGTTTAAATACCCTTCTTATGTTCAGGATATATTAGGCCCTATGTGCTTTGATTATGGTTTTGGCCCTTTTCGCTGGGTGTGTACATCAGGGAAATCTGACGATTTAATGACTACCGATATGTTGGCAAAACAAGTTCTTGAAAACTTATACCAACATGCCCCCGATGAAATTAAACAACAGCTTAGCGATAATCTTACCTGGATAAAAGCTGCCGCTCAAAATAAATTAGTTGTTGGTTCTCAGGCACGTATTTTATATGCAGATGCCGAAGGAAGAATGAAAATAGCACAAGCGTTTAACGAGGCCATAGCCTCTGGTAAAATTTCGGCTCCAGTTGTTTTAGGGCGCGATCATCATGATGTTTCAGGAACTGACTCTCCGTATAGAGAAACTTCTAACATATATGATGGGTCTAGCTTTACGGCTGATATGGCTGTACAAAACTTTGTAGGAGATGCCTTTAGAGGGGCTACTTGGGTTTCGCTTCATAATGGCGGTGGAGTAGGGTGGGGCGAGGTTGTAAATGGAGGATTTGGAATGGTTTTGGATGGAAGTTCTGAAAGTGAACAGAAATTAAATAGTATGTTATTTTGGGATGTTAATAATGGAATAGCTCGTAGAAGCTGGGCTCGCAATAAGGAAGCTATTTTTGCCATAAAGAGAGAAATGGAAAGAACACCTCAACTAAAAGTTACACTGCCTAACCAAGTTGAAGACTCCATAATTGATACATTATTTTAAAAATGCATCAGGAATAGTTTAACTTTTAAAGTAAAAAAACTGAATAAAAAAACAAGGGATCAATGTTTTAAGCAATACTTCGAACAAGCACTAAGGCATTGCTGGAATATTCTTTGCGTCTTGAGGAACTTGTCCTTTAAGTGTAGTTAAAAAGGTTTTAATTGAGCTCACTTCACCTTCATTTAATTCTTTATTTAACTGCAGTTTTCCCATTAATTTAATGGCCGTACTGAGCTCAGCTACGCTTCCATCATGAAAATAAGGGTGTGTTTCGGTAATATTTAATAATGAAGGAACTTTAAATATAAATTTATCTGTTTCCTTTTTTGTTTGTTCCATAAGTCCCAAATCTTCAACTTTACTTCCTGTTAGTTGCGAATAATTATTACCAATTAATGGAAATTTTTGAAGCATTTTTCCTCCTAGAGTATAGCTACTGTGACAAGTAATACAACCCACATTAATAAAAGTTTCAAGTCCTTTTTTCTCATCCTCATTTAATGCTTGCTTATTACCGTCTAAATATTGATGAAACTTACTCGGTGTAGCTAATGTTCTTTCAAAAGCACCAATGGCATCTCTTAAGTTTTGATAGGTAATAGGGTTTGATGATTCAGGAAAAGCTTCGCTAAATAACTTTTTATAGCCAGAAATACTTTTTAATCTGTCTTCAACAAATTTTTCGGAAGGCATATTCATTTCAACAGGGTTTAAAATAGGCATCCCGGCTTGTTCTTCCACATCCTTTGCGCGTCCGTCCCAAAATTGCATACTATGAAAAGCAGCATTCAAAACCGTTGGTGAATTTCGGTTGCCATGCTTTCCTAAATCACCTGCACTAGTAGCTAAATTGTCCACTCCAAAGGTTTCTAAATTGTGGCAGGTATTACAGCTTTGGGTATTGTTCTTAGAAAGCCTTTTATCATAAAATAAAGTTTTACCTAGTAAAATCTTAGCTACACTTAGTTTTTGATTTGCAGAGTCTTTTGGAAAAGGTTGAAAGTAAAGCAATGCCTTTTCAAAAAGTGTATCTTTGGCTTCAGTAACGGTTTGAGGTGCCTCGTTTTTATTGCTATTACATGAAGTAAAGATAAAAATAACAGTTGCCGTTAAAATTGATAATTTGAAGAGCGATTTTACTTTCATTTCTTGTAGTTAAATAAGATTTAAATTAGAGCTGCAAAAATAGTAAAATAATGTTCAATTATTTTTTAATAAATAATTTCAATAATTTTTATAGTGTATTGGTAATATTAATGCTGTTATAAAACAATCATATACTTTACTATTTATTTTGAAAGGAATGTGTTTAATTTGTACTCATTATTTATAAAACTATGAAAAATGCTTATATAATTGATGGGGTGCGAACAGCAATAGGAGGTTTTGGTGGTTCTTTATCACCTGTTAGAACCGATGATCTTGCTGCCCATGTATTAAAAAGTTTAATGCTAAAGAATAACACTGTTGATCCTTCGGCAATTAACGAAATAATAATGGGGTGTGCGAACCAGTCAGGTGAAGATAACCGTAATGTAGCTCGTATGGCTTTGTTGTTGGCCGGGTTACCGTATAGTATTACAGCCGAAACAGTGAATCGCTTATGCGCATCTGGACTTTCAGCAGCAATAGCGGCCTCAAATAATTTAAAACTAGGTGATGCTGATTTATCCATTGCCGGAGGCGTAGAAAATATGACTCGCGGTCCTTGGGTTATGCCTAAGGCTTCGACCCCTTTTGGACGCGATCAACAACTTTATGATAGTAGTTTTGGTTGGCGCTTTATCCACCCTAAAATGAAAGAACGCTATGGTACAGAAGCAATGGGTGAAACTGCAGAAAACTTAGCGGAGCTCTATAAAATATCTCGCGAAGAACAAGATGAATATGCTTTTAATAGCCAAAAAAAGGCTGCAAGAGCGCAGCAAAAAGGGCGATTTGCAATTGAAATAGCTGCTGTTGAAATACCCCAAAAAAAAGGTGAAATTAAAATATTTAAAGATGATGAATTTATCAAAAGTGGTACCAGTCTCGAAATCTTAGCTAAGTTAAAACCCGCCTTTAGAAATAACGGTACTGTAACTGCCGGAAACGCTTCTGGTCTTAATGATGGAGCAGCGGCTATACTTCTGGCTTCTGATGATGGAATAAAACAGCATGGATTAAAACCGTTAGCACGAATTGTTAGTTCAGGAGCTGCTGGAGTTGAACCTCGTATAATGGGTATTGGTCCTGTAAAAGCATCAGAAATTGCATTAAAAAAAGCCGGACTAACGTTAAATCAAATAGATATTATTGAGCTAAACGAAGCTTTTGCAGCCCAAGTATTGGCTTGCACACGTGCAATGAAAATAGATGACCATGACAAACGATTAAATCCTAACGGAGGAGCAATTGCTTTGGGGCATCCTTTGGGAGTAAGCGGGGCCAGAATACTGTTCAGTGCTGCTTTAGAATTACATCAACAAAATAAAAAGTATGCTTTGGTTACCATGTGTATAGGAGTTGGGCAGGGCTATGCTGCGGTTATTGAGCGTTGTTAGTTAATTTCTTCAAAATACAAGAGCCATAAGATTAGGGTAAGCTTTTCAAAACACCAAATGTGAAGAACTTTATTTCTCTTTTTTAGATTAAGTCAAAATCTTTTTTGAAAAGTAAGCTCTAAAATACTTCATTGATGTAAATAAAAGTATGTATTAAATTATAGTACATAGGCCGTGTTAATTTTGTTTTTCTGAGCGTATTAATATTAACATTTTATCGTTAAACAATTGCTTATTTACTTCAATCCCAAACAACAGAAAACTATTAGCTTTGTAATATGAACTCTTTTTATTACGCATTGCTAAAGCTTATGGCAGTTTGTTTCGTTGTTGTACAAACAGTACCTGTGGCTTCGGCTCAAAAAGTTGGCGTAGTACTTAGTGGAGGCGGAGCAGATGGTTTGACTCACATAGGCGTTTTAAAAGCTTTAGAAGAGAATAATATACCAATTGATTACATTGCCGGTACTTCCATAGGTTCTTTAATTGGAGCTTTATATGCATCAGGTTACTCACCTGCTCAGATGGAGAAAATGGTTACTCAGGAAAGCTTTAAAAAATGGGCTGTAGGTGAAATAGAAGATAAATATGTTTATTATTTTAAAAAGAGGGAGAGTGATGCCTCATGGATAAATTTCAAATTCTCATTAGATACTTTAATCCAAACTTCATTGCCTACAAATTTTATTTCACCGGTTCCGGTTGATTTTGGTTTGATGGAGTATTTTGCACAAGCAACAGCTACATGTAACGAAAATTTTGACAGTTTATTTGTTCCTTTCAGATGTGTGGCTGCGAACATAACAGATAAAAGAGAAGCTGTTTTTTCAACCGGTGATTTGGGGCAAAGAGTCCGGGCTTCTATGTCTTATCCCTTTTATCTTAAAGCCTTAAATATTGACAATAAATTGTATTTTGATGGGGGCTTATACAATAATTTTCCCATTGATGTAATGTATAATGATTTTAAGCCTGATGTTATCATAGGAAGTAATGTATCGGAATCATTAAAAGCACCCGATGAGGACGATCTTATATCGCAAATAAAAAGTATTTTTATTAATAGAGGCAACAGTACTATACCACCGGTTAAGCTTATAGTGATTGAACCTAAAACCGGACTATCAGGGTTATTTAACTTTAATAACGCACAACTATTAATTTCCGAAGGTTATGAATCATGCATGAGTAGCATAGAGGAAATTACAGCGTCTATTCCGAGAAAAATGAATAAAGATGAATTAAATAAAAAAAGGAAATATTTCATTGAGTCAGCGCCCATACTTGTTTTCAATCAAACAGAGGTGAGTGGATTAAATAAAAAACAAACATTTTATGCCAAAAAGTTATTAGGCTTAGAGAAAAATAATATTATTTCAGTTAGTGACTTGAAATCTAAATATTTTCGATTAGCAGCCGATCAAAAAATAAAACAAATATACCCTATTGCAAAAGTTGATGAACGAACGGGATATTATAAACTTAACTTAAAAATTAAAAAAGAGAAAGATATACTACTTTCGTTTGGGGGGAACTTTTCATCTCGCCCAATAAATGCTGCTTATATTGCTGGTCAATATAATTATCTGTCAAATATTGGTATTAGTATTTTTGGAAACAGCTACTTTGGCCGCTTTTACGGCTCATATATGTTAAAGACTAGATTTGATTTTCCATCAAAATTTCCATATTACTTAGAGCTTTCATTTACTCGAAACCGCTGGGATTATTTTAGAAGTAGTACCGCTTTTTTTGAAGAGTCGAAGCCTTCGTATCTGGTTCAAAATGATAATAGCCTTGATTTAAGCGGGGGAGTTCCGGTTAAAAATAAATCAAAATTAATTGCCGGTGCAAACACTGCTAATTTGTATGATCGCTATTATCAAACTAAAGTGTTTTCTCAAAAAGACACTACCGACAGAACAGATTTTTACATCATTTCTCCTTATATATTTTATGAACGCAACACATTAAACCGAAAACAATTTGCTAATTCAGGCACGTATTTGTTGTTAAAGTTTCGTTATGTGGCAGGCAATGAAATAACTGCTCCAGGAAACACAACTTCAGGACAACTTTTTGAAACGGCCTTTCACGAATGGTATCAAGTCAGACTGTTTTACGAAAATTATTTTAAAAGAAAAGGAAGAGTTCGTTTAGGTTTTGCCACTGAGACCTTGATTTCTAATCAAACTTTTTTTGCAAACTACACCGCCTCAATTTTGGCAGCACCTCAATATAATCCTATACCTGAAGCACAAACATTTTTTCAGGAAAACTTTCGGGCACATAACTACACCAGTTTTGGCTTAAGGCATATTCTTAATATTTTCAATAATTTAGATTGGAGAACCGAAGCTTATATCTTTCAGCCCTACCAGTCAATTAAAAGAGACGCCAACCAGAAACCCTATTATTTTAGCACTGTATTTCATAAAAGAGATTTTATAGCTTCAACAGCTCTTGTATATGAAACACCATTGGGGCCATTAAGTTTAAGCTTTAATTATTATAGTGCCACCGAGAAACCATACAGTTTATTATTCTCTTTTGGTTATATTATGTTTAATAAAAGAGCGTTAGATTAGCTTTTATCGTGTTACTTCTTTAATAATTTTACCTTCCATGTTGTAAAACGTCCAAACGCCTTTTGGAACATCATCTACATAATTGCCATCAATTTTTTTGACTCCATTTTCGTAATACACATTACTTATGCCGTTTCGTAAGCCTTTTGTGTATTCACCACGACTCCATAACTTTCCGTTTTCATAAAAATAACTCCAGTCGCCTTCTCGTTTTCCATCTTTAAGGAAGCCTTTTAGTTTTATGTTCCCATTACTGTAAAATTCTTGATAAAGGCCATTTACCGTATCCGATTCAATAGGTTTGTAGGATGGTACCGGGTTCATTTTTTGTGCTGTATCAGGAGTGTTTTTCGAAGATTGCAAATTACAACTACATGCACATGTGAGTAATAGAACAAACAAGGGGATATAAAAATACTTTAATAACATATTTGTATGCGGTTATTGGCTACGCTCTGTAGTATATATAACTAATTGCTGTAGGGAGTTTCGAGCTTCATTTTCTGGAAAATGTTTTAATATTTCTATTGCTCGTTTTCGGTAATCAAGCATAACATTTTGTGCATACTCAATACCACCACTTGATTGCACAAAGTCTATAACATATTTTACTTTTTCAGGATTGTTGTTGTTGTTTTTTACAATATTAATTAACTTTCTTTTTTCAAAAAAAGACGCTTTATTTAATGCAAATATTAAAGGTAAGGTCATTTTTTGTTCTTTAATATCAATCCCTGTAGGCTTACCAATGTCACCTGAGCCATAATCAAATAAATCATCTTTTAATTGAAAGGCAATACCGGTAAGTTCGCCAAATAATCGCATTTGTTCAACTTGATCCGCACCGGCCTTAACACTTTGTGCTCCTGAGGCGCAACAGGAGGCAATTAATGAGGCCGTTTTTTGTCGTATTATTTCAAAATACACATCTTCGCTTATATCAAGCTTTCGTGCTTTTTCAATTTGAAGTAATTCGCCTTCGGCCATTTCACGAACAGCATTAGATACAATTTCAAGCAAATCGTACTCTTTATGCTCAACAGAAAGAAGCAAGCCCCTCGACAATAAAAAATCACCAACCAATACTGCAATTTTATTTTTCCATAAAGCGTTAACAGATAAAAAGCCACGTCTTAAATTACTGTCATCAACCACATCATCATGAACAAGTGAAGCCGTGTGTAGAAGCTCAATTAAAGCAGCTGCCCGAAAAGTCGATTCCGAAGGTTTTTCAAATACTTTAGCCGAAAGGAACACAAATAGAGGGCGTAATTGTTTCCCTTTACGTTTAACAATATAATGTGTTATTTTATCTAATAACGGAACATTGCTTTTCATAGATTGTTTAAACTTTTGTTCAAACTGATCTATTTCGTTTAGTATTGGAGCCTTTATTTGTTCAATTATTCGCAAATAATAAATTTTTGATTGCCGCCAAAAGTAAGGAAAAGAACTCTTTAAATAAATATAATTAAAGAATAAAAAAGGCTGTAATTTTCATTACAGCCTTTATGAAACATTGTTCAGGGTAATTAATATTCATCTTCATTAAAGAAAAAATCTTCTTTTGAAGGGTAATCAGGCCAAATATCCTCAATGGACTCATATATATCTCCCTCATCTTCTATTTCCTGAAGATTTTCTATAACCTCCATAGGAGCGCCAGAGCGGATTGCAAAATCTATCAATTCATCTTTTGTTGCAGGCCAAGGTGCATCTTCAAGATTTGATGCCAATTCTAGTGTCCAATACATAAATTTGTAATTTAATTTTTATTCCAGTTAATTTTAATTTCGCGCGAAAATAAAAAAAAAATAGAAACTACATACACTAATTTTATGAATACCGTTGTTGACAACAAGATTTATAAAAAATTAATCAATCCAGTCGGCAATAAATAAATTTGTGTCTCTGGTACCGTGGTTGTTTCGGTTAGACGAGAAAATAAGTTTTTTCCCATCAAAACTAAACATTGGAAAAGCATTGAAAATACTTTGATTGGTAATTTGCTCTAAGCCACTTCCATCAGTATTAATGAGATAAAGTTGAAAATCATAACCTCTTGCTGAGTGATGATTAGAAGAAAATAATATTTTTTTACCTGATGGATGGAAAAATGGAGCCCAGTTTGCTTTCCCTAATTGTGTTATTTGTTTGATGTCAGAACCGTCAACATTGCATGTGTAAATTTCCATATTGGTTGGGGCTACAAGCCCTTGACTTAACAAATCTTTGTATTCTTTAATTTCTTCTTCCGTTTTAGGGCGTGAGGACCGGAATACTAACTTTTTGCCATCAGGAGAGAAAAATGCTCCTCCATCATAACCTAAACCAAACGTAATTTGTTTTTGATTTTTTCCATCAATATCCATAGTCCACAACTCTAAATCGCCAGTACGGTCAGAGGTAAAAACAATCTTATCACCTTGGGGTGATACAGTTGCTTCGGCATCATAACCCGGTGCATTTGTAAGTTTTTTTACAATTTTGCCACTTAAATCGGCTACATAAATATCAAAACTATTATAAATAGGCCATAAATACTTATGGTCTTGCCGTGGTGCTGGCGGAGGGGGGCATTCTTTTCCGGATTCATGTGTACTGGCGTATAATATGTGTTTCCCGTCTTTTAAATAATAGGAGCAAGTGGTACGTCCATTACCGGTGCTGATTAATGAAGGTCGGTAATTGGTGTCCTTAGCGGCTTTTTCAATATCCAAGTCAAATATCTGATCACAGGCTAAACCCCACTTAGCGTTATTCGATTGAAAGGTTAGTTTTTTATTATCATAACTAAAATAAGCTTCGGCATTGTCACCGCCAAAAGTAAGCTGTTTAAGATTTTTTAAATGTTTTTCGCCTATGTTTTGGGCTTCTGAAATTCCGGTTACTAACATAACTAATGCAATTATTTTCTTCATATTTTTCATATTTTTTGGGCAAATTTTATAATTTAAAATAGCAACTCATAATTTCATAACTTTGTCAAAATATTGTCATAATGAAAAAAATATTTATTCTCTTTTTTGTTCTTGTTTTTGGGCATGGTACTTATGCCCAGTCACTAGAGTACATTGATTTGCCGGTAAGTGGTGAACAATGGACAGAATACCGTGATACACTTGCTACTGGTTTTGTAATTACACCCTCAGCAGCTGGGCAAATTTGGGACTATTCTAGTAGTTTTACGGTACACAAAACAATAAATTATGCTTTTCAAAATCCGGCTGGAGCTCCAAATAGCATTGACACCATTTATCCGCAGGCTAATTTGTATTACCCTGATGGGAATGCTGATGAACACCACTTTCTTCGGATAGATATTGATGGTATGTATGAAAGTGGGATATATAGCAACACAGGCTACAATGTGTATAACCACATTGTTCATGCAAAAAAATTTCAACCCGAAAAATTATTGTTGCCTGTTCCTTTTCAGTTTGCAAATGTTGTACAAAACACCTCAAATTTTGAGTATGTATTTCCTGACACAACACTTTTACCTACTGCATTAATAAGAGTTACCTATTCTACATTTCAGGATTTTGAAGCAGAGTCGCAAGGCCAACTGACTACACCTTATGGTTATTATAATAATGTTTTGCGTTTACGTTTAATGCGTACTGAAAACACACTTTTAGAAATTGATAGTTTTGCTTCAGGAAATTTTACTTATTTTACAGAAATAAACTACCCCACTAAAAATTCTTATTTATGGGTTAAAAGTGGGCCTAACTGTGTTGTTATGTCAGCACAGTTAGACGAAAATAATCAGATGGTTTCTGCTAGCTACTATGCCGCTCAAAGCGTGGTAAACACGAAAAACAATACACTTCAAAGCTCGTTAAATGTATTTCCCAATCCGGCCTCTGAAACAGTGCATATCTCAAATAATAATAACACGATTACTCGAGTTCGTGTTTTTGATATTTTGGGTCGAGTAGTATATGCCCCTAATGTGGTCGAAAAAAGCGCTGAAATACTGATTGATACCAAAGAGTGGGAGACCGGCACTTATTTTTTACAGGCTATTGATAAAAATAATCAAACCCTTAGAACTAAGCTTGTTATAAATAAGTAAAGAGAAATTAATTAAAGTTTCGAATTAAGTAATTTACCGGACTCTACCAACTTGTGTGTATAGGGTTCACACAGAGCAAGTTCTAATATGTTGAGATGGTTTGTATGATGACAATCAGAACCAATAAAATCAACCATACCTAAGTCAATAAGTTTTTCTGCAATTTTTTTTGCTCCGGGTGAGTAATACCCAGTTAATGAATTGACGTTTATTTGAAAAAAAACCTCTTTGTTCTTTAAAGTTTCGTATCGATTGAAGTTATTATACCAAAAAGGATAACGTTCGGGATGTGCCAAAATAACTTTATATCCAGATGTTTGGAGCTCAAAAATAACTCCGTCTAAATTATCCGGTTCGTTCAAGTAACTAACTTCCATTAGCAATAAGTTATCTCCAAACGTTAACATCTGCTCATTTTTAATTTTGCCATTAAAGTCAAAGTCCAGATAATATTCGGCAGCTGCTTCCATTGGCATGTCAATATTTTGACGTTTCAGTTCTTCTTTAACTAATAACAGGCCTTTATTGATGATCTCCGGTGTATTACGGTAAAAGTCACTCATAATATGCGGAGTAGTGATTAATTTTTTATATCCTATTTCTTTTAGTTTTCTGACTAGTGAGATACTGTCATCTAATGTTTTGGCACCATCATCAATACCCGGTATGAGGTGTGAGTGCATATCGGTTAAAACCAAAGTTGAAATATCAATGGGAGGTAATTTTTTGTGACCACCAAAAAATTTCTGAAAAAAACGCATTATAATTTATTTGTTGTAAAATGTTTCTTTAAACCAGTCCATCGTAATTTTAAGCCCCTCTTCCATTTTAACTTGAGGGGAGTAACCTATATATTTTGCAGCACTAGAAATATCTGCTAAAGAGTCACGAATATCACCAGGTCTAACTTCACGATGTATGGGCTCAGCCTCAGAGTTAGCTATTGTTTTAAGTATATGAAATAAATTATTTATAGATATTCTGTCGGATACGGCTATATTAAATACCATTGGGTGCCCCTCCATTTTAGGGGCAAAAAGTGCTTTGATATTTGCTTCAACAGCATTTTTAACAAAAGTAAAATCACGCGTTTGTTCGCCATCGCCATTAATGTAGGCCGGTTTGTTTGAAAGTATGGCATCCATAAACAGGGGAATGGCAGCTGCATAAGGCCCTGATGGGTTTTGACGTGGCCCAAAAATATTAAAATAACGAAGCCCTGTAATTTCCATTTGATATGTTTTTGCAAACACATTGGCATAAAGTTCGTTTAGGTATTTTGTAACAGCATAAGGTGATAAAGGATTTCCAATTTTAGATTCCTCTTTAGGGAGTGCTTTACTATCGCCATATACTGAAGATGAACTGGCATAAATAAAGCGTTTTACCTTGGCATCACGGGCAGCCACCAACATATTTAAAAAACCATCTACATTTACCATGTTGGTAGCAATAGGGTTTTCAACGCTGCGGGGCACCGAACCCAAAGCAGCTTGGTGCAACACATAATCAACATTCTTACAAGCCAAACGACAATCTTCTATTGAGCAAATATCTCCCGTAATAATTTCTAAGTTTTTATAGTTTTTAAAAAGTTCTAAATTAGATGCGAATCCGGTTGCATAATTATCAAGTACGATTACTTTACCTGCCTGATGGTGTAATAAATACTCTACAAGATTTGAACCTATAAATCCAGCTCCTCCGGTTACTAAAAAATTTAGGTTATTTAAAGGTAATGGGTGGTATATTTGGTTGTAGATTGTGTTAACGTTTTGCATATTGTTCTGTATAATATTCTTTGTATGCTCCTGAGGTAACATTGTTTAGCCATTCTTCATGCGACAAGTACCAGGATACTGTTTTCTCTAATCCTTCTTCAAATTTTAAGCTGGGTTTCCAGCCCAATTCATTTTGTAACTTTGATGCGTCAATGGCATATCTCAAATCGTGCCCTGCTCGATCTTTCACAAAAGTAATAAGCGATGCCGAGGTTCCTTCAGTACGGTCTAATTTTTTATCCATAATCTGACATAACAAATGTATTAAATCAATGTTTTTCCATTCGTTATTTCCCCCTATATTGTATGTAGAGCCTATTTTCCCTTGATGAAAAATACAGTCAATAGCGGCTGCGTGATCCTCAACAAACAGCCAGTCTCGTATATTCTCACCTTTTCCATATACCGGAACAGGACGCATATTTTTAATATTATTGATGGCTAAGGGAATAAGTTTTTCGGGGAAATGAAAAGAACCGTAATTATTTGAGCAATTGGAAATTACCACAGGCAGTTTATAGGTGTCAAAATAAGCTCTAACAAAATGATCGGATGATGCTTTACTGGCTGAATATGGACTGTGTGGGTCGTAAGCTGTTTTTTCGGTAAAAAGTCCTTCAGCGCCTAAGCTGCCATAAACCTCATCGGTACTTATGTGGTAAAATTTTTTGTTACTTACGGGGTTGTCTATATTTGCATTCCATATTTTCTTGGCTGCGTTTAATAAGTTAACCGTTCCTATTACATTAGTCATAACAAACTCTATAGGGTTGCTAATGCTTCTATCCACATGCGATTCGGCAGCCAAATGAATTACACCGTCAAACTGATATTGTTCAAATAAATTTAGAACAAAGGTATTGTCAGTAATATCACCTTTAACAAAATTATAATTGGAAAAATCTTCAATATCTTTCAAATTGGCCAAATTTCCGGCATAGGTTAACTTGTCTAAATTAACAATGGTGTAATCAGGATATTTTTTAACAAAAACACGTACCACATGAGAGCCAATAAACCCTGCTCCACCGGTAATTAAAATACAACTTTTTTTAGTCATCTTGTTTCATATTTAATTCGTTAAGCTTTAACTGCCAGTTCCATGCCGTTTGTAACATATTATCAAGGTTTCTCTGTGCTTTCCAGCCCAATTCTTTATTTGCCCATTGGGTATCGGCATAAACTTTCTCAACATCACCACTTCTACGCCCTGTAATTTCATAGTTTAATTTAACTCCGGTAACGTTCTCAAAAGTTTGAATAGTTTCCAGTACGGTATATCCATGACCGGTTCCGAGGTTAAATACTTCGTAATTTTTTTTGTTTTTCTGCTGTATCAATCGTTCTATGGCTATCACATGGGCTTGGGCTATATCCACCACGTGAATGTAATCTCGCACACAACTACCATCTTTAGTGTCATAATCACTTCCAAATACCAACAATTTTTCTCTTATCCCAACTGCAGTTTGAGTAATCATAGGCACTAAATTATTTGGAGCTCCAATAGGAAACTCTCCAATCAAAGCACTTTCATGTGCACCAATGGGGTTAAAATATCGTAATGATATAACTTGAAGGGGCGAGGTAAAACACACATCTGCTATTATTTGTTCTGCAATTTGCTTGGTTTTGCCATAAGGTGATTCGGGTAGCTTCAATGGTGCATTTTCAGAAACCGGGAGTTTGTCGGGCTGGCCGTAAACTGTACAAGAAGAAGAAAAAACAAGATGATTGATTTGATTGACTTTCATAGCCTCTAATAAATAAATAAGGCTTACGATATTATTATGGTAGTACAAAAGTGGGTTATCTACCGATTCGCCCACAGCTTTAAGGGCTGCAAAATGAATAATTGCATCTATGTTTTTTTCTTGTTCAAAAAATTGTGATAAAGCATTTTTATCACATAAATCAAAGCAGTAAAATTGGGGCAGTTTCCCTGTTATCTCTTTTACTTGCTGTAATGTGTTGGCGTATGAATTATTTAAGTTGTCAATAACTACTACTTCATAACCTTTTTCAATAAGTTCCACTAAAGTGTGAGAGCCTATATAACCCGTGCCTCCTGTAACCACCACTTTCGCTTTAGCCATATCGTTTCCTTATAATAATTTGAACCCACAAATATAATAATTGAAATGATGTTCTAAGTATAGTGCGTTTAAGAAAACGTAATGGGCGATTTTATTTTTAGGAATATTTACTTATTGAAGAACGAAACGCTTTATTCTTTGTAAAGTGTGCGTTAAATTAAAAGCTTAGTTATAGCAAAAATGAACAACCTGGTGCAAAAAGCAATTACGGGTATTATAACGATTGAATGAATAAACACTTTACAAGTTGTAACCCTGTTTTACCGCATACAAATAGGAGCATAAGGGCATTTTGCGCACACATCCCTATTTTCTGTTTGTTTATATACCTTGTTTTTACTAAAAAGATCATTTAAAAGTTGCAATAGGTTATGCTCGAAACCCTCCATCAATACATTAAATTCAGAGTTGTAACTTAAAGGAATTAAACCGGTACTAATTTTCTTTAAATGGTATATTCCGGCTGTTACCGATGGTTTGTGGGGTTGATTTTTTTGAAATAAAAAAATATAAAATAGCAATTGAAAAGCGTAGTCCTTTTTAGTATCCAGAAATGCATCTTCAACTTGCTTCAAACTTAGATTTGTGGATTCAACTTTTCCGGTTTTATAATCAGCAATGCGAATGCGTTGATTGTATAAATCAACTCGGTCAATTGTGCCCTTAAATTTAATATCGCCAAACTGTGTTTGAAGCTCGGCTTCAAACTCTTGCTCTGTGTTTAGTATTTTAATAGTTGATTTATTTTTAACTTCTTGAATTTCCTTTTTTAGAAAGCGATCTATAATTCTAACAGCTGTATTAATAAACAAATAACCTTTTCCTGTATCGGATATATGGTGCGGATTTAGTTTGTTAAATGTATTTTTTGTTAATTCTGCTAATTGCGAATAGGTAAAACTTAAATCAGTTTCTGTAAGTATTTTATTTTGTAAAGGTTCGTAAATATTTTTTAAAACTTCGTGTATTATACTCCCCACAATATTAGCTTGAATTTCGGGGTCTGATTCTAAAAACTCTTTAATTTGTTCAATATATTTGAAATAATACTGCAATGAGCAATTCTTGAGACTAATAAGTGCTGTTGCAGAAAAACTCAATTTTGCAAGTTTTTGTATGCTTTCGGGGCTTTGCTTAACTTGAATAATAGGAGGATTTTGAATATTTATTTGGGACAGTTTTACAATGCGCGAAACCAGATTAATTTGTTTGTTTATTTGCGGAAGTTCTACCTCCAGTTGTGTAATAAACCTTGATTTCTCACCACTGCCAAATGCATCTGTTTCGGTATTGTAAAGCAAATAAACATTTTCGGCATATTGAAGTAAACGGTAAAAATGATAAGCATAAACCGCTTCACTTTCGTTATACGTGGGTAACTTAAAGGTCCTTCGTATTTCATAGGGAATAAAAGAGCGGGCTGTGTTTTTGCTTCCTGGCAAAATTCCTTCATTTACATCAGTAATAATGATATTTTTAAATGCCAGCATTCGTGTTTCCAGCAATCCGGTTAGTTGAATATTTTTAGTACTATCACCAATAAATGGAATATTTTCTGTTTGAAGTTGCTGTTCTATGAGATACAACAATGTTTCAGCATTTTGAATAATACAATCCTCTGTGCTGTAAAATGTATTCTTAATGTTTTCAATAATCAAATCATAAGATTGAACCTGAGCCCCCATGATTTCGTCCTGAATTTGTTTTGAAAAATTCCTTAATTTTTGATTTATTTTTTTCCAAAATGAAAGTATTGCAAATGTTTTACCTTCTGTTGCTGAACATTCTTTAAAAATCCAAGCTATAGAAGAGCAATGATGGGTGTTTAACAAATTACAAAAGTCATTTAATGAATATGTGATTTGACCCGATGACAATAATTCATTACTCAGCTGTTTTGAGTCGGGCATTGTTTCTGTATCAAACAGACCCTTGCAATAGGGGTGGTTTAAAAAAAGGTATAAGTGTCTGTTAAGGTATTGTTTTTGATGCGAATTTACGTCATTCAACAAATTCACTACTATACGGTATAGGCTGTGTAGGGGTAAAAAATTTAGAGGATAACCCATTGAAATATTTATGTTCCCTTCAGGTAACTGATAAAGTAAGGGTAGGAGTAATTCTTCTTGAGCTGGTATTAAGGCCGTAGCATCACTTTGCTGCATCATATATGATGATGCAATTTCACTTGCTTGTGCAGCTTGCATCATACTTTTGGGAGCTCCAATGATGCTGATGTTCTTTTTTGTATTTTTGAAATTATCGGTAATAAAAAATTCATTGCGTGTAAATTTGCTCCATTTGTCTTGATAATGCCTAATGAAACGTCCTGCTTCTTGTTTTTTGTCATCTAAATAATAGCTGTCAGCTTCCCAGTATATTTTACCCTGCTCATTGCTTAAAAAGTATTCAATTATCTGTTCTTCCGAAACACTTAATGCATTAAATCCTGCAAAAATAACTTGATGCCATGGCGATTTAAATGAACTTTCATAAACGGTTTGGGCAGCCTTTCGGTAAATCATTCCACGATACCCAACATGGTCTTCATGCAACGATTCACGTAGCTTGCTATATAATTCAGGCAGTAATTTCCAGAATTTTAAATATTCCTGCTGAAGCTGGGTTAAATCTTGTTGTCCAAGATTCCATAACTCAAGGGCTTTAATATCATTGATATATGAAAATAAATCAGATGTGGATACCATATACATATCTACATCATTAAAATCAGCAATTAACATAGACCACCATTTTATGAAATCATCAAAACTATCTGCATGCTCTTGCAAGGTAGCTTTATAAATTTCATACAAACGTTTAGCGGTAATATGTGTTGGAGTCTGTTTTAGTCCACTTATTTCTTGTACAAAATCATCAATGGTTAATATTTTAGGAAACCAAATGGGGTTTTGAATATTTTGAGCTAATTTTTGCTGTATAAATACAATTGGTCTTTTATTGGGTAAAACAAATAAAGGCTCCTTTCCGGCTTGTATTTCCGAATGAATTTTGGTGCATAAAAAATCAATAAAAGAATCCATTTATATATTTATGTTATTCTATTTCAAGTTCCTTTTCTTGAAAGACGATTCCATATTGCGACAATTCATCCAAAACAGGTTGATACAATTCGGGCATAACAGGAATTTGAACACCTCTTAATTTTATTTGACCATTAATTATTTTTCGCACCATAATAGCCATGGGCAGACCAACTGTTTTTGCCATAGCCGTTTTATCACTGTTTTCGCCTAACACAACAAGAGTGCTTGTAATTTGCTTTTTCTTTTGACTCGAATTTTTATACTCAAAAATATGCTGCATCACTACCATATCTTTATCTTGTGGTTCCAGCTTCCATTTTTCTTCCAGCAATTTTTGTAAAATAACTGCCGGGCTTGCTTTTTTCAAACCAATTACTCGATTTTCTAAAATTCCTGTCCACTGAATCATCTTTACTATTTCGTCATTCGTTTTTTTATTTAAAAAAAGACACAAGCTTTCTTCTAAATTTTGCCCTTTAATTGGCAAAAAAGCAGAAAAAAAGTCAGCATAGGTGTAATTTTCTAATAAATCAATTTCAAATGAATCATCAGTAAGGCCAAGCATTACAAAGACATTCCAGGCCTCGCAATAGGGGTGCTGTCTTAATGTACCGCGAAGAATGGTAGCCACATTTTCAATACCATAAACCTTACGATAGCTTAGGCTGTCACGATTCGCATAAGCATCAAATTTCCCATATCCATCCACTTCAATAATTTCAGCAGAGGCAAACAGTCGCTGGTAAGGTAAAAATTTATAACCACCATTTTCTAAGTATTGAGCGGTACTTTGCCCGGCCACTATAACATTGCGCGGATTCCACGAAAACTTATACCCCCAAGGATTCGAATTACTTTCGGGCGCTACTAAACCACCACAGTAAGATTTGAATGAATAAAGTGTTCCTTGTTTTTCCTTAATTTGGTCAATAATATGCATGGCCGACATGTGGTCAATACCCGGGTCAAGCCCTGTTTCATTAAGTAATAGTACGTCTTGCTGCAAAGCTTCGTTATGTAAAGCACTAATTTCAGATGAAACATAGGAAGCTGTAACTAAATGTTTTTTTAAACGAACACAATCTTTAGCCACAGGCATGTGCATAAATGCCGGAAGCATTGAAATGACCACATCGGCATCACGAATGAGATTTTCACGTTGGTCATTGTCTTGCATATTAAATGAAATAACCTTGCTATGTGGCCTATTTTGAGTTTTTTTTAAAGCCGATTGTATATCTAAGTCGGCTACAGTTAGTTCATAAGAGTCTTTAACAGCGTGTTGTAACAAATAGTCTATTAAATATCCGGATGATTTTCCGGCTCCTATTAATAATATTTTTTTCATGTTTTAGTAGGTAAGCAAACGATGTGTTTTTATGTGAATAAGCAAAGTATTTCCTGCAAAAGTACAAACGGCAGCAATAGCGTTGCAAATGTATGATAAGCTCATATTTTAAATAAAATTTCCATCTCGCATAACTAATTTACGAGTAGCTAAATTAGCTAATGATTCATTGTGTGTAACAATAATAAAGGTTTGTTTCATTTCTGTTTGTAATTGGTAAAATAATGCGTGCAAATCTTCGGAGTTTTTAGCATCCAGATTACCCGATGGCTCATCGGCCATAATTATTGATGGATTATTTATTAAGGCTCGTGCCACAGCAACTCTTTGCTGCTCTCCGCCTGATAGCTCAGATGGTTTGTGTGAAACACGATGACTTAAACCCAACAGGAGCAAAAGCTCTTTGGCCCTTTTTTCGGCTTCTTCTTTAGATTTTTTTGCAATATAAGCTGGAATACAAATATTTTCGAGTGCAGTAAATTCAGGGAGTAAATGATGAAATTGAAAAACAAATCCAATTTTTTGATTACGAAATTGGGCGAGCTTGTTTTTCTGTAGCTTAAAAACATCTACTCCTTCAATATGCAAACTACCTGAATCGGCTTTTTCCAACGTCCCTAAAATATGCAATAGCGTGGATTTCCCAGCACCTGATGCCCCAGTTATGCTTATCATTTCTCCTTTTTGAATACAGAAATCAACATTTTTAAGAACAGTAATTGAGCCTGATGAATGGTAATGTTTACTTAGGTTCTTAGCATCTAATATGGTCATGGTTAAAAAAAATCAAGCGCAAGTTATAAATAATGCTGTAAGTGCTTACCATAAATACTGCTAAAAAAAAGTATTAAGTAATGCTTAATTAAATAATAAAGCCTGTTTTATTTATTTAATAATTGGCTTTAAACAAAATAGTTTTTTTGGTAATAGAAATTAAAAAAGCAGGTCTGTAAGCCGGGTTCTGTCTGCATTATGAATAAAAAAAATTACTTTTTAAAGAGTAAAAATTTTCTCATTACGACAATGCAGTTCTATCATTTATCTGCGATGTTAATTGCTCAACACCTGTATCAACCTACCCTCCACAGTTTATTTTTCAATAAATAAAGCGGGCCGCTTTACGGTTTTACCCCCAATGGTTTATTTGGTCTTTCAACCCATAAGGTTTGCCATGCAAACACAGTTACCTATGTTTCGGTGGTCTCTTACACCACCGTTTCACCCTTACCTGTTGTGTACAACAGGCGGTATATTTTCTGCTGCACTTTCTGTACTACAAAGATATGGCTTTGTAATCCTTCCCGTTAGGAAGTATGGTGCCCTATGTTGCCCGGACTTTCCTCTCTTTACCCAAGTAAAAAGCGATAGAACGACCTGCGTTACAAAAGTAATTAAAAGGACTAAATTTATTAATATTTACTGTTTTTATTTTTTTAGATATGATATAATGGCCTCTTCAATTTCTTGTCCGATATTTTGGGTGTTGTGTTTTACAAAAGTTTGACCGGTTACTTTTTCAAACAATTCAATATATCGATCTGAAATTTCGTTTATCCAGACATCGGTCATTTCCGGAACCTGTTGTCCTTCAAGTCCCTGAAAATTATGAGAAATAAGCCACTCTCGCACAAACTCTTTTGATAATTGCTTTTGTTTATTACCAGCCGTTTGGCGAGCTTCATAGCCTTCTGCAATAAAATATCGAGACGAGTCGGGAGTATGTATTTCATCAATCAAATATATTTTATCCTGATATTTTCCAAATTCATACTTCGTATCAACTAAAATTAACCCTTTCTCAGCCGACATTGCTGTACCTCGGTTGTAGAGCGCTAAAGCATAATTTTCCAGTTGTTCATATTCTTTTTCAGAAACAATACCTTGTGATATAATCTCTTCACGCGATATGTCCTGATCGTGTCCTTCGGCTGCTTTGGTTGTTGGTGTAATTATGGGATTAGGAAGTTTGTCGTTTTCTTTTAGTCCATCAGGTAGTGACACACCACATAGCTTTCGTTTTCCTAATTTATACTCCCTTGCAGCATGACCAGCAAGATAGCCGCGTACCACCATTTCAACTTTATAGGGGGTGCAATTTAATCCAATACTAACCATAGGGTGCGGAACATCAAGCAGCCAATTGGGTACAATATCACGCGTAGCATTTAAAAAGTAAGATGCTATTTGATTGAGTACCTGTCCCTTATAAGGAATTCCTTTAGGAAGCACTACATCAAATGCCGAAATCCTGTCAGTTGCGACCATGATTAGTTTCTCGTTTTTTATATTATAAACATCGCGTACTTTGCCTTTGTAAAACCATTTTTGGTCAGGTAGTTGAAATGAACTGGAGGTGAGAACTTGCATTTTATATTTTAATTTTTCCTTCAAAAACTAATTGTGCTGGACCACTTAAAAAAATATCGCTGAAATACTGATGGTTTTGTGTTTTAAAGCTAACTTTTAATGGGCCGCCCAGTGTTTTTATTTTAATTTTATATGTCGTTTTATTTTGTTGTTTAAGGGCATAAGCAATAGCTGTAGCAGTTACTCCAGTGCCACATGATAGGGTTTCGTTTTCTACACCTCTTTCGTAAGTGCGTACAAATAGACTATTACCTACTATTTCGACAAAGTTTACGTTAATACCTTCTTTGTAATATGCCTTACTGTTTCTTATAGCCTGCCCGGCTTTAAAAACATCATTTTGTTTAACCTGATTTTTAAAAACTACATAATGGGGCGAACCGGTGTTTAACTCAAAATACGAAGACCCTTTTTTTACTTGGCTAACATCATTCATTCTTAGAAAAACAACTCCTTGGTTATTGATATAACCTGAGTGATGACCATCATAAGCTATAAAAGTTGTTTCTTTTTCAATTAAACCTAAAAGCGCAGCAAACGAAATAGCACAGCGACCACCATTTCCGCACATACTGCCTATATTGCCATCAGCGTTGTAATAGCACATTTCAAAATCAGCTTTTAAACTTGGTTTTAAAATAATGAGTCCGTCTGCTCCAATTCCAAAATTTCTGTGGCATAAGTGAGCAATATGCTTTTGTTTCAGTTGTAAATGACTTTTAACTCTCCCGTCAAGCATGATAAAGTCATTTCCCGTTCCATGGTATTTGTAAAAATGAAGCTTCAAACTAAGGATTATGATTTAAAATCAGGGAAATCAAATTATTGTCTTTTACTTTTTCATAACTGCTAAACGAGCTGTTATAATCAATATTATAAACGGTTTCGTTATACTTTAGGAGCAGTTCATTTTTATAGGTAAAAATTTTAATATTTTCTAAATCGGTTAATCCGTATAATATTATTTTGTTTTTTGAAGCTTGATAACCCTTATAATTGATAGGGCTTTTCCAAAGTTCAACGTTAATTTTTAAAGAACTGCCTTTTTTATTATCGATTTTTGTGTCGCTAATAACTGCCAAAAGTGAATCACTTTTCTCAACTTTTACGGGGTGTTCGTTATCTAAATTAATAACACTCAATTGTTTTTCGCCAATCTGTTCTTCCTTTTTTAAGGTAATATTTTCATTAATAGGAATAGTATTTAGACTATCGTATATGCTGGAGTCTGGAGCAATTGTACTTTTGGGTAAAGTTGTTGTTTCAGAAGCGTAGTTACTTGAAAGAGGAAGTTTAGTAGCAGGAGTACTCTTGCTGGTATCTTTACTTAAGGTATTTTCATTAAGTGTATTTTTGTTAGTGTTTGTGGCATAAACAATCTGTTTTACAATTTGAGGAATAAGATTTACTGAAATTTTATTTTCGTTTGTAATAACGGAATTGTAATACACCAAAATACCGCCTAAAAGTCCTCCAATAAATAAACCAATGGTAAAAAAAATGAATTTTGGTCTTTTTTCGAACATGGCTTTAAATCAAGCACAAAGGTAAAAAAAATTACGTATTGAATAATGAAAATAAATTGATTATTGCGTTTCTAATGCTTGAAGAAAAAAAGTTCGTTAAAACATACTTAATTACAGTACGATGAAAGAATATAGTACCGAATAGCTCTTTTGTAGAAAAATTATAAGAACAGCAGTAAAATAGTAAGTTTGAAGGTAAATAAGAAATGAAAAATAGAAAGAAAACTCGTTTTTTTATGACAAAAGCGATAAAATTGGTATCATTAAAAGTATTTGAATAAAATTTAAAAGCCTTAGAAAGGTTAATTTCTAAGGCTTTTAAATTTTATATTATTTCAAAATACCTACTAGCCGCATTTCGAATGGCCACAACTTTTACAATTTAAGCAGCCTTCTTCATAAATCAAGCCTTTATTATCACCACAGCTTGGACAGGTTTTATCTGTTGCTTTGGTTCCATCTGGAATATACTTTTTTAAGGAACGACTAACGCCTGCTTTCCAGGTGTTTATGTTTTCACTATATAAATTCAAATTATCAATAAGGTCCACCACTTTAGGTAAAGGCATTCCTTGGCGTATAATTCCACTTATGAGTTTCGCATAATTCCAATATTCTTTGTTGAAAGAGCGCGAAAGACCTTGAATAGTAACACGATAGCCATCTTTATCTGTATATTCAAAATCATAGCGTTTGTTTCCATCTTCAGTTATGTTTTGAATTACCCAACCTTTTTTTACACTCATAGGAATCACAAAAACATCTTCTGTTTTTCCAGTAAATATCTCATAAGGTTTTCCTTCTAGGAAACCAACTACAGCTATCCAATGTTCATTGTCATTCATAAAACGAACAATATCTGCTTCAAGAATTTTAGGCCTTTTAGGGGCTTGTTTTTCTACGATAGATTTATCTTCTGTTTTCTCAGTACTACTTACCAACACTCCAGACCTAGAACCATCACGATAAACAGTAATTCCCTTTAGACCATGTTCCCATGCTTCAAGGTAAATTTTACCTACCTGCTCTTCAGTAACAGATGAAGGTAAATTTATAGTAGAGCTAATGGAGTGTGTAACATATTTTTGCACTACTGCCTGTAATTTTACACGGCTGTGCCAGTTAATTTCGGAAGCGGTTGATCCATAATATGGACTATCTTCTGGAGCACTTTTTCCACTTATTTGCATCCATTCATTTAGTTTATGATGGTAAACTGTAAATTCCTGCCAACTGTCGCCCATATCATCGGTAAAATCAACTCGTGCTTTAGGATCGTTGGTGTTAACTTTTCTTCTGCGTTTATAGCTCAACATAAATACCGGCTCAATACCCGAGCTGGATTGGGCAAGCATACTAAGAGTTCCTGTAGGAGCAACGGTGCTTATCGAAATATTTCTACGGCCATGTTGCATCATTTTGTTGTATAGGTCTGGAAATTCTTGTTGCAACATTTGTACAAATTCTGAAGTTTGTTCAATTTCTGGATCAAAATTTTCAAACTTACCTCTTTCAATAGCCATATCTATTGAGCTCTCAAACTCAGCTTCACATTTTACACGCATAATTTTTTCTGTCGCATTAATGGCCTCCGTAGAGTCGAATTTTAAATTTAGTGCGGCTAAAGTATCGGCTAAAGCTGTAAAGCCAAGTCCTGTTCTACGACCTGTTTTCCCGGCATTATAAAGCATTTCCCATGTTTCTTTCTCAACTCTTTTTATTAATTCCGGTTCCGGATCACTGTTTATTTTATTTAAAATACGGTCAATAGCTTCTAATTCCAAGTCAACCAAGTCGTCCATTAATCGTTGAGCTTCGTATGTGGTTTCGTAAAATTTAGTAAAGTTAAAGCGTGCATTTTCCGTAAACGGATTATCGACCATATTATATAAGTTAATTGCAATCAATCGGCAGCTATCACCTCCTTGCATAGCAATTTCGCTGCAAGGGTTTGTTGATACATTCTTAAAACCAGGATACACCGATGATGTAGAATATTTATGTTGGCGATCCCAAAAAATAAGCCCTGGCTCGGCTGTGTTATGTGCACATTTTATAATCGTGTTCCAAAGATCACGGGCACGCACTACTTTACTGTACTTTGGTTTTTCAGCATCAATTGGAAACCTATGTGTATAAAAAGTATTGTTATTAACGGCTTCCATAAACTCATCGGATAAACGAACAGAAATATTGGCACCGGTTACTTTTTTCAAATCTTGTTTCATTAATATAAACTCTTCTATGTCAGGATGAGCTATATCCATAGTAATCATCAGGGCCCCGCGTCTTCCGTTTTGTGCTACCTCACGGGTTGTATTGCTGAAACGCTCCATAAAACTAACGGCTCCGGTAGTACTCCCGGCAGCGTTTGAAACATGCATTCCGGAAGGGCGAAGTGTAGATATATCAATTCCAACTCCACAGCGTCTTTTAAACAATTGTGCCATTTGTTCATCGGTGTGAAATATGCCCCCATAAGAATCATAAATTTCGGGTAAAACGATGCAATTGCTTAATGAAGCTATAACATGCGGATTACCTAACGATGACATAACACTTCCCTGAGGAATAATAGCATTAAATTTTTGGAAGTAAGAAAAAATACGCTCTTTTGATAAGAAAGACCTGCTTTGTCCATACTCGGATAATAGATTGGCTTTCCCTTCTAAAAAATTATTTGATTTATATTTTTCCTCTATTCGTGCAAATTCAGTTGCCATTCTATGGTGCATATCTTCAGGTGTCAACTCTAAAAATTCACCTCCTTTTGACTTCATAGCATACTTATTAGCCCATGTTGATGCAGCCAACTCATCTCCATTAAAATAAGCTATGGCTTCGGCCAATACAGTATTAATAGGATAAGTTACCTTCTCTTTATTTTTAGCTGTTTCTTTTTCTGCCATCTGTTTTTTTGCTATTTTTGAAGTACTCATGAAAAAAATTAAATTAGAATGAATAAAAAATTGGGCTTTTGCCGTCTATAAAAGTATTGGAGTTCTAACGAAAAAACAAACTTATGCCATTGACTTTTTAACAAGTTATTGTTAGTGTTTCTCTAAATTTGGCAGAGTGGGCAATTAGGTCATAAACAAAAATTACTCAAGAAGTTTATTAACAAAAGCCTATTAATTAATTAAACATAAAATAGCCTGAAAATCAGGTACTTTTTTTTTTATTAGAACTTATTGATAAACCTTGTTAATGTTAAAATTGTTTTGAGGCAAAATTAAAATGTCATTTTTCATTTTGGGAACATTTTTTTTGAAACAAAATGCATCACTTTTTTTATTTAATTTCATCAAAATGTTGAGTGCAATAATCATTCTAAAACACCGAAAATCAATATAATATAAAATTAATTTTACTTTATGTAAACATAATTTCGTTTTTGGTCGTACTTTTGTTATGTTAACGGTAGTTTTTTTATATCTTTTATACTTGTTTTTATTATAAACTAATAAAGATTACACAAAACACATAAATACATTTTTGACTAATCATTAAAAAAAACACTTAATATTATGAAAAGTATAATTAAACTATTTGGACTTGCTTTGTTAGCAATTACCCTAATTACTTCATGTAAAAAGAAAGAAGAAACTCCAGTTCTTGATGAAAAAACCAAGCAATTTAATCAAGATGCCAACGACATTAAAGCCGAATCAGATAATGCTGACAATGATATTAATAGTTCTATTAATAACTCTTCATTAGGAGGGCGTTTAAGTGTAAGTTACTCCAGCCCTTTGTGTGGGGTTACTATTGACAGTTCACAAATAGCCAATAAAATTTTGTTTTATAATTTTGATGGTGTAACCCCTTGTTTTAGCCCATCACGAACCAGATCAGGGCAAATTAAAGTGGAACTAATTAACGGCACAACATGGTTAAGTGCCGGATCGGTTCTTAAGTTAACTTACATTAATTTTAAAGTAACACGCTTAAGTAATAATAAATCTATTACGTTTAATGGAGAAAAGACTCTTAAAAATATGAATGGAATTAATTGGTTTACTTTTTTACTGACTACTAGTGAATTTAAGTTTCAGGAACGAGCCAATAATATTCAAATTACTTTTGATAATAACGAGCAAGCTACTTGGAATTTAGCTCGTATTACAACCTGGAACTATGTTCCGGCCAATGCAACACCAGGTATTACTTATGCTTATGTGAAATTTACAGCCAGTGGTGATACCGCTATCAATGGCGTTAGTAATATTGACTCATGGGGAATAAACAGATTTAACTTACCTTTTTACACAGAATTTCAATCTCCTTGGATATCAAATACATATTGCGGTTTCTGGCGTCCTACTTCCGGTTCTATTAAACACCAAATTGCAGGTAGCAATTTAACTTTACAGTTAGGGGTAGATCAAAGCGGAAATACCTCAACTTTATCATGTGCTTATGGTTACAAGGCCACTTGGACACCTCAGGGAGGCTCTTCACAGTCCATAGTGCTGAGTTATTAAATTGCTGTTAATAGTAGTATAAGCAAGAGCTTTTAGAGAGAAATCTCTAAAAGCTCTTGCTTTTTCATACAATATCTCCGAAGCATAAAAGAATAAAGGAATTTTATTCAAAAAAAAATTACCAAATTTGCGCCAACACTTTTTTAATATGATAGTTACAGTACCATACGTTCCCAAAAATAAAATTAGAATAGTAACAGCAGCTTCCTTATTTGATGGCCACGATGCTTCCATAAATATTATGCGTAGAATAATACAAGGAAGCGGTGCTGAAGTTATCCATTTAGGCCACGACCGCAGTGCTCTGGAAGTAGTAAACTGTGCTATTCAAGAAGATGCCAATGCCATTGCTATGACTTCCTATCAGGGGGGGCACATGGAATACTTTAAATACATGTATGATTTGCTTAAAGAAAAAGGCTGTGAGCACATTAAAGTTTTTGGGGGTGGGGGTGGAGTTATTTTACCTGATGAAATTGAAGCATTGCATCATTATGGGATAGCCCGCATATACAGTCCGGATGATGGAAGAGCTATGGGCCTGCAAGGAATGATAAACGACATGTTGCAAAAATGTGATTTTGCCATTGGCAACCATCTGAGCCGTGAAGTAGAAAATTTGAATGATCCTAAAAATATTGCACGCTTAATTTCTGCTGCCGAAAACTTCCCTAAAGAATTTGAGAAATATCATCCTATTCTTAAAAATCAAATTGACCGAAAAAATAACCCCATAATCCCTGTTTTAGGGATAACCGGTACTGGGGGTGCAGGAAAATCGTCCTTAATTGATGAGTTGGTTCGTAGGTTTTTATTTGAGTTTAAAGAGAAAAAAATTGCCATTGTATCTATTGATCCCAGTAAAAGAAAAACCGGAGGAGCATTATTAGGCGATAGAATAAGGATGAACAGCCTTAATAATGACAGGGTGTATATGCGCTCATTAGCAACCCGACAAAGTAATTTGGCCTTAAGTAAACATGTTGCTGAAGCTGTTACTATTATTAAGGCGGCAGGTTTTGATTTAATTATAGTAGAAACATCTGGTATTGGTCAATCTGATACTGAAATAACCGAACATAGTGATTTAAGTTTGTATGTTATGACTCCAGAATACGGAGCAGCCACGCAGCTTGAAAAAATTGACATGTTGGATTTTGCCGATATCGTAGCCCTTAATAAATTTGATAAAAGAGGCGCAGCTGATGCCATGCGTGATGTTAGGAAGCAATATAAACGAAATCACAAACTTTGGGATATAGAGGATGAGCATATTCCGGTTTATGGAACAATTGCTTCACAATTTAACGACCCGGGCATGAATAGGTTGTATAAGTCCATAATGGATAAATTGGCCGAAAAAACGAACGCTCCTTTAAAATCAAGCCTCCTCATTACCAAAGAAATGAGCGAGAAGATTTTTATAATACCCCCACACCGTACACGCTATTTAGGTGAAATTGCTGAAAATAACAGAGGTTATGATGTATGGGCCGAAAAGCAAGCAGCAGTAGCACAAAAACTATATGCTGTTTTACAAACGGCATTTACTTTTGCACCTGATGTAAAAACTAATGGCTACGCTACAATGGAAGCATGTTGGGAGCAAATTTTTCATACTGCTTCGGAGCAAAACAAAGAATTACTCCATTTATTAAAGGAACAGTTTGATAAATTACTTATTGAACTGGACCCCAAAAACAAAAAGACTTTAGAAAACTTAGAACAAAAATTTCAACGATATAAGAATGAATATTACGTATTTAAAGTTCGTGATAAAGAGTTAAAAATTGCAACACATTACGAATCATTATCACACACAAAGGTTCCTAAAATAAGTACTCCAAAGTACAAAGCATGGGGCGATTTGCTGAAGTGGCAGCTGCAGGAAAATCTTCCGGGAGAGTTTCCTTATACCTCTGGTATTTACCCTTTTAAAAGAGAAGGAGAGGACCCTACCCGTATGTTTGCCGGTGAAGGAGGCCCTGAACGAACAAATAAGCGCTTTCATTATGTAAGTAAAGGATTGCCGGCCAAGCGTTTGAGTACTGCATTTGACAGTGTAACTCTTTATGGTAACGATCCCGATCACCGTCCAGATATATATGGAAAAATTGGGAATAGCGGTGTCTCGGTTTGCTGTTTGGATGATGCAAAAAAACTCTATAGCGGCTTTAATTTAGCTTCTCCCAATACATCGGTTAGTATGACCATTAATGGCCCTGCTTCCGTTATTGCTGCCTTTTATATGAATGCGGCTATTGATCAACAATGTGAACTTTACATTAAGGAGCATGGTTTGGAAGCCGAAGTAAATAATAAAATTGAGGCATATTATAAATCTAAAGGTACAGCACGACCAACCTACCAAGGAGAGATACCATCGGGTAATGACCAATTAGGCTTGATGTTATTAGGCGTAACTGGCGACATGGTACTTCCTGCAGAGGTATATCAAAAGATTAAAACTAAAACCCTGTCTGCTGTTCGAGGAACTGTCCAGGCTGATATATTAAAAGAAGACCAGGCTCAAAATACGTGTATTTTCAGTACAGAGTTTTCTTTACGTCTTATGGGAGATGTGCAGCAATATTTTATTGACCATAATATTCGCAATTTTTACTCCGTTTCTATCAGCGGTTATCATATCGCTGAGGCAGGTGCTAACCCTATTACCCAACTGGCATTAACCTTAAGTAATGGATTTACATTTGTTGAGTACTACCTTAGCCGAGGGATGTCAATTAATTCTTTTGCTCCTAATTTATCTTTCTTTTTTAGTAATGGTATTGACCCCGAATATTCTGTTATAGGCCGAGTTGCACGTAAAATATGGTCAAAAGCTATGAAAAATAAGTATCATGCCAACGAGCGTTCTCAAATGCTTAAATATCATATACAGACTAGTGGTCGCTCTTTGCACGCACAAGAAATTGACTTTAACGACATACGTACTACGCTGCAGGCTCTTTATGCAATTTATGATAATTGCAACAGCTTACATACAAATGCCTATGACGAAGCTATTACAACTCCTACTGAGGAGAGTGTAAGAAGAGCCATGGCCATACAATTAATTATTAATCATGAGTTGGGTTTGGCAAAAAATGAAAATCCTTTGCAAGGTTCATTTGTAATTGAAGAACTAACCGATTTAGTAGAAGAGGCTGTACTTGCTGAATTTGATCGTATTAATGAAAGGGGAGGAGTTCTTGGAGCCATGGAAACAATGTATCAACGTGGTAAAATACAAGAGGAAAGTTTGTATTATGAAACTTTAAAAAATAATGGCTCATACCCTATAATTGGAGTGAATACATTTTTATCCTCAAAAGGTTCACCTACCGTAATTCCGGCTGAAGTTATTAGGGCTACAAAAGAGGAAAAAGAGTACCAAATATTTATGCTTGAACAGTTACACAAAACACAAAACGACAAGCAAGAGGAAGTAGCTGAACGCCTCAGAAGCAAAGCCTTTAGCAACAAAAATATATTTGAAGAACTTATGGAAGCTGTTAAATACTGCTCTTTAGGCCAAATTACAAATATTTTGTTTGAAGTGGGAGGCCAGTATAGGCGAAATATGTAAGAAACTTTTATCCTGTCATTTTTATAAATTGTTCCTTATCCTACTAGCGTAATTAGATGCTAAGGCGAGTTACATTTGACTTTTAAAGCTCAAACATTGATTGAACCGGGCTTCTGTATTTTATAATCAGCTTCATCGAACCTTTAAGTGAAAAATAAAAACACGAGTATTATTCGTGCTTTCGAGCAGGCATTTGTATAAAACAATACCTTGTTTTTTGAACCTACTTTGTAAAATTATTCTACATACTGATTTCGATGTCCAGCTAGAGACTTACGTTTTAAAACACTTTAAACTTTTTAAAACCAATAAACAAGATGCCTTTGATGTGAGTAAATAGTCTATGTCTAAATTACTCTTTTAAGGATAATAAAATCCGTCTAATGTGTTTGTTATATACAACTAAAAATTACATAGAATTGATTATTTTCGCATTCTTAAAAAGAACACACTTTTATGATTGAAATTCCAAAAACATATAATCCTGCTGCTATTGAAGATAAATGGTATCAATACTGGCTCAAAAAAAAGTTCTTTAAATCAGTTCCTGACAATCGTGAGCCTTATACAATAGTAATTCCTCCGCCAAACGTTACAGGTGTATTGCACATGGGGCACATGCTCAATAACACCATTCAAGATGTTTTAATTCGGAGGGCTCGTATGCAAGGAAAAAATGCCTGCTGGGTTCCGGGAACTGATCATGCCTCTATTGCTACTGAAGCGAAGGTAGTTAATTTACTTAAGGAAAATGGAATAAAAAAATCAGATTTAACGCGTGAAGAGTTCTTAAAATACGCTTTTGAATGGAAAGAAAAATATGGAGGAATTATTTTAGAGCAACTTAAAAAGTTAGGTGCATCGTGCGATTGGGATAGAACCAGGTTTACTATGGAAGAAGATTTAAGCGATGCCGTTATTGAAGTGTTTATTGACTTATATAACAAAGGCCAGATATATAGAGGTGTACGTATGGTAAATTGGGATCCCTCTGGTATGACCGCAGTATCTGATGAAGAAGTAATTTATAAAGAAACTCAGGCTAAATTATATTACGTAAACTACCGAATTGCAGATGAAGCTGGAACTCCATATTTAGATGAGACTACCGGGCAAGAAATGTATATTACCATAGCTACTACACGCCCCGAGACCATACTTGGCGATACGGCAGTTTGTGTACACCCCGATGATGAACGTTATAAACACCTGAAAGGGAAATACGCTGTAATTCCTTTTGTGGAACGAAAAGTACCTATAATTTTCGACACGTATATAGATATGGATTTCGGTACGGGGGCATTAAAAGTTACTCCTGCACATGATATTAACGATTACAATTTAGGTTTAAAGCACCAACTCGATATTATTGATACAATAGCAGATAATGGTTGTATGAGTAAAGCAGCAGGTTTCTATATAGGAGAAGAGCGCTTTGTGGTTCGAAAAAAAATAGCTAAAGATTTGAAAGAAGCCGGCTTACTCCTCAAAGTAGAAGACATTAAAAATAAAGTGGGATATAGTGAGCGTACCGATGCTGTAATAGAACCCAAACTAAGTATGCAGTGGTTTTTAAAGATGGATAAAATTTCAAAACCAGCATTGGAAGCAGTATTGGAAGGTGAGGTAAAACTCATTCCTGAAAAGTTTATAAATACGTACAAACATTGGATGGAAAATGTACACGACTGGTGTATTAGCAGACAATTGTGGTGGGGGCAGCAAATTCCGGCCTGGTATGATGCCAAAGGAAATTTTGTAGTAGCTAAAACTCATCAGGAAGCACTTGATTTGTATCGTCAAAAATACCCGAACGAAAAAATAGACACCTTAAAGCAGGATGATGACGTAGTTGATACCTGGTTTAGCTCCTGGCTATGGCCCATAAGCGTGTTTGATGGGTTTAAGAACCCACAGAATAAAGATATTAATTATTATTATCCAACAAATGATTTAGTAACGGCTCCCGAAATTCTGTTTTTTTGGGTTGCTCGTATGATTATTGCAGGTTATGAGTATAGAGGCGCAAAACCTTTTAGTCATGTTTATTTAACTGGCATTGTACGCGACAAGTTAGGACGAAAAATGAGTAAGTCTTTAGGCAATAGTCCCGACCCACTTGATTTAATAGCCCAAAATGGTGCTGATGCAGTACGTATGGGGATGTTACTCACATCGCCTGCAGGAAACGATTTGCCCTTTGATGTTTCTTTAATTGAGCAGGGACGAAATTTTAATAATAAGATATGGAATGCCTTTCGCCTTATAAAAGGCTTTGAATTAGACTCAAATAAACAACAACCTGAAACTTGTGCACGAGCTAACGTATGGTTTGAAGCACGCTTTAATCAACAGTTACAAGTAATTAATGACTTGTACACAAAATACCGAATAAGTGAAGCCTTAATGACCACGTATAAACTAATTTGGGATGATTTTTGTGCTTGGTATTTAGAAATGATAAAACCTGACTTTATAGATGGAAATGCTTTGCCTGTTGATTCTTTAACCTACAATAATGTTATTCATCATTTTGAGAAGATGTTAAAACTCTTACACCCTTTTATGCCTTTTATTACCGAAGAATTATGGCATCTACTAAAGGAAAGAAAAGAGGAAGATAGTATTGTTATAGCCACATGGCCCGCTGAACAAAAAATCAATGAGAAAATCTTAAACGAATTTTCTATTGCTTCTGAAATTATTCAACAAATAAGAAATATTCGAAATCAAAAGGGCTACGCGCCTAAATTAAAATTGCAATTAATTGTACAACCTAATCATAATACCTCTTTTGATACTCTTATTTGTAAATTAGCCAATCTCTCAAAAATAGAGGTTTTTAATGAGAAGCCTCAAAGTGCCTATAGTTTTATGGTGGGTACTCTAGAATATAGCGTTCCGCTTAATCAATCATTGGACATAACAGCCGAAAGACAAAAATATGAAATCGAATTAAATTATTTGAAAGGCTTTATGGAATCGGTACACAAAAAACTGAAAAACGAAAAGTTTATGGCTAATGCTAAACCAGAAATAGTGGCTAATGAACGTAAAAAAATGGAAGATGCATTAACCAAAGTTAAAATAATTGAAACACAATTAGCCCAACTGCAATAAAGCTAGAACAATGGTCATGTGCATATTCGTGTAATTTTCTCTGTCCAACTTTGTGGATTTTACTTTTAATGTCAGTTTTATTGTTAACACCTAAATTGTTAATTCAAAGTGTTTTTATATATTGAATTAACCAAAGTATATTCTTTTATTTGTGTATAAAGAACTCAAAAATGACGTATAAAATATCATTTCAAAACCCTCACACACAGTATATTGATATTGAATTTGAAATTGACAATATTGCTGCCCCTGAAATAGAAGTTCTATTGCCATCATGGAGGCCGGGTAGATATGAACTAGGTAACTTTGCTAAAAATATTCAAAATTTTAACGCCTATAACAATAAAGGAGAGTACTTAAAATTTAAGAAAATAAGTAAAGACAAATGGCTTATAGCAACCGGAGGAAGCTCAACAGTTACCATAAAATATAATTATTATGCAGCCGAGTTGAATGCAGGGAGTACTTGGTTAGTTGCATCTCAGTTATACGTTAATCCAATAAATTGCCTCTTGTATATTGAGCAAAAAACCGATTTACCTTGCCGTATAGAAATTACAGTTCCTAAAGACTATGAGCTGGCCGGTGCATTAAAAATTATGAATATTGATATCACTTCAAAGCATAAAGTTTTTAAAGCTATTGCTGAAAACTATGATATGCTTGTTGATACTCCTTTTATTTGTAGCCCTAGCTTACAACATAATATGTTTATACTTGATGGGGTTGAGTTTAATATATGGTTTCAGGGCGAGTGCAAACCCGACTGGCCTAAAATTATTGGTGATTTCTTTATTTTTATTAATGAACAATTTCTGGTATTCAAAACCTTTCCGGCAGATAAATACCACTTTCTCATACAGGTATTGCCTTATCCATTTTATCATGGTGTGGAACATGCTGAGTCTACCGTTATTGCTATTGGACCTTCATATAATTTAATGCGAAAAGAGTTGTATGATGAGCTACTTGGAGTAAGTTCACATGAGCTTTTTCATACCTGGAATGTTAAAAAGATACGGCCTAAAGAAATGTTACCATATCGGTATAATACTGAAAACTATGCTACTACTGGTTATATCTACGAAGGTATTACAACTTATTATGGAGATTTAATGCTTTATCGTTCGGGCATATTTAATGACGAAGATTATTTTAAAACCCTCACTCAACAAATTCAAAAACATTTGGATAATGCCGGGCGTTTTCATTATAGCGTGTCCCAATCATCATTCGATACTTGGCTTGATGGATACGTGCCCGGTGTTCCTAATAGAAAAGTGTCGATATATACCGAAGGTTGTTTGTTAGCTTTTATAGCCGATGTGCAAATCAGAAATCAAACAGAAAACCAAAAAAGTTTAGATGATGTAATGCTAACCCTATACCGTGATTTTGGCGAGAAGAGAATTGGCTATACCGCTCAAGATTATCAAAAAATTATTGAAAACATAACAGGCCAAAGCTGGACCAAATTTTTTACTCATTTTGTAGAAGGAACTGAACCATACAAGGCCTTATTAATAGATTCGCTAAAATATTTAGGTCTGGAGCTTTCGGTAGTAACCTCAAAAAAAGCATACGAGTCATTCTTAGGGTTTAAAACAGTTGAACAAAATAATGAGGTAATCGTATCAAACATCTTCCCTGACTCTCTAATTGAAAAAGCAGGAATACGAATCAAAGATAAGATTATAGCTGTTAACGGATACGAGGTGCGAAATAATTTTAATGAATGGTGTAATTATTTTTGGAATGAGCCGTTTACTTTGTCATTAATTACTGACGGAAAAATTCGTGAAATAACTATTGAACCCGCCAAAAATCTTTATTATAAAACGTATTTAGTTATAAAAGCAGATTCGATAAACGATTCACAGCGGGCTAATTACAATATTTGGTCGGGTAAAAAATATTAAAGCATCTATGTATAATATTAGAGTGTATGGAATTCTTATTGAAAACAAATCATTGCTCTTGAGTGATGAGTACTATAAGGACACTTACATGACTAAGTTTCCCGGAGGCGGGCATGAAGCAGGGGAGAGCCTGCCCGATTGTTTAATTAGGGAATTTATAGAAGAATTAAATATGGAAGTGAAAATACTAAGTCACTTCTATACCACCGATTTTTATATTACTTCACACTTTAACAATAACGAGCAGCTTATCTCTATATACTATTTGGTTGCTCGCACTTCAAACACAAGTATTAAAACAAGCACTAAGAAGTTTGATTTTGAGCCGGTTCATGGGGCGCAAAGCTTACGCTGGATAGCTTTAAGTAGCTTGTCGGAAAATGATGTTACTTATCAAATTGACAAAAAGGTTGTTGAAATGTTGAAAAAAATCTCAGCTAATTAAGAAATGTATAAAAATATTAAAAGTAAAATTCGTTTATTTGTAATATGAAGTTAACTTTTTTACAAACGATATTTCTTGGAATAACGCTTGTCCTAGTATATTCGTGCGCCCCCACACGCTCTGTTTTACCTTTGTGCTATAAAGAAAATTTAGTAAGCGCATCGGTAGGCGGTCCAATGATACACTATGGAAAAACGATTACTCCAATTCCCTTTACCTCAATTACGTATTCTCGAGGTTTGAGCGACACCAATACTGTTTTTGCATCCTTTTATCCAACGGCTGCTTTATTTGGAACATATCAAATGGAAGTAGGTTTAAATCGTTACATTATTAATAACGATTCTGCTAAATATGCTGTAACTATTACACCATCACTAAACTTCATGAAAAGAGACTCCCTAAATAAGTTCTACCCACAAATAGATGTGAACTACATAAAAAGAAGTGCCTTGCATGATAATTATTTTTATGCAGGATTAAGTAATTGGTTTGAACCGGCAACCAAAAAAATAAATGGCGAAAAACAATCTAATTTATGGTTTCCAAGCCCACAAACAGGATATGTGTGGAACACCAAAAAGGGATTTATGTTTCAGGCAGAGTTCAAGTATCTTGTTCCGTTTAAACGAAATGATTACGGACCTGTTGAATATGTTAAGCCTTTTATTCCTTACGGTGGCATAGGTATTTATTTTGGCGCAAGCTATAAATTTTAAAAGCATGAAAAATAGTATAAGAATTTCCGCTTTTTGTATTGTACTTACTTTTGCGCTTAGTTCGTGTAAAAAGAATTTAAACGATAACTTGTTTAATCCTGATAAGTTAACAGAATACAAATTAGAGAACTACGGAGGAACAGTTGATTTCAGGCTTAATCCTGATTACGCTATTCCAGACTCTTTAGTGCATGTTTTTCCGATATACTCAAAAACTGAATCTGAAACAGATTCTGTAAAAATTTGGGCAGTGTATATAGGCCAAATTAAAAAGAATTCAAGAGGTAAAGAGTACATTGCTAACGACTCTGTTTTTGTTTACTTTCATGGAAATAAGAGCCATATCGATTTTTATTGGCAAAGAGCAAAATTACTTGCCCATACAGGAGGTAAGCTAAAATTTGGAGTTCTTATGATTGATTATAGAGGATACGGAATGTCTGAAGGAAAATCAACCGAAGAAACCCTATATGCCGATGCTATGGCAGCAGTTAATTGGGTTAAAGAAAGAGGGGTAAAAAACCAGCGATACGGGATTTATGGCTTTAGCTTGGGATGTGCAGCTGCAACTTATGTTACTTACAATATGCCCAATAATTACAAACCCTTTTGTATTGCCCTTGAGGCCCCGTTTGCCTCTGTCGCCACTTTAGTAAATGATGGAGCAGGATTAAATATAGACCCATTATTTTTTTCAACTTTCAAATGCGATAATAATTTTAGAATAAAATATATTCAACAACCATTTTATTGGATACACGGAAAAAAAGACAAATTTATTCCTATTGAAACCAATGGTGAGGTGTTGTTTAAAAACTATACCGGTACTATTTCTGAAGCCGAGAGAGTTGAAGGAGCCGGCCATAGCGATGTTCCACAAACATTAGGCTTTACCACCTACAATCAAAAACTATACTCCTTTACAGGAAGAAGAAAATAGAAAATTGTTCGTACGTGCAGACTTCAAAAAATTGAAGTCTTTCATCAACTAATTGTATCTGTTTTTAAAAGTATTTGCACTTTACAACAATAGAGCTTATTCCCTTTTTTAATACGAACAAGCTATTAAACCTTAAATTTTTATTGTTTTATAAGTTATTGATTTGTGCAATACCTATACCCACAATCGCTAATATTTCATATTAGAATACAATGCAAAAAGTTAAAGAGAAATATTTTGTGATGGCAAGAAAATACCCGTAATTTTATTTTCTCCTTTCATTAAGGAGCTTTATAAAAGCAGTATTAAAAAGAGTAACTCCGCTTTGATTCAAATGATGCGAATCGTAAAAATGCAAGCTGTCATTTAAAGATAACTTGGTATTAAAGTTAATATAATTTCCTTGAGTGCTTAAGGTACTGTCAAAAACAGCAATATTTGGGTAACTGGAATATAAATTAGGACTTACGGGAGCAAAAACCAATAGCAAATCTATATTGTTTTTCTTTATCTCGTCTAAACATTTTTTAAATGCTTCTGTTTGTTTTTTCTGAAAAACTACAGGCGTTTTATTAATTTTTTCAGGATGGTAAAAGCTCATTTTTCGCTCTACAAAGCCTCCTGAAATATAGGTATCTCCATCAATTTCTGAGGCTTCGTGAAATGATTTATTTAAGCCCAACCAATCAGATTCGAAGCCATATATAAGTGCATTATAGGTTTTAATGTTATTTACTTTTAAAGCCATTTCAACCGAGTAACAGTCATTTTTATCATTGGCAATAATATCTAATGAAGATTCAACTCCGTCTGATGAGAAAGAAATGGGGTTTACTTCAAATACAATAAGTTTAGGGTGTATGGTTTTTAAATATCTTTTTAAAAGTATATAAGTTTGAATAGGGGTTTGAGAACTTGACCCCAAATTAAAAGTTTGAAACCCGTTGGCTTTAAATATTCTCGTATCAAACCCACGGTAGGCATGCGATGACCCCACAAATAGGACATCAACATTTTGGTTTATTTTTGCTTCCTTAATACGACTAAACATGTGTCCATAAGAACCAATTTTATAGGTAAGATTGGGCTTTAGAATGTAAGGGAAACTATGTTGCCAAACAACAAGAGCAATACCGTAAATCAAAATTGCAAACAGGATAAAAACAAATGATTGCAAAAGATATTTCTTCATACGGAATAATTAAAATTGAAAATAAATAAAAGGAGTTTCGTTCGTTGTCATATACATACCAATAGCAAAAAGAATTAATGAGTAAAACAAATATCTTACCGGCCTTTTCCAACGCAAACCTATTTTTTGAATTGCATATTGATCTTCACGACCTAACCATTCTATCCCTAAAAATACTATAACAAGCATTAATGTTACCACCGCTTTCTTCATCCAATCAAAATCAGGAATTTGAAATAACGATTTTGAAAAAATACCTCCAATATAGCTAACAGCATGACTAACATTTTGAGCTCTGAAAAATATCCAAGCAAAAACGGTTAAGATAAAAGTACTACTCATGGTCCCTATTTCTTTTAAATTAGGGAATAACTTTCCCTGAGCTACAATTTCTATATTGGTTCTATTTCGTTGTGTGAGTAAAAGAGGCATAAAGTATAAAGCATTTAGGGCACCCCAAATAATAAAAGTCCAGTTAGCCCCATGCCAAAATCCGCTTACAATAAAAATTATAAAAGTGTTTCGAACTTTCATAAGCGTGTTACCCTTGCTTCCACCAAGCGGAATGTAGAGATAATCACGAAACCATGAAGAGAGTGAAATGTGCCAGCGTCTCCAAAATTCGGCAATATCACGTGAGAAATAAGGGTAGGCAAAATTTCTTAATAAATCAATCCCAAATAGTCGGGCTGTACCTAAAGCTATGTCAGAATAACCTGAAAAGTCACCATAAATTTGAAAAGTAAAAAACAATGCCCCTAAAACCAAAGTACTTCCAGAGTAATGGGCCGAATCGTTGAAAATAAGATTTGCAAACTCAGCACAGTTGTCGGCAATCACTATTTTCTTAAACAAACCCCAAAGTATTTGCCGCATCCCGTCAACGGCTTGCGAGTAGTTAAAAATACGCTGTTTTTTAATTTGTGGTAACAAATGTGTTGCCCTTTCAATAGGGCCTGCAACAAGCAATGGAAAAAAGCTTACGAACACGGCATATTCTACAAAGTTTCTTTCTGCTTTAATACGTTCTTTATATATGTCAATAACGTATGATAAGCCATGGAATGTGTAAAAAGAAATACCTACCGGCAAGATAACTCTTAAAGTCCATGGGTTAACATTAAAGCCCAGGGTTGTCAAGGCTTCTGAAAACGATTCAATAAAAAAGTTATAATATTTAAATACACCTAAAAATCCTAAATTCACGATGACGCTTAACAAAAACCAAAATTTTCGTTCTTTTAAATTTTTTGATTCACACATCTTTAAGCCGGTATAGTAATCCAGCACCGTAGAGAACATTAATAAAAACAAAAAACGCCAATCCCAACAGGCATAAAAATAATAACTTGAAATTAACAGCAACATATTTTGCAGCCCCAAATTTCTTTGCGTAACAAACCAATACAAAAAGAATACTAGGGGTAAGAAAATAAAAAAATCAATAGAGTTAAAAAGCATAAATAAATTGTTTTTTTATAGTCTATGGAAAAAGTGCTGTTTTTGAATGAGCATATATTACAATGATTTTTTTCTTCTTATTATTTCAAAAATTACAACTGTTAGTAGTGAAATAAAAGCAGTTCGAAAATAACTTATTATATTTACCTGTGGATAATAAAGATGCACAGCTTTAGTAATCCCAACTATAATTATAAATAGGAGAAGCCACAAAAGCAATATTCTTAAAATAATCCCAAATTTCATGAACAGTAAACTATAATATCAAAAATCAGCTCAATAAATCGGGCAAATGTACTAAATAATAAAAATTTAATTATACTTGGTATTTTTATTGCCAAATAATAGAGTTCTAACTTCTTATACACTTTATAACAAAGTACCTCTTGCTGAATTTTTAATATTAAAATAAGTTTATAATTTTAAATGTGTAAGTAAAAAAATAATTTTATATTTACCCAAATTGAACGATAAATCTATTATGAGACTGAAAATTGTGGCCGGAAATTGGAAAATGAACAACACAAAACAAGAGGCTGAGGATTTAATTACAAAAACACTGAAACATGCTGCAAACGTTTCAACTCAGCAGCTTGTAATATTTGCTGTGCCATTCCCATATTTGCAACAATCAGTCATTTTAACACAAGGTAACAAAGGCTTTGCAGTAGCTGCCCAAAATTGTGCTTCGCATGCTAAAGGTGCATACACCGGTGAAGTATCAGCAGCTATGCTGGCATCTCTTCAAATTACGTATTGTATTGTTGGGCACTCTGAGCGAAGAGTAATTTACAAGGAAAATTCAGATGACATTATTAAGAAATGTAGTTTGCTTCTCGAACATCAAATTAGCCCAATTTGGTGCTGTGGAGAAAGCATAGATGACCGCAAAAATGGAAATTATTTAGATATTATTGAAAATCAACTGGAACATGAAGTTTTTAAATTATCGGAAGCTTCATTTGCAAAAGTAATTATAGCATACGAGCCCATTTGGGCAATTGGCACAGGGCTTACAGCTAGTGCTGATCAAGCTCAGGAAGTGCATCAATTTATTCGAAAAAAAATAGAAAAAAAATACAGCTCAGAAATGGCTAACAAAATACCTATCTTATATGGTGGGAGCTGTACTCCTGAAAATGCAGGAGAACTTTTTGCACAAAAAGATATTGATGGGGGGTTAATTGGGGGGGCATCATTAAAAGCAGATTCCTTTGTTAAACTCATATCCAGAATGAATGAACTATATTGAATACACATTTAAAGTAACTCCTAAACATCCTTTTTCCGACATTTTAGTAGCACAATTAGCTGAGTTCGGTTTTGAAAGTTTTGTTGAGAATGATGATGGAGTAGTTGCCTATATTCAAGAATCGGAACATAAGCTTGATGTATTGAATCATATTGACATTATTCAAAATCCGGAAGCGTGTACCATTACAAATTCGTATAAATTAATTCCTACGCAAAATTGGAATGCCTTGTGGGAAAGTAGTTTTAGTCCCGTTAAGATTGGAATGGAATGTATGATTCGAGCCCCCTTTCATGAAAAACCGGCAGGCTTTAAATTTGATATTGTTATTGAACCCAAAATGGCTTTTGGAACAGGACATCATGATACGACCATGCTCATGATTCAAGAAATTTTAAAACTAAGAATGGATAGAAAAAGGGTTTGTGATATGGGATGTGGAACCGCTGTTTTGGCTATTTTAGCAGCTAAAATGAATGCCGAAAAAATAGTTGCCGTTGATAATGAAGAATGGGCTTTTAAGAATGCTATTGAAAACTGCACCGTAAACCATTGCCAACAAATATGGGTACTGCATGGCACTGCCAATGCCATTTCAAATCATAGCTTCGATTACATTTTTGCCAATATAAATAAAAATGTTTTGTTAGCCGATATGGAAATATACTGTAAACACTTGAGTATGGACGGCCGACTTTTGCTAAGTGGCTTCTTTAAACAAGACGTATTGGAACTAAGAAAAAAAGCAGAATCGTTAAAACTTACTTTACTCTCTCAAAACGAAAGTAATGATTGGGCTTGTATTGTTTTTGAAAAGAAATAATAACGAACCTATTTACACAACGTATTTTAACTCAAAAATCGTATCTGATAAATACAAATTCTATACCTAAAAATTGAAATAAAATGGGAATAAATGCTGCAATTTTGGCCGAAACTTTAAAGGAGTTAGAAGGCACAAAAAAGATGATTGAACGAATCGATATGAAACATGCTGACTGGTCTCCACATACGAAGTCAATGTCAATAAAAAATTTAGCAATTCACATAGCAGTTTTGCAATCTTGGTTTGGAAATGCTTTTAAAAAAGAAGTATTTGACTTAAAAACAGATTTTGTGCCTGTCGAATTTAAAAGCTTTAAGCAACTTTCTGAAGTTATGGAAAACCAAATAAAAGAAAATATTAGCTTTATAAACACGGTTTCTGACGACTTTTGGGAAAAAGAGTTTACGTTTAAAATGGGGGATAGAATTATATTACAAGCACCTAAGAAAGTAATGTACCGTTATATGATTATGAATCACTTAATTCATCATCGTGGACAATTAAGCCTCTATTTGAGAATACTCGACATATCGGTTCCTGGAATGTATGGCCCTTCGGCAGATGAAAAGTAGTATTAAACAAGAAGGCCATACGCCTCCTTGTTTAATATGATAATAAATAGGCTAATCGCTCTTTTACTTTTTCGGCATTAGGAAGCATAGTATGTTCTAAGGTTGCATTTAAAGGAATTGCCGGTAAATTTTCTGCACCAATTACTTCAACTGGCGCATCTAAAAAGCGAAAACACCAACTTTGAATACGACCAGCCAACGACTGTGCAAATGAATTATGACTTGGTTCTTCAGTAATAATGAGTACCTTGCTGTGAAGCTTCACTCTTTCAATGATGAGTTTTTCATCTAACGGGAATAAAGTTCTTAGGTCCATAATTTCAACCTGATCAGAAAATTCTTTTGAAGCACTTTTTGCCCAATAAATTCCCATTCCATAAGCTATTACTAAAACGCTCCTGCCTGATTCAACCTGAGCAACAGAGGCCTCTTTTACTATTCTGGCCTTGCCTAAAGGAATGATATAGTCTTCATCAGGCTCAACTGTTTTGGCATCTTCTGTTCCTTTTATTTTACTCCAATATAAGCCTTTGTGTTCCAACATTACAATGGGGTTTGGATCATAATAAGCAGCTTTCATAAGCCCTTTTAAATCAGCCCCTGTACTTGGGTAACAAACTTTTATGCCCTTTATATTTAACAATACAGACTCTACACTACTGCTATGGTATGGGCCTCCGCTTCCATAGGCGCCAATAGGCACACGAATAATGCAGCTAATAGGCCATTTACCGTTACTTAAATAGCAAGAGCGACTAACCTCTGTAAATAACTGATTTAAACCAGGCCAAATATAATCTGCAAATTGCACTTCAACTATTGGCTTCAGTCCGGAAATACTCATTCCAACGGTGCTTCCAATAATAAAAGCTTCCATTATAGGAGTGTTAAAAACACGATTTTCACCAAATTTCTGTGCTAAGGTGGCAGCTTCACGAAATACACCACCTAAGCGAGCTCCTACATCTTGGCCATAAAGCAAACATTCTTTATGTTTACTCATAAGTTCTTTGATTGCAAATAAAGCACTATCAACCATTACAGTCTTTTCCCTATTTTCAGGGCTTCGTTCTCCCGCTTCTTCTACAATAGGAGTAGGGGCAAAGTCATGTGTGTATAAATCTTCTGGCAAGGGATCGGGTGCTGCTAAAGCTTTCTGAAAATCATCTTTTACCCGATTTTGAGCTTCAGCTTCAAGAGCATGTAGCTTATGAATATCAATTCCTTCAATAATTAACTGCTTTTTTAGTCTCGGAAAAGGGTCTCGTTTTTCAGCTTCTTCTAAATCGTGTCTGTACCACTCTTTGCGAACTCCGCTGGTGTGATGGTTTAATAAAGGAACTCTAGCATGAAGCAGCATGGGCCTGCGTTCAGCCCTAATAATACCTAACATTTCTTGCACAACTGTATAGCTGCGTATAAAGTCAGTACCGTCTATACTTCTTACCTCAAGTCCTTTAAATCCCTTAGCATACTCGGCAGCATCTTGTGCCTTTATTTCAGTGGCATGAGCCGATATATCCCATTCATTATCCTGAACTAAATAGAGTATAGGAAGTTTTTTTAAGACTGCCATTTGAAAGGCCTCAGCCACTTCTCCTTCAGTAATAGAAGCATCTCCCAAGGAGCACACAACAACCGGAAACGGCTCGTTAGGGTTAAGCAAAAAGCCTTCTTTTTCTTTATACTGTATGCCCATAGCTATGCCCGTTGCCGGAATTGCTTGCATTCCTGTAGCTGAGCTTTGCATAGGAATTTTAGGCATATCCTCTCTGTTAAGGCTTGGATGAGAGTAATACAAGCGCCCTCCCGAAAAGATATCATCACGTTTAGCAAGCAATTGTAACATCAGTTGGTAGGGTGTTATTCCAATACCAAGCAAAATGCTGTCATCACGATAGTAGCAACTTAAATAATCCTGTGGTTTAAGTTGCAGCCCTAAAGCTAATTGAACTGCTTCATGTCCGCGGCTGGTTGCATGTACATATTTTGAAGTTATTTCCCTATTGTCTTCATAAAGCACGGTCATTGCTTTAGCAGTACTCATTAATTCATAGGCCTTTAGCATGGTTTCTGTCGAAACACTTTGATGGGGCTTTTTTATCACACTATCCAAAGGCATAATTTTTTTAGTTTATGTTTCAGAAATACAAAGGTAAAGGTTTATTTAAAAATCGAAACACAATTAAATAAGACAAATAAAGCTGTTAAACGAAAAAGAAAGGCTCTCTTTACGTGCTGCAATATTTAAAGCAAAATTCCGTTATTTGCAGCAATTATTCTATGTACAAAAGGTTTAAAATTTTCATTCTTTTTTTTGTGTCGCTTTTATATGTAAGTATTTCAGCAATGGCGCAAAAGGCTGTAATTAAAGGATTTATACAAGATAAAAACACTCATAAGCCGCTTTCTGAAATAGCTGTTTCAATTCAAGGTTTACCCGATTTTGTTTATAGTGATTCTACGGGTTACTATGTGCTAACTGTACCTGCAGCAGTTGATATTTTTATTATAGTAAACCATATTGGATACAAAACAGTAACCCTAGCTAAGCGCTTTACTGAAGCCTCGGTTAATGAACTAAATTTTTCTTTAGAAAGTAACATAAAAAACCTACACGTAGTTCAAATCGAAGATAAGCAAACCCGAGCATCTACTTTTACCCGTATTGATCCGAAACTTGTTTTTTCACTTCCGGCTACGGGTGGCTTTGAAGCCATTTTAAAAACACTTCCCGGAGTGTCATCTAATAACGAATTAAGCTCACAGTATAATGTTAGAGGGGGCAATTATGACGAAAATCTGATTTATGTAAATGATATTGAAATATATAGGCCTTTTCTAGTAAGAAGTGGACAACAAGAAGGTTTAAGCTTTATTAATTCCGATATGGTGTCATCTGTTTTGTTCTCGGCTGGTGGTTTTGATGCAAAGTATGGTGATAAGATGTCTAGTGTACTGGATGTACAATACCGTAACCCAAGAACTTTTGCCGGAACCGTTCAAGCCAGCCTGTTGGGTGCCAGCGTACAACTTGAAGGCATTAGTAAAGATGCCCGATTTAGCGCTATAGGTGGTGTGCGCACACGAACCAACCAATACGTGCTTAAAACGCTCGACACTAAAGGTGATTATAAACCACTTTTTGCTGATGGACAACTTTTACTGAATTATGACATTAGTCCCTCTTTTTCAATTCAAGCTTTGGGTAATTACAGCCGAAATAAATATCAAATGGTTCCCCAAAACCGCCAAACTAAATTTGGCACTGTAAATGATGCTTTACAACTAAATGTATATTTTGACGGGCAAGAAATCACTGATTTTGAAACCTACTTAGGTGCTTTTACCGGAATTTACAAACCAAACGAAAAACTAAAACTAAAACTTATTTCATCGGCTTTTAGAAGCTATGAATTTGAAACCTATGATGTTCAGGGGCAATATTATATTGACCAATTAGAAAGTGATATGAGCAAACCTAGTTTTGGAGACGTTAAATTCAATAGGGGGGTAGGTACTTTTTTAAATCATGCCCGCAATTATTTAATAGCTACAGTAGCAAATATAGAACATAAAGGATACTATGAAAAGGCCACATGGGGGCTCAAATTACAGCATGAGTTAATTGACGATAACATTAGCGAATGGCAAAATATTGATAGTGCCGGTTATTCACTGCCACAAACTAAACCTGAGTTTTTAGAATTAAAAGAAGTTATTAAACAAAAAAACAAATTAGAAAGTAACCGAATGATGGCTTATGTCCAAAATCAGTGGGATTGGAGCGGTAATGATTCAAGTGAATATAAGTTAACTTTAGGAGCTCGAAGTAATTTTTGGTCACTAAATCAACAATGGTTGCTGAGCCCACGCGGAACTTTTTCAATAAAACCTAATTGGCGTAAGGATATACTCTTTAGATTCTCCTCCGGATTATATGCTCAACCTGCTTTTTACAGAGAACTCAGGAATTTTAAAGGTGAGTTAAATACTAAACTTAAAGCACAGCAATCCGTGCATTTTGTATTAGGAAGTGATTATAATTTTATGATGTGGGATAGGCCTTTTAAACTTTTAACCGAGTTATATTATAAGCATCTGAGCAACTTAGTTCCTTATGAGATTGATAATGTTAGAATTCGTTATTATGCTGATAATTTATCAAATGGATACGCTACTGGTATTGATATGAAAATAAACGGAGAGTTTATTAATGGGGTAGAGTCATGGTTCTCATTATCTGTTATGAAAACAGCCGAAGATATTAAAAATGACTACTATTACATTTACTACAATTCCGATAAACAAAGAATATATCCGGGCTACACCAGCAATACCACAGTAACCGACAGTGTATTGTATTATCCGGGGTTCATCCGCAGACCGGCTGATCAACGGGTGAATGTAGGCATTTATTTTCAGGACTATGTACCCAAAATACCGAAGTTAAAAATGCACCTAAATTTGCTCTTTGGAACAGGATTTCCTTTTGGCCCGCCCACTTACGACCGTTATAAAGACACCCTTAAAATGCCTCCATACCGCAGAGCTGACATTGGCTTTTCATGGGAGCTGATTTCTGAGGATACCAAATTAAAACAATCACATCCTTTAAATTATCTCAAAAACCTATGGGTAAGTATAGAAGTGTTTAACCTATTGGCCATAAATAATACCATTTCATATTTGTGGATAAAGGATATTACTGACAGGCAATATGCAATTCCAAACTATTTAACAAACCGACAACTAAACATAAAACTGGTAACACGATTTTAAATGAACACGTTTCATTCTGTGTTAATAAAAAAACAGTTATGTTTCCCCTTATTAGTTCTATTATTCATTAGGTTTATATACTTTAGTCGCTTGTTTATTTAATAAAAAGCAAAACTGTGAATAAATTCTTTACCTTATTGTTATTATGGACGAGTATTCAGGCAAGTTACGGACAGAGCTATGATCCGCTTCACAAGCCAAATACCTACAGAAACACCGACAACCCTTATTACTGGAAAAATCGTCCACCATACCCGGGTTATTGGCAACAAGATGTGTATTATCAAATCAAAGCGAATATTGACGAAACTACTGATATTATTGAAGGAAGCGAAAATTTAACATATTGGAACAACAGTCCCGATGAGTTAGAATTTGTTTATTTTCATTTGTATCAAAATGCTTTTCAGCCAGGTTCTTATTTAGATGAGCTACAAAAAGAAAATAAAGTAAAACCTAAATATGGGAAATATGAACAGCAAAAAAAGGGAACCGAAATATTGAAAATTACATCAAACGGGCAAAATTTAAAAACAGAATATGACAATACAATTGTTAAAGTATGGCTTCAAAAACCTTTAAAACCTGGCGAATCTGTCGCTTTTGATATTGATTTTAAAACCTATTATGACTACGGAAGTACCCGAAGACGAATGAAAGCTTTTAACAGCTTTGGCTTTAAACATTATGATGGAGTGCATTGGTACCCACGTATTTCTGTATATGATTCAAAGTTTGGGTGGGATACGCAGCAGCATTTAGGAAAAGAGTTTTATGGTGATTTTGGAGCATTTGATGTAGAGCTCACCTTTGCCGACAACTTTGTAGTTGAGGCTACCGGAAATTTATGGAACAGCTCCGAAGTGATGCCTGATGAACTACGAGAAAAATTAGATATTGTTAATTTTAAAAACAAACCTTGGAATTCAAGCCCTTCAATTGTTACACCTTATAATAAAGACAAAAGAAAAACCTGGAAGTATCATGCCGAAAATGTTCATGATTTCGCCTTTACAGCCGATCCAACGTACCGTATTGATGAAGTAATATGGAATAAAATAAAAATAGTTGCTGTGGTACAGGAACCTCATGCATCACGTTGGTTAAATGCAGCTCCATTTACCTCTAAAGTTATCAAAACCTATTCGCGCGATTTTGGTATGTATGCTTATCCTAAAATGGTAGTAGCCGATGCCCGTGATGGTATGGAGTATCCCATGCTGACCCTAGATGGTGGCGAAGACCCCAGTTATCGGTATTTGTTGGCACATGAAGTGGGGCATAACTGGTTTTTTGGTATGGTAGGAAATAACGAAACCTACCGTGCTATGCTTGATGAGGGATTTACACAATATCTTACCGCATGGGCAATGCAAAATATTGATGGGGATACGGTTGTTGTTGCCCCTTCAAAATCTAAATACATCGATAAATTTACACCCGATAGGCTGGTTTGGGATCAAGTGGTTTACAATGCTTATATAAATGACGCAGTACGAGGCAACGCAACTCCATTAAATGTACACAGCGATGATTTTAATGGAGCACTTGGGCACGGAGGTGGATACCGAAATGTATATTATAAAACAGCTACTATGCTGGCCAACTTACAATATGTTTTAGGCGATAGCTTGTTTTTATCGGCCATGAAGTCCTATTTTAACCAATGGAAAATGTGCCATCCCTATGTGGAAGATTTCAGAAATAGCATTATTCAACACACAAAAGTGGATTTAAACTGGTTTTTTGACCAATGGATAGAAACCGACAAGGTTATTGATTACAGAATTGCCCGAATTAAGCCCAATAGAAAAGCCGGACCTGATAGGTATGATATTACCTTTAAGCGAAAAGGAACAATGCAGATGCCTTTAGACTTTATGGTACAAAGTAAACTTGATTCAATCAATCATTACCATATTCCTAATACTTGGTTTGTAAAGCAAACAAAAGCTCAGGTTTTACCTAGATGGATAGGTTGGGGGAGGCTTTCTCCATCATACACGGCCAGTATTTCAGCACCCGGAGGAATTAAAAACATACAAATTGACCCCAGCAACCGACTGGCTGATGTGAATATATGGAATAACCGTAATTTTAATCGCGTTACCCTTGATTTTGATCATCACTTACCGAATCCCTCTGACCGGCATCATTACGAATTTTTTCTTAGACCTGACTTATGGTATAATAAATTTGACGGTGCTAAAATAGGGGTACACCTTAACGGTAATTATTTGCGATATAAACACATATTTCGTGCAACGGTTTGGTTTAGTTCAATGATTGGACAAAATATTGCCGATAAAAATCAGAATTTTGAACTGAATAAATTTTCGTACGCATTGGAATACAAAAATCCTACCGATGCCATCACAAATAACTCATCATGGTACTTTAAAAGCCGATGGCTTGATGGTTTAGTTTATAATTTAATTGGAGTCGAAAAAAAATCAAATAGTTTAAATACACGCTTTTATGCTTACGCTAAAAGTATGTATTGCAAAGACTCTGTAAACCTAAATTATTTTATTTATAAAGATTTATGGGAGGTAAACAAATGGAATAACACGGCAAACATAGGGTTTGACTATAATTATAAGTATTTTAATGGAAATGGTATTATCAATGTTAATTTTAAAAGCGCAGCTCTTTTTAGCAACTACGATTACTCTCAACTTGCTCTAACAGCTATAAATCGCAACCAATTAGGTTCTTTTGATTTGAATACCCGTTTTTTTGTACAATATGGAACCGGAACTACTGTGCCTCTCGAATCACAACTGTATGTTGCAGGGGCTAATCCAGAACAACTCATCGAAAATAAATACACCCGGGCTGACGCTTTTGTACCTTCTAATTGGAGTAAATATGATGTAAATACCAGCCATTTTCAACAAGGTGGAGGCTTAAATTTAAGAGGATATGCCGGATATCTGATGCCGGTTGATGATAATGCCGGAGTGCAACATTTGGGTTACCGTACCAATGCCGGGGCAGCCGTAAATGTTGAATTAGGCTTTGACAGGCTTTGGAAAAGAAAATACCGTAAATTAAGAGAATCTTTTGACTACAATATATATTTGTTTGCCGATGCCGGAGTACTGAAAATTGACCAACTGAAATCGTATCAATTATCAAATTTATTTAAAACTGATGCCGGAATAGGTACTGCTTGGACTATCAAAAAAATTGGTCCTTTGCAAACCATCGATCCGCTAACCTTACGATTTGATATGCCTTTATTTTTAAATGCAACACCTTTCACAAGCCCTAATTTTGTACAAGTACGATGGATTGTTGGAATAAATAAATCGTTTTAAGTATTTGATTATCAAATATAAATATCTTATCATTTAATTTAAAAAATTAATACAAAAGTTATGAAAATTAAAGATATTGAACCAAAAGAAATTTGGGAAAATTTTAGCCTTTTTAACGCAGTTCCACGCGGTTCAAAAAAAGAAGAAAAAGCAATTGCATTTATAAGCAACTTCGGAAAATCATTAAATCTGCATACCTATACAGATAAAACCGGAAATGTTATAATAAAAAAGCCGGCTACTGCCGGAATGGAAAATAGAGAAACCATTGCCCTTCAAAGTCATTTAGACATGGTTCATCAAAAAAACAGCGATGTTGACTTTAATTTTAACACGCAAGGAATTGATATGTATATTGATGGCGACTGGGTAAAAGCACGTGGAACAACTTTAGGAGCCGACAATGGGGTAGGAGTAGCCACAATAATGGGTTTACTGGCTAGCAACAACATACCACACCCGGCTATAGAGGCCCTATTTACTGTTGATGAAGAAACCGGTATGACCGGTGCTTTAGCCTTGGAGCCCGGCTTGTTAGAGGCAAAAATAATGCTAAATTTAGATACTGAAGAAGATAATGAGCTAACCATAGGTTGTGCTGGTGGAATTGATGTTACGGCACAAGGAGATTATTTACAAGGGGCTGCTTCACCTAATGCCATTGCCTTTAAAATTGAAATTACAGGGTTAACCGGAGGCCATTCAGGAATGGATATTCATAAAGGTAGAGGAAATGCAAACAAAATAATGAATCGTATTTTATTGCACTTAGCCCGTACCTATAAAATCGAAATACACGCTATAAACGGAGGTGGCCTCAGAAATGCCATTCCACGAGAGTCTTGGGCTGTTTTTTGCGTAGATCAGAAAAATGAGGACGGTATAATGAAAGCTTTTAAAGCTATTGCGAACATTATTACCATTGAAAACCGCTTAACAGATCCTAATTTAAATATAATTATGGAAGCAGCTAAAACACCTCAAACAATAATGAAATCGGATGATTCATTAAATTTTTTGAGAGCCGTAGCTGCCTGTCCAAATGGAATTTACCGCATGAGTCCAAGTATATCAGATTTGGTACAAAGCTCAAACAATGTGGCTCGGGTCGAAGTAGCTAAGGGTAAATTTACCATTATGTGCCTTACACGCAGTTCTGTTGATACCGAGAAAATGGATGTTGTAGAGGCTATCCAATCGGCCTTTGAATTAATTGGAGCACAAGTTCAAAGTACAGGTTCATACCCGGGTTGGGTTCCCAACCCCGATGCCACAATAGTTCGGATAATGAGCAATTTGTATGAGACTATGTTTCATGAAAAGCCCAATGTTAATGCTTGTCATGCGGGTTTAGAATGTGGTATTTTAAACGGCCCATATCCCCATATTCAAATGATTTCATTGGGACCAACCATAAGAGGTGCACATGCTCCTGATGAAAAAGTAAGTATTAGTTCTGTTCAAAAATTCTGGAAATTCTTATTAGAAACATTAAAACAAATTCCTACAAAGTCCTAATACAAGAGTTTTAACAGCTACAAAACTGTGTATGTATAAAAGTTGTGGGCAATTTTTTAAACCCTAATTTATGTATAGAATTATTGATTTATTAAATAGAAATTATGATGAATTTGAAAATATAGATTTTAAATTGGAGCATTCAATTGAAGATTTGCTTCATGGTCGAATTGAGCAATATTTAAATGAATGTTGTTTCTATTATTCAAGTGGTGCTGATGCAACACCTATAATTGAGTGCTTAAATCATGTAAATAAATTTATTTATTGTGATATTCAAGAAAGTTCAAACATTTATGACTCATTGTTCAAATTAAAATCAAGAGTGAGAGAAAATGGATGTACAGAACTTTTATATTGTACTTTAACTCCTAGATGGTTTGGACTCAACGAAAAAAGATATAATGGACATTATGGCCTAAGGTATCAATTTGAAATAAAAGACTTTAAAGCAGAGTTTAGTTTGTGGAAGAAAGAAAACAAATACTTTATTATAATTTATATTGACTTTGATAATAATGTTATTTGGCAGAATGTTTTTATGAAAAACAAAGCTAGACCCAAAATGATATGTAATTGTGCATATGAAGGTGGTGTAGACTTTGAAATGGAACCATTAACTAAAGAAATGACACCTGACTTTTGGCTTGGATACGGTAACCAATATGAAGAATTTGAACTTTTCACAACAGTTTCATACCATGGAGATTATGGTGGGGGAACAGTTGATTTATACAAAAGAAAAACATTATAAATATAAGACAAACTGCCTATAACAAACGGTTTTGCATTAGCGCGGCTGAAGTACAAAATTGATCTTGAGTACTTCTATCAACTTTTGTACATTAGCCGAACGGAATTCTTTTGCCACCGCTCCGGTTACGACCACTTTTAATAATTTTGACGATATTAGAAACCTCATAAATAACTAAAGAATAGTGCTGACAAAAGATAAATTAAATAACAAGGCAGACGAAATCTGGAAATCCGCTATCAAACTGCGTGGCAAGTTTAAAGCGTACGAATATCAAAATGTGGTATTGCCTGTTATCATGCTTCGCAGGATTGAATGTGTGCTAATTGAAATGAGAGAAAAGACCAAAGCAGAATTGCTTCCTGCTTATCCTGAATTTCAGATTAAAGAAGATGACAAGAAAGAAGTAAAAGAGAAAAAACACAAAGGACTTGAAAAGCTGATGAAAGAAGTGGAACTGGACGAATATCCGTTCTGGAACACTACGCATTGGACTATCAAAAAAATTATTGACGACAATGTAAGCCGAATTGAAAAGAACTTTCGGGACTACATCAACGGCTTTCAACACATTGACCTTGGCAAAGGCAAAAAGAAAATAAACCCGATTGAAGAAATCTTTGAAAAGTTTGAGTTTGCTGCCACCATTGGAGCAATGGATAAGAACGATGCTCTTGAACCCATTTTAAAACAATACGCTAACGAGCCGCTTGGACCTTCTGACCTTACTAACCTTGAAATGGGTTACATCTACGAAGAATTGCTTCGCAAATTTTCGGAACAAAGCGGTGAAGAAGCCGGGGAACATTTTACACCAAGAGAAGTCATTCGTTTGATGGTTGAATTGTTGGACATTCAACTCAACCCCAAAGACAAGAACAAAGCAATAAGCATTTACGACCCCGCTTGCGGAACAGGCGGTATGCTTTCAGTGGCTAAAGAATATTTGATTGACAGAGCCACTACCGACAAAGAACGCAACCTGATACAAACCGTTGTGCAGCTACACGGACAGGAAAAGCAGCCAAAGAACTACGCTATCTGCAAAGCAGATATGTTGATGAAAGGCGAAGATGCCAACCGCATTACACATGGAAACTCTTTAGTGCCTGATGAAGAAGGATACAAAGAGAAAGGTGATTTGCACGACCGAAAGCAATTTGATTTCATGTTGAGCAATCCACCTTTTGGGGTGAACTGGGGCGAATACTCGGCAAGGGTAAAAAAATACCAACGCAGGTATCACGGAGGTTATCCAACAGTAAAAGATGGTGCTTTGCTTTTCCTGATGAGCATGGTTGACAAAATGAAGCCGAAGGAAGAAGGCGGAAGCAAAATCGCTATCATCTTTAACGGTTCTCCTTTGAGCAATGGCGATGCTTTGAGTGGCGAAAGTGAAATCAGAAAATACATTCTTGAAAATGATTTGCTGGACACCATTGTCATGTTGCCCGACCAATTGTTTTACAACACGGGCATTTATACATACATCTGGTTATTGACTAATAACAAACCCGAAGACCGAAAAGAAAAGGTTTTAATTATCAATGCCCGAAATCAACATGCCGACCAGGTGCCGAGCTTGGGGCAAAAACGCCATCAACTGAAAGACGAACACCGCCAATGGATTGAGCAAAAACATCAGGCATGGAAAGAAGATGAAGATTGCAAGATTTTCCATTACCGTGATTTCTGTTTTCATAAGGTGCAGGTAGTGTTTCATCAAACCGATGAAAACGACCAGCCCATGAACATTACCGAAAAGTTTGCTACCAAACTTAACAATAAAAATGTGAATGATAAAGTAGCTTTTTTTGGAGGTGAAGCCGATTTTGAAATAACCGTTGCAGGTAAAAAAATGAGTTTTAAACTAACTAATAAAGATAAGTTTGAAACCGTATTTGCCAAACACCTTAAAACACTTTTTGACAAAGAAATAACAGCCAGCAAAGCACCTGATATTTTTAAATGGTGGCAACGCAACTACGAAAAAGAAACCGAGTGCATTTACACACACCGCCATTACATTACCGACCATGAATACATTCCTTTTAATGAAGACATAAAGGAGTTTATTCACCGTGAAATTGACAAACCCATTATTGAAATACAGTTGGCTCCGCCTATTGGCTACGAAATATTGCCTAACAAATACTTCTTTAAGTATGTAGCACCACCAAAGGCAGCCGATGTATTGCAAGAGTTTTGGAAACTGGAAGAACAAGCCGAAGCCATTATTAACCAATTAGAAGGACGAAATGCAGAAGTATAGCAACTATCAAGAAACTGATTTGCTGTGGATGGGCGAAGTTCCTTCTCATTGGCGAAAAGATAAAATTTCCCGAATGGTAGAATTTTCTGCTTCTGGTGGAACGCCAACAAGCACAAATGAAAGTTACTATGATGGTAATATTAAATGGGTGCAAACAGGTGAACTAAATGACTGCGAAATATTTGACACAGAAAAGAAACTTACAGAAGAGGGTTTCAAAACATCGTCAACAAAACTATTTCCTGCCGAAACTTTATTGATTGCAATGTATGGAGCAACAATTGGCAAGTTGGGCATCCTAAAAACAGAAGCAACAACAAATCAAGCTTGCTGTGCATTGTTTTTCAATACGAAGAAATGGAATACAAAATATTTTTTTTACTACTTCTTGAACATCAGGGAAAAACTGATTTTTAGTAGCTATGGTGGCGGACAGCCAAACATCAGTCAAGAAGTTATTAAACAAGAACGATTATTTGTTCCGCCCTTCACCGAACAAACCGCCATTGCTGCCTACTTAGACCAAGCCACAGCTAATATTGATAAGGTAATTGCCACCAAGCAAAAGCAGTTAGAAAAATTAGAGCAATACAAGCAAAGCAAAATACATGAATGTGTAACAGGAAAACACCGTCTGAATTTGGATTTGCAGGATGAAAAGATAAAAGGATTAAAATCCAAAAATCCGGGAATCCAAAATATCTCAATTCAGACAAAAGATAGTGGCATTGATTGGATTGGTGATGTGCCGGGGCATTGGAGAAAAATTAAACTTCGCTATGAAATAGAAATTCAAAGCGGGGAATTTGTTTCTAACACTGAGCTTGAAGTTGGAGGTGATTTTCCTGTTTTTGGTGGTAATGGAATTATGGGTTATGTATCAAAATTCAATATTGAAAGTGAAAGGTTAATTATTGGCAGAGTTGGTGCAAAATGCGGCAATGTCCATCATGTAGAAAATTCTGCATGGATTAGCGATAATGCCTTAATTGTGACAACCTATCATAACTACAGATACTTGTTTTATCTTTTAACCGAAATGAATTTGAATTCAATTTCAAGCCAAAGTGCTCAACCATTGATTACTGGAACAAAAATCAAAAATGAATACGTTGTCTTGCCACCTATAGGTGAACAAATTGAGATTGCAGAATATTTGAATGATTTTTCCCAAAAGATTTCCAAAGAAAAAAGCATCATCGAACAGCAGATAGAAAAACTAAAACAATACCGCAAATGCCTGATACATGAATGTGTAACAGGGAAAAGAAAAGTAATAAACGAATGAGTGAAATAGTAATATATAGGGGTATAGATGGGAGAGCCGAAGTAGAAGTTCGGCTGGAGCACGATACCATTTGGCTTTCGCAGCAGCAAATAGCTGAAATTTTTGGCACTCAACGCCCGGCTATTACCAAGCACATAAAAAATATTTTTTCATCCGGTGAATTAGATGAGAAAATGGTGAGTTCCATTTTGGAACATACCACTACACACGGTGCAATAACAGGCAAAACACAAACAAAAAAGGTAAAATACTACAATCTGGATGCGGTTATCTCTATTGGCTACAGAGTAAATAGCAAACAGGCGACAGCATTCAGGATATGGGCTACCCAACGGCTCAAGGAGTATTTTTCAAGCTATTTTATTGCAGCATAATGGAAAATCAAATAGAAATTTATCAATCGCCTGAAGGCATTCAAGTATCGGTAATGCTTGAAAGTGATACTGTATGGCTCAACCGCCAGCAATTATCCCTTGTTTTTGACCGGGATATTAAAACCATTGGAAAGCACATCAACAATGTTTTTAAAGAGAGAGAATTAGACCCAAATTCAACTGTCGCAAAATTTGCGACAGTTCAAACTGAAGGGAGCCGAGCGATTAAGAGGGTAATAGAATTTTACAATTTGGATGTTATTATTTCTGTAGGTTACCGGGTAAACTCCAAACGTGGCACTCAATTTCGCCAATGGGCTACCCAACGGCTTAAAGATTATTTGGTAAAATATGTAATTGCTGCATAAGATGAATGAAATAGTGATATACAAAACTGAAGACGACAATACTGAAATAGCGGTGCAATTTGATGGCGATACCGTTTGGCTCACCCAAGCACAAATTGTTGAATTGTTTCAATCAAGCAAGGCAAACATAAGCGAGCATATAAAATCAATTTTCACTTTGGGTGAGTTGGAGCAAGACGCAACTGTTCGGAAATTCCGAACAGTTCGGCAAGAGGGCAAAAGAATGGTAGCCAGGAGTTTAGAGCATTTTAATCTTGACGTAATTATTTCAATAGGCTACCGTGTCAATACTAAACGAGGAATACAATTCCGTCAATGGGCTACCCAACGGCTCAAGGAGTATTTAGTAAAGGGTTACACCATAAACCAAAAACGATTAGACGAATTGGGCAAAATGGTGCAACTGATTGAGCAGTCGGGCAAAAGCGAAAACCTTCAATTGCAGGAAGCCAAAGGGCTTTTGGAAATCATAAGCCATTACACCCAAAGTTTTGTGCTGCTTAACCAATACGACAGCCATAGTGTAAAAACAGGAAAGCTATCAGAAAACATTACCTACGATATAAAATATGAGGAAGCCAAAGCTGCAATTGCGGAACTAAAGAAACAGTTAATCGCAAAAAAAGAAGCCACCGATCTGTTTGGCAAAGAAAAAGACAGTGGTTTTCAAAGTTCGTTGCAAAGCATCGTGCAAACTTTTGGCGGGCAATACCTTTATCCCAGTATTGAAGAGCAGGCGGCACACCTGCTGTATTTTGTCATAAAAAATCACTCGTTTAATGACGGAAATAAGCGCATTGGAGCGTTTCTTTTTATCTGGTTTTTGGAGAAAAACAAACACCGCTTTAAAGCCAGCGGTGAAGTAAAAATAAACGACAACGGATTAACGGCCATTGCCCTGCTGGTAGCACAAAGTAAACCAGAAGAAAAAGAATTAATGATACAATTGATTGTCAGTTTAGTTGCCAATCAAAGTAATCCTGAAATCAAGTAAATCAAGTCCATGACAGAAGAAGTATTCCATAACCACATTTGCCAATACCTGAAAACGCATTTCGGGTATCGTGCTTTGTCGGTTACCGATATGGCAGACAAGGAATATTATTTTGTAGAAAGCCATGTAACCGAATTTATTCAGCAAACCCAAAAAGACACTTGGCAAGAATTAGAAACCAACTATTTTGGCAGCGACACAGGAAGGCAAATCATTAAAGCCATTAAAGAAGAAATTGCCCTTAAACCGTTGTGGCGAATTATAAGAGACGGTATTGAACTAAAAGGCAAACGGATTTATTTATTCACGCCACGCCCAAGAAGCAACCACAGTGCAGAACAACAAACAGCTTACAAGGCAAATATTTTTGCCTACAAAAAAGAATTTTACTTTGCCGATGATACCACCGAAGCCATTGACTTGGTTTTGTATCTTAATGGCTTGCCCATAATTACAGCAGAGTTGAAACATCATGGCGAAACAGGCGAAGCCAGCACCTATGCCGATGCCATTACCCAATACACTGAAAGACGACATTTTGTAAGCAAAATATTTTCGCTGGCATTTGCACACTTTGCAGCCGATACCGATGAAGCCAAAGTTGCCACCAACCCAAGTGATGAAAAATATTTTCAGCCATTCAATACAGGTTTGGAAAACAAAGAAAATCCTGAAATCCCGCAAGGTGAATACCCGATTTGGCATTTATACGGTCAGGCATTTTCGCCCGAATACATTTGCGACTTTTTAGAATACTTTCTGATTTATGTTGCAGCCAATGCAGAACGACAAAGTCCTGCATTTACCATTATGCCACGCTTCCACCAATTGCGAAGCACAAGAAACCTTACAGCCGATTTATTGGACTTTGCCGAAACGCATGATGTGTTGGGCAAAAAATATTTAATCAATCACAGTCCGGGTGCAGGTAAAACACTAACCATCGGCTGGATGGCAGAACGCTTAGACAGCTTAAACAAAAACACCAACAACGAAAAAGTGTTGGACATCATTTTTATTCTCATCGACCGCAAGAGTTTGAATAAGAATGTGAAAGATGATTTGGAAAAGTTCACCCACCTGAAACGCAAAATCATTTTTACCGACAAAGCCGAAGATGTGCTGAAAGGCATCAGAAGCCGTACCAATATTATTGTTACCACTATTCAAAAATTCAACTACGTTCAAAAGGAATTGCAAGCCGATGAAACCTTGAAAAATCTGAAAGTGGCTTTTTTGATTGACGAAGCACACCGCAGCCAAGGCGGAAAAATGGGTAAAAATGTGCGAACAACTTTTGCTAATGAACCTATTCCAAACGAACAGCAAAGCACAAACGAAGAGGAAGGAACATGGGAAGATGAAGCCGAAGAAACCTTCAAAAACCTTGATATTTCAAAACAGGTTTATGTGGCGTTTACCGCCACACCCATAGAAAAAACAATCAACCTTTTCGGAAAGCCATTTGATGTTTACACCGAAGATGAAGCCATAAAAGAAGGTTATATTTTAGATGTTGCCGATAACATCATTTCATACAAAACACTTTACCTCTTAAACACCACTTGGGTAAAGCCCGATGATAAACTCTATCCCGAAGGGTTAATCACAAAATTGCTTCGTGACATTGCTTATGAAGACGAAAGTGTAATTCAATACAAGTCAACCGTAATTGTTGAGCATTTTGAAAACGAAGTAAAAGGATTGTTGGAGGGCAGAGCCAAAGCAATGGTTGTGGCTTCATCACGACAAGCAGGATACAATTACTATTTGGCAATCAAAAGCATTATTGAAAAAAAGAACCTTGGCTATAAAATCATTTTTGCGTTTACCGACTTCATTGAAAAAGTAAGCAAAGAACCGTTGACAGAAGCCAAAGTAAACAACCTTGAACTAAGCGAAGAAACACCCATTGAAAGTTATTTTGAAAAAGACGAATACAAAATTCTGGTTGTTGCCAACAAGTTTCAGCAAGGATTTGACGAGCCATTATTATGTGCCATGTATTTAGACAAGGTGGTAAAAGGCGTAAACGCAGTGCAAACCATTTCACGACTTAACAGAAAATACCCTGGCAAGAACAAAACCACAGTGATTGACTTTACGAACAATGCAAAGGATATTTTCAAAGCGTTCAGCAAATACCGCAAAGGAGCAAAAGTTCGTGACACAGACCCTGACCCAAGCGAACTGCAAGAGCTTTATGACGAAATCATGGCTTTCAACATCTTTTCGGAAGACATGATTGAGCAACTGTTAGAAACTGCACAGGAAAGAAATGATGCTGTGTTTGCAGCCATGTGCTTAGCGTTCCGTTTGCAGTTTGAAAAAACCATAACAGACAAAGAGGAAAGAAAATCATTTGTCAACTTACTTTTAAAGTATGTGAAGAAGTTCAACTTCTTTGCCCAGTTTACGCTGTTCAGCGACAAGTTAGTTCAGTTTGCATTTTTCGCTGACCTGATTGCAGGAAAACTAATAAAACTTGGCAGTGAAGGCACTTTGAAAAAATCATTGGCAAGCGTAACAGTTGAGAAAGCAGCCGTTAAATATTTGGGCGAAAAGAAAAACCCAAACACAGTAAGAGAACCAAAACCCGGCAAGCCGACCTCACCTATCGTTCCACCCAAAGCGACCATTGAAGATGTTATTGACAACATCCGACAACTTTTCAAAATTGAAGACGGTGACGAAATAATCATCAAAGAAATTTACGCAGAGACAATGACAAATGAGGACTTGTTAAAACTCATTTCAGCCAACAAAGACAATCCGACTTTCTTACAATTGACCGTTGCTGCTCAAATCAGACAACTTATCATTGACACTTACAAACAAAAAGGACAGGTTCGTAAGACCAGAGAACCTCTATACAAAGACACTGGAGGAATTTTTGATTTACTGGTTGACAATATCATAAGACATGCAATTTACAAGGAACAAGCATAGCCATCACACAATTGCAAGCCGCACAATGCAACCGCTCAGACCAAAGCTTGCATTAGAACTTGCAATTCGCCACGCAGAGAAGAATTTCAATTTTTTTCTCCCTCCCTTTATGAAAAATTAAAACACCCGACCCACAAAGTCCTAAAACAAGATTTTTAACAGTTACAAAACTGCGTATGTTTAAAAATTAGCTGCTATGTTAACTGAACCATAAAACAGAATTTTAATAATAGTATGAAAATATTTTTGACAATACTCGGACTTCTCAATGGTGGATTTATGCTCATTGACGGAATTTATGTAATGCTCAAAGGAAAATATATCGGACCGGAAAAACCAGGACCTTGGGCAAACTTATTTTATAAACTAAATATTGATGTTTTCAAACTTGGACCACTTTTTATAACCTTCGGAATACTATGGCTCATTTGGCTTTATGCTTTATGGACAAACCAAAATTGGACATACATTTTCGGACTTATAATTTCATTTTTGACATGGTGGTATCTTCCTCTTGGAACATTGTTTTCATTTGTCATTTTTATAGTTTTACTGACCATGAAAAATAAATTAGGATTATAAAGATAATGTTGTCGTCACCTCCAAAAAAAATTTACTCTTCCTCAAAAACAATTCTCATTTTAAGTGCTTTAAATTAAATTTATTTGCTTAGTTTAGCAAAACAATAGATGAGATATTTAAGATATTAGATGAACTGACATTATCGGGAAGTTTAGGACACCTAAACAAACACGAGTGAGTAAATGAAAAAGGGCAATATATATACTACAAACTACATTGTCACTTTTATTGAAGTTGCGGAAGACACAAAAGTTTCTTGTGGGACAAAACCGACTTCAAAAGCTAACAAGAAAACCATTGCCGAAATGCAATACGAAATGATTGTGAACAATCCTTACAAATATACATCGGACGACATATTGTTTCAAGTGTTTGCCGACAGAAATGATTTGACAAAAGCAGAATACAAACAAGCAAGGGAACAATTCTTCGCAAAAGGACAAGCTTGCTTTCGTGCTTCACCTTTGACAAAAACTTATGGTTTTGGTGTTCACGCTGACAGTAATGGAAATGTAGCGATTTACGGAATGGAAACCGAACAATACGAGAAACTTCAAAACGACCCGAAACTAAAAAAGACAAAAGCAATGCGAAAATCTAAAAGATAACGATGATGAAATATATGATTTAACTTACGACTTTGCAGGTGACGGAATAGAAGATGAAGTAAGAGGTAATTTGGACAACGAAAGTGAAAACCCCACGACTATCATGCGCCCGAAATTGAAGCTGAAAGCGATTTTGATAACAAATAAATTGACAGAGATTATTAAATGAAAAATGGAACAAAAAATGACATTGGTTGAATTTCCTAAAGGTTTCATTATTTTTTAGGCTTTAGTAATTTTGTTTGTCTTTGTCTTATGCAAACGATAACCCGAAAACAATACTTAAACACATTTCGTGTTCATAAAAAAAAGAGTTTTATCATGAAAAGTTTTCAAGAATAGGTGTGAGGTACTTCGTATTAAAATTAGGGTTAAATTTGAACTGTGGCTCTCGCATCAACAGCAGTGTTAAAATACACTGCTGCCTGCGTTAAGCCGCAAAAAAGTTAGCTGTAACCCCAAAACGACACACATTAACAAAACGAAAGGTTTAACAAAGAACAAGAAATATTATGTTAGGACTTAGAACAACAATTTATAAAGTTGGAAACATTCAAAAGGCAAAGGAATGGTACTCAAAAGCTTTTGAAACAAATCCGTATTTCGAGGAGCCATTTTATGTCGGTTTCAAAATTCACGGATATGAATTGGGACTTCAACCAGAAGATAACCCAACCCAAAGTAAAAGTGAAAGTGTCGTTTCTTATTGGGGTGTAAATGATATTCAAAAAACATTTGACCGATTAATTGAGCTGGGGGCTACGGAAAACGAAAAACCGGAGAATGTTGGCGGTGAAATTATGACTGCAACTGTTAAAGACCCTTTTGGAAACATTATTGGAATAATTTACAATCCTCATTTCAAGCTAAACGATAATTAATGAACTACAGCCAACAAAAACTTTTCCGAAATGGCTGGTAAACGGTTCCGATTGAATTTATTAGTAAATTTGGCTCTTGGTGAAATAATTAAAGTTTTGGGTTAAAATCCCGCCTATCGCCAATATATCGCCCGTTAGTCCGAACCCTATGACGACAGACTGTGCAACATTTAACCGATAGAAAAGCGAATTTAAAATTGTAAATGGAATTAAAAGAATTGAAACCAAGAAAGGCACTGAACAAAGCCTTTTTAAAAGTAAAACCAAACAGGACTGAAATTGAAGGTTTCAAGACCAATCTCATTACTTTACTCGACAGGACAAATGACACGGAAAGCGAAGAGTTTCATAAAAACTTGGTTTCCGACTTTCTCAAAGACACTTATTACAAGCAAAACCATTTTATAAATACCAAAGGTCGAAACGATCTTGTTATTCATAATGGACAAAATGCAAACTCGACAGTTGGTGTAATTATCGAAGCTAAAAAGCCGACCAACAAAGCCGAAATGATTACAACCAAAAAGCTGAACGCAAAAGCGTTTCAAGAATTGGTTTTGTATTACTTACGAGAGAGAGTTATACACAAAAATCTTGAAGTAAAACATTTGGTGGCGACCAACATTAACGAATGGTTCATTTTTGATGCTACTCTATTCGACAGACTTTTTGCTCAAAACAAAAATTTGGTAAAGCAATTCAACGACTTTGAAGGCGGACGTTTGGCAAACACCAAAACAGATTTTTTCTACAAACAAATTGCCGAGCCATTTATTAACGGCATTACAACAGAAATTGAATTTACTTATTTCAACATTCAGGACTTTCAAAAACCGCTTCGCAATACCGACAAAGCAGACGACAATTCACTGATTGCTTTATTCAAACTGTTATCGCCAGAGCATCTTTTAAAACTTCCGTTCACCAACGACAGCAACAGCCTTGACAAACGTTTTTACAGTGAGCTATTACACATCATTGGCTTGACAGAAACCAAAGAAGGAAGTAAAAAGTTGATTCAACGAAACAAAGATGGCGAACGGCACACAGGAACAATCCTTGAAGATGCCATCATTCAGCTTGACAGCTTAGATAAACTCAGCCGATTGGAAAAACCAAGCCAATTTGGCAACACACAACAGGAACGGCTTTTTAATGTTGCTCTTGAACTTTCGATTACTTGGATAAATCGCATTTTGTTTTTGAAGTTGTTGGAAGCCCAACTAATCACTTATCACAAAACTCCCCTCTCGAGAGGGGCTGGGGGTGTGTCAGAATACAAATTTCTCAACATTAACAGAATCAAGAACTATGACGACCTGAACAGCTTGTTTTTTCAGGTGTTGGCACGCAAGTATGACGAGCGAAACGAAGATGTAAAAAAGGCTTTTGAAAAAGTTCCTTATCTAAATTCTTCGCTTTTTGAGCCGACCGATATTGAGCAGCTTACTTTGTTTATCAGCAACCTGAAAGACGACAAAACCATTCCGATTTTTTCGCAAACCGTTCTTAAAGACCAGCAAGGCAAAAAACGCACAGGCAATATTTCCACGCTTCAATATTTGTTTGCCTATTTAGATGCTTACGACTTTGGAGCAGAAGGCGGAGAAGAAATTCAGGAAGACAACAAAACGCTGATTAACGCTTCGGTTCTCGGATTGATTTTCGAGAAAATAAACGGCTACAAAGACGGTTCTTTTTTCACTCCCGGTTTCATTACTATGTATATGTGCCGTGAAACCATTCGCAAAGCCGTTGTGCAGAAATTCAACGAAGCAGTTTTTAAGTCCCCTCTTGAGAGGGGATTTAGGGGTGTGTCATCTCATGACAAGGGATTTAGGGCTGTGTCATCTCATGACAAGGGATTTAGGGGTGTGTCATCTCTTGATAAGGGACATAGGGGTGTGTCAAACAAACGTGAAATTATCCCATACAATCCCAAATTAAAAGAACTAGCCCGTGAACTAAGAAACAACAGCACAAAATCCGAGATTAAACTTTGGAATGAACTAAAAGGGAAATTTGAAAATAAATATGATTTTCACAGGCAAAAACCTTTAGATAATTATATTGCTGATTTCTTTTGTCATGAATTAAAATTAGTAATTGAGATTGATGGCGAAACGCATAATTGGGAAGAAACACAGCAAAAAGATTTTCAGAAAGAAAGTCGTTTGAATGAATTAGGTTTAAATGTGTTGAGATTTCCGGATTCTGATATTTTCAAACATCTTGAAGCTACTTTAGATTTAATCCGCCAATACATTAGTGGATTTGAAACAGGAGACTTGTCTGAACTAAAATATGAAGATTCTCCTTTGAATCCGCTAACTGGAAATAATGGCATAGTAGAAACACACCCCCAACCCCTCTCAAGAGGGGAGTTTAAGAGCCTATATGATATTTATGAACAAATTGGTGAAGACAGACTATTTACACGCCAACAAGCCAACAACATTGTAAACAGCATCAAAATTTGCGACCCTGCCGTTGGTTCAGGTCACTTTTTGGTTTCGGCACTCAATGAAATGATTGCCGTTAAAAACGACTTGAAAATTCTGCAAGACCGTGACGGAAAACGCTTGAAAGAATATCAGGTGGAAGTGGTAAATGATGAACTAATAGTAACAGACGAAGAAGGAGAACTTTTTGAATACAACCCCGGTTCGACAGGCTCACCGACCAATAGAGAATCGCAGCGAGTACAAGAAACGCTTTTCCACGAAAAGCAAACCATTATTGAAAACTGCCTTTTCGGTGTGGACATTAATTCCAACTCCGTAAAAATTTGCCGTTTGCGTTTGTGGATTGAACTTTTGAAAAACGCCTATTACAAAACTCCCCCTCTTGAGAGGGGGATGGGGGGTGTGTTAGAAACACTTCCAAACATTGACATTAACATAAAATGCGGAAATTCTTTAGTGAGCCGTTTTGCCATTGATGCCGACCTGAAACAAGCATTGAAAAAAAGCAAGTGGACGATTGACAGCTATCGAATTGCCGTTGACACCTACCGAAACGCTGCAAACAAAGAGCAGAAAAGAGAAATGGAACGGCTGATAGCCGACATTAAATCGGATTTTAGAAGTGAAATATCATTGAACGACCCCAAAGTAAAGAAGCTCCGCAAACTTTCAGGCGAACTTTTTCAAATGACCAACCAGCAACAACTTTTTGAAATGAGCAAAAAGGAAAAAGCCGATTGGAACAAAAAAGTGCAACAACTGACCGAAGAAACCAAAAAATTGGAAACCGAAATTGAAGAGATAAAAGCCAACAAGATTTTTGAAAACGCTTTTGAATGGCGTTTTGAATTTCCCGAAGTACTGAACGATGATGGCGATTTTGTGGGCTTTGATGTGGTGATTGGAAATCCGCCTTATATCCAGCTACAAGCAATGAAAGAAACTTCCGAAGAATTAAAAAGATTCAATTATATAACTTATGAAAAAACAGGAGATATTTACGCGCTGTTTTATGAAAAAGCAACTCAAATCCTTAAAGAGTTTGGTTTTGTTGGTTATATCACTTCCAACAAATGGATGAGAGCAAACTATGGAAAATCGTTGCGCAACTATTTCTTGACATACACACAACCCAATTTGCTGATTGATTTGGGAAGTGGAATTTTTGAAGAGGCAACAGTTGACTCTAATCTTCTTTTTTACCAAAAAAGAGCTTTTAGCCAATCTTTTAAAGCTTTGGATATTAGCAAAGAAAAAGATGTTTCAAATATCTATAATTACTATAATAAAAAAGTGGAGATTGAACCAAAATTGGATGAAAGTTGGACAATCGCTTCACCCATAGAAAAAAGCATAAAAGATAAAATAGAAGCAAAAGGAGTTCCTTTAAAAGAGTGGGATATTCAAATTAATTATGGTATAAAAACAGGGTTTAATGAAGCTTTTATAATAAGTGGCGAAAAGAAAGATGAACTTATTACCAAAGACCCAAAATCGGCTGAAATTATTAAACCAATTTTGCGAGGAAGAGATATTAAACGCTATAAAGCTGAGTTTGCGGATTTGTGGTTGATAGCTACTTTTCCAGCTTTGAAACTTACTATTGATAACTATCCAGCAATAAAAGAATATTTAGAAAGTTTTGGTAAAAAACTATATCAAACAGGAGAAGGATATATTGATGATGAAGGGAATAAACAAAAAACAAGAAAAAAGACAGGGAATAAATGGTTTGAAACCCAAGACCAAATAGCTTATTATAAAGAGTTTGAAAGAGAAAAAATAATTTATCCTAATATGACATTGTTTCTGCCGTTTATTTATGACGATAAAAAGCATTTAATAAACGACAAAGGCTTTATACTTACATCTCCATCAATAAGCCTAAAATTTCTGTTAGGATATTTCAATTCAAAGTTTTCACACCGTTGGATACGCCAAAATTGTCCTGAATTGCAAGGAGGAACAAGAGAGTTGAGAAAAATATTTTTTGAAAATATTCCAATCCCCCAACTATCCGCAACAGAGCAAGAGCCATTCATCAATTTAGTCAATCAAATTCTATCCCAAAAAGAGACTAACGAAGACACCACCGATTTAGAAGCCCAAATAGACCAATTGGTTTACCAGTTTTACGATTTGAAGGAGGAAGAAATCGCCATTGTAGAAGGTTCAAATAAATAGATAGAGATGAAAAATGGCGATTCACGAACACCATAAAAAAACAAATAAAATCTGTGAGTAAATAAAAATTATTGAAAATGGATAAAACCATTAATGAAATATCGAATGATGCCATAGCCCACGGTTTAAACCCTGGACTATGATGGCAATCAACCGAAAAACCAACCGTTTCAACGGTTTTAATTAAATATTAAAAATTCAATTATGCCGCATTCATTTAACAAAATATGGATTCATGCCATTTGGGCAATCAAAGAAAGGCAGCCATTAATTCATACATCGGTAGAAAATAAAATATACCAATTTATCAACGAGTAGCTTCGGGACTTGGGTTGTCCGGTTCGAATCATCAACGGAATTCCCGACCATATTCACTGTTTTTATTAAACCCTCAAAAATCAATAGCGGAGGTTATTAAACAGATAAAAGGAGGCAGTTCGTATTTTATTAACCAAAACAATCTCATCACCGCAAAATTTGCGTGGCAAACTGGTTATGCTGCATATTCCGTTTCAGAATCTGTTGTTAATAAGGTTTTTCAATACATAAAAAATCAAAAACAACACCACAAAAAGAAAACATTTCAACAGGAATATGATGAGTTTTTAAGATTATACAGACTTGAAAATGAGAAATAATATAGTAACCCCAATAGATCAATGTAAATACATTAGCATACATTTATAGCCTACTGTTTAAACTGCATGCTTTAAATGAAGATGTGTAAACAAAACCGTTTATGATATTGTTCCTTCGGGGCTTATTAAAAATTGTGTGTACAAAATTTGTTGAATTCCTTTTACAAAAACAAATTACTAGTTTTGTAAAAATAAATGAAGAATATTTGATTGAAACTAATTGATATACAGTAGTTTTATTTTCATTACTCAGCATGCTAAAAAACAACCCAACAACTTGAAAAATCCAATAAAATATTTCATTATCGGATTTATATTTTGCTTCTGTAATTTCATTTCGTTTGGCCAAACAAGCAAAACAGATTCTCTTTTATCCGTTTTGAAGCTTGCAAAAGAGGACACAAATAAAGTAAAAGTATTTAATGCACTTGCTTATGAATTACGGAACAGCAGTACTCAAGATACTTGTATAGAATTGAGTAAACAAGCGCTTTTACTATCTGAAAAACTCAAATGGAATATTGGAATAGGGGAGTCTTATGGAAATCTTCAATGGTTCTATCTTCTTAAATCCGATTATGCTGCATCTTTAGATTATGCTTTTAAAGCACTTGACCTTTGGGTAGAGTTAAGTAAAAATAAATAAAAGATGGCAGTCTATGCTTCTTAATTATGTGGGTAACCTTCTGGCTTCAAGAGGAAAATATGAGGAGGCGGAAGGTTATTTGAAGAAATCACTTTCTATTTCTGAAGAAATAAGTAGTTTATCGAACATACAAGAAGCCGAAAAATCGCTTAGTGAACTTTATGATAAAACCGGAAGAACAAGTCTTGCATTCAAGCATTTTAAAAATTTCATTCTTGCAGGAGACAGCTTAAAAAAGGAAGAAAATGCTAAAGCTATGTTTCAGGTTGAAACAAAATATGAGCAAAACAAAAAAGATCTGATTGCAGAACAAGAAAAACAATTGCGTGCTAATAAAGAATTTTGGATTAAAATTATTGCTATAATTGTTTTTTTATCGCTAATCACTATTGCTTTTGTTCAATATAAAAGATATAAAAGCAAAAAACAGACTAGCGAAGAACTTGCTAACAAAAATAAAATCATCGTAGAAAAAAATAAAGATATCACCGACAGCATTACCTATGCAAAAAGAATTCAGCAAGCAAAACTTCCCGACAAAAATGAAATCAATAAATCGCTTCCTCAAAGTTTTGTTCTCTTTAAACCAAAGGACATTGTAAGTGGCGACTTTTATTACTTCTATAAAAATGACAAGGCAGTATTCATTGCATCGGCAGATTGCACCGGACATGGGGTACCAGGCGCATTTATGAGTATGATTGGTTTTGAAAAATTAGACGATGCCTTGGCGTATAGTGCAGATACTTCTGAAATTCTTTCGCATCTTAATAAAGGAATTAAAACTTCTCTAAAACAGTCAGACAGTGATGAATCAACACGTGATGGAATGGACATTGCAATTTGCGCTATAGATACTAACGCATGTATAGTAAAATATGCTGGTGCAAACCGACCACTTTGGATTATCCGCAAAGGAAAAACAATTGTTGAAGAAATTAAGGCAACTAAAAAAGCTATTGGTGGTTTCACAGAGGAAAGCCAGCACTACGAGACCCACGAAATAAAATTACAACAAGGCGACAGCTTTTATATTTCAACAGATGGGTATGCAGACACTTTCAGTGGCTCAGATGGTAAAAAACTTACAACAAAAAAGTTTAAAGAGATTTTACTTTCAATTCAAGACAAATCAATGAAAGACCAAGAAGAACATCTGGATAACTTCATAGAGAATTGGAAAGCAGGAACAGAACAAGTGGACGATATTTTAGTTATTGGTGTGCGACTGTGACAGTGGAAATACAAAATCGTAACTAGTCCTGACATAGGTATTTATTATTTGCTAACTTGTCTTGCTGCAATTGCTCTGCATTTATACGCTGAAATTCAATCGAATACAATGCTTTTATTAAAATAGTAAATATCCTATAATGTACTTGTGTTGTGTTAAACAGCTTCGTTTTTTATAGAAGAAGGAGAGGAGTAAAATTAAAATTCACTTCGTTTTAAAAACTCACGTAAATGAATTTGCTCTATACCTTTGAAATTTGTTTCAGAAGTGAAACTGTCTAAGGTAACAACATATTTTCTGTAATTGTTGTTAATTTTTAAGAGGTTGCCAAATTCCCGTTCTTTTGTTTTTTCATCATGTAGCATATAGGCAACTTGAATGTATATTTTCTGATTGTCTTTAATACCCACAAAATCTATTTCCAAATTATTCATTTTACCAACAAAAACTTGGTAGTTCAATAAACTTAAATGCTGATAAACACTATTCTCCATCAATTTATTAATGTCGGTTGTAAATTCAAGATGTTGCTTGCAGTTTCGCAAACCTAAATCTTCAAAATAATACTTTTCTCCTATTTCAAATTTCTTCAAGCCTTTTACGTCTATTCGTTGCACTTTATTGATAATATATGCATTACTCAATGCTTTTAAGTAGTTCACAATCAAGTTTACTGAAATATCAACACGCTGTGATTTTAAGAACTTATGAATGTTGTTTGCCGAAAACAAATTTCCAACGTTATCTGCCAAATAATCACTTAATGTTTCCAAAAAGTCCACATTTCGAATGTTTTCACGACTAACCACATCTTTCAATATAATAGTGGAATAAACATTTTTAAGGTACTCAAAGGCGATTTCATCATTCAGTTGTAAACGAGCAAGATGAGGCAAACCACCGTAAGTTAAAAATTTACGCAATGTATTGTCATCATCACTCAGTTGGTGAAATTCTAAAAATTCGGAATAACTCAGGCTGTGAATTTTAAACTCGACATACCGACCGGAAAGATAGGTACTCAATTCACCCGACATCATTTTAGCATTGCTTCCGGTGCAAAAAATATCACAACTTTCAGTAGCCTGTAAACTACGCAACGTGTTTTCAAAGTGCTCAATATCCTGAATTTCGTCAATAAACAAATAGTTTTCGGCAGATTTTATCAGTTTCGTTTCTACATAAGCCGATAAATCCGCATCTGTTTTTAAACTGCGAAATTCGTCCAGTTCCTTATTGATATAAATGATGTTAGCATTAGAATTACAGATTTTAATTTCATCTATAAGTTGCAACAAAACAGAGCTTTTTCCTACACGTCTTTGCCCGGTTAAAACCTTAATCACACCTTTGTTGATAAAAGGTTTTATTCGATTGCTGTATAAATTGCGGTTAATTAACTTCATCTTATTGACTATATTTAATAAATAGCACAAATATAACACATTTATTAAGTATAATCAATAAAAAAATAAAAGATTGATTTCTAAACATTAAGAAGTTAACTACCGAAAACAGACAAAATCTTCATCACTGTAGAGGTTTTATAATATTACAATAATACCTAACTTAGATCCGTACTAAAATTTGGGAGCCAACAACAACTGGCTACTATAAACCAAGTAAGTAAGGAACGTAAGCAGACAAAATATTTAATTATAGTTTATAAACGTTTTGTCCTATAATTAATATTATGTTAAATAGGGAGTTTAAAAAAAAGCTATCGTTCAATGTATTGCCTATACTTTGCCTCAAATTCTTCTCTTGTTGCAATTTCAACCCGTCCGTTGTTATCGCCATAATTTATCCAGCCATAACTTTTCATATTTGGGTTTCCATAAACGGCTGCAGTATAGGAACCCATAGTAACCAAGCCGGTAAGACTGGCTGTTTTTGTAGGAACCGGAGTTGGTGTAATTTTAACCGCAATATTGCCCTTTTGCTCTGTTTTAGGTTTTGGGTCCCCTCCTAACGCTTTACCTAAATCTACTCCTTTGGGTTCTGTTTTTACTTCGGTTTTGGGTTCTGTTTTTACAGGAGCGGCAGCCAATTTAGCTTCCTCTTTAGCTTTTTCTTTAAGTGCCTCTTCTGCTTTGTTAATTTCACTTTGAATAGATTTTGTATAATCCGTATCATAATCAAACTCATTTAACACATCGTTAAAACGAATTTTTCCTACAGGTTGATTATAAATTACGGTGTTTACTCCGGGATATTGTTTAAAAATTTCAACATCAAACTTAAACGGTTCAAACTCTAGAGTTTGCTTCTCTTTCGATACCTTAGTAGAAACAGCAACTTTCTTAGTAACGTATCCATCCTTCATAAAGCTGAAAACATAATCACAGTCATATTCCAGTCCAAATTCAAACTTTGCCTTATCCACTTCCTTTTCATTAACGCGAACTCCATTTTTTTGAATAGAAACTTTAGCCCCAATAACAGTGCCGCTGTTTACCATAAACTTACCATAAATTTTAAACGGTTCTTGTGCCTTTACGCAAACAATATTAAGGAGAAAGACAAGAAACAAAAGGGTTAAATTGCGCATACCGCTGTGACCAAAATTTATTTCTGATACCGACAAGTTAATTTTTTAGAATTACTGAACCAATTCAACGTATTTTTTTTAATTTTGTTACACTTATTTCAAGTATAACGCTGCGAAAATAGTAAAACAAAATCAATTCAAGTATTTTATCTAATCTAAAATAATATGAATAGCATAAAAAGTATGTACCTGTTTATACTTTTAAGCTCGCTCCCAATGCTTGCTTATGCTCAAACAGCCGAAGATTTTTTTAAAGAAGGCGAAGCAAAATCAAGACAAAGTAATTACGAGGCTGCTATTGAGGAATATACTAAAGCAATAAGTGTTGATGCTCAATATTGGAATGCCTATTTGAAACGTGCCTTTTGTTATGGCTTAATTCAAAATTACGAAAAGGCTATTGAAGATTATACCGTTACTATAGGTGCCGAACCAGATAAAATCTTTTCCTATCAAAGCCGGGGAAGTGCCCACTATAAGTTAGGCCACTATACTGAGGCAATGGCCGATTTTAACAAGGTACTTGAATTAGATCCTAAAAACCAAGAGGCATACAATAATAGAGGCTTTGTAAAAAAAAGCATAGGCGACAAAGAGGGAGCATGTAAAGATTGGTATACCTCAAAAAGAATGGGAAATGAAGAAGCGAAGATCATTATCAAAAACAACAATTGCCGTTAATCCTTGCTTATCATTATAATTCTCTTTCCTTTCCTTCTCTTTTTTCTTGGGTAATAAGCATTTAATGTATTATTTTATAGAAACAAGCTCTAAGTTTACACCAAAGTTGTTTCTGAAAGTGCTGAATTAATAACAAATTTTTGATAAAAACTTTACTTATTAATTTCTTGAGAAAGCTACTAAAATAGTAAATTTGCCTTCTTTAAATAGGAATAATTGTGGCTTTAATAAAATCAATTTCGGGAATAAGAGGAACTATAGGTGGTAAGCCAGGCGATGGTCTTAGCCCAGTAGATGTTGTAAAATTTAGTGCAGCCTTTGCACAATGGGTAAAACAAAACAACACACCAAAAAATATTAAAATCGTAATAGGTCGTGATGCCCGCATTTCAGGCCCTATGGTTAATCATTTAGTGGTTGGAACGTTAATGGGTATGGGTATTGATGTTGTTGATATTGGGTTGAGCACTACGCCAACTGTTGAGTTAGCGGTTGTAATGGAAAAAGCTCAGGGCGGTATTGTACTTACTGCAAGTCACAACCCAAAGCAATGGAATGCATTAAAACTACTCAATCATAAAGGTGAATTCATTTCGGCTAATGACGGTGAAGTTGTGCTGCATATTGCCGAGAAACAAGATACCGCCTATGCTGAAGTGGGGCATTTAGGAAACTACATACAGCTTGATGGGTATATAGACAAACATATTGATGAAATTTTAAAATTACCTGCTGTTGATTTGGAGTCAATTAAAAAAAGAGATTTTAAAGTTGTAATTGATTGTGTAAACAGTACCGGAGGCATTGCTGTTCCTCGATTACTCAAGGCCTTGGGGGTGAATCAAATTACTGAGCTATATTGTGTACCTGATGGTCATTTCCCTCACAATCCGGAACCTTTGCCGGAGCATTTACATGATATTTCAAAAGCAGTATTAAAAAATAAGGCCGACCTTGGCATTGTTGTGGACCCCGATGTGGACCGACTAGCTTTGATTTCAGAAGATGGCGACATGTTTGGTGAAGAGTACACTTTAGTTGCTGTAGCCGACTATATATTAAAACAAAAGAAAGGAAACACGGTAAGCAATTTGTCATCAACTAGAGCTTTAAGAGATATTACCGAAGCTCATGGAGGTATTTATAATGCAGCTGCAGTTGGCGAGGTTAATGTTGTTGAGAAAATGAAAGAAACCAATGCCGTTATTGGTGGTGAAGGTAATGGAGGCGTTATATACCCCGAGCTGCACTATGGTCGTGATGCTCTGGTTGGCATTGCCTTGTTTTTAAGCCATTTAGCACAATTCAAAAAGAGTGCGTCCATGCTTCGAAGCACCTATCCTACTTATCATATTTCTAAAAATAAAATTGAACTTACCCCTGAAATCAATACGGACCGTGTCCTAAAGTCGATTCAAGAAAAATATAAAAAACAACCTATTAACACCATAGATGGTGTAAAAATTGAGTTTGACAAGGAATGGGTACATTTACGTAAATCTAATACAGAACCTATTATCCGAATTTATGCTGAAAGCAAATCACAAACAACTGCCGAGAATTTGGCCGATAAAATTATAAGCGATATAAAAGACCTTATTAAATAAAACTTGATTTTTCGATAAAATTTTTATATCTTATTTTAATTTTAAATAATGAGTATATATTTTGATAATGCAGCTACCACTCCTTTAGATAAAGAAGTTTTGGATTTGATGCACGAAATTATGTCTAATGAATTTGGAAATCCATCATCAATACATACAGAAGGCCGGAAAGCCCGTTCAATTATAGAAAACGCTAGAAAAACGGTTGCTAAACTATTAAACTGCGCACCCGGAGAAATTTTTTTTACATCGGGTGGTACCGAAGCCGACAATATGGCCATTTTAGGGTGCATAAATGATTGGGGAATTAAACACGTTATTACCTCAGTTATTGAGCATCATGCTGTTTTGCATACTTTAGAGCACTTAGAAAAAAGTGAAAAAATCAAAGTTAGTTATGTTGATTTGCTGTCTAACGGCAATGTTGATATGAATCACTTGGAGCAATTACTCGAAAATAATGAACGCTCCTTAGTAAGTTTGATGCATGCTAATAATGAAATTGGGAATTTGCTTCCTTTTAAAGAAGTTGGATTGCTTTGCAAAAAATACAATGCCCTCTTTCATTCCGACACAGTTCAAACCATAGGACACTATACGCATGATTTACAAAATATAAATGTTCATTATATATCTTGTGCAGCCCATAAATTTCATGGGCCTAAGGGTGTGGGCTTTATATACATAAATCAAAATGCCAAGATAAAACCCTTTATTTTTGGTGGTGCACAAGAACGCAATATGCGAGGTGGTACTGAAAACATATATGGAATTGCCGGTTTAGCCAAAGCACTTGAAATTGCCTATCAGAACATGGACCAACATCAACAATACATTAGGTCATTAAAAAACTATTTCATTCAAAAATTAAAAGATAACATTCCGGGAGTTGAATTTAACGGAACATCGGGAACATCATCATCACTTTATACGGTACTAAATGTGCTGTTTCCTAAAACAGAAAATGCCGAAATGCTGTTATTTAACTTGGATATTTCGGGAATTTCGGCATCAGGTGGTAGCGCTTGTTCTAGTGGTAGCAACCAGGGCTCACATGTGCTGCAAGGCATAAAAAGCGACCCCGAAAGACCTTCAATTAGATTTTCATTTTCAAAGTATAATACTACTGAAGAAGTGGATGTTACAATAGATAAGTTAATGGATTTGTTTAAGGTAAAAAATACAAATATCTATACTTAAATACACATGAAAAAACGCCCTATTCGAGTACTCGTTGCCAAAGTTGGTCTTGATGGTCACGACCGTGGAGCAAAAATTATAGCCTCCTTTTTAAGAGATGCTGGTATGGAAGTTATTTATACAGGTTTGCGCCAAACCCCCGAAATGGTTGTTGATACTGCTTTACAGGAAGATGTTGATGCCATTGGAATAAGTATTTTAAGCGGAGCACACAATACCGTATTCCCTAAAATTATGGAACTTATGAAAGAAAAAAGAATGGATGATGTATTATTAACGGGTGGAGGAATAATTCCGGACAGTGATATGGAAAAATTAGCAGCACACGGAATAGGACAACTTTTTGCACCGGGCACCGACACGAGTATAATTGTAAATTATATTCAAAACTGGGTTGATAAACATAGAAACATTTAATAATTTTATAGAGATGAATTACGAAAACTTGCTCCATCGTGAAGAAAACAGGGTAATTTACATTACAATAAACAGACCCGATAAGCTTAATGCTTTAAACACAAAAACCATAAGCGAATTAAATCATTTATTAGAGTTGTACAAATTTAATGATGATATAAAAGCTATAGTTATTACAGGTTCGGGCGAAAAAGCCTTTGTTGCCGGGGCTGATATATCGGAATTTGCTGATTTCACTTCGGAGCAAGGAAAAATGCTCAGTCAAAGCGGGCATGATTTGCTTTTCAATTACATTGAAAACTATCCTAAACCGGTTATTGCAGCAATAAATGGCTTTGCTTTAGGAGGCGGGTTTGAGTTGGCTTTAAGTTGCCACATTCGTTTAGCCTCTGATAATGCTAAAATGGGATTTCCTGAAGTTACTCTGGGTGTTATTCCCGGATATGGTGGTACCCAAAGATTGTCGCAATTAGCTGGTAAAGGAAAAGCATTTGAATTAATTATGACGGCTGAAATGATTAAGGCCGATGAGGCTTATCGGCTTGGTTTGGTTAATTACGTATTGCCGCAAAGTGAATTAATGAACAAGGTAAACGAATTGCTCGAAAAAATAAAAACGAAAAGCCCGGTGGCCATTGCTCATGCAATAATAGCTATTAATGCCAACGACAAAGACGGCATAAATGGTTATGCTGTTGAAGTAGAAGAGTTTGGAAAGTGTTTTGAGGAGGATGATTTTAAAGAAGGAACAAAGGCATTTTTAGAAAAGAGAAAACCGGTATTTAAGGGCAAATCGGCACACGTGTAATTTTATTTACGGCTCTCTTCTTGGTATTGGTTTACAGAGTAATAGCTTATTTGCTCTAGTGCCCAACCACTAACAGCTTTTTTTAATTTTATTCGCTTGGGTTGGTTGGGTTCAATCATCAGAAAGTTGCTTTTGAATTGTATTTCAGGGTTAACTTTGCTTTCTAAAAATAAACCACAAATTAGTTTATTGGTACGTACCTCAATTTCACTATCATCAATCTTTTTAAGTTGAATATGGGCTTTTTTAAAAAAATATTCCTTTTCGGGATTTAATAAAAACAGCGTATCGTATAGAACTTGGTTATGATGTTGCAAAGATATCTTCTGATATGTTGCCGTATTATTTACCACTGAATTGGATGGCTTATGAATTTTTAAACCATTTTGAATGAGTTCTTTAACACTGCTGTTGTAATTTTCTTCGTGTATGACGCTCCCATCAAAGTCTTTAATTTGAAATACTATATGTAACTCTTTTTGAGTCGTGGAAAAACTTTTGTTTAGGCTCAAATTGTAATTTCCTTGAGTATCAGGAATTAAGCTTAGAATATGTTGTATGGGAGGTACCTTTCTGTTTCCTTCAAAATCAATAACAGACCAAGTTATACCCGGCCAACTTTCGTTAAACTGCCAAAACAACGAACCCGAGCAATACGGAAAGTTACTATAATGAGCACGATGAGCCATGCTTAAAGCCTTATATTGTATGTAAGTTGAGGCATATTGCCAATGCAATACTGTAGTCGGAGTATCTAAATATTGGGTTATATATTTTTGCAACAAACCTAGCCCTTGATAACCTAAAAAGCGATTCGAAAATTGAGTATTTAAAGCTTGGTTCCCATTAAGCTCGAAGTATTTATTAATAGAATAATTTGTAGGAAAAGAAGGTAAGCCAAACTCACTGGCAAACCGAGGAATTTGTGAAAAATAGTTTTCAATGGGATATTCGCCATGCCACACTCCCCAATAATGGTTGTCGCCAATTTTAAAATCATCTTCTTTTCCCCAATTGCTTATCGGAGAAGAAGGAATGTAAGGTACCTTAACGGCCTGCTTTTGAATTTCTTCGGGAATAATTTTTTCAAAAAATAATTGATAATCATGTATCATTTTTAGGCTGTCTTCTTTTGTGTATGCATACTTTTTCATCCAACCCCAATTTTTCCAGGCCACTGCCACCTCGTTGTTTCCGCACCATAACACTATTGATGGATGTTTCTTTAAGCGTTCCATATTTTGACTTACTTCTTCGCGTGCAGTACTGATCCACGATTCATCACCCGGGTACATGGTGTTTGCAAACATAAAATCTTGCCAAATAGCTATTCGAAAACTATCAGCCAAAGCATAGAAATAATCATCTTCATACCATCCTCCCCCCCACACTCTAAGCATATTACAACCATAATCTTTTAATTCGTGAAATAACATTCGGTAAAAGTCATAGCGATTAGGAAATAATTGATTTTTTTGAAGATGGGCTGTATTTTTGTAGGTCTTTAATGGCAAAGGATACAAATTATAGGGAACATAGTTAGCCCCATAAATAAAAGTTGGGCGCTTATATGTTGTATTGTGAAATTCAAACGATTGACCATGCAGGTCGTTTTTTTGTACCAAAGTATAAAAAGGCTGTACTTCTTCTTTTGTAGCGGTGTTTTCACGAGTTGTTCCAAAAGGAGTAATATTTATCTTTATAGGACGCCAAATACCACAGCTTAGTAAACGTGGATTAATATCCCAGCCAAACTGAAAAGCGGCCTTTCTAATAAAGGGGCTTATTTTTATGGAATCTTTTTCGCCATCTGTCGGGTATATGATTTTACTTTGCATAGCTTTGTTTTTACCAATGCTTACCGGACTTCGAAAAACAATTTTCAATAAATTAGTACCATTTCGCAAAAGCTTTGTAGCATCAGCTTTATATGCAACAAACATATTTTTACTTTTAAGTAACAACTGATTGTTTAGGTACACATCAGCATAAGTATCAAGCCCTTCAAAAACAAATTCATAAGTATTTTCTTTGCGTACTTCTAAATTAAAGGCAGTAGAATAAGTAAACAAACTGTCTTCTACCCACGATAGTTTCTGGTAATTTTGATTTGTGTATGGGTTTTCAATAAGACGATTACATACTAAATCGTTTATATTACTTCCTGGAACCACAGCTAAATATTGTTTTTTGCTTTTTCCGATACTAAAATACCAGTCACAATAATCACTATCCAATTCAATTGTTTGAGCTTCAGTAGTATATCTCAATAGGAAAATAAAGCAGAAGAATAATTTTAAACTTCTCATACTTTAAAAAACTGATTAAGCGTTGCTGTCATCATTCTTACCTTGCTTTCAGAAACCTGAACTAGGACATTATTTGCATTATGGTTATTAAAAGGTAAATGATAATCGTTATGTTGGGATATTATCACTTTTTCGGATGCCGAAGAGTGAAAGCTGGTAAAGCCAACTGCAGCGAATTTTACAATGTTTTCGGCATTGACACCCGATCCGGGCATGATATTTAAGTTTTTCTTAATATGGTGTTGCATTTTTACTAAATTGTCTAAGCCATCTACAGCTTTTTCTTTACTTCCTGAACTTAAAATAGAGGCAACACCTAAGTCGTCTAAAAATCGGACTGATTCCGGAATATTGCTACACACATCAATAGCCCGATGAAATGTTAAAGAAGTTTTTTCACAAACTTTCTTCATATTTTCACAAAACTCACGATCAATTGATTGGTCATCGTTCAAAGCGCCAAAAACAATACCCGATACCCCGTTTTCAATAGCCACTTGAGCATCATATAGCATGGTTTGTTTTTCTGATTTATTGTAGCTAAAGTTCCCCCCTCGGGGGCGTATCATCACATATATGGGAATGGTGCTTAAATGCATGGCTGTTTTCAAACATCCTAATGAAGGAGTTGTACCGCCTACTTCGTACCCGCTGCAAAGTTCTACTCTATCGGCCCCGCCCTTAAAAGCACGATATACATCTGCTGCATGATAGCAACAAATTTCTAGTGTATAAGGTTTTTTGAGGAGCATATCAAATTAACTCGTACTATTAAAACACACTTGTATAGCCGTTTTTAAAGTATTTCAAACTTTTTTCATTTTTTGTGTATTCGCTAACTTTTTCTTTATAATTGCTTATTCCGGCAGCTTTATCACGCAATCCAATACTTTTCCCTAACTCAAACAGGTCGCTGTTTATATAGCGTAATTGATATTTTCGTTCAATGGCAATCTTAAATATTTGGAACGACTCATCGAGTTGCCCATTTTTCCTGTATTCATTAGCAATAAAGGCTAATGCCGAGTTTTTAAAGTTATCGAGAGCAAAATCATAAAAGCTTTTTTTAAGGATACTGAATTTATCGAGATCATATTGGCTGTAATAAGCCATGGCTTCTTTATATTTTAAAGTTAAATCTTTGTAAGAGCCTTTTGCTTGCATATCAATAATTTGATTAATAAAGCGCTGATATGTGGCAGGCGGTGTTAAGCGAATCTTTTCGTTATCGGCTTGTGATGTGTTTATGTTACAGTCTGGATTCTCTTTACGAATCTGAAGGGCTTTCTCTAATTGCTCTAGAGCTAAAATATAATTTTTAGCTTTTGCGTATTCTTGGGCTTTAGTAAAGAGCTCTTCAAACTTTGACATTGCGCTTTGGCAGGTGTGTTGTTTTAACTTTTCGGTAAAATCAGCTTTTTGAATGTTTAATTCATTGTCGCTATCCAGTTTGTAAAAAGTCTGCATTTCTTTTATGCTCCCTAATTGTTGTTTTAGCCCTTCCCAATCATTTTTACCAACCAAATCATTTAAGCTGTTTAATTTTTGTTTTAACAAACCTCTAGCCGCTTGCTGCTCTTTACCTAATGGAATAATAGAGGGACTAAAAGCGTATTTGCTTTCTAAATCATGAGCTGTTTCAAAATAGCCAATGGCAGTTCCTAAGTCATTATTTTCAATACTGGATAGTGCAAGTGCTACAGCATCTTTATAATCATTATATTTTAATATCCGCTCTGTTTGTGTTTCGGCACTTTTGTCTGAAATATTATCAGAACTGTATTTTAATGCATAATTTTTGGCCTCATTAAACTTGTTGTAAGCTTCGTTTGTGTGCCCTGATTCGGACAGTTTTTTAGCTTCAGCTAAAAGTGTATTATATAAGGCCACGCGACAGTTCCTTATTCCCAATTTAATGGCATCGTTGCATGGAACACCGTTAATTTCACGGCAAATTCTTTGAGCCTTATCGTAATATGACAATGCTTCATTTATTTGGCCTTTTTTGGTTAATTCTTCACCTTTTTCAATATACCCTATTGAAATATTCTTAAATAGATTAAGCGCATTTTGATACATCGTGGGATCTGGGTTCATGCTAAACCACAGCTCACGCAGTTTCAAATCGGCCTCTACCAAATTATCTTCTTCAAACTTAAGGTTGGCTAATTGATAGGCAGATGGGGCAAAAGCCGGATTTATAGCTAAAGATTTATGGAACATGATTTGTGCTTGGCTGTTATTTTTAGCAGCAAGAGCTTCTAAACCTTTGGTATAGAAATAGGAATCAAGGGCACTGTATGCCATATTTACGGACAAACGTTTTTGAGCCAGTACATTTCGTAAAGCTGCTGTTCGGCCCAACAAATTAATTGGGTCGTAAGCTGTAAGCTGCAAACTTGTGGTATAATTTCGAGTCTCAATGAGGTTTATGTCGTTTTCTACTTGTTGTAAAATTTGTGTAGTACCTTCTATATTATCAGGGCTAACAAACACAATAGACGATAATTTAACTTGTGCATTATCTAAAACCATACTGCTATTGTAATAATCATTAATAATGCCTACACGGTAGTTAAAATCAGTCACAGTTTGTTGATCATAAAAAAGCATCATGTTAACAACCTGCACGGCTAGCCTTTGAGAGCCTACAGGAACCATATTGGTATTGATAGTTGTAGCGTATCCATTTGCTTTATTCAAGTTTGATAGCTGAAAGCTACGGAGTGGGTTTCCTCTTTCATCAACAATATTTAGCAAAATGTTGATTGTGCTTGGCATGAGCATGTCACCTATAAAAAAGCCACGGTAAGTAACATCACCAGAGGCTTGTATCATTTTGTTATTGATATTAATTTGCATAAAATTATTTACCAAACCTAAATCAATTTTTTGGTCAAAACTAATGGAGTAATTGACTAATGAGGGCATTTTATTGTTTCCTGCAGCAATTGCATCAATAATCGTTTTCGATATTTGGGGGCTTGATTGCAGGTTTCCGGTGTGATACTTAAAAGTATAATTGGTAGTATTGCTGTATAAAATTACTTGACTTTGTACAGGAGTGTGGCATATACTTGAAAAGCATAACAACACCCAAAACAAGGGTTTAAAAACTGTGTTCATTATTTTATTTTTCAGATTAGGATACAAGTACTGTACCAAACATTTATTACAAAAGTAATGTTTCCGACAAAATACACTAATCCCAACCCGATGCTAAAACATCGGCCAAATGAAGTACTTTTAAGTCTAACTTTTGTTTTTTAATATATCCGTCAAGGTGCATCAAACAAGAGTAATCACAAGAAATAATATACCGGGCACCGGTGCTTAGTATAGTATCAATCTTGCTTTGAGTAATAGCGGAGGAAATGGGTTCATATTTCAAGCTGAAGTTACCTCCAAAACCACAACATGTATCGGCATTAGGCAAATTAACCAAGTTTAGCCCTTTAACCTTTTCTAATAATACAAGGGGCTCATTAACCAGATTGTAATTTCGTTGTGAAGTGCAGGTAGGCATATATATGGCTTTGCCTTCGAAAGTGGCTCCTATTGTTGATATTTTTAGAATGTTTACCAAGAAATCAGAAAATTCAAACATATTTTTCTGAATCTGCTTGCACTGGTTATGTAAAACGGAATTGTAAAACATGTCGCTGTACTGGTTTTTAATAAATCCGGCACACGAAGCAGATGGTGTAACGATATATCTTTCGTTCAAAAATTCTTTTATGAACTTCTCTCCTACTTCTTTACAGTCATCCCAATGACCGGAGTGAAAAGCGGGTTGCCCACAGCACGTTTGATCCACATTGTAATTTACGGCACATCCAACTTTTTCAAGTACTTTAACCATGTTTAACCCTGTTTCGGGATAAAACTGATCGATGTAACATGGAATAAAAATATCTACAATCATATTGTATTTTGAGTTACAATGCCGGTAATACTTTAGCCCTGGCTTCGCCAAAACCTACCCTAATGGAGTTTGTTTGAGCAAACGCACGCATAATAACCGTATCTTTATCATGAATAAATTTTCGTTCCGAGCCATCAGGCATGGCAATTGGCTTAGTGCCGCGCCAGGTAATTTCCAACATACTACCATAAGCACTTGGGTCGTTTCCACTAATAGTTCCCGAAGCATACATATCACCAATTTCAATATTGCAACCATTTACGCTATGATGAGCCAATTGTTGGTTCATATTCCAATACATGTATTTGTAGTTGGAATTAGAGACTTGTTTTTCTTGATCACTCCCCTCGGCCAAAATACTTACAGATAATTGAATATCAATATTCAAGTTTCCCTGAAATTCTAAATAAGGCAATACGGGAGGTGTTTGTTTTTCACCAGCAACTCGGAAAGGCTCAAGAGCTTCTAAAGTAACAACCCAAGGAGAAATGGTACTGCAAAAACTCTTGGATAAGAAAGGCCCTAAGGGTACATATTCCCATGTTTGTATATCTCGGGCACTCCAATCATTGAATAGTACCATGCCAAAAATAAATTCACCAGCCTTATCAGTTGTAATAGTTTCGCCCAAGTTTGTTGCTTTTCCGGTAATAAAAGCCATTTCTAATTCAAAATCGAGCTGTTTGCATGGGCCAAAAACGGGTGTTTCAACATCTGCAGGCTTCGTTTGTCCTTTAGGACGATGAAAATTAGTTCCTGAAACGGTAATGGATGAAGCTCGGCCATGATATCCAATAGGAATATGACGGTAATTAGGTAGTAGGGCATTTTTGGGATCGCGAAACATACTTCCAACATTGGTAGCATGCTGTATGCTGCTATAAAAATCGGTATAATTACCCACCTTAACAGGCATTAACATATTAACTTCATGGTGTGCAAGCATGACGAGAGACTGGTGTAACGTATTTTGAGCCAGATTCCCATTACTATCCGAAAAAATATTGATGAGTTCGTTTCTTACCTGGCTTGTTACAGGTTTTCCTAAAGCTATAAAATCATTTAAAAAACGAGCATCAAAAACAGGTTGACTAATATTAAAGTGACTTAAATATCCTAATCGGTTAATTTCAGATAGATTAATTACATAATCACCTATACGAGTGGCAACAAAGTACTTTAAAGAATTTTTTAACTGGGCTATTCCAAAAGGAATATTAAATATACTGAAATCAGAATCTTTTGCTGTTTGTATCCAACTGGTCATATTTATATGTGCTATTAACTAGCTGCAAAAATAGAGATAAAATTTATTCATTATTTTAATAATTCAAAAGTAAGTAAAAATCATTGTCTAAACTTAGATGCGTTTAGTAATGAGAACAATTTTATCTTTCTAATATAAAAATCGTAAACTATAGAGCCCTGATATACTCCTGAAATTTTTTTTAGTGGTTTCTGCACAGGGGCTGTTCTTCTATACTTGTTAAGATAAGACAAGGCCTTGTAAAAAGCTCTATGTGCTCGAAATACAGCCCAAGCATGTTGAGGTTTTAGGGTTAAGAGAAAATGAAAGAAAGCTACTCCATCAAGCAGCATGCGCTTAAATAATGTAGAAAGTAAATTTGTTTGAGGAAGGTTTTTGTATAATAAGAATAAATTGTTCCTAAAGTTTAGATATGTTTTATTTGGACTTATAGTTGACAAAGTACCGCCACCCAAATGAAATACGGTAGCGTTGTGTATAAATAAAATTTTATAGCCCTTGTTTTTAAGTCGCCAGCATAAATCTATTTCTTCCATGTGGGCAAAAAAACGATCATCAAATCCATTTTCTTGTTTAAACAGTTCAGCTCTAATCATCATACAGGCTCCTGTAGCCCAAAATATTTCGGTTTTGTTGTTGTATTGCCCTTGATCCTTTTCCAAGGCATAAAACAAGCGTCCGCGACAAAAGGGAAATCCCAACTTATCGATGAATCCACCGGCTGCACCGGCATGTTCAAAAAGGGCCTTGTTCTTATAATCCAAAATTTTGGGTTGGCATGCTGCTACAGCAGCATCATTTTTCATATTCAGATATAGTGGCTCTATCCACCCCGGACTTACTTCCACATCAGAATTTAACAAAACAAAATACGGACAAGAAATTTGTTGCAAACCGAGGTTATACCCCCCGGCAAACCCTTTATTTTGTTTATTTTGAATAATTTTTACAGTATTAAAATTTGACTTAATAAAGTCAACACTATGATCTGTTGAAGCGTTGTCAATCACATAAATATCGGCTAAATTATGATTGGTATGCTTAAGTACCGAGGGTAAAAACTCACTAAGATGTTTTATACCATTCCAATTTAAAATAACTACAGCTATTTCCTTCATCTAAATAAAGGATTTAATGTGTTTCCAATAAAGAAAAAATAATCTAACGACTAATGTCATACGCATCTCTTAGATTGGTGCCAAACTGGTCGTTGGCTTTTTCTTCATCAAAGCTTTTGTATATGGTGTTACGTTTGTTTAAGCGTGTTTGCCACCTGTCGTCACGCACTTCACCTAGCGCATCGGAGTGTATTAGTGGGTAATTGTTGCTTACTAGATCAGAATTCATAAATACAAATCTTCGGTTTGATCGCTGATTAATTTTATAATATTGCCAAAGTTCATACGGATATAAACTTGGCTCACGGTCATAAACCAGGCGAGAGTCCGGCTTACCATATTGCAAATAAACGCGTCCGCGATCGGTAGCATAACCTTTTCTGGTTTGTGTTTTAAACATTTTGTTTACTTCTTTTACTTGTTGAAGGTACTCATTCCAAGCTACTTCGGGGCTAAGGCTATTACGTTTTTGCCAAAAATTTAGAAAATATTTTTTCTTTTTCAGCACGTCATTACTTTTAATCACATTATCAGCATAATCCTTTTCTATTCTTGTTGAAATTGGATATAAATACTTAATGTATTCACTAAGGGTATCGGTGTTTAATTTTTGAACAAAGGAGTTTTCTACTGTAACAGACTCCATGTCGGTTTCAGGAGTTACAGCCTTGGGGTTGTTGCGTTGAAAAAAAATTCTTTGATCTGCTATTAATTTATTTTCTTTATCTCTGGCTTCTACAACCAAGTTGTAATTTCCGGATGATAAATTTGATATATTTAAGGAGTTTAGTATAGGAATTACAGAGCTTGACTTTACTTTTGAAAAACGAAAATAATCGGACAATTTGATTTGACTTTCAAAAGTTTCGATAAAAGTGTTCAAAACCAAATTTTCTCCATCAGGAATATCCCTATTGCTGTTATACATTTCGGTATAAAAAAGTATTTCATTCTTACTTTCGGGGAAATAAGAACTTACATAAGGAATGATATGGTAACCGTTTTTGGATAAATTGTCCTTTTCTTCAGATTTGGCATAACTGTCAATTAACTCAATAGACGAAAAACCTGGAGTTTGAGTATTAAGTTCGACTTTTACTTGTTGCGAAAACTTAAATGATTGCGGTTGTGTATTTTTATTATCAACTATGCTTAAATCAAAAGTATAATCACCCGGCTTTAATAAAAAACGCTGTACATCAATAAAGTTTGCCTTTTTACTGATAGTGTCGTCATACTCGGGACTCAGTAAATTATATTTTCCGTAAGCAAAAACCGAATCATGGCGCGAAAAGGTAATATTGATACGAATGTTGGCTTGATACTTTTTGTTTTCATTTAGGGCGTATGTTATACTTCTTGAATTGATACTTAAATAAGTTTCTACAAAGTTTCCCTGACTAACCGAAATAAATTCAGACATCATAAGGTAGGCTTTAATGTTTTTAGCTTGAACCGAAAGGGCTGAAAATAAAATACTTAAACAAGCAAATAGAAAGTGATGTCGTAGTTTCATAAATAACTTTTCTACAAAATTAAGAAATGATTTTAAAAAAAAATTTTGTATTATGAAAAAAAAAGTACTTTTGCGCCCGGAGAGATGGCAGAGCGGTCGATTGCGGTAGTCTTGAAAACTATTGACTGTAACAGGTCCGGGGGTTCGAATCCCTCTCTCTCCGCTACAACATTTAAAGCCCTTTGAAACACAAAGGGTTTTATTTTTTTATAGACAGTCGTCCTGTTAGTTAAAATACAAAAACTGCATTAGTTGTACCTGTCTCGGCACTGAAATAGGTTGCCAAAAAATAAACTTAATTTAGGGCTAGCGAAATCGGATTTATTTGCTTAGTTTAGCAAAACAATTGAAGATAAAATTTAGTTATTAGACGGACTTTAGTTATGGGTAATCCTCCCTACACCGCCTCCATTGACTTCTCAAGCTAACGTAGAGAGCTATTTGAAAATTACAAATCCTTATCTTTGATTTGCATTTTGCAAGGCCGATTTTAGAACTGTTACCTCGAGTACGGTTGCAATCCTGATTGAGATGTTTGCGATGACTTCAGTTGTGGTTCGCCTAATGTTGCGAAACACTGTTTGGGATTTTTACAACATCGAAATACGCCATCAGAGAATCATCAAGCGACTCATTCATCAAATCCATTAAAAATCGAAATATTATATAAGATTTATTATTGAAAAAGCCCTACTATTGTAACCCTTTTAAAGGACTAAAAATGAATTACAAATTAGAGTTAGGATTAATCAACTTAAATTTAAAAGTTTTTACAGGTCGAATTACACTAAACATAGAAACTGACAGTGTATAACTTATTAATTTTATAATAGATAAAAAATATGCTTTTTAACTCATTAAACTTTGCGATATTCTTACCGATTGTTTTTATACTTTACTGGTTTGCGACAAAAGGGAATTTAAGGCTACAAAATATTTTACTTCTCGTATCAAGTTATTATTTTTATGCCTGTTGGGATTTTCGTTTTTTGTTTTTACTTATCTTCTCGACCTTTTTAGACTATTATACCGGTATCAAAATATACGAAGCTACAAACAAGAGAAAAAAATTATTTTGGCTTTGGCTGAGCATAGGTATAAATATAGGATTTCTTGGAGTATTTAAGTATTACAACTTTTTTGCTGCATCATTTACCGATGGACTACAACTATTAGGTTTTAAAGCCAATCTAGGTTCAATACAAGTAATATTACCTGTGGGTATTTCTTTTTATACATTTCATGGTCTATCTTATGTGATTGACCTTTATAAAAATAGAATAGAACCAGAAAGAAATATTATTAACTATTCAGTTTTCGTTAGCTTTTTTCCTTTACTTGTAGCTGGACCAATAGAAAGAGCAACCCACCTTTTACCTCAAATTCTAAAAAAAAGGGAGTTTAGTTATTCAAAAGCAGTTGATGGATTACGACAAATTTTATGGGGTTTATTCAAGAAAATTGTTATAGCTGACAACTGTGCGGAATATGCAAATACTATTTTCAATAATTCAGCAGATTTTTCAGGAAGTACGCATATTTTGGGTGCATTATTTTTTACGTTCCAAATCTATTGTGACTTTTCTGGGTACTCTGATATAGCGTTAGGCACGGCCCGATTATTTGGAATAGACCTACTAAAGAATTTTGCTTTTCCTTATTTTTCACGAGATATTGCCGAATTTTGGAGACGTTGGCACATTTCGCTATCCTCTTGGTTTAAAGACTACCTTTATATTCCTTTAGGAGGCAGTAAAGGCGGAATGTTGATGAAGATACGGAATACCTTTATCATATTTCTTGTAAGTGGTTTCTGGCACGGTGCAAATTGGACATTTATAGTTTGGGGCTTTCTAAATGCTCTATATATAATGCCTTCAATTATTTTCAACACCAACAGGAATAACCTTGATATTGTGGCTAGTGGTAAATATCTGCCAACTTTAAAAGAGTTCATTGCTATAGCAATGACTTTTAGCTTAACTGTATTTGCTTGGATTTTCTTTCGTGCAGTTGATGTCACACATGCTTTAAGTTTTATCTCTGAAATATTTTCCGGCTCATTATTTACAATGCCATACTTTCCAGGAATTGAGCAATCTGTTTTAGTTATGTTTTTAACAGTACTTTTTCTAATTATTGAATGGCTTGGACGAGAGCAACAATATGCACTTAAAATAATTTCAAACATTAAATTAATACATTTCCGTTTATTTATATATTATGCCGTAATACTTACAATTTTGTTTTTTGGTAATTTTAATGAAAACCAATTTATTTACTTTCAATTCTAATTATGAAAAAATTTTTACTAAAACTAATTCTAGTATTAGCACCTGTATTCTTGTTCGTTGTTTCAGTTAACTATTTTGGAGATGCTGCAAATTTATTTTCAGTTAATTATGAAAAGAAAATTTCAGAAGAAATATTGAAGGGTAATAATGTTACCAATGTTTATAATTATGATGAAAGACTTTTAGAAAAGCATTTAATAAATAATTCAACATTGTGCCCTGACGTTTTAGTCATTGGGTCAAGTCGAGTAATGCTAATAAATTCTTCTAATTTTCAAAAGATTACTTTTATAAACGCTGGCGTTAGTGGTGCTTCAATTGAAGATTTGATTGCAATTTATCAGATGTTTGAACAAAAGAAATGTTTACCCAAAAAAATTATTTTAGGATTAGACCCTTGGACTTTAAATGTTAACAACGGTCAAGTAAGGTGGAAGACTTTAAATCAGGAATATTTTACAATATACAAAAAATTAACCAATAAAAATATAGTTACAACAGAAGAACAAAGAGAATCAAAATACATCCAATTGATTTCACCTTCTTATTTTAAAGGGAGCTTTAAAAAAATGCTTTTAGCTTCATCAAAGCCAATAGCCACAAAAACAAAAATTAATAATACATTTACAAGACTTGTGGATGGGTCAATAACTTATGATTTAGCATATAGATCTGCAACACCCGAAGAGGTTGAAAAGCGTGCCATCGAATTTATTAATAGTGATATATACAGCATCGAAAGGTTCGATAAGCTTTCGCCAGATATTAGTTTTATACTTGAGAAATTTATTGAACATTTAAAAAGTAAAAATATTGAAATTTCTTTTTTGTTGACTCCATATCATCCTGAAGTATACTCATTTATTGCTAAAAATGATAAATACAGCAAAGTAATTGAAAGTGAAAATTATTTTAGACAATTAGGTCTAAAATTTGGAATAAAAGTTATAGGTTCATTTAATCCAAATATTTTGAATATGGATAGTTCATTTTTTTACGATGGTATGCATTGTAATGAAAAAGGGATAGAAAAAACACTAAAAAGCGAATATAAATAATACACATTTTGATAATCGAGTATGTGACTCCGCATTAAATTGAAGAAGTACACGTCACACACCACTAAGATGTTTGCGATGATTTCAGTTGTGGTTCGCTTTATGCTGCGAAACCCCGTTCAGAATATTAACTTGCCAAAAGCACATCTTCTTAGAGCATTTAATAAAAAACAATATTTTATGGAAGAAGAAAAAATACCTATGTACCTTGTCAAAACTAAAGAATATCTTTGAAAAGATATTAAATACATCAACCCGGAAGGGTATTTATTTTTAGACCTAAAAAGAAAATTTGGCATTGTAAAAAGGCTCACAAAGAAAATCAGTAAATTGCGATTTATTAATAAAAAATTAGAAATTGTAACTAATTGATATACAGTAAATATTGTTTACTTTAGTCAGAATTTTAACAAAACAATGAAATACCTAATTATAATTATTTTATCTTTTGTAGGGGTTAACATTAAAGCTCAACCGTGTGGTCCTCTTTCTCGTGGAATAGATAGGCAAATTATAATGCCCGATAATCATCTTGTTTTAATTAACACCTATTTTTTAGGAGATCTGATGGATATGTATTATGAAGATAAAGAAATCACAATCGAATACGCCATCTTTTCTCCCAAAGGCGAACTCATAACCGACACTTTTTTGTATTTGAAATGGAAAGATATGCATTATAACTATTTGGATTGTATTTGCACTTACAATCCGCAATACAAAATTGATAAAATTTACACTGAAGTGAATTCTAGTAAAGGAGCTTGCCCGATTTACTTTCCGTATTTCAATAAAAATGAATTGGTATTATGCTATTTTTTACGAGGCGACAGGCGAAATATTTATGAAATTTCAATCAAAAATAATGGAGAAAACAATTGGCGTATTTATAATATGGATACGCTCAGTGTGAAACAAGGAGCTCCCGATGCATCGGCAATTAAAACAGAAATGAGCAAAAGCCTGTTCTTTAAATCATTTTTAGACGATAAATATAGTAATTTAAAAGCCCCACAGCATACAAAATTAGATTACGACTCCACTACTGAAATTTACTCTGTAATGAACCGTGATATTCATTTTACTCCGCTATCAAAAGAACCTTTTGCTAAATACAGAGTTGAAGGAAAAAAATGGGAAATTATTTTGAACGGTTCAATTATTGGATTTCAGTTTATAGACAAACCGGCCAATCCGCCTCTAATTGATTTAAAAAACAATATGCTGTTTGTTACTGTTTTTAATGATGATTATGAGAGTTGTCCGGGATATGGAAAAGATATTTACCCTTTTGTTTATGCCATTGATATAGAAAAAGGAGAAATTTTATGGCAGAAAATGTTATTCTAAATGTTTAAATTATGAAATACACTACTTTAATCTTAAAGCATTTTCTCTATTTGAATATCCAATCACAAAACGAATATTCTTATAAAAACATCAATCTGTAAGTTCTATACAACCTGAACAGACGACAATGACCAACGAACAGACAGCAATTAGAACTACATATTTTAGTATTGCAGGAAATGCAAGTTTGGCGATTATAAAAGGACTTGCAGGTTTTTTCGGAAATTCATATGCACTAATTGCAGACGCTATTGAATCAGCGACAGATATTTTTTCTTCGTTTTTGGTTTTGTTTGGATTGAAATATGCCAACAGACCAGCCGACAAAAACCATCCTTACGGACACGGACGAGCAGAACCATTAATTACCTTTTTGGTAGTAGGGGTTTTAATTACTTCTGCGACAATAATTGCATATGAAAGCATTAAAAATATTGGGACACCACATGAATTACCGAAGATTTGGACTTTATTGGTGCTTATTCCGTTAATAATTTGGAAAGAAATTTCATTCCAATTGGTAATGAAAAAAGCAAAAGAGACAAATAGCTCATCATTAAAAGCCGATGCTTGGCATCATAGAAGTGATGCAATTTCTTCTGTAGCTGCGTTGATTGGAATATCTATCGCTTTATATTTTGGCAAAGGTTATGAATCAGCAGACGACTGGGCAGCATTATTTGCATCAGGTTTTATACTTTATAACAGTTACAAAATTTTTAGACCTGCGCTTGGAGAGATAATGGACGAGCATTTATATGACGACCTTATTAACGACATTAGAAAAGTATCTCTGACGGTTGACGGTGTAGTAGGTACTGAAAAATGCTTTATTAGAAAAGCTGGAATGAAATATCACGTTGACCTACATGCAACAGTAGATGCTAACATTAGTGTAAAACACGGACATGATATAGCACATAAACTTAAAGACGCCTTGCGAAACGACATACCTCAATTGGGACACGTTTTAATTCACATTGAACCGAATGAATAGAAAGGCTGCACATAACACGGGACAGGTATTGCTTCAGGCGGACTGACGTGCCAACTTGGAGCTTTGCTCCTCTATTCAAATCTGAAACTGTTTTGAATAGTGAAAATGAATTTGTAAACAATACGAAAGTTTTTATTGATGAAATACATATTCCTTATGGCTTAATACCCCCGTATAAGTGAAGCTATGCTTCGTTTTTCTTTGCTTAAGTATGTTTTTACTTGTTTAGATATAGAACAGAAGCTATTTTTGAAAATCGAAATTCGGAATTTCGAGATTAATCTTGCTTCACAATGAAGCTAAGCACTAACTATTCAAAAACACAAAGCACAGCTTCGCGTTTACTGGGTATAAATCATCAAAACTAATATATTATGAAAAATATGAATAGCCTGAATTTAAGAAAGATAAAATCGATGAAAACATCAAAAGTAGTTTTTTTAATGCCTTTTGCATATATACTTTGCAATAACTTTGTTGTTAATGCATCAAGTTTTGAATTAAAAAGTATTGAAAAAAATATTACTTTAACATCTGAAGATATAAACTTTGCAAAAAAAACAAGCACCTTTTTGCATCAGTATGCATTAATTCTTAACTTCAAACAGAGCGATAAACTCTCTTTGATTACGATCAATAAAAACTTAAACTTTAAATTAGATAGTGATAATTGGATTGCTGAGTATATACTGAAAAAAGAATCATTAACCGATGAGTTTAAAATAGCTAATAAAGAAGGAATAATTGACCATTACAGTAAAAGAGATTCATATTCGGCTGTTTATAACAGAATTGAAAATATAAAGAAAAACACTTTTTTACAACGTGAAATAGAGCGTGTTATAGAATATCCAAAAAAAGAATTCTTCTCTGATTTTTCAAATTATCACAGGCATTTTCCTGAATATTTTATTGAAAGGCAACATCAGGTTATCACAATTAAAGATTTTTATACGAGCTTGGGATTTGTTTTTCCAAATGAAATTTCTACTGAATTAAACCAATTAAACAACCAATCAAAAGGGCTTGATGATTACATAAAATCTACCGAATATGAAACCCTAAGTTTGAGTAAAAATACGAATGTTTTAAGTTATAGTTATTTGAATACAGATGACAATTTAACTCCATTTAAAAAATACGATTTTACAAAAACAACTGTCCATCCTACATTATTAAGCTGGCTAAAAAAAGAAGGTTCTATATTTAAAGACCATACTTCTGATTATATACTTTATGAAATCATTCCAATATCAAATGGTTTTGGTAGGTATCTATGGGGAAACTGGTCTAATAAAGATGGAGATATTGTTAAAAATGCCTATGCTATTAAACAATCTTTTATCGTTACATTTAAAGAAGTATCAACAGGCAAATGCTATGCATCAAACTTCACAGCATCTTATTTAGAATCAAATAATGTATTAGTTAGTAATGATAAAATTAAACTGATTCATAAAAGATTAATACCCTGTAAAAAATGATAAAAGAACAGCACTTACCATAATCAGCCTGTTTTGCACCAGGCAATAAAATATCCTTACCAATGCAGGATAATCCGGTAGCTGGGAAGCCCCATATCCTGTTTTTAACCTCGTGACACATCAGCTTGTTTCCAAGGAACTTTGCCTCCCAGTATAAGAGAAGCAATGTTTCGCTACCAATTACTTTAGTAAGCTTTACTTGCATAGAAACAGAACAGATGCTGTTTTTGAAGATCAAATTTGGAATTTCGAAATTAAACTTGCATCACTTTGAAGCCAAGTGCTAACTATTAAACAACACGAAGCACAGCTTCGCGTTTACAAGAGTGCCATACATCAACCCGGAGGAATATCTAAATATAGACCAAAAAAGAAAATTGGGAATTGTGAAAAGAATTCAAAAACAAATCACTAAATTTGGTTTAATTAACATTGACCTCGGCTTAATATCAACAAGTTAAGTTTATGACTTATATTCAAAATTTCAAATCTGAAATAGAAAAACTTAAACTAAGTATCTCAACATTGACAAACCAAACCAATCAAACTGTAAGCCTACTATAGAATATAAGCCAACATTATGATTTATTATAAGGAAAAACTCTTAAATAAGAAGATAATCATTCTGTTGATATTTTTTGCCTTCCTAAATACTGTTGAAGCAACCACCCAGGCATATATGGATAGTGTTCAAAAAGTGCTTATTAGTACAGCCAACAATGCTGAAAAACTGAATTGCCTTTATATACTTAGCTTTGAATATGGCTTATCCAACCCTCAAAAAGGGATGGATTATGGAAGACAATGCCTGAAATTAGCCGGTCAGGAAAATAATTTACAGTATCAGTTATACGCATATATTGGAATTGCGAATGCATGGGAAACACTAGCAAATTATGATTCAGCCCTGTTTTACCACAGCATGTCCTATTTGATTGCCCAAAAGATGAGCCCCCCTCCGAAAATGGCGTTTATTTTGATTAATATCGGATTATGTTATAAGCAACTTGGGTATTACAAACTTGCACTGAATAACTACCTGACCGCATACCGGCTGATAGAGCATGATTCCACCTATAATCCTCGCATCCATTTTTACTTGGGTGAAATTTACATAAGAATGGAAAACTTCAAAGAAGCAGAAAATCATTCTCGGCTGGGAATAAGTAAGTGTATGGAATTCAATCATGAGAGTATTGGGTATAATATGTATATCAATTTGGCCAAATGCCTTATTTACCGTAACCAATCCGATTCTGCTCTAAAGATATTGAATCATGCGCTTTACGGTTTGAAAAAAAATATTGATGAATGGAGCATTGGCATTTGTTACAACGCTTTAGCACAGGCTTATAAAAAGAAAAAGGAATTTAAAAAAGCATTTGAAAATTATACACAGGAGCTTTTTCAGCATCAAAAAACAAAGAATGAAAGCGGAATGTTGCTGGCTTATGTTAATCTTGCTTATTCTTCGGCTCAAATAATTCCCGTGGATAAACCATTAGTTCGTAAGTATTTGCAACAGTTTGAAGAGATGCTTCTGCGCATAAAACAAAATAAAGACATTTTGTTGGAAGCCTTTCAGAAAGCAGGCGAAATGTTTGAAGTGATGGATAATCCGAAGAAAGCTACAGAATATTATAAGCGTTATTACTCCCTGCACGATTCTCTCTTAGACAAAGAAAAATACTTGGAACTACAGGAAATGCAAATCAAATACGAAACCGAAAAAATGGAGCAGAAAATTAAATCCTTTGAGCAAAAAAGTTTAATCTCAATGCTTACATTAAAAGTGCAGGCTGAAGAAATTAAAAAAAGAAATATTTTAATCATATTATCCCTTCTCTTATTCATTACGGTTGGACTGCTGCTTTACTTAAACTTACACAAGCAAAAGCTAAAGGCAGCCTTTGAAAAAAAATTAGCAATTAAAGCTACCGAGGAAAGAGAACGCCTGAGAATATCCAAAGATATACATGATGACTTGGGTTCGGGACTTTCAAAAATCAATTTTTTAAGCGAAATGATTATTCGTGAAAAATCATCTGGCGACCACACTTCGGAATACGTTGGTTCCATTGCCGAAACATCTAAGGAACTTATTTTCAATATGCGAGATATGATATGGGCGCTCACACCTGAAAACATCACCCTGTCGGGTCTTGTAGCGCGTATCCGTGAATATTCAACCGACTATCTTGAAGATTTGTCTATAGAACTATACATTAAAGTAAACAATGAAATTCCTGATTTTTTTATTACACAGGAAAGCCATCGGGAAATACTGATGGTTATAAAGGAATCTTTAAACAATATAGTTAAGCACTCCTTTGCAAGTCGGGTTGAAATAGAACTGAACATTTGTAATAATCAAATAACCGTTAAGATAAATGATGATGGTATTGGCACCTCTTCAGAAAACCTGTTAGGAAACGGTATTAAAAATATGAAATCAAGAATACAAAGTATCGGAGGACAGTTTCAACTGAATGCCGGAAGTCCGAAAGGGACTTCTGTTGAAATATCCGTACCGGTTGAAAATATTGTTATAAAGTAAATACTACTTTTGTAGTAAGGAGATTTTGCAATCAGAGATATTCAATTTTAAACTATGCAACTTAAAATAGGTGTTATAGAGGATGAACAAAGAATCAGGGAAGGGTTAGCTGTATTAATAAACGGCAGTGACGGATTTTTATGCGAGCATATTTTTGAGAATGCAGAGGCTGCTATCAAGGAAATTCCTTCACTTCATCTTGATGTTGTGCTGGTGGACATACATTTACCCGGGAAGTCTGGTATTGAATGTGTTGCCGAGCTGAAAGCGATTTGCCCCAATACACAATTCGTTATGCTAACGGCTATTGAAGATTCGGAATCGGTTTTAAGGTCTTTGAAATCCGGAGCAACTGGTTATCTTACCAAAACTACCCAACCCTCTAAGATACTGGAGGCGCTTACGGATGTTTATAAAGGTGGTTCGCCTATGAGCAGCCATATTGCACGAAAAGTAGTAAGCTCTTTTAATGCCTATGAAAAAATTGCTGAGTTTGACAAGCTCTCTATGCGCGAAAAAGAAATACTGACCCTTCTTTCAGAAGGACACAGGTACAAAGAAATAGCAGAAATAAAAATTCTCAGTACGGAAACTGTGCGCACCCACATCCGAAATATCTACGAAAAATTACAAGTAAATTCACGTATAGAAGCACTCAACAAGGTGTATAAGAGGTAAATTACTACTTTTTGCGTATTTTATGGTTTTTAGTTATGGAATACTTTTGTGTAGTAAACCTAAAACTATTCCAAATGAACAAGATCAAACTTATCGTTGCTTTACTACTACTGAACATTTTTCCGGTAATATCGCAAAATGAATTTAATAAGGAATGGGAAACAAAAGTATCTGTTCCGAATAAATGGAATGACCAAAATGCAGATTTATCGCTGATATTGATAGGAGATTTAAAAGAGTTAGAAATGGTAAATGGAACAAATGGCAAATCACTTTGGACATTCAGAATCAAAGAAAAGCTGGGAGTTAAACAAATGGAAGATTGGCATTTTCTTTGGGCTTATGAAGGAGAACCTATAGAAATTGTTTACAAAAAACCAAAAGAAGATTCAAAAACATCTGTTTATCTCAATCCAAAAACGGGTGAAATAGAAAGTTCGGTTACATACGAATCGTTGAAGAAAAAAAAAGTAAAGGAGCATTTGGCAGACGAAGCCTATGATAAATCTTCAAACACTACCGTAAGCCTGATATATACTGATAAATTTTTTGTAAAACATTCGGGAAGCGAATTTGATGTAACCGTATTGGCATCAGGCGGCAACAGTTGGTCAAGCACTATAAAAGTAAAAGCAGCAAGCCACCTTAACCGGGTGATGCTCAGCAGTAGTGAGCCTAATGTGATGATGTATGTCAAGATAGTGGGTGACAAAGTTCTTATTATTGGTGAGGGAATGACAGCACTTGATTTAAAAACCGGAAAAACTCTCTGGAACGCTACTTTTGATTACGTACAGTCAGGTATGACATCGCAGGAAATTGGTCATTGCCCGCTGCCTGTTTTTGATAAGCAAGCTGTATATTACTGTGACTTTTCCAAAGGCGAAAAAGCAATAAAAAAGCTGGACATCAACAGCGGAAAGCTTATATGGACTGGTGATAATCTGAGTAAAAATGATGTGATATCGGCCATGGAAATAAGCAATAACATACTGATTGTTAAGTTTGGTGGCTATATCCGCAAGGCAAAAAATATTTATAATCCTAATAGTGGAGCAACCACATACAAGGCTGTTTATGATTACGAAGGCGACACGGATATACGTGCGTATGATGTATCAGACGGAAAACGATTATGGACAGCCGAAAACCTCCCGAAAGAAGATAAATTCTCAAAATCGGAATGCTCGATTCTGACTGACGGAAACAACCTGATTGCCTCCTCCTTAAAAACATTCTACATCATAGAATCCGCCTCTGGTAAAGTAATCGGCCAGTCAGCAATTGCAAGTAACGAAATAGGTAAACCTCAATTTATATTTGCACATGAAGGGAACTATATTGTGGAAGGTGAAAAGGGAATAGCCTCGTTCGACAAAGCGGCAAAACAAAATTATGCCATATCAACCGGAAAACGACTGATGTCAGAATTTAAAGGAAATGCCTTTATTGTATGGACGGGCAAAGATGTGGATGATATGAATGAATTTATCCGTTTTGATTTATCAAGCGGAAAAATATTGGGCAAGCTAAAAGGGACCTACTACCCCCGTTTCGACTCAACTGGAGATTATTTCATTCGTTTTAAAGATACGCAGATTACCAAATTTAAAACGAATTGAGTATTAAAAAAGAAAACATCAAAAAAATATTTTTGAACATACAATACAGATGAGAAAAACTATTCTGGCCATAATGTTCATCTCATTTAACCTCACGGTTTACGGTCAGGAGAGTATTCTTGTAAGTGCTGAAGGCCTTAGAAAAGTAGTAAGGGTAAATTTTGGCTACACCTATTTCAGTATAAAGCAGGCTGACAGCACAGGCAGGAGCGCACAGGGCTTGCACCTTTCCAATGAGGTAAAAATTATCTCTTCTTTTTTTGATGCGGATAAAAAATTTACTGTACACGATGCCTTTTATTTTGATATAAATTTCGGTAGGCTCGATGGCGAAAAGCATACAAACGGTGTTGAAACAGAAAGCCGCTTTAGTATGGTAGCAAATATGGGTTACCTTGTCCTTGCCGGTTACCGGGTAAATAAATGGGCAGCTCTTGCCGGAATAGATTTTCGCTGGAGGAGAGCAGGAGTTGGAGGTGTAGATATACCCAATTTGGACGGGCCATTATTTTATGCCAGCCGTCCGATTGTTTTACGTGGAGAGTATATGCTATCAAAGGATAACCCGAATAAGCGCGCTATACTGATGCTTTGGTCAACTTTTAGCAATACCGTTACCGAAAAAAAAGCACCTTATCAAAGTGCACGGCTCGAATTGCCTCTTGGCAGTAGAGGCAGGTGGTGGTTTATGTTGCAATACACCACACAAAAAGCCCTTTCGCAAGATGTATTTCGTTATGGGGTGCCATGCCAAAGCAATTTTAATCAGTTTACGGCAGGATTCAGGATTTGCGGATTACCGTAGCATTTCAGTGCTCCTATCCTGTTCAGGAATTTATATCAGGGCTACACCGAAAAGCCATATGAATAGGGATTTAACAAACCAAAAACTAAAAAAATGAAAAACTGGTTACTTCAATCTATACTTATTTCTGTTGCTTTTATAGAATTAAATAACAAAAATGAATTGTAAACTTTTTTTAGACCGAGTCAGGGTCTCATGATTACAAGTTAGAACCAATCATACCGCCTTAATTGCAAGCACAGCATCACTTGCAGTAACTCAGGTATTTTTTATTTACAGGTTAAATACTTGAACGAATTAAAATCGTTTTTGTTTGATTTCGAAATTAAATCTCCTATTTAGTTTGCTGCAAATACTTAATACCCATACTGTAATAAAAATTACTTTTACTGTTTTAGTATTTATTTATATTATTACAACAACATTTAGCCCATTTAGTATTTACAATCATTAGCTGAAACCTCTTTTTATTGTATGATTCGCCTTTACTCTATTGTTTTCTTTACTTTATTTAGTATATGTGCTGTTGCTCAAACCCGATGGTCGTTTGAATTGCAATTTGGTTTAGCACATAGCCTTGATTTGCCGCTTACATTCAAACAAAAAGGATGGCCAGATATACATCTTCAAAAGGCCGATTTTTATACTGAATCTTTACAAGATCCTCCCTACTGGTCGTGGCGATTTTCAAAGTGGTTTAAAAACGAAGGGCTCGAATTTGAAGCCATTCATCATAAGTTTTATTTAAAGAACAAACCTCTGGAAGTGCAGCGTTTTGGAGTATCGCACGGGTATAATATGCTATTGTTTAATTATGCTAAACAATTCAAAAAAGTTATTTTGAGAGCTGGAGCCGGTTCGGTGCTGGTACATGGTGAAAGTACTGTTCGTGGCATGGTTTATCCCGAAGGGCCTGGGTTTGATATTAATGGTTATCGGTTGCGGGGTGTTTCTATTAATCTGGCGGCAGCACATCAAATTAAAATTAACAAAACCTTCTTTATTAATACCGAAGTAAAAGTGAATGCATCGCTTGCTAACATCCCTATTGTAGATGGATATGCTCGCATGAATGTTATTGCTTTTCAATTGATTTTAGGGCCAGGTGTTAATTGGTGTGTTAAAGAATGAGCAGATTTGAATTACTTTACAGCATTGCTATTTAATATTTAGGCATTGTAGAGGCTAATATTTCTTTTTTAATAGCAATTTGCTGAAAAACAAATAATTGAAGCAAAACACTAAAGTAATTTAATTTGTGATTAGGCGATATTGAATCAAAAGTAATTTCTTTTGTTTGCTGTAACCCGAATGTCCCAATGTAAATTATTGCTGTGCTTAATCAAAGTAAACAAAACTCTTATCTAAAATAGCAACTTAATTGGACTCCTAAAAGTCTTAAAAAGGCTTTTTTTATTAGGTAGTTAAAAGTGAAAAAGCGAAAAACATTTTCAAAACAGAGCTCGAAAAAGTAAAAAATAGCAACCTTATAAAAAGCAAAACCATTTTAGTTATGATTGATTACGTGGAATATCGTTGAAATAAAATTAAAACTGAACAAAGTTTGTTAACTGAATATCTATAGCGCTTTTATAATCATTAACTTTGTGTTATGAAAACGAAAACGCTTAAAAAGAATAAAGTTAATGTAATAACGCTTGGATGCTCAAAGAACGTAGTTGATAGTGAAATACTAATGGGGCAGTTGCGAGCAAACAATATTGATGTAGAGCACGACAGTCTAACTGATGACTCCCCTATTGTTATTATTAACACCTGCGGATTTATTGACAATGCCAAACAGGAAAGTATTGATACTATTTTACGTTTTTCTGAAGCTAAGACAAGAGGCGAAATAGATAAGTTATATGTAGCCGGATGCCTTAGTGAGCGTTACAAACCCGAATTAGAAAAAGAAATTTCGAATGTTGATGCCTTTTTTGGAACTCGAGAATTACCTCGAATACTTAAAACACTAAAAGCCGATTATAAGCAAGAGTTAATTGGAGAAAGACTATTAACTACACCGCATCATTTTGCATACTTTAAAATATCTGAAGGATGTGACCGACCATGCTCTTTTTGTGCCATACCCCTTATGCGCGGGAGCCATATATCGGTACCTATAGAGCAATTAGTAAAAGAAGCACAAAAATTAGCTAAAAACGGAACCAAAGAGTTGATGATTATAGCACAGGATACAACATTTTATGGTTTAGATATTTATAAAGAGCGTAAGCTGGCTACTTTACTTCAAAAATTATCGGAAGTAGATGGTATTGAATGGCTTCGATTGCATTATGCCTTTCCAAGTGCTTTTCCTATGGATGTGATAGACGTAATAAAGAACAATTCTAAGGTTTGCAACTATTTAGATATGCCTTTGCAGCATATTTCCGACAATATGTTAAAAAGTATGCGTAGAGGGATTTCAAAGCAAAAAACAATTGATTTGGTAAACATGATTCGTGATAAAATACCGGAAATTGCCATTAGAACTACGCTAATAGCCGGTTATCCCGGAGAAACCGAAAAAGATCATGATGAAATGGCTGAATGGGTAAGCCAAACAAAGTTTGAACGCTTGGGTATTTTTACCTACTCACATGAAGAAAATACACATGCTTTTAGCCTTAAAGACAATGTTTCAGAAGCAGAAAAGCAAAAACGAGCCAATCGTATTATGGAAATTCAACAAGAAATTTCAAAACAGTTGAATGAGGAGAAAATTGGGAAAAAATTTAAAGTATTGTTTGATAAAAAAGAAGGCGATTATTTTATTGGGCGAACCGAATATGACTCAACCGAAGTTGATAATGAAGTGCTTGTTGATGCAGCAACAAATTATGTTCGTATAGGTGATTTTTCGACTATAGAAATTACAGGTGCTGAAGACTATGATTTATTTGGTGTTGTTAAAGAATAATTTTTTTTTTCAATACGTTTTTCGGTAAAAAACAAGAGGCCTCCTTACTTTGGAAGCCTCTGATAGTATAATGCTTAGACTCAAATTACTTTTTAACCCACTTGGTTAGTAAACCACCATCCATATATAAGGTATATTCAGGGTAATCCAAAATATCGGTGCTGTATAGCTTACCTTTAACAGTTGTAGTTTTTAAAGCAACTCCAAGTTTATCGGTTACACTTTTTACCTCATCTCCAATTACAATACCATTGGGGCCGCCAGCTAATCGCTGCTTACACAATATGGCTTTGGGGGCTTGTTCGGTCATTAAATAAAGCTTCTGTAAGGTGCTTATTAAGCTTTTATATGTTGCAACATCGTTTGTTCTAACCTCTTCACCTTTTTCGAGATAAGGTAAACTGCTTTTAAACATAGCATCTACTTTAGCACTCTCAGCTTTATATTTATTAGGATCTTTAATATTGTTAACAATCTCGTTTAGTTTAACCGCTTTATTAAAGTACAAAGCGCCTAAGTTATATAAAGCATCAAAATAATCAGGATTCACTTGTAATGCTTTCTTGTAATAGGTTTCGGCCTTTTCAACATATTCATTAAATTCTTTTTCGGCTGGTGCCGTTTTTCCTTCTCCAGGATTGGCCATTTGATCATATATAACACCAATATTAAAAGGGAATATTTCATTTTCGGGCTCTTTGCTCATGGCTAACTCTAAATTGCTAACAGCTTCTTTATATTTACCCGCTTCAATAAAATAATTTAGCTCAGCAATTATTAGTGATTTATCGTTTGGATAAGCTGTACGCCCTTTTTGTACTGTAGCGATGTAATTTGCTTTGTCTCCTTTTTTTAAGTATTCATCAGCTAATAAACCCACCAATCTAGGCCCATAATCGCTCCCTCCGTACTTAATTTCAATAGCTTTCTGGAAGTATTGTATGGCTTTGTCATGATTATTCGCTTTTTCGGCAGATAAAGCTGCATTGTAAATAGCATTGGAGTCAACTAAGCCCAAATATTCTTGATTTAATTGAACGGCTTTTTCAAAATCAATGAGTGCCTCAGCATATTTTTCAGCCTTATAATTTTCAATTCCGGCATTGCTAACAATAATAGCACTTACTTTAAGACCACGTTGCGCTTGAGGGAAGTTCTTTTTTTCATCATATTTTACCGTTTGAGCATAAGCTTTAACTGCTTCGTCAAATGCACCTGATTTAAACTCGGCAAGCTTCGGATCTTTAGCATTATACAAATTCATATAAATTTCGGCACGGTTTGACCAAGTCTTAGCTTTTACTCCCGTTTCCGGGTCGGCTGTTGCCAAATCAATAAATTTTTTAGCTTCTATTAAATCATTAGGATCTTTGTCCTTGTTGTAATAACCTAAATAATTGATAGCACTAACAACATTTTTTTGTTGGGCAAAAGTTGTTTTGCTGCTGATATAAAGTAAGCCTGTAGCTGCTATTAGGTACTTGATTTTAAAGTTTAATTGCATAGTGTTAAATTTATTGTTGTATTACTCGTTTTCTTCTTCTGTTCCTTCAGCTTCATCGGTGTCGCTTTCATTATCGCTATCATCTTCGGTATCTGGTGGTATTATGTCATCTAATTCTTCGCCATCAATTGCTGTAGCTTCTTCTTCCTCATCTGTTTCTACTTTGGCTACGGCAGCTATAGCATCTGTGTTTTTAAATTTTATTAATCTTACACCCTGCGTTGCCCTGCCTAAAACCCGTAAATCCGAAACACGTATTCTAATGGTTAAGCCCGATTTATTGATAATCATAATATCGTCATTATCTGTAACATCTTTTATAGCAATGAGTTCTCCTGTTTTGTCGGTAATATGGAGTGTTTTAACCCCTTTTGCTCCTCTGTTTGTTACACGGTATTCATCTAATTCAGAGCGTTTTCCGTATCCATTTGCCGACACAACTAAAATGTTAGTGTCTTTACTCTTAGCAGCAATCATGCCAATTACTTCGTCATTTTCGGGAGCCAGCCTAATAGCTCTTACGCCCGCGGCATTCCTTCCCATAGGGCGCACTTTTTCTTCGTTAAAACGAACCAGTTTGCCCCTTCTGGAGGCAATAAGTATTTCGTCTTTACCACTGGTTAAATGTGCTTCGAGCAACATATCCCCTTCCTTAACAGTAATGGCATTAATACCGTTTTGGCGCGGTCTGGAATAGGCTTCTAATGAGGTTTTCTTGATGGTTCCTTTCTGGGTACACATAATAATGTAATTGCTTTTAATATACTCGGTGTCTGTTAAGTCTTTAACATTAATAAAAGCTTTTACTTTATCATTAGGAGCAATATTAATCATATTTTGTATTGCTCTTCCTTTGGCTGCTTTATTACCTTCAGGTATTTCAAAGGCTCTAAGCCAGTAACATTTACCTTGTTCGGTAAAAAAGAGCATATAATTGTGTGTAGAAGCCACAAACATGTGTTCTAGGAAATCGGCATCGCGCGTTGAAGAACCTTTAACGCCAACTCCGCCCCTATTTTGGGCTTTATATTCGGCTAAAGGTGTTCGTTTTATGTATCCCAAGTGAGAAATAGTAATAACAACATCTTCATCGGCAATCATATCCTCCATTCTAAAATCGTCTGCCGCATATACTATTTCACTTCTGCGCTCATCTCCGTACTTCTCTTTCATTTCAAGCATCTCTGCTTTGATGACTTCCATTCTTAAACTCTCGTTATCCAATAAGCTTTTCAGATAGTTAATGGTTTTCATTAACGCATCATATTCTTCTTTGATCTTATCGCGCTCTAAACCTGTTAAGGCTCTTAAACGCATATCTAAAATGGCTTTGGCTTGAATTTCAGAAAGCGCAAACTTACCCATTAACTGCTCCTGGGCCTCATTAGGAGACGGGGCGTTTCGAATAATTGAAATAACTTCATCTAAATTATCCAAGGCAATAAGATAGCCTTCAAGAATATGGGCACGTTTTTCGGCTTGGGCTAACTCATAACGTGTTCTTCTAACAACAACTTCATGGCGGTGCTCCACATAATACTGAATCATATCTTTTAAATTCAGTAATACCGGGCGACCTTTTACTAGAGCAATGTTATTAACACTAAATGAACTTTGAAGTTCAGTGTATTTGTATAACTTATTGAGAACCACATTAGTTATAGCATCTCTCTTAATTTCATACACAATACGCATTCCCTGTCTGTCACTTTCATCTCTAATATCTGAAATGCCTTCTATTTTCTTATCATTAATTAAATCGGCTGTTTTCTTTATCATTTCAGCTTTATTAATCATATAAGGGATTTCAGAAACAACAATTTTTTCACGCCCATTGGCATCAACCTCTATATTGGCTTTCGCTCTAATTACAACACGGCCTTTACCGGTTAATAAGGCTTCCTTTACCCCTTCATAGCCATAAATAATACCTCCTGTAGGAAAATCAGGTGCCTTTACGTACTTTAAAAGATCTTCAATACTAATATCTTTATTGTCAATATATGCAGCTATACCATCTACAATTTCTGATAAATTATGAGGAGGCATATTGGTAGCCATACCTACGGCAATACCCGAGGCGCCATTTAGGAGTAAATTGGGTATTTTTGATGGCAAAACGGTAGGTTCTTCAAGCGTATCATCAAAGTTAAAACGCATATCAACCGTTTCTTTTTCAATATCAACCAACATTTCTTCGGCAATCTTTTTAAGGCGGGCTTCAGTATAACGCATGGCAGCTGGGCTGTCACCATCTACCGAACCAAAATTACCTTGTCCATCAACCAAAGGATATCTTAAACTCCATGGTTGAGCCATTCTAACCATGGTATCATAAACGGAGGCATCACCATGAGGGTGGTATTTTCCGAGTACTTCCCCAACAATTCTGGCCGACTTTTTATGTGCTTTATTAGACAATACACCAAGTTCGTGCATTCCAAAAAGCACCCTGCGGTGCACTGGTTTTAGTCCGTCTCTTACATCTGGTAAGGCTCTGGAAACGATAACCGACATAGAATAATCTATGTAGGCTGTTTTCATTTCTTCTTCAATGTTGATTTTAATGATTTTTTCTCCCTCTGCCATAATTCAACTTACTATAATTTATATGTGTTTTAAAATAAGTGCCGAAGATAGTCAAATTTAGAGTACTACAAATCAAAAAAAAGTAAAAAAAAGATGGCCCATTTCTTAACAGCAAATTGTTTAAATTAAATTATAGCATTTTTAGGTATAGTTTTTGGGAAACAGTATTATTGTTGAAAATTATATTAGTTTTACAACTAAAATTATTAGTCCCTTTTAGAAATAAAATAAATCACTTTTAAGATATGGAAGCTAAGTTTTCGCCACGAGTTAAAGAAGTTATTACCTATAGTCGAGAAGAAGCTTTACGACTTGGTCATGACTACATAGGTACAGAACACCTGCTCTTAGGCATTATAAGAGACGGAGAAGGTACAGCCATTCAAATTTTACATGCACACAATGTTTCGCTCAATGAGCTTCGTAAATCTATTGAGGCCAACTTGCCAAAAGTTGCTAACCCCAATATGAACACGGCTAATATTCCTCTTGTTAAACAAGCCGAAAAGGTCTTAAAATCGACCTATCTGGAAGCACGGGAGCATAAAAGCGAGCTCATTGGAACAGAACACTTGCTTTTAAGCATATTAAAAATTGAAGAAAATATGGCTGCAAACATTCTTAATCGTTTTGGAGTAACCTATGAGAGTGTAAAAAAAGTACTGATTAAAATGAATACCTCTACTGACTTTAAAGGAGAGCTCCCTAGCAATACCGGAGATGAAGATCCGGATGATGATGGAGGTACATTTAGCCAAAGTGCTAAAAAGGTTGTTGACCCAAAATCTAAAACACCTGTATTAGATAATTTTGGGCGCGATCTTACTAAAGCAGCAGAAGAAGATCGTCTTGACCCAATTGTTGGTCGTGAAAAGGAAATAGAACGTGTATCGCAAATTCTTAGCCGAAGAAAGAAAAATAATCCTATTTTAATTGGTGAACCGGGAGTGGGTAAATCTGCAATAGCCGAAGGACTTGCCCTGCGTATTGTGCAAAAGAAAGTATCGCGGGTTTTATTTAACAAGCGTGTGGTTACATTAGATTTAGCTTCACTTGTTGCCGGAACAAAATACCGCGGACAATTTGAAGAACGTATGAAGGCGGTAATGAATGAGTTGGAAAAATCTCCCGATGTTATTTTGTTTATTGATGAAATACACACAATAATTGGAGCCGGTGGGGCAAGTGGTTCCTTAGACGCCAGCAATATGTTTAAACCGGCACTGGCACGTGGCGAAATTCAATGTATTGGAGCAACAACATTAGACGAATACCGTCAGTATATTGAAAAAGACGGTGCCTTAGAAAGACGTTTTCAGAAGGTAATTATTGAACCGGCCAGTGCCGAAGAAACTTTGTCAATACTTAACAACATTAAGCCTAAGTACGAAGACCACCATAATGTATCCTATACACCAGAAGCTTTGCAGGCTTGCGTATCGCTAACACAACGCTATATTAGTGACAGGCATTTACCCGACAAGGCCATTGATGCCCTTGACGAAGTAGGTGCGCGTGTGCATATTACCAATATAAATGTGCCTAAGAGTGTATTGGATATTGAGAAAAAAATTGAAGAAATTAAAATAGAAAAGAGCCGTGTAATTCGGAGTCAAAAATATGAAGAAGCGGCAAAGCTTAGAGATACCGAAAGGCAACTTCTTGAAGATTTGGAGAAAGCCAAAAAGGCTTGGGAGGATGAAACTAAAAATAACCGTCAAATAGTTACCGAGGACAATGTGGCAGAAGTTGTAGCAATGATGACCGGAGTGCCAGTGCAACGTATTGCCCAAAATGAAAGTTCAAAACTTGTAAAAATGTATGACGAAATACATGATAAAGTTATTGGACAAAATGAAGCCATAAAAAAGATTGTTAAAGCTATTCAACGAAATAGAGCAGGCTTAAAAGACCCTAATAAACCAATTGGTTCATTCATCTTTTTAGGACCTACCGGGGTTGGAAAAACACAGCTTGCTAAAGTACTTTCGCGCTATTTATTTGATAGCGATGATGCCTTAATACGTATTGATATGAGTGAATATATGGAAAAATTCGCTATCAGCCGTTTAATAGGGGCACCTCCAGGCTACGTGGGCTATGAAGAAGGCGGACAGTTAACCGAAAAAGTACGTAGAAAACCTTATTCAGTAATACTTTTAGACGAAATTGAGAAAGCGCACCCTGATGTTTTCAACTTATTGTTGCAAGTGCTTGATGATGGTCAGATTACGGATAGTTTGGGAAGGAAAATTGATTTTAAAAATTCTATTATTATCATGACATCCAATATTGGTTCAAGGCAACTAAAAGAATTCGGGACTGGGGTTGGATTTAATACTTCTGCTAAATCGTCATCGGCTGAAATTCAGGCAAAGGGGGTTATTGAAAATGCTCTTAAAAAGGCTTTTGCACCTGAGTTTTTAAACCGTATTGATGATGTTGTGATGTTTAACAATTTAACACGCGAAGACATACATCAGATAATTGATATAGAGCTTAAAAATTTATATAAACGAATAGAAGATCTAGGTTATAAAATAAAACTTACAGAACCGGCTAAAGATTTTATTTCAGACAAAGGTTTTGACCCCAATTATGGAGCGCGGCCATTAAAGAGGGCTATTCAAAAGTATTTAGAAGACCCTTTAGCTGAAGAAATTATAAAATCAAAACTAAATGAAGGTGATGTAATTGAGGTAGATTTTGATAAAGAAAAAGCAGAAATAACAATCCAAATTATTAAAGCCAAAAAGAAAAAATCTAAAGAAGAGTAAGTAATAAAAAGTTTTGTGTAGCGTAAAATAGCCACTGGGTAAACCTGTGGCTATTTTTAATTTGCATCACCGGCTTATCTGATTTTTAATAAAATAAAAGATACCTATGGCTAATATTTATTATCAAGATAAAACATTTGAGCATGTTGTAACACTTGAAAAAGGTGATTATGAAAGTTGCACTTTTATTAATTGTAAGTTCGCTGACTTTAATTTTACAGGCTTTCGTTTTTCACAATGTACGTTTAGTAATTGCAATTTGAGTATGATAAAGCTTGAAAAAACAGTTCTGCAACAAGTGCAATTTAGCCATTGCAAAATGCTTGGAATACGTTTTGATTTATGCCACACTATAGGCCTTTCATTCTCATTTAATGAATGTTTTCTGAATCACAGCTCTTTCTATAGATTGAAAATAAAAGGAACCCTATTTAACAACTCTCAACTTCAGGAGGTAGATTTTACGGAATCAGATCTAACTGGAGCTATTTTTGCTCAATGCAATCTGGCACTTTCTGTTTTTGACCGCTGCATTATAGAAAAGGCCGATTTTAGAACAGCCTGCAATTACCAAATTTCACCACAAAGAAACCGTATTAAAAAAGCCTTATTTTCTCTTTCTGGCGTTGAAGGATTACTTCAAGAATATAATATTGTTATTGAAAAGTGAGGCGACACAGTATTAAAATCGTATTTGCTTTTATTGCTGCTGTTTATATTCTTGTAAGCATGAATATAAATTTTGGCAAAAACAAGTGGCAGGACGTGTTAGAAAGCGATGCCTGGGGCTATTATGCTTATTTGCCGGCAATATTTATTTACCATGATTTAAACTTTAATTTTAATGACAAGGTAATGCACGGTGGCCACTTCAATGAGCGATTGGCTTACGAATACCGAATTTTGCATAACAACCGCTTAGGAAATAAATATTTTTGTGGTACGGCATTGCTTATATCTCCCTTTTTTGTGGGGGCTCATTACCTTTCTAAATTAAATCATCATCCTTTAGATGGATACAGCCGTAGTTATATATTAGCGGTAAATATGGCGGCTGTTTTTTATGCTTTAGCCGGGCTCTATTTCTTGTTTTTGCTTTTGAATTATTATACCTCAAATTTAAGGGTTAAAATTATTTGTTTGTTAGCTATTGCTTTTGGCACACAAGTTTTTTATTACTCTTTTGCAGAGCCCGGAATGTCGCATGTATATTCTTTTTTTACTATTAATTTGTTTTTATGGGGTGTTAAATCTTTCTTTGATAGCTACCAAAAAAAATACTTATTTATTGCCTCACTCGCATTAGGAATTGTTTTTCTTATCCGACCGTTTAATCTTATTATTCTTTTAAGTATTCCTTTTTTAGCGGGTAGTTATATTAAGTTTATTGATGGCCTGCAACAAGTATGGGTAAATAAAAAGGTAAGCGCTATAGCTTTTTTGTTGTTTCTTTCAGTGGCTTTAATTCAGGCTATTATTTATTATTTGCAAATGAAGTTATGGTGGGTTGACTCCTACCCCGGTGAGCATTTTAATTTTTTGAAGCCTAATATGTTAAATGCTTTATTTAGCTTCAGAAAGGGATTGTTTATTTACACTCCTCTTATTTTATTGGCACATGCAGGCTTATTCTTTATTTTTCGCAATAATAAATGGCTCTTTTTTACCTACTTATTTTTCTTTTTCGTATTAACCTATCTGCTTAGTTCTTGGTGGATGTGGTACTATGGAGGAGGATTTTCTTTACGTCCATTTATTGACTATTTTGGTTTATTTGCTGTTTTACTGGCGGTATTTTTAGATCAAACGAAATATCGAAATTTTACCTTAGGGATTATTTTTATACTTGTAGTATGGTGTCAAATACAAACATACCAATACCGGTACTTTGTTATTCATTGGAGCGATATGAACAAAGATATGTACTTTGATGCGGTACAAAAAATTCCGGATTTGTTTTAAGTCTTGCTGCTACTCTTTTATAAATTTACGTACCAAGCTTTTAGTGTTTCCGGCTTGTAGCTGAATAAAGTAAAGTCCCGCTTGTAAGCCTTGCAAATCAACTATGTGAGCGTGGTAGCCGGCACTAAAATTACTACGCACACTATTTTTCACAAGTCTTCCTGACAGGTCTAAAATATTAATTTGTAAATTATCGGGTTGAGGCATTTTGTAAAAAAGCTGCAAATACTCTTGAGCCGGATTGGGTTGTAGTTCAAAATCTGAAAATAAATTATTAGCTATTTCGTTTTTCGTGTTAGAAGTTATTATACAATAATTATTTATTGCCTCAAGTGCTTTAAATAAGTTCAATCGGCCTCCTGTAACGCTTTGACCTTGCATTGAAGGAATTACATCAACCTGATCAAGCATAAATTGCTTAAAAAGAAGTGCAATTGAATCAGGATAATTTTTGTAGTCTTCTAATAAGTGAGGGCAGGCGGCAGAAATCATTAAGCCCACAGCTCCTGCCACATGAGGTGTCGCCATCGAGGTTCCGGTTAAATTACCATAAGCTTCATTTTGCATAGTGCTAAAAATTAATGTTCCGGGTGCTGCTAAATCAATAGTTGTAGCACCATATCCGGCATTAGAGTATTTAACATCATTACGGGTAGAATTGGTAACTGATAACAGATGATTGCTGGGGCAACCTGTAGGAATATCACTGGTAACATCAATATTGTAGTTTGCATTTGCTGTTGCACCGGCACTTAAAATACCTACAGCACCCAGTGAATCGTACATGGCACACCAAATTGGATAGTTTGCAGGTTGGCCATAGTCAACTCCAAAAGAGGAATTAGTGGCCACAACAAAGGCACCTTGCGCTCCGTTGGTTTGGTTATACAATTGTCTTTGTTTAAAAACATAAGAGTAAGCTTCAACAACTATAGATTCTACTCCACTAGAGCCTTTAATTCCCATAACTTTAGCATTCCAATTAATACCGGCCACTCCTATTCCATTGTTCCCTTTTGCGGCTACTGTTCCGGATACATGTGTTCCGTGCTGATCTACAGGTATTGTGCCCGTGCCGTTTGAAGCATTCCATCCTTTCACATCATCAATGTACCCGTTTCCATCATCATCTATATTGTTGTTTGGAATTTCGCCATAGTTAACCCAAAAGTTTAAATCGGGATGCGAAAAGTCAAATCCTCCATCTATTACTGCAACAACTACTGTATCACCAGCAGTAGTAATACCACCGGTGCACAACTCCCAAGCCTCGGGAGCATCAATATCGGCATCAGCCACACCCCCATTTTGCCCGGTATTGTTCATATCCCATTGGCTTCCATTCAAGTAATAGTAATCATTAGGTTCTAACACTCTTGGCAGCACATAGTGATTAAATTGTACTGCTTTAGTTTTAATATGAGCATTTACTACTCTCAATATTTCATTTTCTTGTATTTTATTTTCATTGAAATGAAGTAACCATATACACAAAGGTTCAGATAAGAGTGAGCTTGATTTTAGCTCATAATTAGCATCAAACGACAATAAAAAGTCATTTATATCAGTTCCTTTAGTAAGTTGAACAATCAGTTCACCGGGAACATGGTCATTAGAATTTTGAGCTTTTAACTGATTAAAAGTAGCTTGCCCGAATAATAATACGGTTAAGAGTAAAGTATTTTTAAAATTCATGAATAATAAAAAGTATGTTTTCGTTAAATAAATTAAATTGAAAGTCCAAAAATCAAAAAAAATAAGTAATTAACTAATAATAAAGTAGTATAATTTTATGTTTGTACAGAAAATTAACAAATATGCCTAAAAAGAAAATAATTATAATATCACTAATTACGCTCACTTTATTATTTGTGGTTCGTTATTTAATGCAAGGTGCCGATCACGACAAAGATATTTTTACCGAAGTAAAACAAGGAGATTTCGATATTAATGTTTTTACAACTGGCGAGTTAGAAGCCAAAAACTCAGTAGATATACAAGGCCCAACATCTGTGCGGCAGTTAGGTATCTGGCAAATAAAAATATCCGATTTGGTTCCCGAAGGTACTAATGTAAAAGAAGGGGAATATGTAGGGGCTTTGGATAAATCAGAAATATCAACCAAAATAAAAGAAGCCGAAAGCGAGTTAGACAAAATACAAAGTCAATACACGCAAACAAAATTAGATACCACACTACAAATGCGGCAATCGCGTGATGAGCTTATAAATATGCAGTTTGACATGCAACAAAAAGAAATAACACTCGAACAATCAGCATACGAACCTCCGGCTACCATTAGACAAGCGCAACTTGATTTAGAAAAAAGCAAACGCACATTTGAACAGGCTAAAAAAAACAATATTTTAAAAGAAAAACAATTGGCTGCCAAAATGCAGGAAGTTTCGGCTTCCTTGCAACAAACACAAAATAAGCTAGACTTACTTCAAAATACCTTACAGCAATTTACGGTAGTGGCTCCCAAAGATGGAATGGTTATTTATCAGCGCGAGTGGAGTGGTAAAAAAAAGGGAGTGGGCAGTACGGTAAGCCCTTGGGAATCTACTGTAGCCACCCTGCCTGATTTAAGTGTTATGATTAGCAGAACCTATGTAAACGAAGTAGATATACGAAAAATTAAAATGAACCAAAAAGTAGCAATTACTCTTGATGCCTATCCTGAAAAGAAACTTAGCGGTATTGTAACTGCTGTTGCTAATGTTGGAGAGCAAAACCCAAAATCTGATGCCAAGGTTTTTGAAGTAACCATTCAAATCAATGAAAAAGACACTACACTTCGTCCGAGTATGACTACCGGAAATAATATAGCTGTTGATAAAATTAAAAATGTATTATTTATACCTTTAGAAGCCATACACAACGATGGTGATAGCCTAACATACGTATATGCCCAGGATGGCAGAAAACTCTTAAAAAAAGAAATAATAGTAGGTGCCACGAACGAAAATAATGCTATTGTTAAGGCTGGCTTAAATAAAGGAGAAATGATTTTTCTATCGATACCTGAAAACAAAGATGAGCTGAATATAATAAAAATGCAAAGCAGGTAATGGATCAACGATTTTATTTAAATTTACAAATAGCTCTTGAAGCCATTAAAGCAAATAAAATACGGTCGTTGCTTACCGCTTTGGGTATTATTTTTGGAGTAGCTGCAGTAATTGCTATGCTTGCTATTGGAAATGGAGCTCAACAAGAAATTTTAGAACAAATAAAATTAGTGGGGGTAAACAATATTCTTATTACACCTCTTAAAGAACAAACGGAGAAAAAAGTTGAAGACAATTCTAAAGAAGAGAAAAAGAAATTTTCGCCAGGTTTGGGAATAGCTGATGCTAAAAGTATTGCTGAAATTGTTCCGCATGTTGTGGCATTAAGTCCAGAAATAATTGTGGAAACCAATTTTGTTTCGGATGGTACATCCCGTTCGGGAAAACTAATTGGAGTGGAACCTGATTATTTTAAAATTACAAATTTTAAAATACAGAACGGTAAAATGTTTAATCAGGATCAAATAAAAAATGGAGCGCAAGTCTGTATTATTGGAAAAGATATTGAGGCAAAATTCTTTAGTAAAAAATCAGCTATAGGTTCCTATTTAAAATGTGGTTCATTGTGGTTGCAGGTGGTGGGTGTTCTCGAGGAAATAAAAATTAGTAAAGGTTCAATTAAAAGCTTAGGTATTCGTGATTATAATATGGATGTTTATACACCACTAAAAACAGTATTAATCAGATATAAAAACCGCTCGTTGATAACAAAAGCTACCTTAGGAGGAGGTATATCTAACGATGAATTTGAAGAAAGTTCGAATACTGAAGAAGAACCAAAGAACATTCATCAATTAGACCGTATTATAGTACAATTAGATAGCAGCAATAGACTAGAGCCTAGTGCCGAGATCATTAGCAGAATATTGCAAAGAAGGCATTATACCGTTACTGATTTCGAAATTAATGTTCCTATTTTATTGTTAAAGCAACAACAAAGAACAAAAGATATTTTTAATTTGGTTTTAGGTGCTATTGCCGGAATTTCTCTATTAGTTGGAGGTATTGGCATTATGAATATTATGTTAGCATCGGTGTTGGAACGTATAAAAGAAATTGGAATTAGGCTCTCTATAGGTGCCACAAAAAAAGATATTATTCAACAATTTGTTTTTGAATCGGTACTTATTAGTATAGGAGGCGGGATAGCCGGCATCATTCTAGGTATTATTTTAAGCAAAACCGTATCTATTATGGCCAATATTCCAACTATAATATCATTAGGTAGTATTCTAATTTCTTTTGGAGTGTCGGCCCTAATTGGTTTAATTTTTGGAATTACCCCGGCTAAAAATGCTGCTAAACAAGACCCTATTAAATCGCTTCGTTATGAATAAAAACCGGACATATACCCTGTTTTTGGGCTTTATCATTTTAGTGTTTTGTTTCATTGCAAACACTTCTGAAACTTATGGTCAAAATAAAGCTTTAACCTTACAAGAAGTTATTGATTTATCTTTAAAACAATCGCCTCAGGCTACTTTAGCTGCTACATCATATCGTAATAAGTACTGGGTTTATAAAACGTACAAATCAAATTATATGCCCCAATTAAGGCTAAATGCAACCTTACCTGAATTAACTCGCTCCTACCAAAATGTCGATCAGAATGACGGTTCTTATGCCTTTCGTTTAAGAAGCGCTTCTACATCCTCAGTTGGTTTAAATTTATCACAGAATGTAGGCATTACCGGAGGGCAAATTTTTTTAGGAAGCACTTTAGATCGCTTGGATTTGTTTGGTACTGTAAACTCCACAAGCTATTTATCGAGCCCCTTTATAATTGGGTTTAACCAGCCCATATTTGGTTTTAATAGTTTAAAATGGCAAAAAAAAATTGAGCCCTTAAAGTATGAGGAATCTATAAAAGCCTATAATGAAGAGATGGAGCAAGTTTGCATTAGGGCAAGTGATTTGTTTTTTAATTTATTGATGGCCCAAAATATGGTGCAAATGCAAGAAAAAAATTTAAGTAATACCGATACGCTTTATAAAATATCGTTGGGGCGTTACAATTTGGGAAAAATTGCTGAGAATGAGTTGTTGCAAATGGAACTCAGTTTAATGAATGCTAAGACTAATTTAGCACAAGCTCAATTAGATGTAGAGTTAAGCACCTTACAACTAAAAACATATTTAAAATTTAAAGGAGATGAAAATTTTGAACTAAAAACTCCTGCCCTACTCCCACTCTTTGAAGTTAATGAAAGTAAAGCACTGGCTGAAGCTATAGCTAACCGTCAACAAATTACTTCATTTCGCAGGCAGCGCTTAGAAGCTGAGAGTGAGGTGGCTCGTGCTAAAGGAGAACGTTTTAATATTGGGTTAAATGCCTCTTACGGTTTAACACAAAGTGCTGTAACTATTGATAATGTTTATTTAAAGCCATTAGAACAACAAAGGCTTCGTTTTGGGATAGATATTCCCATAGTTGATTGGGGGCGTGCAAATGCTCAAATTCAAACAGCTATTGCCAATAAAGAGCTTATTGAAACTCAAATGGAACAAGCTGAACAAAATTTTAAACAAGAAGTTTTTCTAGCAGTTAAACAACTAAACATGTATCGCCAAAAGTTACTTATTGCCCAAAAATCGGATAGTATTACACAAAAAAGATACGATATTACAATAAAGCGATATTTGATAGGAAAAATAGGAATGACCGAATTAAATATGGCTATTACCGATGTAAACCAAACCAAGCAGGATTATATTATGGCCTTGCGATCATACTGGAATGCATTTTTTGAATTACGAAGAAAAACGCTTTACGACTTTGAACGCAATCAGCCCATATTATACTCGAATAAAAAGTAAGTATAATTTTTTTAATTTAGCCCTTTAAAATCTTATCCCATCTTATGTCAAAAATTACAGCATTTTTTAAGAACTACAAATCAGATCAAATTCAGAAACCCTATATTATTGCCGAAGCAGGAGTTAATCATGAAGGGAGTATGGATTTGGCAAAACGCCTGATTGATGAAGCTGCCGAAGGAGGTGCAGATGCCATTAAATTTCAAACCTACAGAGCCGATACAATAGCCAGTAAGGACAGCCCTTATTATTGGGATATTAGTAAAGAGCCCACCAGAAGCCAACACGAGTTATTTAAAAAATATGATAAGTTTTGGAAAAAAGAATATGAAGCCCTGAAAGTTTATTGTGATAAGGCGGGTATTGAGTTTATGAGTACACCTTTTGATGTTGAGTCAGCCCATTTTTTAAATGACTTAATGCCCGTTTTTAAAATTTCTTCTTCAGACATCACTAATTTCAATTTTATTGAGTTGCAATGCGCTTTTGGCAAGCCCATAATTCTATCAACAGGAGCTGCTCATTTATGGGAAGTTCAGGAGGCCGTGGACATTATTGAAAAACACGGAAATACCTTGTGTTTAATGCACTGTGTACTAAACTACCCTACCCCTAATAAAAATGCTAACTTAGGAATGATATGGGATTTACAAAAAAAATTTCCTCAGCATGTTCCCGGATACAGCGACCATACACTGCCGCAGCAAATGGAAGTAATTCATACTTCGGTTTTACTTGGGGCAGCTGTTATTGAAAAGCATTTTACACATGATAAAACTTTGCCGGGCAACGATCATTACCATGCAATGGATAAAGAAGATTTAAAAGAATTTTGGCGCAGATGGCAATTTACTCAAGAACTTTTGGGATCTTTTAAATTAGAAGCTTTACCCGATGAAGAACCGGCCCGCAAAAATGCCAGACGAAGTTTGGTAGCCGCCAAAGACATAGCTGAAGGAAAAACAATAGCTGCAACTGATTTAACTTGGAAGCGCCCAGCACATGGAATAAGTGCTAAATTTTATAAGGATTTAATCGGAAAAAAGGCACTGCGAAATATAGGTGAAGACGAAGTGTTGAAGTGGAATATGTTTAACTGAAAGGAATTAGCTTCAATACTATTTATTGCAAAAAATTAAAGGAAACCTAATTTTTACTTTTGGTTATTCCTAAGGAATAAAGGATGTTATGGAGGATTGCGCAAGAAAAATTAAAGCACTAACCGGTGTTGGAAATTATTTGAAAGATTTTATACAGGGACACTGTTCTTATAGTAAGACAGACCTTTATAATCACTTTTATAAACAAACGCTCCATATAATTGAACAAGCCGAGAAAAGTAACCCCTGGTTTACACGAAACAATATTTTATTGTCACTTCAGTATTGGTCACAAGTTTTAAACGAAAATGACTTACACGACTGGCTAAAACACTATAGTATAACAGCTCACAAGCCTAAAAAAATAGGTGTTATAATGGCTGGAAATATACCTATGGTAGGCTTTCATGATTTGTTATGTGTTTATTTAAGTGGTCATATTTTTGAAGGGAAACTATCATCAGATGATCGCGTTCTTATACCGCACCTAATTCAAATACTACATACTTTTGATCCGCAAAGTAAGCATGAAATCCATTTTAACGAACAATTTTTAAAAAACATGGATGCATACATTGGAACAGGAAGTACCAATACATCGCGTTATTTTGAATATTATTTTCGAAATAAACCACACATTATCAGGCGCAATCGTAATGGTGTAGCGATATTAACAGGAAAAGAAGAAAAGACAGATTTTATAAAGTTAGGTCAAGATATATTTTATTTTTTTGGGTTAGGTTGTCGCAATGTTTCAAAACTTTTTGTCCCCAAAGGCTATGATTTTAAGTCTTTTTTTGAAGGTATATTTTCTTATCACGAAATTCTAAATCACCATAAATACCAAAATAATATAGCTTATTATAGAACTGTTTATTTAATGGAAAATCATAAATTATGGGATAATAATTTTCTTATTTTAAAAGAAGACAAAGGATTTAGCTCTCCGGTTTCTGTGGTATTTTACGAATACTATTCGGATTATGAAAGCCTGGAAACTCTGTTACAATTGCACCAAGAACAATTACAATGTGTTCTTTGCAAAGAACCTATGGGGAACAATTCAATCCCTTTCGGAACCTCACAAACACCCGCATTAAACGATTATCCTGATGGGATAAATACCCTAGAGTTTTTAATAAATTTAAACCAGTTCAATTGACAATTAAAGAGCGATACGAAAAAATATTACACTATTTTGAAACAAACAATCCTAAAGCAGAAACGGAATTACATTATGAAAATCCTTTTCAGTTATTGGTAGCTGTAATACTTTCGGCACAATGTACTGATAAAAGGGTAAATATGACAACCCCGCTCCTCTTTAAAAGTATGCCTAATGTTCAGGTAATGGCAACCGCTAGTGTTGATGAAATTTTTGGATTAATTAAAAGTATTAGTTATCCTAACAATAAGGCAAAACATTTAAAAGGAATGGCTCAAATGCTTCTCGATAAATACAATGGGAAAGTGCCTGAAACTGTTGAAGAGTTGCAAAAATTGCCGGGTGTAGGACGAAAAACAGCAAATGTTATTGCTTCTGTGGTATATAACAAACCCACTATGGCTGTTGATACTCATGTTTTTCGTGTATCGGCACGTATTGGTCTTACGAACAATGCAAAAACGCCACTTCAAGCCGAGTTGCAATTATTAAAATACATTCCCGTTTATCAGGTGGCCAAGGCACACCACTGGTTAATTTTACATGGACGCTATATCTGCATAGCACGAACTCCTAAGTGTGCTATTTGTCCTCTTACAGCTTGGTGTAAATATTATAAACATACTTATTTAAAATCACTGTAAGAAGTACTATCGGTAATTGGGTTTAGTCCTAAAGTTTTAGCAAATTCAATCATAAATTTTTGTGCTTCTTCAAAGTTGTTGGCAATTATTCCTTCAAGAATCGCTTCTCGTATGGCATTTTTTATCAAGCCAATTTCTTTTGAGGGTTTTATGCCATAGGCTTGCATTATATCTTCACCACTTATTGGAGGCTGCCAGTTTCGCAAATGATCTTTCTCTTCTACTTGTATAAGTTTTTGCTTTACAATTTCAAAGTTAGCTAAATGACGCCCCCTTTTAAATTCATTTTTAGTAGTAATATCAGCTTCGCACAATAACATTAAGTCATCAATATCTTCACCCGCTTCAAATAATAAACGTCTTACAGCACTGTCAGTTATAATTTCTTTAGAAAGAACTATTGGACGCAAATGAAGCAGGACTAACTTTTGCACATACTTCATTTTGTCATTCATAGGAAGTTTTAAAGCCGCGAAAATTTTAGGAACCATCCGTGCTCCTTTATCCTCATGCCCATGAAATGTCCATCCATTTATATCATCAAACCGTTTCGTTTGTGGTTTTGCAATATCGTGTAATATGGCCGCCCACCGTAACCATAAATTAGTTGAATGTTTACTTATGTTATCCAGCACCTCTAGGGTATGATAAAAATTATCTTTATGTGATTTTCCCTTTATGGTATCAACACCTTGAAGCAAGGTCAATTGTGGAAATATCAAGTGTAAGAGTCCGGTATCAAATAATAATTTAAACCCTTTTGAAGGCTCAGAAGCCAGAATGATTTTGTTTAGTTCGTCTGTTATTCTTTCCTTAGAAATAATGCCTATTCGATCTTTATTGTTTTTAATCGCTTCAATACAAGATTCATCAATGGTAAAATTTAACTGTGTAGCAAAACGTATAGCCCGCATCATACGCAAAGGATCATCACTAAATGTATGCTGCGGATTTACTGGTGTTACAATAATTCCTGCTTCTAATTTATTTAAACCATTAAAAGGGTCAATTAATTTCCCATAATCATCTTGGTTTAAGCTAATAGCTAATGTATTAATTGTAAAGTCTCTACGATTTTGATCGTCATGTAGCGTTCCTTTTTCTACTTGAGGGTTTCGGGTATGATGTTGATAGGATTCTTTTCGGGCTCCTACAAACTCTAGTTCCAGATCTTTATACTTGAACATTGCTGTTCCGAAAGTTTTAAAAATATTTACTTTTATATTTTTATCTAATACGGCAGCTATTTTTTCAGCAGCCAAGGTGCCATCACCAACTACTACAAAATCAATATCCTTGCAATGCCGACCTAATATCGAATCTCGAACATAACCTCCAATAACATAACAAGGCATTTCCAATTTATGGCAAACCTGAGATACGACTTTAAAAAAATCAGGGGTCAGAAATTTGCTGAAATCAGCATTCACTTTTGACATTCTGTTTTATATAAGTTGTATATATTGGCGGCACAAACTTCAGGTCTAAATTGCTGTGCATAAGCAAATCCATTAGTAATCATTTTTTGCCTTAGTACTTGATCTGTTAGAACATTTTCAATAGCACGGGCAATTTCTTCTTCATTTTCGGGGTCAACATAAACACTGTCTGGTCCGGCTGTTTCAATAAAACATCCGCCCCGGGTAGTAATAACAGGTACCTTTGAAACTAAAGCTTCTAAAATTGGAATACCAAAACCCTCATACAATGAGGGGTAAATGAAGGCTTTTGCTTTGCGGTAAATTAAAGGCAAAAGACTATTATTTACGCTTTTCATAAAAATTACTCTTCGTGCAAGCCCAAATCTATCCACATAGTCACTTACTTCTTTACTGTATGCTGTTTCTTTTCCAACCACAACTAATGTCACTTTCATGGTTTTATCCAATTCGTGAATAGCTTTTATTAAAGCAGATAAATTTTTTCGCTTTTCAATAGTTCCCACATACAACACATAATCGTCAGGAAGTAAATTTTCAGGAGAAGCAGCATTTTCTATGGAGTTGCTTTCTATAAAAAAGTTTTCATCACAGGTTTGATAAACAACATTAATTTTTTCTTCAGGTACCTGCAAAAATTCTATCAAATCATTTTTAGTTTGTAAACTTGCTGCAATTATAGCATCAGCTACTTCTACAGCTTTTTTCATTTTAACGGTATAAATTTTACGATCGGCAGCCGTGTAAAAATCGGGATACCGCATAAAAATTAAGTCATGAATGGTAACAATTTTTTTAGCCTTCATTTTATGGCTGTTCATAGGAAGCTCATTACTTAGGCCATGATAAACATCTAATTCAAGCGAGTTGGATTTTTTAGTAATTCTATAAGAACGCCACCAACCGGAAAACTCTTTAGCAAAAAAGCTTTCAGGTTCAATAAGATATATATTTGATCGCCTGGCTAAAAAATCATGTAACTTATAGCGGCCACTGCCGGGGTTAAAAATAAAATAATCCTCGAGGGGGTAGTTTAGAACTAAACTACGTATAAGGTTACGAGCGTAATTACCTAAGCCACTTTTATTACTAAAAGCTCTTTTTGCATCAAAGCCAATTTTCATAATTTTAATATTCTTTCAATCTATACTCAAGTAGCTTCTGCCACTAAATCCTTTTCAACTTTAAGGTTATCAATAATAAAGCCTTGTCGTTCAGGAGTATTTTTTCCCATATAAAACTGTAATAAATTCTCTAAATTAACAGCTTTTGAAATAATAACAGGATCTAACCGTATATCTTTCCCAATAAAGTGTATAAATTCATCGGGCGATATTTCACCTAAGCCTTTAAATCGGGTTATTTCCGGCTTGGGGCCAAGCTTTTGAATAGCTTGAACACGCTCTTGTTCATTGTAGCAATAAATTGTTTCTTTTTTGTTGCGAACCCGAAATAATGGCGTTTGTAAAATGTATAAATGGCCATTCTTTACCAAATCGGGGAAAAACTGTAAAAAGAAAGTAATTAACAGGAGTCTGATATGCATTCCATCTACGTCTGCATCGGTTGCTAAAACAATATTATTATAGCGCAAATCGTCCATTCCATCTTCAATATTTAATGCACTTTGAAGTAAATTAAACTCTTCGTTCTCATATACTATTTTTTTAGTTAGCCCATAGGCATTTAAAGGCTTTCCTTTTAAACTAAATACCGCTTGAGTATTTACATCACGAGTTTTTGTAATGCTTCCACTGGCTGAATCGCCCTCACAAATAAATAAAGTAGTTTCTAAGGCTCTTTCATCATTGCTGTTAAAGTGTATGCGGCAGTCGCGAAGCTTTTTATTGTGCAAACTTGCTTTCTTGGCTCTTTCGCGAGCCAACTTTCTAATTCCAGAAAGTTCCTTTCGTTCTTTCTCGCTTTGAACTATTTTTTGCAGCAGAAGCTCAGCTGTTTCTGGGTTTTTATGCAAATAGTTATCTAATGCTTCTTTAACAAAATCGTTGACAAAAGCTCTAATCGACATACCATCGGGAGCAATAACCTGCGAGCCTAGCTTCGTTTTTGTTTGCGACTCAAAAACAGGCTCTTGAACTTTAACACTTATAGCAGCAACAATAGAAGCTCTAACATCTACAGCTTCAAACTCTTTTTTATAAAACTCACGAATTGTTTTAACTACGGCTTCGCGAAAGGCCCCCTGATGGGTTCCTCCCTGGGTGGTGTGCTGGCCGTTAACAAACGAGTAATACTCTTCTCCATATTGCGTACCGTGAGTAAAAGCTACCTCAATGTCATAGCCTTTAAGATGAACAATGGGATATAAGATATTACCACTTAGGTTTTGGTTTAATAAGTCATGTAGTCCATTTTCTGAGTAAAACTTATTACCGTTCAAATAAATAGTTAGCCCAGTATTTAAATACACATAATTCCAGCACATTTTTTCAACATATTCCATCAAAAAATGGTAATTGCCAAATATCTTTTCGTCTGGTATAAAAATTACTTGCGTTCCTCGTCTTTGCGAACTTTCTGAAATTGCTTCATCCTTGGTTAGTACCCCTCCTTCAAATTCTGCTGATTTTACTTTTTCATCTCGTACAGATTGTACTTTAAAAAATGAAGATAAAGCGTTAACAGCTTTAGTACCTACACCATTTAAACCGACTGATTTTTTAAATGCTTCGCTATCATATTTAGCTCCGGTATTTATCTTAGAAACCACATCAACCACTTTCCCTAAAGGTATTCCACGACCATAATCGCGCACTTTTACCATTTTATCTTTTATGGTAATTTCAATGGTTTTACCGTAACCCATTACATATTCATCAATACAATTATCTATGGTTTCTTTGATCAATATATAAATTCCATCATCTTGCGAGGAACCATCTCCCAGTTTCCCGATATACATCCCTGGCCTTAATCGAATATGCTCTTTCCAATCAAGGGTTTTTATACTATCTTCATTGTAATTTGATTCCGTCATTCTTTAAAATTTCTCACTATAAAGTTACACATTAAATCTGAAGTGCATAACATCTCCATCAGCCACTACATATTCTTTGCCTTCAATACGTAGTTTTCCATTATCGCGACAGCTTGACTCTGACCCATACTTTACATAATCATCATAAGCTATAACTTCGGCTCTAATAAATCCTTTTTCAAAATCACTGTGAATAACCCCGGCAGCTTGTGGCGCAGTCATACCTTGTGTTATGGTCCAGGCTCTTACCTCTTTAACCCCTGCCGTAAAATAGGTACTTAAATTTAATAGCTTATAGGCCGATTTAATTAATTTATTCACTCCCGGCTCATCAAGTCCAATATCTTTTAAAAACGATTGCCTGTCATCATAACTGTCTAATGAAGCTATTTCGGCCTCCATAGCAGCTGTAATCATAATAATTTCTGCTTCTTCAAACTTAACCGCTTCTTTAACGGCATCTACATACTTGTTTCCGGTTAGCACAGAGGCTTCATCAACATTACAAACATACATAACAGGCTTGGCAGTAAGTAAATGTATATCGGCAATATACTTCTTGTCTTCTGGTGCTACAGGTGCAGAGCGTGCTGCCTGCCCGCTTTCTAAATGTTTTTTGTAAATTTCCAATACCTCCAAGGCTCTTTTTGCTTCTTTGTCACCTCCGGTTTTGGCCATTTTCTCAACCCGCTGTATTTTTTTATCAACTGACTCTATATCTTTAAAAATCAATTCGTAATCAATTGTTTCTTTATCACGTACCGGGTTTATTTGTCCATCAACATGCACAACATTAGGGTCGTCAAAACATCTTAACACATGCAAAATGGCATTTGTATCACGAATATTTCCTAAAAATTGATTCCCTAAACCTTCACCTTTGCTAGCTCCTTTAACCAATCCAGCAATATCTACAATTTCAACAGTAGTGGGAACAACCCGTTCAGGCTTTACCAATTGTTCTAAAACAGACAAACGATTATCGGGCACAGTAATAACTCCAATATTGGGCTCAATGGTGCAAAACGGAAAATTTGCAGCTTGCGCCTTAGCATTTGACAAACAATTAAAAAGAGTTGATTTCCCAACATTCGGTAACCCTACTATACCACATTGTAATCCCATACGTAACTTATTATTTTGTGCTTATGTTTTCTTAAAAATTTTGAAAGTGCAAATATACTTAAAATAAGCTGCTTTATGAACTTGGCATTGGGGTTAAGTTTTTGGAGTTTTCAACAATTTATAAAGTTTATGAACAAGCCAGTTTTTCAGCAGCAATTGCTTTATTTTCGTGCAAAATTTTAATGTTTATGAAGGCTTCTGTTAAAGAATTAGAAGATTTATGCTTGCAAGTAAGACGTGATATTGTAAGAATGGTACATGCCGTTAACTCTGGGCATCCGGGAGGTTCATTAGGGTGCACAGAATATATGGTGGCTTTATATTTTAATATTATGAATCATAAGTCCACTTCTTTTGACATGGACGGGATTAATCAAGATGTTTTCGTTTTATCTAATGGTCATATTTCACCTGTTTTTTACAGTGTTTTAGCACGCTCAGGATACTTTGATATAGCCGAGCTGGCAAGTTTTCGTAAGTTAAATTCTCGCTTGCAAGGACACCCAACCACACACGAGCATTTACCGGGTGTACGTATTGCAAGCGGTTCGCTTGGACAAGGTATGAGTGTAGCTATTGGGGCTGCTTTGGCAAAAAAAATGAATAACGATGCATCATTGGTGTATTCATTACATGGTGATGGTGAACTTCAAGAAGGTCAAATATGGGAAGCTGCTCTTTTTGCATCGGCAAACAAAGTAGATAATTTAATATGTACTGTTGATTATAATGGACAGCAAATAGATGGCTCAACCGAAAAAGTATTGAGTTTAGGAAACATAACTCAAAAATTTGAAGCTTTTGGCTGGTTAGTTCTTGAACTTCAAGAAGGAAATAACATAACACAGGTTATTGCAGGGCTTGAAAAAGCTAAAGCCATGACCGGGAAAGGAAAACCTGTTATGATTATAATGCATACAGAAATGGGTTATGGCGTTGATTTTATGATGGGAAGTCATAAATGGCATGGTGTAGCCCCTAATAACGAGCAATTGGCAGATGCATTAAAACAACTTCCCGAAACCCTTGGTGATTATTAAGTAAAATGAGTACCTCTAATCCATTAAGATACGGTGATTTTGCTTATCTGAGAGTGAAACAAGTGTCTAAATTCGGTGCTTTTTTAGATACCGGAACTCACAAAGACATACTACTCCCTTTTCACGAACAATCACAGAAAATTGAAATGGGAAAGAGCTATATGGTGGCGATTATTATGGATACGCAAACCGAGAGACCTATTGCTACTCAAAATTTTAAAAAATACATCAACCTCGATACATCATCACTTCAATCCGGCATGGAAGTGGATATTCTCATTAGTCATTTCACCAAATTGGGGGCTAACGCAATAATAAATAATGAGTTTGAAGGCTTGCTTTACAAGAATCAAATTTATACAAAATTAAATATAGGAGATCGGTTAAAAGCCTATATTAAAGAAATAAGAGATAATGGAAAAGTTGATTTAGCCTTAAGCAAACCAGGAATAGCCGCTATGGAAGATGACATCCAAAAGGTTATACTCTATTTGAAAAACCATCATCATTTTGCCCCTTTAGGTGATTATTCTGAGCCTTCTGTAATATACAGAGAATTGGGAATAAGCAAAAAAGCATTTAAAAAAGCCATTGGCATCCTATACAAAAAGAAATTAATAAACATTACAGACTCCGGTATTGAGCTGCTATAGCGTATTTATTTTAATTTTAATATTTTAGAAACAACTTTTTTGTCTTATGATTAAATGTTGGTCATTTTAAAGTTTGATTGAGTTTGCCATGTTCAAGAATCAATTTTTTTTGTATAACGGTATCTTTTATTCAAAATAAGAACGCCTTTCTTTTCTGAAAGACGGTCTTAAATTATATTCAAAAGAGCTATTTTGAATTACCAAAAAAATTATTTTGTGTTCACCATTTTCTTGGTGTCAACACTGTTGCCGTCCGCTACGAGTGAATAGGAGTATGTACCGGCACTTAAATTAGAAGAATACACTTCTAACTGACCAACACCTCTTGTTTCGATCAATACGGTTTTAATCACTGACCCCTGCTGGTCAAAGAAAATAATTTCGGCCTGTTTGACTTCGGTTGGGATAGTATATCTTATAGTGGTTTTTTCTTTGAAAGGATTAGGTTCGTTTTGGTTCAATACAATCCTGTTTACACTTGAAAGATCAACTTTGAGGCTGTTAAATTCAGAATTATTTTCATTTTGATTTATTTGCCCGCTTCTGTTGCCATCAGGGTTAACTCTACAGCATTCGTCCAAACGTTGCATCATTTCATCAATTTTTTGTGCTTGCTGCTCTAATGCTTGAGTCAATTCTTGATTTTTATTTTCTAATTCTTGATTTTTTGCGTCCAATTCTTTTATTGCATTAATAGAAGTGTATAAAACTGCATTTGTATTAACTCTGTAAATTGGTACTATAGCTTCTGTGGTATCAGACGGGTTATTTAACCTGTAATTATAAGTATCTACTGCATCAGGAATCTGCTGCATCACTTCTTGTGCCATCACACCAACGTAAACCTTTGAAGTATCTGTAATTCCAACTTTTCCGTTATAAGTATATGACTTTACATTAACATTTCTAATCGCATCTAAACCTAGACTATAGTCGTTAACATTACTTTTAATTCTTGTATCTGAAGGAACATTGTAGGCTTGAGCCAATACTTCACCATTTACCGCTAAAGTAGTATTAGGACCTAATGGTGCAAACTGGTTTACTCCAATATTACCCAATCTGCCTACGTCAAAAACCGGAACTATATTATTAATACCGGTATTGTTGCAGAAATTAGCTCCACCGGCAGTTGGAGGACCAATTATTCTCAAGTACGATGCATTTTGATATAACAAGCCGGTTTGAATATACATGGCACATGCATTAGTGGGGTCATCATCTCTGATATTTCCTGGTCTGATACGAAAAAATGTCGGGTTAGGGTTTCTGGCCTGCCATATATCGTTTGTGTAGATACGCCCCCAGTGATGAGTGTAATCTCCTAAATAGGCTCCGGTAAAAGTACATGCTATAGGTACTCCTCCGGTAGTCATTGTTGTTGTATTTGGAAAAATAGTGTCGCCACCAATTGCAAGCCTGTCCGCTGCCTGATTCGCAGGTTCAATACCTGCAATATTTGCACCTGCAATTGATGATGTTAATCTCACTCCAACATTATTGCTTGCCACTGCTTCCACAAGCCCTAATCCTGTATGCCCTACCGATTGAATAACAGCATTCTCATAGCCCAGTGTACCGTTTGTGAACATTCTAAAAGCTTGTTCCTGCGCTCCGGCTACCGATCTGTCTCTGGCGGTTCCAAAGAAAAAATTTCTTGTGCCGGCACCACTGCTTACATCAACATGTAAACGCGCATCCACTGTATTTTGTGCATTGGCATTGCTTCTTCCAATACCTGTATTTCCTTCTATTAATGCGCCATCAGCAGGTGCATTTACAGTGTTCCCGGCATAATTACTGCCTATTTTGGCATTACCTGCTACATTCAGTTTTGCTCTGATATTGTTATTTGCACCGGTACCAATGCCAATATTATTTATGTATGTGCCACTTGGCACTTCGTAAACACCGCTTGCACAAAGGTTATTTGTTGCGGCATCTTTTTTCATTAAAAAATCATTAGGAACACTTGTACAATAGTTTACACCGCCACCGCCTGTGCCCTGCTTATCATCTACCAGTATTACATCTCCGTTGGAATTTACGCTGAGTATCTTGTCCGTAGTATTGGTAATGCTGCTGCTGGCATTGGTGAGGTCGGTAAAACGCAGGCCGCTGTTGCCGCTGGTGCCATGGGTGATTTCTAATTTGTTATTTGGTGAGGTTGTATTTATACCCACATTGCCATTCCCCAAAATGCGCATGCGTTCGGCAGCATTGGTGTTAAACAGCATGGGTAAATTTTCCTGCTGGTTAAATACCGCATGGCCATTGCTGCCCCCGCCCAATATCCCAATTTGAAAACCATCGCTTGAGGTTGTGCCTGTGCCGCTATTGGTATATTGCATTCTTACCGCATTGGTGCTTCCATCACTGATATGAAGTTTCTGTTGTGCAGTATGTGTTCCTATCATTAGTTGAATATTATCAAAAGTTGTTACGCTTGGGTCTCCGCCAAATGAGATTGCTGAATTTGTAGATGTTATATCATCTGATGTTGTTAAATAACTTGACCCCAAAACAAGCGAGTGATTTCCAACCCTGATTACTCTGGCATGGATACTGTCAACATCTAAAACACTATCTATTGCAGCCGAATACATGAAATTTACCCTTCCATTGGGTTTGACCTTAAAAGAAGAAATATTATTCGCCTTAAACATCAAGTTTTGAGCATTAGTGGTTCCTACAAAATCTGTATCATTTACCGAGTTCCCCCTTAACGACCAATTGGATTGGGCATTAGATTTTGTAATACAAAAAAGCATTACAAATAAAAATAAAAGTTTTTGTCTCATGTTAATTTGATTTAGGATTAATAATAAATTTGAATGGGTGATAATTAGATTGGTTAAGTGATAATATATACATACCCGCATTAAAACTATTGCAATCAATAGAGGTTTTTGAACTTAGTTGTCCCTGTTTGATTGTTTTGCCTGTAATATCTATTATCCTGTAATCAACAGGTTCATTTAAATTGAAAATGCTTAAAACATTGTCTTTTAAAATAATATCAGGATTGTTTTTTGTCTCAAAATAATTTGTTGTTGCTGTTAAGGTATCCACATGAATATAGTCCACCATAGTCAATGTATCAGCACAGCCGCCATGTTTGTATCCAATAAATGTTACATCATAATTTCCGGTGACAAGGTAACAGATATTGGCAGGATTTAATTGATTTGAAATAGCGGGAAAACCATTTTCAAATATCCATTGGCAGGAATCATAAGCTATATCCGTCTGAATATGAAAGCTGATACAGGAACCCTCTGTTACAACTGTTGAATCTGCCACAATTTGCATTACCTGCTCTTTCACATGCTCGCAATAAAGGCTGTCGGCAGATACACAAACATCATCAATATAGTAGTAAGACAGGCAGGTTGGATATGCTGAACTCAACATCAAACTGTCAACATTACCCATCTCAAAAAAATTGCCTATTAGGAAGGTGTTGTATGCAGAATCAGCAATAAAACTACCTCTTATGGTTTGCCAACCTATTGAGTCTGTGATGACATTGCTTGCATATACGGCAGAGAGATTATTAATGAATGGTGGAGGAAGGCTATTAATAAAGGTATATCCATTTCCATCTGTTAAGTCCTGAGTAAAAAATTTCATTCCAAGTTTATTAGTGGCACAATAAGAGTTATATTCAGAACTTGAAACTTTTAATGAAACGAAATATTTAGTACCAATGCTTAATGGCTGACTCAGTAGTCCACCAATATATTCTCTGTTGTTTAATGATGTTTGATTCGGTTGTAAGAAACTTGCATAACTTGCAAGTCCTGCAATAGAATTGCCAGTGCTTGCACACTGAAATCCAGCAAAGTTCAATGGAACCCCTCTATTATTTGCTGTATCGTCAGCATGAAAGAAATCGGCAGTGTTATAATTCAAATCCCATCCATCAAAAAGCCATGGATAAACCCATCCCTGAGGACAACAAGTTGAAGACTCAAAACTTGGATTAGGCACTAAATTAACCTGTGCTTTTGCACTAAAAACAGCAAAAAATAAACATAAAATAAGCAGGTAATTTTTCATGTTAATTTGTTTTTTAATGGTTAATGATAATTTTTTTAGAAATTGATTTATTGTTTGACCATATTTGAAGAAAATAAATACCATTAGGAATCTGGCTTGTATTTATAGATTGAATCAGCTGGTTCCCTTTAAAATCCAACACCAACTGGCCTTTATAATCATAAAGTAAGTAGCTGTTATTCTCCGTAAATTTATGGTTGATGGTTATAAATTCGTTTGCCGGGTTAGGGTAAACATTAATCAAATTATCAGTTTGACATAAATTATTATCAGCAGTGACTATATTATTAAAGTAATAATTAGAATAAATGGGCATGCTAAAATTACATGGTCTTTGAAGAGCCAATGCGTTATACTCAAAATTGCAACCTGCCCCTAATATATTTGGTTGGTGAATGATGTGAATACTATCTGTAAAACCACCGGTTTTTGAAACATAAATTTTACCATCTGGGCCTAATTGCATGTGTCCTAAACCCTGCAATACAGGAGGACCAAAATAGGTTTGCCAAGTATAAATCGAATTTGATATTGCTGTAGAATCGTAAACAGAAAGGTCTATTTGCTGAATACAATTATTGCCTATTCCTGTTACCAAACAAGCGTATAAAAATCTACTATCCGGTGAAAATTCATATCCATATGTAAAATAGTTGCTTCCTATAGCAATACTATCATTTTGGGGTCTGATTTTATTTGACAATTGCCCTGTTGAGTTATTGAACAAATAAAATTCTCCTACACCCCTGTTAAAAATTTGCCCATTTGGAGAAAATCTTCCACTACCCCCCATATTTTCATCATCAAAAGGAGAGATAACCATATTAGCGGTATCAGGTCCTGCACTTGTTATTGGAATCATTAATAATTTCGAAGTATTTTGTGGTGGTGAAAAATATTTTGAATAAGCTAACCAGTAATCTGTTCCATTAGCATGTTTTGTAATAGCCATTCCTTGGGTGGCATTCGGCATAACTAATATGTTTTTTTGCCCCACCACCACAGCACCTTTACCGTTATCCAAAGTCATATCCACCACTGAATAACGCAAGCCGTTAACGCATTGGTCGGCCACACATCCATTTACAAATACAAAGTATTGTGTGCTGCTGCCCGGTCGTGGAATTATTTGTGATGATACCATGGTGTTTTTATCGCATAATAAACCCGCACCATTCAACATAGGTTGGTGCAAAGCATTCCACAATGTATCTCCATTACAGTAAAACAATAAGTTACCATCGGTGTCGCTCATACAGGAGTTGCCTTCATAAGTTATTCCATGGCTTCCTGTGAACACACTGGCCTGGTAGTTATTGTTTTTATCAAAGTTTAAACCTGCTGCATGCCCAAAGCGCCAGTTAACAGTTCGGTTTAATTCAAAACCCTGTGCTTTGCAGTTAACATCTAAAAGGATTAAGCTAAATAATAAGCAGGTGATGAGGCAAAAAGTATTTTTTTTCATTTTTTCAACTTTATAAAGCAAATTTATGATATTTTAAAAAGCAAACTGAAAAAAGTAACAATTAACTTACATTGCTTTTAAAATACGCATACGTTCAGTGGCATTGGTATTAAATAACATAGGTAAATTTTCCTGCTGGTTAAATACCGCATGGCCATTGCTGCCCCCGCCTAATATACCAATTTGAAAACCATCGCTTGAGGTTGTGCCTGTGCCGCTATTGGTATATTGCATTCTTACAGCATTGGTGCTTCCATCGCTGATATGTAATTTTTGTTGCCCAACCTGCGTGCCAATGGTAACTTGAATATCATCAAAAGTTGTAACCGATGTTTCTCCTCCAAATGATATTAGGGAATTTGTTGACGTAATATCATCTGTTCCACTGCCTGGAAACCCACCTAGCCACAAAGAACTTGGCCCTACATGAATTCGACCCAAAACTCTCAGGCTATCAGTAGTTATCTGCCCTTTTACATGCAAAGGAACAGTAGGATTATTTAAACCTATCCCCACTTTTCTGAAAGTGTAATTTGTACTGTCTCCCGTTGAATGCCACTGAAGTGTATCTTCCTGTGCAAATCCATTTACAGCGAATTGAAAAATAGCCAAAAGCAAAATAACTGTTCTTGTTTTCATTTGAATTAGTTTTTAGTTAAGATTAGTTTTTGATTGAATTTGTAGAAACTATTTTGAATTTCTATATAAAACATACCATTAAAATTGTCTGGTATAGTAATTTCATATTGTTTGTTATTTACCTCAATGAATCTTTCATATATTATAGTTCCATATAAAGAATATATCCTGAGTACATAATTTCCGAAAGGGACATTTTCAATGTTTGTTTTTCCACCGGCCGGATTGGGGAAGATTTTAGCTGTATTTTCATTGATTATTTCCAATTTTTTCGTAACTAAATTACAGGTATTGCTATCAGTAGAGATACAAATATTATCTACAAAATAATAAGACCAACGGTTGTTGATATTACTTGAATCTAAGCACATAAAATTAGAATTTGCATTATCATAAAATCTTCCTATTAAAAAATGAGTGTATGCTGAATCTGCAATAAAAGAGCCTGATATTTTAGTCCAACTTAGTGTATCTGTTATTACATCATCTAAATTTATTTGTGAGAAATTATTTACAAAAGGTAAATTATTTGAAATTAAAGGGCTTGGAAAAGAATAGGTAAAAAATTTCATCCCTATGTTGTTGGTGCCACACATAATATTTGGACTTGGAGGATTGCCATCTGCCAATGAAACATAAAAAGTAACGAAATATGTTTGACCAACTACTAAAGCAGAACTTAATGATCTACCAAAGAATTCTTTTGCAGAAGGATTTAATTGGCCAAAACTGTAAAAACCAAAATATCCATTTCCATGATGAGGATATTGTGAACCCCAAGCATTGGTTGGGGTGGACACAGGTAGCTGATTTACCCCACAAGAATTAAAATAATCTGCTGAATTTACGTTCATTGTCCAACCTGTGGCGTATCTGGTAAGGCCACTAAATTCAGGGCAAGTATCAAATTGTTCAAAACTTGGATTAGGCACTAAATTAACCTGTGCTTTTGCACTAAAAACAGCAAAAAATAAACATAAAATAAGCAGGTAATTTTTCATGTTAATTTGTTTTTTAATGGTTAATGATAATTTTTTTAGAAATTGATTTGCTGTTTGAACATATTTGAAGAAAATAAATACCATTAGGAACCTGGCTGGTATTGATAGTTTGAATGAGCTGGTTTCCCTTAAAACCTAACACCAACTGCCCTCTAAAATCATAAAGCATATAATTACGGTTATCTGTATATTTATGATTAACAGTCAGGTATTCATCGGCAGGGTTAGGATAAATATTAATTACGCTTTCTGTTGCCGTCATATTAGTTTGAGCGGTTATTATGTTGTTAAAATAATAATCGGGATAAATGGGCATGCTGAAATTACAAGGTCGTTGAAGCGCTAAAGCATTAAATTCAAAATTGCAACCCGCACCTAAAATATTGGGTTGATGGATAATATGAATGGTATCTGTAAAGCCACCTGTTTTGGCAATGTAAATTTTACCATCTGGAGCTAACTGCATGTGTCCCATACCCATTAAAACAGGAGGTCCTGTATATATTTGAAACGAAAAAATAGAGTTACTAATTGCAATAGAATCGAATACCGCTAAGTCAAATTGCTGAATACAATCTAAACCAATAGTAGAAACCAAATTCGTGTATAAAAAACGATTATTAGGTGAAAACTCAAATCCATATATAAAGTAGTTACTACCAGGTCCAATACTATCATTTTGGGGTCTGATTTTATTTGATAGCTGCCCAGTAAAATTATTAAATAAATAAAATTCTCCCCCTCCCCTTGTAAAGATTTGACCATTTGGTGAAAATCGACCAGAGGCATTCCCTTCAGCGATTGTTTCAATAATATTAGTTGTGTCTGGACCGATATTCGATATTGGAATCATTACAACTTTTGTTTGATTTTGTGGAGAAGGAAAATATTTTGTATATGCTAACCAGTAATCTATACCATTACCATGTTTGGTAATAGCCATGCCCTGGTAAGCGTTAGGTATAACCAACATGTTTTTCTGCCCGGGCACTACTGCGCCTTTTCCGTTATCTAATGCCATATCCACAACAGAATAGCGCAAGCCGTTAATGCATTGGTCGGCCACACAGCCATTCACAAACACAAAATACTGCGTAATGCTGCCAGGGCGTGGAATTATTTGTGAAGATACCTTAGTATTTTTATCGCAAAGCAAGCCAGCACCATTTAACATAGGTTGGTGCAAAGCATTCCATAAGGTATCACCGTTGCAGTAAAGCAATAAATTACCATCGGTGTCGCTCATACAGGAGTTCCCTTCATAAGTTATTCCATGGCTTCCTGTAAACACACTTGCCTGGTAATTATTGTTTTTATCAAAATTCAACCCTGCCGCATGTCCAAAACGCCAGTTTACAGTTCTGTTTAATTCAAAACCCTGTGAAAAGCTCTCTAAGTTATGCAAACACAAATTAATAATAATTATTAAAATTGTGATAATTGTATTTATTTTCATTTTAGCAACATTTTTGGCTTAATTTTACATTTTTTTACACATAGTGTCCGATAAAAATACAAATTAATCCATTTTCTTTTTGAAAGCTTTGAAATTACTGATTTAGATTTCTCGATTTCAAATGTAAGCCCCTTTTTTTATGAGCTGTTAAATTTCAGCTGAAGTTGAGCGTCATATTCTTTGAGCCAATCTTTCTCTGGGTTTTCAAGAAATCTTATCAGGTGAATGTAGTTAAATAGATGTAATCTACAAAAGCTTGCAAGGTTAGAGAATGCCCATTTACGTTTAACTTTCTTGTGTATTACTGTCAGTAAGAGATTTACAATCAGTGTACACCAAATTTGTATTTTGATGGCGTTTTCATTATCTCCAAGGAAAAATCTCAGAGGAAAGTTTTGTTTGAGCTGTTTGAACAGTAGTTCTATTTGCCAGCGTTTCTTGTAAATCAGTGCGATATGCCCGGCATTCATTCCGTTTAAATTTGTAATAAATTCAAAACAGCGCTTGTTTTCATCGTCCCTGTAGGCAATTTTTCGCAATTCCATGGTTTTTATATAAGTCCCATTTTCTTTGACTTCCACACGAATAATCTCATCTTTTATCACTCCATCATCGATATAAGAAGCGATGTCGTTTTCCTTTACAGATTCATAAGAGGCATTTGATTTTAAGCGTGTAACAAAGAAAATCTCATTCTCTGTAAATTTATCAAAGGTTTTGTAATCATTGTAACCCTTATCAAACACAACAATTTTACCCTTTTCTAGTTGAATATGCTTCAAAAATTGCTTATCGTGCGTTGTGGCAGCAGAGAACCAAATAAGTTTAGGAACTCTTTCTTGAAGGTTGATTTGTGTGTGGACTTTTATGCCACCTTTTCTCTATCCTGTATTAGGCTCCCTTCCAACACAACTCAAAATGTCTTTAAACAAGGATATGGTACTGGAGTCAATGACTTCTAATCTGTTTTCCCAAGCATACGACTGTCGGCTGTCCGAGATAATCGGATGGAATTCTTTGAGCAATGAGTATTAGATATCCTGAAATACCAAATGACTTCTGCGCTTGTTGGCATCGCTCAATGTACTTTTATATGGGATGGATTTTAATTGAAAGTGATTCATTTTTCCTTTCAAACCAAGCATAGAGGCTGCAACTTCGCGCAATGAGGTGCAATGTGCAAATGTTGAAAATAACATACTTATCAAGTGATCTGAGGTGTCAAATTTCTTGACATAGTGATCTGATAAGTGTTTTTTACCGATGGTTCTGATTTTATTCAAATCAATTAAAGAAATCATCTGTCCGAAAACAGATTGTCCGAAAAAATAGTTACTTTTAGCCATGTGATTTTGTACGCAAAACCAAATTACATTAAAGCGGGAAATCTTTCAAAGGAAATCCCGCTTTTCTAAAAAGTTTTATCGGACACTACTTATAACGTTTCATAATTATAACTTTGCTGTTACTTAATAAAGTATTTAGATTCGATTAGTTATGAATATTGGTATAGTTTGTTATCCAACCTTTGGTGGTAGCGGTGTAGTAGCCACTGAATTAGGTAAAGCGCTTGCTAAAAAAGGTCACAAAGTTCATTTTATTTCATATAGCCAGCCGGTACGCCTTGATTATTTTTCTGAAAATATTTTTTATCACGAAGTCTCTGTAAGTGATTACCCTTTGTTTGATTATCAACCTTACGAATTAGTTTTAGCAAGTAAATTAGTAGATGTAGCTATTTTTGAAAATTTAGATTTACTACATGTACACTATGCTATTCCACATGCTTCGGCTGCCTACATGGCTACTCGAATATTGACCAGCAAAGGCCGAAAAGTGCCTTTTATTACCACACTACACGGCACCGATATTACCCTAGTGGGTAAAGACCCATCATTTGAACCTGTTATTACTTTTGCAATAAGTCAAAGTGATGCTATAACTTCTGTATCTGAAAGCTTAAAGAAAGACACCTATAAGCATTTTGGTGTCCGCAAACCCATTCATGTAATTCCCAATTTTGTTTGTATTAACGATTATGACTTGCTTTACCAAAAGCATTTTCCTGAGAGTATTGATAAACATAAAAAGCACTTTGCCCCAAATGGGGAGAAAATATTAATGCACATCTCTAACTTTAGAAAAGTAAAACGTGTGGAAGATGTCCTGCAAATATTTAAACTTGTTCGAAAAAACATACCCGTTAAATTGCTCCTCATTGGCGATGGTCCTGAACGTCCACATGTTGAGCGTTTATGCCGCGAGCTGAATATATGTGAAGACGTAAAACTTTTAGGAAAAATTGTGAGCCCTGAAGAATATATATTACTAGCAGATGTTTTCTTGCTTCCTTCCGAAACCGAAAGCTTTGGTTTAGCCGCTCTAGAGGCTATGGCAAGTCATGTGCCGGTAATAAGCAGCAATGCCGGAGGATTGCCCGAAGTTAACGCCAACGGAATTTCAGGCTTTTTAAGCAATGTAGGTGATGTTGATGCTATGGCCCAAAACACCTTATCGGTGTTACAGAATGATGATACACTTAAAAGTTTTAGGGAAAAAGCTTACCAGCAGGCACTTCTATTCGATATTAATCTCATACTGCCCAAATACGAACAACTTTATCATGCCGTAATTGGGCAAAAACAAGCGGCCATACATGAATAAAAAAACAAGCGGATTTCTTCTTATTGCCTTGGCCATTGGCTTGTTTATCTATCAGTTAGTGAAATATATAATGCCGCCTAAAGTTAAAATTCGTCAAATAGAACTTGTTACTTCCGATAACGTGCCATATAATATAGATTATTCTAATAAGGAATATGTAGTGGTCAGTTTTTTTACAACCTGGTGCAGTAGTTGCCACGAAGAATTTAAAAACATTCAGCAAGCCACTTTAAACGGAGAACTTAAAAATTTTCATTTTATAGCAGTAACCGATGAGCCTTTAGAAAAATTAAAAAAATACATAGTACGCTATAAATATCAAGGCGTGGATTTTTTGCAATGCAAAAACAACTTAAGTTCATTGGGCGTTCATGCCTTTCCTACAGTTGTTGTTTTTGATTCAAATCAAAAAACTGTTTTCTCGCATATTGGAGCTGTTGACTGGGCTAACAAAGAGTGGATTAACAAGAACTTTAAATAATAAATACACAAAGGGTTCGTTTTTTTTTGTGAAATCAAGCACATTGCATGAACTGGAGTTGGTATAATCATAATGTGTGCAACCTCAAATTTTAAAGGGTATTCCATACAAGATTATCAAAAAAATATACTCGGCAATACTGAATACTTTCTCTTTTCAATTTGTACGGGCAGGTATATCATTTATTTGTTGTAAACTTGCAACACTATCTTTTAAAAATTATGGCAGACGATAAGAAAGTTATTTTTTCGATGGTTAAGGTGAGCAAAGTGTTCCCTCCTCAGAAACAAGTGCTAAAAGACATTTACCTATCCTTCTTTTATGGGGCAAAAATAGGTATTATTGGTCTTAATGGTTCCGGTAAATCAACCTTATTAAAAATTATTGCAGGAGTTGAAAAATCGTTTCAAGGCGAAGTTGTGTTTTCTCCAGGCTATACTGTTGGATATTTAGAGCAAGAACCGCACCTTGATGAAACTAAAACCGTTAAAGAAATAGTGATGGAAGGAGTACAAGAAACGGTTGATTTGTTAAAGGAATTTGAAGACATTAATTTAAAATTTGGCTTGCCTGAATATTACGAAGATGCTGATGCTATGGAAAAATTGATGAACAGGCAATCTGTAGTGCAAGATAAAATTGATGCTGTTAATGCTTGGGAATTAGACAATCAGTTAGAACGCGCTATGGATGCGCTTAGATGCCCCGAAGGAGATACTTCTGTTAAAGTTTTGAGTGGTGGAGAAAGAAGACGTGTGGCATTGTGTCGTTTGCTTCTTAAAAAGCCCGATATTCTTTTACTTGATGAGCCTACTAACCATTTAGATGCCGAATCTATTGATTGGCTGGAGCAGTTTTTACAAAACTATGCCGGTACTGTTATTGCAATTACACACGACCGTTACTTTCTCGATAATGTTGCTGGATGGATTTTGGAACTAGACCGTGGTGAAGGTATTCCATGGAAAGGAAATTACTCATCGTGGTTAGAGCAAAAAGGAAAGCGTTTAGCTCAAGAAGAAAAAACCGAGAGCAAACGACAAAAAACATTGGCTCGTGAGTTAGAGTGGGTACGGCAAGGGGCCAAAGGCCGACAGGCTAAAAGCAAAGCTCGACTTCAGAATTACGACAAGCTTATGAGTGAAGATGTAAAACAAAAAGAAGAAAAACTGGAAATATTTATACCTAATGGCCCCCGACTAGGAAACGAAGTAATTGAAGCCATTCAGGTTTCAAAAGCATATAATGACCGAATTTTGTATGAAAATTTGAACTTTAGCTTGCCCCCTGCCGGTATTGTTGGTATTATTGGTCCAAATGGAGCCGGAAAAACAACTTTATTTCGAATGATAATGGGAATGGAAAAACCAACTTCTGGCAGTTTTAAAATAGGCACCACTGTAAAACTTAGCTATGTAGATCAAAGCCATAAAGATATAGACCCTAATAAAACTGTTTGGGAAATTATAAGCGGTGGAAACGAAAATATGGAATTAGGTGGAAAAATGATCAACTCTAGAGCTTATGTATCGCGTTTTAACTTTAATGGAGCCGACCAAGGAAAAAAATGTGGTATTCTTTCCGGTGGTGAACGTAACAGGCTCCATTTAGCAATGGCTCTTAAAGCAGAAGGCAATGTATTGTTGTTAGATGAACCAACTAATGATATTGATGTAAATACACTTAGAGCTTTAGAAGAGGGCTTAGAGAGTTTTGCCGGGTGTGCTGTTATTATCAGTCACGACCGATGGTTTCTTGATCGTGTTTGCACTCATATACTGGCTTTTGAAGGTGATAGTACTGTTTATTACTTTGAAGGCGGATACTCAGAATATGAAGAAAATAAGAAAAAAAGACTGGGTAATATAGAGCCTAAAAGACCAAGATTTAAAAAACTTCACGTTTAATTCATGTGTCTGTTATGGAATTTACCATAAAAGGGCCTTTAGCTGCTTATTCAGATAAAATTTCTATTCGAAACCCAATTGTCCTAATAGGTTCTTGTTTTTCTGAAAATATTGGAAAGCTCCTGCAAGAGATAGGTTTTGACACAACGGTTAACCCTTTTGGTATTGTTTACAATCCTTTGAGCATTGCTGAGCAGTTAAATTCTTTATCCGATAAAAAAATAATATCCCAAGCCGCTATTTATGAGTATCAAGGAAATTACTTGAGTTGGAAACATCATAGCCGCTTTAATTCGCCTTCTGTTAAAGAAATATGGAACCAAATTTCGTATGAATTTGAAGTGGCATATCAAAAAATTACACAAGCCGAATGGCTTTTTCTAACTTTAGGATCAGCTTTTTATTATACTCTTAAAGAAAATAATGAACTAGTAAGTAACTGTCACAAATTACCGGCATCTTTTTTTAATAAAAACTTAGCTAGTCAAAAACAAATACATGAGCATCTTACTCATGCAATAATTAAGCTTAAACAATTAAATCCAAAGCTAAAAATAATGCTAAATGTTAGTCCTATACGCTATATTAAAGAAGGGTTACATCAGAACACTATAAGCAAAAGTACGCTTCATTTGGCGGTGTCGCAAATTATTACCGAACTGAATGGAGTTTATTATTTTCCTTCCTATGAAATTGTTATAGACCAATTACGAGATTATCGCTTCTACAAACCCGATATGACTCACCCAAATGAAACCGCCATTAACTTCATTTTTGATTTTTTTTCTGAAACCCTTTTTGATTCTGAAACTAAACTCATTATCAAGGAGACTCAAAAATACATACAGTTTTGCAGACATAAACCCTTAAGCAAAAACTTGGCCGATATCAGGAAAATTGATGAAAAGAAAGAAGAAATGTACTTAAACTTACTGCAAAAATATCCTTTTCTTACCGCATTAAAAAGACCAGACAGGCATAATGCGCTGTCTTAGGTTAGTGAAATATCGGAACAAATTTATTTTTTGTAATATAAAATAATTTAAACCGCTCATTTATAGTTATAATAAATAAGTTTTGATAATTAAAAAAAAGAACGTAAATTTGCACCCATTTTAAAAATAAATTATTAACTAAAAACTAAAACAAAATGCCTGTAAAGATTAGATTACAACGCCATGGTAAAAAAGCACATGCTTATTATCATATTGTAATTGCGGATGGTCGTGCACCTCGGGATGGAAAATTTATTGAAAAATTAGGCACCTACAACCCAAACACCAATCCAGCAACAATTGACATTAACTTCGACAGTACCTTAAGGTGGCTTCAAAATGGGGCCCAACCTACCGATACATGTCGTGCTATATTGTCATACAAAGGAGTACTGTACAAACGCCACCTTAATGGAGGAGTTACCAAAGGAGCTTTAAGTCAAGAAGCAGCAGATGCTAAATTTGAAAAATGGCTCAATGAGAAACAAGCCAAAGTTGAGGGGAAAGTATCTTCGGTTAAAAATAAAAAAGACGAAGAAAGAAGAGCAACATTAAAAGCTGAAAGCGCTGTTAAAGATGCTAAAGCAGCCAAAGTTGCTGAAAAAATAGCAGCTCAACAAGCAGCCACTACAGCAAGTGCCGAAAACGCTGACACTGCTGCCACAGAAGAAGCTCAAACAGAAGCTTAATATCAAATTTTAAAAAGCCGGTTTCTAATTAGAAGCCGGCTTTTTTTTGCCCTTATTTTTTTACTAAATGGATACAAAAGCGGATTATTTTTATTTTGGTTATGTTACAAAATCTGTAGGTTACGAAGGAGTTTTCGCCCTAAAAACAGAAACGGATAATATTCAAAACTACAAACGGTTAAAAACTATATTTATTGACCTTGCAAACACGCTTACACCTTTTTTTATTACAAATGTTCAAATTAAAGATACCGAGGTTATTTGGTTAAAAGCCGAAGGTTTTGACACCACTGACAGCATTCTTCCATTACTTAAAAAAGAGGTTTATTTACCCATAAGTCTTTTGCCGAAATTGGAAGGAAAGAAATTTTATTTTCATGAAATTATTGGCTTTGAAGTAATTGATTTAAACTATGGGGTTATTGGAATAGTAAAAGATATAATAGAACTACCACAACAAAATATTCTTCAAATTAAACACGGGTATCAAGAAATATTAGTACCTTTAAACGATGATATCTTAACCGAAGTTGACCGCACTTTAAAAACCCTAAAAATAAAAGCTCCTGAAGGATTAATAGATATATATATCAATAAAGACAATGATGAATAAATTAGTTTGCTTAATGGCATTTACTCCATTTTTTCTTTTATACTCTTGTACTTCAAAGTTTAAAAAGAAAGATACCAACAACAAGCTAAAATTGGAGATTTTAGGGAACTATGAAGGCAATGCCAAACTTGGTTATCTCGTTGAGTCAGTGAAACTAAACGGTGATTTCCTTATTTTTAATATTGTTTATGAAGGAGGCTGTAAACCACATAGCTTCAGACTTATTGGGGATAGTCTCATTCTTAAATCTAAGCCTCCGCAAACCAACCTTTATTTGCTGCACGAAAACAATGGAGACAAGTGTACTGAAAAAATAAAGAAAGAACTTATATTTGATGTTTCTAGGCTTAAAAACTTTAAATACAACCCTTTAATTCTAAATATTGACCATTTAAATTCAGTAACTTATGAATATAAATAAATACCTTCTTTGGTGCCTATCTTTTGTGCTCCTTTTCTCTATTAAAAGCCAGGCTCAGTTTAGTGTTGGAGGTACTCCTAAAGGGTTTTCATCCAAAATTAAACAAGAGATTCCTATTATAAAAATGCAGGGTTTTGATGTAGAGGCCATGTTAGCTGAAGACGAAATTGTAAACACAAAAGGAAATGGTCCCTATCGTTTTGGAAAAAACTTTGATGTAAATCTTCACTTGAATAACTCCGGTAGTTGGATAAATTACCCCAATGGTGACCGTTTATGGCAGTTAGCTATAACATCGCCTCAAGCTTATTCTATTAATTTACAATTTTCATACTACCACTTACCACCCGATGCCGAACTTTATGTTTATAACAGCACTCACACAATGGTATTAGGTGCTTTTACCTACATTAACAACCAGGACGATGGTTTATTTGCCACTGATTTGGTTCAAGGTGAAAAAATTATTGTTGAGTACTATGAACCGGCACAAGTGCGTGGAATGGGTGTCTTTACCATAGGTACAGTAACCCATGCGTACCGTAATATTTTTAGTGATGAGTTTACAAAATCATTTGGAACATCGGGTGCTTGTCAATTTAATGTTGCTTGTCCTTTATCTGATGGGTGGGAAGAACAGATTCGTTCGGTAGTTATGTTAGTAAGTGGCGGAAGCGGTTTTTGCACCGGAGCTTTGGTAAATAATACAGCTAATGACGGAAAGCCCTATATTTTAACCGCTAATCACTGTGGAAGCAGTGGATTTGGCACCTGGGTGTTTCGTTTTAACTGGCAGTCGCCTACTTGCACCAACCCGTCAAGCTCTCCTTCATATCAATCACTAACAGGTGCTGTTCAAAGAGCCTCATGGGCGGGGGCCGATATGAGCTTAGTCGAAATTACCGGTGGTTTAACGAATGGATCTATTCCTGATTCATATAATGCCTATTTCTCGGGCTGGTCTAATATTGACACTCCGGCCGATTCAGCTTTTGCTATTCATCATCCTGATGGAGATATTAAAAAATTTTCGGTTGCTAAAAATCCAACACAAACCAGTACTATGGGCGGAGCAACATGCTGGAAGGCTCAATGGACAAAAGGCTGTACAGAGCCGGGTTCTTCTGGTTCTCCTTTATATGACCAAAACAAAAGAATTGTAGGACAGCTTTATGGTGGAAATTCGGCCTGTGGAGCCAGTCAAGCTAATATGAATGACAATTATGGAAAATTTTCAGCTTCTTGGTTAGGCGGAAACACAAACAGTACACAATTAAAATATTGGCTCGATCCTGCTAACATAAACGCTTCAACCCTTGATGGATTTGATCCTTTTGCAGTATCATTAACCCTTGATGCTAACCTAACAACTATTGTTTTTCCTAACTCAAACTTATCTACTTGCAGCACCAGTATTACACCATCTGTAAAAGTAAAAAACAATGGTATTAATGATATAACAAATTTTATCATTAACTACACCATAGATGGTGGAAGCCCAACTGCCTATAATTGGAGTGGCAATTTGGCATCAGGGCAACTTATTACGGTAATATTACCCACTATAAACGGTCTCACAACCGGATCGCATACCTTATCCACAGAAGTAACTAACCCTAATGGTGCTACTGATTTGAATCCGGCTAATGATCAAAAACAAGTTGTGTTTAATATTATTGACCCTAACCCACAAACACAATTACCAATTTTTCAGGGTGCTGAATCCGGACAATTTCCAGGAAATAACTGGTCTATTGTAAATTCAGATAACGCAACTGCCTGGATTGTTACGAATACAGGAGGATTTGGCACCTCTTCAAAGAGTTTTAAGTTCGATAATTATTCTGTTAACGCTGCAGGACAAAGTGATTTTATAGTAAGTCCATATATTGATTTAATTAATCAGGTAGCTCCGGTTCAAGCAACATTTGATTTGGCTTATGCCAGATATTATTCTAATCAGGCAAGCGACTCATTAATAGTTTCTGTATCTGATAACTGTGAAGAAAGCTGGACTCGTGTTTATAGCAAAGGTGGTGTTAATTTAGCAACTATTGGAGGCAATGGGGTGTATAATACGGGCCCTTTCACTCCCACATCAACACAATGGAGGCAAGAAACAATTGATTTAAACTCTTGTGCAGGAAAGGATAAAATTAAAATTCGATTTGAAAACAAATCAAATTATGGCAATAATATGTTTATTGATAATATAAACATTTTAGCTAGTGGCACTCCTGTTTTAGAACTAAATTCCAATAATAATTTAATTTCTTTATTTCCTAACCCAAGTGATGGAAAAGTATCTATAATTACCGGAACAAATAATCAAATTAACGAAGTAAGTATTATAAACATACTGGGTGAAGAAATTTTAAATAAGAAAGGAATGAGCAGTACCAGCGTAGATTTAGATTTAAAATTACCGGTTGGCATATTTTTTGCAAAAGTTTATTTAAGTAACAAACAACAAGTTACAAAAAAATTAATTATTCAATAAAAGCATTTACAATGAAACTAAAACTTTCTATTTTTCTCTTCCTATTTTTAAATTCAACATTTATTATTAATGCACAAACAGGGAACTCTACATTAGAAATTTTCTCTGAGAATGGTGATCCATTTGTGCTCGTTATGAATGGGATTCAACAGAATAAACAAGCTCAAACCAATGTAAAAATTGATAATTTGGCTATGGCTGCATACAAAATCCGAGTTATTTTTCAAAACACCGAACTAGGGGCTTTGAATGATAAAATCAATTTGGATTTTGGGGCGCATCAATCTTATGCCATTAAAAAGAAAAAAATTAGCAGTTTTCAAAAAAACTTAAAAACGGCCGGCAATAATATGGCTGAAAATTTTTCTATTAAAGACTCTACTGAGGCTAATGCAAAAAGAGCTGAAATTGAGAATCAAGATTCAAAATTTGTAATTCGTTTAATTAGTAAAGTGCCTACCGTTAATGATGCCTCTTATCAACAAACTCCTCCTCCACCTCCATCGCAGTCTGGAGCAGTTCGTAATAACACGCAGGTAACCACAACTACGGCTGTTCCGGCTCACCAAACTACTGTGGTGCAACAAACAACAACTACTACAGGCAATACTGCAGGCGTTAGTTCGAGTACCAATATGGGTGGAGCTAATGTGAATATGAATATTAATTTAGGAGGTGGAGTTAATGCAGCTTATTCAGAAACCACTACTACATCAACAACCGTACAGAGCACTGGAGGCGCACCGGTTCCTCAACAAAATGTATATGTCTTGCCGGGTTACAGTGGTCCAACAGGTTGCCCTTGGCCCATGAGTGAAGCTGAGTTTTCTCAAGCAAAAAACTCCATAAAATCTAAAAGTTTTGAAGACAGTAAACTTACCATGGCAAAACAAATATTCAACCATAATTGCTTGCTTTCCTCTCAAGTTAGAGATATGATAAATTTATTTGACTTTGAAGCTACTAAACTCGAATTTGCTAAATACGCCTATGGGCGCACTTTTGACATAGGAAACTACTACAAAGTAAACGATGCTTTTGAATTTGAGTCGTCTATTTCAGACTTAAACAACTATATTAACAGTTATAGAAGATAGTTATTTATACCGCTTGGTTATTCTGCTAAATGACCAAGCGGTTTTAATTGCCCTGGATTTCCGTAAACTAAGGTGTTTTCAGGAACATTTTTTGTAACAACAGCTCCTGCTGCTACCACAGCATTCTTTCCAATATAAACCCCTTTTAATATTATGGAGTGCAAACCTACCCAACAATGATCTTCTATGGTTACTGAACTGCATTTTACCGTACTATAATCTAATTTTGTTCCATTTGGGAAACCTGCTTCTACTTCCTTTGCCCGCACAGAACTGCTCACCGGATGCGAATTATTGTCAAATAAAACACAGTTATAGGACATCATTACATGGTTACCTAAAGTAATGCTGCTCATGCAACTAACCATGGCTCCTTTGTTTATATTGCTGTTATCTCCTACCTTCATTTTTCCATTTAAAATTCGGATGTTTGCATGTAAACTTACATTTTTGCCACATATCAAACTTCCTTCACTCATGTTCAAACCAGAATCTTCATTACCGGCCATAAGAAAATAATCGTTTAAATTGATTTGTGCCTTTTTTATGACCCATTTTCCGTTGAAAACTCTAAAATTGGAGCCACAGTGAAAGTGTGACTCTGCAAAATGGAAATGTGCATTTTTGAAATGTACCCGTTCACCAAAATGTAGGGTTGATGATGATGCATTTAGAACTGTTTGATAAGTAATAAAGTTTCCGGAGCAATGCAAATAAGTATCTTCTAAAAAAAACTGGGAACTGGTAAAATCAGCATCGCCTTCAATTTCAATTTTTGAATTTACGTTTAATTGAATGACAGAATGTATATTAAAAAAAATTCTACCCTTTACTCTAAAATGTAAAGGTCTTGTTTTGGGAAAGTGCTTCCAAAATAACCATTTAATATAATTAAAGTAGCGGTGCATATTATAGTTGCTTAATTCTTTTTAAGTGTGAAAGTACAAAATTTGCTCGTTCCTTTACACTAGCTTTAGGAATTTCTAATATTTTGTATCCCAAATTAAAATAAGTTTCAGATATGACTTCGTGGAGCTGGCAAGCTGTTTTATAGTCTTCTTTTCTTTCAGCATCATTGGTAAATATTTGCTCCCAAGGCGATACAATAAATACAGTAAAATGATATTTACAGTTTCTAATAGTGTGTAAATAATAATCCGGAAAGGCTTGATGATCTTTAATAAAATAAGCAATTGTATCAGGCAATCCTCGATCAAAAAATACCCAATCATGCTCGGGTGCTTGATGAAATTCTTGTAAGCGTTTTTCAAAAACTATTTCGCTAAATGATGCTAAGTTTATCCAAGGAACATGATTGCCCCCCGTTTTTAATTGCTCATCGATAACACCACGTGAAACTTCGTGCATACAAGAAAAACCTCTTTGCTCTAATTCCTGAATAATAGAAGTTTTACCGAAACCCGGCCCTCCTGAAATAATTACTTTATTAGAATTAAGCACACTTATTAGAATTACAACTTTACAAAAAGCAATGCTCAAAGTTACACCAAAATTGGCTATAAATGGCAGCTCTTATTTCGATTATGAGAACTGCAAGTAAAACGGTTTTTAATATTCAAAAATGATGGTTTGCTTCACATCTGGGTTAAGGCATAACGGATTAGGTTTTTGCGATGGTGCGGAAATAGCATTCCGTCAGTTGAGTTTTGCACTAAAGTTAAATAGAAGCTCAGTCTTTTGTGTAATGTTTTTCAATATAATTTATTGCTTGTTCTTGTGTGAGTATTGCAAAGTCTTTATAGCGATTATGAACATCAATAATTTCGTCTAAGGCTTGTAATACAAGTTCTTTGTTATCCCACGATTTAAGATGTTTAATGACTGTTTCAAGACACCCCTTTTTATATGCAATTTGTCCTAAAACGTGAACCAAAGTATTTTTAACTCTTGCTGTTTGGTCAAACTGGAGCTCTTTGAGCAATGGTAGTATGTCCTGCGGATGTGTCCGTCCCCGAAGCTCAATACCGTGACAAATTTCTCTACGAATTTCATTGTCTGAATGGTGCAAATAATTTTTCGCCCAGTTCAAAATAGGATTAGGGTTTTTCTCGCTCATTTTTTTAATAGAACCAATAACTGCATTTCTAACGATATGATGTTTGTCAAAAAGTCCATTGTCAAAAAAGTGTTCAACACAGTCAAATTCTTTGATACCAATTTCTCCTGATGCATTGATGACGGTTTGTCTGACTTTCTCGTTGTCTGACTTGAAAAGTTTATCAAGTAGTTTTAAAATATTGGGTTGAAGGGTTGGGTTTCCCTTCCATATTTTTCCTATCGCCAAATATGCTGTTTTTCGTATGTATGTGTCTTCGTCTGAAAAATAATCTGTAATGCTGTTATTCTTTTCCTTTTGAACTTCCGCAAGAATATCCTTGTTTATTTTATCAACAAGTTGATGTCGTTGCTCTTTATTTAGGTCGTAAAATCCCATTATTTTCTTTTCGGTTAAGTCAGTCTGTTGGTTTCTGTAAGGTCGTACATAGAGTTGCACCTTATGCTATTTAGGCTCGGTTAAAAGTCAATTCTCTTTTGTTCCATACTATTTATTAGTTCAAAGCACCAAAGCATTTTCATCAGGATATATCTATTAGCTGAACGATTTTATTATCTTGAAATTTAAAAATAGACTTACTTGTTAATGCAAGTTTCTGTCCTTTTTTTAATCCGTTTGGAAGGTCCATTGCCCAAACAGCCAAGTATTCAATTTCGAATTCAGTTTCACTAATATCGTGCTTCATTGCGGTTATTCTTTGTTCTCTTGTTTCAAAATATAATCTCGCTTTTTCTGCCTGTTGTTTAAAGTCCGTAATTCCATTTAATATCATATTGACTTCATTATTTTGAATGTTCTGAAAAACGATTTCATCCTTGAAATCAAGCGTCATTTTTTCTATGTCAAAACTATTATAGCCGGCTATATAATTTCTGATAATCTGCTCTCGCTGTTCGTTCATGTTGCCAATAGTTTAATATTTATGGTTGTTCCATTACAATGGCCGATGATATCCGATCAATGACATAAATAATAGTTTTATTATTTTTCTATCCGTCTGTAGTTAGGAGTTCATTGATATTCTTGGTCAATTATTCTCTGTATATTGTTTGAAATTATTCAGTATTGCTTGCCAACCCTTTTCCTGCATCTCTATTGAGTTTGTAGTTTCCGGGTCAAAAATTACGGTAACTTTTGTCATCCCGTTTTGCTCATTGAACTCAACGGTTGCTTGTCGTCCACCAAACTCATAAGAAAAACTTTTCCCCACATCTATTTTTGTATAATTAGCCTCGAAGTCGAAACCAAAACTTCCGTCTTTGGCTTCCATTCTTGCTATATACCGCCCACCGATTTTCATGTCATTTGAGGCTGAAGGGCAATGCCAGCTTGGGTCGGCAAAGTTCCAGTTTACAATATGTGCCGGGTTGGTATAGTATTCCCAAACTTTTTTCTTGCTTGCATTTATGGTAGCAGTAACCGTTATTTTGTTTTCCATTTTTTATTTATTAGTGAAATTTCTTTTTTTCTTTTATCATTTGTATAATTTCATTCATGCGCTTGGCTCTTGTTTCAGGTTTCTTTGCTGTTTGCAAGCGAAAATTAATTGCAAATTTATTTGACTTGTTGAGAGCATTGTAAAAAGCCTTTGCTTCTTTGTCTTTATTCAATTCCTTCATTAAATCTTCATCATCATGCATCGTAGTATGAGAATCGTAAGCCTTAGCCAATCTGCCATCTTTCTTTGCTTTTTCAAATTCGGCAAAACCTCATGGCATCATTTTTCCTTCTTTAATAAGCGTTTCCACAATTCCTATATTCCGTTTCGACCAAATGCTTTGAGACCGTCTTGGCGTATATTTCTGTAAGTATGATTGTTCATCATGACTTTTTCTTTGTCCATCTATCCAACCAAAACAAAGCGCTTCGGCTAAGGCTTGTTCAATAGTAACGGTTTCTATACCCGCATGTTTTTTATAGACCTGCAACCAAATACCTACCTGCAATTCTTGGTTTCTTTCCAACCAGTTTCGCCATGCACTACGGGATTTAAAAGATTTTATTTTTGCTTCTATCATTCAGAATTGCTGTTAATACTCTTTTTTAATCACAAAAAATGATCCTCTTAATGTACCTGCCAATTTTGATTTTTGACGTGCAAATTTAAATTTACTCAGTTCTTCTGGTATATCCATACCTTCTGAAAGCTTGAAGCCAACAGCTCTTTTTTTAGGGTTTTCCAAAGTATAAAGTACATTGATACTAAGACCACTTTCGTAAAAAACAAATACCCATTTGATTCCATCAACCAATAATGATGCGGTTTCTAACGGTTTAGAAGTAATTACTATATTGCGTTCTTCTTTCAAAATATTGTGCACCCAATCTAAAGATTCTTTGCTTTCAGAAACTGGAGTTGTTACAAATTCTGCTTTGTATTTGTTGTAGAAATAACGAGCTTCATTTGCTCGCAATCCCGCAAGGGCAGCTACTACGGGTGAAGATTCAAAGCCAATCTCACTTACATTTTTAAAATCTACTAAATAGCTCATGGTGATTTTTTTTGTATTAAAATTTAGTATTGTTCTTCATTCAATTTTATTTCTTTTTTATGCCAAGATTTATTTGTTAACATTTTGCTTTTGGTCAAGGAATTTCTCAATTAATGGAACCATAAAGTCACTTGCTTTATAGTCAGCATGTAAACTAGTTATTTCACCTATATATGCTCCATGTCCACCCGGAATAATTGCCAATTTACAGTTCGGAATTAGTTTGGACATAGCCACAATATGTTCGGAAGTTGCCACATCTTGGTCGCCATTTATAAGTAAAACAGGAGCTTTAATTGATTTTATTTGTTCGTCTGTAAAGTCTTGTAGGTTAATTACTCGGTCAGCACATTTTTGATACATAGTAATAAGTTTCGTGCTGTCAGGATTTACTTTCATAAAAGCTTCTTTGTATTGCTTGGGCATTTGCTCAAAAGTTCCATTTCTCATAAACTCCCAAAACTGTGGGAAAGTCCCGTTACGCTTAAGTAAAACAGAACCTGCAATAACTTTATTACAAACTTCCGGGTGTCTGATTGCAATTTGCAATGCTGTGTTGCCACCATTGCTAAAACCAAAAATATCTGCTTTATGAACGCTTAAATTTTTAAGAAGAGCAGCAACATCGTCTGCATCTTGTTCAAATGAAATAGGAGTATTACGGTCTCCGGTTCGTCCATGAGCCTGTAGTTCAACGCAAATGAGTTGTCGGTCATTTGAGAACAGTGGAATTACTCTACCGAAAGTTGTCTGAATAGTTGAACCGCCACCATGTATAAGCACAAGGGGCTTACCTTGTCCATAAATTTCATAATACATTTTTATTCCGTTTACTTCGGAATAACCACTTTTCATTGTTGCTTTCTCTGTAGCTGATGACATCATATTGTTATTTGTTGCTTCTTTCTTGTTCTCATTACATGCTGTCAAAGTCAAAACTGTCAGTACGATATATGTAATTCTTCTTTTCATACCATTGTCTTACTTAAAGTTTGGTAGTCGCCCTTCATTGACCGCCAACAACAGTCCGTCTAATAACTTAATTTTATCATCAATTGTTTTGCTAAACTAAGAAAATAAATCCGTTTTCAAATACTGTAAAATGAGAGTTATTTTAGAGGGAGAGTACTTTTTTTAAAAAAATATAATGCCGCGAAATGGCTTCTCAGAACAAGAAAATAAAGGACCAACTCTTTGAGGATCTTTTTGAGCCGCTTTTGGTCAAGGATATTAAAAATTCTACGCAAGTTGTAGGCCGTGAAGATGCGTCCCTCATCGGCAGAAACTCGCGATTATCCTTTTTGGGTCATGATGCAGTAAAAATCCTATTTATTAAGCAATTAAAACGGACACAACACCTTAAAATCAGTATGATATTTTTTGACAGTTTGGTTGTTTGGGTATTGTCGAAGTGGCGGATTATTTGCGTTAAAGTCCAATAGAATTGCTACTGTTGAATTTAGCTCAAATGTTTCATAGAAGCAATTCTGCCGCCTTTTTTGTAATACCGTGTTGGTGATTTGTTGTTTTTATTCGTTTTCGTGTCTGTTTACGCTGTCCCTGCAATAACGCCCGACATAGAAGCTATAAAATAATTCGCTGCGTAAACACTAAGTAAAACCAATAAAATGTCTTGCGGTTTTTTGTCATATGAAATATTGTAATTGTAATTGAACTTACTCCAATTAAATTGTGGGTCAAGCAAAATTAGCATTTGGTTGTCTTTGTCGGCAACAATGTATTTGTTTAAAAACACACCTTTTACTTTAAAAACATATTCTTTTTCGACTTGAAATGCAATCACAATTTGTCCATGCCAATTCATTTTCAAGTTTGCAATTTCTGTCCCGTTTTTTGTTACGTTAATACTTGTTCCAAAAATGCCAACAGATTTGATGTTATAAGAGTCTGAATTTGTCAATTTAATTTCTGCTTTATGAGAAAACAAGCTTTCATAAATCAGTTCGCCTAATTGTTGTCCATTGTCTGTTAGTTGAAACGTTTTTTTGTCTGTCGATTTTGCTTCCATTTTATTTGTTATATGAGGTTTCTTTTTAGTGTTGTTTGTCGTCCAACATTGACCACCAACTGCAGTCTGTCCTATAACTTAATTTTATCATCAATTGTTTTGCTAAACTTAGCAAATAAATTCGATTTCAGGCATTTGAAACGAGGCTTGTTTTAGAAGACGAATAACTTGTTTTGAAAAGAAAATACCGGATAAAGGCTAAAAATGGCTTCTCAGAATAAGAAAAAATAGGACATAGAATCGCAAAAACCTATTAAATAAAAACCATGGCAGCAACAATCTTAATGAAAGCAGTTAAAATTCCAAGCATCTTGGGTAAGGGAAATTGTGTGCATAAGCCAAGTAAATCATCCTCAAACAAGCGAAATAGCCCAAGCGGCAACTATAAAACGGACTAAAACACAAAGAACAAAAGCTACAAAACCTCCTACATAAAAAATACTGGTTTCGCTGAACACCGAATAGCAAAAAGCCCTGAAGTGTTTCCTCCTCTCAAGGCTTTTTCGCATTAGGGCTTTTTTCTATTTGGCATAATGTTATGTTTTAGTGCTTCTTTATTATTTTAATTTTCTTAATATTATCTTCACTTTCAATTCTTAACAAGTAAATTCCTGCGTTTAAATCTGACAAATCAATGGTTTGATTGTTGTTATTGACTTGTATTCGTTTAACTGTCTGTCCTAAGCTATTCAATACAATTAATCCAAATTGTTGTAATCGATTATTTCCGATGTGAATTATGTCAGTAAATGGATTGGGATAAATTTTGAAGTCAAAAAGTTCCAACTGGTTAACACTAAGGACAATGTTTACATAACAGTTTGGATAACTTTGGTGTTGCCAAACCTGTTGATTATTCGAAAATGTGCAAGTAACCAACATTGAATCTGGTATTTCTTGGCTAAACTTTTCTGGAAAATTTGGAAATAGTGGTCCGTGAATACTTCCTATGCTTTCAATCCAAATTTCGTTAAGTTCATCAAATGCTTGAAGGGTAGGTTCTTCAAATTTTAGGCGTCTGTAGTAAACCCCATCAATTTGAATACTGTCAACATTAATAACTTGTAACCACTCGGGATACATTCCATATAAATCAAAAAGTACGCTGTCGCCAACGTTCAGAGAGAAGTCATACAAGGTATCAAGCTGGTTCAATGTGTCAAGATAGAATACTTTGTCGTTTTCTGCCTTAATTAAACCACGATATATAAGATTACTTTGAAACAATGAATCATTGGTAGAATAGAGCTTAAACCATTGTTCGCTGTTTATTAATGTGTCGCCTTGAAAGCCGTAAACTGTTGTCGTTGTAGCCACAAAGTTTGGATTTTGTTGATTTGCGGCAGGATAGGTTTTTGCAACATTCCATTTTGAATCTAAATTGTCAAAATGATTAATTACTTGTCCCAAAAGAATTGAGGGAAGCATTAAGATTGAAAAAACAATTGTCGTTTTCATATCTTTTAGTTTTTGGGTGTCTCTTGTTTTAACCTTCTGACTAACGTAAAAACAACCAATGTAAATCAATTAGTTACAATTTTCAATTCTTTATTAGTCAGTCCAAATTTAGTGATTTGCTTTTGTCTTCTTTTCACAATTCCCTATTTACTTTTTTTTGTCTAAAAATAAATAACCTTCCGGGTTGATGTGTGGCTCATTTTTTAAAACCATCTACCATATAATTACTCCAAGTTTTACTCATTGTCATTTTTATATATTTATAATAGTATTCGTGATTCGCTTCGCTTAATTCGGGCAGTTGCACTTATAGCAGAAACTCAACCTTTTCTAAAATTTATTCTTTCACAATTTTACTTCGCTCAGTTACTTGTCCGTTGTTGTTGGTACATATTAAAAAATAAATACCTGTTGGTTGGTCAGAAAGATCAAGGGTATTCACGTTTTTTCTGTCCATAATAATTTGGCCTGTTACATTAGTTAGGTGCACATTGGTCTTACCCGAAAAATAAATTTGACCCTTTGTTGGTTTTGGGTAAACTGAAGTTGCCAAAGAAAGAAAATTTTCGTTAATGCCTGTTGAGCAGTTTTCACTGAAACTTGCTGTTGCATCAATTTGTGTCCAGTTAGAAGTGCTGTAAGCTACATTATCAACTTGAATACAAATGAGGTTGGGGTTGTTCCTAGCATCGAAATTCAAATTTGAAAAATTACTATTGTTCCCATTCTTTACATTTAATGTTGTTAATTGATTGTTGTTACACCACAAATAATTCAAAACAGTATTTGCTGAAACATCTAATGAAGTTAATTGATTACCAGAACAACCCAAAAAAGATAAAGCAGTATTTGCTGAAAGATCTAATGTTGTTAATTGATTATTACGACAAATTAAGTTAATCAAATCGGTGTTTGCTGAAACATCTAATGAAGTTAATTGATTAAGCTGACACATCAAAATAGTTAATGCCGTATTTGCTGAAACATTCAATGTAGTTAATTGATTATAGTCGCAATTCAAAAATTCCAAAGCCGTATTTGCTGAAACATTCAAGGCTGTTAATTGATTTGTGCCACAATCAAACGTTTCCAAAGCCGCATTTGCTGCAACATCTAATGTTATTAATTGATTGTTGTTGCAACGCAAGTCGGTCAAAGCGGTATTTGCTGAAAAATTCAATGCTGTTAATTGATTGTGGTTACAACGCAAATCGGTTAAAGCGGTGTTTGCAGAAACATCTAATGAAGTTAATTGATTAAAGGAACAATACAACTTAGTTAAAGTAGTAAATGCTTCTATCCCTGTTAAGTCTGTGATAGACATACCTGAGCAATCTATTGTACCTGTAAAAGCACTTGCCTCGTTTACTTGTATTTCGGCATCACTATTGGTGTTGATGTTCGTGTTGCCCACTAAATAGGATTTAAAATTAGCATCGGGAATATTTACATTTTGGGCATTCACCAGCATTGTGCTTCCTAATGCCAATATTAAGCTTAAGTAAATCTTTTTCATAATCTTGTTTTTTAAAATGAATATTAAAAATTGACTATAACAAATATAAAAGATTTTAGCAGAATTACTCCCTTTTTTAAGAAACAAAAGTTAAGATTAGCTGCAAAATTCCATACAAAAAGCAATACTCATATTTACACCAAAATTGGCTATAAATTGCTGGCTCATATTTCAATTATGGCAGGTGCAAGTAAAACAGCTTCTAATATTCAAAAGTGATGGTTTGCTTCACATCTGGGTTGAGACTTAAAGCAACAGGACAAGTACGGGCAGCATGTTCTAAAATAGTTTTTTGCTTTGCTGAATAATTGTTATCGGGCATTTTAAATAAAACCACAATTTCGGCAACTTTACGGGGATTTGACTGCATTATTTTGGTAATACTCACTTTAGTATTATCCATTTTTATTTGATGTGTGTGAGCAGCAATTCCCATAATTGTTAACATACAACACCCTAAGGCATTGCTCATTAAGTCTGTGGGACTAAAGGCCTCCCCTTTTCCGTGGTTATCAACCGGTGCATCTGTTATAATTTTTGTTCCCGAAGCGAGATGTACAGATTCTGTTCTAAGATTTCCTAAATAGGTAATTTCTGATGTAGGCATAAGATATAATTTATGCGGTAAAAATAAGGTTAATATGCCAAATATTTAGAATTTACTTTGTACTGTAAATTGCATTGTTTAACTTTGTTCATCATAAAAATAATGAATAAAAAAGGCTTACATCTGTTTGTTTTTGCTTTATTGCTCTATCCCGTTTACGCCCAATCACAAATGGTAACCGGTAGTGATATTGACGCTCCAGGCATTCAAATGCGCAACGAGTCCTATTTTGGAATCAACATAAATACCCATGGTTGGGGTTTTTCATATCGAAAAGGTAATCACATAACCGGTACTTTAAAAAAAATGATGGATTTTGATTTTGTCAACTATCGTCATCCCAAAGAAATAAAAGTGCGCAATGTATCCGGTTCATACAATTCAAAAAGCTACTACTACGGAAAACTTAATAATGCTACCTTGCTAAGGGCCGGTTACGGTCTTCAAAAAGTAATTTATGATGCCGAACTTCCCGGTTCATTGGAAATTCGCCTGAATTACTATGCCGGAGCCTCAATTGGACTTTTAAAACCTGTTTATTTAGAAGTTTATAAACAATCTATAGCCGTGCCTGACCGTTATGAGTTGGTAACAGAAAAATACGATCCCAATAGCCATTTTACAGATAATATATTTGGCCGAGCTCCATTTATAAGAGGTATTAATGAAATTAGTTTAAACCCTGGTGTTTATGGAAAGTTTGGTGTGAATTTTGAATATGCTGCTGATGCCGAAGTAGTACGAGCTGTTGAGGCGGGTGTTATTCTCGACTACCACCCTAAACCTATGCCAATTATGGCTTTTAATACCAATAACCCCTTAATTCTGTCGTTTTATGTAACGATAAACTGGGGTAAAAGATGGATATAATGATTTACTTATGTTAGTTGAAGAAAACAATTTAACAACCACCACAATTGCAGTAACCAAAAAACCCGAATGGCTAAGAGTAAAACTCCCAACAGGAAAAGAATATTCTGAGGTCAGGAAAATTGTTACCGAGCACAAACTGCACACCATTTGCCAAAGCGGTAACTGCCCGAATATGGGCGAATGTTGGGGTGCCGGAACAGCCACTTTTATGATATTAGGAAATATCTGCACGCGCTCCTGCGGCTTCTGTGCTGTTGCCACCGGAAGGCCTTTAGCGGTTGACCTTGATGAACCAAGACGTGTAGCAGAATCTGTTAAGTTAATGAAAATTAAACATTGTGTAATTACTTCCGTAGATCGTGATGATTTAAAAGACGGAGGCAGTATTATTTGGGCTGAAACGGTAAATGAAATTCGGAAAACAAGTCCGGGAACAACTTTAGAAACATTAATCCCCGACTTTCAGGGCAAATGGGAAAATTTGCAACACATTATTGATGTAGCCCCCGAAATTGTGTCGCACAATATGGAGACTGTACGCAGACTTACCAAACAAGTACGCATACAAGCTAAATATGATCGTAGTTTAGAAGTACTTTCCCGACTTAGTGCAGCAGGAATGAAAGCAAAGTCTGGAATTATGCTTGGTTTGGGCGAAACCGAAGATGAAATAATTGAATCAATGCGTGACCTACGTGCAAGCGATGTTAAAATACTTACTATTGGTCAATACCTGCAACCTACCCCTAAACATTTGCCTGTTAAAGAATTTATTAAACCCGAACAATTTGCTAAACTTAAACGCATTGGTCTTGATTTAGGTTTTCGGTATGTAGAGAGCGGCCCATTGGTGCGATCATCTTACCACGCTGAAAAGCATCTCTATTAAAATGAAACCCGCCTTTGGTTAAGGCTGTTCTGATTTACGAACGTAAACTAAAAAAAATGAGAATAGGAATAAATGGCTTAGGCAGAATAGGCAGAACCCTACTTCGTGTATGTTTCGAGCACCATAAAATTACCCCTGTAGTTATTAATGAACTTAGCGATAATGCCACATTGGCGCATCTTATAAAATACGATTCCGTGCATGGAAAATTTAATGGTGAAATTCAGTATAACGATGAAGGAATAATTGTTAACGGTCATTTTATTGCGGTAAGCCATCAAAATAATATTGAAAATATTAACTGGAAAAAATACCAACTCGATGCGGTGTGTGAATGTACCGGTCATTTTTTAGATCGAGATTCAGCACAAAAACATATACTTCAGGGAGCCAAACGCGTCATTTTATCAGCCCCGCCAAAAGAAAGCAGTATAAAAACTATTGTTTTAGGTGTTAACGAACATTTAATTAATATAGAAGATACAATTATTTCTAATGCCTCATGCACCACTAACTCGGCTGCTCCCTTAATTAAAGTTATTAACGATCTTTGGAGTATTAAAGCGGCTTTTATTAGCACCACGCACTCCTATACCGGAGATCAGCGTTTAATAGATGCCCCGCATCATGATTTAAGAAGAGCAAGAGCTGCTGCCTTGTCCATTATTCCAACAACAACCGGTGCTGCAAAAGCCCTTACAAAAGTTTTCCCCACTCTAGAGGGTAAAATTGGAGGTGGCGGAATAAGAGTCCCTGTGCCCGATGGCTCACTCACTGACATAACTATGATTTTAGGCACTCCGGTTACCGAAGAAGAAGTAAACCGAATTTTTAAAAAAGCTGCCGAAACAAATTTTAAAGGAATTATTGAATACACCCAAGACCCTGTTGTTTCTACAGATATTATAGGCAACACCCACTCTGTTGTATTCGATTCGCTTCTTACCTCGGTAGTTGGCCCAATGGTAAAAGTAGTAGGCTGGTATGATAATGAAGTGGGCTATTGCAACCGTTTGCACGACCTTTTATTAAAAATTCATTCGCTTTAATAACTGAATTATGTTATCGTATTTCTTATTCTTAATTTCATGTTTTATGCCTTTATCAAATCAACACCAAGCGTCACACAGTATATACGATTATTCAGTAACAGCTATTGATGGTAAAATTTTTGATTTTAAAAGTTTAAAAGGGAAAAAAATCATTATTGTAAATACTGCTTCAGAATGTGGGAATACCCCACAGTATGCCGAACTTGAGAAAATATACGAACAATACAAAACAAAGAATTTGGTTATTATTGGCTTTCCTTCAAATGATTTTGGGAAACAAGAACCAGGTACTAATGATGAAATTCATACATTTTGTTCCTTAAATTATAAAGTAACATTTCCAATGATGTCAAAAACTGTTGTTAAAGGTAACGATATGGCCCCCCTATTCAAATGGCTTACACAAAAAAAGCTAAACGGGATACAAGATGCTCCTATTACTTGGAATTTTCAGAAATTTCTGATAAATGAAAAAGGAGAATGGGTTGCAAGTATTGCCCCTCAAATAAAGCCCTTAGAATCGCAGGAATTATTAACTTTTATCTCTAAGTAAATTGAAAATAGATATTTTAGCCTTTGCAGCCCATCCTGATGATGTTGAATTAGGCTGTTCGGCAACACTCATAAAACATCAAAAGGCAGGTTTTAAAACAGGTATAATTGACCTTACTGCCGGAGAGTTAGGAACACGTGGCAGCAAAGAAATACGTGCATCAGAATCTGACAAAGCATCGGCCATATTAAAAATAAGTATTCGTGAAAATTTAGGGTTTAAAGATGGTTTTTTTCAAAATAATGAAGCGCATATAATGCCTGTTATAAAAATGATTCGGAAATACAAACCTAACATTGTGTTGGCTAATGCCATAGATGACCGCCACCCGGACCATGGTAGGGCAGCAAAATTGTTGTATGATGCCTGTTTTTATTCCGGCCTGTCGAAAATTAATACTGTTGATGATATAGGGAACAATCAGACTGCATGGCGTCCAAAGGCCTTGTATCATTATATCCAATACAATTATATTAAACCTGATTTTGTTATTGATATATCAAACGAAATGGAACAAAAATTAGAAGCAGTTATGGCTTACTCTTCACAGTTTTTCAATCCAAATTCCAATGAACCGGAAACCCCTATAAGCTCCCTTTCATTTTTTAATGGCTTAAAAGAACGGGCATCCGATCTGGGTAGAATGATTGGAGTAAAATATGCCGAAGGTTTTACAAGCACCCGTTTAATAGGCGCAGAACTGTTAACAGATTTAATATAAATCATCATCTTTGTGTTGTTAAGCAACAACTCAATATGCTAATGACTGACCCAAGTGATGATTACGCTAAAGGATTAGGTATTCTGCAAAAATACTGGGGTCATCAAAACTTTCGTGATTTGCAATGGGATATTATTTCCTGTGTTTTACAAAAGAAAGACACCATTGCCTTACTACCCACCGGTGGTGGTAAATCTATTTGCTTTCAGATACCCGCATTGCTCATGCCCGGTTTATGTGTGGTGGTTACTCCACTTATTGCACTTATGAAAGACCAAGTAATGCAGCTCAATAAAAAAGGCATAACCGCTATTTCATTACACAGTGGTATGAGTCGCAGAGAAATAGACATAGCCATAGGAAACTGTATTCAAAAGCAATATAAATTCCTTTATGTATCACCCGAGCGCCTTCAAACAGAATCATTTTTAGCCTTAGTAGATAGAATGAATGTATCATTAATTGCCATTGACGAAGCACATTGTATTTCTCAATGGGGATATGATTTTAGACCTTCCTATTTAAAGATAACTACGTTCACTGAATTAATACCTCAAGTTCCTATAATTGCGCTTACTGCTACTGCTACAAAAAAAGTAGTTGATGATTTAAGCCAAAAATTAATACTGTATAATCCCATTTTTTTTAAAAAGAGTTTTGAACGTAAAAATTTGGCTTATATGGTGTTATATGAAGAAAATAAATTGGAGCGTTTACTTAAAATTGCTACTACTATTCAGGGAACAGGTATTATCTATGCCAGAAACAGGAGATTATCACAAGATATCAGCAACTATTTAAACTTAAACGGAATTTCAGCTACTTTTTATAATGCAGGATTAACAGCCGAGCAACGTGACAATCGGCAAAGTGATTGGATTAACAACAAAGTTAAAGTAATGGTATGTACCAATGCTTTTGGGATGGGGATTGATAAACCCGATGTGCGTTATGTAATTCATTATAGCCCACCCGAAAATATAGAAAATTACTTTCAAGAGGCAGGACGAGCCGGTCGTGACGGAAAAAAGTCATACGCAGTCATGTTGTTCGAAAAGTCGAACCGTTTTGAATTATCACAACAAATAGAAACCTCATTTCCCCCTTTGCATGATATAAAGAGAGTATACCAGGGTTTATCTAACTATTTTCAAATAGCAGTAGGTGTTACCCCCGAAAATACATTTGATTTTGATATAGCTCATTTTTGTGAAACCTATGACTTAAAACAAAGTATGGTCTATTTTGCTATGAAACTATTGGAGCGAGATGCTTACATTTCACTTACCGAAGAAATAAATATGCCTTCGCGAATTAAGTTTCAGGTAAACCGTACAGCTTTGTATAATTTTCAGGTGTATCATTTTAAGTATGATGAGTTTATTAAGCTGCTGCTTCGCTCCTATGCCGGAGTATTTGATAATTTTATTACTATCAACGAAACGGAATTAGCAAAAAGGTATGGAAGCAAAAAATCTGAAATTATAAAAAATCTTGAATTTCTGGATTCCAGGAAAATATTGAGTTATTTACCTCAGAAAAGTATTCCTCAACTCCATTTTACGGCATCTCGTGTTGATGCTAAAAGACTCATTTTAAGTAAGGAAGTTTATATCGACCGTAAGGAGTTAGCATTGAAAAAGATGGAAGCTATTTTGGGGTATGCAGAACAATCAGATACCTGCCGCAGTGTTTTGCTTTTAAAGTATTTTGAGGAAGAAATGCCTAAAAAATGTGGACAATGTGATGTGTGTATTGCTGAAAGAAAAGCTGAATTGAATAATATGCTTATTCAAAAATTAAGTAATCAAATAATGTCTATTATTCAAAAAGAACCTATAAGTATAAAACAGCTTATGAACCATTTTAAGAAATTTCAAGAAGCCGATGTTCTCGAAACTTTAAACTGGCTATTTGAAGTGAACGAAGTGTTCGAAAAAAACGGACTTCTATATATCAAAGAGAAATAAACTGATTTACATATCTAATTTTCGTAAGTCTGGGGCATATTTTGCGGTAAAACCTACAACCCCAATGGTAATTAAGCCGCCATAAATAACCGAAGGTACCAAGCCAAAAACTCGAGCTGCCAGTCCACTTTCAAAAGATCCTAACTCATTACTCAAACTTATGAAAATACTGTTTACTGATGATACCCGACCACGCATGTCGTCAGGAGTGCTCAATTGAACTACTGTTTGCCTGATAACAACAGATATATTATCAACCGCTCCACTTAATGCGAGTACCAAAACAGATAAATAAAAATTTTTACTTAAAGCAAAAACGATCATACACAAGCCAAAGACAGCAACCGATAAAAGTAAAATTTTACCGGCCCCCTTTGCCGGAGGTCTTTTCATCATGATAATAGCCATTAACACGGCACCAATTGCGGGTGCTGAGCGTAGTACGCCTAATCCTTGTGCGCCACAATTATAGATTTCTGCTGCAAAAACAGGCAACAAGGCTACTGCGCCTCCAAACAAAACAGCAAACAAATCCAACGAAATGGAGTGAATAATAATTTGATTTCCAAAAACAAACTTGATGCCCCCCGACAATCGTTTAAGTGTGCTTTCTTTGCTTGTATTGGAATATTCCTGATGATAAGTAATTGCAGCAAATAAAAAGAAAGAAATAATTTGTAATAAAAGTATAAATCCCATACTGAGGGTCATTCCCCAAAAACCATAAATAATACCTCCTACAGCAGGTCCAAGAACTGCAGCAAAATGAAAAGCAGTAGTGTTCCATGTTGTGGCATTTGTAAATATTTCAACCGGAACAAGGTTAGGCATCATAGCCTGTGAAGCGGGACCAAAAAAACCTCGTGCCAAGCCAATAATAACAACTACAGAGTAGTATCCCCACAATAAGGAAGATGGATTTATGAGGGAGTGGTTAAAACTAAGATAGAATAAAAAGCAACTTGCTGCAGAAATTAGTAAAGTGCTTCCTAAGACCATTTTTTTTCGGCTAAACGTATCGGCCATATTACCAGCAAAAAGCACAATGCTTACAAAAGGAATAATTTCTGCAATTCCAATTAGGCCTAATGATAAGGGGTCTTTAGTAATATCGTATATCATCCAGCTTAATATCAAATTTTGCATTTGAACAGAAAAAGTAAGAAAAAACCTTCCGAGCACATATTTGCGAAAAGATTTAATCTTTAGAACTTCAAAAGCTGACATTACCTTTTAACTGAACTATTAAAAAGTATTTCTGTAGTCCAGGCTTCTGGCTTTGCGCCAAACAAAACCTTTGTACTTGCCCATACGGTATTAAATAATTCGGATTGACGATACAGCTCTAAATATTTTTCATGTTCCCATTCACTAATTGTAAAAAATACAGGGCTGTGGTGCTGTTTAATGAGTTTGAGTGAAATGCAGCCTTCGGCACGGGCAATATGTTCTTTATATTGTTCAAAAAGATGTTCAAAATCTTGTGTACTTTCTTGTTTAAAAGTCATTTTTACTATACGAATTATCATTACAGTTCATTAGTTTAATTTTCACCAAAACGGATAATTATTTTATCGTGTCTGTTCAGGCCTAAATATTGTTTGGCACTACCATTACTAATAGCTATTTCAAGCCTATCCAAAGAGTTAAAATGAATCAGTAAATCTCCTCCTTTTTTGTCTTCGTAGTGACTATTTAACTTCGTTGTTTCATGTCCTTTTATCTCTATACGAAACGAAGCTCCCTTACCCGTGTTTTCAAAAAGCTCACGACTAATGTTTGTAATACAATTTCCAAACTTGTCAATATGCCATATATAACCAAAAATGGTTTGATCTCGTACATAAGAATTAAACAAAACAACTTGCTTGTAATTTTGAATTAATTCTCCTGAATTTTCAGGTTCTTTTTGTTGGATAATACGTTGTATAGCCGGCAAATAAAAGTCTTTAAACGGAAATGAGCTTTTTTGTCCTAACAGGTTTTCTGTAATTTTTACAATATATGTCGGCTGCTCCGTAAACAAAACAGAAAATAAGCCGTTGTCAGGCCCTATGAAAAAATGATTCTGATATTTACATAAAAGTAATGGTGCCTTAATATGCGATTCATTGTTAATTAAAATACAGTGAATAGTTCCTTCAGGAAAAAAATGAAAACAATTATGCAACACTTCTCCTGCTTTAAATGAATCATAATCGGGTATTTGATGCGTTATGTCAACAATATTATTAGGTTTTACCGTGCGGTGTATAACACCTTTAATAATAGCAACGTAAAAATCTTGTAATCCTAAATCACTAGTTAATGTAATAATGGGTATTTCAGGATAAACTACTGACAAAGTCAAATACTTTTTTTTGTAATTTTAAGCCGCAAAATTAGTTATTTTACACTAAAAATTGAATTATATCCTTTGACTGAACGATTTTTTGAACTAGACAGCATTAGCCCTATTGAATTTTACGGAGTTAACGATAGCAAACTTCAAATTTTTCAAAAATATTTTCCTAAAGTTAAGATTATTGGACGTGGTTCCAGTATAAAAATTATAGGTGAAGAAAAATTTATAAACGAATTTTACACTGTACTCGAAAAGCTTGAAGAATACTTTCACCGTTTTGGCAAATTGCATGAAAGCGATATTGTAAAGATGCTTGGAAAACAAGAATTTGAAACAAGTAGTACTGTTACTGAAAGTTTTGTAATAGACAACAATATTCTTTTATACGGAACGAATGGCACGATAGTAAAGGCACGTACTGCCAATCAGTCAAAAATGGTAGAGCAAATTACTCAAAAAGATATGCTGTTCGCTATTGGCCCGGCAGGTACAGGAAAAACTTATACAGCAGTTGCATTAGCTGTTCGTGCACTAAAAAATAAAGAAGTGAAACGCATTGTTTTAACACGTCCTGCTGTTGAGGCTGGTGAAAATTTAGGTTTTTTACCCGGTGACTTAAAAGAAAAACTTGACCCCTATTTGCAGCCCCTTTATGACGCTTTACGCGATATGATTCCGTCTGAAAAACTAAATCAACATATTGAAAATGGAGTTATCCAAATAGCTCCATTGGCTTTTATGCGTGGGCGTACCTTAGACCATGCCTTTGTGATATTAGACGAAGCACAAAATGCAACACAAAGCCAAATGAAAATGTTTTTAACACGAATGGGCAGTAGTGCTAAATTTATAATTACCGGTGATATGACACAAGTAGATTTGCCTAAAAATCAACCCTCTGGGCTTGCTCAAGCAGTTAAATTACTAAATCATATAAATGGGATTGCTTTTGTTTATTTAGACGCTACAGATGTAATTAGACATCAATTGGTTAAGAATATAATTGTGGCTTATAATCAAGAACAACAGAAAGATTAATAAAGTGAAACCGAACTTTATTAAAAACAAGAACACTCGTTTTTTATATTGGTCTATAATTTGTTTAGTATCTATATGAGTAACCAAACCGATGAAATCTTATGCCCCACAAAGTTTGCAAATAAAGCCCTTTAGGTATGTACATCAAAGTTTAACACCAACCAGGCAAATATCATCAACTTGTTCTAATTCACCTTTCCAGTCCTGAAATATATTAATTTTTCACAAACTTTAAACCATTTCCTTTTTCTGTTTGAATATAGTATATACCGTTTATGAGCTTGCTTACGTCAATGCTATTTTTTCCAACCTTTAAATGCTCTTCTGCAACAGTTTCTCCCAACAAGTTTAGTATTAGAATTTTAGTGTTTTCTTCGGAGTTAATGTTCAAAATTGAATGTGTTGGGTTCGGAAAAATTTCAATTGATACAATAGGTTTTTCGGTAAGTCCCACAGTAAATTCCGAATTAAAAGTATATTCCCATGAGTTGGGATTGCCGGTAGAATTAAGATTTAAACTTGCTAAGTTAAATCCGTTTTCTGCATACCAATGATAACTTATTTGTGGAGAAACTAAACCGGTAGTGCTGCTCATAGCCCAAACTCCATTAGTTTTTTCCCATGTTGTATCGATATTTGTTGTCGTTTTCTTCACTCTTAAGGCATTAAAAGAGCCCAAAGGGGTAATTAGTGTCCCCCAACCATCACAGTCAAAATCATTAGTTCTGTAATACCTAATATGTGTTGAATCTACGCCTAAAGGTGATGTTGGGGTTTGTAACGCATATTGCTCCTGTATATAATTATTTATGTTAGTAGTGCCGTATTGTGTTGGAAATGGCAATACTCTAGTGTACGGAATTTCATAAACAGTTGCATCATTAACAACTCCTGGATAAGATGTATGATAAGTTGATCCTAAATAATCAAAACCATTTGAGTTTATATTTACAAAAAAATTTATAGTCATAGTAAACCCTGGCGCATTATTTATTATTACAGTACCTTTAAGATTGGCTGTAGGAAACAAAGAGTCGGACGATATACTTGTATAGCCATCTGAATGTAAGTCTTGTAAGTTTCCTGAGGAATAAGCAGAAAAATCCCATGTTTGATTCGTTCCTGAGTTTCCCGGAGAAATACCCGTTGTTCCATTGCTGGTGTCTGAAAGTTGGTGATAGTTAACTTCACCATAGTAAAAATTTGCCTGGTTAATAACAATTTGTGCATTTGTAAGCATCGTTAAACAAAGCAATCCAAAAGTAAAAGTAATTTTTTTCATGTTCTTAATTTTAAATGGGTTAATAAATTGTTTAATCAAAAATATTGAAAAAGCACTACTCCTGAAATACTACTTTAGTAGTAATTTTTACTATTTTTAGTTGCGCCCTCTAATTGGTAGTAATTCCACACAAAAGCTATAGTTTTATATTTTCTTTTTGAAAACAATTAGGTTAATTGCTTTAATTATACCATTTTAGCACAAAAATTTATTTAAGTACAATTAGCTACCCTAAATCATTACTATTTATAACATGCTGTTACAAAACAGATGAAACAAAAATCAAAATAATGAAAACTATTAAATTATTTCTTTTTGCGTTCATACATTTACTTGCTTTTAATGGATATGCTCAACAACCCCCATGTGGAACTGGAAACCCGGCACCAGGAAATACCTGTGATTTGGCTCCACTAATTTGCAATATGGATGGTTATTGCGGCACAACATCATCTACTTATACTGCAGATACGTGGGGAACTCCAACAACATCAATTTTTACTATCGGGACAGGACTAACTGGAGGTTTTACCAATGTAGCTGGTAACAGTGGATGTGGAACAGGTGCTACTATTGAAAACAATTCATTTTTCAAGTTTATTGCAGGTGGTACTACTGTTACGCTTGGATTATGGGTGGGTAATTGTACCAATCCATCATGGATGAGCGGAGTGCAGGTATTTGTTTTCAAGCTCAATAATTCTTGTGGAGTAGGTAATGTTACCAATATATTCTGTGATAATCAATTTAACCCAACCCCCGGTGGTAGCCAGCCTATTACATTAAATGGATTAACCCCTGGCGACACTTATTACATTATGATAGATGGCTATGAAGGCGATGTTTGTGATTATACCTTTACTGCTACTTCAGGTGTTTCTATTGGAATATCTGCCGATATTGCTCAAAACACATCACTTTGTGCTGGTCAAAACGTTACAGTAACAGCAAATGGAGGTTCCGGTACCTATACCTGGTCTGGCGATCAAGGTTTAAGTTCAACTACAGGTGCAACAGTTACTATAACACCACCAGCAACACCCGGAACATAAAATTACAGTGTAACTTCAAATGCAACAAGTGCCTGTACAGGTACTTCAGATTACAGTTTTACAATTAATGTTACTGCTGCACAAGTTCCAACATTCACAAACCCCGGGCCTGTTTGTACCGGTACTTCACTTACACTACCTACAACATCGTTAGAGGGAATACAAGGAACATGGTCGCCTGCATTTAACAATACAGCCACTACAACCTATACTTTTACTCCTACTTCTGGGCAATGTGCTGCTATCACAACAATGGATGTTGAAATTACAACTTCAATAATACCAACTTTTAATCCAATTGGACCCTTGTGTTTAAACAGTTTAGCACCAGTTTTGCCAACAAGCTCAACCAATGTGTCAGCTATAAACGGAAGCTGGAGTCCGGCTTTGATAAACACAAACATACTTGGAACTTCGGTGTATAATTTCACAGCTAATCCGGGACAATGTGCTTCAAACACCTCTTTAAGTATTGAGGTTGTTAGTACAATAACCCCTACTTTTGCTACAATTAGCCCAATTTGCCAAGGGGCAACCGCACCTTTGCTACCAGGTGCTTCAAACAATAGCCCGGCTGTTACCGGAACTTGGAATCCGGCCACTATTAATACCAATACCGTAGGAACAGTTACCTATACTTTTACACCAGATGCCGGGCAATGCAGCAGTCCAATTTCTATGGATGTTGAAGTAATTTCAACATCATCAGCACCAAGTATTTCTATTGCTGCAAACAACACAACAATATGTGCTGGTGATACGGTAATTTTCACAGCTAACCCAAATACGAGTAATTCAGGTGATATTATTCAATGGTATATAAACAATACATTAATTCCAGGTGCTACTGGTGTTTTATTTAGTTCAAATACTTTAAGTAATAGCGATCAGGTAACTGCGGTTTTTACACCATCGTCAAGTTGCTTATCCGGTCAAACAGCTACCTCTAATTTAATTGTTATAGCTGTTAATCAGAGTGTAGCACCAACTATTTCTATCAATACTACAACAACTCAAATTTGTGAGGGGCAAAATGTTACTTTTAGTGCCAATATTACCGGTGGAGGCAATACCCCTCAAATTCAATGGCTTGTAAACGGGAGTGCATTAAGTGGAGCTACGGGTTCTACTTTAATATTAGATAGTTTAAATAATTCAGATGTAGTTACTGCTCAATTAACGAGCAGTTCTGTTTGTGCATCGCCTCATACAGCAAGCTCAAATTCATTAGTTATTATTGTTATACCTACCGAGACACCAACAATTTCAATTACATCAGACAGAACAATTATTTGTGTTGGACAATCGGTTGTTCTCAATGCGACAGTATCATTTGGCGGCCCTTCACCGCAGTTTCAATGGCAAATAGGAGGAAACACTTTTACCACCAACGCATCAACATTTACAGTAAATGGCTTAATATCATCTGCAACTGTTTCATGCACTCTAATTAGTGATTATGCTTGTAAAACAACATCTTCAGCAACATCAAATAGTATTCCAATACAAGTTAATCCGGTTCCGGTGGTTAGTTTAAGCGAAGGTGTTACCATTAATGAAGGTGAAAGTACAACGTTAACGGCTACTGCACCAGAAGCAATGACCTATTTGTGGACTCCTTCAGAAAGTTTAAGCTGTAGCAATTGTTTAACCCCAACAGCCACACCAGAGGAAACAACGGTTTATACCTTTAGCGTTACAGACCCTGCTACTTGGTGTGCCGGATTTGACTCTGTTAGTATTACCGTAATTCGTACATTTGATATATGGGTGCCAACTGCCTTTAGCCCTAATGGCGATCATGTTAATGATGTTTTATATGTTCGTGGTAATAATGTGAAAACTTTTACATTTAGAATTTACGACCGATGGGGGAACAAATTATTTGAAACAAATGATTTAAAAACAGGCTGGGATGGTGAGTATAACGGAAGTAAGGTAAATGCCGGAATATTTGTATATACTCTAGATTATCAATTAAAAAATGGGAACTCTAAAACCTTAAAAGGGAATATTACAGTGTCTAATTAGTTGCCGCCTCAGATTCTATAAAACCTCTATTAAGAATGGTATTTATTGATATATGTGCCCTAATTGATGGGGCAATCTTGTAAATACAACTCAAAAAAAAGTGGCACTTGTGTTTATACTACGTAAGTGGAAGAATCTAAATCAACTATATTTTACAGTACTTTTTATGAACAGTTAAATTACATTCATCCTTTATTTCAATTAAAACATACAATTACTTGTGATGATTTTTGAATATAATTTAGAGGCATTAGAGTTTAAACCAAAAGCATCCGGCAAAACCTAAGCTGTTAATGGTATCTTCCCTTTTTGAGCAATTTTTTTGTCTTTCTTTTTTCACCTTTTAAGGTACACGTATTTCAGGATATGACTTTCCGGGGAGAATAATCGTCATTAATTATAAAAATTAAATTAAAGTAATCTGACAAGCTGTCACCGTTTTTATTATGGCAAACAATTTGTAATTTTACACATAATTATAATTATATAAACTTTAATAAAATATTTAATCATGGCACTAGAACTAACTGATGCAAATTTTGAAGAATTGGTAATGAAGTCAGACAAACCCGTATTGGTTGACTTTTGGGCCGAATGGTGCGGACCTTGTCGTATGGTAGGCCCTGTTGTGGAAGAACTATCTAATGAATATGCAGGAAAAGCTGTAGTAGGTAAGGTTGATGTTGACAGCAACCCTAATGTTTCGGCTAAATTTGGAATTCGAAATATTCCTACATTATTAGTATTTAAAAACGGACAGATCGTAGATAAGCATGTTGGTGTAGCTCAAAAATCACAACTTGCAGGAAAGTTGGATGCACAATTATCCTAAAAAATAAACTTTTTTTTAAATCCGGTTGTCATAAACAACCGGATTTTTTTTTTGATATTTACCCACTCATACTTCATTATGGCTACACTGCTTGATTTAACACAAGTACACACTTTAAGTAATTTAGAGTTTATTGCTCGTCAGGTTGTTGAAGGTTTTATTACCGGACTGCACAAAAGCCCTTTTCACGGTTTTTCTGTTGAATTTGCCGAGCATCGTTTGTACAACACGGGTGAATCTACGCGACATATTGACTGGAAATTGTATGGGCGCACCGAAAAATTGTTTATAAAAAAGTATGAGGAAGAAACAAACTTGCGCTGTCAAATTGTTTTAGACACTTCATCATCTATGTATTACACGGGTAATAAAGAAAAGAAAAATGACACAAAATTGGCCTTTTCGGTGTATTGTGCTGCTGCTTTTATTGAAATGCTACGTAAACAAAGAGATGCTGTTGGAGTAACTTTTTTCTCCAATCAAATTGAATGGCATACCCCTGCAAAGTCTAATTTAGCGCATCAAAAATTGTTATTCTCTAATTTAGAAAAACTTTTGCAAAGCAGTATTCCCGAAAAAAATAAAAAAACAAATGCTATAGATGCCCTGCACCAAGTTGCCGAAAATATACATAAACGCTCCTTGGTTATTATTTTGAGCGATTTACTTGATTCATCTTTTCAGAAAAATGATTTACTCTCGGCCTTGCAACATTTAAAACACAATAAGCACGAAGTTATATTATTTCATGTAGCCGATAAAAAACATGAACTTGACTTTGATTTTGAAAACCGCTTATATTCCTTTATTGACATGGAAACAAACGAGGAAGTAAAGCTTTACCCGGCACAGATTAAAGAGCATTATGTAAGCTCTATGGCTGCCTATAAAAAAGAATTGCAATTAAAATGTGGGCAATATGGAATTGATTTTGTTGAAGCTGATATAAATTTAGGGTTTTACCAAGTGCTTCTTCCTTTTTTAATAAAACGTTCAAAAATGAAATAATTTTTTTTGCAAATTAAAAAGAAAGGGTATCTTTGCAGCCTCAAATTAAGCAACGGAGTGGTAGTTCAGTTGGTTAGAATGCCTGCCTGTCACGCAGGAGGTCGCGGGTTCGAGTCCCGTCCATTCCGCAAAAAAGAGATCAAATACTTATTTGGTCTCTTTTTTTATACTCCATTGGGTCAATTTTGGTGTCATTAGATTAGGAATAAATGAATTTTGCATTTGCACTTTTCTGTAAAAGCAATTAATTTTGCACCCTAATTTTTTAAATCCAAATTAATCGCCCATGGCAACAACTGCAGATATAAATATTGGTTCTATTATTCGTTTCAATAACGAACTTTGTGTAATTACAGAATACCAACACCGTACACCGGGAAATTTACGGGCTTTTTATCAAGCCAAAATGAAGAATTTAAAGACGGGAAAGTCAGTAGAATACCGTTTTAGAAGTGGAGAAGAGGTTGTTATTGCCCGTGTTGAGTATAAAAACTTACAATACATTTACAGTGAGGGTGATTCTATTGTATGTATGGATAACGAAACTTTTGATCAAGTTCATATCCCATCAGAGTTGTTTGGTAATGGACTAAAATTTATGAAAGAAGGTATGGAGGTGAAAGTTGCCTTTGAAAATGAAGAGCCCATATCTGCCGAAGCACCTACTTTCGTTGAAGTTGAAATTACTTATACCGAGCCGGGTTTAAGAGGCGACACCGCAACAAATACATTAAAACAAGCTACAATTGAAACAGGAGCAATCGTAAACGTCCCTTTGTTTTGTAATCAAGGCGAAAGAATAAAAGTAGATACGCGTACCTCTACTTATGTAGAAAGGGTAAAATAACATTGCTAAATAAAATGATTTAATTAACTTTGAAAGACTAAGATACCCCTTAGTCTTTTTTATTATTATTATGATTTTTTCAAAGACCTATACCTTATCCGAAATAGCAGCCCTCTTAAAAGCAGACTTTGAAGGAGCCCCTGACAAACCAATTACAGGAATCAACGAAATTCATGTAGTAAATGAAGGAGACATTACCTTTGTTGATCATCCTAAATACTACGACAAAGCTCTTAATTCTAAAGCTACAACTATTATTATAAATAAACGGATGGCCGCTCCTAAAGGGAAAGCATTAATTTTTCATGAAGCCCCGTTTGATGCTTACAATAAATTGGTTAAAAGCTTTGTAAAATTTGTTCCGGCTCTTCAAAAAATAAGCCCTAATGTAAAAGTTGGAGAAGGAACAATTATACAACCCGGTGTGTTTATTGGAGAACAAGTTGTGATTGGAAAAAACTGTTTAATACATGCAAACACAACTATTTATGACAATACTATTATTGGAGATCATGTTATTATACATGCCGGTACTGTAATAGGAAGTGATGCTTTTTATTTTAAGAAAAAACCGGAAACCGGTTATGACAAAATGGTTTCAGCCGGACGTGTTATTATTGAGGATATGGTTGAGATTGGGGCGCTTTGTACTATTGATAAAGGAGTTAGCAATGACACCCTTATTGGGCAAGGAACTAAACTGGACAATCAAGTGCATATAGGGCATGATACAAGAGTGGGTAAAAACTGCTTATTTGCTGCTCAAGTTGGAATAGCAGGTGTTGTTGTTATTGAAGATGATGTTATTTTATGGGGGCAAGTAGGTGTACAAAAAGATTTAACCATTGGAAAAGGTGCTGTAATTTTAGGAAAGTCAGGCATTTCCAAGTCAATAGCAGGTGGTAAAGTATATTTCGGTGCTCCTGTAGAAGAAGTACGTGAAAAATGGAAAGAACTTGCTCTGATTCGAAAACTGCCTGAAATTATTGAAGATATAAAAAGCCTTAAAGGACTTGAATAGTTCCTTTGGTTTAAAAATGAATTAAAGTTACCCCAATTTGTAAAAGGTACATTTCGGCCCCTTTGTTAGCTTTAAATAAGCCCGATAAGCTGTAGTTAGCAAAAAAATCAATGGGACCATAACCTACACGGGCAGTAAGACCATATTGAAAAGGATTCAAATTATAGTCTGACAGGAAAATATCTTTCCGTTTATTACCATCTTTATAAAAAACTTGCTTACTACGACTTCCTAATTTTAAGCCTGCTTGAGCCCCTATGGCAAAATGAAAAGTTCTTTTGTGATTAGAGTTGGAGGCAAAATGGAGCAATAGTGGAACAGTAAGATACGTGGACTTTATCATATTTTTAGTATAAGAATTAGCCGAAAGTATAGGAACTATCGAATCGTGATAAACAAGAAAATTATAGTTGTTATCCATCATGTATCGGTTAAACTGAAAGCCAGCTCCGGTAGTTAGGGCTATATTGTTTTTATATAAACAGAAATTTTTTTCCCAAAAATTAATATTTACAACGTTACTACGCAAAAAGTCTAAATTGTATGCCCCTGTATAAGGCAAAGTAGTGTTAAAAGGCTTGTTCCCGAATTGATTAAAACCAAACTCAACCCCTTTCCATATAGGGTTCATCTCTTTTTTTTCTTTTGCCTTTTTATTGTCAGCCTTGTCCTTGTCATCAATAATTATTACCTTTTTGTTCCCTATACTAAGGCGTGTTGTATCAATTTTATTTCCCGGAAGGCTATCTGAGTTAAAAGAAAAATTAATTTCCGATTTGTCATTGACATGAGCAGAAGTTTCTGTTATAGAACCCGACCCGGCAATGTTAACATTTCTGCTTTCCGGTTTCCCTATATAACGAATATCACCCGAACCAGCCACGTTAGCATCCAATACTTTAATGGCATTTACTGTAGCATCGCCACTACCACTAACCGTTATTTTAACTTCATCGGCTAATAATTGGGGCGCATTTAAATCTCCACTTCCAACTATACTAGCCGTAAATTTTTGTGTATTTCCACTCAGCTTGATATCACCCGATCCGGCAAGGTCTGCTTGCAATACAACAGTTTTTACTTCAAGGGTAATATCACCCGATCCGGTTAATTTTAAAGTTAAGTCAGCACTGTTAATGGTTCCGGTTGAACTTACCTCTGAGGCTCCAAAAAGTTCAATAGCATTTATAGTTTTAGCTTCTAAATATAAAGTAATATTACCGCTTCTAAGCTTGCGCTTTATATTTAATGTACCTTTTTCGTTTTGTACATAAACAGCATCGTTAGATGGTTCAGCATAATAAATCTGATTGCCAGACTGTGTTATTACAACTTGTATGTTATCTTTAATACTAAGTTTATTAAAATCGTCTAAAGATATTTGTTGTGCAAAAAGATTTTGGGTAAGCAAAAAAACACCCAAAAAGAAAAAAACTGCTTGTGTTAAATAAGTTTTCATAGTGTATAATATTAATTTTATAATGTGTTTGCTGATAGGACGAATACGTAATTTGAAAAGTTACAGCAGTGCACATATTTTTTAGTACTCATATTCATAAATAAAAGGGGTATAGGCTGTAAAATCAGGAAGTGAAATTATCCAGAGCTTAGAGATTCCGGCTAAAAAACTGACTAAAACTGACTTACAATACCAAAATGGACTTTGGCAGCACGTAACATAATAGGGTTATTGAACTGCTTACCTAAAGCATAGGAAATAGAGAATATTCCTGCCTTAGTCTGAAAACTTATACCCGTTCCAAAACCATAGGGTAAATCATGAACGTAATTTGATTGTGTATTTAGTTCGTACCATGCCGCATTGAAAAATGCAAATAGAAAAGAGTTTTGTTCAAATAAATAACGGTATTCCAAATTGCCAATAGTATAAGCTGTAGCGTAAATACTTTCTTCATCAAAACCTCTAAGAGTGTTGTTCCCTCCTATTCTAAAAGCTTCATTTGTAAACATATTTAAGGTGTACATGGCTGCCGTTTTAGTTGCTATGTTAAGCGTGCTTCTTTTAAACAGGGGTATAAATGCTTCGCCACTCCAATCAGTATGGTACACAGGAGAACGTAGCTGAATTTTATCATATAAATACGGCTTTATTTTGGCATTTTTCTTTATATTTTTTGTTCCTGTTGAAAGGTTCGCATTTGTCCTAATGCCCCTTCGGGGGTTAAATTTGTAATCGGTATGTTCTATTCTTATTCCTAATCCATAGCTTATTGTTTTAACATCAGCATAATCGGGAAGACTGGTTAGTTGTTCCAATCCATTAGTTGAAACTAATGATACGTTACGCTTATTAACAAAAGCTTTTAAATAATTTTGCCCTTTAATGAGGTATTGCACACCCACGTTTTGATTTACATCAATAAATAAAGTGTCGCGTTGAAAGAGCTTAAATCCTAAATCCAGTCCTAATGGCGTTCTTAGTACATAAGGATAAACCGCTTTGGCTTTAATATCTTGCGATTGCAGTTGAAGCTTACGCCATTCTACATCAATTAATTCACCATGGTTTAAGGCATTTTGTAGCATCATGTGTGCTTGTCCTGTAAACTCAATTTTCCCATTTTTTTCAGAAGGTAAAAAGCCTAAAACACCATCAAATTGATTGGCCTTTTTGGGGTCGAGATAAAGAACCAGCTTATTATGCGTTGCCGTAAATGTAAATTCAAAGGGTTTTATAATTTTTAAATAAGGTAACTCCTTCAATCGGTTGTTAATCGCTTTTATTTTATTTTCTTGATAGGGCTGTGCAGGCTTTAAGCCCATATATTGTTGTAAAAAATAGGGTGCTATTTTGGATTTACCTTTAATAATTATACTATCAATTTTAATGAATTGCTTAGGCTCCAAAAGTAGGTAAGCGGCAACCTTATTTTCATTAATTTCAATACTGTCGAGACGTACTTGAGCAAATGGATACCCCGTATTTTCGCATATCTGAATTGTTTTTTCAAAAAGTTGAACAATTTTGGCATACTTAAAAGGTTTGCTATCATAATCAAAGGTGCGGTAGCCGGCTTTGTAAAAAATATCTTTATATCGTGCGTTTACACGTAAATTTAGCCATTGGTAATACTTCCCCAATTCAATAAAAATCTCTGTAGTAACGCTGTCTTTTTTCGTAATGTGGTATGAAGTTTCAGGAAAACCGCTGTTAATTGCTTTTTTTTGAATTTGAGCAGCTATTTCGTGTACTTCAAGGCTGTCTTTTACTTGATATTTTTTATTCAGCGATTTAAAAAATTGCTCTTCAGATTTGCTTCCAGATGTTGTACTCCTTTGAATAATAATGTTTTGTTGACCGTAAGATACTGTTGCGGAAAGAATAAAAACAATACAGCACAATGTTGCAACAAATTTCAATTTCAGGTATTAAATTAAATAATTATGTTGTAAATTAACTAAAATTACAGACAAAGTTTGTAATATAGTTTAAGAAAATTACCTTTGCACTTTCAGTTGAAACATTATTTTTGTTTTATCGTTTCAGAAAACTGATGAATTAAAAGCATTTTATGAAAAAAAATATACTCTTTGTTGCTTTATTGACTACAGCAGTTTTGTTTTTAGCTTCATGCAAAACACATGAGCGCTGTCCGGCTTATGGCAAAGTAAATTCACCAGCTCAAAAGGCTTTTTCTGCCTAATCATAAATTGATTATTTGATTTAGGTTATGAGTAATTTTTCATTAATTGATGTATCTTCAACTCCCACTGTTGATCATTTGTTGCACATGTCTGTTGAAAATCCTGAAAATTTATATGCCTTGTTTAAACACAGCACGCGGTGTCCTATTAGTAGCATGGCTTTAAATAGAATGGAAAAGTGTTCTATTTTCATTGAAAACAAAGTTCCTTTTTATTATCTTGATTTATTAAAAAACAGAGCTACCTCCAACTATATTGCTGAAAAACTCCAGGTTGAGCATCAATCGCCCCAACTCATTATTATTAAAAACGGCAAAACAATAGCGCATACAAGTCATAACGATATAACCGAAAACTGGATTAAAGAGTTTGTTTAAAGTGCTAAATATTGAATTCAGTTACTAAAAAATGCTATTTGAATTATCTATAAATTGGTAATTTTAAATTTTTGACTTGTTAAAAAGCAAACAAAAAAGCCATTTCGATTCATAAGCACTTAGCTGTTTCACTAAATTTCTTTTCGAAAAGATAATAAAGCAAAGCATAAAAAATTTAGGACTTTTTTCTGTTATTTGTTCTTTCAATAATTGAAATAATTATGTCCTATAGCTCCCTTAATGAAGCCTTAATTGATTTAGAGAAACATGGTCACTTGATACGCATTAAAGAAGAAGTTGACCCGTATTTGGAAATGGCATCCATTCATTTACGTGTTCATGAAGCAGGTGGCCCTGCCCTGCTCTTCGAAAATGTTAAAGGTTCGCCCTTTAAGGCGGCCAGTAATTTGTTTGGAACCATAGAAAGAAGTCGTTTTTTGTTTCGTGACAGCCTTTCTACCTTAGAAACCTTAACCACATGGAAAAACAATCCAATTGCTGCACTAAAAAAACCTTTTCATGTCATTAAAAATTTTCCACACCTGATTCAGGCCTTTCCTTTAAAAAGTTCAAATGCCCCGGTTATGTATGGAACTACACAAATATCACAATTACCTCAAATAGTGCATTGGCCTCAAGATGGAGGTGCATTTATTACGTTACCGCAAGTATATTCTGAAGATATTGATCAGCCGGGAGTTAAAAACAGTAATTTAGGGATGTATCGTATTCAACTTAGTGGCAACAATTACCTCGCTAATCAAGAAATTGGTCTGCACTACCAGTTGCATCGAGGAATTGGTGTACATCAGAGTAAAAGCGAGAAGAAAAAGGTTCCTCTTAAAATTAGTATATTTGTAGGAGGACCTCCTGCTCATACTTTTTCGGCTGTTATGCCTTTGCCTGAAGGAATGAGCGAGCTTTTGTTTGCCGGAGTATTAGGAAAACGCAGATTTCGATACAGCTATGATCAAAATAATAATTTTATCAGTAATGAGGCTGACTTTGTCATAACCGGTGAAGTTATGCCAGGCCTTTTGAAACCAGAAGGGCCATTTGGCGACCATTTGGGCTATTATAGCCTTACACACCCTTTTCCGGTTATGCGTGTGCAGCAAGTATATTACCGTAAAGATGCCATTTGGCCATTTACAGTAGTTGGCAGGCCTCCACAGGAAGATACTTCATTTGGAAATCTTATACACGACATTACAGGAAATGCCTTAGCAGGAGTTATTCCCGGTTTGCATGATGTGCATGCAGTAGATGCAGCCGGAGTACATCCACTTTTACTGGCCATTGGGAGCGAACGCTACACGCCCTATTTGGCTGAAAGAAAACCACAAGAGATTTTAACAATTGCCAATCATATTTTGGGATATGGGCAAATGTCATTAGCCAAATATTTATTTATTGCTGCTAAAGAAGACGACAAAGACTTAAGTATTCGTAACACTGAAGCCTTTTTAATTCACATGTTTGAGCGGGTAGATTGGTCTCGTGACTTACACTTTCAAACCAATACCAGCATTGATACACTTGACTATAGCGGAGTGTCTTTAAATAGTGGCTCTAAAGTTGTTATAGCAGCAGCCGGAGAGCGCATTCGGAAACTATGCACCAAGGTTCAGGAGCTTCATTTACCGGAATCATTTAACAATATACGTTTTATTATGCCTGGTGTTTTATGCTTAGAGGCATCGGAGTTTAAAAACTATGATCATACAAAAATTGAAATTGACAAACTTTGCAATACTTTACAAGACCAGTGTACCGATGGAATAGCCCTAATTGTTGTGTGTGATAATAGTGATTTTTGTACCCAATCTTTTTCCAATTTTTTATGGATAACTTTTACCAGAAGCAACCCCTCGCACGATATTTATGGAGTAGATAGCTTTACCTCGTTTAAACATTGGGGTTGTCGTGGGCCTTTATTGATAGATGCCCGTAAAAAACCATTTCATGCGCCCGATTTAATAAAAGATAGTGCCGTTGAAAAACGGGTAGATGTTTTGTTTTCAAAAGGCCATTCGCTGTACGGAGTTGGATAAGCTGAGGCGTGTGCTACCCCACTCCTTTTGCTACTCTCCTATACCAAAACCTGTAATCAGGCCTGTTTTATTGAAGAATTCTAGACAAGGGCAAAAGCTTATCTAAACAGCTTCACATTTAAAATGTAATTTCTAAACTAAAAAAATAACAATACCTCAATTAATATATTAGTTAACGAATTAATCAATAATATAGAACTTTTCAGCACTTCCATCACTGAATATTTTTATCAATAATGTGTTTGTTTTTAATGGTGTTTCGCGCCCCAATAAGTCTATTATCTTAATCAACTTTTTTTGTTTGGCAGGTTGTATATTCTCAACTCCTGTCGTTAAACAAGCTGGAGAAAAACCGCTAGAAGCATTTAATGAAAGAGCATAGTTATAAAGCTCATCACAAATATTTATTCCGGTACCTTCACCATTAGACAAAACGCAAAGTCCAATGTTATTAACCGGGTCGAGATACATATTTGTTGTTACCCCGCTTGCGCCCCCATTGTGCCCCCATACCCATGAAGAGCCTCCATTATAATAAAGAATTTGCTTATACCAGTTTAACCCCATATTGGGTTGGAGTAAAGGAAACTGCGCTGTCCACATCTGACTGATAGATGCTTGCGATAGAATAGAATTGGAACCCAATGATCCGCCATTCAAATAGGCAATCATAAAATTTGCAAGGTCTGTAACATTACTTCTTAGCTGCCCATCAGGATAATCTGCAAAACCATATTGCGGATAAGCAATATAGTCACCATTTGAAAAATGATAAGGAACAGCAACATCATTCAGATTAAAATCTGAAAAATGCCATGCCGTTTTGTTCATGCATAGTTTGCTAAATATATTAGCATTACAATACAGATCAAATGACATACCACTGACAAGTTCTGTTAAGTAGCCATTTAAAGCTGTTGCCATATTGGAGTATGCAAACACACTTCCGGGAGCCTGAGCAAGAAAATTTGCTGCAGCATTGTAATCGCTTCCATTGGTTGAAAAATATTGTTGCATACAAGCTGCCAAGCTTATGGTGGGATCAGGGTAACCATAATAACCAACCATTGCCGTCCAGTTATCCTGAATGGAAGAAGTGTGTGTCATCAATTGCCGGAATGTGATGGTGTCGTTTGGAAATCCAGGTATTTGCAACTGCCATGGTAAATATTGATTAACGTCATCATCAAGACCTATAATATTGTTCTCATACAATTGCATAGTTGCCGTTCCTGTAAAAATTTTCGAAACAGATGCCAGTAAAAAAACTGTAGTATCCTGAACAGGAATTGTATTAGTTTCATCAGCATATCCGTAAGAATTAATCCAGACAATTTTATTGTCTTTAACTATAACAGCAGAAACACCCGGGAAATGCTGTACATTCATTTCATTCTGAATAAATGAATCAACAGCAGCATTGGGGTTAGGGTTCACTTGACTTAGTGCAGAAATAGAAAATGTTAGCAGTGTAATGGTGAAAAGAAAAAACTTAACTATGGGGAGCATCATAATCTATATACTCAAGCAACGTACTAAGGCTTAAGTTTAAGCAAAAATACGAATTATATATTTCATAAAAAGTTGATTAAACACTTTAATTGAAAAGCAATTCTTTGAACTTGCCTGATAAAGTTTCTTGTTTTTACGTCTCCATACGAATCACATAAACATTAATACTAAGTTATAAAGTAGCTGCATCATTAAATGAAGCCCTTTCTGCTTTTTTCTTTATGTAAGGTATCAACGACTGCATACCGAGTTGTTTAAAATTTATCGTACCTGCAAAAGTGCTTTAATAGAAATTTTATGGTCTTTAGATATCTGACTCACTAAGTTTTAAAATGTAATTTTTTCATAGTTGTACCTTTGTATTAGAAGAATTATTAATTGCTTTTTTTCTTCTTAAAACTATTGAGATTGATTTATATTTGTAAATGCTATTGAAATATTTTTTTACAGATTGACCGACAAACAAAAGAAAGAATTAATGTATTATCATACATTTTCAAGCTTAAATTATTATGGCTAATAGCAGCCTTACTATAAGTACTTCTGAAAAAAATATTTTACCCGAACTATATGGGCTAAGGGCAATCAGTATTTTGATGGTAATTACCTATCACTTGCAATTAAAATATCACTTATTTGAAGTCGTTTATCAAAATAAATATTATTTTTTATATCCTTTTATTGCCTTAATTACTGATGGCCATTTAGGGGTTAATGTTTTTTTTGTTATTTCCGGTTTTTTAATTACTTCAATACTATTGGAAGAAGAAAAGAGAAGCAAAACAGTTTCTTTAAAGAAATTCTATTTCAGACGAATCTTACGTATTTTTCCTGCTTATTATTTTTTGCTCTTTATACTCTTTATTTTGCAAAAGAAGTCGGTATTGTATATCAGTCCGGACTCATGGTTAACAGCACTAACCTACACCAAATATATAAACTGGCACCTTGATTGGTTTACAGCTCATGCCTGGTCATTAAGTATTGAGGAGCAATTTTATCTTTTATTTCCATTTCTTTTTCTAGCTGGAGATAAACTCCGAAAAGGGATTACCATTTTTCTTGTTTTAGTAGTTCCCTTAATAAGAATATACTATCACTACTACCCTATTTTTTGGATGAATGACTTGACCCTGTTTCAAAGAATGGACAGTATTGCCACAGGCTGTTTTGTTGCATTTTACAGGAGTACTCTTTTAACCTATTTAAGGCCTCGATTTAAAATTCTTTTTTTGGCATCGGTAATAGGGATTTTTGCACTCTATTTTGTACCTTTAATCAACTTATATGTAAACCACACTCTTAACTTTTTAATTATCCCATTAGGCTTAACTCATGGAACTTTAGCCAATATTTTTATTGCTGTTATTTTACTTTACTCGGTGTATGGTGAAAAAAGAAAATGGCATCATCTTCTTAACGCTGCCCCCTTTTACTATATTGGTTTATGGTCGTACAGTTTATATCTCTGGCAACAGTTATTTTTAAGTGGATTAAATTCACCATTAACGCAATGGCCTCAAAATATCTTATACTTATTTTTTGCAGCTTTGTTCTCTTTTTATTGTATTGAAAAGCCTTTTTTAAGGCTTAAACAAAATTTATAAACCCTAAAAGCAATTTTCGTTTTAGGGATATAAACACATCTTAAAATATACACGTATGCGTGTATTCTAACTATTGATAATGAAAGTAGGTTTAATAACCTCTTAGATAATATTATTTGCTGTCGGTGCAAGTTACAGTTGCTCCATTATCGGTAGCGGCTGCTGCATTTACGGTGCTGCGGTAATTGTCCAATACTTTTTTGTTGCCGCACTGTTCGGGGTAAGTTTTTACACTATCCTTTCCGGCTATTTGGTATTGGTATGAGCACGTTGTGCATTTGGTACACGAAGCAAAAATCATAGCACTTAATGCTGTTGCAGCAAATAGGGTAAATAGTTTTTTCATCTTATGTTCTTCTAGTAATGTTTATTATGGGCTTGTTTTGTTTTAAAATAATGTGGTTTTTCGTTCCACACATTGTACTTTGTTTCCATTAGGATTAACAATTTCTTCGTAATGTTTCCTGCGCTCCTCAATATACTTCTTTTTCCCGCATATTTCGGGCCATTCTATAACTTTTGTGCCACCGGCATCTGTTTCGGTACACTCTACACATTTATGGCATGCGGTAGTGGCTGTAATCACTAGGAGTAAAAGAGCTAACCGGATTTTCTTCTGCATTTTTATTTATCTTTATCTACACATTGAGCTGTTGTTCCGTAGCGCTGTGCATCATCCGAAACAAGCTTCTTAAAAGTTGTAATATCTTTACTTTTCTTACTGCAATAATCTCCGGTGTATGGCTTTATACCTGGCGCGCTATAGCTGCAAGTAACACATTTTTTACACGAACTAAGTAAGGTAAAACCTAAAATTAAACTTAATCCCCAAAAAAATAATTTCATATTTCCCAATTTTTCGTGGCTAAATTAATAAAAAAACAAAATCGAATTTATTTTTATAGCTAATATCCATAAGGTGCCCTTAAAAACATGAATTTAGTTAAGTCATCAATTTTACAATAAACCGTAGGTCAATAAGAAATTAACAACTCTTTACACTTGCTGCTTTATAAAATTCTGTTAATTCGTAACACTAATAATATGACAGGCATTGTAAAACATAAACTTAGCGAGAGTGAAGAAGAAAGTACACTTATTGCCATAGTATCTTCTTCGCCTGGGTACTCATTATGCTGGCACATGAACAAGTTGCTGCAATGGAACTTATACAGAACCAAAGACTGTGCTATTGAAATTATTGAAAAAAAGAATCAAAAATTAAAAGTGCAAAATTTGTTTTCGGAAGAAAATGATTTTGTTAATCAGGGCAAAGAATACTCTATACACCAAGCATTTAAATATAGTGATGAGGCGCAGTTTATTGATTATTATTTTATGTCAAATAAAGGGAGCAAAACCTATTTAGAACCCATTCATAAAAAAGTAAGCTTTTTTCTCGAAATTTTTGGAAATCATACAGAATCGCCAGAAGAATTGATTTTTAAGTTAAATACTTTAGATATTGTTGATCTGGCCTTTATCATTCCTCAAGAAAGTATTATAAATAAGCATAAGCTGTATTTATAAATGATGAATGTCATAATATAGTGTCAGTTATACACTTTAAAAAAATATTAATACGTTTGTAAAAAAATTATGGAACATTGGACAAAAACAAAAATTGTGGCAACACTTGGCCCGGCTTCAAGTGAGCGTTCTATTTTAAGCGCTATGTTTGATGCAGGACTGGATGTAGCCCGCATTAACTCTTCTCATGGAAGTTATGAAACGCATCAGCAAACCATTGATTTAATTCGTGATTTAAACCATGCTAAAAAAAATAATGTTGCCATTTTGGTTGATTTGCAAGGCCCTAAATTAAGGATAGGGACCGTAGCCGATAATGAAGTTCTTTTAGAAGAGGGTAAAACTATTGAGATTACAACACACGAATGTGTTGGAAACGCTGAAAGAATATACATTACCTATCCTGAATTTCCAAAAGATGTGAAAGTGGATGATATTGTGAAAATTGATGATGGGAAATTAAAATTAAAAGTAACCAGTACAAACAGGAAAGATCTGGTTAAGGCTGTAATTGTTAATGGAGGCATCCTATCTTCAAAGAAAGGAGTTAATTTACCCAATACAAAAATTTCGCTTCCCTCGCTTACACCAAAAGATATTCAGGATTTAGCTTTCGCCTTAAACAATAATGTGGAATGGATTGGCTTGTCGTTTGTACGCTCCGTAACCGATGTTTTAGATTTAAAAGAACGGATAAAGGAAGCTCGCAAAACCACACGGGTTATTGCAAAAATTGAAAAGCCCGAAGCTATAGCAGAAATAGATCAAATAATTGATATGGCCGATGGGGTAATGGTGGCACGAGGAGATTTAGGTGTAGAGTTACCCTTAGAGAAAGTACCCCTAATTCAAAAAATGATTGTAGAAAAATGTATTAAAGCTTCAAAGCCGGTAATAATTGCTACACAAATGATGGAAAGTATGATCCTGAATTATACTCCTACAAGAGCAGAAGTTAATGATGTGGCCAACGCTGTATTAGATGGGGCCGATTCGGTAATGTTAAGTGGTGAAACTTCTGTAGGAAAATACCCAATACAAGTAATACAACACATGAATCGTATTATTGCTGCTGTGGAACGAGAAGCAAATATTTATTTTAAAGAACATCCTCCGGGAGTAAAAAATCAAACATTTATTTCTGATTCTATATGCTTTAATGCTTGCGTTATGGCTAAACACAGTGATGCAAAAGGTATTGTTAGCATGACCAACAGCGGTTATACAGCGTTTAAATTAAGCAGTCATCGTCCTAAAGCCAATATATTTATTTTTACTGATAACTTTTCGTTACTTAACACTCTAAATTTAGTTTGGGGGGTAAGGGGTTTTTATTATGATAAATATGAAAGTACCGATAATACCATTGAGGATGTTAAAATATTTTTGAAAAAACACCATTTAGTTAAAGAAAGTGATTTATTAATTCATATAGCAAGTATTCCAATGAAAGATAGAGGTCGTGCCAATATGATTAAATTAGGGATGGTGTAATAATATTTTTTTGACTTTTCTGATTAATCCTCTAAGTTTGAACCATGAAACAAATAAACACCAAACTAATACTTGTAGCTCTAATCTTATTTGTAGCTCCCCTATTCGTTAAAGCACAAGAAAAAGTAACCATGATGAATGGTAATATTCTATTTGTTACCGTAAAAGATACTTTAGGTGAATTTGTTAAAATGTCAGATCCTGAGGCAAAAAAAGTAGAAGATGTAGCCATTGAAAAAAGCAGAATTTTCTCAATTTTATTTTCAGACGGAAGAGAATATTTTGTTTATCAACAAGATACGCTCTCTGAAGAAAATTATTTAAGTGCTGAAGAAATGCGTAGCTACATTACAGGAATGCATGATGCTAACAGTCATTATAGAGCTCCCTGGGCCTTTTGGGGTAGTTTTGGAATTGGAGCTGCTTCGGGGGTTGTTTTTCCTGCCTTTATTTCGCCATTAGTTGCTGGTGCAGGTGCTTTTCTTTTTGGTTCGAGTTGGATTAAAATAAACCGAAGACATATTTCAGACCCAAAATTTCTTAAAGACCCTAACTACATTAGTGGATACGAAAATGGTGCTCGACAGCAAAGAGTTCAGAATGTGATAAAAGGTGCTGTTGTGGGTGTTTTAATTGGTGCCGGAGCACGATATACGCTTCTATATTAATATTTGATTACATTAAATCTAATCACCTTTGGTGTTTACAAAGTTCTTGTAAAGTTTCAAAGAGCATTGGTATGAATCTGTTTTCAAAAACTGAAAACTGTACTAAAATTATTTTGAGCTTCAACTTTTTTGTTCCATTTGCTTTTATGATATATAATTTTAAAAGAATTATTGGGTAAAAGTATTTCTTAATGAATTATGCAAAAAGCATCATATCTTTCAATACACAGATTGTTCTAATGCATTTACTTCTTTATTTTATTGGAATTAATGTGCATATTGCTTAGTTATTAAATAACAAACAACATTACTTAGTTGCTTTTGTATTCCGTTTCATCCAAAATTTCTTGAACCCTGCCAATTTTGCGGTTATCTAATACAACTTTAATTCCTCGGCTATGATAGGCGGCACTGGTAAGTATCCATTGAATTTTCCCAATCGTTCTTTTTCCTGTTTTTTGATCTTTTTTGAGTACCACTGCAACAGGTAAGCCAATATGAAGTTTAGCACGATAATGAGCCGGATTGTTATCTTTGTCTAGTAGCATAGTAATTGACAAAAGTATAATTTTGCACGATATGAATTATTTATATCTAAAAGCATTACACATAATTTTTGTGGTTACTTGGTTCTCGGGTTTATTTTACATTGTTCGGTTGTTTATTTACGATGTTGAAGCCAATCAAAAAAAAGAACCCGAGCGCAGTTTTTTAATTTCACAATTACAGCTTATGCAAAAAAGACTATGGTATGGTATTACATGGCCTTCTGCTGTTCTTGTATGGATTTTTGGGTTGTTGCTCTTAATTACCAATTGGTCATTTATACACATGCCCTGGTTTCATGTTAAGCTTATTTTAGTGCTGTTGCTAAGCTTGTATCATGGTTTGTGTGGCATCATACTAAAACAATTAAAAAACAATATTTATCGTTATAGCTCTACACAACTTCGTTTATGGAATGAATTAGCAACTGTTTTTTTAGTTGCTATTGTATTTTTGGTAGAGCTGCAAGATGCATTAAACTGGTTGTGGGCTATACTGGGCTTGCTTATTGTAAGTATATTGTTGTTATATGGAGTTTACCTGTACAAAAAAATTCGCAGGTAATAAAAAAGCCGAACTACAAAGCAGTTCGGCTTTTTTATTCTTTTTTATAAGGTCTACCTAAGCAGTATTTTGTGATGCGCTATGTGGCTGTTTTGTGTAGTTTTAATCACATACATTCCTTTACTCCATAAAGCAGTATTGATATGCATATAATTGTAAAATTGACCCCTATAAATCAATTTTCCTGAAAGGTCCATAATTTGAACAGAAGTATGTGCTGTTTGGTCATTTTTGAAAATAATTTCATTGTCTTCACTAGCAAAAACAGTTATTGAGGTGCTTGGGATTTGTTCACTTAATCCTGTTGTTACAACAGGGTGATTAACAACTACACTATCCATATCGATTATAAATTCATCACCAACATTTCCCTGAAAGTATGAGAACTTAAAGTAAGCTGTTTTGCCATCGTATGCACCCAGTGGAAACGTAATTTTCTGATAACCGGCACTATCAATATGGTTTAACATACTTACACGACCAATTTCAGCCGTAGGCTCTGGATTTGGCCCATCATAAGGGAATATGGTAATTCTATAACCCCCATTAAAAGTTAAGTCATGAGGCAAATTGGATGAACCATCTACAATACGATAATAAAGGCTTATTTCGGATGTGGGTGTTAAGTTTCCAATTAAAGGTGTTAGCACCGAATCCGTTGGAATGTTATCACTCAACTGAATGGACATAGATTGTGTATTGTTAATACCTCGACCGGAAAAGACACTCACGTTACTTTGGTTGGCACCAAAAAAATTTCCGTTCATCCAACCCGCTTGCCCCTCAATAGTTTGAGACGCTGTTAAAGTATCAAAAGCCTGTTTAAAGGGGTATTGCGCAGTTACTCCAGGTTGTGCTTGTGCCACCAATCCGCAACAAAAAAGTGAAGCCACCAATAAAATAAATTTTCTCATCATTTTAATATTAGTTAAAAATACAAATATATTAAAAAACAGGTTCTAAGATATATCCTTTAATTCGCAATAGGTTTAATACTCCTTTCTCACCACCTAAATGAGCAGCGCCTACAGCAATAAATGTAGCTTGATTCTTTACTAAATTTTCAATAACCGGAATCCAGTTTTGGTTTCGGTTGTATAAAAAAGCATCTTCAAATCCCGAAAGGCCACTATCTTCAGCAGTAGTTATATCATGCAACTTTTCAATATTTTGCGATTTATACACTTGAATCATTTCATTAAAAATACGAATATTGGCTTTCCCTTCTTTAATAGATTTAAGCATTTCACTTATTTGAGTTTCAACGGGTATGGTATCTAACACACTCATTTGCAAGGCAACAGATTCAAGACCCACCTGGTTCATTTTATTTTTTTTCGCTTTTTTAGCAAAAACTTCTTCATAAGATTTGCTGTCTTTTAGTTGCTCTTTTAATAAAGCCGATTGTAAATAAACTGGTTTTAAACGCGAATACAATTTCATTTTCAAACCCGATAATTTAACGCTATCGGTCATAAACGATTTAATAATCTGATATTCTTGTGGAGTACAAAAATCACTAATGGTTTTCCCATCGGGTAAAATCGCTGATTTTCCAACTACTTTTTTTGTTTCATTATCCATATTCAAATCAACTTCAAGGGCTAAGGTATTACACTCAGAAAACACTTTTTCAACTTGAGGCGACAGAAAAAAATCTTGTTTGGAAATTAAATGTATTGTTCCAAAAACATAAGATGGTTTAGACAGCCCCTGCCCCGATACTTTCCAACATAAAGCATTTGTGTTGGTAGTTTGGCTGAAACCGGAAAACGAAAACGTAATATAGAGTATAAAACTCCATGATTTTATGTATTTTATCATAATTTTAAAGCGTGTGTTAGTGATTTACCTTGTTTGAAAACTGCATTAAAAAAGCCTTAATTAAAAAATCAATATCTCCATCCATAACTGCGCTCACATTACTTGTTTCTACATCAGTTCTTACATCTTTTACCAGTTTGTAAGGGTGCATTACATAATTACGTATTTGCGACCCCCATTCAATTTTCATTTTACTTCCTTCAATTGACTCTTGTGTTTCTTTGCGTTTACGAAGCTCTATTTCGTACAATTGGGATTTTAGCAAACGAATGGCATTTTCTTTATTTTGGAGTTGTGAACGGCTTTCCTGATTTTTAATTATTATTCCGGTGGGTTTATGATGCAGGCGTACAGCCGTTTCCACTTTATTTACATTTTGCCCTCCTGCCCCACCCGATCGAAATGTATCCCATTCAATATCTCCCATATTTACTTCTACTTCAATAGTATCATCAATTAAAGGATAGGCATACACAGAGGCAAAAGAAGTATGTCTTTTGGCATTGGAGTCAAAAGGTGAAATACGCACCAAACGATGAACTCCACTTTCTCCTTTTAAGTTCCCATAAGCAAAATCACCCAATATTTCAATTGTAACCGATTTTATTCCTGCTACATCACCTTCCTGATAATCGCTCTCTACTACTTGATAGCCATGACTTTCTGCCCACATCTTATACATACGCAGCAACATACTTGCCCAGTCGCAACTTTCAGTACCTCCAGCCCCACTATTTATTGTAAGCACAGCACTTAAAACATCCTCTTTGCCACTCAGCATGTTTTTAAACTCTAACTCTTCAACAGCTTTTAAACTCTGCTCAAAACTTTTTTCCAAATCTTCCTCATCTGTTAAACCCTCGTTAACAAATTCTTGCATCGTTAAAACATCTTCGGCAGCAGTTTTACAACGTGCAAATGCATCCGTCCATATTTTTTTTGATTGTAAGTACTTTAAGTGCTCCTCAGCTTTTTTAGGATCCGACCAAAAATCAGGGGCTAAGGTTTTTTCTTCTGCTTCTTCAATTTCTTTTAACTTCCTATCAATGTCAAAGATACCTCCTCAGAGCTTCAACACGATCTCTTAAATCCTTTAGTTGTTCATTTGTTATCATGGCACAAAAATAAATAAAGAATAGGCCGGTACAAATAAATTATTACTGATGTTTTAATAATTTATAACATGTAACTAGGTTGCTGGAGCACTACATGAAAATTTTTAGAAAAACCATCTGAAAAAGGGACGAGTTACCCAAGGATATACCGACCAAGGGATAGAACTTAATATAAGGAGCAAACCAATTAAATAGAATTTATAAACTGTTTTGTGCTTATCGTTATCGCTTTCTTTCTTTTTAGCTTTTACTGCACCAATTGTAATAATTAATATGGCTAAAAGCATTACAAAACTATGTTCCATACCAAAAAAGCGAACTTCACGTTGATGAACTGCCGTTTTAAAATGATTTATGAAATAATTTACAAAAGGGCTTAAAAAATATAAGTTTATGCCTATTAACAACTGAATATGAGCTAAAATCATACTGCTTATTCTAAAAAAATTATCTGCTTTAGTATAAGGCAATTTCTTTCTCGTTTTATAATACGAAAAACAAACAGTAGCTAATAAGCTAATAACAATGAGCCATCGTATGAGGCTGTGAAAAACTAAAAAAACAAAGTACATATTTTACATTTGTTTATTAATGCGTCAAAATTGAGAAAAAAATTAATATATCTTAAAGTTTTACATCGTAATGAATACCTTGAATAAACAAATGTTTATAGCTTTCCTCTAATTTCCTTAGGTTTAATTTTTTAATTCTTTAATTTTTAAAAAAATATTAATTTTTATCTTTTATGTTATACATAAAATTATAGTACATCTCTGTTGTATATTGCCAGTTTATAGTCTTATTTCCCAACTTCAGGTACTGATATAGAGGCTTCTAAAAAAGCAGCAAACATTTTCGTTTACCCGAATTTTTAAATCGGATTTTAAATCTCGCTTCTTCTAATTCAAATTATGAGATATTAAATGCTTGGGACACTTTAGTTTATACCAGAAAAACCAATCCTAATAATAAACCCAATTGAAATATTAATTTATTAAAAAGGGGTATATCTTAATTAAATTTAATGGGTTAATCAGCATTCTGGAATTCAACTCTAAATTTTAGCACTATAAAAAGCAGTTCAAATTCGGGCAACTTTTTTTACTAATCTCCCCCCCTATTCGTGTGTTCTACTTTATGTACTCTTTTATAAAGATTGAATTATAAATATTTTGAATGAATTGGTTTAATCTCAAATTAAATCGTTATTTTTGTTAGAACTAATAATATACGTATTTTATGAACTATACCGAAAACTATCAAGGAATTAAATTAGATGTTCAGGCTGTTGACATTACTATTGGAGTTACATTACAAGAACGAATCCGTAAAATGCTAACACGTTTACATAGGCATTACTCTGAAATTATTTGGGTCGATATTCATTTTGAAGATAAAAGTGAAAAGTCAACCCATACAAAATCTGTGAATGTAAGGGTTGGTGTTTCTGGAGGTGATGCATTTGCTAAAGACTCAGGAGATGACTTCATGGCATTGATGACCAATGTGGAGGATAAACTTCTGAAACAATTAGAAAAAATGAAAAACTAACTATTAAATTTATTCTTAACACGTTATAAAATGAAAAAAATTACTTTACTCATTGCAACTGTAATTTTATATACAGGGGTTTATGCTCAAGCACCAAAGTTTGTGTTATTTGAGCACTTTACACAAGCAAGTTGCGGTCCATGTGCCCAGCAAAATCCGGGCTTTGATGCTAACATTCTTACTCCTAACACAGCTATTGTTAGGCATATTGCCTACCATACATCGTGGCCTGGAGTTGACGAAATGAATGCTGCAAATCCATCCGAAGTAGCAGATAGGGTTACTTATTACAATGTTAGCGGAGTTCCTACTGTGGCGCTACAGGGGAATTATAAACAAGGAGCCCCGGGCACAATGACACAAGCTGATGTTGATTATCAATTTTCATTAGGAAGTCCGGTTAAAATTGAATTATCTGAAATTGACAACGGAAGTACGCGCGATTTAACGGTTACAATTAAAACTTTGGGCAATGTACCCTCCGGTACATACAAACTATATACAGCTATAGTTGAAAACCCAAGAGATTATGCTACCCCGCCCGGAAGTAACGGAGAGACACATTTTCCTAATGTTTTTCGTAAAATGTATCCAAGCACAGCAGGTGAAAGTGTTACCTTGGCTCCAATAGGCAGTTCTATTACATTTAACTATACATATACTGTTGATCCTAATTGGGTGGCCGCAAATATAAAAGCTGTTTCTTTCTTGCAAAACACCACTACCAAAGAAGTGCTGAATGTGGGAACTGTTTTTGATCCAATAATTAACTATTCCTTATCTAATCCTAATGTAGAAGTTTCCAATGTAGGTAATGGTGTAAGTACTTCTTTTACCTTAACAAGTGGAAATACCGGAAATACTGATGAAGACTTTATTTATACCATGTCAAGCGATGCACCTGCTGACTGGATTTCGGGCTTTACAATTGATGGGAATTCATACACAAATACAGCAACAATAACTGCCACAGCAGGTAACACTTCAAATATAGCTATTAATATTACGCCAGGTGCAACACGTGGTGTTGCTACTTATACTCTTTCAGTTAGTTCTGTTGCCAATCCAAGTTCACCTTCAATGACTAAAAAGGTTTATGTCATTTCAGGTGTAACCGATTTAATTGTAAATAACCTTGGAGGTATTGGTGATGGTGTTACTACCGGTGATGCATCAAACTGGGGCACTGTTTTCACAAATGGTTTAATTGCAGCCAACAATCAGGGGTATGCCTCAACCAACAATCTTGTTATGCAAAAAGCAATTGAAAGTGCTGCCTTTACTGGTATTAATAATGTGTACTACAATGCAGGATGGACTTTTCCGGCTCTAACTGATGAAGGTGCTTTGGCAATTCAAAGCTTTTTAGATGCTGGCGGTAACTTATTTATTTCCGGACAGGATATAGGATGGGAAATTAATGATGCTGCTGCTTCACCTTATTCTAGTCCAACAAAAATTAATTTTTATAAAAACTACCTTCATGCTAAATTTATTTCTGATGGAAGTAGCACCAATAGTGGTTTAACAACCGTAGTTACAGATCCTATATATTCTGATATTCCTTCTGCTACAATAAATAATTTTTATGGGGGGCAATACTTATACCCTGATCAAATTGATGTAAATGATACCTTAGCTAAAGTTATTTTTAAATATGCAACAAGTGCCCGAATAGGTGGTATTAGAGCTCAAACAGCAAATTATAAAATTGTTTACGTAGCTCCAGGAATGGAAATGTTAAGTGCTAACAATTCCGATCAAATATTAAAAAGGGCACATGATTGGTTTTACGGTTATCAAGGAACCGCCTCTTTAAATGAGTTAGGTGCTTTAGCTGTTGAAATGGGACAAAATTACCCTAACCCAAGTTCTGATTTTACCGTTATAACTTTTGAGCGTATTACTGAAAATATGCAATTTGAATTGTTTGATATAACCGGAAAATCGGTTTACAATACGCAGCTATCAAAAGGGACGCATCAAATTAGACTAAACACACAACCATTTGCATCAGGAAAATATATTTACCGACTAACAGATAGTAAAGGAAATATGTTAACCAAAACTATGATTATAAATTAATTAGGTAATTATATTTTTCCTTCATAAAAAAGCTGCATTATTACAATGCAGCTTTTTTATTTTAAGCTTTCTAAATATTCAGCTATGTGGTTTACGTTCATGCTCAATGCGCTTGTTTTGATTAGGCTTTGATCGTAAAAAGAAACTCTCTCCTGAAGTTTTTGTTCTATAAAAAGCAATAGTTTATCATTGGGTATGTTTTCCAATAACGGGCGTTTTGCTTTCTGTTCTTTTAAGCGGCTATACAATGCCATAGCACTTAGCTCTATATAGAGCGTTATTCCTTTTTGGTTCATTAATTCCATGTTATTATAATAGCATGGCGTTCCCCCTCCGCAAGAAATTATGATATCGTTTTGGGTTATTAGTTTCTTTAATGTATTGTGTTCCATTTTTCTAAAGTAATTTTCGCCCTGCTCTTTAAAAATTGTGTTTATACTTCTCTTCTCCTCCTGCTCTATGGTGTGATCTAAATCTAAAAATTTTAGATGCAGCTTTGCTGCAAGTTTTTTGCCTATTGTGGTTTTTCCGCTACCCATAAAACCAATAAGAAAGACCCTCATGCTTATATTAACTGATTTTCAATAGCATATTTTACTAGTCCAACAACTGTTTTTGCTCCTGTCTTTCGAAAAATATTTTTTCTGTGAGTTTCTACAGTTCTTTCACTAATAAATAAAGTATCAGCAATTCTCTGATTACTGTTTTCGCTAGCAATCATTTTAAGAATTTCAAGTTCTCTTTCAGATAATTTAGTTGTTCCAGTAAGAGGTAAGGCCTCCTTATTTATTATACAGTTTATAGCAATATCGCTACTAATAAAAGATTTGCCCTCCATAATTTTATCTAAGGCTTCAATAAGCTCTTGTTTACCTGTATTTTTAGGCACATAACCATTAGCACCATGCTGCATTACCAAAGCAATTATAGGTTGATTGGTATGCATTGAAAGTACACAAATTCGAACTTCAGAATTTTTTTTTCGTACTTCTTTAATAAACTGCTCACCGTCCATTTCAGGCATGTTGATATCCGTAATAATTAAATCTGGTTTTAGAAGCTCAATTTGTACTAAAGCCTGTTGCGCCATGGTGTTATGCCCAACTACTTCATACTTATTATGGTTTTGAAATAAAGCAATTACTCCATCAAGAAACATTTGATGGTCGTCAAGTATATACACTTTTATTTTAGACATTCGATAAATATTCTTTTTTACATTCAACGAAAAAACATCTTAGTTTGTTTCTGTTGAAATCGGAATGATTTCAAGTAAATGCCTTGAAGTAAAATCATACTGAGGTTGATGAACCCATATAGCAATTGCAGAAGCAGAAAGTAACATTAATGCGCTAGAAGTGGCCAAGACTGCAGCAGTTTTCTTGTCATTAGCAGTAAAGTATTCAAAAGCACTAGCCCCAGCTGTTAGCACGCCTAGATAGATTAATGCACGAGTTGTAAATGATTTGTTTTTTTTTAAAGAAACACCTGAATAGTCAATCCACATCAAATCGGTCGTTTTATAGGTGTTCCCATCAATAACTATATTTTCCGGTAAAATTTGTTCTAGAGTTCCCTGATATTTTTTGTTATCTATGCTTAAGCCATAATAAAATTTACTGCCTATTTTAATTTCTTCATATATGTTCTTATTCAAATCAGTTGCAATTAACTTAAATTGAGCTGTACAGCATAAAGGGACCGAAAGCCAAAGCAAAAAAAACAAAATACCTTTTTTTATCATAAATTCAAAAATCCTTACAAAAGTAGTGTAATTCTATTGTGAAATTTACATGACTGTGTTCAACTTATAAACAGTACAAGAAGTATAAAAAAATAAATGTTCTTATGGCATTTAATTTTTTATCTTTACCATTTCTTTATTTTCTACAAAAATATCATGAATCTATTTAATACTTTTTCACCGCAATCAAAACTATGGATCTATCAGTCTGACAAACATTTTAATACTGATCAAGTTAAGCATTTTGAAGATTTAAGTCAAAATTTTCTAAGTCAGTGGGATTCGCATGGCAATCCGGTTAAAGGAGATATGAAGCTTGTACATAATTTATTTGTTTTAATTTGTGCCGATGATGCAGATGATAAAATTTGTGGCCGGAGTATAGCGAGCTCTATGGATTTTATTAAAAATATGGAGTTAACTTTTGATGTGAAGCTTATGGATCGTTTTGTTTTGGCATACAAAAAAGACAATGAGGTAATACCATGTACGTTAGATGCTTTTAAACAACTATATCAAAAACAAGAAGTAAACAATAACACTTTGGTTTTTAACAACACGATTCACCAACTTTCCGATTTGACACATAAATGGGAAATTCCTGTGTCACAAAGCTGGATTAGTAATTTCTTAAATTAATAGCTATGTATTTATTTCAACTTTCAAAAAAGGTATTATTTTTTACCTTTTCGTTTTTATACATACATGCTTCTTTTGCACAAAAAAATCCTTTAGAAGTAAAAAAGTATGTTTTAGATAATGGATTTACCATTTTACTAAATCCTGATGAGAATGCCAAAGAGGTATATGGAGCTGTTGTAGTAAAAGCAGGAAGTAAAAACGATCCGGCAGATGCTACCGGAATGGCTCACTATTTAGAGCATTTGCTGTTTAAAGGAACAACCGAATTAGGCACTACATCGTATGATAAAGAAAAACCATTCCTAGACTCAATCAATTATTACTACGATTTACTTGCAAAAACAAAAGATATTGCCGAGCGCAATAAAATTCAGTTACTCATAAATAATCAAAGTGTGCAGGCTTCGCAGTATGGACTTCCAACTGAGTTTGACAAACTTGTAAAAAGCATTGGTGGCGTTGGTTTAAATGCATTTACAAGTAACGACATGACGGTTTATCACAATTCATTTCCGGGCGAGCAAATGGAGAAGTGGCTCGATTTATACAGCCACCGCTTTCAGCACCCGGTTTTTCGTTCGTTCCAATCGGAATTGGAAGTTGTTTATGAAGAAAAGAATAGAGGAATGGATAATTTTACGATGAAAATAATTGAAGAGATGAATAAAAATCTTTTTAAGTATCATCCCTATGGCACCCAATCTACCATTGGTACAGTAGAGCATTTAAAAAATCCTTCGCTAACAAAAATGTATCAATACTTTAATGATTATTATGTAGCCAATAACATGGCATTAGTGTTAAGCGGAAATTTTGATATTGAACAAACTTTGCCACTTATCAAAGAAAAATTTTCGCAGCTCAGATCAGGGCGTGTTGCTGAGTTTCCTAAGTACCCCGTTTCTGCATTTAATCGTAAAGAAGTAAAAAAAGTGAGATGGTCACCCATAAAAGTTGGTATCATTGGCTTTAAAACCATTCCTAATGTTCATCCCGACAAAGCTGCTTTATCTGTTTTGTCTAGTTTACTTTTTAATGAATCAGAAACCGGAAGATTTAACAAGTTACAGCAGCAACGCAAAATTATGCTTGCAGCTTCAATGGATTATTCATTTAACGATGATGGAGCTTTAATGTTAATCATTGTTCCTAAGTTGGTAGGACAATCTTTTAAAGCGGTTGAAAAATTAGTTTTTAATGAAATTAAAAAAATTCAGCAAGGAGATATCAGTGATGAGGAATTAAAAATAATAAAAACAGAATTGTACCGAATACATCAGTTAAATTTAGAATCGTATAAAGACCGTACATTTAACATTGTGAATACCTTTAGTCAAGGTATTGACTGGAACGAATATCTTAAATTTACGGCTTTAATTGATGCTGTGACCAAAGAGGATGTAGTAAATATGGCTAAAAAATATTTAACCGATAATTATTTTGCTATTTATTCAAAAACAGGATTCCCTAAGAAAGATAAAATTGAAAAACCAGGATTTAAACCGGTTGTAACAGATCAAAAAGAAGAATCAGCTTTTGCTGCAAAATTTAATCAAAAGAACATTTCTATTAACAGCCCTCGCTTTTTAGATTTAAAACATGATGCTCAACAAAAACAGATTACACCCGGTACTAAACTATATTATGTAAAAAATCCGATAAACGATATTTTTTCATTGAAAGTGATTTACCAAGTTGGGTACGATTCACTTAAAAGTTTAGATTTGACTGCTTCTTTGTTCAACTACTTTTACACTTCTTCTAATAATGTTGATAAAATAAAAGAACAGTTTGCATTAAATGGTATTACTTACAGTGCTGATTGTGATAAAAATAGATTTACAATTACGTTTGAAGGTTTAGAACGTAATTTGGAAAAGGCTCTTCCAATCATTAATGAACTCATTCAGAAACCCGTTGTAGATAATCAATCAGTAAAAATAATAGTTGATGAAATTCTTACTGGGCGCAAAGAAGCCGACAGTTCGCCCTCTAGTATGAACGATGTTATGTTTGATTACATACGTTTTGGCAAAAACTCTGAATACTTAACTCAACTGTCAAGCCAAGAGCTTAAAAAACTTAAAGCTAATGAGCTGTTAAACATATACCATCAAGCTACAGCCTGCAACACCATAATACATTACACCGGTACTAAAAGCTTAGAGGAACTAAGTACCCTTCTTAGCTCCAGTGCCCTTGTGCATGCTGAAAATAGTGCATCGTACCCTATTCAAGAAAAAAACAATAATACCTTTTCAGAAAATACTATTTTTATATTGCATGATGCTAAGGCTATTCAAAGTCAAATAAATTTTATAGTAAACTCGAATGACTATCAGAATAATGCTTTTTACAATGCACAAATTAAAGCGTTTAATCAATACATGGGCGGTTCCTTTTCCGGCTTAATTCTTCAGGAAATAAGAGAGTTTCGCTCCCTTGCTTATTCGGCCTCCGGACGCTTTGTTACCCCTTTGCGAAACGAAGGAAAAACCTGGTTTAAAGCTTATATTGGATGCCAAGCTGATAAAACGAACGAAGCAATTGAAACCATGAATACCCTCATTACTCAAATGCCTGAAAAACCTGAACGAGTAAATAGTATTAAATCTATGCTAAACAATAGTGTTTCTGCTTTTTACCCTGATTTAAGAGACATTTCGGCTAAGATAGATTTATTACAACAATGTGGTTATCAAAGCAATCCATTACAAGAAGAGTACAAACAGTATAATGCTTTAACTTTTGAAGATGTCGTTTCGTTTTACAAAAACAATATTCTGCACAAACCCATAGTAATCAGTATTTATGGTAACACTTCTAAATTTGACCTTAAAAAATTAGAGCAATTTGGAAAAATTGTGACATTAGAAAAAGATGATATTCGTGTTTATTAAACTCTAAATATTTTTTTTAAATGATGCTGATAAAATCATCTTTTTGATATTTATTTAGGAAATAATAAATTTTGCACCTTATTTTGTTTTAACAATATATTTCTTTATTTAATTATGATTTATAAATTCAGGGTACTTTTTGAAGATTACGATGATGTTTACAGAGATATTGAAATTAAAACCATTCAAACTTTTGAAGAACTTAAAAATACAATTTTAAGTGCTGTTGGTTTTGACCATCATCATGACTATACTTTTTATGTAAGTGATGATTTTTGGCGCAAAGGTCGTGAAATTAATAAGAAAAAAGATGGGACTGATGCTAACATGGCTAAGCGCTTTATTTGTGATTTTGTAGATGACCCCCATCAAAAATTTTTATTTTTTTATGATGCTAATGCTCAATGGTCGTTTCAAATAGAGCTTATTAAAATATCACAAGAAGATGCAAAAGCGATTTATCCTAATTGTGTTAAAAGCTCAGGAACTGCACCTAAACAATACAAGATTGTTCATACCCCATCTATCCGATTGGATGATGAAGATAATCCGGTTAAAGAGCGCAGAGGGAGAAAGCCCGGTGTAAAAAAGGAGGCTGTTGTTGATGAGGATATTGATACAGAAGACCTAATAGAAGAGGAAGAAACAGAACAAGAAGAGGAGCGAAATTTCGTTGATGAAGAAGATATGGAAGAAGGCTATCATGATGAAAAAGGTGATGATGAAGATGATTTCTCAAACAATGATGATGAAGATTTTGACCCCAATTACGGTGATGGTGATGAAGATTCGTACTCAAGAGCATCTGACGATTATTAAATACCACTCCTGTCATGCAAAATACGCTTATTGTTATTGCAGGGCCAACCGCTGTCGGAAAAACAGACTTGAGTATTGAAATTGCTCAAAAACTGGATACCGAAATTATTTCTGCTGATTCAAGACAAATATACCGGGAGCTTACCATAGGAACAGCCAAGCCCGATACGTTACAATTAAGTTTATGCACGCATCACTTAGTTAACCATAAAAGTATTTATCATGATTATACGGCTGCACAATATGGCCGAGATGCACAAGAAATTTTGGTTCGATTGTTTCACACAAAACCACAAGTAATTTTATGTGGAGGGTCAGGTTTGTATATTGATGCATTATGTCAGGGATTTGACAACTTACCTGAATCAAATACTCAAATACGTAATGAGTTTGCTGCCATCTATAAACATAATGGTTTAAAAGCACTTCAAGAATTGCTGGTACAAGTTGATTATGATTATTCGAAAAAGGTTGATATGAATAACCCACATCGCATAATTAGAGCCTTAGAAGTAAACAAAATCAGTGGCCATAATATGGCTTTTTTTCAAAAAGGAAATATGAAGCTAACCTCCTACTCTATTCTATATATTTGCGTAAATTTAGAGCGAAAAATACTTTACGAAAGAATTAATCAGCGGGTTGATAAAATGATTTCCGAAGGGCTTGAAGATGAAGCTTTAGCTTACTATCATCTTCGTAACTTAAATAGTTTGCAAACCGTTGGCTATAAAGAATTTTTTGACTACTTTGAGGGGAAAACAAGTTATGATGAGGCTGTAGAGAAAATAAAACAAAATACCCGGAATTACGCCAAACGACAACTAACTTGGTTTAGGCGAAACAAAGCCTACCAGTGGTTCGATATAGAAAGTCAAAAAGAACAACTTTGGGCCTATATCTATAAAAATATTGAATTGAGTTCGTACAAGAATTAATCTATTCAATTATTTTATATAGTTTAATTTCAATTAAGTGTACTTTTTGATTGAGTAAAAAAAATAATTATGATTTGATTTTTACTTTTTAATTCAATTTTATCCTATTCATTTCTATTCTCATTATATTTGATTGATTAAACTTTACAAAATGAAAAATATACTTTCCAAAATATTCCTTTGTATTTTGTTATATACTGCTGTTCAAGCTCAGCAAAGAGTGGCTACTCTTTCTGCAACAGCAAAACAATATTTGTATTCACAACAAATAAAAAAAGCCCCACACCAACTTGCTACACGTTATGTTTATTATAAAGACTCACAAAACCAGGTCTATGTCAACACTATTTTTAAAGTAAACAACCAAATTAACGAAGGGCAGCTTAAACAACAAAATGTGATAACCGGAATCAAATCCAATGATATATGGACTGCCAAAGTTCCTATTTCACATTTTCAACAATTTATTAAAAACACAGGAATAGAATACATTGATATGGACCAACCCGCTTATCCAGAGTTGGATACAGCTCGCAGATTAACTCGTGTAGATTCGGTACACCAAGGAATATATCTACCTCAAGCTTATTCTGGAAAAAATGTAGTAGTAGGAATTGTTGATGCCGGTTTTGATTATACCCATACTACTTTTTTTGATACCAGTTTAACCCATTACAGAATTAAAAGAGCTTGGGAACAAAAAAACAGCAATGGTCCTGCTCCGGCAAATTTTGGTTATGGAACTGAATATTCAGATTCTGCCGCTATTTGGAATAAATATTACGACATTATTAATGCAACACATGGCACACACGTTATGGGAATTGCCGGTGGTTCGGGAGGCGGAAGCAGCATTGACAATAAAAGGTATAGAGGTATGGCCTTTGAAAGTGATTTGGTTACTGTTGCCATATACCCAACACCTGATTATTGGCTCAATACCGGAATGGTGGATATGCTAGATGGGATTAAATATGTTTTTGATTATGCCACAAGTGTTAATAAACCTGCCGTTGCCAATTTAAGTTGGGGATGCCCCTTAGGACCTCGAGATGGCACATCTTTGTTCAGCCAAGCCTGTAACAGTATTGTTGGTTCCGGAAAAATTTTTGTACTTTCTGGTGGCAATAACGGAAACAATAATATTCATTTAAAAAAGTCATTTACAACTACAGATACTATAGTAAACACAATTTGTACATTTTCAACTTATTTGAGTGAGCAAAGAAACCAATTAGACGTTTGGGGCGAAGCAGGTAAAAGTTTTTGTATGTCGTTTAGCTTATATAATGCCAATACTAAAACTGACAGTTCTTATACGGTATGCCTCGATGACAGCACTCACAATATTTTCCTGATAGGATCTAATGCCGACACTTGCTTTATAACACTTACCACAGTATCGAGTGAATTTAATGGAAAGCCTCACATGTTGATTCAACTATACTCTCGCACAAACGATCGTTTAGCTATAAGCATTAAAGCTGCTGAAGGAACCGTTAATATGTGGCAAGGTATTGTAGTAAACACCTCTGGTTATTATGGAACATTCACAAAATATAGTTATAGTTGGGCGGTTAACGGTGACAGTCAAATGACTTGTGGCGATTTAGTAAGCACTTCAGAAGCACTTGCAGTAGCGGCTTATAATAGCAAGCCTAGTTTTACTAATATATCGGGGCAAAGTTTAACCTATAATGGATATCCCAAAGGTGCCATATCTGCATTTAGCAGCAAAGGGCCCACTGCTGATGGGCGAATTAAACCCGATATTGCAGGACCAGGCTTGGCTTTAGCATCGTCTATAAGTTCTTTAGATTCTACATATTATATTGGGGGCGATGATTATAGTTCTGTAATTACAAGTGCCACTTCACCGTTTAACGGAATTTCATACAGCTATGCAGTTGCCGCAGGTACTTCTATGTCGAGCCCTTCGGTAAGTGGTATTGTAGCACTTCTGCTTCAGGCTGATTCGAGTTTAACACCGGCACAGGTTAAATCGCTATTGTTTACAACAGCAATTCAAGATTCTAAAACTGGTGTAATTCCGCCCGGAGGAAGTAACACATGGGGCTTTGGTAAAGTAAACGCTTATAGAGCAATGGCAAAATTATTAGGTGTATTATCCGTTAAAAATCAAAGTTCTAAATTGGCTTGCTCAGTTTTTCCCAATCCCGGAAATGGCAATTACCATTTGGAACTATATACCCCAAGTGATGATAACCTAACGATTACGATTAGTACTTTAAACGGACAAGTCATAAAACAATGGAATGAGGATTGTTATTTTGGTGTGAATATGATTCCATTTAACTTGAACACTTCTGCTAAAGGAATTTACTTTTTGACAATTCAAGGAAAAGATACGTTTAAAAGCATAAAATTAATTCGAGAATAAAAGAGTTAAAATGATCGCTATATAAGCATCTTTGGGGCTGTTATGTTTAGAAAATTAAACCATTAACATTTCAATAAAAAAAGAAACCCCTTATAAGTTAAACTTCAAATTGCCAACTGATAAATACGGCAAAGAGCTTCAGACATAAAGTTTTTAGTTACTTATTATGTGTTCTAAAAGTTAAAAAAAACTTGAGTAATAGTTTATTCTAGATGGAAACGCACACATCATTTTCCATTAAACACTATTATGAATGTGTATTTACAGCTTCAAAAAAGGGTACAACAATCTGTGGTAAAGTTAAAGTAAAACTAAAACACAGAAATTAAAAATATTACAGCCTCCTAAATAAAGGATTAAGCCAATACTTTCTTAACCAAATCAGCTGCTTCTTGCAACTGTATCGCAGAATAAACTTTAAGGCCTGATTGGTCTATAATAGATTTTGCTTCTTCGGCATTAGTGCCCTGTAATCGAACAATAATAGGCACCTTAATGTTGCCCATATTTTTGTATGCATCAACAATTCCTTGTGCTACACGGTCGCAACGTACAATACCACCAAAAATATTAACCAAAATAGCTTTCACATTAGGGTCTTTTAAAATAATGCGAAATGCTTGCTCTACTCTTTGAGCATTAGCCGTACCTCCTACATCAAGGAAATTTGCAGGCTCGCCACCACTTAGCTTAATGATATCCATAGTGGCCATTGCCAGTCCGGCACCGTTAACCATGCACCCCACATTTCCGTCCAGCTTTACATAGTTCAAATTGTGTTCCCCAGCCTCCACTTCAGTAGCATCTTCTTCTGAAATATCACGTAGTGCCGCTAAATCAGGATGTCTAAACAAAGCATTTTCATCAAGGTTTACCTTAGAGTCAACAGCAATTATTTTGTTATCTGATGTTTTTAAAACCGGATTAATTTCAAACATTGCAGCATCTATGCTGTCATAGGCCTTGTACAATGCTGTTACAAAGCGTACCATTTCTTTATGTGCAGTTCCTTCTAAACCTAAGTTAAATGCAACTTTACGAGCCTGAAAAGCTTGTAACCCAACTTTAGGGTCAATTTCTTCTTTGTGTATTAGATGTGGGGTATTGTGTGCCACCTCTTCAATATCCATACCTCCCTCGGTGCTGTACATAATAATATTACGCCCTGTGTTTCTATTTAACAAAACACTTATGTAAAATTCTTTAGGCTGTGACTCTCCGGGATAATAAACATCTTGAGAAACCAATACTTTATTTACTTTTTTACCCGCCTCTCCAGTTTGAATTGTTACCAATACATTTCCTAGAATATTGGTTGAGATATTTTTTACATCATCTAAAGATTTAGCCAAAGCCACGCCTCTTTGTTCTGTTCCTTTAATTTTTCCTTTTCCTCGTCCTCCGGCATGTATCTGAGATTTTATTACCCACCATCCTGTTCCGGTTTGTTTTTGTAATTCTTGAGCGGCTTTTACAGCGTTCTCGGGAGTATCAGCTACTATCCCTTCTTGAATAGCTACTCCAAATGATTTAAGAACTTCTTTTCCTTGATATTCGTGTATGTTCATTTTTAAAAAATTATTTTTCAAAAGTAGCGTATTTTCGCATACCTACAAAGGTGTAACATATAAAATAATTAACTTTTTTCTTCCCAAACAGCAGCCAAATGCACAATAGTATCAACAGCATGGTGTATATCTTTAACACTTACCCACTCTAGCTTACTGTGAAAAGCATGTTCGCCAGCAAAAATATTGGGGCAAGGCAGTCCCATAAATGAAAGTCGAGAACCATCAGTACCCCCTCTTATACTGGTTTGTACAGGAGTTAACCCTGCACGTTTTACAGCTTCAACAGCATAATTTGTAACCTGCGGATGATGTTGTAAGACCTCTTTCATATTACGGTATTGTTCTATGACTTTTAAATCGTATTTGGCTCCCGGGTAGTTCATTATTACTTGCTTAACAATGTTTTCGAGGTAGTTTTCGTGTTCTTTCAAAAGAGCAACTTCAAAATCTCTGATTATAAAATTAATTTCTGATTTTTCAATTTGCCCATTTATGCTTGTAGGATGTATGAAGCCTTGCTTTCCCTCAGTAGATTCGGGCGAAAGTTTTGTTACTGGAAGAGCGTGTATGATAGCTGCAGCAATTTTTAACGCATTTTGCATTTTGTTTTTAGCAAAGCCAGGATGTGTACTTACACCATGTATGGTTAACTTTACAGCATCAGCGCTAAAGGTTTCATCTTCAATATGGCCGGTAGTTTCTCCGTCTATGGTATAGGCATAATCGGCCGCTAATTTCTTTAGATTTACATGATTTACCCCGCGACCAATTTCTTCGTCAGGCGTAAATAAAATTTTAATCGTTCCATGTTTTATTTCCGGATGGTTTACGAGTTGATATACCGCATCCATAATTTCAGCAACTCCTGCCTTATTATCTGCACCCAAAAGTGTAGTTCCGTCTGATGTAATGATGTCACTTCCAATTTGGTTTAACAACTCCGGATGTTCACTTGTTTTAATTATTTGGGAAGCATCATCGGGAAGTACAATATCATACCCTGTATAATTAAAATGAATAACCGGTTTTACATTTTTTCCGCTGCAATCAGGCGATGTATCAACATGTGAGCAAAAACAGATTGTAGGAACTTTTTTACTTGAATTTGAGGGAAGAGTAGCATAAACATACCCAAATTCATCAAGGTGTGCATCATCTAAGCCCATTTCAAGGAGTTCACTAACTAATAATTTACTCAAATCTTTTTGTTTTAGTGTAGAAGGCACTGTGTCTGATTCGGGGTCAGATTGTGTATCAATCTTTACATAGCGTAAAAATCTTTCAACGGCAGTATATTGAAATTTCATATTTTATTTATTGATGATCACTTTTTGGGTCGTGTGGTTGTATCCGTCATTAAAATCAAAGAAATAAATGCCATTTCTTAAATATTTTATGTCTAAAGAATAGTTTTCTTTTCGTTGAGCAATTTTATAATTTTTAATCCAACGACCTTGTGCATCATAAATATTACATTCGATGCTGTTATCTGAATTAGAAAAAGTTGAAAGATTAAGGTTTATAAAATCATGTGCCGGATTAGGTGTAATAATGATTTCATTATTTTTTTTTAGCTCTCTAATCTGTGAAAATCCTGCTTTCATACCAAATGTATATTCACCCTTTAAGATAGAGTCTAACTTTACTGTCCCAAACTTATCTGCTGTGTTACCAGCTTGCTTGGTATAATATAAATATTCTGACCATGACTCATTTGTTTTAGAGCGATACAACAAAACCAGACTGTCTTCATTAAAAGCACCTGTAAACAACATATTATCGAGGAATTGATTACTAGATGCAGAAGCGCTTCTTCCATCATAAATTACAGTAGCCGTAGCCTTAAAGCCCGAAGAAAAAATACCATCAATTTTATAAAAACGGTTGGGTGATAATACATATCCTTGATGGTTTCCATCTGGTGTTGCAAAGTTATGCGCAATAAATAAAAAGGTAGAATCGGTGTTGGCACTTACATTTACAGATACTTTTAAATCCTGAAAATTAACAACACCAGGGTTTTTTATTACTTTAAATTGTGAAACAGTAGCATCGCACAAAATAGCATCAACGTTAATTCCGGCAAAATCAGGATAAAAAGGAAGCATAACGTTTACCATAGTATTTTGACCACTTACTAGCACTTTTACTTTCTCATTCTGAAAGTTATTGTTCATAAAGGATAGTTCTAAAGGTACATTATTAAAGAGACCGGGAGCCCCGGTAATCCTTTGACGAATAAATACATTCACACTGTAGCTGCCGGAAGTTCCACTTACTTGGATGGAGTCTATTGAAAACTGGGCATAGCCCGGGTTAAATACCCAATCGTGAAAGCAATCGCTTAAATCAAGTCCGCTCGAAGCCTCAAAATCCTGACGCATCATATCACTATCTACATTCTTAAAGGCATTTTTATTGGTATAGTATTTTACTGCATTAAAGAATAAGGAATCACCCATATAAGCTCTAATGTTATGTGCAACTGAAGCACCTTTTAAATAGACATGGTCGCCATACGTATATTCATGTGGAACACCGCTAACTGCCCTATATCCTGCTTCTTTAATATGTGCAAGTTGTAATATTTTAGCTTGATTAGAACGTAAAGCATTCTTATAAGCATTAGTTCCATAAACACTTTCCGTAAAAATATATGCTGCAAAACTTGCCCAACCTTCATTCAGCCACATATCTTCTGCCGTTTTGCATGTTACCAAATCGCCAAACCAATGGTGTGCCAGTTCGTGCGCCATAAGATCGGCTTCATACAATGTACTACCGGATGTTACCGCTACTTTGGGGTAGGCAATATTCGTAGCATGTTCCATAGCTCCTCCATTAAAGGGCACTAAAACATATCCAACTTTGCTCCAACGGTAAGGTCCAAAATGCTCCTCAAAAGCATTAAACGCATTTTCTAAATTAACAAAGGAGTTTTTCATATTCGTAGTATCTGCCGGAACAGCAGCAAGTTCAACCGGAATATTTCCATTAATGCCCGAAAAATTTTGATGTACGGTTGTATAGGCAGCAACAGCTACACAAGCTAAATAGCTGGGAATACTTTGCGTCATTTCCCAGTTCCAAGTAACCGTGCTATCGGGGTTCATTATGGAGCCTGTCAGTAGTCCATTGCACACAGCTTTATGCGTGTTTTGTGTGCGTATAGAAAAACTATAAGTAGCGTGTTCTACAAAATTATCGAAACAAGGATGCCACACACGACCATAAACATGTGGATCGGCAGAAAATCCGACACCTAAATTATAGGCATATCCGCTACTGAAACTAAAACCCCCAAAGCCACTTTGGTCAACTTGAGGAACACCATGGTAGGCTACCTGTACCGTAAGTGTATCGCCCATGTTATAAACCGCTCCTAAATTTATTTTTAGCAAGGTATCATTGTAGTTGAAGTTTAATGTGTTGGTGTTCAGTTTTACAGAATCAATGGTAAATTTTAGTAAGTCTAAATTTAAGGTAGTTATTCCATTTATTTTGGGCACTATTGTTACATTTGTATAACCACTAATAGGATGCGAAACAACACTTGTAATACTAAGGTTTATATGATAGTGCAAAACATCAATACTATCACTTCTCAAATTATGGTCAATATTATACGCAGTTGGTTGCATAACAGGTCCTGAAGCCCATGCGTAATAACTTAAGCTACAAAAAGCGATAAGACTAAAAATAAAGGGTAGTTTGATTTTTTTCATAACTGAGATGCAATGTTTTTAAAATGCAAAAATGCTTATTTTTTTTGTTGTTTACTGTCTGATTATATTAAATATTGTATTAGTTTATAAATTTGCGCTTTAAATAATTGCACATAGCATTTAAAAAAATATATTTGCAGCATATTCTTTTGTATAAATTTTGACAAACAAATAACCTACTCATTATGAAAATATCAAAACTATTAGGAAGTTCATTATTACTAGTATCAATTCTAAGCTTTAGTACCAAGTCAAAAGCTCAGGAATTAGATTTTGGAATAAGAGGCGGTGGACTTTATAGCAATTTATTAGGTATTGATTCGGCTAAATTTAAACCCGGTATTACCGGTGGCTTAACCTTAAGCATTAGCAATGGTGGACATTGGAGTACAACAGCCGATCTTTTATATTCGCAACGAGGTACTCAATTTCAAAAAAACTTTAAAGATACTACATCAAAACAGACTGAAAAGTTTGAATACACCTATACGTTAAACTATGTTGAAATTCCTGTGTTGTTTCATTATAATTTCTTATCGGATAGCAGTAATCTAAAATTACGAGGATTTTTTGGTCCTTCATTAAATTTAAGAACAAAAGCAAACAGTCAATTAAAATATACCAAAATAGTAAGTATTGGCGACTCTGCTATTACAACTTTGCATGAAGGGAATACAAGTTTAGCTTATACTTACACACCGTTTGACTTTAATTTTGTTGCTGGTGTGGGTGCTTCATACGTGTTTTCAGATTTTATTACCTTTAGTATAGATGTTAGAGCCAATTATGGGTTGCTTGACATTAGAGAGTACCTATCAAAAAGCAGCAAGGATGTTAGAAACGTAGGAGTAAATGTGCTCGCTGGTGTTACTTTTCGTTTGTCTGAACTCAAAGGTAAAGGGGGAGCAAAATAAGAGGGCTTGTTACCGCTATTAGTGGATTGATAAGACTTTATTCATTAAGGCAACCTAAGCATCACAGCACTTTCTTTACAAATTCTGATTTTAAAGCCACAGCTCCAAAGCCTTCAATTCGGCAATCAATGTTATGGTCGTTATCGGGTTTTAATTTTATATTCTTTACTTTAGTACCCGATCGTATAGGTTTTTGAGCCCCTTTTACTGGTAAATCTTTTATTACCATTACGGTATCACCATTTTGCAATATATTTCCAAAAGCGTCTTTAATTTGGTTCTCATCTAAAGGCATTTCATTGGGATCAAACTCATGAAAGCATTGGCTGCAAACCTGCAAATGATCTTGTTCATAAGTGTATTGGCTGCCACATTTAGGGCAAGGTAAAGAATCATTCATTTTTTTATTCTCATATTAAAATATTAATACAAATTCACTTAGTTGTTAATTACCAGCTTGTGTGTAGCCGTTTTTATTTCATTTTCATAAACCTGAATCAAATAAGTACCCGCTGTTAATTCTTTATTCAATTGTAGGCTTCCGGCTTTTGCATTAAGTCTATAACGCTGTATTTCACGCCCTGTAATATCTTGAATAATAATGCTGTTGTTGTTTCCAAAATTTTCAGTCGTGTAATTCAATTGTTCTTTAGTGCTTAGAGGATTAGGGTAAAACCAAAAATTATTTTTTACAATTTGGTTCAGTGATGTATTGGTGTCGGGTTCCACTCTAAAATAATCAAAACCAGCCTCTACAATATGTCCGGGTAAGGCATCGGCAGTATAAACTATGAGTTTCATTGTAGTTGTAAAGGGTATTGTAGCGTGAGTTATTAAGATATCTTTTTCAACCCATGAACTACTACCCGGAGTTGATACCGTAACAACTTCTAAATTAACTATTTGAGTTCCGTTGCTTAATTTAATTATTAAACTGTCATTAGGAGTGCCTGTGCCTCCGGCATTATAAAACCATCGAGCATATTTTATATGGGCAGTGTTATAGGTGCTTAAATCAAATTCAGGAGAGTTGAGAATAGTGCTTCCATCATCAACATCATCGGATCCAACAGAAGCATTGTTATTTCCGGTAACATACGCTTTCTGACCACAATCACCACTAGCATCAAAACCGGGGTTAGCCATGATACTTCCCGACAAAGTAGCTGCGGGTACAACACGCATCCATTTTCCTGAAGCTGCATTACTGCTTATGCTCCAGCCAAAATCAAAGGTAAAATCATCATAAATTCCGGGGTTTAAATGCATCAACATACTGCTGTTGCTTATACTATCATCAGTACAATAGGTAAGATACCCCCATTTTCCGGCAAAAATACTATACTGATCCTCAATTAACCCACATTGCGAAAACTCTCCATTGCTGTCGGTAGTATAAGAATAAGAATAGTTAGCATTTGAAAAATTTACTTGTACATCAGCTAAAGGAGCACTTAAGTTATCTTGAACTAAACCCATTAAACTTACAGACTGATTGCTAAGCATTGTGATATTCAGCATGGTTACCAAGGCTGTATCGAGCACTACTCCGTTTATGGTAACTGTGTTATATCCCTGTTTTTCAAAAACAACGGTGTACGTTCCGACATCGGGTGTTCCCGTTTTATATATACCTGAAAAATCGGTACTATCAATAACACCGGCACCCATAATTGTTACTTTTACCCCTGCAATGTGCGCTCCGCAAATGCTGTCAATCACACTTCCTTCCAAATAACAAGCACGTGTATAGGTAGGTGTAAGAACATACAAACCCTGTTGAATATCTGAAGCTACTAAATTTCCTGAAGGAAGAAAGGGATAAACACCCCAGCAGCCATCATAACCACCACCATTTAAAGGACTTGTATCAAACCAAGCAATATTTACTAAATTCTCGGGACGGTGCACATCTGTAATTACCACCCCATCTTTATACCAAGATGTTACAGCATAGTCGTTTTTTATGTGTGTATTATGAACAACACTCTGTGAACCTGGAAACTGCGACTGTATTTTATCCATAAAAACTATATTATTCACATCTGACACATCATAAGCAGCCAAATAACTATTATCAACTTCATCGGTGGTAAACAAATAGCGACTGTTATCACTTAACCAACTATTATGAGTAAAGTTACTGGGCGTATGTTGTTGTATTAATTGTACCGGATTATTTTTATCACTAACATCTATGGCACTAAAAAATCCATCATAAATATGACAAGCCCATACCGTATCATTTCTTACGTAACCATCGTGTACATAATAGCCATTGTACACCCCTGCCAATACCGGATTCCACGGATCAGCCAAGCTGCCTATAACAATCCCTTCAATACCGCTGCCGTTATTTGCCCCATATAAATAAACGTATCCGTTATCAATATGCAAAGCATGGATGGTGTTTAAAGTATAGGTGCCTACATTGGTTGTAATAACCGGTTTCCAATTATGATAAGGAATAACAGTATCGGGCAAATGTGACAAATCAACCACCTGCAAACCTTGATTGCCGCCCTCGGTAGTTACATAGGCAAAATGCTGCCATGTTTTTACTTCGCGCCAAATGGAGTTGGGACCTGGTATTTCTTTTACCACAAAAGGATTGTCAGGATCTTGAACATTTACAATAGCCATTCCTTCACTGTGTCCTACTAAAGCATATTCGTTGCCCAAAGAATCAACATAGCCACCTATGTTGGCAAGTTGTTTTCCGGGAAAAGTTAAATGACCTCTTTGGACCATATTTTTTTGTGCTAAACTCAAAGTAGAAGCTGTTAACAGAAATGTAACGGATAGCATCAAGTTTCTATACTTTTTCATGTTTTTATAATAAGGGGAACAAAGATATTATTTTTAGCCATTCGCCATTTTTTCTTAACCCGTAATTCGTTTTATACCGGCTTTAGCTTTTTGGTCAATACTTCGCTGATACTCGTGATCTTTCATTTTAAGACAACGCTCAAAGTAATATTTGGCTTGTGTATAGTTTTCTAACTCTTCGTAAATTAAACCTATATTAAGAGCAGCATTAGCGGCAAAGTAATAAGGAAAGGAAGAACCGTTTTTTAGTACGAGCTGATAGTGTTGAATAGCTTTATTAAAATTCTGTTTTTTATGTTGGATGCGTCCTAACCGATAAATAAACTCTAATTGTTCGCGTGTTGTTTTAAAATCATCTTTATGAGCTCTTATTAGCACTTTTGTAGCTTCGGTATAATTTCCTCCATCAAATAACAGCCTGCTTTTTAGTAAATAAATATTAGGCAGTGCCGTACTTTTCGAATCTTTTTCAGCTGTTCGATCTTCATCGGTCATATCATTGCCCCTTTTGGGTATCTGCTTCAGATATTTAAAATATAAGTCCTTGTTATTTTGAAGTGCATAATAATAGGCCATTTTAAGGTAAGCAGCTTTAATAAAGGTGTTTCCTTTAAAATTATTTACATATTGTTCCAGATATACAATAGCATCGTTTTCTAAGTTAAAGAGTTTGGCTACTCCTGTTAGATAATTTAAATAATCAAGTTTGAAATAGGTATTTTCTGAAAATTTATTGAGGGTAAGGTATGCAGCAGCAACTCCGCTCCTGCCTTGATGCAAACAAATATCAGCATAAGCAAAAGCCAAAACAGGATTCGTTCTTGGTGTTTGTTCTATATGTGTTGTGATGATTTTAAGTGCTTGGTTATCATTAATAAAATTTATTTGTATAACAGCCCAAACAAGAGCTGCTTCGGTGCGATAACAAGAATATAGGGTATCTGAAAAGGCTTTATTATAAAAGTCTTGTAACTCTAAATTACCTTGTATTAACGAACCATTAAAACCCAATAAGTTAACAGCCCATTTATATTCGTCAGGAACAATTCCTATTAAGGAATGCAATAAACCCAATGATTTTTTATTGGGTATAAAATGTGGATATAAGGCTGTATTTTTTTCGAGCTGCTTATAGGCTTTTCTAATACCTAAAACACCATTCAAATAATCACCTGTTTTAAAATATGCAAAACTCCATTGTAAATTTATTTCTGCTTGTGCATATAAATAATAAGGATTTCGACTGTCTTCTTTTTCTATTTTTTTTAGCCTAAGCTCCTTTCGGCCTATATACTGGTTTAAAAGCTGTTTATTTTCATCAATAATTAACTCCATACAGTCGCGATAGTTCTCAATAAGTACAATCAAATTATTATTAGGATTTACTTTTTTTTCGGCATTTATATAACGAAGTGCCGTGTTAAAACGCAACGCAGTTACATGGTCATAAGCTTGTCGACAATTATAATTGAAATCGAGCGAAGCCCTTGCCGGAACATGAAGTGCCCCTATAAAAAATAAGATAAAAATGATAATTTTATGCATCAGTTAAGCACTAGAGAACAAAATTAGGTAAGTATTTCAGTATATTGAATGGAGCAATTTAAAGGGTATCTATTTTTATTGGGAATTTGATTGCTGTTTATTTGGGTTTAAAGATTTCATACAAGGATTATCACTTTGATGGCATTTTTTAGAATAGGTAATGACTAAGTTGTTAATATCCTTATCCAATACTATATCTAAGTAGCAATCGGCCCAATATTTTCGCATACAATCATTACCTAAGTATTCAAATTTTTCTGAAGATGTGTAATTCTCAAGAGCAAGCGCACGGGTTTGAAAATCCTGAAGAATACAATATTTACCCGATTTTAGACGCATAGAAAATGCTCCTGTGGAGTCCACATGAAGAGCATCAATTACCGGGTTTTTAGCACTATTTGCATCTCCTTTTTTAATAAAGAAAGTTTTTTCAAGGCAGGGTTTAATAATTTCCTTTGAAGCTTCTTCATCACAAAATTCTTCTTTCAATAAAATCTTTCCGCTTAAGGTAAACTCCGGAATAACAACTTGAGGTTTGGGTTTTCGTTTGTGTTTTACATGCTTTTTAGAAGTTGGTTTCTTTTTTGGGGCCGTTTGTGCCGTTGTTGAAGTTGCGTATGTTAAAAAGCTCCATACTATAAAAAGCAGGGCAATAAGTTTTTTCTTTTTCAAATGATATATGTGTTTCGAAATCATTATTTCTTTATCAAAAATTGCAGTTTATGGTCTATGTAATTAATTAAATTTTCTATTAAAAAAAGCAACAAAAGCATTTTTTTTCTATTTATGACCCCATGTTGCTGTTACTAATATTTTTTTAAAAGTAACGATTAATGGGTAAGACCAATAGCAAAAGGAAAGAAATTTTCAATAAAAAGTTGTTGATATAAATATGCTTAAACTCGAGAGTGCACAATAAGTAAATTACAAGGCATATCAGCAAGTACATATTCAATATCATGCGTAAAAATTCGGTCAAAAATTCCTAAGTGTGTATCCGGAGAGTTGAATACAATAAGATCGTAATGGTTATTTCGGGCAAATTGACTTATAGCATACCCCGGTTTTCCTTTTATAACTTGTAAGTCTATTTTAACCTCAGGTATTGCAGTAGTATTGGTTATATTGCTTAGTTTTACAAAATCTTCTTCCTGCATTTCGCGTTTTATTTTAGAAAACTCTTGTTCTGTATCGTTTTCTGTTAAAGTAGGATTAAGAATGGGGGTATTAACCTCTTGCACCACTGTAAATTCAGGTATTTTTTCGTTTTTGGCAATGTACTGAACCGTTTTTATGGTATGTATAGTTTTGGGGTTATCTACTCCACTCACTACTATTTTCCGCATTCGTTTTGGGTTAATTGAAGGGTTGGTCAGTAACATTACCGAACACTTGGCCTTACGCCCAATAGACCGAGCAATGGAGCCAACATAATATTTGTATAAGTTTTCTTTTTCTAAAGCTCCTAAAAGCAGCAAATCAACGATGTTATCTTTACATAATTTTAATATCGTTTCTACAGGTTCGCCCTCCATCCATATAATACGATATTTAATTCTAGAGAATCCGATTTTATTAATTAATTTTTCCAAAATATCTTCATAATCTGGATTTTTTTTACCTACATGAATAATTACCAACTGGGAACCAAATAAATTCAACATTCTTTTAGTTTCCATTAAAATGGCTTCGAGACGAGGTGAAAAAGCAACGGCTACTGCCATAGTTTCAAAAGGAAAAGAGGGGCGCTTCTTGAGACGGCTATAATCAGGTTCCATAAATTATTATTTAGTCTAAACAATCGCTGTTAAAGTTAAACAAAGTATTCCAATCAAACCAATTTTTCAAATAAATTCTGAAACAATATTTTTGTTTTTGCACTTAAACTCTTTTAAAATAAAGCATTTCAGATGTCCTTTCAGGTTTTGCTGTATGTGCGCAAGTTAAAACAACTACTGTTAAATTGAACACTTTACCCCAATTTTTCAAACATTGGTTTTGGTATTGGCTTGTAGCGGTTTGCAAATGTGTGTGATTGCTGCGTGGGCTTAACATAAGCATTTAGAAAACGATTTGCCTTTAATTGCGGTGAGCAATGGAAGTGCTTGCACTTCTGCATCCATAGAACCTTCACATGTATTAATTGCAATGGGCTTAGATGAAGCTGCTGCATTTGACTCTATTCGTTTTTCTATCGGAAAATTTAATACCAAAAGGGAAATTGATATTGTGATTGATGCAGTTAAAAATGTTGTAAGCAGTCTTCGTTCAATGGTTTCTTGAAATGGAAAAGAAAACAAAATCATCTGAATGACCCAAAAACAAAAAGGTAATGAAAGCCTTGATAATTCGTGCCTGTGATGTGATGCACATGCGTGAAGATGGAAAATTAGAATTCACCAAACAAGGAGACGCTTTTTTGTATTCTTCTGAAAGCGTTTTGAAGCAAAAGAAATAACTACTCCAACATTCCCAAATGAAGTAACAAACCTCTTGCAGGTGAATGTGTAATGGGAACAAAAGGTTTAAAATTTACCGTTGCAAAATCTTCAAGTTCTTTATACGCCCTGTAAACTTCTTTCAAATTCATACTCCATTCTTCTTCGGTCTTAGCGTCTAAACGGAGAAAAAACATTTCATCATTTTCAATTCTCTGAACTTCATATCGTCTGCCGTTAGAACTGGTAAACGATTTTACTTTCCTTGCCCTATCAAGAAATTCTGAAAGCGGAATAATCGGTTTTACTTTACGGAATGTCTTTGCCATTACTTCTAATTTTCTTCTGTTGGATCACCTTCCTGACTTGCATCCAAAATCAATTTCGATTCGGCTGCTGGTAATTCTTGAACTTGTCTTAATTTTCTTTCAATTGTTCTTGTTCTAACCCCGGTGTTGTCAAGTTCTTTGGTTGCTGCCACAAGTTTATCTCTTGTTTTTTCAATGATACCTCCAAATTTTCCGAACTCGGTTTTAACTGCTCCAAGCAAGTCCCAAACTTCGCTGCTGCGTTTTTCAATTGCCAATGTTCTAAAACCCATTTGTAAACTGTTAAGCAACGCACTCAAAGTAGTAGGACCGGTTATCGTTATTTTATAATCTTTCTGCAACTGCTCAAAAAGTCCGGGAACTCTCAATACTTCGCCAAACAAACTTTCATAAGGCAAAAACATGATGCCGTATTCGGTTGTGTTAGGTGGGTCAATGTATTTTTCTTTGATGTCTTTAGCGTTCTTTTTAATACCATTGATAAAAGCTTTACGGTATTCTTCAATTTTATCTACATCGCCTTTGTCATAAGCATCTACCAAGGCTTCATAGTCTTCTTTCGGAAACTTAGAATCTATTGGCAACCATAATGTTTTTTCAAGGTTGTTACCATGCGGCATTTTGATAGCAAATTCAACTACTGCACCGCTACCGACTTTTGTCTTTACATTCTTCTCGTATTGCTCATTGGTTAGTAAATCTTCAATGATATTTTGTAACTGATATTCACCTAAAACACCTCTTGATTTTACGTTGCTCATTACCTTTTTCAAATCGCCTACACTCACCGCCAAAGTTTGCATTTCGCCCAACCCTTTGTGAACGGCTTCCAATCTGTCACTTACTTGTTTGAACGATTCGCCAAGTCGCTTTTCTAGTGTTTCATTCAATTTTTCATCAACGGTTTTACGCATTTCTTCCAACTTCTTCTCGTTGCCTTCCTGCATGGTTTTCACCGATTTTTCCAAACTCATTTTGAGTTCAGAAATTTTCTCGCTGTTGGCCACATTTTGCGTTTTCTGACTTCTTTCAAAATCTGAAAACTGTTCTCTCATGCGTTCTTTGTAATCCTTCAAAGCATCGTTCAATTCTTTTTTAAATACTTCCAGTTTTTCTTTCAATTCGTTTCTGCTCTCTTTACTGTTGGTGTCTATGCTTTTTTGAAAGTCAGCCAATTTTTCTTCAAAGGTTTTGCGTATGGCTTCTAACTTTTCTTCGTTGGATTTGGTGAGGTTGACGAGTTGCTCTGAAAATGTTTGCGTGAACTTGTTCAGTTGATTGCCAATTTCAGTTCTTAAACCTGTTGCCGTGTCTGAACTTTCCTTTCGGTTGGTTACAAATTCATCTTTCAGATTTTTCTCAGTGTCTTTCAAATTGGAAGTAAGTGTTCCGATGGACGATTTTATTTCGGTTAATTCATTGCCTGATTCTTTCTTGCCAACTTTGAGGGTAAGGAAGATGTTTACGATTAGGAGAATCGCAAGGGATGAAAGAAATATGTAGATGATGGTCATTTTTCTATTTATCTAATTTTTTCGTGCCTTTTGTTGGGGGCAAGAAATTTTCATTTGTTATCACTTTTTTTCCTGTTTTTTGTTCCAATGCGCGTCTTGCATCTTTAGCAATCTTACCGCCTTTCTTTCCCGCGATGGCATTTTGCTGAATGCCTTTTGCTTTTTCTGTTTCGGCAATTTGGCGTGTGGAGAGTTCTGCTAAAGCTGTAAAAATCAATTCAGCTTCGCTCATGTGGTCTCGTAGATTTTGTGATTTCAGGCCTTTTAAATCTTTATGCTTCTTAACTGTTAAGCCGGTCCACTCCTGATGTATAATATTGGTTAGGAAGGCAAACTCATCAGATTTTTGGACACCGCTTTCCTTCCAATAATCGGTCAGTTTATTTCGGGTTTCTTGCCCGGTCATTCGTTGCTGAATCCATTTTTCACTTCTACCCAATTTTTGCCAATTTTCTCTGGCTCTTTCGATGCTTTGTTCAGGGTCAGCGATTTCTTGCATTCTTTCATATCCAACTTTAGCTAACCATTGTTTAAATGGCTCTGCCTTTGGTGAAGGAATGGATTGAATCAGGCGGAGTAGATTAGGCGTATCCAAACAATCTGTTGCATACTTTTTACCATCAGCAGCTTCAAATTTCAGTTGTACGATATTTTCGTACAACTGACTTCCTTCCTTGGTGAGTTTCTTTTTCAAATCGCTCCAATACCTTTTTGGAATACTGCTTCCAGTAAGTATTTCTATCACATCTATCACTGAAAAATACCATGTTTCCGTTTTTTCATCCCAATGGGTTCTTACTTTTTTGCTTTCAAATAGTTTGATGTTGGTCATTGAATTTTAATTAAATCAGTTTTAAAATATGCTGAAACCTTTTCTTCTTTTTCATAAGGATTGAAGTATAAGTCTCCATCTTCCTTTTTATAAACCTTTCTCGGAATTGGGTCAGTTTGCACATCTACTAAATCTCCAATAAAGATTTCATTATTGAATTTATCAAAGCATCTTTTAGTATTCAATTCAGTAGGTTTCATTTTTTAAAAATATTCTTAAAATGCCAGTGAAAATTATTGGCTGAAGGAAAATAACTTTCTAAAGATGGTAAGTTGATAATTTTGTTTTCAAACGCCCTTATACTATAACTCGTTTCATCTTCCCTGAAAGTATTTGAAACAACAACTCTATAATTTTCATCAATCGTCATCAATCCCCTGTCAAATGCTCTGTGTAAGTTCGGGCATAAAGCAATTCCATTCGTTACCGTATCGTCATAACTTACACTGAATGGCACAATGTGACAAGCATCTATCATAGATACATTAACAGTTGCATCAATCTTCATCCCTGATATGCAACATGTGTTGTTGTAAATTTTCGGAATTTCTCTTTTGAATAGGCTTCCACGAAGGAATATTTCTTCTTCGTTTTTTTGTTCGAGTAATTTCTTGATTTCCTGTCGATATTCTTCGGATGGTTCTTTAAGAATTTTATTTTCTATGTCGTCAAATATACTTTGCTGAGCGCCTTCTATATTGTTGAAATTGCCTTTACTGTTTGGAAAATATTCATCCAATAAAAACTGCATCAAAATTTCATTGCTCTTCTTATCTTTCATTAATGTGCATAACGCATCGTCAATGAATGCACAATCAACTGCAACATTCAGATTGGCAAGACTTCGCATGGATGCTGATAGGTGAAGAATATTTTCAAAACCTGGATTTGGAATGAGTTTCCAGAATTTATCGCTTGTTAAATGATAAAAGGGTAAAGCGAAACGGCAATCGTGATTTGTTGTAACAAGTGAATTCCAATTTGATATGAAGAGCGCTACTAACTCAGGGGTGATATAAATTCTTTGGTTGTTGTTAACTCCATTTTGGAATGTTTGTAATACAGAAATAAGCAAAACGGGTTTGTGTGGGGCAACTCCATGCGCCCTGTCAATTCGTAGCTTTTTGAATGCTTTGAGATATTTTTGTAAAAGTTCTTGTAGCTTGTTCGTCATTGAGATACTGGTCTATAATTTCGTTTTCTAAATGCTGTATGTTTAATGACATAGTTGTTTCGCTTTTCTCTTGTTATTTTTTCATTTAGTACTAAAGTTTCTCTAATTGTTTAGCTTGCAAAGTAACCATTTTAAGCGATATGTTAGTTCAATTTCTCGCTGAAAATTGACTACTGCTCTGAACCCTGCACCAAATAAAGCCTTGGCAAAATTTTTTTTGTGCTGTGGGAGATTTTAACTTTTTTACTGCTCTGGCTTGTGTGTTTTAAAAACACTAAGATGTGATTGAACAAACCGAAGGATTTAAATTAAATTGAGATACCCTGTTTTTAAAACGGTAATGCCCAATTTGATCATTCGTATTTCACATAACTTGCACATGTACTCGAATACACCTATATAATAGAAGTTTACCGCTTTATGTATAGGTTTCAAAACAACATACCCTTATAGGCTAAAAACTGTAATTTATGTGTAGAAAAAAAACAGTATTCCATTTTGTTTAATACAAATAAGCGGCATTAAATAAGCTGTATTGTAACAAATACATTAATTATAAAAAACTATCCGTGAACCGTTTCTTTATTTCCGTATTTAGCTATTACAGTAGCTTCAAAATCTAAAAATTCCTGCCAACGTTTTTCAACATCAATACCCTGTGAATATTGACGCGCTAATTTTAAAAATAAAGTGTAATGTTCGGCCTCACTAACCATAAGCTCATGATAAAATGCTGCCAACTCTTTATCTTTAATATTTTCAGACAGTACTTTAAAACGTTCGCAACTTCGGGCTTCAATCATGGCCGAAAATAAGAGTCGGTCAACGAGCACAATGTGGCGCTTATAACCCTTTCGAATAAAGGCATACAGTTCATTTACATAACTGTCTTTTCGTTCAAATCCCAATTCAAAGTTACGTTCTAAAATAATTTGATGTACGCGTTTAAAATGCTCCAATTCTTCTTGTGCTAAGTCGAGCATTGCATTTACCAAATCTGTGTATTCAGGGTAACTAACCGTAAGTGAAATGGCATTTGAAGCCGCTTTTTGTTCGCACCAAGCATGATCGGTTAATATTTCAGGAATATTCTCTTCTACAATATTAACCAAACGTGGGTCAGTTGGTAATTTTAATCGAAACAATGCACTAAGAAATTTAAAATTGAGTAAAAAAAATTATAAGTCCCACAGCGTGTATAAAGCATCAATGTATTTATTTTCTTCTTTAGAGATAACCTTATCGGCCTTAACCAATTTAAACATGCAGTTTAAAAATCTATTTCGTTCTTCGGGGGTTGTTTGCCAATAGAAATCATTTGCAACTTTTTCAAAGTGCTCCATAAAAAGGTCTTTAGGAAGTGTATTTAGTATGCGGTTATGTATTTCGAGGCTAACTAAACTCGGATGGTTCTCTTTTATGTATTGCAGTACCACTTTTTTTTCAGCAGCACTAAAATATCCATCTATTTCGCTAATGATTATCAGCATGTGATAACCAGCAATGGATTTATCAAATTTCATAATATTTATTTGTAAAAAAATCTATGGCAAGATAAAAAAACAAGTGATTTCTACAAAATTTAGTACTTGCCAAGGTTGTTTATTTATTAAAATGGTTAATGATTAATGAAGCCAGTTCAATTCCAATACGTTCTTGCGCTTCGTTAGTAGCTGCTCCAATATGAGGTGTAAGTGAAATGTTTGGGTGCTCTAGAAGCTGTTTGCTTGGGTTGGGTTCGTTTTCAAATACGTCTAAAGCTGCGTGGGTTATGTGTTTGGTGTTAAGTCCTTGAATTAATGCCTCTTCATCAATTACTCCACCACGGGAAGCATTTACCAGGCAAATACCCTTTTTCATTTGTGCAATTTCTTCTTTTCCTATAATTTTTCCACCAGGAACATGAACTGTTATAAAGTCACTATTTTGCAATACTTCATTCAGGCTTACCGTATTTATTGTAATAACCGGTGGGCTTGCTAAACCAATAATATCAAGGTTTATTTCTGCTGATTTAATATAAGGATCATGACTTACTACTTTCATTCCCATACCTAGTGCTAATTGAGCTACTGCCTGGCCAATTCGCCCAATACCTATAATACCTAAAGTTTTGCCTTTAAGCTCTATACCTTGAGCGTATTTCTTTTTTAAATCACCAAAATGAGCAGCTCCGTTTATAGGCATTTGCCTATTGCTATCATAAAGAGAGCGACACATCGAAAACAAATGAGCAAAAACCAATTCGGCAACTGAGTTTGACGATGCAGCCGGGGTATTGTAAACAGCAATACCTTTACTAATGGCATATTCTACATCAATATTATCCATACCTACACCACCACGACCTATTAATTTTAATACGGGGCAAGCGTCTATTAGTTCTTTACGTACTTTAGTTGCAGAGCGCACTGTTAAAGCTTGATAGCCATTTTTGTTGATCGCCTCAATTAATTGTTCTTGAGGTACTTTTTGGGTTATTACTTCAAAACCTTGGGCTTGTAAAAGAGCCTTTCCTCCATCATCTATACCATCGTTTGCTAATAACTTTACTGTTGTCATATAAAATAAATTTAAAATTAATTGTAGGGCTATCAGCCATTTGTTTTTTCAAAATGCTGCATCACTTCTACTAAAGTTTTTACGCTTTCTATAGGAAGTGCATTGTAAAGTGAAGCGCGATAACCACCTACATCGCGGTGTCCACGAATTCCACTCAAATTGGCATCTTTAGCCAACTTATCAAATATAATTTCCTTTTCGGGGTTTTCCAAAACAAAGGTTACATTCATTAAACTGCGGTCTTCCACAGCACAGGTACCTTTAAAAAGTGGGTTTCTGTCAATTTCCGAATATAAAAGTGCTGCTTTTTGATTGTTCATTTTTTCAATATGAGCTATTCCTCCGTTTTTTATTAACCACTCTAAGGTAAGCATAGTTACATATATAGGAAAAACAGGAGGCGTGTTATACATTGACTGTCCTTTAATGTGAACAAGGTAATCGAGCATAGAAAGCATTTTACGCTCTGTTTTTCCTAAAATACTTTTTCTAACGGCCACCATTGTAGCTCCTGCAGGTCCCATATTTTTTTGGGCTCCGGCATAAATCAAACTAAAATCATTTCCATTAACCTCTCTGCTAAAAATATCGCTGCTCATATCGCAAACAAGCGGAACAGATGTTTTAGGAAACGTTTTTATTTGGGTTCCATAAATAGTATTGTTGCTGGTTAAATGAAAATAATCAAGGTCGTTAGGGATTTCATAATTTTTGGGGATATAGTTGAACTTTCGATCTTCACTCGAGGCCACAACAACGGTGTTTCCTAAAAGTTTAACTTCTTTTATTGCCTTACTTGCCCACACTCCGGTATTCAAATAACCGGCTTTACCCGTTGTGCTCAACAAATTATAGGGAACCATAGCAAATTGCATACTTGCACCACCTCCTAAAAAAATCACTTCAAAATCATCATCCAAATGAAGTAAATTCTTCACCATATTGCGTGTATTGTTAATTACCGCCTCAAAATTTTTACTACGATGTGAGATTTCTAGTAGGGAGAGATTAAGATTATCAAAATTAATACAAGCATTTGCAGCCTGTTTTAAGACCTCTTGGGGTAAAATTCCAGGGCCGGCACTAAAGTTGTGAACTTTTGTAGTCATAAATTTTTATTTTTTGCTAAGTTATATATTTTAAAGCTGAACGGAGTATTAATTTATTGTAAATCGTACCAATCACGTCTTCTACTTAGTTTTAAATCTTGCAATACACTCGATTTTACATTAATATCAATAGAATAGCTTTTTCTAAAGCCAAAAGGTACCATATTAAGTCGAATTTCCCAACAGTGTAAGTCGCGATAAACATTCATGCTGGTGTAGGTAAACTTATTTTGAACCATATCATAACCTGAGTTAAAGCCCACTTTCCAATTTTGGGTAACATTAACATCACCGCTAAATGAAACAGTTTGTGTAGTGGTAGAAATAAAATTAGGCTTATTATAAATGTAATTATAGCTTATATTAAGTGTCCAAGGTATATTAAAGTCAACATATTGATAACGATAACGATTTATTTCATCAAGTTCTTCTTTTGTGGCGTTTTTTGATTCGGTGCGTGGTTTTGCTTTTTTGCTTTTTAAATTTAAACCTACCGAAACACTCATCGTAGTTAGTCGAGCCAATTTTATTGACTGATTAATAATATATTCATTAATTCTCCTTCCGCTGTTTGGATCAAGACTGTATGGGTCGGCACCGGCATTAACATTGATGTTAACAAAATCAATGGGTGTGGTTCTTAAATTCATATTGATGGTGGACAGTTGAAAAGAGTCAGCCATAACATTATAGCGCGAGTCAAAGCTTAGGTTTTCAAATATTTTAATTTTTTTGAAACCGCTAATAGTGTCTTTAGATGATCTAACTTTCATTTCAAGATTATTTACAAAACCCATATTTACGAAACCCGATTGAGTTTGAGATGGGGCTCCAAACATGGCTCCTTCAAAAGCGCTATAGGTTGTAGTACTACCAGATGAATTAGTCATTACTGTATTGTAGCCTGAAAGGCCGGGATTATAAGTAAAACCGGCCGATGGTGTAATTACGTGTCGTATGGCTTTAACATTTCCGGCTTTTAACTGGTACATACCATAAATAATAGTACGCAGTGAGGCATTGATACTTAAATCTTTAGCTCTTGAAAATTTTTGAATAGTATCGGTAACTACACGGTTAAGTTCGCTATCAAAAGATTTCCGAATGGATTGCAAATACCAAGACTCGGTATAAGTTGCCGTTGGGCTAAGGGTAAAGTATTTTAGTAGTTTTACAGAGGTGGTTATTGGGATAACATGGTTAGCACCTTTGTTTACTTCCTTATTCCAATTTACTTTTCCAGCATACAACAGCGTATCAATGGTAGATATTTGAGCTCTTGTTGAATTCGTATAAGTAATTCCAATATCCTGATACCATTTTTTGGTTCCGGAAGCGTTTTTGAATTTAAAAGGATAAAAACGATTTACGGCATAAGTAAGTTCGGGAGCGCTAATATCAAATTTTCTATTGGACGTATTTTGTGACTGACGAGCACTTAAAGTAAGATTGCTATGTGTAAATGTTTTGGTGTACTGTACCGATGACTGGAATGTGTTTGCTAATATATCACCCGTATTTGTGGCATTTAATTGATTGTATGAACTGGTTCCAAAATTTACATTGGCACTAAATCGGCTCGATGGGTTTGCCTTAGCATCTTGGGTATGATTCCAGCGCACAAAAAAATCTTTTCGTTTTTGAAAATTGGGAAAGCCCTCCTCTCCCATTTTAAAGACTGCATAACTAATGCTGGCATTGCCGGTATATTTATAGATATTGGCATATTGACTTTCTGTTCTAAGAGCCCAACTGCCTCGTGTATAAATATCACCTCGCAGAAGCAAATCTACATGGTCATTAATTCCCCAATAATAGCCCCCATCTTTTAAAAAGAAACCATAATTGTTGGCCTCTCCGTATGTAGGCATTAAAATACCATTTGCCCTACCTTTAGTGTTCGGAAAAAAACCGAATGGCAAGGCTAATGGAGTAGGAATTCCGGCTATAACCAAGTTAGCAGGGCCCGTAATTATTTTATCATCGGGTATTACTTTTAGTTTACTTAATGCAAAATGAAAATGCGGCTTTTCTAAATTACAGGTTGTATAAACCCCGTGCTGCATATAGGTTACATTATTACTGTCTTTTTTTACACTTTCGCCTCTAAGGTAATTTTCACCTTCGATGGTGCTTATATCTTTAATTTTACCTTTTTTAGTTTTGGTGTTATAAATCATGTGTTTCGCATTAAAGTTTTGAGTGCCATCACTAAACTCAGGATTTTCGACCATTTTATCCAAACTATCAGGAACTCCATGCGCTGTAACCAAGTTCTTTTCCTGGTCCATTGCAATTACTCCGGCTTTTAAATTAACTTCACCATACTGCACTTCGGCTTTTCCAAACATATAAACTTTTTGACTGTCAACAACAAATACTATGCTATCCTCAGCTTGGTACTTAACAACTTCATCAATTGCATTTTTTGAGATTTTTAAACTATCTTTTTTAATTTTATTTGCATTTATTGAATCTGAAATTATAGAATCTGTATGTACAATACTGTCATGAATTGAATGCATAGCAGGCACAGACAGAGCATCTGAAAAAGAATACCAGAACAGCATTACTGTTAGCGGCAATAAAACACCTGTATATCTAATATGCTTTTTAATCCTAAAAACGATTTCTGTTTCAGCCACAAATCTAAATAAATAGCCCTAAGTACCATAGGCACTTAGGGCATTCTTAACATGTTTTTATTTACAACAACTACTTTTTTACTCTTTACTCCATTTGCTATTGTAAATTTTTCCATCTTGAATGATGCGGAAAAAATATAGGCCCTTACTTAAATGACTAATATCTATTTGAGTATGTGTTTCATAAAGTTCTTTAGACATAATTTTCTGGCCAGAAGTATTGAATAAATCGATCACAAGTGGTAAGGTAGCACTCTTTTTCTCGAAATCTATATAAAGCTTCTCCTGTGCTGGGTTAGGATAAATAAGGAAGTTGTTATCTACAGACCATGGTTTTACTGAAGATGTTGTGTTAATCGTATTTTTGACAGTATTGGTCACAATTGGAGTATTTAAGTCAAAGTATATATAGGCCGTATTATTAATTTTTGTACCTAAAGCAAGATTGTTTTTGAGTTTTACTTTAAAAGTAATAAATCCGTGACTGGCCGGTTCGTTACTAAAACTATCAGGTAAATTAATGTTATTAAAATTTAACCCCAATACGTTTGGAGCTACCCATTGTGGAATAACATGATGACTGTTTCCTAAAATAATTAAGCTTTCGGGTACTATGTGTTGCGACAAAGTATCAATTATTTTAACATTAAAAGCAGGCGCATTCCCTGTGTTCTGAAAATGTATTGTATAAGTTAGTTCTGATTGACTAGGAGGTATAACGCCATCAACACCTATTCCTTTGGGCTCAACTTCTTTAGCATTAGGGTCAAACGAATTAACTACGGCATAACATACTTGATTTTGATTATTAACAGGATTTATATCATTTGAAGGTACGTTGCTAAAAATAGAAAAACAAAGTGTGTCGCCAATATTTACAGTAGAATCGGGGGTTAAGTGCAGCATAGATGAAAAACTATTCCAATATCCTCCGGCACTTAAATTACTCAATGCACTATAATTCCAAATTAATGTATCTCCATTAATATTGCTCGGATTGTTTGTGCTCAACAAAGGATTATAGGAAACTCTGCTATCTAATAGTACCTTCATCCAGCCTGAAACGGTATCGCAACCCATATTGCTTACCTGCGGATAAAGCATAAATGGAATAGCTGGCCTTAAAACTCCCGAAGCAGCAAGCCAAGTTGCCACATCAATATTTGAAGTACAATGTAATGCAAAATCAGCATTATTTAATGGAAACGTTGAATTGGTATTAAAATTATAGAATAATGGAGAACACGTATTCGGGTATGCAAAGGGTAAAGAGTTGGAATAAGAAATACTCCCATTGTTTAAATATGAGGTTTGTACTAACATACTGTATGTTCCGTTTGGCCCAGGGTAATAGGAAAAATAGTTGCCAAAGCTTCCATTATAATTAGCATTAACCCCTATGTTGTAATTGCTCTGAAAAACATCATCACCCGCATTATACACACAGTCGTTGTTGTTATCAATATATACTCTTCCATTAATCGAGCCATATGAACACGGATTAGGAACCGGAACTTGATAAGAAGCAAAATTTGTAACAACTGAATCGGGAGTATTTTTAAATTTAACAGGAAATGCCATAAATTCTGCAATTCCGTTAGTTATTGCGAAATCAGGAATGAAAGGCGAGGTATTTACAGAGGGAACTGAAACACTCCAAGGACTCTGTCCAGTATTATTGACAAGTACCATCAGCAAGGCATTGGTATTTGCATCTTTCATAAGTAAAGAATCATTTATGAATGAATTGTTTACTGTTACCATGTAAACTACATTCCCGTTACTTCCACAGACTGTTGAGTCGTGGCTGCCACTAAAATTTGGAACAACACTAAGGTCGCCCTGTTGGTAAACTTGCCCAAAGCTAAAGGCCGAAGCAAATAAAAAAGTAAATAGTAATTGATGTTTCATTTTCATTTTTTGTTTGGTTATAATTTAATATACGCTTAAATATGTTTAAGTGTTAGAATTACATTATTTTGAATGAGACTCGTCAATTAATTTTTGGTCTGAATCTAGCTCCAATAATTTTACCTCTTGAATAGCGCTTCCGGCAATTCCTTTTATAGATCCATACATTTCAATTGTATTTTGGGTAACCATTTCAATATGTTTTTCTCTTTGTTTCCAAATTTTAAACATGGCATTTTTTTCTTTTTCCAGATCATTCTTCATTTGTGTAAATCCATGCACAATGGCCTCTACCTGCCTGTGAAAAGCAGTACTAGTAAGGTAGTCATAAAGCATCTGCATTTTATCGCCCTTATTTTCTTGAGAAACCATCACATTGCTAATTTGTATTACCGTTTCTCGGAGTACAGCACTCAGGCCTTTAAATTCTTCGAAAGTACAAATCCAGATACCCTCTTTCTGCCCCATTCTTTCCATACCCGGTGGCATGGCCTCGGTAACAAGCACTCCCAAAGTGGCATTTTTCTGCTTAATATCAGCCTTAAACTTTTCTATCCATGCTGCTGAAAACTCTTTTGTACGCTTACTTTCATAATAAATAACCCCACAGTTTAATCGTAATCGTGTGTTTACAATTTGCAGGCAATCACCGCCTCTTGCTCCTTTTTTTATTTCACTTATAGTATCTATTGGAAACTGTGTCATAAGCCACTCTTCAATAGCCAACTCCTGCACTTCACCTTGTAGTTGCATGGAGCCTTGCTCCTGCTTGCGTTTCATTTCTTCCGTTAATTTTTTCTGATCTTCAAGCTGTTTTTGAAGCTCTTTAATACGCATGTCATTTTTTTCTTCTTCAGTTCGTCTTATTTTTTCTCTTTCTTCGGCTATCTGTTGGTTTAGCCGTTTTGCTGCTTCTGCTTCAATACTGGTTTTCAACTCATCTTTTTCACGTTTCAGTTTTTCAATTTCGGCCTTTGTTCTATGTAGCTCCTGAATTTGCAATGATTTTTCTTGGAGTTCTTTTTGCAGCAAATCCATTTTTTCCTTTTGCTCTTCTTCTTGCTGTTTTCTTACTTGTAATTCAATGTTCTTGCGCTCTTGTTTTAATGTGCTATCCAAACGCTCCTGAAACAATTCATTTTCTCTTTGTTTTTTTCGATCAAACGCTTCTTTTTCTATTTTTAAATTTTGCAATTGCGTTTCGAGACCTTTCTGATTATCGGCTATTATTTTATCATATTTGCTCTTAAGCTGCTCTTCTAACTGATGCGACAAAGCATACTGGACATCAACAGAATGACCACAATTAGGACAATTAACCCGGCTAGAATCTTGCATAATACGGAACGTTTAAATAAACTCTAAAGTTAATTGTTTTATTTTTGAGGAGAAAAAAAAGAATACAACTTAACGTATGCTTACTCGGGGGTCCAAAATACCGTATATAATATCTACAACAATATTAATGAGTACAAAGGCTAAAGAAATAACCAATACACCGCCCATAACTACCGGAAAGTCATAATTTTCAAGAGCATCTACAATTTCTTTCCCTATACCTTTCCAGCCAAAAATATATTCAATAAAAACGGCTCCGGCAAGCAAGCCGGCAAACCACCCGCTAACAGCTGTAACAATAGGATTTAAAGCGTTGCGTAAAGCGTGTTTATACAATACGGCATTTTTGCTTAAACCCTTAGCCCGTGCTGTTCTTATGTAATCTTGCGAAAGAACATCTAAAAAAGAACTTCGAGCAAGCTGAACAATAACTGATAAAGGTCTAATTCCTAAAGTAAAGGCTGGCAATATTAAATTTTTGAGTTGCAGATAGCTCCCAGCCCCAAAGTCATCAATATAATACAAACTGCCAGTCATATTTAAACCTGTATAAGGTGCCAAAACAAAACCAAAAAGCCAAGCCACAAGTACAGCCATAAAGAAAGAAGGCCCGGCCATTCCAAACACCGTAAATACTAAGAAAAAATTATCTATCCAAGTACCTTTTTTTACCGCTATAAACGAGCCTATAAGTATGCCCAAGAGCGAAGCAAAAAGCATACTAACAGCAGCTAAAAGTGCTGTTTGAGGTAAAGATGCAGCAATAATTTCAGACACTTCTCTTTTACTTACTGAAGATCTACGCAAGTAAGGGGTTTTTAAAGCAAGCCCATATCCTGCACTTGTTTTCAGTAATATTTTACCATGATATTTTTGGTTGTCAAACCAAGTGCTGTGTTCCTTATTTAACGTATTGTGGACTGACAAAGGCATTAAATCATTAAGATACAGTACATATTGTTTCCATAACGGCTTATCTAATCCAAGTTCTTTATTAATGGCTTCAATTGCTTTAGGATCCGAATGTTGTCCCAGCATCATACGCGCAGGATCTCCGGGCAAAGTGTTAAACAAAATAAAAATAAGGGTTACCACCCCGAGAATAACCAATAGGCCATAAAAAAATTTTTTAAGTATATAGCCTAGCATCTTTAAAGCTATTTTTCAGGAAATTTTGCTCTAAACTCTTCAAAAGTTGGAAAATCATTAAAATGCCACTTTCCAACAACAGTACCTTTTTTAAGTAATACTAAACCCGGGTTTGATCGGATAATAGTTTTTAAAGTCGTTTCATCAGCCGTATAAAAATCAAAAGCTGCCTGTACTTCATGTCTAAAAGTTTCAACTTCCGTATTAACACTGGCAGATATTCCTATAAAAGGAATTTGAGCCTTATCACAAGCTGCTGTAAAAGAATTTATTTTCTGTGCAAAAACATCCTTGTCGGTGTTGTTAATGTTATAACAAATCAAAAGAAAAGTATAACCTTCTTTATCTAAAATATCTTCGGTATAATCAGATCCATCTTTGCTAATGCTAAAGTCATGAATAGGTGGTAAATCTCCTTTTCTAACTACCTTATCAATACGGTCAACAAATGTAAACGTACTATCTGCTTTACCTATTTCAGCAGGGCTAAATTCAAATCTTTGCCCTCCTTTTTCATATATAAATACCATAGCAATACTGTCTTTTATAGCATCTGGCGGAAGTTTCATTCCTTCCTGAATATTTTTTCCAATAGCATAAGGTCTAAAATCAATTACAGGCAAATGTTTATATGTATATAATGTAAACCATGTAATTATAAGGGTGGTTCCTAAAACTATGTAAGTATCGGCTTTAGGGCTTAAAAAGGATTGAATGTGATTGCGGTGTAAAAAAATTGGAAGTATCAGTACCAACAAAACGATATCTTTAGTAAAAGAGCCCCATGGGGTTAATTTAAGAGCATCGCCAAAACAACCACAATCGGTTACTTTGTTGAAATAGGCCGAGTAAAAGGTTAAAAAGGTAAAAAATACAATCATTAGTGTAAGTGCCCATGCTGTAGCTTTAGGCCAGGTTCCGGTTATCGTAGTCACTCCGCAAAGCACTTCAAAAATACAAATGAGCATAGCCAATGCTAAAGAAGCTGGCTTGAGCCACTCCATACCAAAAACCTCAAAATACTCCGCCAATTTATATGAAAACCCCAGAGCATCATTGGCTTTAATAAGACCTGATATAATGAAAAGTGTTCCAACTAAAAATCGGCAAATGGTCACAATATATTTCATATTCTAATATTTTAATTTCGTGGGTAAAAATAGCTGTTTTAAACTATTTACAGTGTTCCACAACTTTTTTTTACATTATCCATACATTTTTCTGAATTTACAAAAAAAACAAAGGCTGAGCGGTAAAAAACCACATCAGCCTTGTCACCAACCAAATGCTCAAGTATTATCCTAAATAGGCCTTTAAGTGTTTACTTCTTGACGAGTGTTTTAAACGCTTTATAGCCTTTTCTTTTATTTGACGTACTCTTTCACGGGTCAAATCAAATTTATCTCCAATTTCTTCAAGTGTATATTCGTGATTAAAGCCTATTCCATAAAATAGTTTAACCACATCTCTTTCTCGTTCGGTGAGCGTAGAAAGTGATCTTTCAATTTCTTTTTGTAATGATTCACTAATAAGTATAGTATCTGCTCTTGGTGAGTCGGCATTAACCAAAACATCCAATAATGTATTTTCTTCGCCTTGAACAAAAGGAGCATCCATACTTACATGGCGACTTGAGACACGCATTGTGTCGGCAATTTTGTCTTCAGCCACGTCTAAAATTTCGGCCAATTCCTCGGCCGAAGGTGTTCTTTCAAACTCTTGTTCTAATTTGGAAAAGGCTTTATTAATTTTATTTAATGAGCCAACTTGATTTAAAGGCAAACGAACAATACGAGCTTGTTCGGCTAAAGCTTGAAGAATAGATTGACGAATCCACCAAACAGCATAGGAAATAAATTTAAACCCTCTAGTTTCATCAAACCGTTTAGCAGCTTTAATTAAACCAAGGTTGCCTTCATTAATTAAGTCGGGTAAACTGAGACCTTGATTTTGATATTGTTTGGCTACCGAAACCACAAAACGAAGGTTCGATTTAGTTAATTTTTCAAGGGCTACTTGATCACCCTCTCTAATTCGTTTAGCTAAGGCCACTTCTTCATCAGCACTAATTAGTTCTTCACGTCCAATTTCCTGAAGATATTTATCTAAAGATGCGCTTTCACGGTTTGTAATTGATTTGGTTATCTTGAGTTGTCTCATTCAAAAATAAATTGAGTTCGTAAAAAATAAAATATAGGCAATCGATTTGCAAATTTAAGTGATAACAAGTTAACAATCAAAATTATTTTAATTGTTATAACAAAAATTAAAGTTTTATTAAACCCTTGATATAGCAATTGTTTAGATTTATCGCTTAAAAGTCGTTTCATACACTCGAATGTCTTTTTTTTGTGGCTTAACAAAATAATTATTGTTTGGTTTATCATTCTTATGTTATTTCCAGTTTAGCATCCATTTAGGCAATGTGACATTCAATTTTCTTTTCGTTGAAATCGGATTTTGTTTGTTTTGATGTCTTTTATTCGTTATACTGTATTGGCAGCATCAAGTCCAAGTGTGATTATTCTGTTAGGTTATACATTGTTCAAAATTTCATCTTCAAAAATGAATTTATTATGAGGCAGTAATCTTTTTTCAATAAATGAAGAAGAAGATTGACTTTTTCGTTTTAACCCCTTGTATTAACCTCTGAATCTCACCGAAAAGGCCCCTAAAAATCTACAAAACCACCTATAGGAAAAACCTTAATCATGTTGCTGAACAACGTATAGCAAAAAGCCCTGAAAGTTCCTCCTATCCGGGCTTTTTTATTGCTATGGCTTTTTATATTCCCAGTAAACGCGAAGCTGTGCTTTGTGTTTTTTAATAGTTAGTGCTTGGCTTCATAGTGAAGCAAGTTTAATTTAAAAACTCGCAAGTAAAACTTGCTCAATTAAAGGAAAGCGAAGCTCAGCATCGCTTTTACAAAAAAACAGGGTAAACGCGAAGCTGTGCTTCGTGTTTTTTAATAGTAAGAGCTTTGCTCGGTTTGGTAGAGCAGCAAATTATTTCAAAGTGAGCAAGTAAAACTTGCTCCATTAAACGAAAGCGAGGCGCAGCATCGCTTTTCCGTCAGTTCGTCTAATTTTTTTCATCTATTGTCTTGCTAAACTAAACAAATAAATCCGATTTCAGGCACTTAAAATGAATCTTATTTTAGAAGATTAGACCGTTTGCTGTTCGGAATAATGATAGTGGTTTGTGACTTTCTTATCCCTGTTTTAAATGTCCAATTTTGTTCAGAGTTGCAGTCAGTTCATCTGGTTTATTTGTTCCAATAAGTAGCTTCTTATTGTTTTTAAATTCAAGTTGCAATCCTTTATTGCCCGAAACATTATATGCTGTTCCTTTTCCAAAAAGTCCAATGCGCAAACCCCAACCGCCATACTCGATAAGTGGCGAATATTGTCTGACAAATGATTTTGTTAAGCTGTCCCAAGTGTAATGTTTGAATTTTAAGTGAAAGTGAAAAAAGCGAACATAAATTCCGTCCATTCTTATTGTAGTGTCAAGGCGAAAATTCACAATCAAAATTGTTAAAATAATTGTCAGCCCCGTTGCAATTAAAAGTTCTAAGTTACTCATTGGCTTGTTTCCAAATTGTTGTCCACTGATAACTTGTTTGAAAACTCCAAATAAAAAAAATCCGTTAATACCCAATAAAATTAACCACAACCACCATTGTTTGAATTTCTGCTGTTCCGTAAATAATATATCGTTTGCCTTTGTCATTTCGCTTTTTGTTCAAATTTCATTTTACGGTCGGCCTACCATAAGATTTAACTCTATTAAACCCAATACTATTACTCGGCCATCTCATTATCAGATATATTGGCAATAAGTTGAAAAAACAATTCATCAACAAAGCCGCCTTTAACCTTATTCCACTGGTGTTTTTTACCTGTTTGAACAAAACCAATTTTGGTAAACAAAGCCACACTAATTAAATTATCAGAATTGATGTTGCAATAAAGTTGATTCAGGTATAGAATAGAAAAGCAATAATTACATAAAAGTTCCAATGCTTCTGAGGCGTATCCCTTGCCGCGATGTTGTGTATCAGCAATCAATATTCCCACTCCAGCACGTTGGTTGGCAGGGTCAAAATCAAACAAATCAATACACCCAATTGGGCCATACTTAGGTGTAGTTATAATTAATCGTAACTGCTTGGTAACATAAATATCGCGCTTTGAGTTTTCAATAAATTCTTTTATTGCAAATTTAGAATAGGGCGTAAGGGTGTTTGACAAATTCCAAATCTGAGCGTTGTTCTCCCAATGATAGAGTAAATCTAAATCGCTTGGCTCTACAGCTCTTAACGTAACTAATTGTCCTTTTAAGTGCATACGATACTAATTTAAGTGATATCTAATTTTATGATTATCCTCTATATATCTTATCAAATTATCATTCAGATTTATTTTTATTCGAGGAGATTCTAATTCTATTTGTAATTCTTCTTTTTCGTCTTTAATTTTAAATAACAAAGAACAATCGCCCGGATACTCTTGAATAAGCTTATTAATTTGTAAAATAAAAGGCTCTGTTAAGTCGCTTAAATTTATATGCAATTCTATTCTTTTTGTTATTTTATATCGTACATCCGACAAGAGCATAACATTTACAGGAGTTATCCAAAACTCAGGCTGCTGGCTGGTACTATTATTACTTTTTCTTTCATCAACCTTTAAGGTTAAGTAAATATATAAACCTTCTTGTAAAAAATAATTTCTCCATTTTAAATAATTATCTCCGAATAGGTTTAACTGATAAGTTCCGGTTTTATCTTCGATAACAAAACGACCATAAGGCTTTCCTACTTTATTAACTAAATGTTGTACCTGACTGAGTACAACACCAAAAGTTAATTCTTTATTTTTTACGGCATTTAAATCTTCAAGTTCAGAAATAGTATTTCTACAGTAGTTTTTTATTTCAAAAGTATAATCATCAAGCGGATGGCCACTAATAAATATTCCAATAACTTCTTTTTCTTTGTTTAACTGCTCTAAATTACTCCAAGGCTCACAATAAGGAATGGCAGGTTCTGGCATGCTAACGGCTGCATCATCTCCAAATAATGAAACCTGAATACTGTTGCTATTATCTTGTGAGTTTTGCCCGTAACGTATTGCTTTTTCAATAAAAGTAGCGCTGTCTTTTTTATCTTTAAAAAAATACTGTGCCCGGTGCACGTTTACAAAAGAATCAAAAGCTCCTCCATAAGCTAAACCTTCAAATACTCGTTTGTTTACCGCTTTCATGCTGACTCTTCGACATAAATCAAATATAGAAAGAAAGGGGCCGCTATTTTTGCGTTTCTCAACTATTTCCTCTACAGCACTCTCTCCTACTCCTTTCAAAGCACTTAATCCAAAGCGCAACTGTCCCTTCTTATTTACCGTAAATTTTGAAGCACTTTCGTTAATATCCGGCCCTAATACCTGCAATCCCATTCGTTTGCACTCTTCCATTATAAAGGCTGTTTGCTCAATATTAATTTGAGCATTTAAAACGGCTGCCATAAATTCGGCCGGATAGTGTGCTTTTAAATAAGCCGTATGAAAAGCAACATAGGCATAACAAGTAGCATGCGATTTGTTGAATGCATAAGAGGCAAATGCTTCCCAATCTGACCATACTTTCTCGACTTTCTTTAGCTCATGCCCATTTTTTAAACACCCTTCAATAAATTTAGCTTTCATTTTTTGAAGTTCCTCCATTTTCTTTTTCCCAATGGCTTTTCTCAATCCATCTGCATCTCCTTTGCTAAAGCTTGCCAAACGCTGAGAAAGCAGCATAACCTGTTCCTGATATATGGTAATTCCGTATGATTCCTCAAGTAAATCTTTGGTTTCATCAAAATCGTAAGTTACTTCCTGTATTCCATGTTTTCGTTTAATAAAATCAGGAATGTAGCCCATAGGACCTGGCCGAAAAAGAGCAACCATTGCAATTATATCATCAAACTTATCGGGTTTTAACTCTTTAAGATATTTTTGCATACCCGGACTTTCAAATTGGAATACGCTAACGGTTTCACCATTTTGAAAAAGTTTATAGGTTAGTTCATCATCTAATGGAATATCATCGAGAACAATTTTAACTTGATAGTTTTCTTGAATTAACGCCAAACTATCTTTAATGATACTGAGCGTTTTTAATCCTAAGAAGTCCATTTTAAGTAAACCGGCCGATTCAATAACGCTACCGTCCCATTGTGTTACCCATAAATTAGCATCCTTTGAAACGGTTAATGGTAAATGCTCCGTTAAATCACTTGGTGCAATAATTACAGCCGAAGCATGAATACCTGTGTTTCGAATGGAGCCTTCTAATTTTAAGGCCTCTTTTAACACGGTAGCTTTTAAGCCGCTTGACTCAAAAATCCCTTTTAAATCTTTGTTTTCTTCAATGGCTTCATGTAATTTAATTCCGGGCCTGTCAGACACCATTTTAGCCAGCTCGTTACTTTCGTTTAAGGGCAAATCTAATACCCGAGCTACATCTTTAATAGATGATTTTGCAGCCATAGTGCCATAGTTGATAATTTGTGCAACTTGATTTTTCCCGTACTTATCAATAACATAATTCAATACTTTTTCTCTTCCAACATCATCAAAATCGGTATCAATATCGGGCATGGACTTGCGTTCCGGATTCAAGAAACGCTCAAAAAGCAAATTATACTTTATGGGATCAATATTGGTTATACCAATGCAATATGCAACAGCCGAACCGGCTGCACTGCCTCGACCAGGACCAATAAGCACCCCCATATCGCGGCCTGCATTAATAAAATCGGAAACAATTAGGAAGTAGCCCGGAAATCCCATACTTTGTATGGTAAATAGCTCAAAGTTTAAACGCTCCTCTATTTCGGGTGTTATTTCTTGGTATCGCTTTCGAGCTCCTTCAAAAGTTAAATATCGAAGATATTCATCAGCACTGGTAAATTTTTCAGGCAAGGGAAAATGGGGAACTAAAATATCACGCGTTAGATTAAGTGTTTGTACTTTATCCACGATTTCGCCTGTGTTATCAAGGGCATGCGGGAGATCTGGAAATGCTCCAAGCATCTCACTTTTCGTTTTAAAATAAAACTGGTCATTATCAAAACCAAAACGGTATCCACGTCCACCTTCTTCATCTGTTGCAATGGGAGTGCTTTGTTTATCTCCTGTATTTACACATAATAATATATCATGGGCATTGGAATCTTGCTGGTCCACATAATGCGAATCGTTTGAAGCTATAATTTTAACATGATATTTTTTGGCAAACCGTAGTAATACTTCATTTACTTTATCCTGACTGGGTATATTATGGCGTTGCAATTCTATATAATAATCTTCACCAAAAATATTATACCACCATTGAAAAACAGCCTCTGCTTCTTGTTCTGATTTGTTCAGGATGGCTCTAGGCACCTCAGCCCCCAAGCAACAAGTAGTTGCAATTATTCCTTTATGGTATTTTAAAATAAGCTCTTTATCTATTCGCGGCCATTTACTATATAAGCCATCAATGTATCCTAATGAGCATAATTTAATAAGGTTTTGATAGCCCTCTTCATTTTTAGCTAGCATAAGTTGGTGAAAACGCTTGTCTTTTAGCTCTTTTTTAAATTGCTTTTTAAAACGATCTTCAACCACATAAAACTCACAGCCAATTATGGGTTTGATATTATGATTGGCCGCCTCGGCAACAAATTTAAATACTCCAAACATATTACCGTGATCGGTAATTGCCATTGCCCGCATACCATCACTCTTAGCTTTATGAAGTAATTTTTTTATATCAGCTGCTCCATCAAGTAGGCTATACTGCGTGTGTACATGTAAATGATTAAACTCCATTCTTAAAAATATAATATAACCGTTTTATATGATTGTAAATTTACAAAGTATTAGCCCTTGTTTCCTATAGTGTTTAAAATTATTTAGCTTCTGTTAATTAATATCTTAAGCAATATTGGGTTTTCTGCAATGAGATTAACAATTCAACCAAAAGGAAAGGCGCCTAAAGATGTAATTTATAGCACTTTTGTTAATATACAAATCAATAAAAAAAGACAAAATGACATTATTTTTAAATAAAACAAGCCATATTGTCGTTATTTTTAAAATAAATAGGGGTTGGAATAGAGATTGAAGATATCGTTTTAGTAAATTATTAATCTTTAAAAACAAACAACATGACACTAATTAAATTTCAAAACCCAACATCAAAACGATTCTTTAACAACGACAGCATGTTTCCAAGCTTTGGAGGCGCTTTTGACAACCTATTCAAAATGGATTACAACTATGGAGAAACACTGCCTTCGGTAAATGTTACCGAAGATGAAGCCGGGTATTATTTGGAATATCTAGTACCTGGATTTAAGAAGGAAGAAATTAAGGTTTCTTTAGATCGAAATTTGTTAACTGTTAAAGCAGAGAAAAAAAGCGAAAACACCGAAGAAACGAAACGCTACACACGAAAAGAATTTAGCTACAGTTCATTTAAGCGTTCGTTTACTTTACCTGAAAATGTAGCTTCAAGCAATTTAGTTGCGAAACACGAAAATGGAGTTCTTCACATTGAGTTACCTAAGATTGTAGAGAAAAAAGAAAGTGGTGAAAAAGAAATAGAAATAATATAAGTTTCATTCTTCTAAATAAAAAAGGGTCGGTTTAAACCGACCCTTTTTTATTTATGGTTATATGGGGTTTATTAATCAACTAGAACTTTTCTAATAATTTGGTGGTCTCCAACTACTATTTTTACCATATAAACACCAGATGATAAATTGCTTTTTTCAATTTTATAACTGCTTGTATTATCATTTTGAACTCCGTTAAAAACATCAGCTACTTTTCTTCCGGTTAAATCATGAATATTTATCGAAACCTTTTCAGCTTTAGAAAGTGTAAGAGTAATATTTGATTCATTTTGGAAAGGATTAGGTGAAATACTTATTTGAGTTTCAGGGTTTCCTAATTCATCTGTAGAAAGAACGCCAGTTATATTAATGTCATCCATATAAAAGTTATTAGTAAATAAGCCAGCAGCATGTCTAAATCTAAAGCGAACGTTAGCTACGCCATAAGTAGAAGGGTTTAGAGCAACAGAAGCTGTTGACCAGTTATCGGTTGCAGCAGGTACGTAAAAAGCGTTGGTTTGGCCTGCTTTAGCAAGATTGGCTCTTTTAATAGTTAGCCTTGGAGTTCCCCAGTTGCGACCACAGTCGGTAGAGGCATAAATAGTTAAAGAATCACGCATTTCTGTAATATTTGTTGCCATAGTAGCTCCAATGTATTTAAAAGTAAGGTTGATGTTGCTCATATATCTTAAATCATAAGAAGGAGAAATGAGCTCATCCACATCTCCCTGAGCTTGATTGAAACCGCTTAGCATCATACTGCTTGAGCCACTATAGGCACTGTTAGATACGCGTTGCCATTTTCTGCTGTTATTTCCGGGATTATTATTAATCCATTTCTCGGTCTGTAAAGCATCTTCAAAGCTTTCTACATAGTTTGCCGTGTAATCACTCCAATTTGGAGAAACAATTATATAATTATTATAAGTAATTGTATTACTACCTTGAGCGTTGGTAGCCGTAAGGGTTACAGGATAAACTCCCGGATCAGGGTAGGTTACATTTGGATTTTTAACCGTAGAGGACGATGGTGTGGCTCCAGGGAATGACCAATTCCACGAAGTAACTTCGCCATTAGAACTATTATCTTTAAAATTCACTAAAGTGCCCGAACAAATATATTTGCTGGTGGCATAAAAATCGGCTTTAGGTGCACATGGTGTTGGATTTAAAACTCCGGTAGCGGTTAAATTCTCGAGTGTCCACAAGTTATTTCTAAAAGATACATCACTATTCATAGCTGCCAACATAGCTTGTTTTTGTCCTTCGGTGTACATAAAAGAACAATAAGAATAATCCATATAGTTTTGATAATTTTCTTTTATACCTGGGGTACATACTGCAGAGTTTTGCGGTAATGGACAGGTAGTCCATCCTTTTGTAATTGGGGTATCTTGAATTCCATCATCGCCACAAGCCCCGCCCGGTTGGTTATTATCTCCCCAAGTATGAGAAAGGTTCATCCAGTGACCTATTTCATGTGTTAATGCACGGCTTTTTCCGGGTGATCCTGTACCCACCGAGCCAATATAATCTTGCAGTATAATAATTCCATCAACAGGAAATCCTAAACCACTAACCCCAGAAGGTTTATAAGCATATCCTGCCACGTCATCAGACATCTTTTTTACGGTCCAAACATTTAAATACTTTCTTCTGTCCCAAGGGTTAAGCTTGGCTTCATCATTACCCAAATAAGTAAGCGGACTGGCAATACGGTCAATTCCATTGGTACAGTTTCCATTGGGATCAATTTGTGCTAATTTAAATGTTATTCCAACATTAGCTATAAATGGCTTCATTTCCGGTATAACCAAATTGGTGTCAGCGTTAAGTAAATTATAATCTTCATTTAAAATATTTACCTGATCAATAATTTGAGCATCGCTAATATTTTCAACACCATAATCATGAATAACGTGAAACACAATTGGGATTACTATGGAGTTTCTGTTTGTTTCTCCATAATGCTCAGCAACATATTGCTGAACGTATGCGTCAAATTGAGCTTGTTGTTGTCTTAGCTCCGGATGTTTCTGGAATAATGCTTCCTGAGCTTCTGAACTACCGCATTTAAAATTCTGGCTCATCCCTTGATTAGAGAAAGCTAATAAAGAAAAAGCGAGTACATTGCTAATGAGTAATTTTTTCATATTGAATTTTAATTGTTTAATGTTTTTAGCGCTGTTTATAGTTAAAATATGGGGTAAAAATACTTAATAATTTTGAAATAAACTAATCTTTTCGTATTTTTTGTTAAATCATAGTGCCAAAATTTTCATTTGGTATCAATCAATAAATTGAGTTTTCGGTATTAATTCACTTTAAGTACGACTCTACTATTAAAGTAAATTATGTTATACTTTAATTAATCCTGACAAATAAAGTGAAAATAAGTAAAAAAGTATGACCTAAGATTTGTAAACTTATAAACAATTTATTGGTGGCAAATGGACTATGCAGACTTGCCTAATTTGTTTTATAGAAAGTAATTTTGTTTTTAAAAACATAAATTTGAATTTACTTATGCCAAGAAATAAACCACTGATTTTGATAACAAATGATGATGGTGTATATGCACCGGGTATTAGAGCTTTAATAGAAACAATAAAACCTTTAGGTGATATACTCGTAATTGCACCAGACAAACCCCAATCGGGCATGGGTCATGCCATTACCATAAACTCTACTTTACGGATAAAAAAAATTCATGAAGAAACAGGGTATGCAGAATACAGTTGTAGTGGAACTCCTGTTGATTGTGTAAAAATTGCTGTAAATAAACTATTGCCTCGTAAACCAGACTTATGTTTATCGGGAATTAATCATGGTTCTAATTCCTCAATTAATGTTATTTATAGCGGAACCATGTCAGCAGCTGTTGAAGGATGTATTGAGTCGATCCCATCTATTGGTTTTTCACTATGTGATATTTCGGTAGAGGCTGATTTTGGAGCTTCTAAAAAAATAGCATATTCAGTTGCAAAAAGGATATTAGAGCATGGCCTCCCGGCAGATGTGTGCCTAAATGTTAATATCCCAAATATAGAATACGAAAAACTAAATGGGATAAAAATATGCAGGCAAGCCAAGGCTAGTTGGGAAGAAGAACTTGATGAGAGAAAAGACCCCTCGGGTCAAAGTTATTTTTGGTTAACCGGTGTTTTTAAAAATTATGATCATGGAGCCGATACTGATGAATGGGCATTAGCTAACCAATATGTAAGCATAGTGCCCGTGCACATTGATTTTACAGCTCATCATACCATTCCCTATTTAAAAAATATCGACATTAAATTATAATTATGGATACCAAATTAAAAAAAGCAGACCGGTTTTTAGTGGGTTTTATAATCGGAATCATTGCACCCATAATAGTATTTATAATCTACTATAAAATGTATTATGATTTTATTCGAATTGATAGCTTTATTTTTGATGTTATGGTAAAAAATATTTTTGCTCCATTACTTAGTTTATGTGCTGTTATTAATCTGGGTATTTTTTATTTTTTTTATTGGAAATTTCTGAATTATGCCGCCCGAGGAGTTGTTGGAGCTACATTTATTTATGCATTTATAGTTATAATAATAAAACTTCTGTAGCCTCAAACACTCAATGTAGTAGCACCTTAATAATATACTTAAACAAATAATAATTTATCATTTGTATAAAATTTGGCAACCGAATGAAATATTACATCATAGCAGGTGAAGCATCGGGCGATTTGCATGGATCCAACTTAATAAAACAGTTAAAAAAGGAAGATTCCAATGCCTCATTTCGATGCTGGGGAGGCGATAAAATGCAAGAACAGGGTGTTTATTTAATTAAACACATTAAGGACTTAGCATTTATGGGATTTGTTGAAGTGTTAAAAAATTTAGCTACTATCCTAAAAAATTTACGATTCTGTAAAAATGATATTTTAAATTTTAATCCGGATGTGCTTATTTTAATTGATTACCCTGGATTTAATCTAAAAATAGCCTCATTTGCTCATAAAAGAAGTATTAAAGTTGTCTATTACATATCTCCGCAAGTTTGGGCATGGAAAGCCTCACGCGTAAAGAAAATAAAAGCTACTGTGGATCGAATGATAGTTATTTTACCTTTTGAAGAATCCTTCTACAAAAAATATAATTATCCTGTTTATTATGTTGGGCACCCCCTACTTGATGCTATAGAGTTATTAAAAACAACGAGTAATACCCGAAAAGAATTTAATCACATCAATCAGTTAGATAATAAACCTATAATTGCACTTTTACCCGGTAGCAGAAAGCAGGAAATAGCTACCATGCTGCCCGAAATGATAAAAATTCAAAATAATTTTCCTGACTATCAATTTGTTGTAGCCTGTGCCCCGGCCATAAGCAGCTCATTTTATTATGATGTAATTGGAACGCAAAAGATTAAACTTATTTATGATCAAACCTACTTCTTATTACAACATGCCAAGGCCGCTTTAGTTACCTCAGGTACAGCAACTCTCGAAACCGCCTTGCTAAAAGTACCAGAAGTTGTATGTTACAAGGGAAATAAAATATCCTATCGTATTGCACGAAAACTTATTCAAGTAAAGTATATTTCACTTGTAAATCTTATTATGGAGAAAGAAATAGTGAAAGAGCTTATTCAGGACGATTTTAATTCAAAAAATTTATGTTTTGAATTGTCTAAAGTTTTAGATCCTGAAAACCAGCTTAAAATTAAACAAAAATATGATGAGTTAGAAATTCGATTAGGGGGCCCCGGAGCCTCCTTAAGAGCAGCAAAGCATATTATTGCGTTTCTAAACAAGTAAAATGACTAAATTAATTACTATTTTACTATTCGTTATTTCAGCAGCATATACTCAAAACAGTTGGGCTCAGGAATATGCTATTAAAGTAGGTGTATTGTATGGACAAACGCTAACAGAACTGCAAATACAAAACGGAAAAGGCAAGGCAAACATATTATTTGACAGTTTAAGTTATAACTTACAAGATACTGTATTTCAATTAAAAATAAAATCTGAATTAAAAGATAGTTTAAGTATATTTTTAGGGGATTCCCTAATCCTAAAGTGCAAAATGGTACGTGTTATTTTACCCCAAAATGATTACTGTACAATTATTTACAAAGAAAAAAATAAGAGAAGTTATCCCGGAGCCTTAAACCTGACAAATGTAAATGGGTTTGTTTTTGTTACCAACCTAATAGAAACAGAAAATTATTTACCTGGAGTGCTGGAGGCCGAAGTTGGTCTAGGGCGCGCCCCTGAATATTATAAGGTTCAAGCTATAATTTGCCGTACTTATGCCTTAAGCCACTTGCGCAGACATGAGATGGAAGACATTAATTTATGTGATACCGAACACTGTCAAGTATATAAAGGTTTAAGTCAAAAAAGTACTGATTTGAATAAGGCCGTGAAAAAAACCGAAGGTGTTGTTATGGTTGATTCAGATTTTATGTTTATTACAGCTGCCTTTCATGCTAATTGTGGCGGTCAAACGGTAAACAGCGAAGATGTTTGGAATAAGAAATTGGATTATTTACGTAGCGTAAAAGATACTTTTTGCTTAAGACAGCGAAGTGCAGTTTGGAGCGTTTCTTTAAGTGCAGATAAATGGTCATCGGCTCTGTTAAAGCTTTGCCCCCAATACCGGTCCGAAGAAGATTCTTTAATTCAATCTCATGAAGGAGCTTTTTTGCAGTTCGACCGTAAAAAATATTATACAGAAAGCCATTCGTGCATGATAAATTTAAAAGATATACGTAGCAGCTTTGCATTAAAATCTACTTTTTTTAATGCTTATCAAAAAAATGGACAAATTATTTTAAACGGTCGAGGCTTTGGACATGGAGTGGGTTTGTGTCAAGATGGAGCTATGCGAATGGCAAAGTTAGGTTATAGTTATAAATCAATTTTACATTATTATTACCAAAATGTTAGCATTGTGCACCTAGATAAACTAGATTTCTTTAAATTTAATGAATAACAAGGAATTCCTCCAGTAATTTTGAAGATTGTTTCTTTGCCATTTTGTTAATTACTACTGTTGAAAACTCCTTTTTTTACCCACTTTATTTATTTTAAAATCTTCTACATTTGTTTGATATAGTGTATTCTCTAAACTGAATAAGGCTTGTTTTGACAAAGACAACTAATAACAAAAGGGTTCTATTTTTTATCGTACAGTTTATTCTGTTTTGTAACGCTCTATCTTGGGCTCAAGTTTCAAAACCAGACAAAGCCGAAGCTAAACTTCTAAAAGAAAGTCAGAAATTTGAAGAAGCCCATGAAGCCTATACAGTATTAATAGAAGCCAGCCCCAACGACTATGAAAATTACATTGACCGTGCTTTTTGCAGTGAAAAGTTAAACCGTTACGAAGAAGCCATAAACGACTATCGTACAGCTTTGAATTTAAAACCCGGAGAAATTGATCTTTACAGAAAAGCTTTAATTGACTATCTTCAGATAGAAAATTACAATCAAGCTACAGAAATGTTTAGCACTATGGTTCAAATTAAAAACAAAACTGTAGCAGCCTATCAAAAAATGGCATTAGACAAAATAAAGTTAGCCGAATATGATGGGGCTGTTAAAGAAATAAACACAGCCCTTGATTATGACAATACCAATGATTACTCACACTTTATTAAGGGCATTGCCATGGACAGCACCGGAAATTTGCAAGTAGCTATTCAAAGTTATTTAAAAGCAATATCATGCATGTATCTTACTAAAGAGTATAAAGAAGCCAAAGACAAAACGGCATACAAACCTTATTTTATTAATTTAGCTATAGCACAACGAAGAACAGGCAGCGTTGAGGAAGCTCTTAAAAACCTGAATACAGCCCTTTCATACGACAGTAATGATTATTTTATTTACACCCAACGTGCTGTAGCTTATACCACTAAAGGCGATTTTCTAAATGCAGAGGTTGATTTCGCAAAGTCGTTACAGCTTCAGGACAAAAGCGCCAATACATACTACGAGCGCGGTTTGATGTATAAAAAGCAAGAAAAATACCCCGATGCCATTGGAGATTTTACCAATGCTATTCTATTTCAAGAAAAAAATCCAAGTGCTCATTATAATCGGGCGCTTTGCTATCAGCACTTGAATAAATATGAAGAAGCGCAAAAGGAATTCGATGTTGCAAAATCACAGGGATACAATAAAAAAGCAATTGAAAATGCGGTAGCTGTGTGCAAAGAGAAAGCCTATGAGTTTAATAAAGAAACGAACAGCCCATTAATTGAAATGAGCAATGCGAATAACAGCTTTGAAAACAAAATAGTACGAGTTCCAAAAAATAAGATTACAGGCACCATAAAAGGGAAAGTAAAAGACCAAAGCACTATAAAGTCTATTGTTATTGACGGTGTTCCGGCTAATTTCTCGGAAGGTGAAAATAACCCTACTTTTACAGCTTCTATACCGCTTGATAACAAAGAGAAAGTTACTGTACAGGTTACCGATGTTTATTTTAACACCACAACAGAAACTTATGATCTGATTCGGACAGAGTCAGCTCCCCCAAAAATAGAAATGGTTAGTCCTTTTATTACTTTTGATAAGGAAGTATTGCCTGAAAATTCAGGGATAACTAATATTTATGTAGAAGGTAAAATTGAGGATGAAAGTTTGATTGATTATGTATTAATAAATGGAGAGAAAGCCAATTTTTCGGCCGAAAACACCAATCCTGTTTTTTCACAAACTATTAATATTGATGGGAAAGACTCTCTTGTTATTGATATATCTGATATTTATGAAAATCGTAAACGGGTAGCCTATTTTATCAATCGAACTATTGCTGAAGAAGAAAGCAAAAACCCGATGGGACGCACTTGGGTAATATTTATTGAAAACAGTGATTATCAAAATTTACCTTCATTAGAAGGAACTAAGAAAGATGTTTTGATGATGAAAAATGCATTAGCAAACTACAGTATCAGTAAAATTGTTTACAAGCCGAATATGACCAAAGCGCAAATGGATAAGTTTTTCTCCATAGAACTACGCGATCAAATAAACAAGGGACATGTTCAATCATTGTTGGTATGGTTTGCAGGTCATGGCCGTTACATAAATGAAACCGGCTACTGGTTACCTATTGACGCCTCAAAAACAGATGAATTTACCTATTTCCCAATAACGAGCTTAAAAGGCTACTTATCATTATACAAACTGCGCCATACCCTTATTATAAGTGATGCTTGTGAAACAGGACCTGCATTTTATTTGGCTATGCGTGGTGAAACTTTGGCTAAAGATTGCAATGATTGGGAATCAACTCGATTAAAATCGGCCCAAGTTTTTACCAGTACTGACCGTGAAAAAGCATCAGATAACTCCATTTTTACAAAAACCTTTGCAAATGTTCTAAATAATGTTCCCGGAAAATGTATTTCCATTGATAAAATTACCGATAAGGTTAAAATTGCCGTTGAGCAAAATCAAAAGCAAAAACCAAAATTTGGTAACATTAGCGGACTTGAAGACCAAAATGGTACCTTCTTTTTTATTAAGAAATAAACATGAAAGCAACACAATTGAAAACTTTTATTAATACAGTTGGTGCCTTCTTTTTTATTTTAACAGGGTATCTACAAACACATGCTCAAACGTTTAATTTTAATCATTATTCTAATAAAGATGGCTTAATTCAATCAAACGTTAACGATATACTTCAAGACAAAGAAGGATATATTTGGTTTGCCACCGAGGGCGGGCTTTCAAAATTTAATGGTCAAACATTTGTCAACTTCAGTACCAATGATGGTTTAAGCGAAGCTTCTGTAAGTACGATATGCCAAGACAATATAGGAAAAATTTGGATTGGTCATACTTTAGGAAAGGTATCTTTGTATGACGGACAAAAGTTTGAAAATTTTGAGCTAAAATTAAAGGAAACTCCGAATAGAATTTGTGATATTAGTCCTGATAATAATAATAACTTGTGGATTAGCACGGTTGGGAGTGGTGCTATTCATATAAACCCGAAGACAAAAAGCTATACAACATACAGCATCAAAGAAAACTTAACGGATATTGTTTTTATGAGTTATACTGATGTTAGTGGCCGCACTTGGTTTGTTACTGATATTGGTATTAAATATTTTGAACCTATAAGCAATACTTTTCTTTTTTTTAAGCCTAAAGGATTTCCATTTTTTGATTATACCTGTATGACACAGGACAAAAACGGTGATTTTTGGTTTGGAACCACTAACCAAGGCATCATTAAGTACACCGTAAAAGATAGTACCTCAACTCAATTTAGTCTAGCCGAAGGACTGGAATCGGGCTTTATTACCGGGTTAATAACCAGTCCAACCAATGAAATATGGGTAGGAACTTGGGAAGGTGGGATTTCAAAAATTCAAGATTTGAATATTTTAACCATTAGCCCCAAAAACGGCCTTCCAGGCAGTAAAATAAAAAGTTTATTTATTGATCGTGAATCCTTGTTATGGGTTGGTATGCAAGACAAAGGAATAGCTCAATTTAAAGGATTTCGATTTATTCATTATGGACTTGGAGACGGAATTAACAATACCGTAATAAACTGTATTGCTGATGACAAACAAGGTAATTACTGGTTAGGAACGAATAATGGAATTGACATTGTTTCCGTATTCAAGAATTATATGAAAAAATCCATTCGACATATTGACCTTGAAAATTCACTAGGAAATAACTTAGTAACATCACTTTGCGTTTATGGGAATAAAATTTTTATTTCAACTTTTAAAGGAAATATTGGAGTTTACGATCTCAAATCGGGAAAAAGCATACAAACAATAAGTATTAACAATAGTTTAATCAATAATCTTACAGTTATTAATAATGATCTATGGATTTCGGCTAGTACCGGTTTAACTTCTTATAACTTGAATACGGCCACATTTAAAGATTATACTGAGATGGATAAACGTGTGGTGCTGAAAGTACATCAAGATAGCCAGGGTGTTATATGGGTAGGAACTCGAGAGTCGGGATTATGGTATTTTCAGAAAGACAAACTAAAACAATTCAACAAAATAAACCACAATAGCCCCACTAGCTTTTGCAATGACAAGTTGGGCAATTTATGGATAGGTACTGAAGGAGGAGGGCTTTATAAAAAAAGTGGTAGTGAAATTATTAATTTTACCGTTAAGGATGGATTAAACTCCGATTATTTAACTCTTGTTACATCAGATAGCATTGGAAATATATGGGCAGGGACCAACACTGGCTTAATAAAATACAACCCCTTAAAAAATGATTTTGTAAGATACGGTATACAGGAAGGCTTTAGTTTTATTGAAACAAAAAACAATGCTGTTCTTAATGATAGTAAAGGGAATATTTGGTTTGGTACCGTTAATGGAGCTACTTTACTTAATTTATCCGAAACAAAAGGAAAAGATATAGCGCCAATAGTTTACCTGACTAATTATGAAATATTTTCAGTGGCACATTCATTGATTCCTAATGCCAAGTTTAACCATACACAAAATGAAATTACGTTCAATTTTATTGGGTTAAGCTTTAGAAACCCCACACATATTTTATACGAGTACAAACTTGAAGGCTTAGATGACAAATGGCGCTCAGAATATGGCATTAATAAGGCTGTATTTTCACACTTACCACCAGGAGAATATAAATTTTTATTAAAAGCCAGCAACAGTGAAGGCGTTTACACCAACCAAACTATTGCCTACAGTTTCGAAATAATACCTCCCATATACAAAAGAATATGGTTTATTTCACTTATTGTTGTTATTATAATGCTTTTAATATTTGCTTATGTAGCATTTAGAACAAAGTATTTGCGTGATGCAAAAGAAATACTAGAGAAACAGGTTAAGGAAAGAACTCTAGAAATAGAACATAAAAATGATGTTCTAATACTTAAAAACAGCGAAATTGAGAATAAAAACAAAGAGATAACCGATAGTATAAACTATGCCAAAAGAATACAGGAAGCAATCTTGCCAAGTATTCAGCACTTTAAGAAAATATTTCCTGAATCATTTGTAATGTACCGGCCTAAAGATATTGTAAGTGGTGATTTTTACTGGTTTGCAGATATAAAAGCAAAATCAAAAAATCACTCCGAAGAGAATGACATATATGTTTCCGTAGCCGACTGTACTGGTCATGGTGTTCCTGGAGCATTTATGTGCATGATTGGGAATGCTTTGCTAAATCAAATTGTACAAGAATCAAACGATTTTAGACCATCTAAAACTTTAGAGTTACTAAACATTGGCGTACGCGATGCCTTAAAACAGCAAGAAACAGAAACTCGTGACGGGATGGACATTGCCCTTTGTCATATAAACAGAACAAAAAAAGTTATTGAGTTTTCGGGGGCAATGCGCTCGTTAATTTTGTTTAGAGGGGCTTCCTTCAAGCAACAACATAATTTACCTGCAAAAGAGTCAGTAATGCAAGAAATAAAGGCTGACAAGCTCTCTATTGGAGGTATACAAGGAGAAATTCTTAAGGAATTTACAAATTATCGTATTCCGTATTACCTGGGTGATACCATTTATTTATATACCGATGGCTTTGCCGATCAGTTTGGAGGTGAGAGAGGGAAAAAATTAATGTCTAAACGCTTCAAAGAATTACTTCATGATATTCAAGAATGTACTATGGAGGAACAGCAGAATAGTCTTAATTCGTATTTTAATAGTTGGCGTGGTGACTTAGAACAGGTTGATGATGTACTTGTTATCGGTATACGATTGGTGTAATTTCTCTAAACTATTATCTTCGATTTTTTAACCTGTACTGTTCCAAATTTCCCAAGCTTCATCAGCCTGAAATCGAAGCATAGAAGAGCCATTTATAGCTGTTGCTCCAAAACTTCTTCCTTTTTTCATAAAGCTAGTTTCGTCAGGATTATACACTAGGTCAAATAGCAAATGCTCTGTGCTTAAAAAATGGTATGGTATAACAGGGAAAGTATCGGTTTGAGGGAAAGTTCCTAATGGTGTTGTGTTAATGATTAATTTAAAAAAATGAATTACATTTTCATTAATTTCATTAAAGTTTAAGTAGTTTTCATATTCAAATTTGTTATGCCTTCCGACCCAAAAAAATTCAACACCAAGAGCTTTTAATGCATAGGCGATTGCTTTTGCCCCCCCTCCTGTTCCCAATATTAGAGCTTTTTGATGATGTTGTGTTAAAAATGGTCTTACTGCTTTTGAAAAACCTATCCAATCGGTATTAAACCCTTTTAATCTGTATTTATTTTCTGATTCCCAATCAACACAAACTGTATTAACAGCACCTATTAATTTAGCCTCAGCGCTTACCTCTTGCAGCAAAGGAAGAATTGATTCTTTATAGGGAATAGTTACATTAAAGCCTTTTAATTTATGAGTTAAAATTATTTGGTTTAAAGAATCAAGGTTTAACTGTTCTAATTCAAATGTTTTGTAACTTTTACCGGTAATGTTTTCGAGCGAAAATTTATGTTTAAAATATGAAGGCGAAAAGCTGTACGTTAAAGACTTTCCAATTAAGCCAAAATTACTCATAGACTTAATTTGGAATTGCGTTTTGCTTTAATGAATTCAATAATAACGGGTAAAATCGAAATAAAAATAATCATTAAGGCAACTAAATCAATATTCTTTCTAATCCATTCAATGTTGCCTAAGAAATAGCCCGCCAGAGTTAAGCTTCCAATCCATAACACCCCTCCCAAAATATCAAAAACTAAAAAGCGCTTATAATCCATTTTGGCTACACCGGCAACAAAAGGGGCAAAAGTACGTACTATGGGAACAAAGCGCGCCATAATAATTGTTTTAGTTCCGTATTTTTTGTAGAATTCATGTGTTTTATCTAAATATTCTTGCTTTACCAGCCGCTTTTCTTTCCATTTTATTTGTAACATTCTAAGTCCAATTTTACTTCCAATAAAATAATTCGTGTTGTCGCCCAAAACAGCTGCAATAAAAAGGAGTATAAATAGGTAGCTTAATTCTAAATGCCCGGTACGTGCAAATAGTCCGGCAGTAAACAAAAGCGAATCGCCCGGTAAAAAAGGCATTAGAACAAGGCCGGTCTCAATAAAAATAACTAAAAATAAAATAAGATAAATAGCGGTATTGTACTCGGCAAAAATCCAGTCAAAATCTAAATGCAGGATGTGTTTGAATAATTCAATCATACGTTAGTATATAACAAAGTAATTTTTTAAGGAGTTAGCGAGTTGTCTATTTCATTTGCCCAAGCAATGATGCCACCTTTTAAATTATATAAATTGGTAAAGCCAAATTGGGTCTGAAGTTTATCAATAACTGCGGCTGATCGTGCACCGCTTCGGCAATGAATAACTACGGGTACGTCTTTTTTGATACGGTCTATTTGATTTAAAATTTCACCCATGGGTATTAGTTCTGCATTGAAAGATGCTATATCTGCTTCATAAGCTTCTCTTACATCAATTAGCTGATGAGGGATATACTTATCGCGATAGTGTTTTAGTTCCTGTACGGTTATTTCTTTTATCAAACTCATGATTGTTATTTTGATTTTTTAATTGGCGCGTTCAGTTCTTTAGGTAAAAAGGTAAAAAAAGTATCTCCTCTAAGGCCAATACGCAGCGTTTCTAGAGGTATAACATCAGTTGTAGAAATATTGCCCAGGTTAACATTGGCTCCAAAGTTTTTAATAAACCAAACTTGTTGACTTTTTAATGGAGTTTCCCACATAATGTGCTCAATTTTTATTTTAGAAATAATTTTATCAATAAGCATGGTATGAGCTTTCCCATCGCGGTGATATATTCCTACATTGCCACTTTCACGAGCTTCGGCTATAACTTTCCATGAGCCAGCCTCCAACTCTTTTTTCATCATATTAATCCATTTAGCCGGATGAATGATTATGCCTTCTTCTTTTGATCCTACTTCAGAAAGCACGGTAAAATCTTTTGCTAACATTTGTATGTAGTCGCATTTCACATCATGATTCATGGCTAATGAGCCATCAGACACTTCAGCCACTTTCAATTTAAATTTATCGAGAACTTTTCTATACTCATCAAACATGCCTCTAACAATGAATGCTTCAAATAGAGTACCTCCTAAGTAAACCTTTAGACCTGCTTCGTGGTAGAGCTTTATTTTTTGTTCTAAATTCTTGGTCAGAAATGAAGTTCCAAATCCCAGTTTTATAAGATCAGTATATTCTGAATTGGCATCAATAAAGTTTTCAGCTTCTTTTACGCTAAGTCCTTTATCCATCATCATTGTAATTCCATTCTCTCTGGGCTTAGCATCTCTTTGAGGAATGTGGGGTAGTTTAAAATTCATTATTTTTATCGTAGAGTCTAATAATATTTGTAACTATTGGGTTGTTTATCAATGTTTCTTCTTGTTGCAAATAATCTATAAAGGCATCATAATCATGTGCTAAAGTAAACTCCAAAGTTTTTGTTGCTTCTTTTATTTTTCCGGCAGCAAGACAGTATAAAATATAGTGGTAGGCTATCATCGTATCATGAAGCCCGTATTCGTCCACCAAGGGTAATAAAATCTCCGCCATCATATCTATGTCATTCAGGATAAAATAAACGGAAGACATGTCTAATAAAGCATCATAATTTTCGGGATTTAATTTCACTGTTTTTTCATAAGCGTCAATAGCTTCTTCGTATTTTCCGGAACGATGCAACACATTGCCATAGCTATGATAGAAATTATCGTTATCGGGTTCTAAATCAATGGCCTTCTTAATATAATGCAAGCTCTCCAAATAGCTTTCTTGTAAATCGTATATCATTCCAATAGCGTATAATGCCGGAGTAAGCTCAGGTTCTATTTTTATTGCCTTCTGATAATATTGCATAGCCTTGTTATTTTTCTCCAAAGCTTCATAACACTCGCCTAAATAATAATAGGTGTAGGCATCAGGCTCTTCGTATTCAAAAGTTTGTTTATAAACCTCTATGGCTTCATTATACTTTTCTAAATTGGCTAAAGCATTTGCCTTATTGAAATAAGCAGAAGCGAATGATTCTTCAATTACAATACAGTAATCAAATGCCTGAATAGCTTTTTCGTATTGCCCAAGCTTGTTATAGGCTACTCCTAAATTATACCAAGCCGAAACGGAATATGAATCTTTGTCAATAAGCTCGTTGTAAAATGAAATGCTTTCTTCAACTTTTCCAGCTTCTTCATAACACCAGGCTAACTCAAACAAGGCTAATTCATTAGATGAGTTCAAATATATGGCTTTTTGCAGATACATTATTGCTTTAGAATACTCCTTCTTATTTTCATATTCAATAGCCAACATCATAAAAATTTCCTCCGGATCATCATTGTTTTTAAGAGCTTGCTTGAAGCATAAAATAGCCTTATCGTGTTCGTTCAGCAAACTATACAGAGAGCCTTTTGTAATGAGTACCTCATCATTTGTTGGTTCAAAACTTTCGGCTTTTGAAATAGCTTCAAAGGCTTTGTGAATTTGATTGGAGGCTCCCAAAAGTTGGGCTTGTCGAATCATAAAAACAACACTGTAAGGATGTTGATTCAAGGCAATTTCAGTAGCTTTTAGTGCTCTTGGTATGGCTTTATTATCGGTATAAGCAGTAATAATATCATCAAACTCCTCAACATCAAAGAATACAGGAACGTCTTTATTAATCATTTGTTCAAAGCGTTCCAATAAAACATTTATACTGGTACGATCCTCTTGGTTTTCAAAGTCATCAAACATATACGTTTTTTTTAGGTAGGTTATGACTGAAATTTTACATTAAAGCATTTAGGGCAAATTTAACTATATAATACGTTCATTTATGAATCAAAGCATTAAATAATTATAAACTTATTTTTTGTGATAAATAATTAAAAATACTTTCTCATTCAGTATGAACCACCTAGAATGTATATTCTGAATCAAATTTATTTATTGCAGCAATGGCATTTTGTAAACGATTATTATTTTGACCCCTTATCACTTCAAAATTTGCATTTGATTGTTTTAGATTTTCGGCATATAAATTAAACAATTCTTCTCTATATTGTGGGTGCTCCCTTAATGGGTCGTACTCCCAAGGCAAATCAATATGGCATAATAAGTGTAATTTATAATCATCGCTACGGTAGTGATCTATTAATTGTTGCGGAATTGATTTAAATACGAAAGAAGCCCAGATAATATTTACGAGTAAAGTGGTATCACAAAACAAAAAGCGATGTGCATTTTTTATTTGTTCTTCTTCGGCTTTAAGCTGTAGATATGCAATTTCAATTATGTCATTAAGCTGGTAGGCTCCTCCCCTATTTTTTAAATAATCGCGGGCTATTTCAGGTACCCAAGGCGCTCCATAATGCGTTGCTAAACCTTGGGCAAGACTCGATTTTCCTGTTGATTCAGGGCCTACAATAGCAATTTTAATGATAGCGTTTTTGCTTTTTTCCATTTATAGTATCCAATTATGGCTAATACAACATATAGTGCATAAAGGGTTGCTGTGAGATGCAAATCTCGAACAATATAGATATAAATTGCTACCGTATCAATAACAATCCAAAACAACCAATTTTGTAAAACTCTTTGTACAACCAACCAAGTTGCCCACAAACTAAAAACTGTAACCGGTGCATCCACCCAAGGTAACATAGCATTGGTATTTTTTTGAAAAAAATAAGCCATTGCTACCGAAAGCAAGGTGCAAACACTTATTCCAATTAGGGCTTGATTCCAATTAAGATCACGAATAACTTGTTGTGTACTCGAATTATTTTTCTTTCGGCTCCATTCCCAAAAACCCACTAACGCCATAACAAAATAAAAAAACTGCAACCCAGACTCAATATACAATCGTGCATCATAACAAATTTTAATATATAACAGTGAGCTTATGGCAGCCGCTACCCAACACCATAGGTTTTGATAGGTAGCAAGAAGCAGATAAAGGAGCGCCAAAATTACGGCAAATAACTCGGTGTAATTAAAAGCTTCCAATATTTACTATGGTTGGGAAATAATAATTTTCCGGGTACTTGATTCTTTCGTTTTTAAGTTTGTTACAATGGTAAAATATAACCCGTTAGCTAAGTGTCCTAAGTCTATTACTTGCTTGTTTTGAACTGTTTGCTGCAATACTGAAACACCTCTTAAATCATACATATTTATTTCAAATTTATCGGTAGCTGTGGTGTTAAAGGAAAGTAGCCCATTTGTAGGATTAGGGCTTAATGAGAAATTTACTGATGTATTATTTTCAGACACTGCACTCACAAAGTCCTGGCAGACCCCAAAAACTGGTCGCATCATCCAAGAGCCCTTAAATTGCGTAGGATACCACACTCCATTATAATCATAGTATTGCCATTCCATAGCGTTGGTATTTCTGTCTAAACCAATATTTAATTCTGAAGCTCCGAGCTGTTCAATACCAATAAAAAAATTACCCGATACAATTAGTGTAGCGTCTAAATAATAATCAACAAAGCCATTTATCATAGCGCCATATTGAGGCACGTCTTCAGTTGTTTTACGATAGAGTTCATTTCCGGGAGCACCATCAGAGCCTTCTGCCCAAACCACAATGGTAAACTGATTTAGTTCGGCAGCATTTACAATTACAGGATTAAAATAGATACGCAAAGCTCTTAGTGTATCGCTTACTAAAGCGTTAAATTTTGATGCCATACGAGCGTATGGTACATTAATTCCATAAGCTGCCTCGGCTGTGCCATCATCATAAGCAAAGCAATCTCCAAAAATTTGTGTGTAGTACATTGTATCGTTACTCAAATTAGGTTCCGAAGCAATATTTTGTATTAGACTCCCTACCTCATATCGAGCGCATAATGATGTATTTACAGGGAACGAAAAACTTCCTCCAACTAAAGGGTTTAAAATTTCATTACAAAAACTACAATTATTGATTTGTTGTGGAGAAAAATCAACATTATTCACGTCAATATTAAACAAGGTATTATTAAAGTAATCTTTTACACGCAAAGCATAGGTCACATTAATGGGTTGTGTAAATAAATTACGTATATAATTTTTCAGGAAATCGGCATTGTATCCGTTGTATTGTTTGCGGGGTATTTGCTGATATCGATTGAAAAGAGATTTTCCTGGATATACCCAAGTTATATCTTTAATTATAGTATCGGAAGCTAAATCAATACGAACGTAATCTATATGCCAATGGTCAAGACTGCCACTAAGGGTAGCATAATTGGTAAATCGAAATTCAAAATTTTTATGAAAAAAGATAGAATCATTCAGTGGAAAAACTTTTCTTGAAAAAACACTATCGTTGTTTAGTGTATAGCCTGATTTTCCCCACACCCTTTTCCAACTTCCATCTAGGGCCTTAAACTCCAAAGTAAGTGAGTCTTCCGGTTCAGGACTGTTTCCCCGCCCAGTTGACTGATAGAAAAAACTAAAATAAATACTGTCGTTTTGAGGATTATACAGCGACATATCAATAGGTACCGAGTTAAGCACATCTGCTTTTCCGTATGCTGTGGTCAAATTAAAATTATAAGGATATCCGGTTGAGTCAATTCCATCAAATGTAACTACACCTATGCTTGGTGGATTTACTGGATAGGTATCATTCCAAAACACATTATTGTTTTTCCATTTATAGGGTCCGGCCGGTATTTTAATATAGTGGAGCGTATCATACACATACGAAACTAAAGTATCGGGTTGAATGAAAAAAGTGTCGGGTTGTTGTGTAACCTGATTAAAGTTAATACTGTCACTTACCGGCCATAAAATTTTGGTCATGGTTACTTGGTTAGGTACCATTTTGTTTTGGTAAAAAGTTACCGTTAAAGCGGGGTTTGGTAATTTTGTTACTGTTTGTGTACTGCTATTATAGGAGAAAGAGAAAGAAGTATCTTTCATAAAATACAAGTCTGTTATAACAGGTAACATTCCATTAATGCGTACACTATGCCATAGGGTATCAGACTTTGCTGAAGTCGGATATTCGTCAGGGTTAAAGTTTGGGGCTTTTATACGGCTAAAATCATCTTGAAAAGGTAAACTTGTAATTGGAGAAAATATCCAATACAAATTGGAAGGTAAATTTCTAACTGATGATGCTTTTTCTTTATTTTTTTGAATCAACACCTCATTGGTATTAAGGGGCAATATTCTCTCTTGGCTAAAGCTGTACGAAGGGTTTAAAATTAAAGGCAACAGTGCAATAAAAAAACTAATCCTGATCATTAATAATTTTGTCATTTTGTTGGTTAAGTGAATCTTTTGCAATATTTATTTTTGACTCATCTTGGGTAAAAAATAAATCAACAGAACGCCCTATGCTCACTTTAGCATCAGCCGAATAAGACGGAAACTGCCTGTAAACCAATGACTTTGATGTATCTATAACTGATTTATCGTAAACCTCAGAGCCAACATTTAACGAATATGATTTCAATTTATTGTTAGCATCAACTCTATTTAAACCAATTAAAAAAGGAACCTCTACTTTATCACCTTTTAAACCGTCACCTAATACGAGATCAATTTTTGATTCTATTACAATAGGGTCGCCCGTTTTAATTTCTCGTCCTTTAAAATATTGCTTTAACACAGCATCTTTGGCAAAATCAGGTTCATATTTAAGATTTCCTACTACCAAACCATAAGTTTCTAAAACTGCCTTAGCCTGTCTTAAGCTCATATCAATAAGACGCGGCATTTTAATGGTTGGAGGTTTATAAGCATTTAAAGTGATGTAAACTTTTCGGTTTTGTTTGACTACGGAATGTGCCCCAGGATTTTGATCAATGACAGTTCCTTTTTTACGATCATAAATATAAACAGAGTCATTAATGATAAATTCTAAATTTACAGTTTTTTCAAGCTCTTTTAGTTCTTGAGGTGATTTTCCGAGCAACTCAGGCACTTTTATGGTAACACCATGCTGTGTGTACTTTTTTAGCCATTGCAGCACACCAAAAATTACTGCAACATAGATAAATGCAATAATCAATATATTTTTAAAAATTGTATTTTGTTTTAAGGTAGCCATTTTTTATGATGGGTACAAATTTAACTGAATTAATTAATCTACCTATTATGTAATTTGAGCAAAATTAGTCTGTATTCAATCTGCTCGCTATACCAACTTACTAAAATCTTTCCTTTTTAAATTTCTACGTTCCTGTCCAAATTCTAAAATTTTATCAATGAAGTCGTAGGGTTTATATTTATTTAGGGCTGTTTGGTGAAAAATACAGGTTGCCGGTGTCATCCCCGGAAGGGAGTTAACTTCAATAAAAACGACTTCCACAGCATGGTTGTCGTACACTCTAACAAAAGCATCAATACGGGCGTATCCTTCAATATTCAAAATTCGGGCTGCCTTTTCAAATTGATCTTTTACTTTATCTGAAATGGCTTGGGCTGTTTTTTTATTTGTACTATATCGTGCCGGAGTTATATTTTGTCCCTGACCTGCTAAAAATTTTTCTTCGAGAGACAGTATTTCCCCTTCTGCCAAGGTTTCGCTGGCTTCAAAAATCTCATATTCTATTTCATTTTTATGGTTGTATCGGGTAAGCATACCACCTGTAATTTCTAAAAAGTGTATAGCTCCATTTGCAGTTATCAGTTCTTCAATCAAAAATTCTTTCTTTTGAGGAAACTCTTCATTCGTTTTTATTTTTAAATATTCGGCTTCATTTTCAAGTAAAAGGCTTTGAGCTCTAAAAATTAAGGTGGCAAAAGCTTCCAGTTCATTTCTATTTTTTATTTTCTTAACTGCGCTGCTGCACCCGTCATCAACAGGTTTGGCTATAAACGGATAGCGTATCTTTCTTTCAATTTGAGCAATGAGACTATTTTTTTCATTCAACCAATCCTGCTGCTTTACTAAAATATGTTTTGCTACCGATAAGCCGGCCTCCATTAGTATTTCATTGGTTTGGTATTTGTTTATAGTAATTTGCGAGCTGTTTACACCACTTCCATTATATGGGATTTGCAACTTTTCCAATCTGCTTTGAACTGCACCATCTTCACCAGGGCGACCATGCAAGGCAATAAATACGACATCAACAAGTTGATTTAAACTCTCATAGTTTGTTTCCTGTGGGTATAAAATGGTTGATGTTCCGGCAAAGAATGAAGTTATAGCAGCGGCCTGCTTTTTTACCGTAGTAATATAGGGATGTTCATTATAATTGATCACTTTCTCTTTAATATCATCTGCATTGTCTTTTAAAAGGATATTAACAGGTAAGATATACAATTTGTGGGTTTCGTTGTTTCCGGTTAAAAATATGGGAATGGGTGCATATTTTTCAGATGAAGATAACTTTTCGTATATATTACGACCGCTCTCTACTGAAATGTGCCTTTCGCTGCTATATCCACCTAAAATTACACCTACACAAATTTTGTTGTTTTTTGAATTATGTATTTTATTAATGTTTTTATGTAAGTTATGATAGAGATCGAATATTTTTTTCTGATTCTTAGCAAATAGGGCTCTTTTATATAGTGAAGTACTGATTATAAATGTAAGAAACTGAGAGGGATTCAACCCTATTTCAGCAGCCTGATGGAAGAAAAAGGATGAGGGCATCATTCCCGATGTGGTATTCGGATCGTTCAGGTATATTTTGTTGTCGGACGTAATAAATCCATCAATACGCGCATAAACATCAAAATGAAGAGCCTTAAATAATTGTTTGCACGTTTCTGCAATTTCTTCAATTTGTTTTTGAGGTAAGTCAATGGGTGTAATTTTACGTGCTAAGCCCGGTAAATATTTACTTCGGTAATCAAAAAAATCTTGACCCTTTCGTATTTCTGTTGGTGGTAATGAAATTATTTCCTGAACTTCATTCAGATAGTGCTCTGTAACTATGCATGAAAATTCTTTACCTTGAATAAATTGTTCAATGAGTATTTCATTTTCGCCATCTAATGCTTCAATTTTTATGTGAGCATCAGGTAATGACATGTTATTTAGTTCTTCAAGAAGTTTTTCAGGGTGATAAACAATACTTTCATGAATTTCATTTTGATCTTTGTAAACAGTTAGTATCACAGGCATTCCAATGCCTTCTCGAATATCTGCCCATTGCCTGATTGCTGCTATTTTTTTTGTTGGTTCATATTCGTTCCATAATGCCGATGTAAATTCTATTCGAAAAAGACTCTTATTTACGGCTTGAACAAATGCATCTAAGTTTTCTTGCTTCAAAATAGAAATTCCAATAGAAGAGCCTTGTGTAGGGGCTTTTACTACCATAGCCTCGCCTATGGTTTGGAGCACTTCTTTATAAATATCCTTTCGAGTTTGACTGTCCCATGCTTTTTTAGAAATTCTAAAAAAAAGAGGGCAATTAAATCCCGCCTGTAGCATAAGTTGCTTTTGAAGCGTTTTGTTAATACCCACAGCTGATGGAAATATTCCAGAGCCTGAATAAGGTATTCCCAAAAAGTCAAGAAGCCCTTGTATGGTCCCGTCTTCACCAAATTTTCCGTGCAAACATAAAAAGGCAAAATCAATTTCCTGTTTTAGTTCATTTACAGGTATTATACGTCCTAGCTCGGCAGCCATTTTCAAATTCTCTGATTTCTGCTCATCATACAAGCTTTCGGCATATACTTGAAACTGGTTGGGGCTATCAGTAATAAAATTTACAGGTGGGTAAAAATCACGAATACTTCCCTTATATATATATTCCCAGTTGAGTTCTATAAAATTACCGAAGCTATCAACAAAAAGAGGGATAGCTTCAAATAATGATTTATTCAGATTATCATATACAGTACGGCCTCCAGCAAAAGAGATTTCACGTTCATTTGAAAAGCCTCCAAAAACAATTCCTATTTTTTGTTTCATCTTATAGTCATAGATAAGAAGTAATTAATAATATTCCACATAGGGATACTATACAAAAATACGTTCCGTATCAGATAAATCTGCTTAAAATAGAATATTACGTTAACAATGTAGTGTTAAATAGTTCTATTGGAGTAAAAAAAGCTAACCATTTCTTTAAAAGCGATGAAACGGTGACTAATAGCATTTTTAGTTTGTGGGTCCATTTCGGCTAAAGTATGTTCAAAGCCCAAGGGTCTAAAAACAGCATCATAACCAAAGCCGTTTGTTCCTTTGGGTTCAGTTGTGATTTCACCTTTCAAAATTCCCTGAAAAAAATGCATTTCGCCTTCTAGAACCATACAAATTACTGTGCGGAATTGTGCCTTGCGATTGCTTTTATTTTTCATTTTTTCTAATAGCAAATGAACATTATCCTTATCGTTTTTATGCTCACCTGCAAAACGGGCACTATATACACCGGGCAGTCCGTTAAGAGCATCCACTTCAAGCCCAGTATCATCTGCAAAACAACTTTTAGCATATAGTCCGTATATTTTTACGGCCTTTATTTGGGCATTAGATTCCAAATCTAAGCCGTCTTCTTCAATAGGCTCATAATTACCTAACTGATCTAAACCTACCAGTTGAATATATGGAGGTAGCATATCTTGAACTTCTATCACTTTATTTAGATTATGCGTAGCAAAAACAAGCTCTAAAGACTGCTTTTTCGTTTTTGTATGGAAGAAAGTTTCAAACAATTTTTTATACTTTTAATAAATAAAGGGGGCAATCTCCTACTTAAGTTAGAATTGTTACAATTATAGTAAAATAAATAAATATAGTAGTATGTTCGTCAGAAATTGGAGCAATTACAAATTTTTGTTTATAAAACGCTTATCTGCATAGATAAAATAAAAATAACTGTGCTTTCAAGATAGTTCATACCTATTTACAAAAAAAAGAATATGCTCTGTGTAAGTCAACACATTTAGTTTATGTTTTGCCATCATTTTAAAATTCTGAAAACGTATTTAAATTATAAAGGCGTAGAAATTCTACGCCTTTATAAACAAATTTTGATTTCGTTTCTTATTCAAAAGAAATTAGTTCTACATCAAAAACTAACCAAGCCTTAGGTGGTATAACACCCGGAAATCCTTGATCACCGTATGCTAGTTCACTAGGAATAATAAATTTACATTTCCCTCCTTTTTTCATTAGTTGAATTCCCTCTGTCCAGCCTTTAATTACCTGGTTTAGCCCAAAAGTAGCGGGTTGGCCCCGATCATAAGAACTGTCAAATTTTTTACCATCTAATAATAAGGTGCCTGTATAATTAACGGTAACCTTACTATTTATATTAGGGTTTGCTCCTTCTCCCTCTTTTTCAACAATATAGCGTAATCCACTGGGAGTTACTTGAGCACTTTTATACTTTTCGTTTAATTGCTTATCTATGGCCTCTTTCACAGCAATTTGCTCTTTTTCAAAAACTTGTGCTGCATTAAAAATTTCGGCTTCTTTGCCCTTACGTAGTATGGTAATTGTACGCATAGTATCGTTTTGCTGAATATTGTTTACCACGTCCATCCCATCAACTACATGACCAAAAACAGTATGTTTACCATTTAACCAGTCGGTTTTAACATGAGTAATAAAAAACTGGCTCCCATTTGTTCCAGGCCCAGCATTAGCCATTGATAAAATACCCGGTCCGCTATGTTTTAAAGTAGTGTCAATTTCATCATCAAATTTATATCCCGGGTCACCTGTTCCGTTACCCAATGGGCAGCCGCCTTGTATCATAAAGTTAGGTATTACCCTATGAAAGGTAAGTCCGTCATAATAAGGAGTGCCTATTGCTTTTTTATTGTTCGGAATAACTCCCTCAGCTAATCCAACAAAATTAGCCACCGTCAAGGGTGTTTTTTTCATTTCGAGCATTAAAAAAATATCGCCCTTGTTAGTTTTAATATGGGCATACATACCATCAGGCTGTTTTTCCAAAAAATCTTTCTCCATTTTTGTGTTTGAATTATTGTTTTTAGTTTGGGCTGGCAACACTCCACAGAATAGAGTAATGAAAGCCATTGTTAGTAATTGATTTAGTTTCATAAAATAAATTTTTCAAAGTGAGTTGTGCTCCTCCATCAAGAATTATACCATTTTTAGGTGTTGCAATGTTAAAACTATTTCAATTAAAAACAAAAAGATGAAAATGTTTATTAAGAAGTTTGTTAGGCTATTAATTTTCAAAAGCATAAAGCATAAATTTAAATATTATTATCTTTAAACCCTAAAATATGAATAATAAACAAAATATTGATTTTGAAAACAGCAGTATTGTTAGGGAATGTGAAATAGCGCTAGATTCATTTTTTATGTATGGAAATGTAACTGACTTTGACCAAGCCCTATTTTGGCTCAATCAAAATAATAAATTATGGCTTGAAGTTCATCAAATACTATTATTGCTAAATACTAAAGCCGGTATTTATTCAGAAAAGCTAAATTACTTTTATGATTTCACAAATGACTTGATGTTTATGCTTGAAAAAGGAGGTAAATATTACTCTGAAAAATATGATTTTACATTAGTTTGGACTGAAATACCTGATGAAGACAAAGTGAGGTTTTAATTTAGAAACCTTTTCTAAACTATATCCATCCTTTTTGCTTTAGGATTTCTATAATTCTTTTTACAGCACCTTTATTTTGTAGCACATATTCATGCGCTTTGCCTCCTGCAACTTTTCTTTCTGAATCTTTAAAAAGTAATTTTTCTAAAACTACGCTTGCCTCGTGTTCATCGTGAATTGCAAAGGCTGCCTTTGCTTGAATTAGCTCATGTGCTTCGTTAAACTTTTGAAAAGCAGGACCAAACACAATTGGAATACCATAAACAGCAGCTTCAAGTGTATTGTGAATCCCTTTATCAAAGCCACCACCAATATAGGCAGTATGAGCATAAGCATATAATGATGATAACATTCCTACAGTATCAACAATCAATATGTTTTGCATATTGTATTTTACATCAAAATCTGAAAAAACAATACAGTTTTCTTTTCCAAAAATCTCCATACATTGACGTATCCGAGTACTGTTAATTTCGTGAGGTACTATTACCAATTTAAAACTTTTATGTTGTGATAGAAAATACTCGAGGTTTTGTTTAAGTAGTTTATCATCTTTACTGTATGTGCTACCGGCTACCAAAACTAAGTTATCTCCAATAAACAAGTCCATTTCTTTAAAATGTTTTCTATTTTTTAAAATTTCATAAACCCTATCAAAACGGGTATCTCCGGCAACAGTAGCATTGTTGTACCCAATGCCTTGCAGTAAATTAAAACTGTCGTTATTTTGAAGGAAGAACCAATTAAAACAAATAAGCTGCCTTGAAGCCCATTTTCCATACCATTTAAAAAAGTAATGCTCTTTTCTGAATACTCCCGAAATTAAGAAACAAGGAATTTTTTGTTTTCGTAGTGTGTTTAAAAAATTAAACCAAAACTCATACTTCACAAAAAAAACAGCTTTGGGTTTTATAGTTTCTAGCCAAAAGTTTACGTTCGCTTGTGTATCGGAAGGCAAATAATAAACCCAATCAGCATAAGGGTATTTATTTTGAACTTCGTAGCCGCTTGGTGAAAAAAAGGTCAGTAAGATTTTACCCTTATATTGTTTTTTAAATTCTTCGATAAAAGGACGGCCTTGTTCAAACTCACCTAATGATGCGCAATGAACCCAATATACGTTTTGTCCTTTAAAATCAATTGATTTCAGTTTGTCCTTCCACCCTACTCGCCCATTAACCCATAAACGAGCCTTAGGGCTGAATAGTGCAGCAATTTTAATAAGTAAAATGTATAAATATATAAAAACAGTATAAAGCCCGTACATTAATTTTAATACCAAATTAGCGGTAAAGCTATTTACAATTCATGAAAAGTCAATAAATATTCCTCAGTAGGTTAATTATTAGACTGTTTTTAAAAAAGGTTTCAAATATATATTTGAGTTTTATAAATTGAAAACTCTTATGTTTTAGCTGAACTCGTCTATCTTATAATTATATATTTTCTACTCCCTTTTTCAGAACGAACAGTTCTCGATATCTATATGTTTTCGAAAAAAAAGTTTAGTATTCATATTTTTTTACGAAGTTATCGCTAATAAACACTAAAAAACAGTGAAGTACTCTATTTCAATTTTTTTTCGGAAATATCCTAAATTTTAAATAAAAAGCGTTCGCTTCCTATTCATTTTTCAAATATGCTTTTTTTTAATATTATTTGGTAATTTTAAGTGTGTTTTAAGACAGAGTACCATTTAAAGTATTGTTTTCTTACGTATATTTGTAAGCACGAATGATTACTATAAACCCCAAAGAAATACCTACAGCCCAATTACATGGGTATATGCTTTCTGCCATAGCACCAAGGCCTATTGCGTTTGCCAGTACACTTAATGAAGAGGGCATTCCCAATTTAAGCCCCTTTAGTTTTTACAATGCTTTTGGGAGCAATCCGCCTATTGCTATATTTTCTCCTGCACGAAGGGTTCGTGATAATACCACGAAACATACTTTAGAAAATGTAAAAAACACTCCCGAAGTTGTACTTAATGCCGTGAGTTACAGCATGGTGCAACAAACATCTTTAGCTAGTACGGAGTATCCTTATGGAGTAAATGAGTTTGAGAAAGCTGGTTTTACCCCAATTTCTTCTGTTTTAGTAAAACCCTTTAGAGTAAAGGAAAGTCCGGTGCAAATAGAATGTAAAGTTAAGGATGTAATTACATTAGGTGATAGTGGTGGAGCCGGAAATTTAATAGTTTGCGAAATAGTACTCATGCACATACACCAAAGTATTTTGGATGCCGAAGGCCGTATAGACCAACACAAAATTGACCTTGTGGCACGTTTGGGGAAAGAATGGTACTCTCGTAATTCCGGAAGTGCTTTATTTGAGGTTCCTAAGCCCCTACATACCCCTTTGGGTATTGGGGTAGATGCCCTTCCTGAGGCAATAAGAAACAGCCATACCTTATCGGGGAATGATTTGGGTAAACTTGGCAATGTAGGTATTTTACCTAATCAAGAAGAAATAGAAGCCTATCTTAAAACAACTGAATATGAGTTGGTGCATCAGGAGTTTAAGCTAAACGGAGAAGAAGCAGAAGCAACGCACCATGCAGCTAAACACTTTTTAGCCAAAAATGATACTGCCACTGCATGGAAAATACTTTTATCAAAAAAATAATACTCATATAATTCTTTCAATAATGTTTAAAATTAAAGGAACACTAAAACTAAAACAAGCTGAACAACAGGTTTCAGATAAATTCAAAAAGCGTGAGTTTGTACTTACCGAATCAAGCTCACAATATCCTCAAATGCTTTTATTTCAACTTACTCAAGAGCGTTGCAATTTGATTGAAAATATAAATGAAGGCGATGAAATTGAAGTAAGTTTTAATTTGCGCGGAAGAGAATGGACCAATCAGCAAAATGAAGTAAAATATTTCAATTCTTTGGAAGCATGGAAAATTGATACTCTAAAATCGAGCAATAATCCATCTACTGCTTCTTCGTCAACAATTAATGAAAGCGGAAATTCTTCGGCCACAAGCGCTCCAGTTAGCACCACCATAGCTGAAGCCGAATCGGATGATTTACCTTTTTAAATTATACGAAAACAGGTTCAACCGGTTGGGGTATTAAATTTAGATTAAGAGCCGTTTGCAGTAAAGTACGAATGGCTTTTTTTCCTTCTTTACCTATATTAAGACTGTACTTATTTACGTAAAGGGCAATATGTTGTTGCATTACTTTAGGATTCATGCTTTGTGCATGTAATTGTGTATATGGCAGTGAAACAGAAGGGTTTTCAAATGCAAATTCTATGCTTTTCTTTATTAATGAATCTATGTCATTTTTTATCTGCTGATCAAAGCTTCTTTTAATAGCAATAGCTCCTAAAGGTATTGGAAGGCCTGAGAAATTTTCCCAATACTGTCCTAAATCACGAATTAGTTTTAACCCCTTTAATTCGTATGTAAATCTGTTTTCGTGAATGAGTAACCCGGCATCAAAGCGACCATCTAATACCGCATTTTCTATTTCTGAGAATATAATGTCCTGTTTATTGGTAAGCTCCGGATAGGCTGATGAGAGTAAAAAATTGGCTGTTGTAAATTTTCCTGGAATAGCCGTTTTTAGTAATGATACAGGGTAATTCAACTTTTCTTCTGTAGTTATTAGTAAAGGTCCACATCCTTTTCCTAAGGCGCTTCCAGAGTTCAAAATCTGGTAGTTTTGACTTGCAAAGGCCCAGGCGTAGAAACTTAATTTTGTAATGTCTGCCTCGGCCTGAAATGCTTTTTGATTCAATTGCTCCACATCAGACAAAATGACTTCAAAATCATATCCCATAGTATCAATGCGCTTATGAATTAAAGCATCAAATATAAAAGTATCGTTAGGGCAAGGCGAAAAAGCTAATGTTAACTTCATAATTTAGACCTAAAATATAAATGCAAAATTATATATTTATTGAGTATTTATATCGACATGTATTCTTATTGGGTTTACTTTTACCATGCAGCTTTTTGTCAGATACATTAGTTTAAAAGAAAGTTACTCTCTGTAAAAACGAATTATTGGACTAGATTTATTCTAATTTTAAAATGGCAGTAACCTTATAATCGCTTCAATTGAGTTCGTCTTTTATATAAAGAGAAGAAGGTATTCATAGTATTTATGACCCTATAATTCAACTGAAAAAACTTATTCACGCTAGGATATTTAATCTATCATTTTTACAATCAAGCAATTAATAAGTAGCCATTACTTCATTTATTTAATGTAAAATATTGTTCAACTTTACAAGATTTAATTTAAATTGGTATTGCTTTTAGTATAATTTTTGGGACTAGCTCATTTTTCGAAAATCATTAAAAAATGAGTTACTTTGTACTTCAATTTATGATTATGAAGAAGTTAATACGAGTAGTTTACTGTTTCACTTTTTTGGTCCTCATTTCCTGTAACACTAAAGAAAAGGAAGATACTTTTGTGCCAGAAGCTACCAACGACAGTCACTCCTTTTCCAACCCAACAGAAATAACTATTTCTCATATCTATTTAAACTTTAAAATAAATTTTGACAGCAGCCGAATTGAGGGCACATCAAGTCTTTCCTTGTTGCACAAAAAACCGGCTGATACTTTATGGTTAGACACTCGTGGGCTTGATATAAAATATGTAACATTAGACAGCAATAGTGCTAAAATAAATTATTTCTTAGGTCGTGAAATCTTGTTCAAAGGAAAAGCATTAGGAATACCGGTTAACCCAAATGTAAAGACGGTACACATCACCTATCAAACTACTTCTGAAAGTGTAGCTTTACAATGGCTTAGCCCGGCACAAACGGCAGGTAAAGATTACCCTTTTTTATTTACTCAATCTGAAGCTAATCTTGCACGCAGTTGGGTTCCATGTCAAGATAGTCCGGGAGTAAGGTTTACCTATAGTGCAGATGTTTCTGTACCTAAAAATATGCTTGCTTTAATGAGTGCCGAAAACCCCATAAAGAAAAATGAAACCGGTATTTACCATTTCGAAATGAAAGAAAAAATTCCTGCTTATCTTATGGCATTAGCTGTAGGTAATATTGAATTTTTATCAACAGGAACACGTACTGGCGTATATTCTGAACCGGCTATGGTGCATAAAGCTGTTGTTGAATTTTCAGAAATGGACAATATGGTAAAAGCAGCCGAAGCACTTTATGGCCCGTACCGCTGGGGGCGTTTTGATGTTATTGTGCTGCCTCCTTCCTTTCCATTTGGAGGAATGGAAAATCCTAAGCTTACTTTTCTAACTCCTACGCTTGTAGTTGGAGATAAATCGCTTACGGCTGTAGTAGCGCATGAATTGGCTCACTCCTGGAGTGGTAATTTAGTGACTAATGCTACTTGGAATGACTTTTGGTTGAACGAAGGCTTTACCGTTTATATTGAAAGAAGAATTATAGAGCGAATGAATGGAAAAGACTTTGCCGATATGCAGGCTGTATTAGGCTTTAAAGACTTAAAAGAAACCCTTGACGAATTAAGTAAAACACCTGATGACACAAGACTAAAGCAAAATTTACTCAATCGTGATCCTGATGATGGCATGACCGATGTAGCCTATGAAAAAGGGTATTTGTTTCTTCGGTTAATTGAAGAAACAGCGGGACGTGAAAAATTTGATGCATTTCTTACAACTTATTTTAATGAGCATGCTTTTCAGAGTATGACTACTGAAGCATTTATTCATTACCTAAAAACACGTTTGTTAAACGACAAAAACGGATTAAAAGGCAAAGTAAATATTGATGAATGGGTATATAAACCTGGAATACCTGCTAATTGCCCTAAAATAGACTCAGAAAAATTTAGCATTATTGAATCTAAAACAGAACAGTTTTTAAGAGGAACTCCTGCTATGGATTTGGGGCTGCAGAATGTTTCAACTAATGAATGGCTACACTTTTTAGATTGTTTACCTTCTAAACTTACACCTGCACAAATGGTTGATTTGGATAGTGTGTATAAGTTTACTGATAGTGGCAATGCCGAAATTCTCTGTAAATGGCTCAGAAAATGTGTAGCCGGAAATTACCATAAAGCCGATGAAACTTTGGAATACTTTTTACTTCATACGGGTCGCAGAAAGTTTGTAAAACCTCTTTTTGTGGAACTGGCAAAAACTCCTGAAGGGCTTGTTAAAGCTAAAGAAATATACACAAAGGCCAAACCTAATTACCATGCCTTACTCATTAACACTCTAGAGCAAATATTAGAGAAACAATCTGTAAAAATGTAAGCAAATCTATTACTATTTATTTATAAACAACTTATGATAACAACCGAGCAAGTTCTTGAAGCATTAAAAAACGTAGATGATCCTGATTTTAAAAAGGATATTGTAACCCTTAATATGGTAAGGGATATTAAAATTGAAGGTAAAAAAGTAAGCTTTACTGTTGTATTAACAACTCCGGCTTGCCCTATGAAGGAAATGATTCATAAAGCCTGTATAACTGCAATAACGCACTTTGTTGATAAAGATGCCGAGGTGCATGTAAATATGGACTCTCAGGTAACTTCACATCGTACCCATAATACTCCCCTGCTACCAGGTGTAAAAAATATAATTGCTGTTGCCTCTGGCAAAGGAGGTGTTGGAAAATCTACAGTAGCCTCCAATCTGGCTGTTGCCTTAGCCTTAAATGGAGCAAAAGTAGGTCTTGTTGATGCTGATATTTATGGCCCCTCTATGCCCATTATGTTTGATGTTGTGGATGAAAAACCGGTGGTACAGCCTAAAGATGGAAAAAATTGTATTATACCGGTAAGCTCTTATGGTGTTAAATTATTATCTATAGGATTTTTTGCTGATACTTCGCAAGCTATAGTATGGCGTGGCCCTATGGCTAGTAAAGCCTTAAATCAAATGTTTGCAGATGCTTACTGGGGCGACTTGGATTATATGTTAGTTGACCTGCCTCCCGGAACTGGTGATATACATTTGAGCTTAGTACAAGCTATACCGGTTACAGGTGCCATAGTGGTAAGTACTCCGCAACCAGTTGCACTTGCTGATGCTCAAAAAGGAGTAAGTATGTTTAAAATGCCCAATATAAATGTTCCTGTATTAGGAATAATTGAAAACATGTCATACTTCACACCGGCTGAGTTGCCTGAAAATAAATATTATATTTTTGGAAAAGATGGAGCTAAAAATTTGGCTGAAAGACTTCAAGTTCCTTTATTGGGTGAGATTCCAATTGTTCAGAGCATACGTGAAGCCGGTGATGCAGGGAGGCCTGCTGTACTGCAAGAAAACACCCCACAAGCCATTATCTTTAAAGAAATTGCCCAAAGAGTAGCCCAAGAAGTTGCCATTAAGAATGCTGAAAAGTTACGTGAGAAAGCAAGTGTTTAAGGAAAGTTGAAGATTGAAAAGGATATAACAAATATTATATCTTTTTAATACTTATTATGGCAATTAAGTTTTCTTTTACAGTAACATTTTTAAACTGCAAAAGTAAAATAACTTGATTCGTCTTTGAGCTTAAATTCAAAGATTGATATGGCATTATTCAAGAAAATTTAATTTTATAGCAATACGTTTTTTAATGGAGCAAGCACCCGGTAAGAAAAATAAAGGCACTAAGAAAATTATTATTTTCCTGAGTATTATTTTGGTGGTATTGGGAAGTATTGCAGCTTTTGTTTCGTGGATATACGAAGACCAAGTAAAGAGCATCATCATTGGGCAAATAAACAAGCAGCTTATTGTGCCTGTACAAGTAAAAGAAATTAAATTTTCATTAATAAAAGATTTCCCAAAAGCTTCCCTAAGTTTTTACGGTGTAAAAGCACAATCTTATTACAAGGGTAAGTATCCTAAGTATGCTCACGAAAATCTTTTAACCGCAAATGAAATTAATCTTCAATTTAATTTGTTAGATATTTTCAAAAGAAATTACACCATTACAAAAATTCAAATAAAGGGAACTGATTTGTTTTTATATACAGACCAAAATAACAACGATAATTATCACATTTGGAAACAAGACACGACAAGCTCCCAAAAAGAAGTTGCTTTTAAACTTGAGCAAATATCTGTTAACAACTTTAACCTAAATTATAAGGATTTTAATCATGACTTAATATTTTCTGGAAAAATTCCACAAACAATTATTACCGGTGAAATATCAGGTTCTGATTTTGCATTTATAACTAAGTCTGATATATTGATTCAGCATTTGGAGACTAACAAAGTGAGCTATTTAAAAAATAAAAATGTGCATTTGCACATTGGGTTAATAAAGAAAAAAAATGTATACAGCTTTTCGAATGCTGTTGCCGAATTAGAAAAACTTAGATTACAACTTTCCGGAAGCTTCACAGATAAAGAAATTAGTTTTGAAGCCCGAGGTAAGAATCTGGATGTACAGTCTTTTATATCCTTGTTACCCCAACAGTATAGCCAAAAGTTTTTAGAATATAGCAGTACTGGGTCTTTTACCTTTAGTTTATCAGTAAAAGGAGCTCCATCACAGCCACAAATTAAAGCTAATTTTGACATTCGTGAAGCTACTGTAAAAGGAAAATCAAAATCAGTTGCATTGCATCACCTTAATTTAAAAGGCTATTACAGCAATGGGAGTCAAAACAACTCTAAAACCTCAGGCATTTATATTCATAGTTTTAGCACACTACTCAACCAAAGCCCAATAAATGGGCATTTTTCGATAGTTGATTTTACGCAACCTTTTATTAATGCCGGACTTGAAGCAGTTGTTAAGTTAGAAGAAGTGAAAGAATTGCTCCAGCTCGACACGTTTAACATCTTAACCGGAAATGCCAATTTAAAATTAAATTTAGCAGGCACCGTGGAGCAACTAAGCGAAAAGGATATTTCAAAAATGCGGGAAGGTCAAATTTCAGGAACTATGCTATTACAAAATGCAAGCTTTAAATTGGTTAACGAACGTTTAAGCTACGAACATATAGAAGCCGACATATATGCTAACGACAATTATATAATGCTTAAAACTTTGAAGTTTAACCATGGCAAATCAATTGTTGAACTTCAAGGAGAACTGGTGAATTTCCAATCCCTTGTTTCCGAAAGGCCCGAAAAAGCATCGCTTACAGCATACTTCAATGCTCCTGTTTTTGAATTAGAAGACTGGCTACCTGAGCAGACTAAAAATAATACCTCTAACCCCTCCATCAATAGTAATACCTATGGAAATAGAATTGAAATGAAATTGAAAGCAAAAATTGGACAGTTCCATTTTGAAAAATTCAATGCCTCGGAATTAAACAGTACCATTTATTTTAAAGACCGTATTTTTTCATTTGAATCGCTTAATTTTAAAACTATGGATGGTAATGCCTCTACTCATGGCTTTATAAAACTTAAAAACAATGGAGGTTTTGATTTAACATGCCATGCCAAACTACAGCAAATTGATATTACAAAACTTTTTGAACAGCTTAATAATTTTGGGCAAACAACGCTTACACATAAAAATATAGCCGGAAAATTAAATACCGAAATTGACTATAGCAGCAGTTGGAGTAATCTAAACAATATTATTCCTGAAAGTATAATAGCCGATGCAAAAGTGAATATTAGTGAGGGGCAGTTAAACAATTTTACACCATTAAACAAGCTGTCAAAATTTATTTCAATAACTGAACTCAGCCAAATAAAATTTAAAGATTTGGAGAACAATGTGAATATACAAAATAAAAAAATTTATATCCCTCAGTTTAAAATAAACTCTTCTGCTCTAAACTTATTGTGTAGTGGCACTCATGATTTTAACAATAATATTGATTATCATTTTCAGCTTACTTTAAATGATTTACTAAGTAAAAAATTTAAGCTTAACCGAAATAAGAATAGTGAATTTAATGAAATAGCCGAAAGCGAAGAAGGTAAAACAACCTTGTTTATAAGCATGACCGGACATATAGACAACCCGGTTATTAAATATGATAAAAAAGAGTTAAAAAACTTTGTAAAAAGTGAATTCAAAAATGAAAAGAACACTATAAAGCAATTATTGAAAGAAGATTTTGGTTTATTTAAAAATGATAAAAGCATACAACAAAACACACCAAAGAAAGAATCGAAGCCAACTAATTTTGAAGTTGAGTGGGAAGAGTCTGACCCACCTATAGATAAAGTGAAAACAGACAAAAAAGCTTCTGATAAGAAATTTTCAGACAGCCCGAAATCAACACCAAAAAGAGAAGAAAAAGAAAAGAAAAAGAAACAGAAGGAAGAAAACAGTGACGACTTTTTATAGTTAATTTTTAGATTTTGTAAAAGAATTTTAATAGTATTGTGAAAATATCATCGTCATGTCAACCAAATCAAAAAGTACAAAAGGAATTTTAATTCAGGCTGCTCCTGAGTTTAGTCCATCTAATTCAGATGTGAAAAATGATAAATATTTTTTCGCTTACACTATTACCATTCATAATCACACAAAAAAAACCTGTCAGTTGCTTCACAGGCAATGGATTATTTTTGACTCCATAGGCGAATTAATTAATGTTAATGGTGAAGGAGTAGTTGGGCAACAACCCGTTATAATGCCCGGCCAAACCTATTCATATCAATCATTTTGTATGCTAAAATCAGACATTGGCTTTATGCAAGGTTCGTATCAAATGAAACAGTTAGAGAACGAAGTATTGTTTGATGTTCAAATTCCTGGGTTTGAGCTAATAGCCCCATTTAAGCTTAATTGATTTTATGGTAGATAAGTTTTCGTTACTCAAAAGCTTAAATGACGAGCATTAAACAAAAATGAGCAAACAGAAAATTTATTTTCCAAATCTAAACGGACTTAGATTTATAGCTGCTTTTTTAGTAATCATTCATCATATTGAACAATTTAAGTCAATATATAAATATGAAAATTATTGGGGTTCAGTTCCATTTATTGGTATTATTGGCAAACTTGGTGTGGTTCTGTTTTTTGTTTTGAGTGGATTTTTAATTACTTATTTACTTTTAGCAGAAGAGCAATCTTTTAAGAATATTAGCATAGGTAGGTTTTATGTTCGTAGGATATTGCGAATTTGGCCACTTTATTTTTTAATTATCCTTTTAGCCTTTTTTGTTTTACCCAATATTGACTTATTTATATTGCCTAATTTCGGGAAGGATGTTATTTACTCGAACTTGCTCTTAAAATTGTTTTTATATGCAATATTCTTCCCCAATCTTGCTTTATCACTGTTAGGTATAGTTCCATACGCTTCTCACACTTGGTCGATTGGTACAGAAGAGCAATTTTATTTGGTTTGGCCAGTTTTGATAAAGTGGGTTAAAAAATACAGACTAGGATTGATGTTTTTTATAATAATATTTTACTTGGGTTTTCTCTTTTTTATGAAAACACAGTATTTTGAAATTATTCCTTATAAAAAATTAATTAAAACATTTTGGTATACATTTAATATAGATTGTATGGCCATTGGAGGAATTTTTGCAATCTTACAATTTCAACAAAGTAGTTTATTAAAACTACTTAAAAATAAGCTTCTTTTTTATTTCACTATTGTTTTTGCACTGTTACTAATGGTGAAAGGGGTTTATATACCTTATTTTCATTATGAGTTCTATTCTGTAATTTTTGGAATTATCATCTTAAATTTTGCAACAAACAATGAAATCAAAATATCACTTGAAAACAAATATTTTAATTATTTGGGAAACATCTCATACGGCTTGTACATGTATCATCCAATAGGAATTATATTAGCATTATTTATTTGTAGTTATATTAACTATCTGACAAATTGGTTTATTTATCCACTATCTTTTGCTTTTACAATACTCTTGGCAGGACTCTCATACAAATATTTTGAATCTTTTTTCCTTAAGTTTAAAGGCAAATTTTCGAACGTAATAAGTGGAAATAGTACTTACTAAAAAAGGTAAACCACTAACAGTGGCAACATTTTAACCAGCTTCTCACTTTCCAGCAAATATTTCCGTTAAAGTGAATCCATACTTCGTTTTCCTTTAATTGAGCAAGTCTTACTTGCCAGATTTCACCGCATTAAATTAGCTGCACTATTATAGCCGAGCAAAGCATTATCTATTATAAAACACAAAGCACAGCATCGTGTTTATTGGGTATATATGGGGTTACACTTCCTCTAAAATAAGCCTCATTTTAAGCGCTTAAAAGTGATTTTATTTGCTTAGTTTTGCAAACAATAAATGAGAATTTTAAATTATTAGACAGACGTTGGCGGTCAGGCTATTACGAAATAAAAAAAGGCTATCATTATAAAACAGAAAATAAGAATGAAAAAAATAAAATTATCATTACTAATAATTTGCATGGTTTCAATTGGCCAGATTGCTTATGCCCAAGAGGATGACATAAATAGTGCTGAAAACAAAGCCTACAGCAATTTTGATTTTATTGCAGGCACTAAAACTATTTTCTATGACGACTTCTCTTCAGGGCTACATAAGTGGAAGGTTATTGAATATGACCAGTCCGATGAAGTAGAAAAACCTGGCATAAAGAAAATTGCTAACGAAAACTATAATTGGCTGAAAACACCAAGACGAGGGATTTTTTACCCTATGAATTTAAAAACGCTACCAGAACAATTTACTATTGAATTTGATATGTGGGCTGACTCCGAGAAAATGAGTGAAATGGAAAGTGGTTTGATAGTATCTATAGTTGGCAACAAAGTTGTTAAAGACGAATACAGTACGGCTTTTGATGAAAATCCTCAGGTACAAATTGATATACATCCATCTCAAGAGCATCTCTATTGCTTGGCTACCAAAGAAAACTCTGATGGTGAAAGACTTTTAGACCGGAAAGACATAAGGAATGGATGGAAATTGGGAAAGATTCATAGAATTTCCATTTCGAGAAATGCTACACATATTAAAGTTTATATTGATGATAAAAAATTTCTTGATTTGCCTAACGGCTTGCCTGCAAAAACACCTTACACTTTGATAATGGCAACCAATATGTGGGGAGATGGATTGTATTTTACAAATTTTAAAGTTGCTGAGCTTGATTCAAAAACGATAAAAATAGATAACGAAAATAAATTTGTTACTAATGCTATTTACTTTAATGTAAATTCAGCTATAATCAAGCCGGAATCCTGGCCTGCGTTAAAACAAGCTGCAAGTGCCATAAAATCTGTACAAGGAACTATAAAAATTATTGGCCATACTGATAGTGATGGTAATGATACGGACAATCTCACATTATCAAAGAAACGAGCCGAAGCAGTTAAATTGTTTTTGATAAAAAACTTTGACATTGAAGGGTCGAGATTAGTAACAGATGGTGAAGGCGAAGCAAAACCTGTGGACAACAATAATACGGCTGAGGGAAAAGCCAATAACAGAAGGGTTGAGTTTGTTCTTCAAAAACAGTAAGCCCGAACCGCTAAAAAGCAGTTTGGCTATATGGCGTATGAAATGCTCCTGTTGAGCAGAAGTACAAAATTGAACGGTATTAATTCTATTCAACATTGGTGCTAAATTATTGCCACATCGCAAGTAGCTGTACATAAACGGTCTAAAAACCCACTTACTTGTTAATACTATGAATGGTAATAAGTTGCGTTTAAATTAATTGTTAATTAATTATCAATATATTCTATGTAGTATGTTATTTACAACAAGGAAAGACCTTCTAGGAACATCAGCAACTTCGCGCTAAACAATATTCATCATTCAAAAACTAAAATCAAACTCCAAAAATTGCAGAAAAATTATTATCGAAAATGTCCTACTATTGTAAACCAATAGCAGCACTATAAATGAAGTGCAAACGTAAAGCAGGATTAATTAAACTAGAAACTTTTTTTATAAAGAGTTAAACTTTTACCTCGTATTTTTGATTTAATTTCATATTAAAAGTAATAGTTTATGATTTTCTTTCATTTTGCCTTTGCTGTACTCTTGGTTCTCAACGGAATTTTTTACCCCGCAGAAAAGGGTTTTAGAGCTGAACAGCTTAAGTACCCAAGGGTAAGAGAAGCTATTATGGAAAAGGAAAGTATTTTAAGTAAACTTTATGCCGATAAGAATGTATCGCTAAAGTCGGCTAACATTTTTATACGTATTTTTAAGGAAGAAAATGACTTGGAGTTATGGGCAAAAAACAAAGAAGATAAAAGCTATGTTCTTATCAAAACCTTTAAAATATGTGCCCAAAGTGGTACGCTTGGCCCTAAAGTAATAGCTGGCGACAGACAAGTTCCGGAAGGCTTATATTTTATTAATAGATTTAATCCCAATAGTTCCTATTTTTTATGATTAGGGATAAGTTATCCAAATAAGGCTGATAAAATACGTTCGGGATTATACCCAACCGGAGGCGATATTTTTATACATGGTTCATGTGTTACAATTGGCTGCGTACCACTTACCGACACTTATATAAAAGAATTGTATGTAGCATGTATTTGGGCAAAAGAATCTTTACAAAATAGAATTGAAGTTGAAATCTATCCTTGCAGATTATCAGAAACAAATTATATTCGCTTGCTAAGCGAATACAAAAAAAGTAAACAGAATTTAGCCCTTTGGAGTGTACTTTATAAAAGCTACAACTTCTTTGAGCAACACCAAACTCCTGTTACATATAAGTTTAACCCAAAAGGTAATTATCAACTTAAAGAATAGTTTAAGAAAACTACTTGATTTTTAGAAAAAACATAAATTCGCAATATTAATTTTCAAAACATATAGTTATAAACACATCATCATCACATAAAGGGAAAAAGAAAATTGGGTTGTTAAAACGTGACGTTTTCGGGAATATTATTCCTTTAAAGAAATTGTTGATTTCGCTTATAGGAATAGCCAGTTTTCCTAGATTAAGCTGGATAAACAAAACTAAAGTATCGGGAATGGAGCATCTAAAAAATCTACCCAAAAATAATGTTTTGTTTGTGAGCAACCACCAAACATATTTTGCAGATGTAATGGCTATAATTCATATTTTTTGCAGTCATAAATGGAACTTTAAGAAAGGAATAAAAAATCCCATTTACCTTTTAAACCCTAAGGTTGACACTTATTTTATTGCTGCTGAAGAAACAATGAAAAGCGGTTTATTACCTAAAATATTTGCTTATGCCGGTTCTGTTTCCATTAAAAGAACCTGGCGCAACAACGGACAGGATATTAACCGTCAGGTAGATATGAGTGATATTAGCCAAATTGGGCAAGCTTTAGAAAACGGTTGGGTAATCACTTTCCCGCAAGGTACAACAAAAGCGTTTGCACCCGGACGTAGAGGCACTTCCCATATCATAAAAAAATTTAAACCGTTAGTGGTTCCGGTTACTGTAAATGGCTTTAGGCGAGCCTTTGATAAAAAAGGACTATTTTTAAAAAAGAAAGGTGTTACGTTAGAGGTAAAATTTAAGGCTCCATTATCAATTGATTACAACCAAGATTCTGATGAGCTTTTATCTGTAATTATGGACGCTATTGAACAATCTGATTCATTTAAAAATCCGTCACAAAACAATTAAAGCATGTCAACAATTAATGTGTAAACTAAAATTGTAATCCGGCTGAAAGTGTCATTTCGTAACAAGCAAAGTTTTGCCGGGCAGTACCCTCATATATTTTTAGGTTGCTATACCTGGCGTACACTACTTTTTGACTATATTCTAAAAAAAAATGTTTAAATAAAACGAATTGAAGAGCAGTTTCTAATCCCGCATCAAACCCACCAAACTGAAAATGAGGAGTATTTTTATATCCTAAAATATTATTTTCAACATGTGGATAAACAAATCCAATACCTCCTTTGAGTAATAGATTAAGAGCTGTTTGTGAGCTGTCAGTTCCTAATAATTGCACCTTTCGTACCGCATTAAAAAGAAAAAAATTGGCTCCATTGTTTAGCTGGTATTGCAGGTTTTTTGGTGTTCGTTCAAAGGTAGAATCAATTTCTCTACCCAAATATATTCCTTTCATGTGCAGGGTTTGATGCTGCACTTGATATTTGGTATGATCAAAATTGATTTCGACCCACCATTTAGAATTTATTTTATACCCCAAGCGGTAATTGTACTGTGGAATGGTTAATTCTTTATTTAATATACCCGTGTTCCACCCTGGTTTATCAACTCCTTTTACTTTTACAAAAGCAAAATTATTGCTCAAAGAAGCTTGTTTAATATGAATATCACTCTTCGTGTACCATTCTTTATTATATCCCCAGGCAAAGTAAAATCGAGGTATATATTTGGATGTAGCCCACAGCTCCTTAGTATTGCAAAATAAGAGAACTAGGACAACTGAAATTTTTAATTTTTTTTTGAATAATTTCATAAATGAATTTAGCATCTAAGCTATGTTTAAAAATGGTTTTGCAAATAAATTTGATAAAGGTATTTTAGATTTGGAAAATGATTTAAAATCCATGTTCTTCGAAGGGCATCCTGCTCTTGTGATGAAAGTTGCCAAGGAAGCTCAGATTGTCTTAACTTTTCAGCCAGAGGCAATAAAATCATACCGGCTGCTACCGCCACATTGTAGCTTTGTGTAAATCCAAATTGAGGCAGGGCGATAGCCTTATCAGCCTCGCTCGAAAAAGATGCACTAATACCTTTACTTTCTTGACCAAAACAGAGTGCTACCGGACTTTTTAGATCAATATCGTGTATAGAATCAGTTGCATTAGGCGAAGTGACTACAATTTGGAATCCATTTTCTTTAAGCTTGTGAATACAATTTTGGGTATTATTTTCAAAAGTACTATCATAATATAAAAGATCGATCCACTTGTGAGCGCCCTTTGAAACACTTTTTTGAGGAATGAATTTTACATCTCCATACACCAGACTAACCTCCTGCAAACCAATAGCCTCGCAAGTACGAATGATAGCGTTGGCATTGTTTGAATTTAAAACATTTTCGGCAACAACTGTAATATGCTTAGTTCTATAAGGAATTACTTGGTCAATTTTAAGGAGTTTACTTTCAGGCATCATAGCCTCCAAAAAAGTAATAAAGCGCCTATCGTCAATATATTTTTCGAAGTTACTATATGGCTTCATAATTTGTTTTACTGTAATGTATTTGCCAGCCTATAATACTGCGGTCGTCACCTGTAGAAACTAATGTATTGGCTGAGTTCGTCCATAGTAACTTATTTACTGAATTAATATGTCCTTTATTTTTTTCCTTATCTATTCGATACAAAAGTTGCATATTTTCAGCATTCCATATTTTTATTGTTTTATCGCGCGAGGCTGTGGCAAATAAAGTATTTTCGGGGTTAAACACAATATCATATAAGGCATAGTTGTGTGCCGGAATGCGATCTAAAACTTTAGCCGAAGGCCACTCTGTAATATTCAAGTATGCATCACGCCCTCCAGTTAGCAGCAAGGGTTTAGTAGGATGAAATACAACTTTATTAGCCGATAAATTATGTCCAAAAAACTGATGAATAACTTGTAATTTGGGGAGACTTAGCACTTTAATATATCCATCACCGCAAGTGGCAACAACGTAGTTTCCATCTGGCGCAATGGCAAGACTTCGTATTTTTTTATCTGTAATTTGAATCTGCGAGAAAAGTTCAAAATTATTAATATTGAATGCTTTTATGTACCCATCAGCTCCGGCTGAAATAATACACGCATACTTTGGGTGATAAAGTATTTCGAACACAACTGCTTTAGGATGTACTATTAAGTTTTTTATTTCTTTATTTTGCTCTAAATCTAAAACATGTATATGTCCAATGCCAGAGCCAACAAAGAGTTTATTCATCTCTTTAAGATACACTAATTTATAAATAGCATTCGTCATTTTTGCCAAAGCCTCCAGAGGTTTCCCTTCTGAAATGTCCCATTGAGCTATTGTTTTATCACTACTGCCGCTGTAAATTGTATTTTCTTCGCGACCTTCTGTCAAAGCATACACAGATGCATAATGACCTGTTAAATGAAATTTTTTTTCAATGATTATTTCCAATGCATTAATTTTTTTGAGAACGAGGATGAAACTGAATAATCGTATCGCGCAAATACTCTCGGTCTAAATGGGTGTATATTTCGGTTGTTGTAATGCTTTCATGCCCCAGCATTTCTTGTACGGCCCTTAAGTCGGCCCCACCTTCAACCAAGTGTGTTGCAAAACTATGACGAAAAGTATGTGGACTTATTTTTTTATGTAATCCTATTTTTTGAGCTAATGCTTTAATTATAATAAATACCATATTTCGTGTAAGTTTTGTTCCATGTCTATTCAAGAATAAAATATCTTCATATTCTTTTTTTTGTGGTAAATTTAATCGTATATTTTCTTGATAAATTTTTATTGCTTTTATAGCCGAAGATCCAATTGGAATAAGTCGTTCTTTACTCCCTTTTCCGATTACTTTTATAAAACCAATATTAAAATGTAGATTAGATATTTGAAGATTTACCAGCTCGCTAACGCGTAAACCCGAACTGTACAAGGTTTCTAAAATTGCTTTATTACGAATACCTTCAGGCAACGACAAATCAATAGCTGCAATTAGGGCATTAATATCCTCAACAGAAAGAGTTTCAGGAAGTTTTCTCCCTAATTTTGGAGTTTCTAAAAGTTCAGTAGGGTCAACTTCAATAAGGTTTTCTAACAGTAAATATTTATAAAAACCTTTAAGTCCACTAATAATACGAGCCTGCGACTGAGAAGAAAGGCCAATTTCGTTTATCCATTTAATAAAGTGTTTTAAATGTTCATACTTAATATCTAAAGGAAATTTATAATTAGGCTGCATTTCAGAAAACTGCATCAGTTTATCTACATCGCGCAAGTAAGCATCAATAGAATTTTCCGAAAGAGATTTTTCGAATTTTAAAAATGAGCGAAATCCATTAATATACGAATTTTTCAAGATTCAGTTTAATATATTGCATAAGTAATACCAACGGTAGTTCGAGGCAATTCCTTAAAAAAAATATTTGATGAAAACATATTACTAATACGATACGTGCCGTAAATACTCCATTTTTTTATTCCAATTCGTGCCATTACTCCATAATTAAGAGGTAAAAACCATTTTTGTTTGCGTAGCAAATACTCCCCTTCCACCCCATGTGGCGTTCCTTTAGGAACACTAAACTTGTAATAATGTGTTCGTAAAAAACTCCATTCGCCATAAGCACCCAAATCTATATATTTCCCCAATGTATTACCCCGGCTGCCTAAGGTTATTCGAACCCATGGTTTTAAGTGAAGGTTTCTCACATAAATACGTTCCTTTTCGAGCTTGGCCATTGGAGGAAAAGGATAATAGGTTGTGTCATGAATCCGGTAATTTCTATATGAAAAGCCCCAATCATAGCCTAATGAAAAGTTTTTATTTAGCTTACGTTTTGAAATTCTTGAAATACCTATTTCATGGCTGTTTGCAGGTTCTATTATTTTAGAATCTGGAATAATACCACCAAAAAAGAAAGTGAAATAGCCAAATTTTTTAGCATTAGGTCCGGTATTTATTTTTAATGTATCTTGTCGTAAATTGTGGTGTATTATTTGTTTTTGCGCCAGAAGCTGTTCATAACATAGGCATACTCCAACAAGTGCTGCTATAAACGAAATAATTTTTTTTGACATGATTGATTTTTTTTAAAAAGTATAGGAAGCTGTGTATCCGTCATAATGAATCATCACCTTTTGTCCCCGCTTGTAAAGCCGATATTCCAACCTAAGTACATCGGGCAAATCAGCTGTAATTAAATAGTAATCTAAAATAACTCCATTTTCATTTTCGATATGATAATATAAAGGTTTAGGAGCATTTAACAACGAATCTCTTGCAGCAGTTTCTTTCAGTTTAACAGATAGAGCATTGTCTTCAAAAACAAAGTCAAATGTAGGAGGTTTCTCTTTTACTGTTTTCAATAATTTTCCGGCTTGAGGTACTCCAAAACCGTGCATATAATCAAAATATGGAAATAATGATGAGCTTCGTTGAATGAGGTCGTAAAGTTCCATGGGTTTTCCTTTAAACTCAGGAAAAGCCTGTAGTGCACAAGCTGCAAATCCAGAAACTAAAGGACATGAAAATGAAGTACCGTCAACTTGTATAAGTCCTCTTTTTCCGGAGGTTGTTACATGGCCAAATGCGCAAACATTAGGTTTCATTACATTTTTGCTGTTAGGGCCAATGCTGCTAAATGAGATATGATAACCTGTACCCGGGTCAATGCCTCCAACGGTTAAAACACTATCTACATCAGCCGGTGTAATTATAAAAAGCCAGGGATTTGCGTATTCGTTTCCGGCACTATTTACTACCAACATACCTTTTCTTACTGCCATTCGTGCAGCTTTAGACACAAGGCTTGTTTTTCCATCCATATCTTTGTAAAAATATCGTTCAAAAGTATAACCCAATGAACTACTAATAATGTCAGCTCCATTTTTATCAGCCCACTCGGCTGCGGCTAACCAAAATTCCTCTTCTCTATAAGGTTCTCTTTGATTGTATTCAGTAATTGCCAATAACAACTCGCAGCCAACGGCCAAACCTATTTGCATTTCTTTTGTTTTGCCCGCAATACATCCGGTAGTCATTGTTCCATGTACGCCTCCCTGATATACATTAGAGCTATTTTTAAGAAAATTAAATGTCCCCACAATACGTTTTTCAGCTCTTATTTCTGCAAAAGCATCATGTTTATCTAAATTCGGGAATCCGGCATCAAAAACAGCAACTCTTACTCCTTTACCATCTAAACCAACTTGCTTAAAAGTACTCAGGCCGAGGTTTTCCAATTGTTTATGAGCTAAAATTTTATTTGAATTTAGTGCTGTATTTTCCTGATTGTCATTAACCTTAGCCGTGTTTAAAAAGGTTTTTGTACTTTCTTCAATTTTTAGAACATAAGGTAAGCTTGCAATTATATTAAGCTGTGCATGCGAAACACCCCATATTTTTATGGCATTAAACCAACGGCTTTCAATAGTTACCGAATCGCCATATTGTTTAACTTCGTTAACAAAATGTTGATTTAAAGGATAATCAGAAATATCATCTAAGTCAATTCCAGCGTTTACTCTTCTTTCAATAGCATTTTTATGAAAATAAGAATAAGGATTAAATTTTACTCCATTTTTATCTTTAAAATAAACCCAATAAGCAGCACTTTCTGTTTGTGCTTGTAGTCCTTTCAACGAAACGACCAGTACAATAATGAGGGTTTTAAATTTCATACTCATACGTCAAAAAAAACACCTTCATTTGAGCAGAAGGTACCATACATTTTTCTCTTTTCCCAAACCATCGGTAACGATTTCGTGCTATTATATCATACCCTTTATCTCTAATGAAACGCGGAAGAAAAATTAATGGATAAAACAAAGGCCAAAGTCCTTTTAAATATATACTTAAACGCAATGCACCTGAACTTTTTAAATATACTTTATTGTTATCAATAAAAACCAAAGAGTTATCAAAATTAGTCTTCAATTGGTATTTAACTAACAATGCTTTTCCAATGTCTGATTGTAAAGGGGCGTACCTGATTTGTTTTCTTTTGTCTCTTTTTATTATAAAGATAACAACGCTGTTACATAGGTTGCAAATTCCGTCAAATAAAAGTATGGTATGTTTTTGGTTAGACATGTGCCTTTTTAAATTCTGAAAAAAATTTACGTTGGCGAACTTGATAATGATTTCCTTTTGCCATGATATGTACAATCATATTTTCGATAGAAAGGGGAGTTCCCTCTTCTATATCAGCAATATTTGTATGTTTTATTTGATGACCATCAAAAATAATAATTAAACCCGAACCTATAGCCTCCAGGTCATTACCATTGGTTACTAAAACCCCTGTATCTTCACCCAAACCTATACCAATGCAGCCCGGATTTCCGGCAACAGCCTGAGCCAAACGGCCAAAACGCCCGCGCTTAACAAAATGTGAATCAATAATTACGTTCTGTAAAAAACCTAAACCTGTAGTAATTTTAACTTCACCCTTGAGTAATGATTCAGTGCTGCTTCCTTGATAAATCATGGTATTACTCATAGCCATTGCCCCGGCACTTGTACCGGCTATTACAAAATTTTCATTTTTATAACGCTCATGCAAAATGCTTAGTATCTCCGTTCCGCCAAAAATCATACTCAAGCGTAATTGATTACCTCCTGTAAACATTACTCCATCGCATTTTCTTATACGTTCAATATAATCTTGATTTAAACAATCTTCTCGTTTTTTTATATGCATTAAGCCAACATTGGTAGCTCCCAGTTTAGCAAAGGCTTCGGTATAGTTTTCACCAACCTCTTCGGGTATCATACTGGCCGATGTGATAACCTCTATTCGGGATTCTTTATCGTTTTCAAGCTCTTTTAATATCCTTTTTAAGATACCGGATTCAAAGAAATCGAGATAGTTTTTTTGAGTAAAGTTCTTCTCAATATCTGTCCCTTTATCTTCATTGCCCCCCACCGAAATAAGTTTGCCTTTAGGAATTTCCATAATTTTTTATTACATTTTTAAATCAAAGATAATATGGTGTATTATGATTATACAAATAGAAATATCAAAAGTAAAATGTTAGTAACTCCATATGTTTAAGTTTATAACATTTATTGTGTAGTTTGATTTTAACTAATTATTGTATAATGTGTATATTTGAGCGTGTTTCATTATAAACTTTTGCAAAGTTTAATTTAGGATTGAAGTTTATACTTCTCCTATAAAAATTGTTCTATATCTTATATGTTTTTTTTTGATTTTAAGAAGTGTTTATTATTAATTGTTTGGTTAATTGGTACAAACTTGTACACCAGAGCACAAAACAATCAATTTTCAGATAAAGAATGGCCTCAGGAAACCAACAACATTGCCGCTTCACTAATTCGATATCGTTCTTTTTCGGGAAAAGAAAAAGCAGCTATGGAATATTTAAAACAGAAGGCTTTAGATATGCAACTTCAAGTTCAGCAATGGGACGCTTCAATAGATAACGTCAATTTAGCTGTATCTGTTTTTCCTTTGAATCAAAAAAAGCCCAATATTATTTTATTATCACATATTGATGTGGTAAATGCTACAGATAGTATAGAATGGCGAAAACCTCCTTTTAGCGGGCTTGTTGAGGAAGATACCTTGTGGGGCCGAGGGGCACTGGATATGAAAGGGATCGCAGCCATGCAATTAATGGCAGTAAAACTTATGGCTGATGACTTCAAGAAAAATTATAAAGACTGGAATCTGACTGTTTTATTTGTTGGCGATGAAGAAGCTGGAGGTAAAAATGGAGGCGATTTTATCACTAAAAATTATTTAGATTCTTTAAATCCTTTGATAGTTTTAGGAGAAGGAGGTGGAGGCTTTTCAGAAATTTTACCATCAAAACCGGGGAAGCAGGTTTTTTTTGTTTCACAAAGTGAAAAAAGAAGTTTATGGATTAAGCTTAGTATCAACCACAAGGTTCGAGCACACTCATCGGTACCCAGTAGTGAAACTGCTAATAAAATTTTGATGCGTGCTGTTTCGCGCATTGAGGATGAACCCCCAATAATAATTTTTGATAAGACAACAAAAAAAATGTTTCAGGATTTAGGGAAACTAAATGGAGGTATTAAAGGCTGGGTGCTTAGTCATATAAACTCTTATCCTATCCGCCCTTTTAGAAGGAGTATTTTGCAACGTAATCCTTTTTTGCTGTCGTTGGTAACCAATACCTACCAATTTACACGTTTTGAAAACTCTGAACTGCCTCCCAATGTAATTCCCAATAAGGCCAGTGTTTATTATGATTGTCGTTTATTACCGGGCGTAAAAACAGATCGTTTTATTAGGCGTTTGAAAATAAAAATCCGAAACCCTAAAATTAAAATAAGTATTGAGGACCAATCACCCGAAAATCCAACAACACAAAACCCTTTATTATTTAAAGCCCTTCAAACAGCCCTTCAAGAGCAGTATAAAGAGTGCAGCGTTATACCGGTATTGTTTCCAGCCACTACCGACAACAGCTTTTTTAGAGCATACGGCATTCCTGCCTACGGTATTTTGCCTATTTTATTAAATAACGAAATGGTAGATAGTGTGCACGGTATCAATGAGTATATTCCGCTAAAAAATCTACATCAGGGGGTTGAGGCCTATTGTACAATAATCAAAAAAATACTGCATCAAGTTTCAACTCATGAAATTGGTTCCGGTGTAAAAACAAACTAAATCACTAAAAGGCATTCTCAATATGTTTTATTTGAAAAGTATGTTCAGCGTATAGAATGGCAACAATTTCAAACTTAATTTCTTGCTCAATAGCATTTAATTCGCAGTATGCCTCAGCAGCCTCAGCAAAGAGTTGTTGCTTTCTTACACTTACAGCTTCTTCTGGTTTTATTATGCTACCCCATGTTCGTGTTTTAACTTCAATAAAAATAATACATTGATTAAATGAAGCAATAATATCTACCTCGGCCTTTTCCCAACGCCAGTTCGTTTCTAAAATAGAATATTGCTTTTCTTTTAAAAAATTCAAAGCCAGTTCTTCACCTCTTTTACCGAGTTCATTGTGTTTGGCCATTTTAATACTCTAAATGAACTGTGTTTTCTGTTACTTTAAATGCCGCTTTAACACCTAAGGGCAATGCCTTGTTTTGGGTAATATGGCCAGCAGGAAAATCAAAGCAAATCGGGTATTTTTTTTCTTTTAAGTGAAAAGAAATAATTTCTTGTGCGTTTTGCCCAAAGGGAATAACATTATCTTTCATATCACTCATACCACCCACAATTAAACCGGCAAGATGATCAAATTTTCCGGCACGTTTCAAACTCAGTATCATTCTATCAATATGATATAAATACTCATCCAAATCTTCTATAAACAAAATTTTTCCTTTGGTATTAATATCAGTTTTGCTCCCTTGGAGTGCATAAAGTAGCGATAAGTTACCCCCTATTACAGGAGCAAAACCTTTGCCTGTTTTAAAAAGTTTTTTATTTTCTGATTGTTCGTAGCTGTATGAAAAAAGTGTTGGTTTACCTATTAAAACATTAAAAAGCGATTGAGTTGCTGTTTTGTCAACTGCAAAATTCAAAGGCATTGTAGCATGCAAAGAGGCTATATTTTGAGTCAACAAGGCACTGTGCAAAACAGTAACATCACTATACCCCACAATCCATTTAGGGTACTTTTTCATATTTGTCCAGTTAATGTTATCTACAATACGCATATTACCGTAGCCTCCGCGAGCTATTAAAATAGCCTTAACCTCTTTATGATCTATAAGTTGCTGAATATCGCTAAGTCTTTGTTTATCATTTCCGGCAAATTGATTATCCTGCGCATAAAGATTATTACTTAAAAGAACACGAAACCCTTGAAACTCGATATTTTTTATAGCCAATTGCATTTCATCAGCTGAAATTTTTCGAGCAGTAGCAGCTATTCCAATTAAATCACCTTTTTTTAGGAAAGGAGGTAAAAGCATTATCTGTTATATTTGCGTGCTAAATTAAAAACTTTTAAAAAAAACCGACACTTATAATACAGTAAAAGTTAACAGGTGTCTATTAATAAGAAATACCATGGGGCATTCAAAATATACCAGAACAACCGTAACCGCTGCGCTGCCATACGCCAACGGCCCAGTACATATAGGACATTTAGCCGGATGTTACTTACCGGCCGATATTTATGTCCGATTTTTGAGACTAAATAAAAGCGATGTCCTTTTCATTAGTGGTAGCGATGAACATGGTGTTCCCATTACAATAAAAGCCAAAAAAGAAGGAATTACACCACAACAAGTGGTTGACAAGTACCATAAATTAATGCAAGAGGCTTTTACTGAATTTGGAATTAGTTTTGATATTTATTCTCGAACCTCTAGCCCAACACATTACAAAACGGCCTCTGATTTCTTTAAAACATTGTACGACAAAGGGGTATTTTCTGAAGAAACAACAATGCAGTACTATGATGAAACAGCCGGACAATTTTTGGCCGACCGTTATATTGTTGGGACATGCCCAATTTGTGATAACGACCAAGCTTATGGCGACCAGTGCGAACGATGTGGCAGTTCACTTAATGCCACCGATTTAAAAAATCCACATTCGGTACTTTCAGGAAGTACACCTATTTTAAAAGAAACAAAAAACTGGTTTTTACCTTTAGATAAATTATCACCTAAAATTTTAGATTATATTGAACAGCATAAAAACTGGAAGAGTAATGTTTACGGCCAGTGTAAAAGTTGGCTCATGACTGGCGATGGGTTACAACCACGTGCCATGACTCGTGATTTGGATTGGGGTGTGCAGGTACCTGTTAAAGGAGCAGAAGGAAAAGTGCTTTATGTTTGGTTTGATGCTCCTATAGGCTATATTTCGGCAACCAAAGAGTACACCCAAAATACAGGAAAGCCCGACTCGTGGAAAGACTGGTGGCAAAAAGAGGATACCCGCCTTATTCATTTTATTGGAAAAGATAATATTGTGTTTCATTGTATTATTTTTCCGGCTATGCTGATGGAACATGGTCAATATATTTTACCCGATAATGTTCCGGCTAATGAGTTTCTTAATTTAGAAGGAGATAAAATTTCTACTTCACGTAATTGGGCCGTGTGGCTGCATGAGTATTTGCAAGACTTTAAAGAAATGCAAGATGTTTTACGATACACGTTATGCAGTAATTTACCCGAAACTAAAGACAATGATTTTACTTGGAGCGACTTTCAATCTAAGAACAACAATGAGCTACTTGCTATCTTAGGTAATTTTATTAACCGTACTTTAGTACTTACGCATAAATACTTTGAAGGCAAAGTACCTGCACCTGGTGAACTACACGATATTGATAAACTTGCTTTGAAGGAACTAACAGAAACTCCGATAAAAATTGCTGAAAGTATTGAGAAATTTCGTTTTAGAGAGGCTTTAAATGAGCTTATGAATTTAGCACGTAGTGGAAATAAATACCTTGCTGAAACAGAGCCATGGAAAATATTTGGAAAAGATAATGACAGAGTAGCTACAATTTTATACGTTTCGTTGCAAATTACAGCCGGTCTTGCAGTGGCCAGCGAACCTTTTTTGCCTTTTAGTTCAAAAAAAATATATGCCATGCTCAATATGTCACAAAAAGATTGGACTATGCTTCATCAACACTTATTAGACCATGGTCATTTAATTGAACAACCTTCTTTGCTTTTCGGTAAAATTGAAGATGAACAGATTGCAAAACAAATAGAAAAACTAAAAAGCTCAAAAACCAATAACCAAATCTTACCTGATATGAAGCCCGTAGTTGCTCAAAAATCAGAAACTACTTTTGATGATTTCTGCAAAATGGATATAAGAACCGGTACAATCATAGAAGCCGAAAAAGTTCCTAAAACCGAAAAATTATTAAAATTGAAAATAGATACCGGTGTTGATGTTAGAACGGTAGTTTCGGGGATTGCACAGTTTTATGAACCCCAAAATATTATTGGTCAGAAAGTAGGTATATTAGTTAATCTGGCACCCCGAAAAATTAAAGGAATTGAAAGTCAGGGTATGATTTTAATGGCCGAAAATAGCCATGGAGAACTTTGCTTTATTGTTCCCGAAAAGGATTTTAACAATGGCTCAGTGATAAAATAACACCCAAATTTAACACTCATTCGAAATTTCCATCCTCATAAATGGCTTTATAAAAAAAGTTAAAGCAGCAACCTCACACAGCTATTTCCGTAGCGCTTTGAAGCACGAAACACAATATAAACGTTTAATTGTTTAAAATTAAAAGAACACTCCCCTGATAAGTTGATGTGGTTCTTTTAGTTTAGAGCATATTTAATAATTACGTATTATGAAACTAAAAAGAATTATTGTGGGCATTGTAGTTTTAATGTTTTTTTCAGGTCTGTTTTTACCTGTAAAAGCTCAAAAAAGTAAAGATATACCAACAGTAAGAATATTGTTTGTATTTGACTGTTCATTAAGTATGATAGGAAAGTGGGAAACTGCCAATAAAATGGAGGTGAGTAAAAGTATTCTTACACAAACTATAGACAGTCTTTCAAAAATACCCCATGTTGAAGTTGCCTTGCGCATGTATGGGCATCAATACTCTGTAAACCCTAAACCCAATTGTGAAGATACTAAATTGGAAGTTCCTTTTGGCACAGGTAATATTGGAGCAATCAAAAACAAAATAAAATCGGCATCACCTAGGGGAACCACCCCAATAGCCTATACTTTAGAACAATGTGGAAATGATTTTCCAGCCTGCTCAAACTGTCGTAATATTATAATTCTAATTACCGATGGAATTGAAGAGTGTAATGGTGATCCTTGTGCTGTTTCTTTAGCATTGCAATCACGCGGTATTGTGTTACGACCATTTGTTATTGGTGTAGGTTTAGATTTAAACTTTAAGAAAACATTTGAATGTGTTGGTAAGTATTTTGATGCCGCCAATGAAAAATCATTTAAACAGGCTATGGGTGTTATTATATCTCAGGCTTTGAACAATACCACTGCACAGGTAAACTTGCTTGATATGAATGCCAAACCTAGTGAAACAGATGTAAATATGACTTTTTACGATTCAGGTACTAACATCATGAAATACAATTTTATTCATACCATGAATACAGCCGGTAACCCAGATACACTTCCCATAGACCCTGCTCCTACTTACAACCTAACTGTGCATACCATACCTCCGGTTGAGAAACAAAATATAGAACTCATTCCGGGCAAACATAACACTATTGCCGTGTATTGTCCGCAAGGGTATATCAACTTAAAAACCGGTATAAAAGAATATAAACAACTCAATTACATTATCCGAAAAAATAAAGATATGGCCACGCTCCTCGTTGCCGAGGCAGATAAACCTGAAAAGTTAATTGTAGGGAAATACGATTTAGAAATATTAACCATGCCGCGCATTTATGTAAACGATATAGCAATAGACCAAAGCCAAACAACTACAATACAAATTCCACAACCCGGTGTAGCTAATATATTGTTTTCAGGACCCGGATCCGGAAGCTTATTTATTGACGAAAAAAACAAATTAAAATGGTTGTTTAATTTTCCTGAAAACCCTTCGCGTGAAACCTTGATACTGCAACCCGGCAAATACAAAGTAGTTTTCAGACCCAAATCGGCTAAAGAAAGTATTTATACGATTGAGCGCGATTTTATTATTGATGCCGGAAGCTCGGCTACTACCAAAATTTATTAAGCCCCATACACTGTTAAAGAACCGGATGGTTTGTTGTGAACTGTTCTGATGCCCCAATTCATTCTTTTAGTTCAAAAAAGCAGAAGTTAATTCCTTTTTAAATAAATCATCATTTATTTAAAATATCTTTTATTTTCGCACACTTAAACAATTATTAATTATGAAATCAATGTTTAAAAATCCCTTTTTATGGGGTTTAACCGCTTTTCAAATAGTTCACATTTCGTGTAATTCAAAACAAGAAGATAAAAAAATGGAACAAACGAATACTGGAGTTTCTATCCTGATGAATGAATGGACTGGAAAACACAATGGAGTTCCTCCATTTAACCAAGTAAAAATACAAGATATTGTGCCTGCTGAAGAAGCTGCTATTACCCTAAATCGTAATGAGATTAAGAAAATTACATCAAACTCTGAACCTCCAAGTTTTAAAAACACACTGGAAGCTTTAGAGCGTTGTGGACATGAACGCAAGCGTGTGGAAGCGATCTACTATGTTTGGCAGTCAAGTATGAATACTAAAGAATTTGGACCTGTTGAAGAATATATGGAGCCGCGCATTGCCGGGTTTTATGATTCCATTATGCAGAACGCTGAACTTTTTAAACGTATTGAAACCGTTTACAACTCTGAAGAAAAAAGTAAACTCAACCCGGAACAACAACGTTTATTGTCAAAATATTATACCAATATGGTTTTGGCAGGTGCTCAGTTAAATGAATCCGAAAAAAGTCGTGTTACTGAAATAAATCAAAAACTTGCAGCTTTATTTACAAAGTTTAATCAACATCAATTGGCTGATGAGAATGATAAATTTATTGAAGTAACAAATCAAAGTGACTTAGCCGGATTAGCTCCCGATTTTATTTCTTCGCTGTCCGGAAACGCTGAGAAAAAAGGGAAAAAAGGCACTTGGCTTATTACAAATACCCGTTCGTGTATTGAGCCCTTTTTAACTACATCTCAAAATAGAGCCCTAAGAGAGAAAGCCTGGCGTATGTTTATAAAAAGAGGTGATAATGGCGATGCCAATGATAACAATTCACTTATTCCTGAAATTTTACAATTACGTGCCGAGAGAGCCCAATTGCTGGGATACCCTACACATGCACATTGGCGCTTGGCTGATAAAATGGCAAAAACACCTGACAACGCTTTGAGTTTACTACACCAGGTATGGGAGCCTGCTGTAGAGCGTGTTCACGAGGAAGTTAAAGACATGCAGCAAATGGCAGATAAAGAAGGGGTAAAAATAAAAATAGAACCTTGGGATTACCGTTATTATGCAGAAAAGGTAAGAAAAGCAAAATATGATATTGATGAAAATGAGGTAAAACAATACCTTCAGTTAGAAAATATATGCAAGGCTTTGTTTTTTACTGCCGATCAAGTATTTGGTCTTAGTTTCGAACAAATTACTGATGTACCTGTTTTTCATGAAGATGTAAGTGTTTATAAAGTAATACAAAAAGCAAATGGACAACAAATTGGTTTGTGGTATTTTGATCCTTATGCACGTGAAGGGAAACGCTCCGGAGCATGGATGACAGCCTATCGTGAGCAGGAAAAATTAAGTGGGCCTGTTACAACTATTGTATCTAATAACTGTAACTTTATTAAAGGAGCTCCGGGCGAGCCTGTTCTTATTTCATGGGATGATGCAAGCACTATGTTTCACGAGTTTGGACATGCACTTCATGGGTTAAATTCTAATGTTACTTATCCCTTACTTTCGGGAACGAACACGGCTACTGACTATGTAGAATTTCCTTCACAAATTATGGAAAGATGGCTGTCAACGCCTGAAGTGTTGAATAAATTCGCATTGCACTATAAAACCGGAAATCCTATTCCTAAAGAGCTCATTACAAAAATACAAAATGCCTCTAAGTTTAATAGTGGTTTCAGTACTGTTGAAACTCTTGCCAGTGCTTTGGTAGATATGTATTTGCACCTGGAGGGTGATAAAAAAATAAATCCTAAGATATACGAAAAGGAAATGCTTGCCAAACTAAAAATGCCTCACGAAATAGTTATGCGACACAGACTGCCGGCATTTGGACATATTTTTTCAAGTGATGCGTATTCGGCCGGGTATTACAGTTATTGCTGGAGTGATGTTTTAAGTGCTGATGCTTATTCTGCTTTTACAGAAGCAAAAGGGCCTTACGATAAGGAAATAGCCAAAAAGCTTTATGACAATATATTTAGTGTTGGCGGTACAATTGATGAGGCTGAGGCATATCGTAGATTTAGAGGGCGCGCTCCAAAGGTTGATGCACTTATGGAAGATAAAGGATTTGAAACACTCAAGAAAAAGTAAAATAGATATTCTTATCAGCACTTTAAAATTTTACTTAAAGGCTTTTTATGATAAAAATTAATCACTGTCGTCATAATTCACTAAATATCGTTAATAAGTATTCAGAAAGTAGTTAAAAAGGTAACTTATATACTCTATTTTCGATACAATTATAAAAGAAAAGAGTTATGCAAAAAGTGTTTTTTAAATATATAGGAATTAATTTTTCAGCAGTATATTTATTTTTACTCTTCAGCAGTAGTGGTACCTATACAAACCACGAAAATAAAAACGAGAGTAAAATTAAAAATATTAGCAAAGCTTCAACCCAAAATTTTGTTTACTGCCATGAGTTGCAAAGCGAAAGAATGGATACTATTGCCCGAACCATTTATTGGCGTAAGCTGATGAATACGTCAAAAGATACATTTATTTTTTATGCCGCTCCTGAAAAGAATATATTATGTATGTATCCTGCATTGCGTTTTAATCAATTTAGTGATTCTGAAAAAGAACTCTTTAAAGATAGTTTGCGAAAAGGTAATGCTTTTGCTGAGGATAAAAGAATAATGTATGCCATGGGGCGCAATCATTTTTATAATGTTAGCAGTGTTATAGATGATATTGAAAAGGCCAATCGTATTTTTAAAAAGCAAGATGTAGATCCATTTTATGCACAAGCCATTTTGCTTATTGAAAGCCCCGGAAAATTAGCTAAATCGTCAGTAGGAGCTTATGGTCCATTTCAGTTAATGAAAAGTGTTGGTTTAAAATATGGACTTAAAATAAACCATCATGTTGATGAGCGAGCCAATTTGGAAAAAAGTGCTGTAGCAGCATGTAAACTTATCTCTAATATTTGTATTCCATATACCAACAAGATGCTAAAAGAATATCAAATAGCACCTTGTGAAACCGATTTATGGTATCGCTTATTAGTTCTTCATGTATATCATGCCGGGGCAGGCAATGTAGCTAAAGCCCTACGTGTAGTGCAACCAACTTACGGAAACATGGATTTAATTAAGCAATTGTGGACCACGAATGCCGGAGGTTTTCAAAATGCTTCACAAAATTATTCTCAGGTTGCCATTGCTTCATTATTTGAACTTGAAGATTACCTTCAACAAATGGAACTAAATAAATTAGCCGAAAACTAAGTATTCGTTCTCATTAAAAAATAAACTCCTATTTTTTATTAAAGAAAGTATTGCCTTTGTGAAAGTGGCCTTATTCTAATAAGAAAAGTATTTCATAATTGTTACTTCAATTAAAAAATACAGGGCAATAAGAACCTGCAAATTGAAAGCTTCTTTTTAATAGTTATAGTAAAGGCAAGAGCGCTATGCAAAATATGTTATCAAAAAAAGCAACACCATTTTTACTCTTTATATTTTGCTTCGCGCTACACTTGGTTCTCACTTTGTGAAGTAAGAAACTCAAAGCGCTTTACTTCTTTTCCTTCATGCATTAAACTCTCATGAAACATTTTCTCAGGACGTACCCACATTGTTTCATTGCCAAAATCACTATTGTAAAGGGCTTTATATACAACCATATCTTCGAGCGTTTCGCTATGTTTGGCACAAAACAAAACTTCATAATATTTTCCTTTGTAATGCTTGTATAATCCGGGAGTTATCATATTTATTGCAATATAGTTATGGTATTTCCAATGGCAATTTCAGCACTTTTTTTAATGAGTGACTTTTGCCCAAAGTTGATTTTATTATTAACTGTTCTGTATGTTGCCAAAGTTGTCATTGGCTCTTTGGAGGTATGTCCTGTTTTTCGATTTATGGTAATGACTTGGCACCTTCCACAAAGTTTAACAAATTGAAATTGGGCATCAGCTATGGCGAATTCTTTCCAATAGTCCTCGTCATGTGCCAAACCACCCAAAAAAACAATATTTGGTCTAAAACGTTCTATCTCTAAAGGTTCTTCAAGTTTTGAATTTAATAGATTAAGCGATTCTTGTCCAATAATTAATATCGGGCAACTGTCAGCAAAACTAACTTGATAATCATTTTTCACCACGCTCTTATCAACTAATCTTGAGCTTGAGTTAGGCATATAAACCAAGCGGCATTTTAAATTTAATATATCACTAAAAAAACGACTAAATATATTTTCCGCTTCCAAAACATCTACCGCATCATCCCATATTGTAGCCTTTATTAATTTTCCCATTTTTAACTCGAATGGAATGTGTATGATTTGTTTATTCCAAATTACTTTAAATTGATCTTTGTCCAGAGCTATCTTAAATAAGGTCATTTGCGGAACAGTTCGTTGAGATATAAAAACATTATTTTCATCTATCAACATCCATCTGCGATCCCATTCAAATCCACGCTCAGTAAGCCTTGTTTTTGAGACCGAAACACCTGCCAAGCCCTTTATAGGATAAACAAACAATTGTGACACCCGAAATTCAGAAAACATATTTAGTATTGTCCGGTGGATAATAAAACCAAGGTGCAAGCATGGGTTGTTGCAATTCCGTTTTGAAGGGCTAATTTTTCTAATTCAGGATTCTCGGTTCCGGGGTTAAAAATAATTCGTTTTGGCTTTAAGGATAAAATATACGAATAGTATTGTTCCTGATTTTTTGGATTGACATACATGGTTACGGTATCAATATTATCAAAATTAGGTTTGTCATTTCTTATCATATATTGCTCAATTTGCCCCACATTATGACCAATCATTTCTACTTCATAGCCATGTTTTATTAAACTGTAAAAGGCCTTATTGGAATATCTTTCGGGGTTCTCACTGGCTCCTATAATTAATGTTTTTTTGCTACTCGACATAATTCAAATCTTTATGAAATGTTTCTTCAAACTGATAAAGCGCTATAAAGGCAATTACAAAGGTAAGTATTCCAATAGTAATTGCCGCATTTATTGTATTAAAATAAGACTCTAAAAAGCGAAATCCTAAGGTAAGAAAAATAACAGAACCTCTTACAAAATTTGGGGCTGTAGTAGTTACCGTTGCCCGAATATTGGTGCCAAACAGCTCGGCAGCTATACTCATAAAAACAGCCCAATAGCCAGTAGCTACACCAATGTATGTTACCACTGCATAAAACATAAGTTCCGATTGTGCAGCCAAAGTAAAATACATAAGCAGCCCTACCAAGGTAAGTGATAAAAATATGAAAATAACCCGTTTACGGCTTTTCATGAGTTGACTGAGAGCTCCGCTAAAAAAATCACCAAGAGTAATGCCTAAATACGCAAACATAATGGCCTTTCCCGGATCAGGGGTAAAAGCTGTTATACCACGAGCCTTCATCATTTCGGGTGAAAATGTTATAAGAATACCCATAACATACCACACCGGTACAGCAATTGCAATAACACTCAAATATTTTAGTGTATTTTTTCGAGATTTAAACAACAGTAAAAGGCTTCCTTTTTTTATGTCAGAGCCTTTTATAGATTCAAACATTTTAGATTCAAAAACGCCTATCCTCATTACCAATAAAGCAAGTCCCATGATACCGCCTATTAAAAAAGAGTGTCTCCAGTTATTGATAATATCACTCATAAAACCAGCAACAACCGCCCCGAAAACTCCCACAGTGGCAACAATCATAGTGCCTATTCCTCTTTTTTCTTTACTCATGGTTTCGCTCACTAGAGTAATACCTGCTCCTAACTCGCCTGCTAAGCCAAAACCTGAAATAAAGCGTAATAAAGCATATTGTTGCGTATTTTGCACAAAGCTATTCGCAATGTTAGCTAATGAATATAGTAAAATAGAACCAAATAGTACTGACAAGCGTCCTTTTTTATCTCCAAAAACACCCCAAATTATTCCCCCTACAAGCATCCCTCCCATTTGGTAATTCAGCAACTCTATCCCCTTGTTTTTTATATCTTCGGCTGTAGCTTCGGGTCCTAAAATTTCTTTTAAACTAGGAATACGTTCAACACTAAATAAAACCAAATCATAAATATCTACAAAATACCCTAATGCCGCAATAATTACGAGATAGCGAGCGTTTGAAGAGTTATTGGGAAGCATAGGAGGCGCTATCTATTGAAAATATTTTCGGATTATTTCTCTTTGGTAATCTATACCTGTGCAAGAGGCAATTTTCTGATCAATTATATTTTTAAAATCGTACTGTGCTCTGTAATACTTTATGCATTCGGCAGCAGGGCTTGCTAAACGACTATTGGGGTTAAACATAGCATCGAAACAATTATCCATCAACTCGGCATCAAAATAATTAAATTTTTTAAGGATATTAATAGCAGCTATACGTGTTTGAAACTCATACGATTGAGATGTGTAATTAACCAACTTACGATACCATTCTTGATTCTTGTTAATTCTTAAGTTTAACTCTAACCACTTCAACTCTACATTTCTGTTTCTTACGCCAACAATATCTTTTGTTTGCGCCAAATAAATATTTGCCTGTTCTGGAAATTGCTCACAAAGTTTTTCCAAAGCCGAAGCAACAATATCATAAGAGCTGTCTGTCAAAAATTTTTCATAGTTTAATCTAAACTCTACAGGTATTGTACGCATATTGGCAATAATTCCTTTTCGTACATCTGTATTATTATCAGTAAACGCTTCTTTAATAATTTCTTTTGAATCAGCATACTCATCATATACTAATTGTGAAATAATTTCTGTTTTAATAGCGTGAAATTTTTCTTTCCTATATTGTGCAATCAGTATATTTCTTTTTTGAGTCAAATCTACTTCCCTAAGCATGACTAAAGCATCATAACGGTCAATCATAAAAGCAGCTTTCTGAAACTGAGCCAACCACATTTCGGTTGTTTTATTAAAAGTTATCTTTTTGGGTACTTGTGCTCCGGGATCAAACAATACATAATCCATTGTTTTCCCATCTTTATTTTCCATAATAAGCTCTTGCGACTGATTTTCAATCCAAAATGTTTTACTTTGTACAGAGCCATCTTTATAATACACTTCAAATACAATTGGCATTTTAAATAAGCTCGTGAAATTGTTTATTTCTTGTTGTTGCTCAACTAAAAAATGGTGTTCCGTTTTTCCGTTATTATTTATGGCATTAAAAAAAGCTACATTATAATCAGGCTCTCCAGCTTTATAGAGCCATTCTTCCCAAAACCAACCTAATGAAAATCCTAGTGTTTCTTCAAAGGCAACAAGCAAGTCGTTCGAGTCAACATTTTTATAGGCGTGTTTTTGCAAATAATACTTTATTGCTTTATTATACTCTTCTCTACCCGTAATATATTTCAATGTGTTAAGTACGATGGCTCCTTTCGGGTAGTAGCGAGGGCTACCGGCTTTACTTGAGACAACTGGATAATTGTCTTTAGCATCAGCATCGAGAGATGATATCTGAGCATTCCTTCGGGCCCAATCAAAATGATCATCCCCAAAAATTTCTCTTTCGGCCATCATATTATAATATGTAGCAAAACTTTCTTGCAGCCAATGATGGGGTTCACAGCGTGCCGTTATCATATCTCCAAACCATTGATGTGCCATTTCGTGGGCATTAACGCCTACATAATTTCGGTCGTTAAAACTGCGGCTGTCTGCACAAAAGAAATCACCAAATAGTGTGGCAGTGGTATTTTCCATAGCCCCATACATAAAATCTTGTACCGGTATTTGCGAATAGGACTCCCAAGGGTATGGGTATCCAATTTCCGATTCAAAAAAGTTCATAATATCTTCGGTATATTTATAGGTATAGGCAACTCTGTCAGCTTGGTCTGGATAGTAGTACATTCGTAGTGGAACACCTGATTTACTTTTAGATTCTTTTATTTTATAATCTCCTATACCCAGCATGAGTAAATAGCCCGAATGTGGCTTGGTCATTTTATAGTGCCAAGTTTTGGAACCATCTTTATTGAGCTTTTCCGCAACTTTAGTACCATTGCTTAACACTTTAAACGAAGCATCAAAATGAACCTTAGTTTCAGTAATATATTTATCATTCACATCATCCCACATGGGTATCCAATAGCGATTATCAACACCCTGCCCCTGTGTCCAAATTTGTTTTCGGCTTAAGTTATTTTTATCATTCCAACCAATAAAATAAATGCCTTTTCTGGGTTTTGCTTCATAAACAATACGAATACTATCATTGGTTTCCCATGTTAACGGTTTTTCAAAAAAAACACTTACCCCTTCAGTATTGGTTTTAAAGGCAGCTTTTTTTCCGTTCACATAAACGGTCTTAATATCAATTTTGGGGGCATCAAAAAAAACAGAATCAATCGTTTTCCGAAGTGGTTTAAAATAATGTGACACCTGCCCCATCACAAGTCCTTCATGAGGTTTAAAAGACACCTCAACCACCATACGTTCTATGTCTATAAGTCTTTCGCGCGGATACTTTTCATCGTCCCAGGCATAGGTTTGCACTTTGGATTGTGCCCATGATGTTTGCGAAATAGGAAGCAACAGAACTGCTATACCAAGTTTTTTAAGAAGATTACTCATACATATTCAATTAAAAAAGGAGGTTATTTTTTCTATAAAATATTCAGGAGCCATAAAAGGCTTCCCTGTTTTAGTATTAACAAAAATTAAAGTCGTTTCTCCTTCATTAAGCAATACTTTATTTATATTATATATCTGATATAGAAATTTAATACGTGTGGTAGGCAATTCTGGAATAGTTGTTTTTACCGTTAACAAATCATCATAAAAAGCCGGCTTATAGTATTTAATGGAAAAATGAAACACCGGGAGCATAATACCTGAATCTTCCATTTCGCGATAACTCAATCCTAATGAGCGCAATGCTTCTACCCTTCCCACTTCATAATAAGAGGCATAATTACCGTAATATACATATCCCATACGATCTGTTTCGGAATACCGAACCCGCAGGTTTGTCTCATTAATAAACATATTCTTAATTTTTTTTCAAAAATAAAAAGCTTTGTTATACAAAAGCTATAATTTAATGAGTATTAATTAACATTTTTATTGCTGTGTAATAAAGCAAAATAATAGAAAACTAAAATATCATCTCAAAAATAAATTTTGATTTTTTTACCTTTTAAACTTATTAAATTGTTTTTCAAAAAGTATCTTTGATATATACTTTGAAACACTAAATCAAAAAACGTGAAAAAGATTTTTATACTCCTTTATGTTGCCTTTATACTTTATGGATGCAATAATAAATTACAGGTAACATCCATTCAACCCTCTACCGTAAAGCTCGACCAATCGGCCCCTGAAGACACCGCAATTAAATCTTTGATAGCTCCCTATAAGAACGTATTAGATAACGAAATGAATGAAGTGCTCATAGTAAGTACAGCTGAAGCCACCAAAGGACAACCTGAAAGTAGTTTAGGAAATTTAATTGCAGATATCACTTTAAATGAAAGCAATAAAATAATGCTCTCAAAAAAAATGCCTAAAGCTGATATTTGTATGTTAAATAATGGAGGATTACGAACTTCACTCCCGGAGGGGAATATCACTTTGGGAAAAATATTTGAACTTATGCCTTTTGAAAATGAAATTGTTGTATTAACGTTAAGCGGGAGTAAAACAAAAGGACTATTTAAGTATATAGCTCGTGCTAACGGTATGCCTTTATCGGGTGCTACCTTAGTAATAGCTGATGAAAAGCCAGAGCAGATAATAATAAACGGAGAACCATTTGATTCAACAAAAACTTACCGAGTAGCAACAAGTGATTATTTAGCCAACGGTGGCGATAAAATGAATTTCTTTTCAAAGCCTTTAGATGTGAGTATAACACATGTAAAATTGCGTGATGCTATAGTTGATTATATGAGAAATGAAAATAAAAATGGTAAAACTTTAAATCCTAAAAAAGATGGACGCACTAGAAACAAATAATAACCGTAGAAATTTCCTCAAAAATTCAATTTATGGAAGTATTGCCATAATTGGCTTAGGAGAAATTCCTGCTTTTGCGAAACAACACGCAACAAAAATTACCATCTTGCACACCAATGATGTACATAGTCATATTGATCCTTTTCCAGATAATGACCCCAAATACCCCGGGCTTGGTGGTGTAGCCCGAAGAGCTGCCTTAATCAAAAAAATACGTCATGAAGAAAAAAATGTACTTCTGCTTGATGCGGGTGATATTTACCAAGGAACCTATTACTTTAATAAGTATGGAGGTGAATTAGAATTAAAATTAATGAGTCAGATGGGCTATGATGCCAGCACTATTGGCAACCATGATTTTGACAATGGTTTGGAAGGAATTGTAAATAAATTGCAGTATGCCAATTTCCCTTTTTTGTGTGCCAATTATGATTTTTCTGATACCATTATGAATGGAAAAACAAGTGTGTATAAAATTTTTGAAAAAGAAGGTGTAAAAATTGGTGTTTTTGGATTGGGTATAGAGCTTGAAGGATTAGTTGGTAAACAAAATTATGGAAATACAAAATATATAGATCCCATGGTTAAAGCAGCCGAAACAGCAATTCATTTAAAAAATGAAAAAAAATGTGATGTTATAATATGTTTGTCGCACTTAGGATTTAAATATGCCGAGAAAAAAATTTCTGATGTAGAATTCGCTAAGCAATCGCGCTATATTGACTTAATTATTGGAGGTCATACCCATACCTTTCTAGACCGTCCGTTGGTTACCAAAAATCGAGATGGAAAAGATATATGTGTTGCCCAAGTTGGGTGGGCCGGTATTAAGCTGGGAAGAATTGATATTTATTTGGATAAAAACAACAAAAAAAAATTAATTGAAGGCACTGCGCATACCCTTACAAATAATTTTGATATAACCTAAAATATAAGCGTTTAATTTTTCAAAATATTTTTATCCGAATATTTGGAAATACCGAAAACACTAATTATTGCCATAATTTATATATCTTAAATCATTCAAAAAAAACTATTTAAAAAAAATTCAAAAAATCAAGAGCAAAAAATTTTTTTTTGTACTTTTTTATAAACACATTTGTCATCCCATAAATAATATTCGTGAAATAAAAAATATACATCACTTTGAAAGCACCAAAAACCAATCAACAATTTAATGAAAATCAAAATGAGAAAAACTTTGAAAAAGTATGGGAGAGTTGTTTAAAAATTATTAAAGACAATGTAAACTCTCAAAGTTTTAAAACATGGTTTGAACCTATTAAACCTATTAAACTTCATAACAACATTTTAACCATTCAGGTTCCCAGTCAGTTTTTTTACGAATGGATAGAAGAACATTATGTAACCTTATTAGGTAAAGCGCTAAAAACAGAACTAGGGCAAGAGTGTCGTTTAGAGTACTCTATTATTATGGAGAATAATAATAATTCGGCCAAGCCATATACGGTTAAAATTCCTACTAACAGTAAAAAGGCACTTGTAAACCCTTCTATTTCCATGCCATTGGATATCAGCTCTAACGCGATTAGAAATCCTTTTGTTATTCCTGGTCTAAAGAAGGTAAATGTAGAATCACAATTAAACCCTTCATACTCTTTTGATAATTTTATTGAAGGAGACTGTAATAGGCTGGCCCGCTCTGCAGGATTTGCAGTGGCCAATAAACCTGGTGGAACATCTTTTAACCCTTTATTAATTTATGGAAGTGTTGGTTTAGGTAAATCGCACTTAGCCCAAGCCATAGGTATTCAAGCAAAAAATAACTTTCCTAACAAGACTGTTTTATATGTAAGTGCCGATCGATTTATGACACAGTACATCGACTCTGTGCGCAATAATGATCAAAATGATTTTATTCATTTTTATCAAATGATAGATGTTTTGATTATTGATGATATTCAGTTTTTTTCTGGCAAAGAAAAAACGCAAGATGTATTTTTTCACATATTTAATCACCTCCACCAATCCGGTAAACAAATTATTCTTACTTCCGATAAACCACCGGTAGAAATGATTGGTATTGAGCCCCGTTTGTTAAGCCGTTTTAAATGGGGCTTAGCTGCCGATTTGCAAGCTCCGGATTTAGAAACCAGAATTGCAATTTTAGAAAAAAAGTTATATGTTGATGGCATTGAAGTTCCAAAAGAAGTTATTGAATATTTAGCATACAGTATAACTAACAATATACGCGAGTTGGAAGGTGCTTTAACATCACTGTTAGCACAATCAACACTAAACAAAAAAGCAATTACATTAGAACTTGCCAAAAGTATGATTGACAAGTTTGTAAAAAATACTACACGTGAAGTATCTATTGATTATATTCAAAAAGTAGTTTCCGATTATTTTGATTTATCCATTGAGCTTATAAAGTCAAAAACACGAAAACGTGAAGTTGTTCAGGCGCGTCAAATAGCTATGTATTTTAGCAAGAACCTTACTAAATCTTCCTTAGCCAGTATTGGAATGCAATGTGGCGGTAAAGATCATGCCACCGTTTTGCATGCCTGCCGTACTGTAAATAATTTAATGGATACGGATAAAAAATTTAGAAGTTATATTGAAGAATTAGAGAAGAAAATAAACGTGATGTAAACAACTCGTTTCATTTATTCTTTACAAGGCTTTAAGATAATCAAAAAATAATTTCATTCCTTTCCTTTTTTCTTCATCTAAGTTATATTGGATGCTCTGATTCAAATAGTTGGCAACATCAAATGGGCTGTCTAATTTTGACTCTTGTTGCTTAACAACTATGTCTCGATTATGTAGTCCAAACTGCAAGGCTTGTTCAAATTCTTGAAGAAAGTTAGATGCTAGTTTTATTTTCGATACCCAAGCTGCAAAAACAAATGGTAAATTGGTAAAATCATACCATGTTTCGGCCAAATCATATACATAGGAATAGTTTTCTTTTACCTCAAATGTACGATCACCAATAATAACTCCGGCAGTGGTGTTATCAATCTGCTTTATATAATCAATTGGAGCCGGAATAAATTGAGGCCTAACTTTCCAATAAAACTTACATAATACTTGCACCAAAGTAACTGAAGTACGAGAGTGAAAATCGAGATAAATTTTTTCTATTTGCTCTAAAGGAACCTGGCTACAAAGTAAAACCGAAGCAACTTTTCCTTTTGCACCAATACATGTGTTGCCGAGTATTTCGGCATTTTGGAGCAACGGAATAACAGCAACTGGAATAAGCCCAATATCAACCTGATTCTCCATAAGTTTTTTGGCACAAAGTGAAGGAATATCTTTAGTTAATGTAATCTTTTTGCGTATGGGATGATTTTCTAACCCATAAATAAATGGTTGAGCATTCAAATAAGCCACAACCGAAACACGTATCTTATTTTCCATATTGAAAGTACAAAACTAATGGAAAAGAAAAAACAAAAATGAATTATGATCAAAAACATAAATTATGTGTCGTAAAGATTAAGATATTTGCTTAATGAAATTTTGGACCATTATTTTCATGCTTTTATTACGTGCAACAATAATTGCACAACCCATTACCCAAACTGTAAAAGGAACAGTTATAGATGCCGAGAGCAAAGAAAATTTAGAAGGCGTGGCCATTGTTTTATCGGGCAATCCAAACATATCTGCAAAAACAGACAGTAAAGGAAATTACAAGCTGTTAAATGTTCCGGTAGGTCGCCAAAGTTTTCAATATACATATTTGGGTTATCATTCTCGTAATGTAAACAATATAGAAGTTACTTCGGGCAAAGAAGTTGTTTTAAATATTGAGCTAACAGAGAAAATATTTATTACAAAAACTGTTGAAATTTCTGCAACAAGACAAAATAATACACCCAATAACGAAATGGCCACATTAAGTGTCAGAAACTTTAACAGTGAAGAAACCAATCGCTTTGCCGGAAGTCATGGTGATCCAAGTCGTGTGGCTGCTACTACTGCAGGAGTGTCTTCTGGCAATGATGCCCGAAATGATATTATTGTTCGTGGAAATTCACCCATTGGCGTACTTTGGCGTTTAGAAAATATTGATATTCCTAATCCGAATCATTTTTCTGCGCAGGGTGCAACGGGTGGGCCAATTAGTATTTTAAACAATAATCTTTTAGCAAATTCAGACTTTTATACCGGTGCCTGGCCTGCTGATTATGGCAATAAAAATGCAGCCGTATTTGATTTAAAATTAAGAAACGGGAATAACGAAAAACGTGAGTTTACAGGGCAAGTAGGTATTAATGGATTTGAACTTGGGGCTGAAGGGCCATTTAAAAAAGATTATAATGGCAGTTATTTAGTCAACTATCGATACTCTACACTTGATGCCTTTACTGCACTAGGTATCTATTTTGGAGTGTCGGGTCAACCACGATATCAAGATGTTTCCTGGAAATTAAATGCCCCGACCCAACATTTGGGAACTTTTAATTTTTGGGGCATTGGAGGTATATCTGACATTTCTTTAATAGACAGTGAAAAGAAAAGCGGTGATTGGGCTTTTTCAGACCCCGGAACCGATTTGATATATGGCTCACAAATGGGGGCAACAGGTTTATCAAATACCCATCATTACAGCAATAAAACATTTGGCAAATTTACACTAAGTGCTACAACAGCCACTTTTTCTGCTATAGTTGATACCATATCGCTGCTTAACGAAAAATTTAGAACCTATAAGAGCCTATCAACCGATCAGCAATTTCATATTCATTATTTACTCAACAGCAAAATAAACAGCCAAAATCTTATTCGGGTTACCAGCACCTATACCGTTTTAGGAATGAATTATGAAGCGACTTATTTTGACAGAAAAGTGCAGCGAATGATTGATTTATTACAAGAAAAAAAACAGAGTGGCCTTTTTCAGTCGTCTGCCAGTTGGCAATTTAAACTCAACAACAACATTGTTTTTAATAGCGGTTTGCATTTTCAGCAATTATTATTAAACAATACAAATGCAATTGAACCCCGTTTAGGCATAAAATGGATGTTTCGTCAAAATCAAAACATAAGTGCCGCTTTTGGAGTACATAATCAAATGCAGCCCTTAATTAATTATATTCAACGCACCTATTATCCGGCTAGTAATACGTATCAGCAAACCAATATCAATATGGGTTTTACAAAAAGTATGCATTATGTGCTCGCATACGAAAAAAGCATTAACGACTATTGGCGAATGAAATGCGAAAGTTATTATCAATCGCAAAGTAAGGTTCCGGTAAACGGTGGAACATCTGACTATTTCAGTATGCTTAATCAGGGGCATGATATTGGAGCCCTTGATATGACTGACTCATTGGTTAATAAGGGTTTGGGCAAAAACTATGGTATAGAGGTAACACTCGAAAAGGTATTTCAAAAAAATTACTATATGCTTTTTAATGCTACTTTGTATGAATCTTATTACCGTGGTAGTGATTTAAAATGGCACCATACTGCTTTTAGTGGTGGCTATGTAGCTAACTTACTGGCCGGATATGAATATCCTTTAAAAAACGGCAAATACAAATTATCTTTTGATATTAAATCAACACTTGCCGGAGGAAATCGTTATACGCCTCTAAATTTAAACGCTTCGCAAGCTATTGGACATGCTGTTTATTATGCCGATGAGGCTTTTGAAAAACAGTTCAGACCATACACAAAAACAGATGTAAAGTTTTCTTTTAAAATCAATCAAAAGAGAATTTCTCAAAGTGTTTTTTTTGCAGTAGAAAATGTTTTTAATCATAAAAACATTTTAAGGCAATATTACGATATCAGGAAGCAGCAATTATCTATTGAGTATCAATTTGGATATTTTCCAATTGGTGGCTATCGAATAGAGTTTTAATGCCTCTTACATAATTAAATAGTCATTAACTTAGCGCTTTATAAACTAAAGTTTGGAAACAGTTATTGATAAAAATATTGAAAAAGCCATAGCACTCCTAAAATCTGGAGAGCTTGTAGCCATACCTACCGAAACCGTTTATGGACTTGCTGCGAATGCACTTTCTGAAAAAGCAGTTATTAAAATTTTTGAAGCAAAAAACCGCCCTTTCTTTGATCCACTAATAGTTCATACCCATAGCATTGAGCAGGTATTTAAATACGTATCATTTTTTGACGAGCGATTACAGAAACTGGCTAAAAAATTTTGGCCAGGCCCGTTAACTCTCCTACTACCTAAAAAAGAAATTATTCCTGATCTCGTAACCTCGGGGCTTCCTGAAGTTGGTATTCGCGTACCTGCACAAAAAAACACTCTTGAATTATTGCAACAACTTGATTTTCCTTTGGCTGCACCAAGTGCTAATCCCTTTGGCTATGTGAGTCCTACCAGCGCCAAACATGTTTTTGAGCAATTACAAAACAAGATACCGTATATTTTAGATGGTGGAAATTGTAAGGTAGGCTTGGAATCAACCATTGTTGGAATAAAGAACAACAAAGTAACCATATACCGTATTGGCGGTTTACGCTTAGAGTTGGTGGAACAGGTTGTTGGTCAAATAAATTTACAAATACAACAAAACGATAATCCCGGTGCGCCCGGTATGCTCAGTGCTCACTATGCACCGCATAAACCTGTAATTACGGGGTCGATTGATGCGCTGCTAAAGTCGTATCAACACTTGAAATTAGGCATTATAAGCTTTACAAGAAAGTATCCTACTTTTGGAATAAATATTTGTCTTTCAGAGCAAGGAGATCTAAATGAAGCGGGTCAAAATTTATTTGCAGCTTTAAGGTCTTTGGATAACAGTGATGTAGATGTTATCTTAGCTGAAATTTTTCCTGATGAAGGATTAGGGAAAGCAATAAACGATAGACTCTATAGAGCATCATACAAAAGAAAATAATACATGAAATTTTCTGCATTAGAAATTCATCCAGCCTTGCTGGAAGCTATAAACTATATGGGTTTTGAAACCCTAACACCTATCCAAGAACAAGCCATACCTGCCATATTTCAACAACATGACTTATTGGCTTGTGCGCAAACAGGAACCGGTAAAACAGTAGCCTTTGTACTCCCAATTTTGAACCAATTAGCCGGTAAAACAAGCAAGACAACCGACACGCTCATTATAGTTCCTACACGTGAATTAGCCATACAGATTGAGCAGCAAATACAAGGTTTATCCTATTTTGTTTCTGTAAGCTCTATTGCTATTTACGGAGGGGGCGATGGGAAAGAGTGGGAAACACAAAAAGAAGCTTTAATAAACGGTGCCGACATCATAGTTGCCACACCAGGAAAATTACTTTCTCATTTGCAAATGGGGTATGTTAACTTCAATCATGTTTCGCATTTTATATTAGATGAGGCCGATAGAATGTTGGATATGGGGTTTATTGATGACATTAAATTAATTAACTCCTACTTACCTGAGAAAAAACAAACTTTGTTGTTTAGTGCCACCATGCCGGCAAGTATCCGGCAGTTATCAAAAACACTTTTGCACCAGGCTATTGAAATATCTATTGCGGTATCAAAACCTGCCGAAGGCGTTACTCAAAGTGTGTATTTAGTTTTTGACAACCAAAAAGACAAACTCATTCATCATCTCCTTGAAGAGCGAAAAACTTATGAAAGCATCATTATCTTTACCTCATCAAAACTAAAAATAAACCAAATTGTATATGCATTAAAGCAAAACGGATATCAGGCGCAAGGTATTTCATCAAACCTGTCACAAGATAAACGAGAGGAAGTGTTGCAAAATTTCAAATCTAAAAATTTGCGAATACTTGTTGCCACAGATGTGTTAAGCCGGGGTATTGATGTTAAAGACATAAATTTGGTTATTAATTATGATGTTCCTTTTGATGCCGAGGACTATGTGCACCGTGTAGGACGTACGGCACGTGCCAGTAATAAAGGAGAAGCTATTACACTAGTAAATCCAAATGAGATGTTTAACTTTTCAAAAATTGAAAATCTGATTGGAGTAACTATTTCAAGAGCGCCTGTTCATAAAATGTTTGGAGAAGTACCGGTATGGAATCCCATAAAAATTAAAAATCCAAGATCAGTAAATAAAACGTTTTCTGCTGAGCATAAAAAGAACAGGCACAACAAGACAAACCACCCTAAACACAAAGCATAATATTTTGTCTTATTCCTCTATCATACGTAATGGCATTAAATTAATAGCTTTGGTTTTGCTATCTTTGTCGGGGCTTTTGGAATCATGTTCGCAACAAAGTGGTGCCCTTAATAAAAAGCCCAGTAAAACAGTCTTAAACGATAAACCAAATAATATTAAATTAAACAAAATGAAAATAGAAATATGGAGTGATGTACTTTGTCCATTTTGCTATATAGGCAAACGTAAGTTTGAGGCAGCTTTAACAGATTTTTCACATCGTAACATGCTTGAAATAGAGTGGAAAAGTTATCAGCTTAATCCCCATCAGGAAACAAACCCTAATAAAAACAGCATACAAGCATTGGCAGAAAACAAAGGCATTAGTTTGGCTGAGTCGGAAAGCATGCACAAATATGTAGAAGAGATGGCTGCACAGGTTGGGTTACATTACAATATGAAGAATACCATAGCAGCAAATTCATTTAAAGCGCATCGTTTAACACATTATGCCAAAAGCCAGGGCAAACAACAAGAGATTGAAGAAAAATTATTTGAATCTTATTTTATTCAGGGAAAAAATATAGACGACATCCCAACTCTAATTGCCCTTGGAGTATCAGCAGGACTGTCCGAAATAGAGCTATCCAAAGTATTGCATAGTGAGCAATATAGTGATGACGTGCGTCAGGATATTTATGAAGCATCACAAATTGGAGTTAGAGGAGTTCCATTTTTTGTTTTCGACAATGAAGTTGCAATTTCAGGGGCACAAGAAAGTCGGGTGTTTTTACAAACGCTTGAAAAATCATTTGAAAAGTGGCAAAAGAAAAATCACAAAAAACCTTTACAGGTTATTGATGGAAAAGTTTGCACTCCCAATCAAGACTGTGAGTAACTACCCCTTTTGCTTTACCTTATAATTGTTAAGTTTATTAGTAAGAAGCGTGAAAACCGATTACTGCTAAATTGATTGCTTTGTTTATTCTTTTTTTGGCATATTTCCTTTAAATTTGCGGGTCTTTTTATGATAAATTCAAACTCAAATTTCGAACAACTTAGCCCCAAGCAGTATATTCTTATTAAGGGTGCACATATTCATAATTTAAAAAATATTGATGTTGCCATTTCGAGAAATAAACTTACCGTAATAACAGGGCTTAGTGGTAGTGGAAAATCATCGCTTGCCTTTGATACTTTGTTTGCCGAAGGTCAACGTAGGTATGTTGAAAGTCTTTCGGCTTATGCGAGGCAGTTTTTAGGGCGCATCAATAAACCGGAGGTTGATTACATTAAGGGAATTAGTCCGGCTATTGCCATAGAGCAAAAAGTAAATTCCAGAAATCCACGATCAACTGTTGGAACAACTACAGAAATTTATGATTTCTTAAAACTGTTATTTGCCCGTATTGGAAAAACCATTTCGCCCATTTCTGGGAACGAGGTTAAAAGGCATACTGTAAGTGATGTAGTTGACTTTATAGCCACCTTACCACTGGGCTCAAAAGTAATGTTATTAGCTCCCAAGGAAGTTAAACAAAACAACATAGAACGTCTTTTAAATTTATTGTTGCAACAAGGTTTTTCCAGAATAATTCTAAATGAAACAATAGTACGAATTGATGATATCCTGGAATCAAAGGATACCATATCAATTAATGAAAAGAAATTATTGTTGGTAATAGACCGAATTGTAGTTAGCGATGAAGAAGACGAAAGAAGCCGCTGGGCCGACAGTGTACAAACTACATTTTATGAGGGTGAAGGAACGTGCATAGTAAATGTTGAATTAACAGAAAGCAATACTAAGACCTTGCCCCCCGGTGAAAAATTAACACAGTACTTTAGCAATCGTTTTGAACTTGACGGAATGCTTTTCGAAGAGCCTAGTGTCCATTTTTTTAGCTTTAATAATCCGCTTGGGGCTTGTAGTACATGTGAAGGTTTTGGGTCAACCATAGGCATTGACCCTGATTTAGTAATACCCGATAAAAGTTTATCGTTGTATGAAGGAGCTGTAGCCTGCTGGCGCGGTGAAACAATGAAAGAATGGAAAGAAAACTTTATTAGAAATGCCGATAAAATTGATTTTCCTATTCATCGGTTCTATTATGATTTAACAGAGAAACATAAGAAGTTGCTTTGGGAAGGAAACAAAAACTGTAAAGGTATTCATGATTTTTTCAAAAGTATTGAAGAGCAAACATATAAAATTCAGTATCGTGTTTTACTATCCAGATACAGAGGTAAAACAGTTTGCCCGGAGTGCCATGGTTCAAGGCTTAGGAAAGACACAGGGTATGTAAAAATTCAGGGAAAGTCAATTGGTGATTTGGTACTTTTAAGTGTAGAACAAGCACTCTGTTTTTTTAATGAATTAAACCTTTCGGCTCACGACCAAGAGGTAAGTAAAAGGCTGTTGATTGAAATTAAAAATCGCCTCAACTATTTATTCAATGTAGGATTAGGTTATTTAACCTTAAATAGAATGAGCAATACGCTTAGCGGTGGAGAATCGCAGCGTATTAACTTAGCCGGATCATTAGGAAGCAGCCTTGTTGGGAGTATGTATATTTTAGATGAACCAAGCATAGGGTTACATAGTCGTGATACCGAACGATTAATTTCTGTTTTGAAAGCTTTGCAAAAGTCGGGGAATACGGTTATTGTTGTAGAGCATGATGAAGAAATTATGAAAAGTGCTGATGAAATTATTGATATAGGGCCGCTTTCCGGGTCAGAAGGTGGTGCCTTAGTTTTTCAGGGAAATTGGGAAGCACTTAAACAGGAGAAAACAAGTTTAACTGCACGTTATCTTAATGAAGAAGAAAAAATAGACATTCCGGCAACCCGAAGAAAATGGAAAGAATCTGTTCAAATAAAAGGAGCACGCGAAAATAATTTGAAAGGTGAAAACATAAGCTTTCCTTTACATTGCCTTACGGTAGTTACAGGTGTAAGCGGAAGCGGTAAAACATCACTAGTAAAACGAATTTTATACCCGGCTTTAAAACGGTTATTTGAAGGCTATAGTGAGCAAGTAGGAAAACATGACAAAATAGAATGTAACACTAAGCAAGTTGAAGCCGTAGAGATGATAGACCAAAATCCAATTGGAAAATCATCACGAAGCAACCCTGTTACGTATATCAAAGCCTATGACGAAATTCGTGCTTTGTATGCGGAACAACCTTTAGCTAAAGTTCGTGGATACAAGCCATCAACCTTTTCATTTAATGTAGATGGCGGCCGGTGTGAAACATGCCAAGGAGAAGGAACAATAACTATAGAAATGCAGTTTATGGCCGATATTGAATTGGCTTGCGAAAGCTGCCATGGGAAACGTTTTAAAGAAGAAGTTCTTGAAATAACCTACAAAGAAAAAAATATAAGCGAGCTTTTAAGTATGACGATTGATGATGCCATTGAATTCTTTGAATTTAATGCTCAATCTGGAAATACCGAACGCAAAATTATTCATAAATTAAAACCATTAAGCGATGTTGGGTTGGGCTATGTTCATTTGGGTCAACCTTCAAGTACTTTAAGCGGTGGTGAAGCCCAAAGAATAAAATTAGCTTCCTTTCTTGTTAAAGGAAACTCAGAAAAAAGTACCCTATTTATATTTGATGAACCAACAACCGGTTTGCATTTTCATGATATTAAAAAGCTCTTGTTTGCTTTTAATGCTCTTATTGAACAGGGACATTCGTTGTTGGTTGTTGAACACAATTTGGATGTTATTAAATGTGCCGATTGGGTAATTGATATGGGCCCCGAAGGTGGTGATCAAGGTGGCTATGTCGTTTTTTCAGGGACACCCGAAGAGTTGGTAAAATACAATAAATCCTATACCGGAAAGTATTTAAAAGCAAAGCTATAAAAATCTATTTTTAGCGCCCCAAAATTCTTTCAAACTTAAAATTTCTTGTAGCAAAGGTAAAAGATTTTAACTCTCCTTTATCGTTATATAAACGACTCATATTTAATTTTGTACCGGTAGCATTTTCCAATAAGCCTGCCCCTACCGACACAATGTTTGCAGGTTCAATATTAAATTGCTCATTGGGCTTTTTATTAATATCTTCAAGATTCTTATGGCTGTGTTCAATTAAAACCTTTTTTAGCCATAGGTTTAGGGGCAAAAAAGAATCCTTATCCTCTGGAGAATTTAAAACAATGTGTGGTTCAAATGTTGTATTATTATTTTGGGCAATGGTTAATTCATCAAAAGTAGAGTTCATGAGCGCCAACGACTTTGTTGTAATTGGAGGTATGATTAGAAGATCAGCATGAGTGTTATGCTCCGTATCAGCATTAATTTGAGATTGAAGTTTCTTTTTAAAAATGGGCACATTTCTTTGCGAGGCAGCATAAGCCGGTTGTGAATTCAAAATTTGAGGTTCTTTTGAAAGAATTTCCTGATTTGAAGATGGTGTATTTTGTTTAGATTCAGTATTTGTTACTAAATCTTTTGGGGAAGTTGTATTGACATTAGGTACCTGACGTATAAAAAACGGTAAACTCAACAAAATAAGAATTAAAGCTGCAACCGCAAAGCTTACAAAAAGAGGAATTACTTTAAAACGATTTTGTTTTAAAGTATTTTTAAAAGGAAAAACAACTGAAAGATTTGGCTCTAATTGAGTTAAAACCACAAGTTTCTGAACTCGATGCAATGACGGATTCTGACGTGCCATTTCATCCAGAACAGCACTTTCTTCCTTTGTACAATCACCTTCCAATTGAGCAATATAAAGTTCATCAAAAGCAACATGATGCCAAGCATCTTGTTGCTGATACTTTTTAAGATTTGCTTTAAATGAATCTGGCAGTGAAAATGATTCAACTTGGAGCCTCTGAGGTGTATATTCAAATTTGATTTCAGGATGCTGCTCCAAAAAAAGCATAACTTGAGTTACTTCTTCTGAAGAAAGCTTACCATCAAGGTAATCAATCAAAAAAACTTCGTAATTATGTTTATTAATTTTTGTCACATCACATTTTCTAAGTGTCCCAAATATTCTTTCATGGCCACACGAGCACGATAAATATATACTTTTACCTGAGCTTCATGCAGGCCTGTAATTTCACCAATTTCTGCATAACTATACCCTTCATAATCACGCAATAAGAGTACAGATTTTTGCACTTCAGATAATTTTTCCAAAGCTGCATCAATAGTTTGTTTCAAATCGGGTGGCCTAACTTTATATGAATCTTGTTCTGGTAATTGCTCTGTGTAGTGTATCTTTTTATCTCTTCTTATGACATCTATCATAGTACGATAGGCCGTTGTAAACATATATGATTTTGCATTTCTGCTTTCTACATCATTTACCCTTAGCCACAATTTCTCATAAGTATCTTGTACAATATCACGAGCCCTGTCTTCACTTTTTATACTCTTCAGTATAAAGCGATACAAGCTGTCAGCATATTTATCTACACAAGTATTAAATTCTCCAAGGGTCACCTGATGTACTCTTATTTTTAGGTATGACGATTAAGTGAAAGCTAAAGTTACAGCTCATTTTATTTTTTTATCACTTTTTTAACATTAGGCCTACTTACTGAAATTTAATATAATTTCGCAACCGTAAAAAAACAGAAGAATTGCAATCTGAAATGCTTGAAGCTGTCAGTTTTTAGTTTGCCCAAAATTATGAATGAAAAGTAACAATTTGGAGCTGTCAAGAATTAGTATTCAAAATACCCTTTAGGACAAGTTTTGCGCTCAAATGATTTTGCAGTGAAAATAGTTGAATAGAATTTG
>CAUJCU010000018.1 GCA_963169745.1 Bacteroidota bacterium
TTGTTAATGATTTGTTAATGATTTGTTAATGATCCGAATACCCATTAAACGCATTTTAAAGCGATTTGATACACTTTATGTAAATATGACATTGCCCACTTAAAACTATGTAATTGTATTGCATAATTAATATAAATGCCCTTATCGGCATATATACCACATTCAGGCATACGTAACAAAGGGAAATATGAAACAATATATTTAAATACTATTGATGATAAAACAATTTGTTTTATATACATAGGTACACGATCCGTTGTTAACAGAATACTATTTTATGCTTAATGCTTTAAGCAAAATAACATTTTGGTCCTTTATAAAACAGGAAAATCAGATTCGGAAAAAACACCGGTGGGGCAAAGAAAATTTTTGCCGGTAGGGGAGGGGTCGGGGAGGGGTGGTGCCCCTAAATGAAATTTACATCCCTTTTTGGGTGAACATCCCTTTGTAAAATACACACTTGTTTTGAGATTTACAGTCCCCTTACATGAAATTTACACTCCTTTTGGTAAAAACTCTTTTCAGTAAAACCCCTTTAGGAAAATATGGTGGGGGGATGTTTTATTCTTTCTTAAGAAGGGGTATGGGTTTATATGGGGTTAGGTATTATGTTGGTCGTGTTTATCTCTTAAGTAGGATATTGCCCATACGAGCATTAGGAATGTTACGTATGTTATAGAAAGTTTCACTAGTGAGGGTATTAAGGGAACCATATGTTATTTTTTATTTGGAAATATAAGTTGTTAAGGTCTTCCATGGATAGTATTATTATACTACCGGCTGTTATGGATAGTATTTCTTTATCGGAGAATTTTACTGTTACGTGTTCTCTTACTGCTGTTATGTTATCTATTATGGTGAAGTTTTTAGATAATAGCCATTCTTTTACTGAGGGGTACATAAGTTTTAAGTTTTAAGTTTTAAACAAATCCGGGGTGGATGTTAAGTGAACTACCCACCCACGCCAGAGGCGATGGGTTGGGCTTCGGAAGTCCGCACTCCCACCAACGTAGGCAGTTCGTTCCGATTTTTAAGAGTGTGTTCCCCACTCAAATTATTTTTTAATGCAAATGATTTAATGTTTATGGCAGCATTTATATCACGGTCTAAGACAGTAGAACAACTACTACAAGTCCATTCACGGTCTTTAAGTGTCAGTTCTTTATTGATAGTTCCACAATTAGAGCAAGTCTTTGATGATGGGTCAAACCTACCAATTTTCAGAATGTTTTTACCATACCAATCAGCCTTGTACTCTAACATAGATACAAAAGTTGACCATCCTGCATCACTAATTGCTTGTGCTAAATTGTGGTTCTTAACCATATTCTTTACAGCTAAGGTTTCAAGTGCAATAGTTTGGTTCTCACGAATGAGCTTGCTTGAAACTTTATGTAAAAAATCTTTGCGTTTATTTACTACATCTTCGTGTAGTTTGGCAAGTTTCTTTTTGGTACGCTTACCTTTGTGTTTTGAATATTTACGTTGAACATATTTTAATTTACTTTGTGCCTTACGTAGGTATTTAGGGTTTTCAAATACTTCTCCATCAGAGGTTATAGCAAAGTCTTTAATTCCTAAATCTATTCCTATTGTTGTATTTTCGGTTATTGGTACTTTAGTTGGTATCTCTTCTTTAGTTTCGCAAAGTATTGATACAAAGTATTTTCCAGTAGGCGTGAATGATACCGTAGCTTGTTTAATAGTACCTACTAAATCACGGTGTAATTTAATTTTAATACCCTCTTTGAATTTAGGGATAATTAATTTGCCATCTTCTACTTTTACATTCTGTGGTACATTGAAGCTACCTCTATTTGACTTCTTCTTGAACTTAGGAAAATCAGCACGTCCTTTGAAGAAGTTAGAATATGCAGTATCTAAATCAAGCAGTGCCGCTTGTAAGGATTGGGAGTTAGTTTCTTTCAGCCAAGGAAGTTCCTTTTTAAGGTCAACAACTTGCTTCTGCAAATCATATCTTGATAGATTAACCTTAGAACCAAGATACGCCATTGTTTTTGTTTCCAAAGCAAGGTTATACAAAAACCTAACGCTACCACAATGCTTGTGTATCAACTCTTTTTGAGAGCTGGTAGGATATATTCTATATTTTCTTGCTTTGTACATCTATGCAAATATAGTGAATTTTAACCAAATAACAACAATAATCAAAAAAATTACATCTTTATAGCGCAATTCATCCCACCCACACTTCGTGATGAATGGGATTTCTTGCTAAATTCATTTTAAAAAAAAATAACACTGTAATTGACGTCAATTTTGCAGGAGCAAAACTACACAAATACGGGCGTTAGCCACCATTTGATGACCATTCATTAGGAAAATTATCTACTGAAAGAATTGGCTTATTAGCACACTCTTTCATTTTATCCAATACCCAATTTATACCTTCTATACTTTCAGCCCCTACACTTACGCCATTTGCAGTATAACCATTTGCCTTCCCTTCTTCATCGTAATAAACCTCGTGTATTTGAAAAAACCAATCATCACCATCTTTGTGTGCTAATATTCTGTGATTCCAACTCATAATAAAAACGGTGGCTAACAATGTGTATAAGCAATAGCCTGTCAGCCTTTTAACTATTACCCCTTTATTAATTTAAAGTCTTGTTCATTTATCTAAGTTCGTGCAAGGCTACTGCTCATACACTCGTCCGTTAGCTGCAACTGCTACTGAACAACTCCGATTGAACATTATCCATACATTGCAACATTTCAATTTTAGTTTCTCCTTTGTAACCACGTTTCAAATAATAAACAGCACACGGAAACCCGAATGGGAAACCTGCCTTACTTGCTGGTAAAGTATGTATTGATACAAACCCACCATATTCAAATATCAGTTTCAAAGTTCCCAAACTCTTGAACATTTTTGCAACAGGCACAAGTAATACGATATTGTCTGCCAATGCAAATGAGTGTTCTAAAAATCGGTTGTAATCGCTGTAAGGTGGGTTTGTTACAATCCAATCTACTTTCTCGTTATAGTCATAATAATTCCTACCTTCTGCAATTTCGCACCAATCTGTATTTTCAGGCAGGTATTTCAAAAATGCACCTTCACCTTTACACGGCTCTAATACTTTGCCATCAATATCAAACATCCCACAAATCTGCTTCGCCAACCAATCGGGCGTAAATACCACATCATTCGGGTTTAAGTGTGCATACTTTCCCTCAATGTATGGATTATGTTTTTGTCCTTTTATACTTCCCATTTTCGTTTTTTAATTAAGTTTCTACTAAATCTACCGCAGCAGCAGCTAACAGCGGTTTTGTGCAAGCTGCCCGACCGCACAATGCCAACGCTTCGCAGCCTGACACAAAGCCGCAAAACGTTATAAAACATTTCCCTTTTGAATTTCGTACATCCATTGAGCTAAGTCTTTTTCATCAAGTTCTCGAGCCTTCATTCTGATTTCGTCAGGTTCGGGCAACGATTTTATAACAAGCGATATAGTGCAGTTTTTTACTTCATTCAGTGCATCTATTACCTTTTGTTTTATATCATCTGCAATTACA
>CAUJCU010000019.1 GCA_963169745.1 Bacteroidota bacterium
TGCCTCATAATGGCACAAATATAAACAAAGTTTAAGACGTCAATGTCGAGTTGCGAAAAATAATTAACAAGACCAACGAAGTGTTAGTTTTTTTGTCGGGCGTTTAATGCTTGTACATTTACAATGACCGCTAACGGTTCGGGTATTGCCGCAGTGGGGGATTTTTAGCACCGAAGTTCAATAGAAATACCACACTTCAAATATAGCATTAATGTTCAATAGAATTACGTCAACCCCCATTGCGGCAATACCTTGTTGGCAGATGCCCTTCTTTCGTCTGCCGTGTCGGGTTGTTCTGTCAATGAGTTTATCTGTGTCAGGTTGCAAGATGTTGTCCTGTTAGGGTGTTGCAGTGCGGTGGCAAAAAATTAAAAACACGAAGCGAGGGGGAAAGAAAAAATAAAATTCTTCTTGGGCAGGAAAAAGCACACTCTTTTTGCAGCTTGGCTTTGTGTGTCGGCTTGTAGCGGCTGCAAAATGTGTGTGCTTTTATGGGTTGGAATTTAATTCACTCAAAAATTCAAAATCCTGTTTGGTTGTAATGGAAAGTCATCTGTTACCAACGCTGAAACTGTCTGTCCGTTGTAGTTGAACATTACTTTGTATCGGGCTTTCACATCAACAATTTCATTCTGTCTGTAAGGCTTTGTCGTGAAAAGATTGATGCTGCATTTTCCGTCTGTTACTTCTGCATAAGAAATTGAAAATAGCCCTGAACATTTAGTTACGGTCAGGTCGTGAAGCTGAACTAACGAATCAGCAAATACCGACTGCTTTTCATACAAATCGCAAAGAGTAATGTTGGGCTGAAACAGATTTGCAAAAGGGTTTGTATTGCAACTTGTCAAAGCGGTAAAAAGTGTAAGTGTAAAAAATACTTTTCTCATTTTATATCCTTAAAAAATCCGATGTCAGACCTGTTGGAAAGTCCGACATCGGATTCCGTTTGTCAATTAGATGCCGTCATGTAGTCCGTAATTTCCTTTCGGCTGTCGTAGGCATAGCCCTTTAATTCCGCTCCGCTTTCGTGAAAGAAGTTTTGCCAAAAGATTTTGCAGTTTTCTATCTGTTTGTTGGCGTAAGTTCCCGCTTCCATTGTTGAAGTAGCTCCGTAAATCAAAATTTTGCAGCCCGATAAATCAGGGATTTTATTCAGCTTGTGCAGTTCGTCCAGTTTGGCGTTTATCTTTTCCTCGTTGTATTTTCCGAATTGGGTAAAGTCAAAAGTTTTTTCCCTGTTCTCGTTTACCATATCCGAAAAAATGATGATGCAATTTTCGTAGGTAAAATTGTCTTTTCCCTGTGCGTTGTTCAGGATTTCGTCCTTTGTGTTTGTGTAGCTCTTTTCGTGAGTAAGCAAAGGCGTTGCCTCGTTCAAGGCATTGATGATGTCCGTGTAGTTGCCGCAATTTTTGCGTTCTTCCCGCTTGGTAAGAGTAGTGGTTCGCAAAAGCGTTTGAATGGAATCCGTCAGGAAGCGTTTTATTCTCGCTTTGGTGGAATCTTCGGCATTGTTCAAGCCGTCTGCTTTGTTGGTAAAGTCCATTGCAGCCAAGTCAATCGTAAAAATCCTTTCAGATTGGGTCATGCTGCATTCGTCAATGAATTGAATGGTCAGGCGGTCATATCTGCCCATGTTTGGCAAAATGGTTTGTTGTGCAATGCCTATGTATTTGTTTAGGGTTGCCTCGCTGATTGTTTTGGAATTGTCAATCAGCAGAATGTAGTTCTTCCGCTTGGAAGAAGAGCAACTGGTCATAAAGACCAGTGCTCCTGTTAAAATGATGATGAGATTTCTCATGTTTGTTAGTATTAAATGGTTAGTGTGCAAAAAGTTCTTTAATAGATTCGTCATGCCCGTTCTTTTGGGCAGGTGTGATAATCAGTTGCGGTGTTATCGCTTCCTGTTGAATCGCCTCTTTCTTGTAGCGTTCAATGGCTTCTCTGATGAAGCTGTCCTGTGTTTGGCAGAAATGCCCTGCAAGATTTTCTTCCGCTATGCCCTGCTTGCGGTTGTAGTTCTCCTTGTAGGTTTTAAATTCCTGATGATAAGCCCAGTTGTCTTCGCATTCTTTTTTGAAATGCGTTTCCATGCGTTGCTCGTTGGTCTTAATCTTATTGGTCTTGTTCGCAATAAGTCGGTTCAGGCGGTCAATCCTGCGGGTGTTCTTGTAAGGGCTGATGTATCTGCGTTTTTCGTAGGCATAGTAGCCCGCAATAATCGGAATAAGCATTCCCGCAATCATCATAGCGGTTGCAATAATGCCGTTGCCTTCGCCTCCCTCAATCTGAATGCCTCTGACCTTGCAGATGTAGTAAGTAAATGCTTCGTAGCCGATAGCCATAATGAAAAGGGCAATCAGTTTTCCCCAGTTGCGGGGTTCTTTATGTTCGCCTTTGTAGGGGCGTTCATGCAATAATTGGAAGAAAAGATTCTCAAAGAGGGCTATTGCCACCCATGTAATGAGAATAGCGAAGATGCTCTGTGCTGCTATTGCCAGCCAGCCGTTAAAGTTGAATAGGGCTTTTGCCGCAAAGAAGTTAAAAAATGCTTCTCCGATGATGCAAATAAAAAGAATGATGTTGTAGCTGCGGATTTTGCCCTGATAGGCGGGAAATTCGTCCGCATTGATAGTAGGGTGCAAAAGCCGTTCATTTAGTTCGGTTGTCAGCTCCTTGATTTTTTCCGCCAGTTGCTTGTTCTGCCTTTTGAGCTTGGCGGCAAGTTTCAGTGTGCTGTGAAGCAGCCAGTTCATGCACTGTTGTGCAAATGCTTTGATTCCTTCGTGGTTCTTGAACCACTGGCGATACCATGCCATAAAGAATAGATACCTCATGTTGCTTGTTTTTAAAAGTGATTAAATTTTACCCTACTTACTGAAACTTTGTCCGGGCTTTTTAATGGCTCATGTCCACCCTTACAAAGTTTAGAATCACTTTAAACTCAATTCAACTTTCAGTATCTCAAAGAACGAAACAAAAGTAGCGGGTTGCAAATTACCCCTGCTTACCCTGTTGTATTTTATTTTTCAATTTCTGTTTCACGATGCAAACTTATTCAGCTTTGAGTTATCCACAATTACTCCGTTTACGATTTCATTCTGTATTGATTTCACGATGCAAATATCTATGTTCTGCACTTACCCGCAATTACTCCAAAAGATTATGACTGATAAGCCATTCTTTTTCTTCGGGCAAGAATTTCCCTTGCTGCACTTTATTTATTTCAATACAAAGTTTATAGGCATTTTGTGTTCCACTGTTCGGCATTGATTTTTTAATACTCGGTGCAAACATTCTCTTGTAAATTTCTTCGGAATATTCGCTAATGGTTTCTTTTGAAATTCTTTTTCCAATATCTGTTCTGCTAAACCAAAAAGCCAACCAAATTCGCCTGTAAATAAGTATCGGTTCTAATATCAAAACTTTTGTGGGAACTGTAATGCCAAATTCCGTTGTCAGCGTATTGTTTTTTGGTGTTTCTTGCAGATACTTCCAAATTTCGTTTGCGGTTGTTGTAATTTTTGAAAGGTAGCTGTCCCTTTCTTCCGAATTCCAAATCTCAATGTATTGCTGCTTCAATGTTTTTAACGGCTCTCCGTTTTTTAAAATTTCTTTTGTCCATTGGGCTGAATCATCGGGTAACGATGCTATTAACTGAACTGCCTGTTCACATGATTCATTCAATACATCGGCAAATACTTTCCATTGGTCTGTCGTTAAAAGATTTTCTTTCTTAAACATCGTAAAGCGAACGCCCATGAGATTGCGTATGTGATGCACAACAAAATCCGCTTGCGATGTAAGTGCAAACAATGCTCTTATGCCGTTTTTAGAAGCAAAATCAAGTATTTCATAACCTTGCAACGTCTGCCAATGATTTGGGCTTCCCTGTTCATACAAACGCCAATCGGAAACGACTGCAATTATATTGTTTGCCGTATCTTTTTTTATTTCTTCAATCGCTTGTTCTGCCCGATTTGCCTGTATTATTTCAAAGTCGGCAGCAAGATTATATACTATATTTTTTAGTTCGTCTGCCTTATCATCAATTACCAAAATCTTGTGCTTTGACTTATTGATTTCGCTTACAGGTTTTCCCGAAGCGGTTAATTGCAAATTGCAAAGCGTTATGAATTGTTGCTTGTCTGAAAAGAAACCGTTGCTGTCTTTATCTTTTGTCCGTTGTTGCAGCTTTTGGGCAAACTCATTCAACTGAATGGCTTGCTTTTGATAAGAAGAAAGATAAGGGCTGATGCTTGAAATAACTGCATTTACATCTACACCGAATTTTAAATCGTGATTCAGCTTGTCAATTACAATTCCTTTCAGGTCGCAAAGCATGGTTGCCACATCATGCAAAGCTGCATTGCTTAACGGTTCAATGCTTTCAGCCAGTTTGCTTAAATCTTCTTCTTTAAACGGTGCTTCCAAAAATGCAGAACCTCTGCCGAAAAGAATTTTGTATTTAATATCCTTTTCACTTCTCTTTTCAAAATAGTTTTTTGGAACAGGGCTGTAAAAAATAATTGGTGCTTTGGATTTCTTTTCTGTTCTGATAAGGTTGGCTACATCAAAACCGTAAAAGCTACTTAGCTTATTTTCATTCCAATTCAAACTTGCATTAAGCAGCCAGACTGCATTTGTTGGCTCATTCAGTTCCAACAATTCCTGATGTGATGAAATTTTTCTCCACCCATTAAGTTCGGCTGTGTTCTTATTGCAAACGTGAATTATCATATCTAAACTGGAATAGAAATTTTAAGTGGGTCAGTTGGTTTTATTTCGGCTGTATTCGTCTTCAACTCTTTTTTGAATGTAGCACCAAGCCAACCATTCAATTTGGAATCATCTTTTGTTTGGTTTATTACTTCCTCAATTACGCCTTTGTTTACAATAGTTTTATGTAGTTTGAAAATTCTTGTCTTCATCGCTTCTCTGCCGTAATTACAATTCTTGGAATGTTCTGAATTGTAAAATTGAAGATAAAGCCATAACAAGCCACACGGGAAAATATAATAATTGTCCTCCGAAATTTTCTTGTGAGTAGCAATAAAGCCGTCAGGAAAAGCGTCTTGAAAATCTCGCAACGTATTACAATTAATCAGAGCATAAAGCAGGTAGTCAAGACAAATGAATACATCATTCAATTCAAAATATTCATTGTCGCTTGCATGGCTTGCAGAATTTCTTACTTGCAATAGAAAGTTTGTTAAGTAAGAAAATGATTTTGCTCCTGACCTTACGCCTAACATTTCGGCAATTTTGCCTAAGTTGTTGCAAATGCTTGTAGCTAAAAATCGCTCCGATTCGTTGGCATCTCCTTCGTAATCGGTTTCACTGTTTATTTGCCGCCTGATTGCAAACCATGAAGATTCAAGTATTGAAACAACATCTCCTTTCGTGAAATTGCAATACTCACTTCTTTCATTATTGACAGGAGCAAAAAGCATTTTTTCTCTGCCATCTGTTGTAATTGGAACAATAAGTGTTGCATCGTATTCAGGTGAATACCACCATTTGTTTGTGTTGATGTTTTTTACTTTCTGAATATTTTCCCATAAATCCTGCAACTTTTTGTAGATGTTATTTTTGCTGACTGTTTCTATCGTCTTTTTAAATAACAGGTAGTTATCTCTTTTTTCTATTGCAGTTGCATTAGGTCTTGTGTCTTTCACAATCCAGTCGTCAACTCCTTGTTGGTCAAAAATTTTATAGTAAGGAATTTTATTGCTTGATGTGTGCATAATGTAAGGAATACCTTTTCCCTTGTCGGTTGCTTTTACACTATGAAATAAATTGAACCCGCTTATTTGTTCAATACTTTCTTGGTTCATCCATTTGGCGGGTTCGTGGTTTTCGTTCAGGTAAAAATCTGAAAGAATAATATTGCTTGGGTTACTCTTATTGCTCAAACTGTTTTTTACTTCTTTCAAAACATTTCCGTTAGCAAGGGCTTTTCTGAACTCGGTTTGGTTTTTGTATGGCAGATGAAGTAAAGCATTTTCGTTAAATATTTCCGAAAATGTTGCTTCCCATTCGTTGCTTTGGTCGTCTATGAAAAGGATTTTCTTTTTACCGACAGCCACTTTTGCAGTTGTAGGATTTTGGCTTCGGTGTATTCCATAACCTGAAAGTAAGTTTTCAGATGCGTTGTTGAAAACAGGCTTGTTGTATTGCTCAAATTTCGTTTGCACTTGTTTCCATGTAAAGGGAACTTCAAGAAATTCAAGTTGTGCCAAAACAAGGTTTTCGAGTTTTTTCCTGATTAGGGGTTCGGAATTATTGGCATAGGGAGAAAAGAAAATCACTTGCAATTTTTCACTGGAATCTTTGTATATGTTTAGCAACTCCCTGTAAATAGCAACACCTGCCTGTGTTTGAAACGGAGTTTCTTTTTCGTATTCCAATTTATTTTTTTTCCTATAAATCGCACAATGAACATTTATTAAATAGCAATGAATATTTTCGTTTTTCAGAATATCATCGTCTTTTACTATCTCTAACTCCTCTTTTACGCTCCCAATATTTTTATTAAATGTTGAAACAGACCAAGCCAGTTGATTTTTCTGAAAATCAGCATCGGCAATATTTGCACTATCCCATTCTAAATTGTCTATTACAACTATTTTCATTGTGCTTACTTGTTTATGTGATTTCTTAGTTCTGTCCTTTTTGCCCACAAATCTTCTGTCTGTTTGTGTTTCTTCCACTCGCTATCAAGTGGCAGAACGGACTGAAAAGGAATTAAAAGTTCTTCAAGTTTGGGGTCAAAGCCGATAATATAAAATACGTCATCTATGGTGTAGTTATCCTTATCAAGTATATTCAATACACGAAATATCTTTTCCCATAAAGCAATTTTTGCTTCTATTGGATTTTCTGACTTTACCTCATCGTTAAGCCCGCCACCACTAAATTCAATCTTTATTGCATTGTTATAGTTGGCATCATTCTCAATATCGTCTATATTGTCGTTTGAGTGGCGAAAAAATAACTTACAACCACTCAAATCATTCTGTGAGGTAGTTACCTTTAGCGTTTCATCTGCAATGTCTGCAAATTTCGTTGCATATTCAGTCGCACGGGTTGTATTACTATCCCAAATAATTATTTTAGCCATATCAGTTTGTTTTTGTTAATTGAAACCTGAGTGTAAAATTGCTGCAATCACATTGAGCAACTATTGGAGTTAAATATTCTCTATTTTCCCAATATTTTTCCAAATTGAAAATCTCGGTGGTATTACAACAAAGAATTATAAAATTTCCTTGAGCAATTAAAGGAGTGCTTAGTTCTTTTGCGATTTTATTGTAAATGCTTCCTGTCTTTTCCGTAATAAATCTCTGTTGGAAATTTGTGAGGTCAAACGAGTTATTACTAACAACGTCCAAATGCCTATTTGTTTTATCCCAACTAAAAGAATAATTTCCGATGCCGTCAAATATTTTTAAAACTTCTTCTACCAAAGCAAGGTTTACAAAGTCAATATTGCTACTCTGATTGTCTATCAGTTTAAGCAATAAATTTTCACTGTCATTTACTTTATCTTTATAGAAATTGTAATTGGGCAACTTTACATTGTGATTGTTTCTTTTTTCATCATCCTTTCTAATGCGGATAAGGCAATTCTTATTGAAAACATCGTTAGTTAAACAAGCATTTACTTTATCTATAAACGCTTGTCCGAATGTTGCAGGTTTAATAATTTCTAAGATGTTGCTTTTGTCCGAATATTCTACTTTGTCCCGTCCATGAAGTTTATCGCTTTTTTTAGTATTTATAGTGAGTGTTTTCGTAGTTGTTTTTTCATCAAGTGCATTACAGGTTTGAATAAAATCTTTTCTTAAAGCGTCTCTGTTCAAGTATTTATTGGTTTCAAAGACTAATTGGGCAGATAGATTTGAAGCAATGTGGTTTGAAATAATAGAAAACATTGCTCTTTCGTCATAAGAAAGTTCTGTTCCGTTCTTTGTTCCAACCGCAATGCTTCCTAATGAATATTTTTTGCCTAATGACACATTTGAAACAGAAACATAATATTCCATAGTGCAATCAAAGAAATAACAGAATAGCGAAGCAGAATATGCAACAGCAAGAATTTCTTCCAACTTTGCATCGTGCTTTCTTAATGTTCTTTGTTTGATTTTTTCCTGAACCGCCTTGCTTGGCAAATAAGTGGATATATTGTTCAGGAAATCTTTCGGCTGAATTTTTAATACCTTTTTTGCCAATTCTTCATAGGCGTTTTTGGTTTCTGTTTGAACGGTAGAATCAATTTTATATTCGTGTTCTAAATCATCATCTTGTATTACAAAACTTTTGATTTCAGCACTTGAAGCATCTTTGAATGAATTAAGGTCAATCACAGAATCAATATCGTTAAAAATGCAACTCGGAACTACAATTTCAAGGGCATCAAGCCTTTTGTTTTCTTTAAATTGAAATGACGTTTCCTTTTTGTCAATATAAATTCTGATGTTTATATCTCTGCGAATGTTTTCGGAAATGATGTTTGTTGCTCGTTTGTTACCACATATTTCATTCAGGCAATGAATGTAAAATGAAAGCAAAACTTCTGCGTAACCTGATGAATAATCAAAATAATTGAACTTACTTAGTGGCTTGGTTTCCCATTTATCTAAATCAATTTCATTGATGTTATTTACTGATAATTGAGCAAATCCAAACATTAACAAACGAATGGATTCATTTTGATAAATCAATTCATTCTTACACAGCTTGTAAAAGAAGTCGCTAACTTCTTTTTCGGGATTAGAATAACCACCTATGGAGAAGTTGAACCTTCTTAATAACTGTCTGTAAAGATTAGAAATAGGTGCATTCATATCGTTCTATTTTATGGCTGTTATTATTGCTTTTGGTGGAACGAAAGAGATACTTTCTCCTTCGTCTGCAAACTTTAATTTCTTCAATATGGTTGGTTTGGTTTCTTTCGCTTTTTCCCGAATGAACTTATGCCATTTGTTTAATTTCGCTTTGCTATTGCCAAATTCCTGCTCTAATCTTTTGTGTGTAATTACAGGCGAAACAATCTGATATTCCTTCTTTGCTTTTTTGAATCCCGCACTTGACAGAAGTGTTTTAATCTCGTCAAAACGCAAAAAATAACGATTTTTTTCCAACGTTTTAAAACCCGCAAGTTTGTCTTTCATTCTGATAACTTCTTGTATGAAAAGTTGTGTGTCGTTATCTAACGCCATATCCCAAATAATCAGTTTGCCATTTGGTTTTAATATTCTGTAAGCATTTTCAATTGCTTGCTTTTGTTTTTCTAATGGTATTTCGTGAATAACCATTTTCGCTATAATGGTATCAAAAGTGTTCTCCTCAAATTTTGTATCAACAAGATTGTCAATAAAAAACTTTGTTTCTGATTTATGTCCGTCAATGCTCCCCAATTCTTCTTTTGCCCTCATTAGTTGAGTATGGTTGGCATCAGCAAGAAAGCAGTTAAGTTTTTTATTCTTAGCTCTTTTTAGAATTTCTCTTGTAACTGCTCCATAGCCACAACCTGCGTCTAAAATATTTTGACCATTTTGCGGATTGGCAATTTTCGCCAATTCATCAAAGAACTCATCTTTTATGCTGTGGATATATTCATACCGAACTATTCTTACATCAAAGCTGTCTTTAAGTTTTACTGTTTGCCTTGCTTGTTGTTTTATACCTATTTTCATTCTTATCCTTATAGAAATTAAAATTCTGCCGTTTGTTTGCCGTTTACAATTTTGGTTATTACAATCTCTGCTTCTGTTTCATTGTTTCCAATAAAAGTTATTTTGCCTGATGCTCCATGTCGTGTTCCCAATTTGTTAAATGCTTCTTTTAAACTGTTGTAATCTTTTTTGCTGTCAATGAGCAGTTCAGACAAAATCAAAGTATTGTCATAAGCATAAGCAATATCAAAAGACGGTTTTGAATTAAATCTTTCAGTAAATGCTTTGACAAAAAAGTTAGAGTTGTCGTATGTTTGAAATGCAGGTGTAGCAAAGTAGTAGCCTTCCAAAGTAGTAATATAGTCAGCAGGAGCCCAGTTGAAAGTAAAAGAACCAACTAAAGTTCTATCATTACTTGGTGTTATTCCATAATCCTTTAATTGATTTGCATATAAAGCAGGTTGATTTGTCATTGGAGCTAAAAACCATACAGAAGGATTTCCTGCTTTTATTTTTAAAATAGGATTTTTAAAGTCATTATCTGTTACTTCAACAAATTCTTTATTCAAAACATTGATTCCTGCTTTTTTAAAGTCGGGTTCAAGTTTTTCATCTACTAATTTTTGAAGCGAAGAATACCTTGAAACAAGGAATGAAAGAGTGTTTGGTTTTAAACTTTGAATAAAAGGGCTTACCACTTTTGCCTCCGCATTGAAATTGTAATAAACCCTAAAGTTGTATTGTGATTTTTTTAAAATATCTACGTCAGGCGAAATAACGAAATGTATTTTTTGTGCTTTGTCTGCCACAGGCGAAACCGCCTCTGATGCAGCAGTTGTAGATGTAATGATTGCATCTACTTTTTCTATGGAAATTAATTTATTGGCTGCCGTTACAGCGTTTTTAGTTTCAGAAGCAAAATCTTCAAACACAATTTGAAATTTTGTGTCTGGAAATTTCTTTTTCAAACTATCAATAGCCATATCAATTCCTTTCTTTTCTCCTTCCCCAATTACGGCATACTTTCCAGTTAAAGGAAGTATTACGCCTATCTTGATAGTGTAAGTTTGTGTGCTGTTGTTGCAAGCACTAAAAATCACTATGCTTAATACAACTGCAACTATTGATTTGAAAATTCTGTTTGTCATTTTTATTTCGTTTTTTAATTATACAAATGTTTGTTTAAAAAATCATCCTTTTGAAACGCTGCTTTTGCAAAGCTGTCATACAGTTTTCCTTCTTTAATTATGGCTACATGGTCAGCCAGTTCAAATGCAACGGGATAATTATGCTCTACTAACATCATGGTTTTTTCTTGTTTCATTTTCCTCAAAAAATCAACTGCTTCTTTTACCGCTTCGGGAGCAAGTCCTGCTGTGGGTTCGTCAAGCAACCAACAATCTGTCTGCTGTGCCAGCAACATAGCAAAGGAAAGCATTTGCCTTTGACCACCTGAAAGGTTGCCACCCCGTTTTTCCATGCGATTTGCCAGTGCAGGAAAATGAGAAAGACATTCTTCTTTAATGTTTGTAGCTTCGGTTTTGCTTTTGTCTTTCAATGCCAGTTCAAAATGTTCGCTCACTTTCAGCGTAGGAAATACCATGCCACCTTGTACAAACCATGATATGCCGTGCTGTTTTAAATCCCATGTATTTTTATTATTTAGTTTCACACCTGCAAAGGTAATATCTCCTTTATTATCCGTAATTATCCTGGCAATGGTTTTGAGTAAAGTACTTTTTCCACAACCATTTTGCCCTATTATCGCCAGCACTTCGCCTTTGCCAACGGTAAAAGAAATATCCTGCAATACGGTTTTTCCGTTATAGCCCGAAGTGAGGTTTTGTATGTTTAATATGTGACTCATACTGTTGCTATATCGTTAATGGTTTTAATTTTCCCGTCTTTCATTTCAATATGACCATCTGCTACTTTCAATACTTCATTAATATTATGCTCAATAATTAAGAAGGTAATTCCTTCGCTTCGCATTTGCAGTATCATATTGCTGAACCGTTCTATGGTTTGTGGATTTAGGCCTGCAAAAGGTTCGTCCAACAAAGCCAACTGAGTGCCGTTCATGGCAATCATACAAAAAGAAATCAGTTTTTGTTGCCCGTAAGAGAGTTCTCCCGCTGTTTTATTACTCAAATCCTGTAAATCGAATTTAGTAAGCAAGTCAAGTGCTTTTTGTTCCAGCGTTTCATCTTCCTGCTTTGCCGTTTTGGGCTTAAAAATGAGCTTGAGAAAACTGTTTCCTGCATTTTGGTGTGTTGCCGAAACCAAATTTTCCCATACTAACAAATTCTTAAACAATCTAGGTTGCTGATACAAACGAATGATGCCGTGTTTGGCAATTTCCAAAGCGGATTTGCCTGTGATGTTGTTCCCGTTGAAAGTGATTTTTCCTTTTGTGGGTTTTTCCAAACCTGTTATGAGATTGAATAAAGTGGTTTTACCTGCTCCGTTTTCCCCTGTAATAAGCGTTATGCTTTGCTTACTCACGGCAAACGAAACATCTTTGACAGGTGCAACACCGTCAAAAGATTTGTTCAGGTTCTGTATGTTTAGTATCTCACTCATTGAATCAAATATTTTCCGAAAAGCCCTTTTGGTTTAAACCTTACAATCAACACTAACAGTAAGCCGAAAAGTATCATCCGCATATTGGCGGCAATACTGTCAGGCATTTGCAAAAACTTCAATAATTCAGGCAGCAGAATGTAAATGACTGCTCCTGTAATTGGTCCAATAATTCTTCCTGCACCGCCAATTAAAACAATGCTTAGGATTAAAATAGATTCATCTAATGTGAATGAACTTGGGTCAATGTAAGTGGTATAAGTTGCATAAAGTGTTCCTGCAATTCCTGCAATCACAGCAGAAAGCATAATGCTAATACGTTTGTAGTAATTCGGGTTTTTGCCCAAACTCAAAACGGCAATCTGGTCGTCCCTTGTTGCCTGTATTAAGCGGCTGATGGGTGTTTTTAAAAACCAAACATAAAAGAGAATAACCAACAAAACCCAAACGCCACCAAACAAAGCAAAACTTGCAGGGGTATTTATTTTCAGTCCAAAAATTTCAGGATTAGAAATTCCTGAAATGCCGTAAGAGCCATTGGTAACAGGAATCCAGTTGTAAGCAACGGAAAAGAAAATGATTTGCAAAGCAAGCGTTGCCAAACTGAAATAGAGTTCTCTCACTTTTCCTGCAACAAAACTGAAAAGCAACCCTGCAATTACACAAATTAAAATGGCAATAGGCAAAGCCAACCAATAAGAGAACTCGAATTTTGTAATGGTGATAGATGCCGTGTATGCTCCTAAGCCATAAAAAACCGCCTGTGCCAAACTCAATAATCCTGATAAACCCACTTTCTGATTGGCACTTAATGCCAGTAGAATGTAGATTTCAAGCATTACCGATATGTGAAGTAGATAATTCATGCCCTGTCTTTTCTTAAATTGTAACTAATAATACCTTCAGTTCTGAACAAAATTACCAATAGCAAAATCAGGAATGTAATTCCTTCTTTCCATTGTGCATTGAGAAACCATTCAACAGAATTTTGCAGAATGGTCAATCCGATTGAAAATGCAATAATCAAAAGCACATTCAATCTTGCAACAAGAATGGCAACAACTGCGGCTGTAAGTGTGATACTCATTCCTGCCTGTGGGTCAATGCCAGTTTCCATTGTTTTCAGAATAGCGGCAATACAAGCTAAAATGCTTCCGATGATAAATACTTTGGTTCTTTCGCTTTCTGTATTGATGCTAAAAATTTTACTAATCGTTTCATTGTCTGAAACCGCTTGCAAAGCCAAATTTGATTTTGAAAATTTCAAGTAGATAAGAAATGCGACAATAAGAGCAACTCCAATTATACTTTGTATTGCCTGAACTTTTGTAAGAATGATATTCCCCAACTCAAAAGAACCTGAAACAGTATTGTCAATTATCTTGTTTTCGCTTCCGAAAAACAAAGCCAACACATTTACAATTACCACATACAAACCCATTGAAGCAATCAGGGAAATGCTTTGATTGGATTGTTTCTTAGTAAGCGGTAAGTAAATGGTTTTCTCAATCAGGTAAATGAGAATTGCAACAACAGCAACGGAAAGAATAATGGCTGCAAACCAGTTGTTTGTTTTCGTCAGCACCCACCAACAGGCAAACGCTCCTGAAACATAAATGCCGCCATGTGCTAAATGAAATACTTTCGTTACCTGAAAAATATAGGTAAATCCGATTGCCACAAGACTAAGTAGTAGCCCTGAAACAATGCTGTTGATGAGTATTTGTATTGTTGTTTCCAAATCAAGGCAAAGGTCTGTTTTTAGTAATTATCCCGAATTATCCCTTTTATTCTTCTTCACTGTCTAATTCCAAACGAACCCTGTCCGCTTCAATGAGTTCTTTCAGTTCAGTTTCGTTTGGTAGGTAAAGGCGGTATTTGCTGGCAAACAGTTTTTCGTTTTCCGTCATTACGGAATATTTTACAATGGTTTCGTCTTTTTCAGTGCAAAGGATAATGCCGATAGTCGGGTTGTCGTCAGCACCTTTCTTTAAATCATTATACATTCTTACATACATATCCATTTGCCCAATGGCTTCGTGGGTAAGTCGGTGCGTTTTCAAATCAATCAGCACAAAACATTTCAGGTAATAGTTGTAAAAAACGAGGTCAATATAAAAGTCGGAAGTGTCGGTAACGATGTGCTGCTGTCGTGCCACAAACGCAAAGCCCTTGCCCAATTCCATAAGGAACTGTTGCAGATGCGTAATCAAAGCGGTTTCAATTTTGGTTTCGGTGTGCTTGGTGTCTGTCGGCAATCCAAGAAATTCAAAAATGTATGGGTCTTTGATGAAATGCGATGTTTCGGGTTGTTCGGTTGGGTTTTCGGGCAGTTTTAGCAAACGTCCCAAATACTGGCTGTCAATGTTGCGTTGCAGGGTTCGGGTGTTCCAATTTCCCTCAATGGAATGAGAAATATACTGTTGTCTAAGTTGTTGATTGTCAAGACGACTTATGATTCGGTAATGTGTCCAACTCAATTCTTGACGCACTGCGTCAAATATTGGAAATGCCAAGTAGAACTTTCGCATATTGGTAAGGTTCGTAAAGTCAAAGCCTTTTCCAAATTCAAGCGTTAGTTGTGTGGCGAAGTTTTTTAAAACGGCTTTACCGTATTCCGCACGGATTTTTCCTTGTTGTTCGTCCTCAATAATCAGTTTGCCGATTTCCCAATACATTTTCAGCAGAATGGTGTTATTGCTTCGGTAAGCGGTAGCCCTTGCTTGCACAATAACTTGTGCAATGGCATTGTATAAATTTTGATTTGTATGCTGTATGTTATCACTCATTTGCCTAAATCTTTTTCAGTGGTTAAAGGTCGGAATTTTAAAAGGATTTTTTATAAAGCGTAGGCAAAAATTTGGCTCTTTTGGTTTTGCGAAGCGTTGGCTTTGTGTGTCGGGGCAAAACCAAATGTGCCAAATGCGGGCAGGCAAGAATTTTATTTTTTCTGCGGGTGGGGTGTTTTTAATTTTTTTGAAGCGTTGCCTGTGTGTCGGCAAAGTGTCGTGTCAGTGAGTTAGTGTGTCCTGCTGCCGTGTTAGTTTTGGTCTGTCAGTTGATAGTAGAACTGTCGCTCGTAGGGTTTCTGCCAACGGTAAATTGTATGAGTAGTGGCAGATTGCGTGGTACTTTCCTATCAAACCGCTACGCAGTTTGAGCGGGCTACAAACCTTGATATTTACCACTTCCCCTGCCATTACTTATACAAAATGTTGGCTACCGTAATTTCATATAAATCAAACTTTATAATAATTGTCAAGTAATATTTACACACCGGTATTCAATACTTCAAGTACTTTTAATGCATCATTTAAAGCCCTAACATCATGTGTCCGGATATAATCTACACCCATATAACTTAAATAAATCTCTGTTGCCAAAGTAGCAGGTGTTCGTTCATTGACTTCTCTCCCGACAATGGCTCCTAAAAAGGATTTTCGGGAAACTGAAATAAGAATTGGTAAATTGAAGTATCCTTTCAATTGAGAAATATTTTTTAAAACATGTATTGAAGATTCTGGATTAGAACCTAAAAAGAATCCCATTCCTGGGTCTAAAATAATTCTATCGGATGAAATGCCTGAATTTTGAATCGATTTGATACGTTGTGAAAAGAAATCGATTATTTCATTAAATACTTTTTCGGGTTTAGTTTCGATAACCGTCGCTGGTCCAAAACGCTGAACCGAATGCATTACGATGAGTTTACAATCTGATTTTGCAATTTCGGGATAAATTTCAGGATGGGAAAATCCTTGAATGTCGTTTAAATACTGGACGTTTCTATTTAAAAAATATTGTTGGACAGTAGATTTAAAGGAATCAATGGAAACAGGAATATTTTTAGTAAGCAAGTAATCGGCTACTGGTTTTAAACGATCAATCTCTTCTTGAGGCTTTACTTCTTTGGAGGAAGGATTACTGGAAGCAGCTCCTAAATCAATTATACTGGCACCATCTTCAACCAGTTTGAGAGATTTTTCCAAAGCTTTACCGTAATCCAGATAAAGCCCTCCGTCAGAAAAACTATCTTCAGTAATATTTACAATCCCTAATATTTTTGGCTTATGAAATTTCATAGGTTTTTAAAATTTTGTCTAAATAATTGTAGTTTAATTATATATAATCTGATAATCGTTTTATTTTCCAACTGCCATCTTAGTGGCTATCCTATTACCTCCATCATTTATTATACTCTCTTTATTTGTATCTTTGATAGCAAATGTCAATTCAATCTGATTATGGTAGCCAACGGTTTCGGGCTTTGCGTTCGGGCGGGTTTCGGAGCACAAAGTTTCAATTTTTTACTAATGTTCATTAGAAGCACAAAGCTACAAGTTTCCACGTCAGCCCGCCTGACGCAAAACCCGTGTTAGTGGCTGGTGTTTCTATTTCGTTTTTATTGGTATCCAAATTTCTTCTTTTGATGTAGGGTCATTGTTTTTGTATTTGTCGCCCAACACTTCAAAATGCGGTCTGTCGTCCAAAACGTAGTCCGAACTTGGCAACCACGTACCCAAAATGTATTGAAAAATTGAATTGTCTGTGCTTAAACCTTTGTAATCAAAAACTGCATAAAGTCCGCTTGGCAAAACAAAAGTTTCCATTTCGTTTGGCACATTTTCAAAGTCTGAAACTTCAACTGTCGCCCAACGTTCAAATTCGTTTGTCGGCTTAAAGTCTGCAAAATGTGTTGGCTTGTAAACAACCATTGAAATTAAATCACTCGTCAAATTGTTTGTGATTTCTTTTCGTCTAGGTGTAAAACTTTGCCAAAGTTCGCCAATTTTGTAATTAGCAAAACTCATTGTTAGTCGCTTTCCGACTAATTTCTTTTCGTTTGATGTTTCAATTCTTGGTGTCATTTTTCAATGTCAATATCGTATTTGTCTAAAAGTCCTGAAACGCCCAAAATAGAAAATTTTGCTTTCTTAATTCGGTTAATTTCTGGGTCAATGGAATAATTGTAAGAAGTCCGAAAGTCGGCTTTTTCAAGTGTCGTATGGTCAAAAACGGCTTGTGTCAAATTGCAGTTGTCAAACACGGAACTTGTCAAGTCGGCTTCTGCAAAGTCAGTTTCTTGTAACTGCGAATTTTTAAAAACTGTCTTTTTGATTTTTGTCTTGTAAAATGAAGAATGGTTGAGTTGGCAACCGTCAAACGAAAAAGAAAGCCCAAACTCGTTGCAGGTGTCAAACCGAAGCCCCAACATTTTGCTGTCTTTGAATTTTACGTCCCGAAACGATGTCTTGTTGAGTTTCGTCAAACTGAAATTACAACCGTTAAATGTGCAGTCTATAAACTTAAATTCTGAAAAGTCGCTGTCCGCAAGGTTGCAGTTGTTGAAAATGCAGCTTTCGTATTCACCTTTTGTCAGCGTGTCGTTTCGGTCAAAAGTTTTGTCTTGTATGTATGTTTCTGTCATTTGGAACGGTATCTTATTACACTTGCCACTAACGTTTTGCAGATTTGCGATGGGCGGGATTTTTACCACTGAACTTTATGCGGAGCACAAAACTTTCGACTACCACTAAACTGTCTGCGGAGCACGAAACCCCGCCTATTGCAAATGTGCTGTTAGCTGCCGTATTTTTCACTTCAGTTTGTCAACCGTGAATGTTAGTCGTTTATTTTTTGTTGATTGATAAACGAATTTGTCTTCAGTGAACATTAATATTTTGAAGTCTTTTTGACTTGTACCAAACATTTTGTCGTGGTAAAGTGTAAGTACATCTCCGTCAATTTTCCAAGTTCCTTTTGATGAAGTCCCATTCAATCTTACCATTTTAAAATCACCTGTTTCAAACAGCCAAAATTCACTTTCTTCGTCTTTCCAATGTCCTTGTAAGTTTTGACGTGTCGCTTTATTTTCTGCAACTTTAACCGGCTCGGGCTTTTTTTCTTCAACTATAGGTTTGTTAAGGTCGGCACCAATATTTTTTGCACATTGGATTATTGTCGCACTTTTTATTCGTTTTAGTTCTGCGTCTATTTTTGCTTGATAGTCGTCTTTGTTGTATTTAGCAGTTATTTCGTCCAAGTAGCAAAGGCTGATTGTTTCTCGTTGGTCTTGACTGAGAGACTTATAGTCTGTCGTCAAATGCGCTAAACACTCCTCGTAAATTAAATTTCTGTCGCTTTTACCCCAAGTATTTGTTTGTCCAAACACTATTAGGTTTGCTGAAATTAAAGTCGTTGTCAAAATGATTTTTTTCATGTGTTACTTTTTTTTGTTTGTTATTTAATTATTTGTTGGGTCATGTCGTTAGGTCGTTATGCAAGGTAACTGTTATGTTTACTACTGTCGTTATATGTTCGTTCAATATGGCAGCTAACTCCCAAATATACGAAGTTTTTCAATTTTTAAAAATCACTCAAAAATTTATTAAGTGCTTAAAAATGAGATTAATAGCTATTGTTTTTATTTCGTACTATTTTTCGTTCTATTTTTTGCATTATATTTTTTAAATTATCAGAAACTAATTTTTTAAAATAGTATGCTCCCTTTTTATAGAGAGCTTTTAATGCTTTTCTGATGGATTTTGAGCCCATTCGATTGCCCTAAAACGAATGCCATTTAAAATTGGAACTCAATAGCTCCTTTTGTTAAACTTATGCTGTTATTATCGTAAATTCTTTAAGAAAAGGATTGGCTAAAGAATTAATGGTGTCTATAACCGACACGCCAAACTTTTGTTGCAACCAAAGTATATTGTCGTAGCGTTCTTGCAAATTACCCTCGGGAAAAAGTTGTTCCTTAACTTTTTTTATTTGCCCTATTTGGGTTTCGTGTCTTTGCTTAGATGCTTTGTTTATTTTATGGGCAATAGTCTCAATTGATTTTAGTGTTTTTTGTTTTTCTGCTTCAACGCTGTTTCCCAAAGTCTTTTCAACAGATATAGCTTGCTCTTTAATATGGTTAAACAAGTGCTCAACTTGCTGTTTTTCATTAGCACAGTCTATTTCACTATAACTTGTTTGCTGCAAAACTTTTTGAATTAGAAAATCAAAAGGTTCAAAAATTTCGGAAGGTGCAATTTTATTCTCCATTAATTTGGCCTCTTGTTTTTTATCTATCCATAAAAAAGAATTACGTAAAACAAGCATGGGAAAGAAAACTTTATGGGCATCAAACAAACTCTTAAACTCTAACCAATACGATAGCTCACCACCGCCACCAATATAGGCTAAATTAGGCAAAATGTGCTCCTGATATAGTGGGCGCATAATTACATTAGGACTAAATTTTTCGGGATTTTGCTCAATCGCTTCACTGAGCTGTTCGGGTGTAAACTGCAAATTGCTATCCAATACACGATAAGTTTCATTTTCAAATACGATGCGTTTACGCATTTGATGGTCTAAGTAAAAAAAGTTTATGAGGCGCGGTTTTACTTGAACTTTCTCTTCTTTAATAAGATTTTTTGAAACCAATGAACGAATACTCTGTGATACTTCTTTATATGAAACTTGTTGTAAAATATCGTTTTTGATTAGCGGTATAAATTCTTCTTTAAGTTCTCGGTTATCAGCATCAATTACCAATAAACCACTGGAGCCAAAAAGATGCAGTACCAACGCTCGGGTAGCTTCTGATAAGTTTTTGTTTTCAACATAAGCCTTTTCAAGTTTTTCAAACAGAGGTAAATCATAAACGCTGCTCCCTAATATTTCATTTAGTTCAGTTAAAAATGTTTGTATTCCCTGAGTTTTTATTCTTCCTGTAGCTCCTTGTTCCTGAGTTTGCCATGTAATTTTTTTCTGAAATAAGTGCAGGTGATTAATTTCTTCAAAATCATGATCTTCAGTTGCCATCCACAATACCGGAATAAAATTAAAATTGGGGTGTATGGTTTTTAATTGCTTACATGTGTGAATTACTGAAGCTATTTTATAAACAAAATAGAGCGGCCCGGTAGCCAAACATATTTGATGACCGGTGGTTATGGTGAAGCTTTGTTCGTGTATTATAAGTTGAACAGATTGGTTTACTTCGGGATACAGTTCCAAAAAATCTTTATGTTGCTGTTGTAATACACGTTGCAATTTTTCTCTGTTTACCGGAAATTGTTTACGCAAACTGATTGCTTGTTCAAAAGCATCTATTTCCGGTAAGAAATTATAAAATGATCTTAAATCTTCATTTTGAGTTAAATATGCTTTAACAAGACCGTTTAATACAGGCGTATTTAATAGGGGAACTTTAGTGATTTGCATGCCCAAAAATAATGATCTAAAATGACAAATTATTTCTTAAGCTTTTGTTTTTTGCGGTATCCGATAAAGAAATACAAGCCCAGTCCAATAATTAACACCGGAATAAAATATGAGGAAGAAACTTTATTATCTCCAATGGTAACAAATACTCGATTCCACCTTATTTTATTAAATATACTGGTAGCATTATTATCTAAACTTAACCAAACAAATACAGCCTTGCCTACAATATGGTCTTCGGGTACAAAGCCCCAAAAACGACTATCGGCCGAGTTATGCCGGTTGTCGCCCATCATAAAGTAGTAATCCATTTTAAAAGTATAGTTTTGGGCTATGGCACCGTTAATATAAATGTTCCCATCTTTTACTTCCAGTTTGTTTTTTTCATAAACCTCTATAATCCTTCGGTATAAAGGCAATGAAGCTTTGTCTAATGTTACCTGAACCCCCTTTTTAGGAATAACCAAAGGGCCATAATTGTCAACATTCCACTTACGAAGCGGATCAAAAGGGAAAATATACTCAGCATAAACTCCGGCCTTCTCAAACATAGGCTCAATATGTACCACATTGCCAAAATTCTTTACTTTTTCAGCGTTTTCTTTGGTCATGGTTAATTCATAATCACCCATATTAGATATTTTAGCTCCTTCGGTTATCTGTAAATCCATAAGGGCTTTAGGGTTAAAATCACTACCATCGGTTTGCACATGATATTTCCATTGCATACGTTCCGGCATATCAGCCATTTTATCGTTAATATACAAAATACCTTGTTTAACTTCCAGTTTATCGCCCGGAATGGCTACGCAACGCTTAATATAGTTTTCCTGCTTATCTACCGGCCTAAAGTCTTCCATGGGGTAGTTAAATACAACTACTTCATTGTTTTTTATCTTGCCTAATCCGGGGAGCCTGAAATAAGGAATTTTTATGATTTCGGAGTACGACTTTACTGTTTCAGTAAACGGCATAGTATGGTGCGCAAAAGGGAAAGATACCGGAGTCATTGGCACACGTGCTCCATAACTTATCTTGCTAACGAATAGAAAGTCGCCTATAAGCAACGATTTTTCCATAGAAGAGGTAGGTATGGTAAAGGCCTCAATAAAAAATGTTCGGATAAAGGTGGCTGCTATAACAGCAAAAAGCACCGCATCGGTCCATTCACGAAGGGGTGATCTTTTTTTGTCGTTTTTGTGAAAAAGATAAAACAAACCTAAGGTGATAATGCATAAGAAAATGAATAAATAAATATTCATTGATTTCTTATTAGATGCTTCTTCTTTTTTTGCCATATGAGCCGAATTAAACTTTTATGATTTGAAGCAACAAAGAAAAGAATTTTATCTGTTAATGAAAGTTATTATAAACACCCATCACAATCTATTAGTTATGGGGCATAATTTGTTAAAATAGGAATGTATCTTGGCTTATAAGGCCAACAAATCTTTCATGGTATAAATGCCTCTTTTTCCTTGCAACCACTCAGCTGCCATTAAGGCTCCACTTGCAAAGCCACTGCGATTTATGGCAGTATGTTTTATTTCAATTACATCTTGAGTCGAAGCATACGAAATTTGGTGTGTTCCGGGCACATCGGGTGCTCTTATACTTTCAATAGGAAGCAGGTTGTTTTCTGTTATCTTATTATTTGCCCAGCCTGTGTAATGCTTGTTCTTATTCATAATACCTTCGGCTAAGGAAATAGCTGTGCCGCTTGGAGCATCTAATTTTGTAGTATGATGAATTTCACTTAAAGTTATTTTGTATTGTGGATACTTTTGCATAAGAGATGCCAAATAACTGTTGAGCTCAAAAAACAAATTTACCCCTAAACTAAAATTCGAAGCATAGAACATACTTCCCTGATATGCTTCACATTGCTGTTCAATTTTATCTTTAAAAGCACTCCATGCAGTGGTGCCAATAACTACCGAAACACCAGCTTTAAAGCACAGCAAAACATGATTAAAAATTGTTTGAGGTGTAGAAAATTCTATAGCCATATCGGCTTTTTTTAAATTCTCAATAGTGAGCTCATGTTGGTTAGAGCTATTTATTCTTAAAACAATAGAGTGTCCTTTTTCAAGGGCTATTTGTTCAATAGCTTTTCCCATCTTTCCGTAGCCAATTAAAGCAATTTTCATTTTGATTTAATTAAAACCACGAGTTTGATTTTCTATTTCTTGAACGGGAGGCACCAAGCCCTAAAGCTCCTAAAAGGCCACGAGTAACTTCTCGTGCTACCGAACGTAAAACTTGCTTACCAACAGGACTCCCCAAAGCATCGCTTATAATACTTGGAACAGCAGGAATTACCGTGTTACTGGAAAGTGACGATGGGGTTGCTTCAGGCGCTGGTGTGGAATCCAGCTTTTGAAGCTTGGCATTTAACATTTCAAAGGCACTTTCGCGATCTACTTCTTGATTATATTTTTTAACTAAGGCCGATTTTGAAATAATAGTATTTATTTCATCTGAATTTAATATATCCATTCGGCTTTGTGGAGCACGTAATAAAGTATGAACAATAGGAGTAGGGCTCCCTTTCTCGTTTAATACACTTACCAAGGCTTCGCCAATCCCAAGCTCGGTAAGCAGTTGTTCAATATCATAATAGTCAGATAAAGGATAGTTTTGTGCAATAAGCTTTAAGTCCTTTCTGTCATTAGCGGTATAAGCTCTAAAGGTATGTTGAATTTTTAAGCCCAACTGCCCAAGTATAGCCGCAGGTATATCAACAGGAGTTTGGGTAATAAAAAAAATACCAATACCCTTTGACCGAATAAGTTTAATAATGGACTCAATTTGGTCGAGTAAAGCTTTTGAAGCTTCTTTAAAAATAAGATGTGCTTCGTCAATAAATAAAATTAGTTTGGGTGTGTCCAGGTCGCCTTCTTCAGGAAAAGTAGCATATATTTCGGCTAATAAGCTAAGCATAAAAGTACTAAAGAGCTTTGGTCTGTTCTGAATATCCGAAAGCCGTATAATATTCATATATCCCTTGCCTTCTTCATTCACCCGCAACAAATCACTTACTTCAAAAGATTTTTCACCAAAAAAACGTTCAGCTCCTTGTTGCTCAATTTCAATAATTTTACGAATAATGGTACTGGTGCTTGCGGTACTTATACGACCATATTCTTTTTCAATTTCTACTTTACCTTCATTAGTTAAAAATTGTAAGGTTTTTTTGAAATCTTTTAAGTCGAGTATAGGCAATCCTTGGTCGTCAGCATATTTAAAAACTAAAGAAACTACTCCGGCTTGCGTATCATTTAACTCTAATATTTTAGAAAAAAGTATAGGGCCAAACTCCGTAACGGTTGCTCTTAAGCGTGCTCCGGGTTCATCACTCAGACTTAAAAACTCGGTGGGATAACCATGTGCCTGCCAGCTTTCACCAATGCTTAGCTGTCTTTGTTTTATTTTTTCATTTTCAGTTCCGGCAACTGCTATACCACTTAAATCGCCTTTTATATCCATCATAAGGGTCGGAATGCCACGTTCCGAAAGGGCTTCTGCAATACCTTGTAAGGTTTTCGTTTTGCCGCTTCCGGTTGCACCCGAAATTAAGCCATGCCGATTAAGAGTTTTTAAGGGAACTTTTATTTTTGCTTCAGCATATGTTTCTCCTTTATACATGGCTGCACCCAGTACAAACGATTGCCCCTTAAACTGATAACCGGAATTTAAACTATTTAAAAATTTTTCATCCATATTATCTCAAAAACTATTTTACAAAACGTGATATAATAGAGGTAAGTAACAACTCAACAAGTCGTACCCACTTCCCAACTTTTGCTAATTTTTCACCAGCTTCAGGCATCCACGCTGCTATAATCTGGTGCAAGGTGTCAAAAATATAATTACTGGTGGCCTTTTCGCTTTTATTTAAAGGAATAATACTTTCTAATACCATTACCCCAAAATTGTCTTGAATAACATTCAAATGATTTTCAATTTCTTTTTCCTTTGCCATATATAGTGCTTTAAGCCTTGCTTTTTCACTAATTAATGCTTCTATGGTGTTAATCTTTGTTTTCATCCTGACTTGTTAGACTTTCAATAATTTTATTCATCAATGGGCGCTCAATTTGCTTCTTTCTAATAAACAAAAATAGAAGTATTAGCAATAAATAAAAACCTGCAATAATCCCAAAACCAATAAAGGTATTGTTAAAAACAGTGCCTAAATAAAACCCTAAAGCTATAAATAAAAAAAACAGAAAAAAGAAAACCAGCAGTATAAGTATAAAGGCCGAAATAAGGCTTACTCCTGCTATTGACAGAAGTTGAAAGACCGAAAGCTTGGTGTGTTCTAACCGCAGTTCAAAATATTCAATCAATAAGCTTTTGAGCTTTGAAAAGCCGTTTTCAGTACTCTTGTCCGAATTCAAGGGCAGCGTTTTTTTTAGGTTATTAAATTAAATGTTTGCTGAGCCCGAACTGTTTTCGTTCATCCCGTTTTTTAAATCGCTTACCACTTCTTTCCCTTTATCAACGGTTTCGTTAAATTTATCTTTTATCTTACTTGCTGTTTCTGCTAAGTCACCACCCATTTGATTCATTTTTTTTCCACTCAGCAAATAGCCTAAAACAAATCCGGCAGCAGCTCCTAACAGCGCCCCTAATACTAAGTTCGACTTATTGTTTTCCATAACCCCAGTTATTATATACGTGAATTACAAAGATAAGGGCTTTTATTGATGATATAAAAAATTATTATAGTTAAGCTTTAGTAGTGTTATACCCAACGTAAAATAAACAGTACCAGGGTATAGTGCTTATAAGTGGCTTTCGGTGTATAAAATAAACCTGACAAAAATTCCTACTTTACAATTAGGCTTATTTTTTGCAAAAAGGGGGTTAAAAATATTCAAAACTTAGTAAATAAACCCTACATTTGCCCCCCTTAAAAGCAAAGTAAAACTTTGATATACCGTATAATTAACTATTATGATAGATTTAATAAATAAAACTATTTCAGGATTTTTCGGCAAAAAATCAGATCGTGATATTAAAACAATAATGCCTATTGTTCAAAAAATTCACGATGCCTACAAAACTATTGAGCATCTCAGCAATGATGATATACGTAAGCGCTCAGAGGTACTTAAAGCACAGGTGGCAGCATCTGTAGCGCATGAAGAAAAACAGGTAGAAGAGTTAAAGGCACGAGCCGAATCAGACGATGAAATGGATGTAAATGAAAAAGAGAAGCTTTATAACGAAATTGACGCATTAAACAAAGAAATTATTAAAAAAATAAAACATGCATTAGATGAAATTTTGCCCGAAGCATTTGCCATTGTAAAGGATACCGCCCGAAGATTTAAAGAAAACACTGAAATTGAAGTTACCGCCACTACTTTAGACCGAGATTTGGCAGCCCGTAAAGGGAATGTAATAATTCAAGGAGATAAGGCTATTTATAAAAATGAATGGATAGCTGCCGGAAATATGGTTACTTGGGATATGGTGCATTATGATGTGCAGCTTATTGGCGGAATTGTTTTGCACCAGGGAAAAATTGCCGAAATGGCAACCGGAGAGGGGAAAACTCTTGTGGCTACCTTGCCGGTATTTTTAAACGCCCTCAGCGGAAAAGGACTTCATGTTGTAACGGTAAACAACTATTTATCAAGGCGTGATAGTGAGTGGATGGCTCCTTTGTTTGAATTTCATGGCTTAACTATTGATTGTATTGATATGCACGAGCCTAACTCAGATGCCCGAAGAAAAGCCTACTTGGCTGATATTACTTACGGAACCAACAATGAATTTGGTTTTGACTACCTGCGTGATAATATGGCCCGAAACCCCGATGAGCTTGTTCAAAGAATGCACAACTTCGCAATTGTAGATGAGGTGGATAGTGTGTTAATTGATGATGCCAGAACACCTCTTATCATAAGCGGACCTACGGCAAAAGGCGATATTCATGAATTTCAAGCTTTGAAGCCACAAATTGAAAAATTGTATATCACCCAAAGAAACCATATAAATAACATTTTGGCTGAGGCTAAAAAATTATATGCTGAAAGTAAATTTGATGATGCCGGTATTGCCTTACTCAGAGCATATAGAGGTTTACCAAAAAATAAAGCTCTCATTAAATTTTTAAGTGAACAAGGGGTGCGCGCTCAACTTCAAAAAACAGAAAATTTTTATTTGCAGGATCATGGTAAGGAAATGTATAAAATTGATACGGAGCTGTTCTTTGTAATTGATGAAAAAAACAACACCATTGAGCTAACTGATAAAGGAATTGAACTCGTATCGAAAAATGCAGAAGATGCCCGTTTCTTTGTGCTGCCCGATATAGGTTCTGAAATAGTTGATATTGATAAATCATCTTTATCGGCCGAAGAAAAGGCAGCCAAGAAAGATGCCCTAATGCGCGATTTTTCTATTGCTACTGAACGTGTGCATACGGTAAACCAATTACTAAAAGCCTATACGCTATTTGAAATTGATGTAGAGTATGTGGTTATGGATAACAAAATTAAAATTGTAGATGAACAAACAGGTCGTATATTAGACGGAAGAAGGTACTCAGATGGTTTGCATCAAGCTATTGAAGCAAAAGAGAATGTAAAAATTGAAGCCAGTACTCAAACATTTGCTACCATTACCCTGCAAAACTATTTTAGAATGTACAACAAGCTTTCGGGTATGACCGGTACTGCCGAAACCGAAGCCGGAGAATTCTGGGATATTTATAAATTAGATTGTGTGGTTATTCCTACCAACAAAAAAATTGCCCGTAATGATCAGGATGATTTGGTGTATAAAACAAAGCGCGAAAAGTACAATGCCGTTATTGATACCATTGTGGCCGAAACCGAAAAGGGGCGACCGGTATTAGTAGGTACTACATCGGTTGAAATATCTGAATTACTTAGCCGCATGTTGAAACTTAAAAACATTAAGCACAATGTACTTAATGCTAAATTACACCAACGTGAAGCTGAGATTGTTGCCGAAGCCGGTAGGGCAGGAACAGTTACCATTGCTACCAATATGGCAGGTCGTGGAACTGATATTAAGTTAGGTCCTGGTGTAAAAGAAGCCGGGGGCTTGGCTATTGTAGGAACTGAGCGTCATGACAGCAGACGTGTAGATCGTCAGCTACGTGGTCGTGCCGGTCGTCAGGGCGATCCGGGCTCTTCGCAATTTTTTGTTTCTCTTGAAGATGATTTGATGCGTTTGTTTGGAAGCGAACGTATTGCAAAGCTTATGGATAAAATGGGTATCAAAGAAGGGGAAGTGATACAGCATAGTATGATTTCAAAATCAATAGAGCGTGCCCAAAAGAAAGTCGAAGAAAACAATTTTGGAACTCGTAAACGCTTGTTGGAGTATGATGATGTGATGAATAGCCAACGCGAAGTAATTTATAAGAAGCGTAAACATGCTTTATTTGGTGAACGCTTATCCGTTGATATTGCGAATACGATATATGATGTGAGTGCCGATGTGTTACGCGAATCTTTAGATAGCAAAGATTTTGAAATGTTTAAGTTGAATTTAATACGAAACTTAGCTATTGATAGCCCAATTACTGCCCAAGAGTTTGAAAAAGGGGATAAGGAATTAGAACAAAAAGTATTTGATACGGCCTATGCCAACTATCAAAAAAAATCTAAAAGTATTGCCGAAACAGCATTTCCGGTTGTGAAAAACGTGTACGAGCAAAGTTCACACATGTATGAAAATATTGTGATTCCGTTTACAGATGGAATTAAAACAATGCAAGTTATTGCTAACCTTAAAAGGGCTTACGAAACACAAGGAAAAGAATTAATTACCGCTTTTGAGAAAGGAGTAATTTTAGCTATTATTGACGAAGCTTGGAAAGAACACTTAAGAGAATTGGACGATTTAAAACAGTCGGTTCAAAATGCCGTGTATGAACAAAAAGACCCCTTGTTGATATATAAATTTGAGTCGTTTGAGCTGTTTCAACAAATGATAAATAAAATCAATAAAGAAATATCTACCTTCTTGCTTAAGGCTCATTTGCCAGTCGAAAACCAACAACAGGTACGTGAAGTAAAAGCTCCGGTTTCAGAACCTGCGCCACGATACCAAACCAGCCGTACCGATAATATAGATTTGAACAACAGTGACGAAAATCAAAATGCTGAAGAGCGCGAAAGGCCTAAGCCCCAACCGGTACGTGTTGAAAAAACGGTAGGCCGAAATGACCCTTGCCCTTGCGGTAGTGGTAAAAAATATAAACACTGTCACGGGTCGGCATAACGATGCTAGTACCATTGGCATCAGGCCCAAAAATAGGAGTAAGTAAAACAAGAATATTAGTATATGCCTGATATTATACATCTGTTACCCGATAGTGTAGCCAATCAAATAGCTGCGGGTGAGGTCATTCAAAGACCCGCTTCGGTTATCAAAGAATTAGTGGAAAATGCTGTTGATGCCGGAGCTGATGATATTGTAGTAATCATAAAAGATGCCGGGAAAACCTTAATTCAGGTAACTGATAATGGAAAGGGTATGAGCCCAACTGATGCTCGTATGAGCTTTGAAAGACATGCCACTTCAAAAATTAATGTTGCCGATGATTTACTGCGACTTAAGACTAAAGGATTTAGAGGCGAAGCTTTGGCCTCTATTGCCGCAATTGCTCATGTAGAGCTCAAAACAAAACCTGAAAATGAAAGTATAGGAACACATCTTATTATTGAAGGAAGCGAAGTAAAAAAACAAGAACCTACAGCTTGTGCTTCTGGAACCAGCTTCTTTGTTAAAAATCTATTCTTTAATGTTCCTGTTCGCAGAAACTTTTTAAAATCTGATGCTGTTGAAACATCTCATATTGTTGAAGAGTTCCAACGTATTGCGCTTACCCATGCCGATATTAAGTTTACCTTCTTAAACAATGGAAACGAAGTATTTAAACTCGAAAAATCAAACCTGCGCCAACGCATTGTAAATATGTTCGGCAAGAGCCTTAATGATAAGTTAGTGCCCCTTGAAGAAGATACTGATTATTTGAAAGTACAAGGTTTTATAAGCAAGCCCGAGTTTGCACGAAAAACAAGAGGAGAGCAGTATTTCTTTGTTAACAACCGATATATCAAAAGCGCCTACTTGCACCATGCACTCATTAAAGCCTACGAAAATTTGTTGCCTGCCGAGATGTATCCTTCTTACTTTATTTATTTGACCTTGCCTTCACAAGCTATTGATATTAATATACATCCTACCAAAACAGAAATTAAATTTGAAGACGACAAAACTATTTATGCCATATTAAGATCAACGGTAAAGCGGTCGCTGGGAATGTATAATATTGCTCCCACAATTGACTTTGAAACCGAGCCTAGTGTTGAAATTCCTCCCCTTAACCCGGGTGCAGTTGTTAAGCCTCCTTCAATTACGCTGAAACCGGGTTATAACCCTTTTGGCGAAACCTATAAAAGCAAAGATTTAAGCCAATACAACAATTGGGATCAGTGGCAAAAAACAGAAAAAGAAGAGCCGGGTAGCAGAACCCTCGATTTGTCCACAAAAACAGGGCAAGAAACAACACACGAGGAAATACCGAATACAGAAAACCAGGAAGTACTTTTTACAGGCGTAAATACAGAACCAGAAAAAGGGCCTTTTTATCAAATCCATAAACGCTATATTATTTCACAAATAAAAACGGGCTTTATAATTCTCGATCAAAATAATGCTCACGAACGTGTTTTATATGAAAAATACAGAAAGCAATTAGCCCATCGAAAAAGTTACTCACAAAAACTTTTATTCCCCGAACTTTTGAAGCTAACTCCTGCTGAAACTGATTTAATTCAATCTATAATCCCCGATTTACATTTTCTCGGATTTGAAATTGAAGCAATGGGAAAATATAGCTTTAGTGTTAATGGTATTCCGCCTGAAATTAAAGAAAGTGATACCCAAAATAGTATCGAAAAATTATTGGAAGAGCTTAAAATGCAAGGCGATTGGAAAAATGGAATTCAAGATTTTTTAGCCAAAGCATTAGCTAAAAATACGGCTGTAAAATCAGGCGAGTCTATGGGAGAAACCGAGATAAATCAACTTATAAATGATCTTTTTAATTGCGAACAACCCTATTATAGCCCCTCCGGAAAACCTACGCTCATTACCTTTACTTTAGAAGATATGGCAAAGCGATTTAAAAAGTAAAAATTGGAAAATTACTTTTAGGATATTTCAGCAACCCACCACTAAAAATCAGACTGTTACTGAATCAATTTCAGAACTTATATTTTTTTTAATATTAGAATAATTATTTTTATAATTTTGCTATCCATTTTTAACCCAACCCTTTATTATGGCTAAAGCACATTTGACAGAATTACTTGGAAACCAGGCTGACAGTTTACTGAATCACACATGTAAAACTATCGACAAAAAAAGCATTCATGCACCCGGAAAAGACTTTATAGATCGGGTTTTCAGAGATTCTGACCGCAGTGTACCTGTACTTCGAAGTTTACAATCTATATACAATTCAGGTCGCTTAGCCAATTCCGGTTATGTTAGTATTTTACCTGTTGATCAGGGAATAGAGCACAGTGCAGGAGCCTCTTTTGCCCCAAATCCTGCTTATTTTGACCCCGAAAACATTGTAAAACTGGCCATAGAAGGCGGTTGCAACGCTGTAGCTTCTACTTTTGGTGTACTTGCATCGGTAAGCCGTAAGTATGCTCACAAAATTCCATTTATCGTTAAAATTAATCATAACGAGTTACTCACGTATCCCAATAAATTCGATCAAATTATGTATGGCCATGTTGAAGATGCTTGGAATATGGGAGCTGTAGCCGTTGGTGCCACCATTTATTTTGGAGCACCGGAGTCTGACCGTCAAATTGTTGAAGTAGCCGAGGCTTTTGAAAGGGCGCACGAACTGGGAATGGCTACCATTTTGTGGTGTTACATTCGCAACAATGCTTTTAAAAAAGAGGGTATTGATTACCATACAGCTACTGATTTAACCGGACAGGCAAATCATTTGGGTGTTACCATCAAGGCAGATATTATTAAACAAAAATTACCTACCAATAATGGCGGTTATACTGCCGTTAATTTTGGAAAAACACATCCAAAAGTATATAGCGAATTAACTACAAATCATCCAATTGACTTATGCCGTTACCAAGTAGCCAATTGCTATATGGGGCGTATCGGTTTAATTAACTCGGGAGGTGAGTCAAAAGGAGCTTCAGATATGGCAGATGCCGTTCAAACAGCAGTTATTAACAAGAGGGCAGGAGGCCAAGGTTTAATTAGCGGCCGTAAAGCTTTTCAACGCCCTTTAAAAGAAGGAATAGATTTGCTTCATGTTATTCAGGACGTTTATTTAGATAAGTCTATAACTATAGCCTAATCGTTATATTCATTTACGGGTAATTCTGAAATAAATAAGTGCAGTTCACAAATTTAATTCGAAAGAAATGAGCAATTGGTTTAAAAGAATAAAGGAAGGGATTACCACCTCTACCAAAGATAAGAAAGAAACTCCTGAAGGATTATGGTATAAGTGCCCAACTTGTAAAACAATTATACCATCAGAAGACCACGCTGCCAATTTGTTTGTGTGTGTCAATTGCAATCACCATCATAAAATTGGCTCAAAAGAATATTTTAAAATTATTTTTGATAATGGTGCTTTTCACGAAATTAATGCTCAACTCAAAGCAGCAGACCCTTTAAATTTTACGGACACCAAGAAATATACCATTCGTTTAGATGAAAGTATCAAAAAAACAGAGTTAAATGATGCCTTGCGTACCGCTTATGGAAAAGTTCATGGAAATGATTTAATGGTGGCTTGTATGGACTTCTCTTTCATTGGAGGTTCTATGGGGAGCGTGGTGGGCGAAAAAATTTCAAGAGCTATAACGTATTGTATTGAGCATCAAATGCCCCTGTTGATAATTTCTAAATCGGGTGGGGCAAGAATGATGGAGGCTGCTTTCTCGTTAATGCAAATGGCAAAAACATCGGTTAAACTTTCGTTGTTAGCTCAAGAAAAAATTCCTTTTATATCCTTGCTTACCGACCCTACAACCGGAGGTGTGACTGCCTCTTTTGCTATGTTAGGCGATTTGAATATTGCCGAACCTAATGCTTTAATAGGATTTGCCGGCCCACGCGTAGTAAAAGAAACCATAGGGAAAGATTTGCCCAAGGGCTTTCAAACCTCAGAGTTTGTTTTAGAACATGGTTTCTTAGACAAGATTGTGAGCCGAAAAGATTTGAAACAAACACTCGGAAACCTTTTGCAAATGTTTAAAAACTAATTTTACCAAAGGGCAAAACCACTCCAATTTGCAACAAAATTTACACTATTAACCCTTTATTTCGATAGTTATAATAAATTCTGGTTCGTGTAGTACTCCTTCATTGCTACAGAAACTACAATTCCTGACGGTCAATCATCAAAACAATTTCTTCAATGAGCTTGTCTTCTCCATCTTTGTCATATCTTACTTTCATATTCAATTTATCGTCATAAATAACAGCAAACGATTGCCAAAAGAGTGCTGACAAGGTTCCTCGGTAAATTTTAACCAAATCATAAGAACTGTTTCCGGTTTCACGATCAATTAATTTCATTAGTATTCGCCCTTGGTTAACGGTTAAATTCTCTAAATCTTTTTTAAATTCAACTTTCAAGTTATTTTCAGCCTCTTTCATTAACTTTTTTCGCTGCCTTCTGTTCTTATCTTCAACCAAGGCATGATATTCTTTAATACGATTTCCGGCAATTTTTGCAAAAGGATATGCTTTTCTAACATCTCGAACTAATCTGCGATAGCGTCTTTCTTCTTCTGCGTCTTTAAAAATTCGTTCTCCTGTTATAACAGCCGTTCTTAAATCAATTACCGGTATGGTGTCACCATCAATAACAGTGCTACGGTATTTATGCTCTAAATTTATTGCCGGAGTAGCAGCTTCACCCAGTAATTCGTTTTGCGCTTGAATTACCGGGGCAATAACCAAAAATAAGATGATGAAAAAAAAGAATCTCATACAAAGCGTATTTTCAATTTCTGTGCCAATGATACAAAAGTAAACGAATTTGTTATTCATAAAGCGTTTGAAAACTCCTGATTTTCCTTAAATTTACAAACAATGTTAAGCCCCATTTTAAAGTCCTTTAGTTAAAGAATATTGCGTAATATTACCGTATAATAAAATGGGTTTTCTTATTTGCAGAAAGCCACTAAATTTGCAGTTTTTAAAAATATGACACCAAATCAAATTTTAGCCTCCCGACTCAATAACCTAAGCGAATCACAAACGCTTGCAATGACACGCAAAAGCCGAGAGTTACAAGCCCAAGGCAGAGATATTATCAATTTAAGCATTGGCGAACCTGATTATGATACACCTGAATTTATTAAAGAGGCAGCTAAAACAGCCATTGACCAAAATTTTACACATTATCCACCTGTTCCAGGATATCAAGACTTGCGTTTGGCAGTAAGTCAAAAATTTAAGCGTGATAATCAAATAGATTATAGCCCCGAACAAATTGTTGTTTCTACCGGAGCCAAGCAATCCATTGCCAATGCCGTACTGGCACTTATTAACCCGCTCGATGAAGTTATAGTTCCGGTTCCCTATTGGGTTAGCTATATTGAAATTATTAAACTGGCCGAAGGTATTCCTGTTTTTGTAAAAGCAGGTATAGAGGCTAATTTTAAAATTACACCCCAACAGTTAGAGGAAGCAATTACTCCTAAAACCAAAATGATGATTTTCTCGACACCTTGCAACCCTAGTGGTTCTGTGTATAATCGTCAGGAGTTAGAGGCTTTGGCTCGTGTTATAGAAAGACATCCACAGATTTATGTCATTTCTGATGAAATTTATGAGCATATTAATTTTGTTGGTCAACATCAGAGTTTAGCACAGTTTAAGGCCATAAGCGACCGTGTTATTACCATAAATGGGGTAAGTAAAGGTTTTGCTATGACCGGCTGGCGCATTGGCTTTATGGGGGCTCCTTTGTGGATTGCTAAAGCCTGTGAGAAAATGCAAGGGCAAATCACTTCCGGAACCTGCACAATTGCTCAAAAAGCAGCTATGGCTGCAGTACTGGCTTCGCCTGACGTAACACAAGATATGCGTGATGGTTTTTTAAGGCGTAGAAATTTAGTGTTAGAATTGTTGAAAGACATACAGGGGTTAAAGACTAATGTGCCCCAAGGAGCTTTTTATGTATTTCCGGATATTCGTTCCTATTTTGGAAAAACAGACGGAAAGGCGATTATCAAAAACGCTGCTGATTTATGTATGTATTTACTTGAAAACGCCAATTTAGCTTTGGTTAGCGGAGATGCTTTTGGCGATGATAACTGCATTCGTATATCCTATGCCACATCAGACGAAAAATTAACCGAAGCAATAAAGCGCCTAAAAACAGCACTTTCTCAACTTCACTAATAAAAATTACATTGATTTCTATACCTCATAGCCTGAAATTAATTGATGCGTTTAAAGAAAAACGTGTTATGATTATTGGCGATGCCATGTTGGATGCCTATTGGATGGGAAAAGTAAACCGTATTTCGCCCGAAGCGCCTGTGCCGGTATTAGAAATTACAGATAAACAATATAAATTGGGAGGCGCTGCCAACGTTGCACTTAATATTAAATCTTTAGGTGCCGTACCTTTTTTATTTTCTATAATCGGTAACGATTCGGCTGGCGAAAATCTGTTGAATTTATTACAAAACGAACACATTGATACCCGCTTTTTACAACATCTAAAATCGCGTATTACAACAGTAAAAATACGGGTTATGAGCCAGGCATATCATATACTGAGAATGGATGAGGAGCAATCTGATGAACTGGCATCAAACGACAAGGAGAAACTCCAAAAAAAGATTCTTTCCGGTCTTGAAAAAATACGCCCCGATGTTGTAATTATTCAGGACTATGAAAAAGGGATGCTATACCCCGAACTTATTGATGCCATTATTAAACATTCCGAAAAGTTAAAAATAAAAACCGCAGTTGACCCTAAAAAAAAGAACTTCTGGAATTACAAAAATGTGACTTTATTTAAACCCAATCTTCGTGAACTCACTGAAGCTTCCGGCAATACAATAAACGTTTCAAATATACGGAGCCTAAAGATAGCTGAAGCGGCATTACGTAAAAAATTAAACCATAAAATTTCTTTAATAACACTTAGTGCCGATGGGGTATATGTGAGTTCGGAAAAAGAAAACTTTAAGATAGCTGCCCATGAGCGCAATATTACCGATGTATCGGGCGCAGGCGACACCGTAATAAGTGTGGCAGCACTTTGCTTAGCTGCCAATGCCAATATTCAAACCATTGCTGCGTTATCTAATTTAGCGGGTGGTTTAGTTTGTGAAAAAAGAGGAGTAGCCCCAATTACTAGCGCGCAACTTAAAGAGAATATAATACAATTAAATTAATTAATCTTTAACTTCAATACCTTTAATTGCTCCAGGCTCTTGACCATACGGAAAGAAAATACAGAAATTAACCCTGCTGCTCAAATAAAACCCTATAAGCATAAACAAGGGAGCAAGAAAGAACAAGTGGCACTAATGTTTAACAACATAAGTGCTAAATATGATTTTTTAAATCACTTTTTATCCTTTGGAATTGATATTTTTTGGCGTAAAAAAGCAGTTCGGTTACTAAAACCATTTTCCCCAAAAAAAATACTGGATATTGCAACCGGAACAGGCGATTTTGCCATAGCTTGCTTAAAGTTAAATCCCCAAAAAATTACAGGTATTGACATCTCAAAAGGGATGATAGAAGTAGGTCAAAAAAAAGTGAAGGCTAACGGATGGCAAGATAAAATAGAGTTGATGCTGGGCGATAGCGAACACATTAACTTTAATTCCAATAGTTTTGATGCCGTTACCGTAGCTTTTGGAGTTCGTAATTTTGAAAACTTACATGCCGGATTAAAAGAAATGCACCGTGTACTAAAGCCTGGTGGCATAGCACTAATTCTTGAGTTTAGCAAGCCAACACTGTTTCCCATAAAACAACTTTACCAGTTTTACTCCAATAAAGTTTTACCTGTTATGGGTAAAACCATATCTAAAGATCAAACGGCATATAGCTACTTGCCGGCATCGGTACAGGCATTTCCTGAGGGGGAACGCATGGCCGATATTATTAAATCGGCAGGATTTGCAAGGGTGCAAATAGTGAAACTTTCTGGAGGTATAGCCAGTATTTATTTATCTATAAAGTAAATGAACAAACAAAAGCTATACACCACAAAGCATTTCCTTTTAGGAATAACCTTTCTGAGTGTGCTGCTTGTCCTTTCCTCAAACAGGGCTAAAGCCCAAACAACGGGACGCGACAACAAGGTTATGAACTTACAAAACTTTGATAATAAAGTGCTGCATTTTGGCTTTCTGTTAGGAACTAATATGGCCGATTTCAGAATCCGGTACAATCCGGCCTTTTTTGGAGTAGATACCGTTTTTACGGTGCAAAGTAAACGTGAGGTGGGAGGCAATTTAGGCATCGTTTCTGACCTTCGATTAGGAAATTATTTTAACCTTAGGTTTATCCCGGCCTTATCATTTTCGGTGCGCTCCTTACAGTATGTGATTTTAGAAAACAATGTCCTTGTTTCTCGTGATAAGCAAATTGAATCTGTTTCCTTAGATTTTCCCATATTATTCAAGTATAAGTCAGAACGAGCCCATAATTTTAGAGCTTATTTAATTGCAGGTGGACAGTACAGTTTAGATATGGCATCGCAAAAAGATGTAAACAGCACCTTAGTAAAAGATATTCTTGTTAAAATTGATAAAGACGATTTTCTTGCCATTTTTGGTATAGGATTTGATTTTTATATGACTTATTTTAAGCTTTCGCCCGAAATTACCTATGGTTTTGGCTTAAAAAATTTACTAATTCAAGAACACAATGTGCTTACCAAACCTATAGACCGGCTCAGTTCTAAAATAATTAAAATTTCATTCCATTTTGAATAAAATATTTTGCCCAATAAATCTATAATGAAAGAAATAGCTCTTGTTTTAACTCCAGCAGAATGGGCCGAGGGCATTACTACACTTAAAGAAAAAGTAATTCATCAGCATGGTTATGATAAGGGTGAGGTAAAACATATTGAAGTGCTCCACAAATCTGTTGATGCCCGAAACCGAAACATAAAAATCAACCTGAAAGTTCGTGTTTTTTTAAACCAAAAGCCTTTAGATGAAGAGTTAAACCTGCTGCAACCCCTGTTTCTTAAACAGGTGAAAGATGCACCCGAACTGTACATTATTGGTTCCGGTCCTGCAGGTTTGTTTGCAGCTTTAAAAGCTATTGAAAATGGATTTAAACCAATTGTTATTGAAAGAGGTAAAACTGTTCGCGATCGCAGGAGGGATATAGCCCTGCTGAATAAAGAACATATCGTAAACGAGCACTCTAACTATTGCTTTGGCGAGGGTGGGGCAGGCACTTACAGTGACGGTAAATTATACACCCGCTCGGGCAAAAGGGGTAGTATAAATCAAATATTGCATACGTTGATTTATTATGGGGCAAACAAAGAAATTCTTTTTGAAGCACACCCACATATTGGAACCAATAAATTACCCCAAATTATTGAAAATATACGCAACACCATTATAGATTGTGGTGGTGTTTTTTATTTCAATTACCAATTGGTTGATTTAAAAATTAATTTCCAGAAACTTAAAGGAATAACTGTCCAGCAAGTAAATAACAAGAGCTTGATTAATTTTGAAACAGAACGTGTCATATTAGCAACCGGACACTCGGCACGTGATATATACACCCTGTTACAAAGTAAAAATATAGAAATTGAGGCCAAACCATTTGCTTTAGGCCTTCGTGTTGAACACCCACAAGATCTTATTGATAGCATACAATACCATTGCCCTGTTTCGCAAGTGCCCGAAGCTCGAAGGTATTTACCCGCAGCAAGTTACAGTGCGGTAGAGCAAGTTAATAATAGAGGAGTTTATTCTTTTTGTATGTGTCCGGGAGGAATTATTGCGCCTTGTGCCACTTCTCCGGGCGAAATAGTAACCAACGGATGGTCGCCTTCAAAACGTAATAATCCTTTTGCTAATTCGGGTATTGTGGTAACGGTTGACCAACATGATTTTAAACCATATCAAAACAACAAGGCCTTATCAGGTATGTACTTTCAGTCGGCCATAGAACAAAAGGCTTGGCTTTATGGAGGCAAAACCCAAACCGCTCCGGCACAGCGATTGCTTGATTTTGTAAATAAAAAAGTATCTTCAACACTACCTTTGTGCAGCTATATTCCGGGTGTTAACAGTTGCGATTTGAATGAGGTTTTACCCGATGTTGTTGCAAGCAGATTGCGTGAAGGTTTTAAGCTCTTTGAGAAAAAGATGCACGGCTATTTAAGCTCTGAGGCTATAGTTGTAGGTGTTGAAAGTAGAACAAGCACTCCGGTTCGAATACCCCGCGATAGAGAAAGTTTACAGCATATTCAGGTGCAGGGGCTTTTTCCGTGTGGCGAAGGGGCCGGCTATGCCGGTGGAATTGTTTCGGCTGCCATGGATGGTGTTAAATGTGCGGCAGCCGCAACCGAACAATCTTAATTTAGTAAAATGGACTTGCAGAGCATAAAAAAAGCCGCTCTGTGAGCGGCTTTTTTTATAATTAATGGATAAATTATTTCTTTTCCATTTTAATAGAAATGGTTCCTTTTGATGAATTAGGGCCGTATTTTGTAGTTGTTGTGTTACCACCTTGGGTATTTGAATTAGATCCATTCATAGTCATATCAATAGAAGCATCGCCTACTAATTCACTCTTAGCTAAACGTGACAAATGCCATACTTGCGTATTTTCGTTATTAGCATAGGTGTATGTATAATCATCAGAATAAGAATAGTTGCCACCTGTTGTAGATTTTTGATCTGTTTTACGTTGCTCTTTCAATACAGACAAAGAAATGTTTTCTTTGTTTTTGTCATCATTGCTCTTGTTTTTACCTAAGAAATACCAAGTTCCTGACTGGGTAGTAGTTTCAGTAAAGTCAATAGCATCGGTTGTAGTAGTTCCGGCTTCAGTATGTGTTACAGATGACCATTTAACTGTTTGAGTAGATGACCAAGTTCCGTCTTTTTCAAAAGTATAAGTTAGGTCAGATACTGCTCCTGAGTAAGAGTCACTAGAAGTAGTTGTTGAGCCGCCACCTGCATAAGTAGTACTTACTTCTCTTTTAGCAGTAGCACCCGCGTAAGTGTCAGTAGTTTTGGTGGTTTGGGTGTAAGTTGTTGTACCATTGCTGGTGGTTACTGATGTAACATCACTTTTAAGTTCAGTAACATTCCAAGTTGTAGATAAACGACCTTTTCTAGACTTTAAAGAGAATCCCGGATCGTCATCACCCTTTTTACAGGCAGTGATAGAAGAAGCAATAACTAAAATAGCTAAAACTGATTTTGTTAGTTTTTTCATTTTTTTTGTTTTTGGTTAGTATTAATTTTATAATAATTTTGGCGCAAAAGTAAGGTTAATTTTAATATGCCCAAATTTTTTTATTCAATATATTTTGTTAATTAATAGACAAACTATTATAATTCAGCTACTAATAAATTAAATTTAGAATTAATAATAATAATAATAATACCATAATTTAAAATAAAGAAGCTAATTCGCTACTTTTGCAGTAAATTTCAGATATGAAAAAGCATTTAGATCGTATTGAGGAGGCCATTGAAGATATAAAGGCAGGAAAAATAATTATTGTAGTTGATGATGAAGACCGTGAAAATGAAGGCGATTTTCTAACTGCGGCTCACTGCATTACACCTGAAATTATTAATTTTATGGCTACTCATGGGCGTGGTTTAATTTGTGCTCCACTAATTGAAAGCCGTTGCGAAGAGCTAGAGTTAGATTTAATGGTGAGCCATAATAATGCCGTTTATGAAACTCCTTTTACGGTTTCTGTTGATTTAATCGGACATGGTTGTACCACCGGAATATCTGCTCAGGATCGTTATAAGACCATTCGGGCACTTATCAATCCCAATACCAAACCTTCTGATTTAGGAAAGCCCGGGCATATTTTCCCTTTAAAAGCTAAAAAAGGAGGCGTTTTACGCAGAGCAGGGCATACCGAAGCAGCTATTGATTTTGCACGTTTAGCAGGTTTTGAACCGGCCGGAGTTATTGTTGAGATAATGAATGAAGATGGCACTATGGCGCGCCTAAATGATTTGTTTCAAATAGCCGATAAATTTCAACTCAAAATAGTTTCTATTGAAGATTTGATTAAGTACCGTTTGGCTCATGAATCTCTTATTGAAAATGATGTTACTGTAGAAATGCCCACAGAATGGGGTAATTTTAAACTAACGAGCTACCGTCAAAAAAACACACAACAAGAACATTTGGCTCTGGTAAAGGGTGTTTGGAGTCCGGGCGAACCGGTGTTAGTACGTGTACATTCTTCATGCCTTACCGGTGATGTTTTTGGCTCGTGCCGATGTGATTGTGGGGCCCAGCTACACCAAGCTATGCGTATGGTTGAAAAAGAAGGAAAGGGGGTTGTTTTATACATGAACCAGGAGGGGCGAGGAATTGGGTTACTCAATAAACTCAGAGCCTATAAATTGCAAGAAGAAGGGCTTGACACTGTAGAGGCTAATCTTAAACTGGGCTTTCAAACAGATGAACGCGATTATGGCGTTGGTGCTCAAATATTAAGAGACTTAGGTATTAGTAAAATAAAACTAATGAGCAACAACCCTAAGAAAAGAGCCGGGCTAATAGGTTACGGACTGGAAATTGTTGAAACCGTTCCTATTGAAATTGCTTCCAATAAGCATAACGAAAACTACCTGAGAACGAAAAAAAATAAAATGGGACATACCCTAAAATTAAAATAATTCCTTTATTTTTTTCTTTGACTAAAATTTACCCCATTCAAAATTAGGGCAACGGAGGCATACGTTCAGGTATTTCATTGTCTATGGCATGTGCTAAAATTCTTCGTCCATACGTAGTAACAGCAAAATAATATTTCTGTTGGTCTATTGAGGTAATGCCTATAGGGGCTTTTCCGGCTAACGAAGTGTTGCGGTTTAAAGTGCCATTTGCATTAAAAATAAAAAGTCCTTCCTCACGAGTTGATACAGCCAGTTTTTTAACCGAATCGTTTAAACTAATTATTTGTGCCGGTACATTTATCTTAGAGTTAAAGGTAAAATCAAACACTATTTCTTTTTCTTTATTAATAACATTCAGCCTGTTGTTGTCGGTAAAAATATATTCCGGTTTTTGGTCATTGTTAATATCGGCCCATACAAATTGATAGTTCTTACTAAGCTTAGGTAAAAGCTCTAATTTATCAACAGCTCCTTTAAAACTATAACGATATACCCAACCATTTTCATCACTTAAAATAACTCCTGATGTGTTTACAGATTTTTTAATATCTACAAATAGTGAACTGTTATAAAAGGCCGGTAATTTATCTTTGAATTTCACAATCCAGTTGCCTCTTTTATCAATTAATCTCAAGTTGCGTGCTTCATCAGCAAAACAAATCATATCACGTCCATCGCAGGTAAACGGTACAAAATTACCTTTTAAAGTGTCTTTTAAGCGCTCTGTACGCCAGTCGGTATCAATTTGACCATTTAACTTATAGTTGTATATACTTAAATTATCACAGGCTACCAGCAAGAGTGGGTTTTGTTGTTCATCAAAATTAATGTACCCTAACCCGGTTGTGGCATTAGCTTTAAGTGTTACCGGAAAGTTTTCGGGGAAGTTTCCGGACTCATTAATCATATAAAAATATTTTTGAGTTACAAAAGCTAACCGGAATTTACCTGCTTTATTGGCATGTAACTGATGTATCTTTCCTACAATCTTTTCAGAGAGAGGAACTGACCAAATAATACCTCCTTGATTGTTAATTAAATGAAGATTAAGAGAGGCATCTTGAAGTACAAACAGATCACTTGAATCAGCCAAATTTTTAACTAAAAATGGTTGGGTTATAAAAGTAGTATCTGCTTCAAGATCCCACAAGGTGTTAAACTCGGGTTTGTAAATAGGATTGTACTTTAAGCATAAATTGTTGTAAAACAAGTCGCCACTTGATTTGAATTGTATTGCCAAAGCTTGAAATTTACGAAAGAGGCTGGAGTTTTTCTCGACTGTTTCAGCTAATTTTTTTTCAACTTGATTGCTGTATAAAGCACTTGAACGCGCTACGGCCGAGTATATAAAGAAGTTGGAATTTTGTGATAAGGTTTCGGCAAAGCGTAAATAATTTCTGTCTTTCCCAAGTGTTCGGTTAGCAACATAAAAATTAATTAAACCACGTAAAGCAGCTTCACTCCCCGACATGATAATATAATTTCCCATGGCCGTGTAATAATGAGTTTTAAATTTAGGATAAGAAATTCCAAAAATTAAAGGCAAAAAATCAGGAAGGTCTAACTTTGAAATGGTATAGCTGCGATAAGTGTTTTCTTCATTTTGATTTATACTACTGCTGTCATTGTTAATCCGGATACTCTGATTGAGTTCAGAAAAAGCACTTATAGCTTTATGTATATCATTGGCTTTGAAAACAGCATATTGATCGGGGCTGTAATTTTGGCCATACGACTCGGTGAGAACCGATGAGAACTCAGAACCTAACCAGGTGTTAAAAAATTGATGCAAATCAATACCATATTTACTTTCCAGCTTTTTTAATTCAATAGTTTGTTCCTGATGTTTATATTTTTGCAATTGTGTTAAGTATGCTTTTACATCACTTAACCCTGTATAACTGAAAAAGGCCGTATTTAATGGAAGCACAGAGGTTAATTCAATTTTAGGCGCTTTTTGATTTTTAAAAACAGAAAGATAATCGTGTAAAGAGTCGCTGCTGTATGAAAAGCCATTAAAAGTTATAATTTCATTTTTTAAATTCAAATCCATAGAAATCCATTGGGCAAACCCTGAGAGGGCTTCAATGAAGTTTTTATTGTCTTCGCTCAGGTATTGGGGCATAATACCTCCCAAATTTTTAAAATTAACAAAAACACTGGCATGGCTTTGGTTACTGGCTGTTTTTAAAACACGTGTAAACGATTTATTTTGAATTATTGATTGGCCTGATGTTAATGAAACAGCCGACTTCTCAATTAAATCGGGCGAATAACTTAAAGCAAAAACCGTATTGCTATGATAATAATAAAAATGCTTACCGTTTCGTAAATGATACTGGTGTACAGAAATGCCCGCTACCATAGTGTCGCTGCGTGTGTACATAACAGGTATAGTTTGCTCAATAATTTCATTGATAGCTCTCTTTTCTGCCGTTAAAGGGATATTAAAGGCCAGTAAGAAATCAACCCCATGAGCGGTGTCGGCATGTACTGATAAGTATATTTTTGTGTCTTCATTAATATTTAATGCTGCTCTTCCATGCACAAAAACAGAGTCAAAGAAGTTAATTTTTGTATTCAATTCCTTAAATGCATGCACGCTTAAAAGCTCTTTCCAAATAGCGTTTTCAACCGAGAAGTTTTTCCATGTACTCGTAAAATCACACGCTTCGGTTATACATACTGCATTGTCGGGTATTGCTTTTAAAACAGGAGTCATAGGGGTTTTTACCTGTTTAAAATAAAAGTAGCCGTAAATGGCACTGCCCACAATAGGTACTATTAAAAAAGTAATAAATATTTTTTTAAGCATTCTTCTTATTTTTTTGTGGTTTTTTATTTTTTTGTGGCGTTTCAAAAGAAAATTCCAATTGCTTCGGTATAAGTGTGAAACTCATACGGTGATAGGGCGTTACTCCAAACATGGCAATAGCTTTACGATGGCTTAAAGTTGGATACCCTTTATTTTTATTCCATTGATAGTCGGGATACTCAAAAGCTAACATATTCATATAATCATCACGATATGTTTTGGCTAATACAGAAGCTGCAGCAATGTTGGCATATTTACCATCACCCTTTACCACAGTAGTGTGCGGAATACTCTTGTAATTTTTAAACCGATTGCCATCTACTACAATATGGCCTGGTTTTAGGGTTAAGCTAGATATAGCTTTGTGCATGGCTTCAATAGAAGCATTTAAAATATTGACTTTGTCAATTTGAACATGATCTACCATTGCAACAGCAAAGCTTATTGCGCTTTTCTCGATAAGGGGGCGTATATGATAACGATCCTTGTCGCGCATTTTTTTGGAGTCATTTAATAAGTCCAGTTTAAAATTATCGGGTAAAATTACGGCTGCTGCAAACACCGGACCGGCCAGGCAGCCTCTACCTGCTTCATCGCACCCTGCCTCATGTTTGTTTTGATACATACAGGTTTGCAGCATATCAATTCGTATTTAATAGTACTTTTTGGCAGCTGTCCCACAACTTTTGAGCGGTTGTATCCCAGCTAAAATTTTTCTTTCGGTTTTGCCCTTCTTTTATCAAATTAGCATATACGTTTTTATCCGAATACATTTGAAACATGGCTCCGGCTATATCCTCAATACTTTCAGGATTGCAATAGAGAGCCGCATTACCGGCCACTTCGGGCAAACTACTGCTATTAGAGGTAATAATAGGAATTTGGCTTTCCATGGCTTCAAGCAAAGGAATTCCAAAACCTTCAAATAAAGGCACATAAACTAATGCAAAAGCCCCGGCTGTTATTTGATGTAATTCTAATTCACTAACACGGCCTAAAAAAATAATATCATTCTTGAAAGTACATTGATTTAAACTATCGCTCATAGCTTTATTCCAGAAATATTTTTTGCCAACAATTACGAGCTTAATTTTTGAAGAGCTTTGTTTTTTAAAAGTATCAAAAGCCAAAAACAAGCGTTTTAAATTTTTGCGTGGTTGTATAGAACCAACATATAAAAAATAGGCATTGTTATCGGTATGCTTTTTTTGAACAAGTGCCTTTTCATGGTCACTTATTGGGCCAAAGCCCTCACTACAGCCATTGTACACGACATCAATCTTTTCGGGATTAATCAAGTAGGTTTGAGCTATATCGTTTTTCGAAAATTCAGAAACTGTTGCTATTCGTGAGGCTTTTTGGGCAAATTTTGGAAAATAATAATTGTAGTATTTAGATACAAGCCAAGGAACATCACCAGGAAAGTGATGAAAATTAATATCATGTATTACAGCCAACTGCTTTACTGAACTACGTAGTGATAAGTAACCATCACACGAAAGAAACAAATCTACTTGCAAGCGTTTTAGCAAATCATATACAACAAACTCTAACCAATATACAAAAAGTAATGGATGCCGGGCTGCGGGGCCGGCAATGATAGGAGTTACATTGTTTGAAAATATAAAATCGTCATGGTAAGGCCTGTCAAAAATAAAAATGAAATGATGCTCGGGATGGGCTTTTGTAATTCGCTGTAAAGTTTCAAACATAAAGCGCCCTATGCCTTCGAGCTTATTATGTTGTAAAAGCCTTGTATTTACAGCTATTTTCACTTTTTTAGATTATTAACATTGCGAAAATAACCCATTAAAAGCCCCTGTTAAAAGGCTTTTCAGAGAATTACTTAACATTAAGTTGTTGATTTCCTTAAAATTAGATTCCTTTGCGCAATTTTTATGTAGTGTTATTTTAATTTTAATACTTTTACGCCACTTTTAAATATATTGAAAACCTTAGTAAAATACATACTTCAGCGCATTTTAGGGTTCGACAATTATTTGTTTGTATTTGCTCTTTTTAAGACCTACACACTCCATTGGGATAAAAACGAAAATCATTTCTTTTATTTCTTAAAGCTTATTCCTTCAAATGGTGTTTTTGTTGATATTGGAGCCAATATCGGTATAATGACTGCCTGTGCCGGACGAAAATATGCGAACTTAAATATTGTTGCTGTTGAACCTATTGAGAAAAATATCAAGGCTTTAAGACGAGTTATCCGTTTTTTTAATTTAAAAAATGTGCAGGCGCATCAGGTTGCTCTCGGCAATAAAAATGGTTCTGTTAAAATGGTTATGCCAATACAAAATAAAGTACGCTTTCAGGGCTTAAGCCATGTGTTACATGAAAGTATTACCGATAACAATGAGGGCGAAGTGAATGAGGTTAATTTATATCGATTAGATGATTTTGAACCAATAAAAAACATAAACAAACCCATTTCTGGGATAAAAATGGATGTTGAAAATTTTGAAAGCTTTGTTGTTAAGGGAGGCTTGGAACAAATAAGAAAGAACCAGCCTGTGTTGTATATCGAATTATGGAACAACGATAATCGAAGAACCTGCTTGCAAGATTTAAGCGATTTAGGCTATTTGCCTTTTACTTTTAATTTAGGCCGTCTAGTTCCTTATGATGCCTCAAAACATAACCACCACAATTTTTTCTTTTTACATCAAAATAAATTACACGAGTATCACTTGAGCGAAGCTCTTTAAACAAAAGGGTTTTCAATAAGAGCTAATTTTAAAATTAATTAGGATCAACATCAAGAACAATTTTTACCGGCTTAAAACTGGCTTCTTTTCGCATAGTTAAAATAGCTTGCTGTATGGCTTCTTTAATTTGGATATGTGATATTTCTTTACTCGATTTAATCAATATATTCTTTAGAAAATAAGTGTTAATACGTGAAATAGCAGGGTATTCGGGTCCTAAAACCATATTCCCGAGTCGTTCTTTCAGAAGTTCTGCTATGACGTAAGATGCCTGATCCAATAAGAATTTGTCCTTATGTTTTAGGGTTATGTTTATGAGTCTATAAAAAGGTGGATATTTAAACTCTGTTCGTTCATTAATTTGTTTATCAAATACGGCACGATAATTATTTTCAACTACCTTGTTAATTAAGAAGTGTTGAGGTTGTGCTGTTTGTATAATCACTTTCCCTTGTTGCTTTTTTCTTCCTGCTCGACCCGCTACTTGAGCCATGAGTTGAAAAGCTCTTTCGTGTGCTCTAAAATCAGGAAAGCTCATCATCCTGTCAGCATCTATGATTCCCACTAAACTCACATGGCTAAAATCAAGCCCTTTGGTAATCATTTGTGTTCCTACTAAAATATCTATCTTCTGGTCTTCAAAATCATAAATTATTTGTTTGTGACTAAATTTTGAACGCGTTGTGTCATAGTCCATACGGGAAATACGAGCTGTGGGAAAGAAAACAGCAAGCTCTTCTTCAATTTTTTCAGTACCATAACCAATCATCTTTATTTCATCAGAACCACAAGCTTGGCAAACTTCAATAGGCTTTACGCTATATCCGCAATAATGGCAACGCAAAAGGTTAATGGTTTTGTGATAAGTTAAACTAACATCACAATTTTTACACATCGGTGTCCAATGGCAGTTTTCGCACTGCAACATGGGGGCAAACCCCCGTCTGTTTTGAAACAAAATAACTTGCTCCTTGTTTTGTAATGTTTGCTCAATAGCGTCAAGAAGTAGTTTGGTAAAATGCGTTTTCATAAGTTTAGCAGCTCTGGCTTTTTGGGTATCTGCTATTATAATTTCGGGCATTAATACCCCCCCAAAACGTTCTTTCATTTCTACAAAACCATATTTACCATTTTGGGCATTATAGAAACTTTCTACAGCAGGGGTAGCTGAACCTAATAAAACATGCGCCCCATGAATTTGACCAAGATAAATTGCACTATCACGAGCCTGATAACGTGGGGCAGGGTCATTTTGCTTGTAGGAAGAATCATGCTCTTCGTCCACGATGATCAATCCCAAGTTTCGAAAAGGTAAAAAAAGTGCTGAACGTACGCCCAGTATAATTTTATAATGGGGCATGCCGCTCTTATCATCTTCGTCACGTATAAGGTTTTTCCACACCTCTACACGCTCACTCTCATTGAACCTGCTGTGATATATTCCAACTTGATTTCCGAAAACCTCTTGCAGACGGCTAATAATTTGTGTAGTAAGTGCTATCTCCGGTAATAAATATAAAACCTGTTTATTTTGTTCCACTACTTCTTTAATCAGTTTAATATAAACTTCGGTCTTCCCGCTCGAAGTCACACCTTGTAACAATACTGTTTGTTTGGTCTCAAAAAAGTGATTTATTTTTTTTAAGGCCTGCAGTTGAATGTTGTTTAGCTTGTTAATTTTTCTTTCATTAAACGATATTTTCTCAAAACGAGAAACCTCGTGAGTTACGATTTGAAATATATTTTTTTTTATTAGTGATTGCAGTGTGCTGGCCGAAACCCCGGAAGCATTAAGGAGTTCTTCTTTTTTAAGAACTGATGGTTCGCCTTGAAAATGTCCGGAAAGCTTTAAGAAAGTAAGTATCAGTTTGAGTTGTTTTTCTCTTTTTTTATGAAGTGAAATTTCATTTACAAATTGTTCTAAATTCTTTTCTTCCTGAGCAAAATCTGTAAGCGTTATTAAAGTATTAATGCGTGGTTTTACTTTTTCTTTAAATTCCTCTTCAATAAGTATAATGCCTTTGTCAAACAAACTCTTTATATGCTTATGCGGGTTCTTTAGCTGTAAAATTTGACCTGCATCTTCAAGTGTTATGGAGTTCTTTATTTCTATTGCTTCTATTAATAAATATTCTTTATCATTAATTTGATTGGCATCTATTGGATAATCCTTGTTTAATACAAATCGTGTAGTGCTGCTTAGTTTTAGCCCTGACGGGAGTGCAGCCTGCATGATATCACCCAAGGTGCACATATAATATCGTGCCATCCACTCCCAAAGTTTAAATTGTGACTCGTGAATCAGACTAAAATCATCCAATAAGCTCTCTACATATTTGGCTTCATAGCTTTCGGGGGCTTTGTTGTGTATATTTCTGATAATGCCGGTATATAGTTTTGTTTTCCCAAAAGGAACCACAATGCGTTGTCCTGGCATAATAAAATTATTCCACTCACGCGGAACACGATACGTGAATAACTGGGGTAATGCATGTGGTAGAATCACATCAACAAAATACGTATGAACCGACATACCACTTTTAAAAATAGTAAAAAAACTACACTTTTTCGAGACTTACAATTACTGACTTTGATGTAGGCGTTTGGCTTCTGTCGGCATAACTGTTTATAGGTACTAATACATTGGCTTCGGGAAAATAAGTCGCTAAACATTGTTTCGGAATGTTGTACGGAATAATAATGAACTTTTCTGCTGTTCTTATCTCGCCCATAAAATGGCTATGAATATTTACCTTATCGCCTTCGTGCAATTGCTGTTCTTCCATATCACTCTTATTCATAAGCAACACTCTTCTTTCATTATAAATGCCACGATAGCGGTCGTGCAGGCCGTAAATGGTTGTATTAAATTGGTCGTGAGTTCTAATTGACATTAAAATAAACTTATCAGCATCAAGTGGCATAGCTTCAAATTCATTTACAGTAAACAAGGCCAAACCGTCTAGAGCATTAAAGTTTCCTTCACGCGCACAGTTAGGTAAATAAAACCCTTCAGGTATTCTAACTTGCTCATTATAGTTATCAAAACCGGGTATGGCTTTTTCAATAGCATCGCGAATATGGTCGTAGTTACTTACCATATTATCCCAATTAACGGTTGTGTTATTTTGTAAAGTTGCTTTAGCTATGCCTGCCACTATGGAACATTCGCTTTTCAAGAACTCGGAGGGCGGGGTTAGTTTTCCTTCAGATGAATGAACAACACCCATGGAGTTCTCAACGCTTACAAACTGAGGGCCACTTTCTTGAATATCTTTATCGGTGCGCCCCAGGCAAGGGAGAATAAGGGCCGTTTTGCCATGCACCAAATGGCTGCGGTTCAGTTTGGTGCTCACGTGTACGGTTAAGTCACAGTTACGCAACCCTTCAGCAGTAAATTCAGTATCTGGCGTAGCCGATAAAAAATTTCCTCCCATACCAATAAAAACTTTGGCTTTACCTGCTTGCATGGCTTTTATAGCATCTACAGTATCGTAACCGTGCTTGTGTGGGGCTTTAAAATTAAAGGTTTGTTCTAAGCGATTTAAAAAACTTACAGAAGGTTTCTCATAAATTCCCATGGTTCGGTCGCCTTGCACATTGCTGTGTCCTCGCACCGGGCACGTGCCCGCCCCGGGTTTAGCTATACTGCCTTTAAGCAACAATAAATTAACTAACTCTGCAATAGTTATTACCGAATTTTTATGTTGAGTTAAGCCCATGGCCCAACAGGCTATTATTTTCTTTTTAGATGCTACCAATGCTGCTACTTCTCTAAGATCAGCCATAGAAATGCCACATTCTACAGCAAGTTCTTCCAGGTCGTATTTTTCAATTGAAGCAATAAAGGCTTCGTACCCTTTTGTCTTATTTGAAATAAAGTTTAGGTCAAAAACACTCCCAGGATTGCTTTTTTCTTTTTCGTATAATATTTTAATTATAGCCTTGAGCAAAGGTAAATCGCCATTAATTTTAACTTGCAGATAATGGTCGCTTAATGAAGTTCCCGAGCCAAGCATTTCTAACGGATGTTGCGGGTTAGCAAAACTTATCAAACCAGCCTCTTTTAAGGGATTAATTGAAACAATCTGAGCCCCGTTCTTTTTGGCTTTTTGTAAAGCGCTTAACATACGGGGGTGGTTTGTACCTGGGTTTTGACCAAGAATGAGTATCAATTCGGTTTCATAAAAATCTTCCAGCTTAACACTCCCTTTTCCAATACCGGTGGTTTCTGTAAGTGCCACCCCACTGCTTTCATGGCACATATTGCTACAATCAGGAAGATTGTTAGTGCCGTACTGCCGTACAAATAATTGATATAAAAATGCCGCTTCATTACTTGTTCGTCCACTGGTGTAAAATATAGCTTCATCAGGGGAGTCAAGGTTGCGCAACCGCTGTCCAATTAGCTCAAAGGCATCTGTCCATGAAATTGGACTATAATGTGTATCACCCGGTAAGAGTATCATTGGTACTTGCAGACGCCCTTTTTTACCTATTTCATAATCGCTGTATAAGGAAAGCTCATAAACACTGTTTTTACTAAAAAAGGCAGCATCTGCTTTTCCTTTGTCAAGCTCTTCAGCAACGGCTTTAGCTCCATTTTCACAATATTCGGCAATGGTTGAACGATGCCCATCAGGGTCAGGCCAAGCGCATCCTGGGCAATCAACACCCTTTTTTTGGTTTAAGCGAAGCAAAGTTTTGAAGCCTCTTCCCGGCTCTGTTTCTTCTAAAATATGTTTGGCAGTGCTTAGTATAGCAGGCATACCGGCAGCAAGTTGTTTGGGAACACCAAGCTTTAATCCGGTAAACTTTGCAGGTGGTTGTGCTAAAGGAATAGGATGGGTTTCTTTAGATGTCATAAGAACATATTTTTCTTGTTTCAAATATAACGATTATATCTTATAAGTGAATTCAAGATAAAAGTCAAATTAATAATTTCGATGGGATTCTTTTCTATTTTTAAGACTCATATATGAGCCCCAAAATACTTTTTAATAGTGAAAGCGAAAGCGGTTGTTTTAATTTTTTTAAAAACGGCATACCTGGCACAACTATGTTGAGAAATGGAAAAAGTTTCAATCTAATGATATGCGTTGAGGATGGGTATAAATATTTAAAGAGTTTTCTTTTAAAAAGCCAATAAGGGTAATTCCGGCTTCTTCGGCTGTTTCAATAGCCAAGCTAGAAGGGGCACCTGCACCGGCAATAATTGGAATACCTGCCATAGTTGATTTTTGAACCAATTCAAAACTTATTCTTCCACTCAATAAAAGGATATGTCCTTTTAATGGCAATTCATTTCGATTCACATAAGCACCAATTAGTTTGTCCAAGGCATTGTGTCGTCCTACATCTTCTTTTACCAAAATAATATTTCCTTCTTTATCAAATAGAGCGCAAGCATGAATTCCTCCGGTGTGTTTGAATGTTACTTGCATGTGCTGCATTTGAGGCATCAATAGAAGCAAAATTTGTTTGTTTATTTTTAGGTCAAAATCAATACTATAAGAGCTTTTTACTGACAAGGCTTCAATTGATGATTTCCCACAAACACCACAACTACCATTGATGTAGAAATGTCGATTTATAGTTTTTAAATCTACAACGGAGTGCTCTTTTAATAATACTTTAACAACATTTTTATTTCCATCTGCAAGAGCTTTGCGGCAGTATGCTATAGAAAGAATATCTTGGGGTTGACTAATCACCCCTTCAGAAAATAGAAAACCAGCAGCTAGCTCAAAATCATTTCCTGGAGTGCGCATAGTAATGCTCACTTGTTTTTCGGTAACAACACCATATTGATAAAATACCAGTTGTATTTCCATGGGTTCCTCAACAGCAACTAAATCTTCAGTATTTTCTGACCCTTCGGAATTAACTTTGGTAATAGTTTTATGCGTTATGTTTAATAGCATCAGGATCTATAAGTGTATTACCCTTGCAGTTAAGTTAAAATAATAGTATCCAATAAATGGTATTAACCATTAACCTTGGCATGGTCAGCCAAAAAAGTAGCTAACCCGCTGTCTGTTAAGGGGTGCTTGAGCAAAGATGTAATTACGTTTAATGGACAAGTAGCCACATCGGCACCTGCTTCAGCGCATTTTATAAGGTGCATTGTATGCCGTACGGAGGCAGCAAGAACTTGTGTTTCATAACCATAGTTATCATAAATACCTACTATTTGATGTATGAGTTCCAATCCATCATAAGCAATATCATCAAGTCGCCCTATAAAGGGAGAAACGTATGTGGCACCGGCTTTTGCCGCAAGCAGTGCTTGGCCTGCAGTAAAAACTAAGGTACAGTTTGTTTTTATACCCTGACCCGAAAAATATTTAATGGCTTTTACACCCTCTTTTATCATAGGAACTTTTACTACTATGTTAGGATGCAAAGCAGCTAAGTTCGTGCCTTCTCGAATAATACCTTCATAGTCGGTTGCAATCACTTCTGCACTAACATCTCCATTAACAATTTGACAAATGTCAACATAGTGTTTCAGAATATTGTCTATCCCTTTAATTCCTTCTTTTGCCATAAGGCTGGGATTAGTGGTAACTCCATCAAGAACACCTAAGTCATTCGCTTCTTTAATTTGCAAAAGATTGGCTGTGTCAATAAAAAATTTCATGAAATATATTTTTGAAAAGAAAATGCTATAAAAAAAGGGTAAGCTCCTTATATCGCACCGCTCAACCGCCTACCCTTGCTTCCTTCCGAATCTGGGGGAGTTCAGCAGGAGCTGGTCGTATAAGACTTACCCGCTGCAAATATACGAAAACATTAAGGATTACAAAGTAAATTGGAATAATGATTAATTTTTTTCTGAAATCATTTTAAACGTTTCATCATTAATTCATTAATTTTTTCAAAAAGCTCCATGGGTTCATAAATCCGCCAACTTATTTCATTGATATTACCACCTAATAAAATATAGGAATCAATATTGTTACGTTGAAATTCTGAAATGACATGTTTCCTGAAATTCAAAAAAGCTATCCAGCCATCAGTTTCTAGGTCATCTGCCCATTCTTCATAATAGCTCTCATCTGAAGCATGGAAATTAAGAATATTTTCTCCAATTAGAATAAACTTATTAATATTATGGTTTATTAAAGTATCAATTACACTTCGTTTTAAAATCATAATATCGTTGTGAATACAATCGTTCCATTCTCCCAAAAGTTCAATAATGGCGAACTGTTGCTCATAGTTTACAAAAAGTATTTTAATAAAAAGAGTTTCAGAACCAATTTCATCCCACTGTGGATGAAGTAAAAAATTATAAATTTTCTTATCGTATTCAAACTCACTATACTCCCTGGCATAAAAAGGAGATTTTTCATCTTCAGATGCAATATATAAATGCCTCCAGCTATAATAAGGCTCTATTTTATGCATAATCAGTCTTTTGTTAAATAAAAGTCAATTGCTTTTCGAACACTACCGTGCTCTAATAGTAACTCTTTGGCTTTCGAATAATCAACATGAATTTCATCCATAATCATGTGCACGCCTCGCTCAACAAGTTTATTGTTGCTTAGTTGCATATCTACCATTTTGTTTCCTTTTACACGATCCATTTTTATCATAGCCGATGTAGAAATCATATTCAGTACTAACTTTTGAGCCGTTCCACTTTTCATTCGTGTGCTTCCGGTCACAAATTCAGGACCTACTATAACTTCAATAGGATAATCAACAGCTGTAGCCAATTTACTTCCTTTATTACAAACTATACAGGAGGTAGAAATACCCTGTTCTCTACATTTTTCAACAGCACCAATAACATAAGGTGTTGATCCGGAAGCAGCAATGCCAATAACAAAATCGTGAGCTTGTATATGGTGTGCTAATAAATCCTTCCAGCCTTGTTCCATATTATCTTCGGCAAACTCAACTGCTTTTCTGATGGCGCTATCGCCTCCGGCTATTATACCTATAACAAGCCCGTGTGGCACACCAAAAGTGGGCGGACACTCAGAAGCATCAACAATGCCTAATCGTCCACTCGTTCCTGCTCCAATATAAAATAAGCGCCCGCCTCGTTTAAAGGTGTTAATAACCTGATTCACAACTTGCTCAATTTGAGGTAAGGTTTTGGCTACAGCAACAGGTACACTTTGGTCCTCCTGATTAATATAGCACAGTAAATCAGAAACACTCATGGTTTCAAGGTGTTCGTATTTTGAATTGCTCTCAGTTATCTTAGGCATTTTGTAATTAGGGGTTAACTTCGTATTCTTTTTTTAATAATTTAATATCGTTTATTAATTTATCCACTTCTTTTGAGTTTGTTCCATCATAATAACCTCTTATGAGCCTTTCCTTATCAACTAAAGCAAAATCCTGAGTGTGAATAAAATCATCTTCACCTCCATCACCTTCGCTGGCATCAAGCATATAACTGTTTCGGGCTAAATTATATAACTCTTTTTTATTACCGGTAACCAAAAACCACTGTCCGTACCGGGCATGATGAACTCGGGCATAATCGGCTAATACCGGAACAGAATCGTACTCCGGGTTAACAGTATGAGAAATAAACTTAATATCATCTTCTTTTTTGAACACATCAGCTACACGCTCCATTTGTTTACTCATAACCGGGCAAATAGTTTTGCACGTACAAAAAAAATAATCGGCCACGTAAATTTTATCTTTAAAGGTATTTTGGGTCACCTTATTTCCTTCTTGGTCAATAAATGAGAAATCGGCAATCTTTTTATAAACGGTATCAAATCCAATTCCTGAAGCCGATGGACGTGTTATTTTAGGGCTGAAATAGGGGAGTGTTCGGAGTGGCTTGTTCTCTTTCCATTTCTTTACACCAACAAAGGTTACTCCAATTGCTAAAATTAAAATGATTAAACTGATAATGGTATTTTTCATGCTTTACGGCTCAAATTTTTTGCAAAGTTACGACTATGTTTAGTAGATTTTTTCTTTCAGAGACTTTTAATTTTAAATAACAATATTTTGTTTTTAACATTTTAACAGTGTATTCTGGCATGGTTTATGCTTCATTAAAAATTGAAAAATTGACTTATGAAAATTACATTTATTTTATTTTCAGCCTTATTATACACTACTGGTTTAACGGCTCAGGTAAAAAAGGCAAGTGAACAAACGCAAACAACTGTTACTCCAACCAATGCTCCTGAAATAACTTTTACTAAAGATGTACATGACTTCGGAACTATAAATAAAGGAGACAATGGGACTTACGAGTTTACGTTTAAGAATACCGGGAAGCAACCTTTGATTATTTCCAATGCACAAGGCTCATGTGGATGTACTGTACCGCAATGGCCTAAGGAACCTATTGCCCCAGGAGCTAGTTCCAAGATAAAAGTAACTTACGACACCAAACGTGTTGGAGCATTTACTAAAACGGTAACAATTTCCAGCAACGGTGTAACTTCTTCAAAAGTTATAACAATAAAAGGGGTAGTGAATGATATACCGGCCGAGGAAACATTTCCGGCAAACAAACCAAGCTTAGGGTCGCCATTAGAAAATAAATAATAGAACCATTATTACCAATAACAAAACAATTAACTAAATCAATTAAAAACCAAAATTATGAAAAATGCAATTTTAACTTTATCTATCGTATTTGCTGCTACTTTTGGTGCTTTTGCACAAAACAACACAGCTGCATCTGCTGCTCCGGCTAATCCTAATGCGCCCGAAATTACTTTTGAGACGGATGTAATAGATTATGGAACAATCGAACATAATGCTGATGGAAATCGTCAATTTAAGTTTAAAAACACCGGAAAAGAGCCTTTAATTATTTCTAACTGTCAAGGTTCATGCGGATGTACTGTACCTACTTGGCCAAAAGAACCAATTAAACCGGGAGCTACTGCTACTATAGATGTTAAGTATGCCACTGACCGTGTAGGTTCTTTTGAAAAAACAATAACGGTATCTTCAAATGCAAAGACAGCTTCAAAAATATTGCGTATTAAAGGAGTTGTAAAACCAGAGCCTACTCCGGCAACAACAACTCCTACAAGTAAATAATTTAAAATTAATTACATTTGTGCCCCTGCCTTGAATAAGGCAGGGGCTTTTTTTTACTATTATAGACAAACTTATATGCCAAAAATTTCACAAAAGGCTGTACAAATGCCTGCTTCTCCAATTCGTAAGTTAGTGCCTTATGCCGAAGCAGCAAAGGCACAAGGGATAAAAATTTACCATTTAAATATTGGGCAGCCGGATATTGAAACACCCGAGATTATGCTTCAAGCTATAAAAAACTTTACACCAAAAGTGGTGGAGTACAGCCATAGCGCTGGCATGGAGAGTTATCGAAGAAAACTTTCAGACTATTACAAAAAGCATGGTATAAGTATTTCTCATGAACAAATATTGGTAACATGTGGAGGGTCTGAAGCTATAGAGATTGCTTTAATGACTTGTTTGAATAATGGAGATGAGATATTAATTCCGGAACCTTTTTATGCAAATTACAACGGCTTTTCGTGTCAGGCTGATGTGGTCGTAAAGCCAATCAAATCGGTTATTGAAAATGGTTTTGCTCTTCCTCCAATTTCTGAGTTTGAAAAAATGATAAGCCCTAAAACAAAGGCTATCATGATTTGTAATCCGGGTAACCCTACTGGATATTTATATTCTAAAGAGGAACTGGAACAACTAAAAGAATTGGTATTGAAATATGATTTGTTTTTGTTTTCAGATGAGGTATACAAAGAGTTTTGTTACGATGGAGCCAGCTATACCTCGGTAATGCACTTGCAGGGAGCTGATAACCATGTTATTATGCTTGACTCGATATCGAAGCGTTACAGTGCTTGCGGTGCTCGTATAGGTGCTTTGTTGACTAAAAATAAAGAAATCATGCAAGCAGCATTAAAATTTGCACAGGCACGTCTAAGTCCGCCTACATTTGGACAAGTAGGTGCAGAAGCAGCCATTGATACCCCTCAATCTTATTTTGATAATGTAAAAAGGGAATATACAGCTCGCAGAAATTTTGTTGTTGATGCACTAAATAAAATTCCCGGGGTATTTTGTCCTATGCCTAAAGGAGCTTTCTATGCAATTGCCCGCCTACCAATTGATGATGCTGATGTTTTTTGTCAATGGCTTTTAGAATCTTTTTCTTATGAAAAACAAACTGTAATGTTGGCTCCTGCATCAGGTTTTTACTCTACACCTGGGAGTGGCCAAAATGAAGTAAGAATTGCCTATGTACTTAATTTAGATGACTTGAATAAAGCCATGATTTGTTTAGAAAAGGCACTTCAGGCTTATAATTCAAAGTAGGTTTAAAATAAAACGAACTTCATTGGCATGGAAAAAGATAAATTAAAAGAATACACTTTTGTATTTGCTGCAATAGCAACTCTTTTTTATATTTTGATACATAATGCCATTAATGCACCCCTAACAATTGAAGATGAATACAATAATTATTACTGGTCGAATCCGGGTGCTTTGTTTGGGCCTGAGCGAGGCCTGGGTTTAACACTATTCTTAACAATTAAAAAATTTTTTCTTTATGGCCGCTTAGTAATATCAAGTTTGATTGTGGTTGTTTGCCGTGCCTGGCTGTTTGGAATTGATGCAGCACCCAACAGGCTTGTGGTTTATTTTTTTGGTATTGCTACAGCATTTCTAGTATATAAAATTTTTAGAGACATTAAAGTTTCTAAAACAAATGCATTTCTTGGTAGTCTTTTTTACCTTTCGGGTTATACGTATTCTGAAATATTTTTTCGCTTGCAATCGGGCGAATTTGTTGGAAATTTTTTCCTAGTACTGTCGGCAGTCTTTATAATTAGGTGGACTCAAACATTCCAAAAAAGCTTTTTTGGAGGTGCATTGGCATCAGGCTTTTTAGCAGCTATTTCAAAAGAGAGCTACATTCTTATTTATCCATTAGTTTTCCTAATTCCTTTTTTACTTATTCCTATAAATCAGTGGAAAGGACATTTTTTAAGCAATAAAAAATCGTATTTACTTGCCCTCTTTTTATTTCTTGCATCAGTTGCACTTTTAGTGATTATGATTAAATCATCAAATAAAGTTTTTTCATATGGACAACCGCTTACAATTCCGCAAACGATAATTAATAATGCAAAATGGCTTTTTAAGTGGTTTCTTCTCTATATTCCCATTGTGCTGGCGGCATTAGTACTTATGCTTTATAAAAAAAACACACGGCCTGTAATACTGCTCTCCATATTTTCTTTAGCTTGGATTGCTACACAATTGCTGGTGTACTATAAAGTAATTATTTCTTTTTCGCAGGGCAGGTATATGATGCCTGCTGGGTTAATATTTATTGTGTTAATTGTTCTTTCGTTAGAGTATCTTCGTAAACAACATCGCACCCTATTTTATTTAGCTTTAGCTTTTGCAGTTTTGGTAACGACTCGTAATTTAAAAATTATGTATATTAATGCTAACGAATTTGGCGCTCGTGCTACTGCCTTTAATATGCTGATTGATAAAATAGTTCAGGAACATCCCAAAAAGCTGGTTGTATTCGGTGGTTTTGAATTTATTCAATCAATTAAAGCACGCTTTACGTATAACCATTATCATCCTGAAATTATAACAACTCCATTAATAAGAGCGAAAAGTTACAACAATAAGTTTCACAACGAAGGTTACGAACAAGAGTTACAGAAAGAGCTTAGCGAGAGTTATGTTAATAAAACAATGCCAGAATTAAAATCCGACACAACCCTTACTTTGATGATTACCTCTGAAGTTGAAGAGTATGGGGAGCTGAACAGAGAAGTCATATTTCATTCCTTTAACAAAGAAGAAAAAGTTTATGCAAGCTTTTCGAATCCCGGTTTTGGCGATTTGCTTTCATCAAAATTCTGGAAAGGAGAGCTTAAAAATTCGCAACGTACATTTTCGGTGTTCAGAAAGTAGATTAGCCCATTTTACCGAATAAATTTTCTTTTATAAAAACTATTTTGAATTAACTTTGTACAAAACAGACCCTTTATTATACTTTTAGACACAAAGTAGTATGATATATTTTAATAAACCATTTTTAACAGGGAAAGAAACACACTATATATACGAGGCCGTAAATTCCGGAAAATTATCTGGAAATGGCCTGTTTACTAAGAAATGTCAATCTTTTTTTGAACAAAAATATGCTTTCAAAAAGGCTTTACTTACAACTTCTTGTACAGATGCATTGGAGATGGCAGCTATTTTAGCCAACATTGAACCAGGTGATGAGCTTATTGTGCCCAGTTACACCTTTGTATCATCTGCTCTAGCTTTTGTACGTCAAGGGGCAAAGATAATTTTTGCCGACTCATCGGCCGAAAACCCAAATATTGATACCTCAACTTTAGAGTCTTTGATAACTCCTAAAACAAAAGCAATAATTGCCGTTCATTATGCCGGAATAGCCTGTAATATGGAGGTTTTATTGGAATTGTGTAAAAAATATAATTTATTCTTGATTGAAGATGCTGCCCAGTCAATAGAGAGTTATTACATCGGAAATGATGGAGTAAAAAGACCCTTAGGCAGCATCGGACATTTAGCTGCATTTTCGTTTCACGAAACCAAAAACATTATTTCAGGAGAAGGAGGAATGCTGGCAATTAATGACGAACGTTTTTCTGAAAGAGCTGAAATTATATGGGAAAAAGGAACGAACCGTTCTCAGTTTTTTAGAGGAGAGGTAAATAAATATGGGTGGGTTGATACAGGATCTTCTTTCTTACCTTCAGAAGTTATTGCTGCCTTTTTATGGGCACAACTTGAAAATATAGAACAAATTCAAGCCAAAAGAATAGCTATTTGGGAGACTTACCATAAGGGGCTCAATCCGCTTGCACAAAAAGGATATTTAAGTACTCCCTTTATTCCTTCTTATGCCACAAACAATGCCCACATGTATTATTTGGTTATGAATAATGCATCTGATCGTGATGCTTTGATAGCCTATTTAAAAGAAAGAGAGGTAATGCCCGTATTTCACTATTTGTCACTACATAAATCTGAATATTACAAAAATAAACATGATGGTCGCCAACTTCCACAAGCCGATCGTTATAGCGATTGCTTGCTGAGATTACCCTTTTATTACGACTTAATGATAGAAGAGGTAGAGATGATTGTTCATTACATTCATCAATTTTTTAATAATCTAAAGTAGAGGAAAAGCATGATTGTCTTTCATTCTCATTGTCAAATGGGTAATCAAATGTTTATTTATGCTTGTGCTCGTTCTCTTGCTAAAAAAAGAAAATTAAATTATTGTTTGAGCGATTTAAAAGGGCTGCATTATTTCGAATTATCTTCAGATGATAAGAACAATAACTTTAAATACAATAAATTTAGGATTCTGTCTAAACTACCCGGGTTTCAATATAAATTTTTTCATTTACAAGACAACCGTTATGATTATTTACAGAAAATTACCAGCGAATCGTATAAAAATGTATGGTACTACGGGTATTTTCAAGGTGAACGCTACTTTCAGGATATTCAAGATGATATTCGGGCGTGTTTTAAAATCAAATCATCTTTTCATGAAAAATATCGGAAAGCCTTATCTGAAATTTCATCTGAAAAAGAATTCATAACCGTTCATATTAGGCTAAGCGATTATAAAACTTTTGGCCCTGATTTTTTACAAGGCCCCGATTTAAGTTTACCTTTTGATTATTATCATAAACTGATTCAAGAGTATTATCATAATGAAAAAAATCAATTGGTATTTTTGTCAGACGATATAGCTTTGGTTAAACAGGTTTTTCAGAGCCAGTACCCCGAAGCTTATTTTTCAGAAAATACTCCTATTGTTGATTTTCAGATATTAATGAATTCGCAAATAGCACTTATTTCGCATAGTTCTTTTGCATGGTGGGCATCATGGCTCAATACCAAAAAGGATAAAAAAATTATTGTTCCTGAGTACTTCTTGGGATTTAAAGTAGAAAAAGAATTTCCAATAGGAATGATTCCTCCTGCATGGATTAAAAAAAACGTAAAAAAGTATTTGCCTTTATGTTAGAACCATTTTTTAGTGTTGTAATTCCGGCCTATAATAGGGCTCACATTTTGCCTCGCACTATTTCATCAGTGCAAAATCAAAGTTTTACCAACTGGGAGCTAATTATAATTGACGATGGTTCAACTGATCAAACAGCAAAATTAATGCAATCTTTTAGTAATGAAAAAATTCATTACTACTATCAAAACAATAGTGAGCGCAGTGCTGCCCGCAATCATGGTGTGTGTAGGTCAAAAGGTAAGTATGTGTGTTTTTTAGATAGCGATGATGAGTTTTTACCCTTTCATTTACAAAAATTGTTTGACCTGATAAGTAAAGAAAATGAGCCTGTGGGGTTGTTTTATACCGATTGTTATGTTGTTTATGAAGATGGAACTTCAAAGCTGGAGCAACAGGAACGAAATGCTGATGAGCCCTGGCACTTATTCTTTTTACGTAATTCAATAATACCAGCTCGGGTTTGTGTTCATCGTAAAATTTTTGATTCGGTAAAATTTCGTGAGGATATAGTAATTGTAGAAGATACCGTTTTATGGACAAGTATTGCTATTTCTTTTCCGGTTTATTATTTGAAACAAGCTACTATTAACTACCATTGGCATGACGACAATAGTGTGAATATTGCCAAAAACTGTTTCCTGCCTCGTTTAAAAGGGTTGCAAAAAATGTTTCAGGACAAAGAAGTAAGCCAACATATACCATTACCCATGAAAAGGAACCTCTTGTCAGGCTGCTATTATGGTATTGCCAGGCATTATGAACTTATGAGAAATTTTAAAAAAATGACCTTTCATGCTTTGCTTTCCATTTTGTATTATCCTAAAAGCCCACAAAGTAGAGCTAAGCTTTACATGATTTACAATTACTTTAAAAAGGATAAGCCCTAACATCAGAGCTCCTAAGGTTGTATTATCGGTAAAAAATAAATATAATACAATAAAACTTATTTATTGATGCGGGTTAAAATATATAGCTTGATAATTTAAAAAATAGAGCCCATATACCGCTTATTTTAGTAAAGAAATATTTTAGTAAACGGAGTATTATGTATATTTAATCTGTCCACTTAGTTTATTTTATTACCTTTGCCCCCTTAATTTAAAAATTTAATGAATCATTTTGAAGAGCTTGGTCTTAATAGCAAAATTATTGAGGCTGTAAAAGCTTTAGGGTTTCAAACCCCAACTCCCATCCAGCAACAAGCTATACCACAATTACTAACAGAAAAAAGAGATTTGGTTGGTTTAGCACAAACCGGAACCGGGAAAACTGCCGCTTTTGGATTGCCTTTAATTCATTTTACAGATTTTTCAAAAAAGCATACTCAGGCTTTAATTATCTGTCCAACACGCGAATTATGCTTGCAAATAACACGAGACCTAAAGAGTTTTTCCTCTGCTTACAGCAATGCTCATGTTGTAGCAATATATGGGGGCGCAAGTATTGAAAACCAAATTAGAGAAATACAGCGCGGGGCACAAATAATTGTTGCTACTCCGGGACGTATGGTAGATATGATTGAACGGGGTAAAATTAAGCTATTTGAAGTAGCCACCGTTGTTTTAGATGAGGCTGATGAAATGTTAAACATGGGTTTTAAAGAGGATTTAGACCATATCTTGTCTGAAACTCCTGAGGAAAAAAACACCTGGCTTTTTAGTGCTACAATGCCCAATGAAGTAGCCCGAATTGCCAAGAATTATATGAATAATCCCATTGAAATTACTGTTGGCAAGCAAAATCAAAGTGCTGAGAATATTGAGCATCGTTACTATGTGGTACAAGCAAAAGATAAATACGCTGCTTTAAAACGAATAGCCGACTTTAACCCTGATATTTTTGGTATCGTATTTTGTCGCACCCGTATGGAAACGCAAGAAATTGCCGAACATTTGATAAAAGATGGATATAATGCTGATGCACTGCATGGCGACTTATCACAACAACAGCGGGATAATGTAATGAAAAGATACCGTAACAGAGCTTTGCAAATGCTTGTGGCTACTGATGTGGCAGCTCGCGGAATTGATGTGAATGATGTTACCCACGTTATTAATTACAACCTGCCTGATGATCCTGAAGTATATACACACCGTAGTGGCAGAACAGCTAGAGCCGGACGTTCAGGTGTTTCTATTGCATTGGTTAATTTAAAAGAACTTGGGCGCATTAAGGAAATTGAACGAAAAATAGGAAAACAATTTACCAAAGATAAATTACCGAACGGTGTTCAAGTATGCGAAAAACAACTTATACATTTGGTTGAAAAAATTCGTGATGCCGAAGTACACGAGGCAGAAATAGAAAACTTTTTACCTCAAGTATATGAAATGCTCCATGACTTAAGTAAAGAAGAATTAATTAAACACATGATTTCAGAAGAGTTTAACCGTTTTTGGAGTTATTACAAAAACGCGTCCGATTTGAATGTGGAAGATAGAAATCGTGATCGTAAATTTAATTCATCAACTGCAACTTCTGAAGTTACCGGACGCTTCTTTATTAATATTGGTGAAATGGATGGCTTTGATAATGACACTTTTAGAACCTATGCAGCTGATATTTGTGGACTTAATCCTTTTGATTTTAAACGTATAAATATCAAAAATACATTTTCATTTTTTGAAGTAGATACCTCAAAGGCGAACATAGTTTTTGAGAGCTTTCAGTTTAAAAAGTTTCAGGGCCGTAAAATACGCATTGACCATAGTGATGGAAAACCTACAGGCGGAGGAGGAGGAGGGCGCTCAAGCTCATACAAGAATGACTCGGGTTATAGTGGAAGAAGAAGAGAAAAGGATAGCTCCCATTTTTCTTCCGAAAACAATCGAACAGGAAAAGGAAAGAGGTATTCCGAGTCCCAAGACTCTAAAAAATACAACACCAAAAATCAGGGCTCTTATGAACCAGAAAAAAAGAGCCGCAGAAGAAATACCAGGTAATATTTTGATGTAGATTTTAAAGACTTTGTGACAAAGACATTTATGTTTATTATAGAGAACTCAGTTCAGGATAATTCGAACTGGGTTTTTTTTATAAGATAATATATAAATAATGTGTCTATTTCATTAAATGAATACATAATAAATCCATTGCCCTTCTTTATTTCTCAAACAGGTGTAACCTTATTTCACCCTTGTGAGTGTATAGTTATTTTAGCAGAGTAAAAATTTATTTTACAATGAACTTAAAGTAAATGGTATTTTTAATGGAATATTTAATACTTGCAACTTTACGTTTTAAAAATAAAAATCCGTTTATTTAGTATTGAACTTCGGGTAGGAAATAGAGGTGTCATCAACCGCTATAGGCTCCTCAAAAGCAGAAATTATGGGCAAAAAAAACAGGTCGCCATTTTGTGACGACCTGCCCGGAATGAGATTAATAAAAAAGAATAATTAATGACTCACAATAAAATTACGACTTAATACTTTGTTTCCGTTGGTAATTCGGGTGTGGTAAGTGCCATTTTTGAGAGCAGAAATATCAATATCGTGCATTAGAGGATATGTGTTTTTTTGAGCGTTTTCATACTGATAAACAACCTGCCCCATAGTGTTGAAAATAGTGATATTTAAAGCACCTGCTTCAGGTGTTTCAAGTGCTATTTTAAGATTGTTTGTAGCAGGATTGGGATATACTGAAAAACCATCTATTAAATTAAAATCATTAATACCGCTAGGAACAGTAGTAGTGAAGCCTGATGAATAACCGGTTTGTGTAGTAACATTTCCCATAAAATCTATAGTAGAAACAGTTGTACTAATAGAGAGCAATTCCATTTGATAAAAAGGATGCAACCAAGAGTATATTTCGGAAGTTTCGGTTGTTGGGATAGTAAAACCTGCATATAAAGATGTTCCTACAGAGTTTCTTTGAATTTTTACACGTAAAACATTGGTATATGTTCCCGATGGTGTTTTTAAAGTCCCTGAGCCATCAGCTGTTACAGTAACAAGATTGTGACTGTTTCCGGTTAAACCTTGGGCAGGTACATCAAATTCATACACCGAGCTGTCGCTAAAAGTATTTCCCATGGCAAAAGGAAATTGAAGATAGGTTTCAGGGTTACTGTATGTCAGTTTCATATCGGGTGTTTCAGAACCCAACACTTCAAATGAAGTGGCATTGGCTTTTAAATAGCTATAAGCCGTAGTTCCGGTATTGGTAGCTAATGTTGCTCCCGGAAAGTCTGCTACAAAGGTTGTTCCGGCCGGATCAACATAATTGGTAGTAGTGGTGGGCATGGAATCAGGTAGGTTGCTGAAATCCCAAGTAACACCGCTGCCAGATGCCCCCGGATTAACTTGCATGGTGTCGTTAACAGTAGATAAGCTGGTGCCTATCGATGGAATGATACTATTAGTTATAATTTGCCCTTTTGATACGGCAATCATACATCCAAAGCTTAAAAAAGAGAGAGTAATTTTTTTCATGAAGTTCTGATTAAGGTTATAATTATTTTTTGCAAAAATGAGCATTTTTCAAGATAATAAAAACAAGACTTCTCGTTGTTTTCTATGGAATTTTAAAAACAATAGAACTTTCATCTGTTTGACACTTAAAAAACAATATTTTTAAACTATAAAGTGCTAAATTGAATTTTTATTCAGGCATACCATTAATTATCCACTTCTTAATTTGTTCAATATAGCATGGGTCAATTGGTGCCGAGCTCCCTTTGGGCATATTGGATACGGTACCGTCCCATGTTATGGAACTCAGTATTTCAGATGATGCCGCTTTAACCTTTGTATAAGTACTTAAATCTTTTCCCATTGAAGTGCCGTTATGACAAAGATTTGCTGTTCCACAATAGGTTGATAGAATGGATTTTACGTTGTTTGTGTAACTGATTATTCCATTCGTGTCACAGGCATTTTTTTCGGCATCTAAGATGGTCATTATGTCTTTTTTAGGATGCAAGTCATCCATATTATCGTAATAGCAGGCACTTAAAACATTTAGCAAAACAAAAGCGATAATAGGGTGTTGGTATTTAAACTTTATCATCGTTATAGGGGTTAATTGTTTACTGCTCCTTGTTCAATCCACAACTCTATAATTTGTATTTGAGCATTATCTAATTTATTATTTGGCGGAGGTGGCATTACTTTACTGGAATTATTTTCTTTCAAAACTTTAATAAGTGTGCTCCCTCTGGCATCACCTTTTATTATTTTACCACTGTTTATTATATCAAAATACCCAACAAGAGAAAATTCTATGCTATTGCTAGCATGACATTCGGGTGCAGTGCAATTGCTAAGTATGATGGGTTGTACATGTTTTGAATAACTTATAATAGGCAGGTCGGGGTCTAATGCCTTATGTTTGCATGAACTCATAAGTAAAGCAAGGCCTGATATTAAAACGTATTTCAGAAAACAATATTCTTTCATAAGAATTGAAAAGTACAATATTAGTAAAATTAGGTAAGTGCTTGACTTTTAGTATTTTTTCAAGGTTATAAAAAATGGCGTATTACATCAAAATACTACTATCTCGTAAACCACTGACCATTAAAATTACTAAAACATAGTAAACAAAGAAATCATCAATCGCCACTATACATTTTAGCAATAAATGATGACTTTTTACTTAGTGTTCCGATAGTAAACTGATAAGGAGCCGAATTTTTGTCATTTTTGTCTTTTTCAAGTTTTCGTTTTTCGGGTTTTAACTCCTTAATAGCCGAATTAAATTTCTCATCACTCGAAATAGCCATCATAGTGCCTGTTCCATAAGTAAAGAAATACCAATTGTTATTGTCATCTTCAAGATATATGTTAATTAAATCACCACTTTTTTTCTGAACAATTTCTATGACTCCTTTGACGTATTTATTTAACTGATTTTTTTGAATAATTCCTATTCCTAAAGGCCCGTATGAAGTAAATGATTTGGTACGTGGATTCCATTTCATTTTAACATCGCTTAAAAACAAAGTATGTTCTAATTCATCTGGAATTTTTTTTAAAGCTCCATAAAGGTTAACCTGAGCAATTAATTTATCGGCTTCTTTTTTGCCAATATATTGCATCAAGGCTCTTTCGTACTCGGCTCTCCCAAAAGGAACTGGCTGTAAAGATGTTGATGCTTCAAATTTCTCAGTCATAGTTTTAATAATATTATTATCAAAGAAAAAATCAATTGCCATTATGAGATCAAAGTGCACAGAATCGGTTATCAAATTTTGCGTAATATTCCCAAAGGCGCTTACTTTAACCTGACCTAACTTAGAACCTAATTGAATTTTTCCTTCTGCATAGGATTCACATTTATCTACAGCTAAGCTTACGAAATTACCGGTGGCCGTAAGATCTTTTATTTTCTCTTTACTAGCTACTTTGTACTCACGCGAAACTTTATCAAAATAAATAAAACCACTAGAGGTAATTAACTCACCATCCATTATACTTTTTCTGTGACTTACAACAGAAGAATAAACATGTATGGAGTCGTTATTTAATAAAAATCCGGTTACAGTCATATTTCGTGCTTTCTTATCTAATACTGTTGTGTCATCAAGCGGAATATAAACATCCTTAGGGTTTACGTCACCTTTAAATTCAATCCATTTTATAGCCATATTAGTGCATGAATGATTTATTCGGAAACTACCATTATATGTGAGATATTCATTTGCAGCCTTTAAGTTAATCAGTCCTTTGTAACCAAAATTAGGGCTCAATTTAAAATTATTGGATTCTAAAATTGTGCCTTCGCCAGTTGTTTGCCCACTACCGTCTGTTGCTACACGATCAAAGTGAACTTTTTGTTCTGAACCAGTTTCGTCAATATAGTTATAATCTGCAGTGCCGGCAAAACTTTTTTTACCGTAAATATCAATACTGGCATTAAACATTTTATGGAATTTTGTTACCGTGTTGGCTAATATTTGGGCCTTCTCTAAAGTTCTTATTTTAGCCTTCTTTTCAATAACTACTTCGCCACTGTCTGGAAATAAACGAGCATCAGCAACATAGATGTATTTTACTTCATGACACCAAATAATGTTGGTTTTTAAATCGTACTTCGCTTTTGGTGACAAAAAGCGTAACGAGTCTTGATCGGGGTGTAATGAAATAAACTCTGCTCCGGTTAAGTCAAGATCTTCGTTTTGAGCACTTTGGCTGCCCTTAGCAGCTTTAGTATTAGAGCTTAATTCAAGGTTATCTTTCTCCATATACCATTTAAACTGGTCCATATAACACAGATACTGGTTTACCGGGAACTTTACAAAAGCTCCACCACCATTTGATTTGAAATCGCCAACTTTTTCATCAAAATCAATGTGCGAGGCAAAATTTACAGTTTGTAATCCAATATCATTGGCAGCAGCTGATGCTATTCTTATGTCAGAAGTATCAGCATCAAATACACGTTCACTAAAACGCATGAATTTTGAGGTCAATTCGGCTTTATAGAATCTCATGGCACCTCCACCCGTCATACCTTTGGGGCTTAACGTAGTTTGTCCATATAGTTCTGATTTGCCATCATACATACTAAACGGATGATTGGGTTTGTTACTACTCGTCATAAAATCTTTATACGGCATCCAATGTATGTAAGCACTATCGGCTAAAGCTTGTGGATATTGTGTTTTTCCCGGTGTGGCTTTATTACTGAATTGTTCACAAGTAGTATTCATACTGTCCGGAAAGAAAATAAAATCTTTAGATTTGGTGGTAGAAGTAAGATAATCTAACACCCCGTCACCCCTAAGGCCTCGGTTACTCATGAATATGTTTTTATTGTAGGTTCCTTTATCTCCATAAGCCGGATATCCACTACTAGGGGTTGTTGTTTTAAATCCGAGGGATAAATCTTCCTGTAGTTTAAGAGTTTCTCTAAATTTGGGGAATATCCCTCCCGATTCAAAGTCTCCATTAAAGGCTAATGCATCGTTTGTAAAATTATCTAAACTATCAATAGTAAAGGGGTCGAGTGAGAATCCCACTTTGTTTCGGGTATATACTCCTTTTTGAATCGTACTTTTGTCCCAATAAACATAAGAGTTTTTCTTCGAATTTAGGATGGGGTAATGGGGGTAGTCTTTTCGGCCCGATTTGTTCGAAGGGTCGTCAATAAGTAGTTCTCCATTAAGATTTTCAATCACTGATTTAACATAAGCATATTCAGGATCGCCATTTGGTAAAAAGCCCCCTGTGGCAACTTTTATACGTAACGAATCAACGTTTACAAGATCTAATTTAAACTTATTATACTCAAAAGCAAACTCTTTTCCAAAGAACTGGAACCGACCGGCATTAATAATTCCGGAGAAATTAAAGTCTCTGTTTTTCTTGATTGTAATAGTTTGCCCTAAAGGAAAAATATTTACTGATTGTGAATCACTCAAGAAAATTTGTCTAACACCCGAAATCTTAAGGTCAAAATTTAATAGATTTAACTTGGCATTTGTTTGGTTTTGTCCTAAGTTTGATTTAAACTCAATAACGTCATAATCCTTTTTTCCGGCCATATATTTTATATAGTCAAACAATCGCTCTTGAATAATTATTTTGTCATCGTCATATTCAAAATCAACAAATCCTTGATTGTTAAATGTTAGCATCATGGGTCTTACATACTCAGGTGAAATTCCCATAAATGCAGATATTTGATTGATACTGCCTTCGCGAGTTTTGTTTTTTTCGGAGTAGTTTTTCAGTTTTATTAAGGGATTTATATCATCTAGCCCTTGAAGTTTATAATATCTTTTTTCTCTAAAAAAACTTTTTGACTCAAAAGTAGCATTGCTTTCAGCGCTTCCTTTAATCATTTCAAATGAAATGGAAGGTTGATCCATTTTCCAGTACAAAGCCTCAAAATCCATATCAAGTTGGTGGTAAGAATCAGAAAAGGGAGCACGGGCAATACCATGATTATCGCGAATTAATGACAATTCCTTGTCTTTAAAAATTAACTTCATGGTTAAGCCGGGGTGATAAATGGAGTCATTTTCGTTGTAAATTGATACTTCAGCATTATCTGATGAAATTCGGTCGGTGCGTATAATATAGCTTTTGGCAGAAACCAAGACAAATAGCTTCTTATTACGATAAAACTTTAAATAAGCCGGGTTGTTTCTATCTCCTGAACCAATTATCTTAGAACCTCTAACAAAAAAGCCGCCATCATAATCTACATCTTGAAAAATATTAGGCAATTGCAAACGTTTATTATAGGAGGAAAATTCTGGATAAGAAGCTCGGTTGTCAACAGCATTGGCCAAAACTTTATCTGTTAAGCGCCCTAAAAGCGGCTCTTTAAAATAATTCTTGTTGTAGTAATTTACAGAGTCGGCTGTGTAACTTGAGGTTTTGCAAATTATCTTGTAGTTGTTTAAATCGGCATAACTTAAGTTTTCGTCTATACCTGCCCTGCGCCAGTCCACACGCCCATTTTTACCTACCCAAACTTGCTCAATGGGATAATAAGTACCACTGGTTTTCATTATTGTGGCACTATCGGCTTTGGCATAACAACTAATATCTGTTTTTGGAAAAATAACTTTGGGAACGGAGTCGAACACAAATTTATAATTGCTGCTGCTAGCGCGCCATTCGGTAGTTGATGAGCGGTAAAAGGAGTTGTTTTTAAATAAGCCATCGCTCATAGCACAATAGGCATAAAAGCCGGTCATGGTTTTATTGCCTAGGAGCTTATCAATACCTTGCTGCCAGGCTTCAAAACTCTCTTTTGGCTGGTTGCCGTTAACAAAATTCTTTACCGAACCTAAAAAGTTAACAAAGTCGGGGTATGGTTTGGAGCGCTTTTTGAGCATAATATTGCAGGTGTTTCGAACAAATTTCTTTTGTTCCATATTTATCTTATCGGTCCAAGCAATAGAAAATTCGTCCATAAAATACCGAGCTTCTTTTTTATCCCAGGTCTCAATGAGTTGCAGCATTTCATCCAAAATAGTTACATCATTTTCGGAGAAACTTTGAATTTTAGTTTGTGCCAAAATGCTTTTTGAACAAAAGCATAATAAAATTAGTATCCCAATACCACAACTTTTAAAATCTACTTTTAAAAATTGAAAAAGATTATTTTTGACCATAGTTTAAATGGAATATAAATTCAAAATTCAATATTATGGATTTAAAGTTACTTATTCTCAATAAATTTTTTAATAGTTTTGAACCCCCATAATTTACTGCTTTGCTCTATTTTTAACAATCACAATGGTGGAGTTGCATACTTTGAGTTGACACAAAAGTTAATATTAACTGCGCTATCTTTAATAAATGAAAAGAATAAAAAGTCTTTACAGTTTGGAGTATAAATTACAAGCTATAGAATTAACTAAACAAAGTAAGGAAACTCTAAGAAACGGGACTCGAGGCAGATATTTAGGCCAATCCAAAACAAAAGATTCGGTTATAAGTAAACCCAAAAATAAAAAAGAGGAAGAAAATATCAGTATAAAAAAGGAACTGTATGAAATAAAATTAGAGCGTGATACATTAAAAAAGGCACTTGACATCTTCGCCAAGAGCGACAGGTGAGATTTAGCTTTATCCTAAAACATAAAGACGAATTTCCTGTTGAGAAGATGTGTAAAGTATTAAAAGCGAGCACGAGTGACTTTTATACATGGATTCATAAAATACTGAGTAAACGAAAAAATAAGAAGAATTGTATTAACACAAGAAAAAAGAGTATTGAAAAGAAGAGAAAAACAACTCAAAAAATTTTAAAGTGAGCTAATAAAATATCAATAAAGACTATGAAAAAGGATAGCTTGATTTTATCATTTATTCTAATTGCCTCCATTAACGTGTTCGCACAAGGGGGTGGAATTCAAAAGAGCTAGAATTTTCCAACCGCACATCAATCCCAATTTTTTTTAGTTCTAATTATCTTTGATTAAGATAGTACAATATCACATCATGCTTTCCAAGCCCGCTCACAAGTACCAATCGTCATTGTGAGTTATCTTTCCAAAGTAAGCACCATACTTTTAACAACTTGCTTAGCCTTCGGCTCGAAATGACGTATGTACCCCTTTGGCATTTCGTTTTAATTTACTCTACGACCATTTTTCCTAAGTAACGTTGCACGCCAAACTCCATGCTAAGTGCATACATGCCACTGCTTAATTTACCTTGCAAGTTAATGTTTTTAATGTAGGTATATGGCGAAACATACTCTTTATAAACTTCTTTACCATTAACATCATACACATGCAACATACCGCTAATTTCTTGCACAGGAAACTCTATGCTTATATTGCCTTGGCTGGGGTTAGGGGCAATTTTTAATTGTTGATTTTTAATTGTTATTTCTTCATTGCCAATGCCAAGCGTATCACAAATACTGCCATGCTCTTGCATTAGGTTTAGATTTACGTAGGTGGGCACTGTAGAATAATACACAGTAGGGCATTGTATTTGGTTTTGCACAAAATTACAGGCTTGGCCTGGCATATCTGGGTTGTTAATGACACAAAGCATAACTCCACTAAAGTTTTGAACATAAATTTTGCCATCGGCAGCTAAGTAATGGAATGCCCAACTTGGGTGCCAACCTGTAGCAGGATCATGAAAGGTAGTATCTAAGGTAGCAATTAAGGTTTGTGTATTCATTACATCAGGGTCTTGTATATCAAATTGCCATAGTTTTTCATAATAACTAATGTATAAAAACCGACTGTTGGGGCTAAAAGATAAGCCACCAGCAGTTAAATTGATAATATATTTATAACGCATATTGCTTAAAAGACCAGTACATCTATCAAAATCGTAAATTCTTAGCTGATAATCACTATTAAAACCTGCCATAGTTTTTCCATCAGGTGAAAAAGCACCTTGACCACCAAATTGACTTATTGGCCCGCCTATGGATTGAATTTGTTTTAACTCTATGCCAGTAGGAGTAAGTAAAAAAGTAAAAAAGTCATTCAAATAATTTCTTTTTACCAATATCCACCAATCTCTTCCATTGGCATGGCGGTTTACCATCAATGCTGCAATATTAAAAGTATCATGAGCCACCAATTGGTTTTTAAGCATTACCAATCCTTGGCCATTATTGCCACTTGGGTCAATTAAGGAGTAATAAATATTTTGAGCATGGTTTGAGGTGGTAACAACATGGTCCATGTGTATCATGGCCATTAAGTTACTTGAACCGGGGTAAGGTAATAAAACTGCACCAGAAGATACTGGGTAACCAATCCATGCCCAGGTGTTATAGGTACCACCAGGACTTAATCCTGAGCCATTCATAAGCGTGTCATGATTTTTATTCGCCAAAGTATAGCCATTGGTATAAACAAAATACTCATTATTGGGTGTACGCAATCCGCTAAAGGTTCCACGAATAAAAACCTGATTCCCAGAATCCTTATAATGTGTTTCTGAATTGTTGTCAAAAATAAAATGTGTCATGCCTCTATAAGCCCAAGTAGTGTCGTTGGGCCATGAGCCCCACATCCATTCATTGTTTTTCCATTGGGAAAAAACTGCTGTTGAGTTTAAACCTAAACCCAACAGCAGTAGTATAAACTTTAATTTCATTTAATTACAGTAATTTTTGTACGTTCAGCTCTTTCGTTATTCATCAAAAAAACATAGTAAACACCAGCTGGAACTTGGCTTAACTCAAGTTGGGCATTTCTGCTATTGCTATTGATATTTATACTTAACATAAGCCTGCCTTCCATATCGTAAACATGAACAATTGCAGTCGATTTAAGTTCGTTAAAGCTTAAATTTAGGCTATTTTGAGCAGGTACAGGAAATGCTTTGAAATAAGTTGCTTCTGTAACATTGTTATTTATTTTTGGTGCAAAAGACGCTAAGCTCTCGCGGGCATAGCCTTCATTACTGCAAAAGGCACTGTCTTGATACAATACAGAATCAACCAATAAGGCATACATATCTCTGGCTTGAAATACGGCTGGGCCTGCGGCTAATGGGCATAAATGCGCAATATAGGCAATCATAGCAGAATCTTCGTAACTGATATATTCATAGTCACTATCGCGCAAAGCAAAATAAATTTTATTTACCGTTTTAAGTACTTGCTCATTGGCATTGCGTGGTTCTATCTCGCTATTTAGGTTGTTGGCAATTGACAAATTAGCTTTGTGATACCCATTTAAAGTGTAACTCAAATCTTCGTTTGCTTGCTTTAATGACTCATATTGTGCCAAAACTGTTATTTTTTGCATGAGTATAAGGCTGTCATTAGCCAAAGAGTCGGTTAATTCACTATTCAGTGCCAAGTAATTCATTTCTAAAATTGACAATAGGCTGTCATTGGCGGTAATGGCATGTGAAAACAAATTTCTTTGTGCCTCAAAAGCATTATTGTTTCTACTAATTTCGTCAATATCACGGAGCACCTGTGCATCGGGCGAATAGTAAAAATATTGAAGCGAATCATCATCATTTAAAAGAATGCTATCGTTAGTTAATATTTTCACTAAAGTGTTTTGAGCCATCCAAAGTGTTTGGGCAGGATAACCATTGGTAGTTAAACTACGGTTGGCAATGGAGCGGTAAAAATCTTTATTTCCAATGGAAGAAGCCATTCTGCCTGCACAATTTTGAATAAGGCAAGGCGCATTGTAAGTCATTAACCCGTTAGGGTCAAACCAATTTGGTGGAAAAATAAGTTGTGGGTCAGGGTAATTGATAGCAGGCTGGTTGGGATTAACATAATATATGCTGGTTTGCACATTCGAAGTTGATGCGGTATTATATGCTTTAAAGGTATTGGTTCCTAACCATCTGTTTCCTTCTGTATCATCATTTAAAGGGTCGGCAGGTTGCGGGCCGGTTACACCAGAGTTATCATAGTATAAAGCTATATCATTGCTACCAAAATTATTAGCTCTAATGGTCGCATTATTGTTTACACCCGCTACTTGTAAACCTATTCTGGAAACACCTGTGGTATTGCAATTTATCATAGCCTCATCGCTTAATTCCAACAACAAATCAATGCCCAAATTAGGGGAGCCGTTAAAACCAGGCGCCCAGTTAACAGTATTTTGCGATAGTGTATTCTTTTCGCAAGCTAAACTGCTGATTCCATTTAGTGAATACCAAGTCATAAAAGGGTTAGTAATGGTCCTTCTCACGGTATTGCAATTTACCAAGGAGCCCTTCAATGAACTTGTTTGAATACCCGCATTATAACTATTTGCAATAGTTACAATATTGTTACTAATACGTGTATTACCAAAATTTCCGCTTGTAGCGGCAGTTACATTAATACCAAAGTAGCCCATTAAAAAATTCATATTTATTTGGTTATAGGCCACCACAATATTATTAGCAAACTCAGCATTATTTATTTCAATACCATTGAGCCAAGCATTAATACGATTAGATTGTAAATTGTAACTGCACATGATGGAGTTTTGTGCGATAATTCCATTTGCCACATTGCTCATTCTAATGTTATTGGCAACAATTGAATTTCTGAAAGTTTTAATACCATATTTACACTTTTCGAATTCATTACCAGAATAACCCGGAATCGGTTCAACACTTAAAGTTTTAGGCGTGCCTATACTTCTGGCATATATGCCTGAACCCTCGGGTTGTAAACCAATTAATGTGCCCGCAGGAGAAGGGTTTAAATGTGTTAAATCCTTAAACCAAGAATTTACAACTTTTACATTTGAATTAAATATATTAATTCCACAATTAATATTTTCGAAACGATTGCTAATTGTTGCAGCTCCAAAGTTAGCAAGGGCTGCTGGCACTGCCCCAATTTGCACATAATTTACATTATGTACTTTTATTCCAGCCTCAGACCATGTAGGATGGAAAAACATATTGGTGTAAGCAGGTTTAAGTTGATTAATGCATCTGAATATGTTTGAATAATCCACTCCCGATATTTGACCTCCATTTAAGCCACCCATGAAAATTCCATATAAATTATTTTCAAAGACATTTGTATTGATATTGTAAATTGATCCGTTTTGCAAATGGACCGCATTTTCGGCATCGGCAAGGTAACACCCATTCAAAAATAAGTTATCATTATTTGTTATTCCTTTCCACATACTATTGCATGCAGTAAGCGAGCAGTTTTTCAATTCTAGATATCCATTATTGATAATATTTGAGCCATCAAAACAGACAAAGTTTATAGGAGAAACATTGGGCCCAGTATTACTGATTTTTAAATTAGTAATATTATCAATGATTAATGTACCAGCTAATACAAAATTAATATCATTTGGTGCTTGATAACTAGTAATTTGAAACGTAGCAGTTGAATTGACATTGGATATCTGCGTGATATTATTTGGGTAAAAATTTAACAGATGATCTTTTAATTGTGAACTAGTCATTCCATCCAAAATAATTACTGTGTTGCTACTATAACCACAAGAAATTGTATTTATTTCAATATCGATTGATGAGCTGCAACCATTGGAATCAAGCCCCACAACTGTATAGGTTGTATTTTGCATTAGATTGGGTGTAATGTAGGTGTCGGCAGTACTTACAATATTATTTGTAATATCATACCAAGTGTAGGTTAATGCTCCGCTTGCATTTAGGGTGGTATTAGCTCCTGTAATAATATTAGTATTCCCATTAATTGTAATTGATGGGCCACCTACAGTTATGTTTACATAAGATGGATCAGAAATTTGTGTAGTTCCATCTTCCATTTGAATTGAAACAGTTAACGAAACAGTTGTATTGGAATTTCCAATAAATGTTGGATGATAAAGATGATTATCGTCAAAAAGATTTGCTGGTGACCATTCATAAGTACCATTTGGAAAAGGACATGTATTGCCTCCTATTTCAGTACCAGGACAAACGGTAATGTTGGGATCTCCTGCATCAGCGAAAAATTCTTTAACAACAATGTTGTCAATCAAATAATATACAGCACCTCCAAATTGACTACATAAAGGGAAAGATGTTGAACTAGGAAATTCAATTACGGGACTCAATCTTAAATTTCCAATAAATAAATATTCTTCACCTCCATAGGTTGATTGATAAATAGTATTAAAACGACTCCAATTTAGATTTGGGTCATGATCAAATCCTTCTATACTAAGTGTTACATTTGTGGTGTTATTATAATTATTTTGTATAAAATTTGTATCATCTGTTAAATCAAAATCAATTTTACTCCCATAATAAAGTCTTCTTGGTTTTGCTATGTCAACTTCAAAAAAGTATTTTCTTCCCTGAATTAGTGCAGTATTCAATTTTCCTTTCAGAATTTCAGAAGAATATGTTGACGAGCCTCCATTTGCGCCATTATCACCACATAGAAGAGCAGAGTATGATTCACTGTTATTATAAAAATTACTTCCTTGCGCAGGATATCCACATGATACAGGTGTATTGATAAGATTTGGATTAAGTCCATACGTATTGCAAATATTTTGGGGTCCTATTTGGTAACATCCACCATTAAACCAAGGACTTATATAATCTGGTGAATGTAATGGTTCGATCCAGTTACAAACATAATTCGAAAATATATCACCCAAATCTTGGAAATTAGTAAAGTTTAAAGTTGGTGGATTAAATTCTTCAAAACTTCCATTTAATAAAAGATTATTACATTCAGTACTTGCTGTACAATTTGAACCTAAAAAAACAGAAATATTGTTTAACTTAATTTTTAAATTAAATCCATTTTGATAAGTAATGCTGTCCGAAATTTTGGCAATACTAATAATCAATAAAACAGTATCTTCATAACTTATTTGTGTTACGCCTTTTATTTCTTCAATGCGCTTATAATTAATATTTTGTGAAATGATATCAGCATTAAAACAAGTATTACTTACCACCCTCCAATCGCTGATGTAATTATTAAATGCATTTGAATCAAGTTCAAAATTTAGACCTAGATTGTTTGAAAAATTTATCACTTGATAATAATTTATGGTGTCAGAATAAGTAATATTGTATGTTTGATTAAAATTACCATCAGACATATCAATTACATAAGGATTACTACAACTATTGCCTGTTTGTGCCATTAAATAATTGCTTGAAATGCCACTATAAATAATTAATAAAAGTTGTAAACATCGCCATAGCAGTTTACATAGCACCCAATGCTCTCTCTCTCTCTATATATATATATAGAGAGAGCATTGGGCTTGAGAAGCTTTGTGTTTCGGGGCTTTTGCGTTGTTGTAGCCCTTTAAAGGTTAATGAATTTGAACTCATAACTTAAAGTATTTAGTAAGGTAATATTTAGTAAATATATAACTTTATTTATAACAACCAACTTAGCAAGCTGTTAAGATTGTCCTATTATTAATAATTAATAGACTATAAACCGAGTAAAATTAAACAATCATAACTAATTTGGACATGTTGTGAAACAATAAATGTTACATCCGTCACGTCAAAGATTATTAACTAGATTTTAATTCTAATCTTGCTGCACTTATAGTCAATCAATATATGCCAGTTGTTTATGCCAAAATCATTGGTACAGATAAATCAGCGTTAGATAACTTACATGAATAATTTTTGCAATCAAAAGAACTATCACAGTAAGGAACAGAAGCTAAAATTATTGCAATTAATAGATTTTACAGAAACCTAATTTCATGCTTCTTGATAAACATGAAATTTATTGAACAAATGGAAAAAAAACAATTCATGTTCAACCAAGTATTAATATAGTTATAGATGCAGCAGGTATAAAAGATTACATAATAGCAGAAAGAAAAAACAAATACGCCAATACAAGATAACATAGTCGTAATAGAACAAAATGGCATCCTCGCAATGTCAGACTAAAACAGATAATATCAAATTTTACAAGTAGTTGTGAATACATACAATTGTAAAATTGGTAAAGAACCTTACACTTTAAAACTCATATAGAATATTGCAATTAAGATAGGGATAGTCAGTACGCTAGCGCAACCTTTTTAATTAACGCTAATTTGCCCATGCAAATTGCAAGCAATTTTTATTTTTTTTCAGTACTAATTCCAATAAAACAAAAATAATTTTACATTTGTGATAAGAGGATTGGGTTTTTGAAGTTTACCCTCTAAGGTAATTAGAGTTACATAATAATTTCTCTTTTTTTTATACTTTTAAACAATTTAGGACGCTATTGGTAAAAAACTGTAATTGATTTTTTTTTTGTAATCAATAAAAATTTTTTACTTTTGCACTCCAATTATAAAAATATCAGGCAATGAAAAGAACATTTCAACCTTCACAAAGAAAGAGAAGAAACAAGCATGGCTTTCGTGAGAGAATGGCCTCTGCAAACGGCAGGCGCGTATTGGCTGCACGTAGAGCTCGTGGTCGCAAAAAGTTAACGGTATCTGACGAAAAATTTCATAAGAGATAAAATTTAATTATACAATTATTAATTATAGGGGGCATTTACCCCCTTTTTTCATTAACATCAAAATAAATAAAATGAGTATTGTAAAAGAGTTTAAAGATTTTGCCATGCGTGGTAATGTGCTTGATATGGCTATTGGGGTTATTATTGGTGGCGCTTTTGGTAAAATTATAGGATCACTAATTGAGGATGTAATTACACCCCTTCTTCTTAAACCAGCCTTAGATGCAGCCCATCTTAGCAAGTTAGAAGAACTTACTTTATTTGGATCAGTGAAGTATGGTGTATTTCTATCATCAGTGATAAATTTCATAATCGTAGCTTTTGTGCTCTTTATGATAATTAAAGGCGTTAATTCAACCAAACGTAAAGAAGAAGCTGCTCCTGCAGCTCCACCGGAGCCATCAAACCAAGAAAAGCTTTTAATGGAAATTAGAGATGCTTTAAAGAAGTAAGTTATCTTGATTGAACAGCTTATTTATTTAAAAAGAACTTAAAAAGATGAAGAAATTTCTAACGATTACATTTATTTCAATTTTTAGCATTGCCCAAGCTCAAAACGACACCATTTGGAGAAATGGAGGCTTATTTAATTTTAACTTCAACCAGGCAAATTTTTATCAGTGGGCGGGTGGTAATAACAACTCTGTAGCCATTAATGGACTAGTTTCGGTGTATTCCAAATACAAAAAAGGGAGCTGGAGTTGGGATAATAACGGTGATTTTGCACTTGGTGCAGTTAAACAAGGTGAAGCCGGAGACCTTAGAAAATCGGACGATAAGATTGATATTAACACTAAACTGGGCTATGATATTGCCAAAAAGTTGTATATATCTATGTTAGGGAGTTTTAAAACCCAGTTTACGGAAGGTTTTGTTTATAATAAAGATGGGAGTAGAACAAGAATCTCTAACCTTATGGCACCGGCATACGCTATTGCTGCACTTGGTATAGATTATAAACCCAATGCCGATCTTTCTGTATTTTTATCACCCGTAACCAGCCGAACGGTAATTGTTCAAGATAAAGCATTGAACCAAATAGGTGCCTTTGGAGTAAAGCCCGGAGAAACCTATTTAGCTGAATTTGGAGCCTATATGACCGCTAAGTATAAAACAAATTTAATGGAAAATGTGTTATTAGCTTTAAGGTTAGATTTGTTTTCCAACTATTTAGATCAACCAAAAAATGTGGATGTTAACTTAGAATTACTCTTGTCATTTAAAGTGAATAAGTTTTTACAAGCCTCTATCAGTTCCAATTTAGTGTATGATGATAATACATTTGTACCTGTAAAAATGGACAACGGAGATTATCGTCAGGGGAAAGGAGTACAGTTGAAAAATGTTTTAGGAATTGGTTTGTCATATAAAATTCAAGGATATAAAACTAAGAAGTAAAACAAGATTATAATTATTATATAAAAAAAGGCTACTGAATGTATCAGTAGCCTTTTTTTATGAGATTCATTTTCTTGTTTAATAAGGTGTTGAAAAAGATAAAACTGTTTATCAAAACAAGAACTACTCGTCAGGAAACATATTATTTACAAGCACTTTGTTAGCCTCAATAATGACCTTACGTTTTAAACTTAATTTAGGAGTCATTTCTCCTTTTTCAATAGTCCATTCGTGTGGTAATAATGTAATTTTTTTAATAGTTTCGTAAGGAGCTAAAGTTTCGTTTGTTTTAGTAACATATTTATCAATAAGGCTAATTACCTCAGGTTTGGTAATGAGTTCTTCGTTACTGCTATATACTATATTGTTTTTGACACACCAATCTTTTAAATTTGCAAATGAAGGAACAATTAGAGCAGCCGCATATTTATGATTTTCACCAACCACAAGGGCTTGTTCAATAAAAGGTGATTCTTTAAGTTTATTCTCAATCATTATTGGAGCAATGTATTTGCCCCCTGATGTTTTAAATATTTCTTTTTTACGGTCAGTAATTTTTAAATATCTATTTTCAATAAACTCCCCAATATCACCGGTGTGAAACCAGCCATCAGCATCTATTACCTCGGCTGTGGCATCTGGGCGGTTAAAATATCCCAGCATCACATTAGGACCTTTAACCAAAATTTCGTTGTCATCGGCAATTTTTACAGTAACATCGTCAATAACTTCGCCTACAGTTCCAAACATAATACCTCGTGGCTTAAAACTGTTTACCGCAATAACAGGCGAAGTTTCAGTTAGGCCATAACCTTCTAATACGACTATTTGAGCTGCATTAAACACTCGGGCAAGTCGCGGTTGAAGTGCTGCACCTCCTGAAACTGCTGCTTTTACATTACCTCCTAAAGCTTCGCGCCACTTAGAAAAAATGAGTTTGTTAGCTAGCTTTAATTGAAACTCATACCACCATCCATTGGCTCCGTTCAGTTCATATTTTAAACCTAATTTCAATGCCCAAAAAAACAAGGCTTTTTTAAGCCCAGTAAGTTCCTGTCCTTTAGCAACTATTTTATCATATACTTTTTCTAAAAGGCGGGGTACTGTTGCAAAAACCTCTGGCTTTACTTCTTTAAGATTATCAGCAATGGTTTCTAAGCTTTCGGCATAATAAATACCGATTCCTAAATACATATACAAAGTGTTTAACATTCGTTCGTACACGTGATTTAAAGGTAAAAAGCTAAGTGCTTTCCATTCTTTTTGAAAAGGGGCAAGCCCCTGCGAAGCAAAGGAATTACTTAATAAATTGTTATGCGAAAGCATCACACCTTTGGGAGTACCTGTAGTGCCCGAAGTATATAAGATAGTTAATAAATCATTGTTTTTAATCCCATCTTTAATGGCTTTAATCTTTTCGGGAACAGGATTTGCAATTCCGCTTTGATGCAGCTCTTTCCAATTGTTAACATCCGGAACAGGGTTGAAACTATAAATAAAGGCAACACTAGGGGCTTGTTGTGCAGCTTCTTTTACTTTTTCATAGAGTTCGAAACTTGAAACAAAAACCAGTTTTACCTTAGCATCATTAAAAATAAAAATTAAATCATGTAAACTAATAGTAGGGTAAATGGGTACTGTAATAGCACCACATTGTTGACAAGCGTAATCAGCAAAATTCCATTCGGGGCGATTATTTGCAATAATAGCCACTTTGTCATCTTTCATAATTCCCTTGTGGTACAAGCCATAGGAGAGCGCATTAACATTTTTCACAAAATCGTTGGTGCTGTATTTTGTCCACACTCCGTTTTCTTTGGCTACCAAAGCATCGGGGCGCGAATTATGCTGCTCGTAATAAGGCAAAATATCAAAAACACGTGTAATTGCCATAATTTATTTGTTTAAAATTGCATGTTTATTTTATTTGAAACTTAAGTCTCAAAATTTTTTTATAAACTTATTCAATTTTTTAGTATTTCACAAAAATAAAGCATGTCACTAGTAAACAAAGTATGTTCTGATTTAAAAGTAGAATTCCCCATGATTATGGCTCCTATGTTTTTAGTGAGTAATGCGGCTATGATGGAAAGCGGAATGCGTAGCGGCATTATGGCTACTTTTCCGAGCTTGAACTTTCGTCATGAAGGGGAGCTTGATGCCATTTTAAATCAATTAAAAACAAGCAAAGAGAAAGAGAAGCTCAAAGGCAATTATGGCATTAATTTAATTGTTCAAAAAACAAATATTTTATATCGTAAACATTTAGATATATGTGTGAGACATAAAGTTCCGTTTTATATTACCTCGTTGGGTAGCCCTAAAGAAGTGGTTGAACAGGCTCATGCCTATGGAGCTAAGGTGTATTGCGATGTAACGAATATAACTCACGCAAAAAAATGTGCCGCATTAGGTTGCGATGGTTTTATAGCCGTAGGACAAGGAGCAGGAGGTCATGCAGGACCACATCCCTTTCATATTCTTATTCCATCTTTGCAAAAGAATTTTCCGCATATTCCGATTATTGCTGCTGGTGGTATTGCATCTGGAACTTCTATGCTCGGAGCCATAGCGGTAGGGGCACATGGTTTCTCCATAGGGACTCGATTTATAGCCAGTAATGAAGCGCCTTGCGGACAAGATTATAAGGCTGCTATTGTTCAATCGGGGATGGATGATATAGTTATGACCACTAGAATATCCGGAGTGCCATGCAGTATTATAAATACACCTTATGCTCAAAAAATTGGCTATGAACAAAATTTGTTTGAGAAACTACTCAGTAAAAATAAATCTTTAAAGAAATATTATAAAATGTTCACTCAAATAAAAGGAATGAAAAGTTTAGAAGATTCTGTACATCCTGGAAATTACAAAACTTTATGGTGTGCCGGAAAATCTGTAGAGATGATACATGAAATAGAAAGTTGCGAAACGATTATAAATACACTCATAAATGAGTATTATGAAGCCAAACAAAAGTTACAAGAAACATGGATATAAATCTATGTTTATTCAAGAAAAGAAATTAAGAAATTTTTAGATTAAAAAATTCAGTCGTGTTTTTCTCTTCGGTGTGCATTACTTCGGTAAGCCATATTGAGGGCTTCAACCAAAACAGAAAAACCGAGTGCAGTATATACATATTTTTTATCAATATGTATATGTAAGGCCTCAAATACAAGTACCATTCCAATCAAAATTAAAAAGGCAAGCGCTAACATTTTTATTGTTGGATGATGATTGATAAACTCACTTACCCAAGCAGAGGTAACAAGCATAAACACCATTGCAATAACAACTGCCAATATCATTAATAATACATTTGAAACTAATCCTACAGCCGTTAAAATAGAGTCAAAAGAAAAAACAATATCAATAAACACAATTTGCATAATAGCCGCTCTTAGTGTAAGAGAGCCATTAATTTTAACTTCTTCAGAGGCAATTCCGTATATTTTCTCATAAATTTCTTTACTGGTTTTGTATAGCAAAAATATACCTCCACCAAACAAAATAATATCACGACCCGTTACTCCAAAATTTACAATATGAAAAAATGGTTCTTTTAAACTGATTATCCAAGTAATACTGAAAAGCAAAATGACCCTGAAAATTAAGGCTAACAATAAACCTATAGTTCTTGCCCTAGCTTGAAATTTTTTGGGAAGCTTAGTTGCAACTATAGCTATAAATATAATATTGTCTATGCCTAATACAACCTCTAAGACAGAAAGGGTTAACAAACTTACAAGCCCATGCAGGGTAAAAATTTCGTGATAGTTTAACATTCTTAAAAATTGCTGCGCAAATGTAATGAGATTATTTACACCCGTAGTTTACTTTTTATTAAGTTTTGCTAAACTCTTAAAATTAGCTGAATGTGAAATATAGAAATATTCATATGGGATAGTTAAAAAAAACTGTATTGTATATTGAAATATATAAAGTATAAACTTAATTTTACCTTTCATTAAGTATTATTGAATTATGCCCGAATCAACCATTGACTTAGAACTGGAGAAAAAAGAAATATTAAAGCGTTACCGTTCCTTGTTAAAATCATGCAGGCGTATGATGGATAAGAACGACCGATTAATGATTCGAAAAGCTTTCGATCTCGCTCTACAATCGCATAGTGATATGCGAAGAAAGAGCGGAGAACCCTATATTTATCATCCTATTGCTGTGGCACAAATTGCCGTTACTGAAATCGGTCTTGGTCCAACATCGGTAGTATGTGCTTTATTACACGATGTGGTTGAAGACACCGAAATTACACAAGAGGATATTCGGGTAATGTTTGGCGAAAAAGTAGCCAAAATAATTGATGGACTTACAAAAATATCGGGAGTTTTTGATCATACTTCTTCGCTACAGGCTGAGAATTTCAGAAAAATGCTGCTTACTTTAAGCGATGATGTTCGGGTAATTTTAATCAAATTAGCCGATCGCTTGCATAATATGCGAACTCTGGATAGTATGAGACGTGATAAGCAGCTTAAAATAGCAAGCGAAACGTTGTATTTGTATGCCCCATTGGCCCATCGCTTGGGGCTAAATGCCATTAAGACTGAGATGGAAGACTTAGGGTTGAAATATACCGAACCTGAAATTTATGAAGAAATAAACAAAAAACTTTTAGAAACACAAAGAGAGCGCAATCGTTACATAAATAAATTCAGTTTGCCAATTATAAATGCCCTTACAGATGCGGGTTTGAAGTATGATATAAAAGGCCGTGCAAAATCAATAAAGTCTATTCGCGACAAAATGAAAAAGCAGGAAGTTCCGTTCGAAGAGATTTATGATATTTTTGCCATTCGACTTATTATTAAATGCCCTTTAGAGAAAGAAAAGGCAGAGTGTTGGAGGGCTTACTCCATTGTAACTGATTTTTATCATCCTAATCCTGATCGCCTACGCGACTGGGTATCCACACCCAAAGCCAATGGTTACGAATCGCTGCATACAACAGTAATGGGACCCGAAGGTAAGTGGGTAGAAGTACAGATTAGAACGGAACGTATGAATGAGATTGCAGAAAAGGGTTATGCTGCTCACTGGAAATACAAATCGGCTACATCAGAAACAGCACTCGATGAATGGATACAGAAAATAAGAGAAATGCTTGAAAAACCGGAAACAAATGCACTTGATTTCTTGGATGACTTTAAACTGAATCTTTTTTCGGAAGAAATATTTGTTTTTACTCCAAGGGGCGAGTTAAAAACATTACCTGCCAATGCTACGGTACTAGATTTAGCCTACGAGATTCACACCCATGTTGGAAACAAGTGCATAGCTGCTAAAATAAATAATAAATTGGTGTCTTTAAGCCATCACTTAAACAGCGGTGATCAGGTTGAGGTGTTAACCTCTAATAAACAAAAGCCTCACGAAGAGTGGCTTAATATGGTTGTAACAGCTAAAGCAAAATCTAAAATTAAGGAAGCACTTAAAGTTGAAAAACGCTTCAAATCTGATGAGGGGAAAGAAATGTTGTATAAACGTTTGCATCAATTGGGAGTAAGCACCAGCAAAGGTAATCTCGAAAAGATAAGAGCTTTTTTTGATGCCCCAACTTTTATTGATTTGTATTATCATGTAGCCATAGGAGTTATTCCGGTTAAAAGTATTAGAGACGCTATTAATAGTGATAATACTGTAAAAGTCAAATCTCATAGCCCTAAAACAGAACTTAAAACATTGGAACAGATAGTTTCGAAAGTTCGTGGCAAATCTGATTTGTTGGTAATAGGAGAGGATGTTGATAAAATTAATTACAAAATATCTTCATGCTGCAACCCTATACCAGGAGATGATGTTTTTGGATTTGTTACCTTAAATGAGGGTATTCAAATTCATAGAGTAAACTGCCCTAAAGCAACAGAGTTAATGAGCAACTTTGCTTATAGAGTGGTAAAAGCAAAATGGACTAATCAAAAGCAAATTTCGTTCCTTGCCGGAATACGGGTAACAGGAACTGATGAAATGGGTATTGTTAACAATATTACTAAGATTATTTCTGATGAACTAAATGTGAATATGCGTTCAATTAGTTTTGACACGAATGACGGTATATTTGAAGGTGCTATTATGGTGTTTGTAAACGATACCAATCATCTTACCGATTTAATGAAAAAATTAAAAAAGGTAGGTGGCGTTTTATCAGTAACTCGTGTAGATTCTAATTAAAAGAAATCTAAATACTTCTTATAAAGAAACAAATTAAACTTTACTATTTGTTTTGGCGGTTAAACAAAAAAAGAAAAGTAATGAGGAGGGATTTTTTAATAAAAAGCGGCAAATAAGAAGTACGGGAATACGATGCGCACTCTTATTTGCCGCTTACGTGTTATTTCTTGTCGGCTTGTTTTGTTTTAGTATCAGCTTTTTCGCCAGCTTTTTCACCGTGGCATGATTTCATCTCTTCTTTAGAGCATGATTTGGCTGATTTCTCTTTTTTACTGCAACAAGATTTTTTTTCATTGCTACATTCTTTCTTAGCGTTTTTTCCATCTTTACATTTTCCTTCATTGCATAAGTTAGCTGCAGAAACTGAAAATGCAAAAGATACTCCTGCTAATAACAAAAATAATTTTTTCATGGTAGTTATATTGGTTTATTATCTACAAATATAATAAATATACTTGTCAATTAAAAAATAAAAATGAAAAATTGTTAAGGATTGAAATCCCCTTTATTCAAATACAAAAGAGTATTTATTATATTTGAACGATTTTTACCAGTAATTATGACAATTTCTAAAAATGCCATGAATTTTGGCGCCATTTTAGGCCTTTCATTATGTGCCGTTTCAGTTATTTTCCTGAGCATGGGCTATGAGAACAACAACTACCAACAATGGATTAGTTACTTTCTAACCATTGCTACTATATCATGGGGTACTCTTTTCTACCGTAATAAGTTTAACGATGGTTATATGAGTTATATTCAAGCTCTAAAAAGTTGCTTTCTAATTACTTTTTTCAGTTCCCTTATTTTAGCTTTTTTTATGTATATCTACTTAAATTTTATTGACCAGTCAATGATAGTTAAAGTACTTGAAAAGGCCGAAGAAGAGCTTATGAATAAGAACATGACCGATGATCAAATTGAAGAAGCCATGAAAATTACCCGAATGATGACAACACCTATTATGATGGCTTTTTTTACCATTTTAGTAAATACTTTTATGGGAGGTATTTTTGCTCTTATAACGGCAGCTTTCCTAAAAAAAGATAACCCGAATAATTTTAATCAATTTATCCAAGATAACCAATAAGGTGCAGCTATCTGTTGTTATTCCGTTATTGAACGAACAAGATTCACTAATTGAGCTTGCTGATTGGATAAAACGAGTATTGGAGCATAGCAACTACAGCTATGAAATTATTTTTATTGATGATGGAAGCACCGATAATTCATGGAAGGTAATTGCTGCATTGTGCCAACAAGACGAACGAATTAAAGGGATAAAATTTCAAAGAAACTATGGCAAAAGTGCTGCTTTGAATACTGGTTTTAATGCCGCCATAGGTGATGTGGTCATTACTATGGATGCTGATTTGCAAGACTCACCCGATGAGATTCCAGAATTATATGCTTTGATCGCCTCAGGCGAGTATGATTTAGTGAGTGGCTGGAAACAAAAAAGGCTCGATAATGCTTTAACGAAAAACTTACCTTCAAAACTTTATAACTGGGCCAATAGAAAAATATCAGGTATTCATTTACACGATATGAACTGCGGTCTTAAAGCCTATAGGAGTGAAGTGGTAAAGCACATTGAAGTGTATGGCGAAATGCATCGTTATATTCCGGTTATTGCAAAATGGGCTGGTTATCGTAGAATTGGTGAGAAAAAAGTTAAGCATTATGAACGTAAATTTGGGACAAGTAAGTTTGGATTGGAACGTTTTGTAAACGGTTTTTTAGATTTGCTTACCATTTCTTTTGTAAGTCGCTTTGGAAAACGACCAATGCATTTTTTTGGCTCTATTGGAATTGCGATGTTTTTTATAGGTGGCCTAGTATCTCTATGGCTCATTATTGAAAAAATTATGAAACTATACACACACGCTTATGTGCGTAATGTTACCGACCAACCTTTATATTATTTAGCCTTAACGGCTATGATTATTGGTGCTCAATTGTTTCTTGCAGGCTTTTTAGGAGAGCTAATTATCCGTAATTCACCTCATAGAAATACCTATTTGATTGCAGAAGAAATTAATTTGCCTTAATTATACTTCAGTTGTTTTGCCACTTCCTAAAATCAATTCTTTTTTAGTAAAAAGGCTCGGTATTTCAAATCAGCAAGCAGAAAGTGAAATACGTGATGGCAAAGTAATGATAAATGGTGTTTCGGCTATTTTAAACCAAGTTCTTAAGCCTTATGATGAGGTCTTTTATAAGCACATTAATTTACATGATGATTTTTTTTATTTTGCTTATAATAAACCCATAGGAGTTGAGAGCACTCAAAACAGAACAATTAAAAACAATTTAATAGAAGATACTGGAATCTCTGCTCATTTCTTTCCTGTTGGGCGTTTAGATAAAGCATCAGAAGGATTAATGATTTTAACTAACGATGGCAATTTATACCGCACTATTACTGATCAGAAAAATAAAGTCGAAAAAGTGTATGAAGTACGGGTAAACAAAAGCATTGATATTGTTTTTATTAATGCTATGCAAGAAGGAGTGATGATTATGAATAAAAAAACCTCAGCTTGTAAATTGCGCCCCATAGAGGAATGTGTTTTTGAAATAAAACTTTTTGAAGGAAGAAATAGGCAAATTAGAAGAATGTGTTATAAATTGGGATATGAAGTCTTGTCTCTTAAGAGAATTGCTATAGGCAAAATGCATATATCGAAAATGAATGGTACGGCACTTAAAAAAATTGAGCGAAAAGATATTGTATAAACCTACATAATAACTAATGCTTTTGAAGATTAAGGCTTTTCTACTGGAGTACTGGGTGATTGTTTAAAACAGTTCAGCAATCATACAGCGTACACTACCTCCTCCAATAGTTTCTATGTTAGCTACTTCGGTTTGCACAATATGGTGATAGTTACTGATTTGATTGCGTTGATCATCAGTTAGGGAATTGTAGGCACGAGCAGACATAATCATAAATGTTTCATTTTTCTTATTTTTCAAGCAAATCATATTGCCTGCAAAATTTTTTAATTGAGCGTAGCTGATATTAATAATTTTTTTTCGGCATTTTAATAATGACATCTCTACTTTTTTTCGGTCTTGATTATTTATAACCTCAAAACACACAATAGCTATTTGAGGGCTTAAGGCCATAACCACATTGGTGTGATAAATAGCTTGTCCGTTCTCGTCATATGATTGAAAAGTAAGAACCTGTAATCCCGATTCTTTTTCAAACAGTTTCAAAGCTTGTATAGATGTTCTAGGAGAAAGAGACGCATAAGCTATTTTGTAATCATGATCGATAACTAAGCTTCCTGTGCCTTCTAAATAAAACTCATCATTTTCAAGATAACTTAAATCAATTAATTTTTTTTCAGCTTGTAAAAATTGGCGTATGGCTTCATGGTTTCTTTCTGCACGCCTGTTAGTATGGCACATAGGATACAGAAAAGCAAGGCCATTGGGAAGCGTGCTAAACCAGTTATTTAGAAATAGTGCATCTGGTTTATGGGGTTCGGGGGTGTCATGTTGTACTATTACATCGATACCACATGCTCGCAAAGCTTTAACCGCTTGATCAAATTCGTGTTTTACTTTTCTTTTGTTTAGCCTATGATTTTCATTCTGAAAACTATTGGTAATTGCCGTTTGCGAATTAAAGCCAAATGTCTCAGGGCGCAACATCATAATTTTTTGAGCCGGCCACATATTAAAAAGTTTTTAAAGCATCATACAGTTCTTTTACGGGTAAGCCCATCACATTAAAATAACTCCCATTTAAGTTTTCAATAGCTGTTAAACCTATCCAGTCTTGTGCACCATAAGCGCCTGCCTTATCATAGGGCTGAAAAGTAGTAATATAATAACTTATTTCTTCGTGATTTAATTCTTTAAATTGCACTGTTGTTTTAACAAAGAAATCTACCTGTTTGTTATGATTGCTAATACATACAGCCGTATAAACTTCATGCGTTTTACCAGATAATTCAGATAACATAGAATAAGCCTCAGTAAAATTAGCAGGTTTGTTAAGCGCATGGTTTTGCAACCAAACAATGGTGTCTGCTGTAATTAATAATTGCTTTTCATTAAGATTGGGAAGCAGGTGTTTTGCTTTTTGTTGAGATAGGTATAAGGGTATTTCATGAGCTTGTAAATGAGACGGGAAAGATTCATCAATATCGGCTGTAAGAATGCTAAAGTTAAAACCTGCTTCTTTTAAAAGTGCTTTCCTGCGTGGCGAGGCAGAACCTAAAACTATATGTTGGTGTTTTTGATGAGGGAGCATAAATTAATACAATAACAAATAATGATAGACTGCACTATAGAGTATTCCAAACATTATAATGATTTTTAATATACGGCTGGCCTTATGAAAATGCACAGGCTCAGTCGATTTTTTTACTTGATATAAAAAGATTAAAAAACCAATTTGAAAACAAACAAAGAAATATATAAAGGAAGCTATATCAAAGCTAAACAACTGGCGTACCTGAATAGCGGTTAAAAAGAGCATTTCAAGAGCTGTTAGAAAAAAAATAACCTTTTTTGTATTTGTTATACCATACACTATGGGTAATGTTCTACACCCAAATTTCTCATCTCCGGCAATATCTTCCATGTCCTTTACAATTTCACGTATAAAAGTGGTGTAGAATGCAAACCCGGCATAAAGTGAAACAAACATTACAATATGATTGAAATTGCTGTCACTTTCTATCAGCACCGTTCTGTATTTAGAAATTAGGGGTGGAATTTCGTATAAAACCACAATAAAAGGTACCAATGCAGTTTGGAGTGCAACAATAAGATTGCCGATTAAAAACTGCTTTTTAAAGTCAGTAGAGTAAAACCAAAGCAAGCCAGTGCTGATAACATGAATGAGCCCAAGCTTTATAACTCCAACTTTATATCCAACATAAAAACCAAGAATTACACCAACAACATTGAGTATGCTGTGTAAGAGCATGGCTTTTCTGCGACTAATGCTGTGCCCCACCAAAACCTTATTGGGTTTATTAAAGGCATCTATACGGGTATCAAAATAATCGTTAATGATGTATCCGGCAGCAGCAATCAATATTGTGGATAGGCACAATAAGAAAAAATGAAAATGGCTGAGTTGAAAAACAAATCCCAAATTCATATATTTGAGCATTACGTATATCAGAAAATACCTGATGCAGTACTGTGTTAAAGCAATAATTAAAAGATTTTTCCAGCGTATAAGTTTGAATAAATCCAATAGCATGATTTTATTTTTTTAAACAGTTTTTGCTACCAAGCATGGGCATCATGGTCTAACCAAAAGTTTTGCGCTTTAAGTACTTGTTCAATTATATCACGAACACAACCTTGTCCTCCTTTTATTTGAGATACATAAATACAAAGCGGTTTTATATCGTTGGCGGCATCAGCCGGACAGGTAGGAGCAGCAACGTGCCTTAGGCATTCATAATCTGGTATGTCATCGCCCATATATAATGTGTGTTGAGGCAAAATTTTATTTTCAAGAAGATATTGGGTTAATACCGGAAGTTTGTGTTCTACGCCCATAAAAATATCGGTAATACCTAACTTTTCAAGCCTTTTTACTACTGCCTCCGAGTTTCCACCACTAATAATTAAAATCCTGAATCCTTTTTTTATGGCTAGCTGCAACGCATAGCCATCTTTAATATTAAAGGATCTTACTTGTTCGTCATTATTAAAACAAATTACAGAGCCATCAGAAAGTACGCCATCAACATCAAAAACAAAAAGTTTAATATGTGGTAGTAGGGTTTTAAAATTTGCCTGTGTCATTAAGTTAATTTAGTATTATGGGTTTCAATATGTTGCGAAAGTATATTGTAAATCTGTAACAAATCAATTTGATCTTTTAAAAGATTCCGATGTTTGTCCATCGTAACATGGTCGTGCCTTTTGGCCGGACCAGTTTGTGCCAAAGCAGGTTTAATATAATTTAGCTTGTTTGTGGTTTCTTTAATTAAGGGCATCAATATTTCAGGGTCGTAATTTTTTTGATTCATTAAATCAAAACCAATTTTTACACAATGATTAGTGAAGTTAGAAACAAAAACAGCAGCTAGATGGATATGTGATCTTTGATTGCTATCAGCCATAAGAACTGTGTTTCCAAGCTTTTGAGCCAATAATGATAAAATTCTATCGTCTTCTCTTAAATAACTTTCAATAAGAATGGGAAAATCTTTTTGAGATAAGGTAACGTTTTTAGTAAAGGTTTGCAAAGGATAGAAAACAGCATGATGATGATGTTGCTGCAACACATTTAAACCTACTGTGCCAGAGGTATGCACCACCAAACCATCAGTTCTCGGAATTTGATTAGCAATTTCCATAATAGCACTATCTGAAACAGCAATAAAATATAAATCGGCCGTGGTTTGCATATCTTTAAAAAACGATATAGCTTGAGCTTGATAATTTACAGCAAAATTTTCAGCCTTTTTTAAGTCGGGGTGATAAACCTGAGTAATTCTGCAGTTACCATGCGTAAATTCCTGAGCAAAATACGAAGCTACATTACCACAACCAATCATAACAATGTTTTTTATTTCCATGCTTTAATCGGTATTAAGAGGGTAAATTTAGAATTTTGAATTAATCAATATGATAGCGATTTTTTTTTAAGCGTTCTTTAATAGCCATAATGCTTCCAATAATCATTATGATACAGCCTATCCATAAAATATTAATATAAGGAAAAACAATAGCTTTAAGAATAATAAATTCTTGTTTATCCGATTTCTTTTCGAATAAATCCACATCGATTTTCCCGGTGTCAGGATGAATCCCTTTGAAACGAAGTTTAACACCCATGGTTTCCACTTCAGCATCGGCCGGCATAACAGTATTGCCTTTGATAATATATACTGGTTTAGCAGTATGCACATTATTGTGTATGTCGATCAGTTTAAATGTTGCTCCAACAGCTATATCCTGCGAACTAAAATAATATTTTACAGAATCTGTTTCTTTATAAATATTTTCTAATACAATTAAACTCTTACTTCCAAAAAGTGTATCACCAATAGCCATAACAGCCGAGGCATATTTCTTAAACCCATCTTCATGTTCAGAATCATGCTCATGTTTCTTAGGTTCTTCCATTTCGGCATACGTAATATGTGTATATACATCTTTGTTCCAATAATGTTTTGTATCGGGCTCAGCCATATTGCCCATGCGGGGGTTAGATTGCACAATAGGACTTAAAGTAAACATAAGCTTGTACGTACCATCTTTTTTTCGCTTAAAATAATCAATATCAAAGTAATGATTAACCCCTTCAATTCTGCGTCCCTTATAAGCTAAAAAGTATTCACCCATCTTCAAGGTGTCATTTTTGGCCAACATTATATTTTCCATATTACTGAAATCATTTCCTAGTTTTGATATATCAATGCCTGATGTGTTTTGTGAAATAACACGACTTTTTCCTGTGGCTATTAATGCGCCTAGCAAAATCATAGAAAACCCAATATGTGCAACCGAAGCCCCTGCTTTACGGATATTGCCATTTAAGGCTTTGAAAATATAGTCAATATTGGCTACAACTGAAAAGAAGGTGCTGAAAAACAAAGCTATAAAAAAGCTATTGTACAACTTTAACCCGAATATAGCAACAGCCGTTGCTACTATAGATATAACAAAAGAAATCAGTAGTTTTTTAGCTGCTAATTTTAAGTCACTTTGCTTGTATTTAAGAAACTGTGTAATGGCTATTAAAAAAGCAACAATTACTGCAAAAGGAAGTTGCCAAGAGTTAAAATGCTCAATAGGTTTAACCGGTGGAGCTAAATTACTTCCGAAAATTTTATTGATAACAGGAATTGAAGTAGTAAAAGTTATTTGAAAAGCAGAAACTAAAAGTACCAGGGCTCCTATAAACATCCAAAATTCACGAGAAGTGCTGTTGTCATCTACACTATTTCGGTTAATGGATTTATAATTAAAAGCCAATAATAATAGCGAAACGATGGTAAAAAACAGTAAATAGGCCAGCAACTGACCACTCATACCTAAATCGGTAAAAGCATGAACAGAGGTGTTGCCTAAAACTCCCGATCGTGTTAAAAAAGTTGAATATAGAACAAGTATGAAAGAAAGAATAATGAGCAAGTAAGCGCTGAATAGCGATTGCTTCCTGTTTTTATATATAAGCATAACATGAGCCCCCCCAACCATTACTAACCACGGAACAAGAGAAGCATTTTCAACCGGATCCCATGCCCAAAAGCCTCCAAAACTTAAGGACTCGTATGCCCAGGCGCCACCCAGTAAAATACCAGTACCAAATATCATGATACTGAAATAAGCCCAAGGAATGGTTGGTGTAACCCATTTATCATGCTCTTTTTTCCATAGCCCTGCTATAGCATAAGCAAATGGTACTAATGTAGAGGCAAAGCCTAAAAATAACACCGGTGGATGAATAGTCATCCAATAATTTTGCAACAGTGGATTTAGCCCCCGACCATCTAAATTGATTAAATATTCAGGAACTTTTACAAAAGGCAGGTCCATAAAATCAGGGTGCTCTCGAAGTAAAATAAATGGATTACTCCCCAATCGGTAATCAAAAATATAAATTCCTAGTAGCATAGAGGCTATAAATGCCTGCACAGCACTAAATACAGTCATTACCGGAGCTTCAAAGCCACGTGCCGAGCGCATCAGTATGAAGCCAAGCACTACATGCCACACCATCCATAATAAAAAGCTGCCTTCTTGACCTTCCCAAAAGCACGATAGCATATACCGTAAAGGTAAGGAACGTGAGGAGTGTTGCCACACATATTGATACTCAAAGTAATGATTTAGTATCATATAAAACAGCGTCCCCATAATAGCAAAAACAGAGAAACCATGAGTTAAAAAGGCTATACGCCCTGTTTTTTTCCAAATAGGATCTAAGTTGTTTTCTCTCGAAGCAAAAAAATAGGCTATTGTTGAGAGAAGTGCTGCCGTAAATGAAAGGACTATAAAAAAATGACCAACCTTTCCGGGGATAAGGTGTTCACCGATGTATTGTATCTCCATGAAAATAATTAAAAAGCCGAAGTAGTAACTGTTTTAGAAGGATCGTTGGTGTTGTTGTATTTAGATGGGCATTTCATCAGTATTTTATCTGCTATAAAAACACCATTTTCTGCTTTTCCTGTAACTACAATTTGTTCACTCATTTCAAAGTCCTGTGGCTTGGCACCCTTGTAAAATATCTTAAGTTCTTTTTGTTCCGTATCTTTTAAATAAAAAACACATTTGTTAGCATCAACTTCGGGGTTGTATTCAATTCCTTTTTCTTTAACAAATTTACCAACTACATGGTATTCATCGCCTTGGTTAGCCATGGCAACACTAAAGGTTGCGTATGTGCTGCTGTCGGCTACTGTTCCCATAATAGCAGCAATTGAAACAGCAATTACAATGAGTATAATGATATGAATTTTCTTCATGATGTTATAAAATTAATGAGATTTAGTATCAAATTCTTTCTTTAATTTGTTAAGTTTAATATCTAAATTGATTAGATAAGCCACTAATCCTATAAAAATAATACACAAAACGCCTACAACCACATATATTTTTCCGGAACTTCTGAGTCCTTGTGCCATATCTACATTTTGAGCAAAAATATAATTTGATGAAAACAGTAACTGAAAAAGGAGTAAGGTAAAATATTTTTTCATACTATAAATTTTGAATTTTTTCATAAAGTCGTTTATATTCTACTCGTAGCGTTAGTATCCACAAGGCAGTAAGAGTCCACCCAATTATAGCCGGGTAAAAGACTATTTTCATGGTGCCGTCTAAATCGTAACCTCCAAAACCCGGATTACCGCCATTTCCGGGATGTAACGAATCGGTCATGCGAGGTAAAACACCAATAAACAGGAGCATCATAGTAAAGGCAAAAATATTGTAAATTGCGCTAACACGAGCTTTTTTATCTTCATCAGGCAAAGCACTTCTTAAAATAAGATAAGCAAAGTAAAACAGCAAACTAATTGCCGAGCCATTTAATTTAGGGTCATTAACCCACCAAGCTCCCCAGGTGTTATTGGCCCATAAAGAACCGGTAGATACCCCAAGTAATCCTAAAACAATACCAACATTGATAGCTTCAGACGATATGATATCGTGGTCATGATTATTGCTTCTTAGATATTTTATACCATACACTACCGATATAGCCAACATAGTTATCATGGCAAACCACATAGTAACGTGAAAATATAGATTTCTGATGGATTCATGCAAAATGGGTAAGGCTGGAACCGGGAGCAAAAAACCAGCAATAATGGCATATAAAACCAAAATAATTGCGGCAATTTTCCACCATTTTAAATGTGTCATCTTAATATAAAATACTTCTTGTTCTTTAGTCTTGCCAAAGGTAAGGAAATAATATATAAGACAAGCCGATAACAATAATATTAATCAATATTAACACCCATAAGTAAGGATAGCATACCGAATTGTCAATGCCATCTACGGCAAGTTTAGAAACTTTTATGAGCGTAATTAAAAAAGGAATAAGCATAGGGAAGCTCAAAATAGCCATCATACTGAAGTTTCCTTGTGTTTTTGAAGCAATTGCAGAAACCATAGTTAGAATACTTGAGAAGCCAATACTACCGGCCAACAATACAAGTAAAAACATATATAAATTTTGCACTAAATAATTGATAAAAGCAGCGTAAAAAATAAAACAAAGAAGACTGATAAATACCATTAAAACAGCATTGTAAATTATTTTTGATAAAATAACTTGTTGGGGCTTAAATAGCGTATAATGATACAGTTGCCGCCCTTGACTGTCTTGTATAAAGCTTTTTGATATGGCATTGATAGAGGCAAATAATAAGATAATCCAAAAAAGTGCATTCCAGGTAGCGGGGTGAATAATATTTTTAAACGAAAGATAGGACGTATAAACAGTAGCTATTACATATAAAAAAATACCCCCAAGTGCGTATTTGTTGCGAAGTTCCAGCTTGATTTCCTTATATATCAAAAAAAGCAACATGTATTTTATTTTTTTTACAAAAAAGGCTTCCTGCAGGAAGCCTTTTTTGCTTTAGGGTAAGTAATGGGGCTCGAACCCACGACCCTCAGAATCACAATCTGATGCTCTAACCAACTGAGCTATACCTACCATGTGCACAAATCAAATATACTGATTTGTTAAATTAGGAGTGCAAAGATAACTATTTTTGAATTTAGTCAAATTTATTTTTGAAAATACCCCATCTAATACTCCAATTTTTCCACAACATGAAAGTAAAAATTATCATAAATGGCTCAGCATAAAACCGCCATCTCGCACCCATAAAAAATATTAAAGTAAGGGCCATAGACCCTATAAAAGGTGTCATTAAAATGACCATCTCAGCAGTCCATTTTTTTTGAAATTGTATCAACGATTGAATTAAAAAGTATAAGAATGATAAATAGACAACTAAGTTTATTGGATTTAGGATATGATGGTAGGGTAAAAACTCAAAATTACGAGGTAAAAAATAAAGAGCTATTTTACGCACAGCTAGTTTTAGTTCACTTAATGGATTTTCTTTTATCCATTCTATAGCAACGGCTTTACGAGCTTTGCTTTCCTGATATTGATTTAATGTGCCAATATGTGGTATTTTTTTATGACTATATTGGTATAATGCTGATTGAGGCAACAGCCAATCGCCCATCCATGAACCCTTAGCAAAAGGATTGTGCCCTTGCAACAGTTCAAAACCGGTTTGAGTGCTTAGTATGTAATGCCCATATATTTGTTTGTTTTTAGCTAAACTAGGAAAATGCGAAACAGTTGCAATTAAAACAATTCCTGTATAAATTATAACCTTTAAATAGTGTCTTCGAATCAGTAAAATACTAATTACAAAAAGCAGTAGAGGTGCAAAAATGGCAACTGTTTGCAAGCGTATTAAACTGCAAAGTGTTATCCCTATTACACAAATTAACCACTCAACAGGGGTAAGTGAAGTTTTCAACGATTTAATAACTAAATAAATAATAATAATAAGTAGTGATAAAACCATCTGCTCATACCAAAATAAGGTTCCAATATAATATAATACAGATGGGAAAATAACATACATCAGGGTACAGTACCAAGATGTTTTTTCATTTAGAAAGAAAAGTGATAATTGAAAAAAATACCAAACAGAAAGAGCCAGCAATATCCCCGAAAGTATGTTGCAAAATGACACCCAGGTCCGCTTGTGAATATGATTTTTAAGAACAATGTTTTCGTAAACAAAAATGGAAAAACTGGAATGAAAAGCGGTAGGGAAATAGCCGTTTCTTTCGGGGTCAAAATAGGTATAGCCTCGTCCCTGAAAGTGATTCATAGCTACTTCAAAATTACTTTCCTCGTCAATATTCATAATTAGGTTGGGGTTGTGATAAAATAATAACACAATTCTCAGTAGCCCAAATAATAAGCTGGTATAAATAACTTTTTTATTGAAATTCATATTGTAGTGATATGCTGCTTTTTACATAAAACTTAAGAAACAGAAAATGTTATTATTTATTAGTACATAAATATCATTGTTTTTTAATTATTCAAAAAGAAAAGCAGTTTAGCTTTTTATAAAAATACTCTAATATTGATTTTTTTCAATTAAATCAGAAAGTTTTTTGGCATTAATATCGTTCGAAAATTGTTTACTTAATATGCCTTTTCGCTTTTCAATCAAATCATTTGTAAATGCCTGCTCACGTATGGCTTCAATAGCCTGAGTCATTTCTGTAGCGCTATCTTTAACAATACAGAGTTCTTCTAATCCTGTATTGGAAACCATGGGAGTGTTTACAATACAATGCCTTCCTAAAAACAAAGCCGCTAATAGTTTTAATTTAATACCGGTAGCCTGAAATGTGGGCAATATGTTTATGTGTGCCTGGCTAATTAATTCTTTTATTTCTTGGGTACTTATATTGCCTTTGAGCTCAATATGTTGATGCTTTTGAACTGCCCGAGTAAGCTCTTCTGATGGGTTACTGCCCGCAACAATCAATGGGAAATTAGTTTTAGAAAACACTTCATTAACTAAAAACAAAGTCCCAAGATTGTTTTCAGCAACGGCTAAATTACCATGATAAAGAGCGTAGTGCCCCACACCTAATGCAATGGTAACTTCGTTATAAGGATGAAAAGCAGTAACAACATGTACAGAATGATTATTAAGCTTTAAATGATTGGAGTCGTTAGCCGAAATGGCAGCAATTGTATCGGCATAGCGCAATACTTTTTCATAGTTCATTAACCTGCTACATTCCCAATAAAAATAGAGCTTGTTTAGTAATTTTTTTTCGCTCTTGGCCAAACTATGGTAATAATCATGCTCAATATTGTGCGTTCTTACAATTTTGTTACGATATTTTAAGTTTTTATGGTGTAAATAATAACAGGAATGTAAACCTTCAAATAAAATTGGAAAATTATCAGCCTCAAGATGCTCTAAAAGTTTAGCGTTTTTACGTGTTAGAACAATAAAAGGTATGGGGCTGAACATTTTAAATAGGCCCATATTTCTTTTATAATAATATACTTTTTGACAATACTTTTCAAGCTCACTTTGTTTTCCCCTTCCATAATCAAAACAGTGAAGTGTTATTTCAAAGCCCATTTTATGGAGTGATTTTAATTTGTAAAAAACATCAATTGCTCCTCCATAGTTTGGCGGATAAGGTACATCAAATGAAATTACATGTAGTTTTTTTTGAGACACAAACTTTGAAAATGAACACAAAAGTAATATCTCTTACCTATATTGAAAATTAATTGCAAAATAATGGTCATATTAAGCCCAAATACTTATACTTGCAATTTAAGATGAATATTTTACACGTTATACCCTCATTGAAAAAAGGAGGAGCCGAACGAATTACTATAGATATTTGTAACGCCTTAAGTGCTCAAGGGCATAGGGTTATGCTAGTGAGTTTAAACGCTGAAAACGCATACGACTTCATAGACTATCATTTTGAATTCAAACAAATTACTTCTCAGGTAATTCCTTCATTAAGCGGAAAAACCCTTGTTGATACGGAGGCCTACGAACAAATTTTAGATGATTTTAAGCCCGATGTGATACATTCTCATTTGTTTATTGCCGAAATGCTTACCCGTTACAAAACTCGAAAGGGGATTAAGTATTTCTCCCATTTGCATGATAATATGCCGCAGTTTAACGCTTTAAGCATAACAAACATAAACAAACTAAAACTGACTAATTTTTATGAAAAGCAACTCATTATGAAGCGCTATAACTTATGTAACAATAGGTTCATAGCTATTTCAAAAGATGCTTATAATTTCTTCTACGAAAATTTAAACGGGAAACTCCGAGAGCAAATTTTTTTACTTCATAATGCTATTGATTATGCTCGTTTTTATCGAGGAAAGAGAGTTTTTAAATACGATTTGGATAAACCCTTTCGCATGGTAAGCGTAGGTAGTCTTGTTGATAAAAAAAATCAACAATTTTTAGTCGATATTGCACTTGCTCTTAGCCCACTTCTGCCTCATCTGATAATCGATATACTCGGTGACGGGCCAAATTATAATTTGATAAGCGAAAAAATAAAGAAACATAATTTGCAGCATTGTGTATTCTTACATGGCAATGTAAACAATGTGGAAACTTTTTTACATAATGCCCATTTATACATTCACCCAGCCACATACGAACCCTTTGGCTTGGTACTTTTGGAAGCTATGGCTGCCGGTTTGCCTTGTGTTTGCCTCGATGGACGTGGCAATAGAGATATTATTGAACCGGAAAAAAATGGATATATTTTTGAAGAGCAAAATGCAGAACTATTTGCTCAAACCATATTTCATTTGTTAACGCACCCGCAACAACACGCAGAAATGAGTGATTATGCCTCAAAATATGCAGCAAATTTTGATATTCATAATTACACCAAGCGCTTAATAGCCCTTTATGAGCAAAACTAGTTAAAAATTCAGGTGTAAAGCTAATATCTTAATAGTGAAAGTTTTTATACCTATATCGTCATTAAAATTTCAATATATTTTTTCTAAATAGAACAATTCACTGGTGCAATGTTCAAAGTGGAATTGATAATACATTTTACTCATCTATCAAATTCTACATTTATCCTTCATCTCACATCATCTTATGAATTATGTTACTTTTGTGATTCATTTTAACTAAGAATGAAGATAAAAATTACGCTCCTTTTAACGGCTTTGCTTTTGCTTTGTTTTAACAGAGAAACAACATACTCTTGGGGGTTTTACGGACATAAACGCATTAACCGTATGGCCGTGTTAACCTTACCAGAACCCATGATTGGCTTTTATAAAAAACATATTGACTATATTACCGAACATGCAGTAGATCCTGACAAAAGGCGTTATGCTGTGGCTGCCGAAGGAGCCCGACACTATATTGATATAGATCATTACGGAGAGAACCCTTTTGAGACAGTGCCTAAAAGGTGGAAAGATGCTGTAAACAAATTCACGGAAGACACTTTACAAGCTTATGGTATTGTTCCTTGGCATGTAGAGAAAATGTTTGGACGTTTAGTTGAAGCTTTTAAAAAAGAAAATTTAGACTTGATTTTGCACTATTCAGCCGATTTGGGGCATTATATTGCCGATGCTCACGTTCCCTTGCATACCACTAAGAACTACAACGGACAATTGACCAATCAATATGGAATACATGGATTTTGGGAATCTCGAATTCCTGAGTTAAAGGCTGACGACTATGACTATTTCGTTGGGAAAGCAGCATTTATTGATAAAGTTTTGGATAAAGCTTGGGAAACTGTTAAAACCAGCCATAGCGAAGTGGATTCTGTATTAAGTTTTGAAGCTCAGTTAACCCACGAGTTTCCTCCCGACCGAAAATACAGTTATGAAAACAGGGGTAATGTATTAACAAAAGTATATTCGTTAGAGTTCACAAACCGGTATAACGATATGCTCAACGGTATGGTAGAAAGAAGAATGAGACAGGCCATTATTTCAGTTGGATCGCTGTGGTTTACTGCCTGGGTTAATGCCGGACAACCCAATCTTAACAGGTTGGACAGTCAAGAGCTTTCTGATTCTCTGAAAAAAGCTCAACTTCAAGAAGAACTCCTTTGGAAGACCGGAAAAATTCAAGGTGATGGAAAAGGTCATGACGATTAATTAGTTTTTAAATGGATTATTTATTTTGTTCTTCTTAAAGGGTTAATGAAATAAAATAGCTTCCAAATCCTAAAAATAACAATAAACTCGTGTTTAAAACACATTACAATATAATACTTACTCGTGCAAATTTTTGAACTGAATATCCGAAAGCCACTGTTTAAAAAGAAATTACAATTTTCTTCTTCTAAACTAAAAAGCAAATCTGTATTCATAAAAGCTTTCCAGTTTTTAAAAGTGCGAGCCCTTTTGATTATCTTATCTAAGAGAAAGAAAGGACTTTTCATATACATGAAAACGGATTCTAATGTATTTCAACTTCTCTTAAACAACTGTAAATACTTACAGCAAAAAAACTAAACAAATTTGATATTCAAATTAAAGCATAATAACTTAACTTAATAAAAGTAAAATAGCATTCCCATATATTAAAGTATGTACAAAAATCAGAATGAAAAGCATAGGGTTCAACTAAGTAAATATTTTAAAGAGTTTATTGCCTCGCAACACATTACCGGAGTGTTGCTGTTATGTTGCACAGCTATTAGTATCATTATTAGTAATACTGATATAGCTAGCGTATATATTAATTTTTGGCATTATGATGTAAGTATATGGAAATCGGTAAAAATTACCCCTGAATTTATAATTAATGATGGCTTAATGAGTATTTTCTTTTTGTTGGTTGGCATAGAAATACGAAGAGAAATTACCAATGGCGAATTAAGTACGCGACAAAAAGCTATACTCCCTTTATTTGCTGCTTTGGGTGGTATGCTGGTGCCTGCATGTATTTATTTTTTGTTTAACAATAATACTATATCACACCATGGATGGGGCATTCCAATGGCTACAGATATTGCATTTGCTATTGGTATTATCACCTTAGTTGGAAAAAAAGTTCCTCCCGCATTAAAGGTTTTTTTAGCCGCATTGGCAATTGTTGATGATTTAGGCGCTATAGTTGTTATCGGGTTATTTTACAGCAGTGGTATTAAATTTCTTTTTGCCTTATTCAGTATAGCTATTATTCTTTTATTATTCATACTCAATAAACTTAAAGTTAATTTATGGGCACTGTATCTTAGTATGGGTGTAGCTTTATGGTTTACCATTCATAATATGGGTATTCACGCCACATTATCAGGTGTTATTCTTGCTTTTTTCCTTCCCTCTTTTCAGTCTAAAAACCAAATTTCATTAGTAAATAGGGTAGAGCGCGCTTTGCATACCCCCGTAAATTTTGTAATAATACCCCTATTTGCATTAGCAAACACTTGTGTTGTTTTTGGGTGGGATAAATTTAATGGAGCTTTTAATCCTATGATGTTGGGTATAGCTTTAGGTTTATTTTTAGGAAAACCGGTAGGTATTTTTCTGTTTAGCTATATTGCTGTTAAATTGAAATGGGCTAAACTTCCTGATAAGGTTAATTGGACCTTGCTTATAGGTGCTGGTTTATTAGGAGGCATTGGTTTTACAATGTCAATTTTTATTACTATGCTGGCATTTAATATGCCCGAAATGGTTAATGCTGCTAAGATGACTATTGTTGTTTCATCATTTATGGCCGGGATAAGCGGTTTCATTTGGTTAAAACATTTTTTGAATAAGAGAAGCTATGAATAATGCAACATATCTATTTATTATTAACCCAAAAGCCGGAACTAAAAATTATAACAATATAGAAGAGCTTATTGAATGCGCTTCAAAAAAGTACACCAAGTCGTGGCAAATCATATATACCCAATACCCCAATCATGCTTTTGAAATTGTCTCTAATGCTGATGAAAAAACTTGCAAAGCAATTGTTGCAGTAGGCGGTGATGGAACCGTTAATGAGATAGCTCGAGCACTTATTCATAAAAAAATAAGTTTGGCAGTTGTGCCTACAGGCTCAGGAAATGGATTGGCCCGCAGTCTTAAAATTCCTTTACTCATAAATGATGCCCTAGATTTAGTTTTTGTTGGAGAAACTTATGCAATAGATGTATTGCAGTTAAATGAATTTTATTCTTTTAATGTGGCAGGTACAGGGTTTGATTCGGTTGTGGCTCATAGCTTTCAATTTCAAAAAAAAAGAGGTTTTTGGGGCTATTTTAGAGAAGTTTTAAAACAATTTAAAAAGTACAAACCGGCACAGGCAGAAATTATTTTGTCATCATCAGAAACAAGAACATACACCTTGTTTCTATTAGCACTAGCTAATAGCAGCCAGTTTGGTAACAATGCCTATATTGCACCAAGGGCATCTTTGAATGATGGAAAAATAGATTTAGTTATACTTCCTCCATTGTCGTGGTATAAAATACCTTATTATGCGTATTTGTTGTTTGCCAAAAAAATTGATCGCATTCAAAAACTAACTTATTTGCAAATAAATTCATGTCAAATAAATTGCAATTCTGATATTTGGCATATTGATGGTGAGCCGGTCGTTATATCTTCACCAGTAATTATTAATGTCTTACCTTTGGCTTTAAAAATTATAGTTCCCAAAAGCTTGTAAAATGAAGGCTAAAAATAAAAAAGCAGATAATATAGTGTACAGTACCAACCCCGAGTTTAATTATAGTTATCAAAATGAGGACACTCAACTAACTTTAGATCCCGAAAAGCAAAATCTACGCATTCAGTTAGATAAAAGAAACAGGGCTGGAAAAAGCGTAACTCTAATTACCGGGTTTATTGGGTCTTTTGAAGACCTTGAGGCATTAGGTAAAAAATTAAAATCCAAATGTGGGGTAGGGGGAAGTGTAAAAGATAATGAAATTTTGTTGCAGGGCGATTTTAGAGAGAAGGCTGCTGATTTGTTGAAAAAAGAATTTTATAAAGTAAAGGTTATATAAGTAAGCTATTTCCACTTCTCAAAATACAAAATAGCATCATTAAAAAAGTAAGAAAAATCCTTATGAAACTCAGCGTAATAAAGTTCAAGCTCTTCTCCGGCATGTTCTATTCCTGATTCAAATTTTGTACGCTGTGACATACCTCCCAAAGTTCGTTTAATACCTTCTATTTTGCTATAGTTTAATAGCCAGTTATATTTTATCATATAAGGTAGCATATATTGCGATTTAGGGGGCAATAAATCAAAATTTGCTTGCATTAAACGATAAACTTCAGAGGAAAACAAAGAAAGTGTTTGAGCATGATATTGACTCCAATTAACGGCTAAAAAATGATCATAAAATACATCAGTAAGTACAGCAGCATACTTTTTATAGCGCGTTTGCAATCTTTTACGCCCTTCTCGTGTGGCAGCATGGGTATCGGTAAAACTATCAATTTCTCGATGCATCAAAATACCTTTTGCAATGCCTTCAGGATATAATTTAAAGGCCTTTCCTTTAACTGCATCAGCAATAAAATTGCCAACCATCAAATCGGTATCGTGTTGTGCCAAATATTGATGCCCCAAAAAATTCATTGTAAAGCATTTGCCTTTTATTTAAAGACTAAAAAAAAATATGAAATATTACTTTTTTGTGTTCCCCATGGTAATAACATAACGCAAAATATCTTGCTGAGACTTTTCATCGAGAATCATTGATTTTTTATTCACTTTGCGTACCATTATCGGAACAATTTTGTTCCATTCTTGTTCATTTTTAGAACGCGGCTTGTATAATTTATGACAACCTTTACAGTTCGTTTCATACAATATTTTTCCTCGATTTAAATCTTCTAACGATGTATTCGGATATTTTGCTTGCGCCCTATCAACATCAACTTGTGTGGGGGCTGCTAACTTTGTAGCTAAACAACTCGTTAAGCCTAATAATGCGATTACAATAATTAAATTCTTTGTTTTTTTTCTGGAGAAAATTGATAATTTCATAAAGCTGCCTGATCGTTAAGATTTGAAAATTAAGATTTCAAATATACTCAAAGTTATTTGATAGTTAACCATTAATTAAGCAGCTAAATAGCTTTATATTTACAAAATATTATAAGCCCCGTAAAAGCGAAGCTATGCTTCGTTTTCTTTTAATTGAGCAAGTTTTACTTGCTCAATATGAAACTAGAGTTACTTCTTTTGGGAGGACACAAAAGATACTATTATTTGTGCTAACATTAACAAATAAAAAGTACAAACAATCAATTCAATTTCTAAATTTCGGAAATTGCTAAGGTAAAACAGTAATACAAAGCAAACAATTTAGGATATACCGACTGCATTTGACAAAAATTATTCATTGTGTTTATAAGCAACTAAAAACAAGAAAAATCAGTTTGTAAATCTTCACGTTTTAAAAACACAAGAAAGAGATATAAACAATAGATTGCAGACATACAAGTTTCTAACAAGATAAACAGATAACGAAATTCTTGAAACAGTTTGGCGTAAATGGGCGATAGAAATGATTTCAAATGTTTTGAATGGAAAAATATAGTCTATAAAAAAACAGTAAAAGCAGCCCATTTTTCGGTATTAGGTCTAATTATACGGTGAAAAAATAAATTATTCACCGCAAATTTGCGGTGAATAATTTATACATTTGCCGCATCATAGTTTTTGTGTAATGGCAAAATACATTTACGAACATAAAAATTGGACGAACTTTTTGTGGCAAGACAAAGTCATAAATGCTGTATTTGGCGAAGTAAAACTAATGCAGGGCAAAATCATTGGACAAATGAATGCTTTGGGTCTTTCTGCCAAAGAAGAAGCCACACTTACGGCTCTTACCTTAGACGTTGTAAAATCAAGCGAAATTGAAGGCGAATTGCTCAACTACGACCAAGTGCGTTCTTCCATTGCAAGGCGTTTGGGGATTAACACCGCAGGACTTGTTCCAAGCAGTCGCCACATTGAAGGCGTGGTAGAAATGATGCTCGATGCGACTCAACGCTACACTTTTCCTTTAAGTGAAAAACGGTTGTTTGGTTGGCATGCAGCACTTTTTCCCACAGGGCACAGCGGACCTTATGAAATAGAAGTTGGTAAATACCGTACAGGTAAAATGCAGATAGTTTCGGGTGCAATAGGCAAAGAGAAAATACACTATGAAGCAGTAAAGCCAAAGTTAGTAAAGGCCGAAATGGACAAGTTTCTGGATTGGTTCAATAATGACAATCAACTTGACCCTGTAATAAAAGCCGCTATTGCTCACTTTTGGTTTATTATTATTCACCCATTTGATGACGGAAACGGACGAATTGGACGGGCTATAACCGATATGTTGCTTGCCCGTGCCGAAAGTAGTGGCGAACGTTTTTACAGTATGTCAAGCCAAATTTTGGTAGAACGCAAACGCTACTACGAAGTATTACAAAAAGTGCAACACAGCACAGGCGACATTACAGAATGGCTTGAATGGTTTTTACATTGTCTGAAAAAAGCAATGCTTGCCACCGAAAACACTACGCAACGCATTTTACGCAAAGCCGAATTTTGGAAACTGTACGAAAACACAACAATCAATGAACGCCAACGCATCATTCTGAATATGTTGTTTGACGGATTTGACGGAAAACTACAATCATCAAAATTGGCAAAAATTACCAAAGTTTCAACAGACACGGCATTGCGTGACATAAAGGACTTAATAGAGAAAGGCATCTTACAAGAAACAGGAGAAGGCGGTCGAAATACTAATTATGAACTTGCGGACTTTACACTCAACTAAAAAAAATATCGTAAAAGCGAAGCTGTGCTATGAAGCCAAGCGCTAACTATAATAAAAAACACGAATCACAGCTTCGTGTTTACTGAGTGCCTTACATCAACTCGGAAAAAAGTGTGAAAAGAATGCAAAAGCAAACCACTTAATTTATACTGAATAATGAAAAATTTGGGATTGTATCTAATTGATATACTGGAGTTGTTTTTTTTACAACAGTCAGAATTTAAAAAACGCAAGGCGATAGAAAATAAATCGACAGAATTCCCGTTCTAATCAATAATAAAAGCTGAAGAATATGAAAAGTGTAAAATTTAAAAGTGCTATATTGGGACTTGTTGTTACTGCTGCCTTGACAAATTGTACGACTACACGAGTTGCAACTTTAGTCAAGTCAGAAAATGAAACAATTGAGTTATACACGACAAAATTACCAGATAGAAATTATGTAGAAATTGGCTACATACAAACAGATGGTGGTATTTTTCATACTCCACAAAAATTGCTTGACGGACTGAAAAAGAAAGCATATGAATTGCAAGCTGATGCAGTAACTAATATTAAGTATGACTTTCAGGCTTGGTATCCCTTTGTTTCAGGGACAGCAATAAAATATAAGGACAAATAATTCTGGCACACAATTTACAAAAAATACCGTAAAAGCGTAGCTGCGCTTCGTTTTCTTTTAATTGAACAAGTTTTACTTGATCAATATGAAGCTGGAGTCACGAAGAAATGCAGCAGCATAAGACAAACAAACCAAATGTTTGGCATTGCTTATTTGGGCACATTCCAATTTTGCAAACGTAATCTGCCAAGGCAAGAAAAAGTGCAAAGTATCAAAATTTCCTACACATTTATCACATCTAAAAAACAAGTTAAAAGATGAATATAAGCCTCCTTAGATTATACATAAAGATAAATTATTTTGCTTTTTAAACTGCTTTTTCGTTTCTTTACTCATTCATTTAATGAAACACCATCAATTAAACTTTTAACTTAAAAGTAAAAGATGAAAGTATAATTACTCATCGGATTTATGACATTGGCTTGCTGGGCAACAGCACAACCTTGCAGCCCGTCAACAAGCCAATCTTTTTTAGACACGAACAACGTAAGAGCGCTCGTTTTGGGTGGTGGTGATATGTGGTTGGATCCAACAGCGGCTTTGAGAGGTTATGAGGTTCCAAAAGGGTCCGGTCACCATGCTCTGTTGGTCGGAAGTATTTGGCTGGGAGGCATTGATGCAGGAGGAAACATACATATAGCAGCACAAACGTACAGACAAACTGGCAATGATTATTGGCCTGGACCAATTGATACAAACGGAACAACCAAAAGCGCAGACTGCGACTTGTATGACAGACACTGGAAGGTTTCTAAAACTCAAATCCAAGCACACATTGCAAATCCTGCAAATCCACCTCTTGCCATTACTGAATGGCCCGCAAAAGGAAACACCATTGGTTCGCAGGTTATAAACCGTAATATGGCGCCATTTGTTGATATAAACAACAATGGAATTTATGAACCTTTGAATGGTGATTATCCCAAAATAAACGGAGACCAGGCTATATGGTGGATTTGTAATGATGTTGGAAATCTGCATACTGAAACCGGTGCAAGGGCTTTAGGCGTTGAGGTTCAGGTAATGGCTTACTCTTTTGCCACAAATGATGTGTTGAATAATACCACGTTTTATGACTATAACATCACCAATAAAAGCGATACTTTGTATCACAATTTTTATATCGGATTATGGTGTGACGATGATTTGGGTGGTTATGGTGACGATTATATTGGTTTTTGACTCAATTCGTAACGCGGCTATTTATTATAACGCTGATGACGATGATACAATGTAAGGCAGCAACATTCCCGTTGTTGCACAAGCGGGAATTAGAGTACCTAAAGAAAATAATGTCGATGTAAATATGAAGTATAGCGGTTACTATAAGAATGATGCTACAGCACAAGGTAACCCTATTAGCAGTACACATTTTTACAATTACCTGACGGGCTTATGGAAAGATAGTACCCAATGGAGTTTTAGTTATGTATTTCCGGGTTCTCCTTGCGATAGTCCCCAACTAAGTATGGTGTATCCTGTTCAGTTACCTTTCCAAGACTATAGAGCTATCCAATCCTTTGGGGCAATGACACTTGCGCCTAATGAATGTAAGGACATGACAATCGCTGTTATAACAACTTTCAACAGTGTATATCCCAATCCATGCTTTGATAACATTCAGATATCTATTGATTCGGTAAAATTATTGCACAATAGCTTGACTACCTCTGTTTTGAGCTGTCATAACAACACATTAGGTGTGGTAAATATTGAATCGGATAAAAGTTTGCGTTTGTTTCCAAACCCCATTAATGGAGAACTGATTATTGAAAGCATAGAAGTGAAAATGAAATTACTTGTAATTCAAAACCTGTTAGGTGAAACCATTTTGCAACAGCCCATAATGCAAAAAACAAACAAATTAAACCTTGATGTTTCGCAATTGCCAAGTGGTATTTACTTTATCCGTGCAGAGTTGGTGGATGGGAAGATTGTTAGTGGGAAGGTGGTGAAAATTAAGCCATAAAAAGAAGAGAATTACAGGGTAAGCTGCTGGTATTGGAATAATGTATTTTAGACTTTGTGTTCTCAACAACAGAAATGATATTAGTAATTTTTTACATTTATTGAGTAACAGACAAGCTTCAAAACATAAAGCCACCGTAAAACGAAGCTGTCCATCGATTTTCTTTACTTGAGCAAGTTTTACTTGCGAATTTTGAAACTAAACTTGCTGCGCTATGAAGCCAAGTGCTAACTATAATAAAAAACACGAAGCACGGCTTCGTGTTTACATAGTGCCATACATCAACCCGGAAAAAGAAAATTGGGAATTGTGAAAAGAATGCAAAAGCAAACCACTAAATTTAGACGGACTAATGAATAAGTGAAGATTGTAACTAATTGATATACAGGAGCTATTGTTTTTTAAGACAGTCAGAATTTTTAACATTGTTATTTTTTGAAACAAAATAAATGTTAAATAAGTAGAAAGAATATGGATAGAATAAAAATAAAAAGGAATCCCAATTTGTTTTTGAATAGCAAGAAGATTTCAAGATTGTGCACTGCAATTTAGAGTAAAATATATGACAAACAGATTTAAATCAAATAAGAGCAATATTTATAAAAAACTATAGATAAATGGCAAAGAATCTATGATGAATCAAAAGTTTTGGAGCGATTATTTAATTAGTTTTGCATTCCAAATTAAATACCCTAGATACTGAAATTATTAAAACTATTATACGATGAATTTAAAACTACAAGTTAATCCCAGCAGATTCTTTTTTCTGGCGATTTTTACCTTTTTTCTGTTTGCAACCACAACCTCACGAGCCGATTGTACAGTTAGTTCAAATGTAAACGCTACTTCATTAACTGGATGTTCAGGAATTATGACAATTACGGCAACGGTAACTGTTAACTCAAATGTTTCTTTTAATGCGGGGCTAACAAAAATTATTATTAATTCAGGTGGGAATATTCGTTTTACGGCTAATAGCACTTTGACTTTACCGGCTGGCTGTGTTATTGAAATTAATGGTACAGGTGATATCTCAGCAAGCAGTTGTAACAATTTTCGTAGAATAAGAATAGGGGCCACCACTATTGCATCATGCAATGGGTGGGGATTCCCATACACTTTTGCACAACTGGTGGCAAACGGAGGGTATTATGGGGCTCCTAGTTTTACGGCATCATCAAATAATCCTACTTGCACAAATAGTGTACTAAATTTAACTGCCACCCGAAACAATGTGAACGGAGGCCCTAGTGGCGTGGCCGCCTTTACCTATAGTTGGACAGGCCCGGGAGGCTGGACAAGCAGTGTTCAAAACCCAACTAGAAACCCAGCCGTAGCCGGAACTTATACTGTTACCGTTACTGATGTGGGTGGAGAAACAACGACCTCTAATGTTGTCATAGCAGCCTTAAATACACCTCCTGCAGCCCCTAGTGCTACTGGAGATGATTCTCGATGTGGCCCCGGCACTTTAACCGTCTTAGCAATACCGGCAATGAATACTACCGTTGACTGGTATGCTAGTGCTTCAGGAGGGACTGTGTTGCCTGGTGGTTCAGGAACACTTTCCTATACTACTCCAATCATTTTTTCAACCACCACTTATTATGCTGAATCTAGAAGCACTATTACAGGGTGTGTGTCTTCCTCAAGAAGATCAGCAGTTGCAACAATAATTAACAATCCTACAGCTCCTACAAGCCCTGTAGGGGCTACTCGCTGTAATGCCGGATCATTAAGTATCTCAGCTACAGCACCGGGAGGTGCTACCATTGATTGGTATGCTAATTCCTCCGGAGGAACAGTTCTACCTGGCGGTTCAGGAACACTTACTTACACCACCCCAGTAATTGGTTCAACCACTACTTACTATGCCCAGTCAAGAACCACTGTAGGTGGATGTATATCACCAACAAGAACTCCTGTTACAGCTACCATCAGTAGTATTCCTGCTGCTCCGGTTATTACGGCTGATTATTGTGTTCTAGGAAACGGAAGTGTTCGTTTAACTTCTAGTTACTCGAGCGGAAATACTTGGACTACAGGTGAAACCACTCAAATAATTGATGTAAATTTAGCCGGTAGCTACTCTGTAACGTATAATAGTGGTGACCCTGGGTGTTCTTCAATTAGCTCCGTAACTGTTGGAAATGAATTGACTGTAAATGGAAATTTTGAACTGTGGAATGGAAATTTTAATTCTGCTTACACTTATCATGACAGCAGTGTGGTGGGGCCATCGGCTCTATGGGCTGAAGGACTATATACTGTAGCAGCAAATGCACACAATTACCACTCTAATTTTTGGGGAAAATCAAGAACGAATCCTGGAACAGGTAAATTTTTAATGGTTAACGGCAGTGGCTCTACTCCGGTAGTGTGGGAGCAGAATGTAAATGTTGTAGCCGGAACAACTTATTATTTCTCTGCTTATGGTCTAAGTTTAAATACAGTAGTACCTTATGCTCAACTTCAGTTTAACATTGACGGAACACAACTTGGTTCTGTGGGTGTTTTAGGAGCAGGTACACCTGCTGAGAATGGTCCTTTTAATTGGGTTCGATTTTTTGGTGAATATACTGCTCCGTCAACCGGAACAATTACTTTATCTATTCGGGATATCGAAAGCGCCTTGGGAGGAAATGACTTTGGCTTGGACGATATATCGTTTTCAACACTTTCACCTTCTGTCGTAAATGTTGACCCAACCGTTAATAATGGAGCAGGGGTGTGTATAGGAGATGTTATTAATCTAAAATCCAATAGGACTGGAGGAATGAGTCCTTTCACTTTTTCATGGACTGGTCCATCGGGTTATACATCAGCTCTGAGCAATCCTGTTATTGCTTCGGCAGCAGCCTCTAACGCTGGTGTTTATACGGTATCTGTAACTGATGCTCATGGCTGTACCTCGGCTGGAAGCTATACAGTGGTAATCAATCCTACTTCGGCCGTTACTTCTACTATTTCTAATTCGGGTCCTATCTGTTTAGGTACTACTATAAATTTAACTTCTACCCCGGCAGCCGGAACAACTGCTACATTGATTCATGAAACTTTTGATGGTTTAACCAATTTATGGACAACTACGAATACTTCTACCGGGGGTACTCCGGCTGCAGCAGCTTGGACTCTACGTTCTAGCTCTTATTCTAATGGTGCTGCTACTTTTGTTTCAGATGATGCGACTCAATTTTACTTATCGGATAGTTATTCTCAAGCCGGAACTACTACCAATACTATTTTACAGTCACCTGTACTAAATTCCAATGGTTATACAACTCTAACCCTAAGTTTAAAGCATTATTTCAGATACGCTGGAGTTTCTGGAGAATCAGCCAGGGTGCAGGTATCAACAAATGGTAGTACATGGACCACTGTTGCTACTTATACCTCTAATCAGGGGGCTCCAAATAGTTTTGCTACTGCTTCTATTAACCTAAATGCCTATATTAATCAAGCTACTTTATACCTTCGTTTTAGGTATGATGCAAATGCAGCAGCAAGGTATTGGGCTATAAATACAGTTTCTATTACAGGAGGAACTACAGCTACCAATAGTTGGACCTCCAACCCTCCTGGGTTTTCGTCTGCTTTGGCTAATCCAAGCGGTGTTTTGCCTACTGAATCAACTTGCTATACAGCAACAGTAACCAGTTCAATTGGTTGTTCTGCTTCTGCTACACCTGTATGTGTAGTTGTTACTGATCCCACTGTTACATCAACAACTCCGGCAACAACTTGCGGGCCTGCTTCTGTTACTCTGGGTGCTTCTGTTGCAGGAGGTGGTACAGTTGATTGGTATGCTACGCCAACCGGAGGCACTCCACTGCCAGGCGGTACAGCAACTTTAACATATACTACTCCATTTATCAGTAATACAACTACCTATTATGCACAGGGAAGAACTACCAGCCCTATTGTATGTAATGCTGCCTCAAGAGTACCTGTTGTAGCAACTGTTAATCCGGTTCCTGCACCAACAGCAAGTATATCGGCTCCTTCAATTTGCGCAGGCCAAACTATAGATCTTTCTTCTTCAAGCGGAGTTTCTTATCCTGCTACTATTTTAAATGAGACCTTTAATGCAGGTTTAGGGTCTTGGACTGCCATCAACACTTCAACCGGTGGAACACCTGCTAATGCTGCTTGGACAAACAGAGCTAATAATTATACGACACCTGATGGGACTACCATTTCACCAGGAAGTGCCTTTATGTTATCTGACAGCAGAGCTCAGGGAGCAGGGACAACCACTACGCAAACGACCTTGATTTCTCCTTCTTTTAGTACCATAGGGTATTCGGACGTGTCTTTAAGTTTGGATCACTATTTCAGATTCCAAGGAGTAACAGGCGAGTCCATAAATATTGAAGTTTCTAAAGATGGTTCAACATGGGTTACAGAGCAAACTTACACCTCGAACCAAGGAGTATCTAACAATTTTACAACACCAACCATTTCTCTAAACGCTTATATTAATGAAAGCTCCGTTCAGGTTCGTTTTAGATATAATACAGGAGGACGTGCCAGATATTGGGCTATTAATTCAGTAACGATAACAGGAACAGCTATTACTCATTCTTATAGTTGGACTTCAACCCCCCCAGGTTATTCTTCCGCTTCACAAAATCCTACGGGAATTTCTCCTGCACTCGGAAGTACTTCTTATACCGTTACCGTAACCAATAGTTTGGGGTGTTCAGCTAATGCTACACCTGTTTCGGTTACCGTAAATGCTGTTGTTACACCATCGATTTCTATTAATATTAACTCTGGTTCTAACCCGGCATGTAGTGGAACTTCTGTTACTTTTGAGGCTACACCTACCAATGGGGGCGGTTCACCGGCTTTTCAATGGATAAAAAATGGAGGTAACATTTTGGGAGCTAACTCTTCTACATATACCGCAACAGCAGGTGTTGATTTTGTAAGTGGTGATTTGATTCGTTGTGTTTTAACCAGTAATGCAACTTGTGCCAGCCCTGTTGTGGCTACCAGTTCAGCAATCACTATGACTGTTAACCCATCTGTTACACCAACTATTTCAATCAGTATTTCGCAAAATTCTATTTGCACCGGCTTTGAATTTACAGCTAACATTACAAATGGTGGCGGCAGTCCTTTATATCAGTGGAAGAAAAACGGAAACAATGTAGGGTCAAATAGTAATACCTACACATCAAGTGCTTTAGTTAATGGCGATATCATAACAGCCGAATTAACTTCAAGTGCAACATGCCCTACTGTCAATCCTGCAACCTCAAATGCAATTACTGTAAGTCTTACACCACAAGTTACAACATGGACAGGAGCGGGTAGTAACGATTGGAATTTACCGACCAACTGGAGCAATGCTGTTCCTAATAAAAACAAGAAAGCAATAATTCCTACCGGAACATTAAATTCGCCTCTTATTACAGCCTCAGCTGAGGTATATGACTTGCAAATAGACGCAGGTGCAGTTTTAGATATTTTATCAAATAACACCCTTGACGTTTACGGATCTTTTGAAAACAATGGAACTTTTAATGCAGCAAGTAGCCTTGTTTCGTTTAAGTCATGTTCAGGCTTAAATACGAATGTGCATAATATAACATCAAGCAATAGTACTACTACTACTTTCTACGATATTACTTTAGATGATGCACAAGGAGCAACCCTAACCTCTGATGTTAATCTAATTGGGGCACTTACGCTTACAAATGGAACTTTTACTAACTCGAGCAACACATTCACAATTAAGTCAAATTCAACTTCAACCGGACGTATTGCGCCCGTTCAACCTACGGCTAATTATAGTGGAAACATTAAAATGGAACGCTTTGCTCCCGGAGGTGTAACAGGTTGGGCTTTGATTGGAAATAGTATTCAAAGTGCAACTTTAGCAGACTGGATTGATAATTTTCCGATGACCGGTTTTACAGGAGCTTATCAGGGGCCTTCAATGAACGGATTTGTATCAGTTTATACTTATGATGAAACACCTCCAGGAGTTATAGATGCCCCTGGCGCTTATGTGCCTGCAACCAATGTTACCAATCCTATTAGTTTAGGAAAAGGTTTTTGGGTGTATCTAGGTGCGTATGGTGTAGGAGGTAGTAATACTTTAACCACACCTGATATTACATTTGAAGTAGAAGGGCAGCCGCATATTGGAAACTTTAACTTTAATCCAAGTTTTACAAATAGTGCAAACTCTGCAGATGGTTTTAACTTAATAGCTAATCCATACCCAAGCACTATTGATTGGTACGCTACAGCTTGGACAAAAACCAATATGAATGATGCTATATATGTATTTCAGGCTGATAATGGTCAGTACGCTACTTTTATTAATGGTATTTCGGTTAACGGAGGCTCTAGATATATTGCATCTTCTCAGGCATTCTATGTTCAGGCTAATGCAGCCAACCCGGTACTGACTGCAACCGAAGATATAAAATCAAACACGAATCCTGTTTTCTTTAAAGAGAAAGAAAAAGCAAATATACTTCGACTCAAAGTTAGCGGATTTGATATGAATGACGAAACAGTAATTCACCTGAATAGTAATGCAACGGAACTTTTTGATGGGTCTTATGATGCTGTGAAGTTTTACAGTCCTTCACCTGAATTACCGTCTATTGCTTCTATTGCAGATGGGAAAAACCTTACCGTTAACAGCTTACCATTCCAAGGAAAAACAATTCATATTCCTGTTCGGGTTACGGTTGGAAAACCTGGTTACTATAGCTTATCTTGGACCGGTGGAGCTAATTTCCCACAAGGTACTTGCATTGTAATTGAAGATCTTGATAATGGAAATAAAACAAACATAAGTACTTCTCTTACTTATGAATTCAAAGCCAAAGTGGGCTTCAGAAGCCCAAGATTTATGATTCACATCAGTACCCCTTTACCAAAATCAGTAGTATCTACTTCATGTTCCAATAATCATGATGGAAGCATTACGGTTCAAAATGGCTCAGGTTCTACTTGTAAAGTTCAATTATGGAAAGGTCAGGATTTAATTCAGCAGGCAGAGTTTGATGGTACAGTATATACATTTGACAACTTGAGTATAGGTTCTTATACACTAACCTATCCGGAGATTACGGATTGTGGAGTTATATCTGACCCTATTACTATTCAGGCAGAAACAAAAGTAAATGCATCTTTTGTACCTTCTGCATCAAAAGCAGCAATTAATGAGCCTATATCCTTTAAGTCAGAAATGATTAAAGGAGCTCAGGTTGAATGGGATTTTGGCGATGGAAATACGGCTACAAACGATGCTGTTGTGTCGCATCAGTATGCGCAGGAAGGTGTTTATGAAGTTACTCTGAAACAAACAAAAGGTACATGTTCAGAACAACAGACTTTAACAGTAAATATCACAAATACAACAATCAGCAGTGAGTTAATGGATGTTCAAGTTCAAAATGGAGTTTACTATGCCGTATTTAATTTTAATGAAAATACGCAAGTTGTTATTCATATTATAAATGCCTTAGGGCAACAAATAGGCAACTCACAAGAGTTTGAAGGGAAAAATGGAAAAATTAAATTGAATTTAGACCAAGCTGCAGAGGGGGTTTATTTAATTAGCTTACAAAGTAAAGATCGCAAAACAACCAAGCGAATTGTAAAATAGAAATTACTTGTATTCTTTCTTAAAGCGGGCAGAAGTACACCACTGCCCGCTTTTTTTGTGTAGTATGGGTACTAATTCAAAAGAAAATAGTTTAATACAATATTTTTAAATGCAAACAGTAAAATATTATGAATGAATTTGAAGTAATAGGTTTTTTGTTGAAGATTACTTATACTTTTACACGCTAATTATTCTACTTTTCATAGATGAGATATTTCAACAAATGGCTTATTGAATTCATAGTTTTTCTTGCTTTTTTTATTTCTTCTTGTAATTCTAATCAGCAGCCATCAAAGCCTGAAAAACCATCGGTAAAGCCTTTACAAGAATATGCTATATTATTTCATGAAAATCTTGATTTTGAAAATTTGAATACAGTTGATAAAGCTCCTCCAATTGCTAATTCAAATTCAAAGTTTTTTTATGTAAAACCGGATGTAGAGTTTATTAATGGCTTCAGTAAACCATTAGGCGAAATAAAAAATTTTAAAAATATTGATAGTATTAAAATATCCTTCTCATTATTTACTCAAGAAAAATTGCAAAACCTTAAATTGGTTTGGGTTATTGAAGGTCCAGAAAACAAAACAGAGCAGTGGTCGGGAAGTTTGTTGGAATCAAAACAATTAAAAGATTGGGACTCTTTTTATTTTACTTTTCCATTTGATGTGAAGTGGCGTAAATCAAAAAATACATTAAAAATCTATATTTGGAATGAAGGAAAAAATGAATTTTGGTTAGATAATTTTTCTTATACTTTATTGGGCTTAAAACCCTTAAGTACAGTTATAGATACATCTGTAGGTAATTTATTTTATGATTTTGAAACACCAAAAGATTTAATCAATATTGACTGTATCAAAAAAGGAAAAGCATATTCTGGAATGAGGTGCTGCGATTTAAGTGGAGGTGAGGAATACGGGGTAATGATTAAGCGGAAATTTGGTGATTTGGGATTTCCCATAATTAAAAAAGTAGCTGCCTCGGTTTGGTTGTACCCCTTGCAGGAAGGTTATGATCTTATGATTACCATAACAATTAAAAGTGCAAAGACAGGTAAAAACATAGATTGGTTTGGGAAAAGCACCAATAATAATTTTGCTTTAAAAACCTGGACACATTTTAATATAGATGTGAATTTACCTATTGATAAAATAGAACCGGAAGATGAAATAGAAATTGGAATATGGAATAGAGGAAAGAAAGGTATTTTGGTTGACGATTTTCAAATTGTTTTTGGAACTGATCCTGAGCCTCGAAGTATTGGTGTTTCAGCAAGTAATTATTTAACTTTTGAGCCTTTATGGCTTAAAAAGGAAACTATTGATGTAGAGGTATTAAACACATACAAACCCTTTGATGCAGTACTTGGGGGATTATTCTATAAAAACAAGGAGAATTTAGAATCCATTTTACATATTTCAGATAAAAATGCCCGCTTGATAAGCTATAATAAATCGTTAAATGCTTTTGTTTCAGTTTGGGAAACTTCTGATCAATCTCATTTTTTATTAGATACAGCTTATCGCTTTTTAGCTACAGATTTTGACCACAATGGCATAACAGAAATATTGGCTATACATAAAATGAACGGAACTTGTCAATTTTATATTTTTAATAACAACCACTGGGAGTTAAAAGAAAAATTACAGTCATTTTTTCCGGCCGATTGGTTAAAACAGTTTGTTTATATCAGTCCTTTAAAATCGCTTGCTGCCGGTTTTGCTCTCTTTTTACCTGAAAAATCAGAGTTGTTACAATATAAAAACAACTTATGGGTAAAAAGCAAATTAGATAACACCAACCGCTTTATTCATGCCAAAGACATACTGATGGATTGGAATCAAGGATACGCTTTAAAGTGGAACAATGAATGGCGTTTTGAACTTCGTCAGATAAAGCTGAATCCTCTTGAAAATACGCTGCAACCAATTGAATTTAAAGGGTTTTTAGGGCAAGCTAACCCCAAATATTATGAATTTACAAAAATGCTAAGTGGCTTCTTTGTTCAAAATAAAAATAGAAGTCTAATCGTATTTTCATATAATTGTGCGGATAGTGAATATTTGGGAGATAATTGTAATCAGATTGAAAATAATTCTCAGATGCCTAACGCAATTAGCCTTTATCAATAAATTATAGGTATAAAAATGAAGTCTCTAAAAAAGATATTTGTTTATAGTGTTCTCTCTTTACCCATTTTTATTGTGTTATTTACCTCGTGCCAACCGGGAAATAAAAATAAAACCGGACAAAATAAAGCATTTGAGATACATTCGTTTTCTGCAATAACTAATTATTTACCTCAGCAGCAGGGAGTAAAATCGATTTACTTAGATTATACGGATGCCCTTGATGGTTTTGTGATACCTTCGCTAACCCAGGTTGATGGTGGTAATTTTGCCTTTTCTTTTAAACTTCAAAATAATACCAACACCAATCAAGAACTGTACTATAAAATATTTTATCAAAACGAAAGCTATAAGTTTCAGGAGTATGACAGTATAACAAGGAGCCAACACCCGCTTGCTGCCGAGAACTTTTATGGAAGTTGGAATGATACAGAAATAACGTTTAAAAAAATTACATTACCGGCATCAACAAAAGAACTTCAAATAAACGATGTTTTTAATATTGTTGGAAATCCAAGAAACGAAAGTAAGTATTTTGATAATGATAAAAACTGTAGATGGAAAAGAAACCCGAGAGTGGGTAAATACTCTTTTTTACTTGTTGTATGCACTAAAAATGATTGGGAGCATTTACCGTTAGCGGTTAAAAATATTTCGCTCAAGCAAGACAGTACCTTTGTAAACCCATTTTATTATTTTAAGCACACGAAGCCGGGTATAAATACCGAAACTCATTGTGTAGTGGACTCATTAGGCCTTATGGTAATTGCTAAGCCCAATTTAGGAACAGGTATTTATGTTAATGCAAGTTCGTTTAATGGAGCTAGTTATGACAAATCTTACTTTTGTAATACCTGCGGAGATGATTCCAATTTATTTCGTAATGCACCACTACAGCAATTTATTAATTATGTAGATGCTTCTACAAAGTTTAATAACATTCCGGTATTGGCAGACATATTAAAAGACAATTACTCGCTTACAGAATATAATTGGAACAAAAGTTTTACTGCTCAAGAGGAGCTTGTGCCAACATTAATTCAAACAACCAAAAAGCCATGCCAAACCGTATTTTCTGACCCTCAAAATTCAAAAGTAATTATCAAGAATCCAGCAACCAAGTATGGTGAGTGGAAAAAAGAGAGTGTTGGGGTTATAACCCGTCATGGGCTAACTTATGGCAAATATCGTGTTAAAGTAAAACTTACGGAGTTGTTGAATAAAGAAGGGGTATGGAATGGATTGACCAATGCTATTTGGCTTATTACACAAGGGGGCGGAGAGTGGAATTACCGTAGAATATGCCATAGCAATAAGCCCTACATGTCCACTTATTGGGGAGGTGTGCATGATAAGAGAGTGCCGGCTGTTGATTATTCGGAAATAGATTTTGAGATTATAAAAACGCCACCTTATTGTCCTGACAATATATTTTCTCCGGTGTATAAGGTTTCATCAGCTAATAATAAGAATGTAAACAATTGGAACACAACTATGCCTTTTGAGATAAAAGAAAGCAAAGGGAAACTTACTGTAGCATGTACAAACTGGGATATGGCTTGTATGGAGCCTGAAAATTTTACTACCGGTTGCAACAGCATTTCTTATGGTGGGCAATCCTTTTATACTTTTAGGTGGGATTCTGCTTATCGGGCTCTTACCGAGCGAAGTGAAGAATTTGATGACAAGCTTTTTGGTGGGCCGTGGTATTATTTTGAAATAGACTGGCGTCCTAAAGAAATAATATGGCGTATTGGAGACTCACCTCAAAACATGCGGATAGTGGGTTATATGAATGATAAAGTAACTAATGTGCCCAATAATCAAATGCTCTTAATTATTACACAAGAGTATCATAATACGGTTTGGTGGCCGGGAGCTCCATTTGCACAAAATAATTTACCTTTCCCTTTAAACGACATTCCTGGCGAGATATATGAAATTCAAATTGAGTAAGAATTAAATTTAGAGCTCAAGTAATTTCATTATTCGTATTATTGTAGTATGTTTAAAAATTGGAACCTTCAAGATGTTGTTGAATCCCAGTATAGTTATGTTGATATTGTCATAGCTGTACTTACGGCTTTATTGTTGCTGCCTTACTTGTTTGTAGCACAATACAATGTTCCTTCTGTTGACGATTATTCTTATGCCCTTAAAGCTCTTGATTTTGGGTATTGGGGAGGACAAGCAGAAGCCTATAAACAATGGAACGGACGCTATTTTGCAAGTTTTATTTTATGTTTAAATATCATATCAGGAAAAGGATTGTTTTTTTACAAACTTTTGCCGGTGGTGCTTATTTTTATGAGTATTCATGCTATTTATAAAATCTTATCGGAGTTTAGCCATGATATATCTAAATTAAGTTTGACGGTACTGAGTACTTTTATCGTACTCACTTACCTCAATTTTATGCCAAGTATTGCACAGGGCATTTATTGGGAGCCCGGAGCCATAACCTACCATTTGGGAAACATTGTGTTTACCTATTTTTTAGGAAATTTGATTCAATGCTTTACCAAGAGTAACGCGCTAAGTTTAAAATTAAAACTTATACCGCTAACGATACTTGCCTGTGGATTAAATGAGAGTATAATGATTGCAGTTGTTTTAGTTACAGCTACAGCTTTGTTAATGGCTTATAAATACCATAAACCATTACAGTTATACATTACTAGTTTATTGATTTTAGCTATACTGTGTACAGTTATTATGGCTGTTGCTCCAGGAAATCATATTCGGGACATAGGCTTTTTAGATCCTCAAAAAAAGAATTTTACATATACTATAACCGCTTCATTTTCTACACTATTTAGCTATCTAAAACAATGGTTGCTTACTCCGAGTATGCTGCTTTTTAGTTTGTCAACAGCAGTCATTTTTGTGAAAATTCAAGCTCCCAATCAAATTAAAGATAACCGTAGCTTTATAAAATTTCTGATTGTCTTTGTTGCTGGTTTTTGTATAGTGGCAGCTACTTTGGCTCCCGGATTTTGGAGTACAGGATATATTGCTCCTGATAGAACAATCAATTCTGTGTATTGGGTTTTTTTATTATGGTGGTTTGTTTCTATGTATTTCTTTTCTGTGCTTATGGTGGGCTACATTCAAAATGTATATATAAGTCAGCATCTTACTTTAGGCCTGTTGCTTGCTATTTGTGCGTTCTATTATGGGCAATCCTACAATTACAATAGGGCAATAGGCGATATTGTAACCGGACGGGCCTATATTTACCATACCGAGTTTAAAAACCGCCTTCATCTGATTGAAGATTCCAAAAAAAATTCAATTTGTGAACTCCCGGAGTATTCTGTTATACCCGGAACCATATTTTTTGAAGATTTAAAATTTGATTCGGAAGATTGGTTTAATAAAGAGTTTGCACGTTTCTATGGCTTACAGGCGGTGCAACTGGTAAAACAAAAGACTTCTGATATGAGTTCGATTTGTGTTAACTTTGATGAAAAAGAAACTAAAGGCTTACGTATGCCTGTTAATTTGAGTTCTGATTTTTCTGTTTCAGCACCAAACAGCAATTTTATACAAGGTGATAACAATTATGGAGCAACCTACGAAACTTCAATTGGACAAATAGACCCTAGCGGTTTAAAGCTCAAACGTATAATTATGACTACTAAATTGTTAAGTGTATTGCCCGAAGTGAACTGCGTTATGGTTGTTTCTATTGATGATGCTCAAGGTAAAAATGTGATGTGGTTGGGCAAGGATATAGTAAACCCCAACACATTGGTAAATCAATGGGGTGACTTTGTTTTTGAATGTACGATAAACGAAAGTATGGCATTAAAGCCTGATAATAAACTATCTGTTTATATTTGGAACAGGGGAAAAGGGCTTATATATAGTGATGATCTTTGTTTGAGATTTGAGTAGGGTTTAAACTAAAAAAGCCGAATTTAATCGGCTTTTTTAGTTTGCATTGGGTAATTATTACAAATCTGATAAATCAAAAGACTCCATAAACTTGGTTGTATAATCACCTTCAATAAATTTTTGATTTTGCATTAGTTTTAAATGAAAGGGGATTGTTGTATTGACACCTTCAATAACATATTCGCTTAAGGCTCTATACATTTTATTTATGGCCTCATCACGCGTTTGAGCTACGGTAATAAGTTTGGCAATCATACTATCATAATTAGGCGGAATAGTGTATCCTGCATAAACATGCGAATCAACTCGAACACCGTGCCCACCGGGAACGTGTAAATTTGTGATTTTACCGGGTGATGGCCTAAACCCATTGGCCGGGTCTTCGGCATTAATTCTACATTCAATGGCGTGTAGTTGTGGGTAATAATTTTTTCCACTTATCGGGACTCCTGCGGCTACCAAAATTTGCTCCCGAATTAAGTCGTAATTAATTACTTCTTCAGTTATTGGATGCTCCACTTGAATTCGTGTGTTCATTTCCATGAAATAGAAATTTCTGTGTTTGTCCACCAAAAACTCAACCGTTCCAACACCTTCGTATTTTACAGCTAAGGCGGCTTTAATGGCAGCTTGTCCCATAGCTTCTCGCAGTTCATCAGTCATAAACGGAGAGGGGGTTTCTTCCACAAGTTTTTGATGTCTTCTTTGAATAGAACAATCCCGTTCACTTAAGTGGCAGGCTTTTCCATACTGATCGCCAACTATTTGTATTTCAATATGACGTGGTTCCTCAATGTACTTTTCGAGATACATTCCATCGTTTCCAAATGCAGCAGCAGCTTCTTGGCGTGCACTGTCCCATGCTTTTTCCATATCTGCTTCTTCCCAAACAATACGCATGCCTCGACCACCGCCACCGGCTGTGGCTTTTAGAATAATGGGGTACTTAATCTTTTTAGCTAGCTTTTTTGCTTGATCTAAACTTTGCAATAAGCCATCAGATCCGGGAATAGTGGGTACGCCAGCTTTAGTCATGGTTTCTTTGGCCGATGATTTATCACCCATACCTTCAATCATTTCAGGCGAAGCTCCAATAAATTTAATACCGTGTTCTTTACAAATATGGCTAAACTTTGCGTTTTCAGATAAAAAGCCATATCCGGGATGAATGGCATCAGCATTGGTAATTTCAGCTGCTGAAATAATATTAGAGATTTTTAGGTAAGAGTCTTTGCTTGGTGGCGGGCCTATACACACGGCCTCATCGGCAAATTTAACATGCAAACTATCTTTATCTGCATTAGAATACACGGCTACTGTTTTTATCCCCATTTCGCGACAAGTACGAATGATGCGAAGGGCAATTTCGCCTCTGTTAGCAATCAGTATTTTTTTAAACATAGTAAACTTTAATTACTGTTAAAAGTATGCTTCTATTGAAACTTTCAATTAAGGTTGAATTAAGAACAATGGTTGATCATATTCAACCGGAGAACCATCATCAACTAATACTTTTACAATGGTGCCGCTAAGTTCGCTTTCTATTTCATTAAACAGCTTCATGGCCTCAATAATGCACAAAACTTTTCCACTTTTTATTTCATCACCAACATTTACAAAAGCAGGCTTATCTGGACCCGCTGAACGGTAAAATGTTCCAATCATTGGTGATTTTATGGTTAATAAATTAGAAGTATCTGCCGAAGGCGGGGCAGGGCTTGCCGACTTTGTGGCTTCTGTAACTGGTGGCGCAACAGGAGCAGCAGCAACGGCTTGCGCAGGAGCTGTAGCCACAGCTTGCGGCATAACAGTAACCGGTGGAGCATAATAAGTAGCTTCATGGCGCGGCTCGGTTCCATGGCCTGTTTTTATTACTATTTTAAATCCTTTGCTTTCTAACTCCACTTCCGAAACACCAGATTTAGCAACGAACTTTATTAGGTCCTGAATTTCTTTTAATTCCATAATTGTAATATTGATTTAGAATTCGTTAACGCAAATATAATTTTTATCTATTCTTTTTGTACAATTGTTAATAAAATGTGACCCGCTTCGGTATAGAAATCTAACTGTTATAAGCCCATTTTATATATATGGCTCCCCAGGTAAATCCACCGCCAAAGGCAGCCAATATTAGGTTATCTCCTTTTTTAAGTTGTTTTTCGTAATCAAACAAGCACAAAGGAAGAGTTCCGGCAGTAGTATTTCCGTACTTTTGAATGTTTAGCATTACTTTTTCGGAGCCTATGCCCATGCGATTAGCAGTAGCATCAATAATTCTTTTGTTGGCCTGGTGGGGAACTAACCATGCAACATCATTGGCTGTTAAGTGGTTTTTCTCCATTATTTCAGCAGAAACTTCGGCCATATTTGTTACCGCAAATTTAAAAACTGCCTGCCCTTCTTGGTAAACGAAATGCTGTTTAGCATCTACGGTTAGGTGTGTTGCCGGACTTACTGAGCCGCCAGATTTTTGATGAAGGTGTGTACGGCCTGATCCATCTGTTCTTAATATAGAATCCATGATACCTACTTCTTCGGTTGTGGGTTCTAATAAAACTGCGCCAGCACCATCTCCAAAAATTACACAAGTGGCACGGTCCGTATAGTCAATAATAGACGACATTTTATCACCTCCTACAACAACTACTTTCTTGTGCGTACCGGTTTCGATAAACTTACTGGCAGTTACTAAGCCGAACATAAAACCTGAGCATGCTGCTGCCACATCAAAGCCCCAGGCATTTTTAGCGCCAACTTTATCACATATTATGTTAGCAGTTGCCGGAAAAGGGAAATCTGGAGTTACTGTACCACAAATTAGTAAATCAATTTCCATAGGATCAATACCCCTTTTCTTACAAAGCACATTAACAGCTTCGGCACACATATCACTGGTGCCTTTTCCTTCTCCTTTAAGAATTCTTCTTTCATAAATCCCCGTACGGCTAATTATCCACTCATCGGTGGTATCTACCATTTTTTCAAGTTCTTGATTAGTCAGTATATACTCGGGCAAATACCCGCCTACGGCAGTTATAGCGGCTCTTATTTTAGTCATTTTCAAAAAAATCTTTAATTTTTTCATGCAGCTTAGCTTCGGCTATCTGCTTACTTTGAATAATCATATTTTTAATAGCCTCGGCACTTGAAATACCATGGCCAATCATAACAGTTCCATTAACACCTAAAATAGGAGTACCTCCATATATTTCATAATTGAAACGATCAAAATAGGCATCACTTCTATTTCTGTTTTTTATAAGGCTGTAAAAGGCTTCGGCAGTTTTTAAAACTACGTTTCCGGTAAAACCATCGCATACTATTACATCAGCCTTATCACTAAATATATCACGCCCTTCTATATTCCCAACAAAATAATAATCTTTTCCGTTTTTCATAAGTTGGTATGCATTTTGAGTTACAAGGTTGCCTTTTTCAGCTTCTTCACCAATGTTGAGAAGTGCTATTTTAGGCTGTTTATTGCCGGTAAGAATTGTACTGTAAAGTGAGCCCAACAAACCAAACTGATAGAGTACTTCGGGTTTACAATCGGCATTAGAGCCAACATCTAATATTAAACTTACGCCTCCATTTTCTTTTGGTAAAACAGAGGTAATGCAAGGACGCAAAACACCTTTTATAGCTTTAATTGTAAGCATAGCTCCTACTAAAGCAGCACCAGTGTTTCCTGCACTGCTAAAAGCTTGAATTTGATTTTCTTGTAATAATTTTAGTCCTACCGAGATACTCGAATCTGGTTTTTGCGACAAAGCTTTGGTAGGGTGCTCGTGCATGGTTATTTCTTGTGAGCTGTGAACAATATCAAACTGATAATTATCGGTTTGGTATTGAATTAACTTTTTAGAAATTAGGGATTTATCTCCAATAAGCACCACAGTAGCCGAGTTTTTTAGTTGCTGCTGGGCAAGTATGGCTCCTTTTATGGTAGAATCGGGAGCAAAATCGCCTCCCATTATATCAATCCCTATTATAATAGCCATAAGTATTTTTTTGTAAATTGAATGAAAGATAATAATAATTAGGAATTACATGAAAAGCAAAATCCCAATCTCGAAATTTGATTGTACCGTAATTTAAAGATTGGGTTGCTCTTAAAAATAATTCCTTAAAATTATTCTTCTTTAGTTCCCTTCATTACTTTACGACCACGGTACATACCAGTTTCGGTATTTACACGATGGTATAAAGAAACATCACCCGTAGTTTTATCAACAAATAAAGTACTGGGAGTGGCATTATCGTGTGTTCTTCTTTTGTCTCTTCTGCTTTTAGATATTTTTCGCTTAGGATGTGGCATTTTTCTTTGTTTTTATTATATTGTTAGTTCAAATTTTTAAATTTATTTAATTCTTTCCAAATTGAATTTTCAGTTTCCTCATTTTTAGTATTTTCGGAATGAGGAATTAATTGCTCCAGTTTTTTTAACATATTACTATCGCAAACCGAAAAGTCGTTTAATATTTCACATGGAATACATTTAATGGGTAGCTGCAATGCAATCATTTCATATATAAAGTGAGTTAGGTCAAGTTCAGAATCGTTAGGTGCAATGGCAATAATATTAGGATTATCAGTAAAATCTTCAGCACTTAATTTAACAATGAGTTCATCTTGACCCTTTAAAGGAATAAATACTTCGCCTAAACAACGGTCGCACTCTATTTGTACAGATCCGTTAAATTTAAAATGAAGCTGCATTAGAGCACTCATTTTAGTAAAGTCAACATAAACAGAAGCCTTCCCTTTTTTTATTAAACTGTTTTCAATTTGTTCAAAGAACGAATTTTCTAAATCAAATTTAAAGTGATGCAAACCATAATTTAAACCTGAAAAAAAAATTTTTATTGCGTTTTTTCTCATCTTAATTGCACCTCTTAAAAAAAATTCAAGACTGCAAAGATAACAAAAATTTATGTCTTGAATTAAATAACCGCTTATATTTCCTTAATTTTTTGAAAATATCCTTGTTGAAAATTAATAAGGAGCTTAAAAACAGGACTGTTTATATTGTATCTATTTGATAGTCAATATGTATAGATGTAAAGAGGAGTAATTTAGTTAAGTACTTTGTAAAGATTACTTGCTTTGTTTTATAAAAAAAGTAATTTTGCGCCACCAATTTTCAAAAATTTAAAAGAAAATGACTAAAGAAAAAGATGTTTTAGTTGACGTTCAAGAAGTTTACAGTAAAACAGAAAGATACATAGAGGAGAACAAAAAGAGTTTAGCAATTATCCTTGGTGCGATAGTGCTTGTTATTGGAGGTTATTTTGCATGGGATAGATTGTATGTGAAGCCCTTAGAAGAAGAAGCACGTTCAGCTATGTTCATGGCTGAGAAATATTTTGAGAAAGATTCTTTAAATAAGGCTATTAACGGTGATGGAAATTATAAGGGATTTAAATATATTATTCAAGAGTATGGTGTAACCAAATCGGCAAATTTAGCTTATTATTACTTAGGAATTGCTTATTTGAATCAAGGTAAGTTCCAAGAGGCCATTGATAACCTTAAAGAATTTGACTCCGATGACGAAATATTGGGCTCAGTAGCCATTGGTGCTATTGGAGATGCCCAAATGGAATTAGGTAAAAAAGAGGAAGCTGTTAATTTTTACTTAAAAGCTGCCAAGAAAAATGATAATAAATTTACAACTCCTTATTATCTTATGAAAGCAGCTATGGCTTATGAAGAGCAAAATGATTATAAGAACGCTGTAAAAATTTATGAGCAAATAAAATCAAGCTACGCTGAAAGCACAGAGGGACGTGATGTTGAGCGTTATTTAAGTCGTGCTAAAATGCTTTCGGGGGTATAGTTTGTAAAACCTTTTTTAAGTGTCATCTATATTAAAAAATCTTTCGGATAACGAGCGTCAATCTCAAATTCCCAATGCCAAAGACATGCGCTTTGGCATTGTTGTTTCTGAATGGAATGATGAAGTAACCGAAGCCCTTAAAAAAGGGACTATGAGCACGCTCGTAAAACATGGTGCTTTAGCCGAAAATATACTTATTTCATACGTTCCGGGGAGCTTTGAATTAACATTAGGTGCCCAATTACAACTTGAAACCGGGCATGTGGATGCTGTAATTTGTTTGGGATGTATTATTCAAGGTGAAACACGTCATTTTGAATTTATATGCCAAGCAGTGGCTCAGGGTATTACCCAATTAAGCCTAAAGTTTAACAAACCGGTAATTTTTGGGGTACTAACACCCGACACATTGCAACAAGCCTTGGAAAGGGCAGGGGGAAAGCACGGCAATAAAGGAGACGAGGCGGCAGCCACAGCAATTAAAATGCTTGCCTTGCAGCAAAAAATTAAGAATTAATAATTTTTCTATAGTTTTAGGTAAGTTTTTGTCTTGTTCTGAAACAGGTTTACACTAAAGAGTGTAAAAATGGACAAAAAAGTAAACTAATGTTAGGATTAATCAATTAAACTGTAAACTTTTTTAGGACGATTCAGAACGCTTACCGACAAAGAAGTACAGGAATTGCTAAAAGACATCAAAATAACCAAACTGATAAGTCGTGATGCGCAGGAAGTAATCGGTTATTACGAAGTTTTGAAATTGATTTATGATAATTATTCCTACATAAAACTTTCGGAAAGTTATATTAAACAACTGCACCAAATGTTGCTTAAATACCGCAATAAAGATGAACGACACAGAGGTACATACAAGTTTCTATCCAACAATGTAGTAGCCACTTATCTGACAGGCGAACAACGCACCATTTTTGCAACCACCGAACCTGCATTGGTTGCAGTAGAAATGCAAGAATTGGTAGAGTGGACAAATGAACAGTTAGGACAAAAAAGTATTCATAAGCTAATTGTTATTGGCAGTTTTATTTATGATTTTTTGAGCATACCCCTTTTCAAAATGGAAACGGAAGACTTTCAAGATTATTGACAACGCTTTTTTTGTTGCAAAACGATTACGCTTTTATTCAATATATTTCGTTTGAAAACCACATCGAACAAAATAAAAAAACTTATTACGAAGTCTTGATGGACGGACAGAAACATCGGGGAACAAAACAAGAACGAATAGATTTGTGGTTGATTTTCTTTTTAGAAAGTCTGAAAACACTTACCGAAAAATTGGAACAAAAATATGAAGTATTCAAAACCAAAGGCGGTTATCTTAACGACAGACAAAAGCTGATAAAAGATTTCATTTCAGAAAATCAGCCTATAAAAGTTAGTGATTTAGCAAAGCAATTTCCCGAAATAGGAATGAGTGCTTTGAAGAAAGATTTACAATATTTAAGGGACGAACAAGTGCTTACAATGATTGGAAAAGGTAAAGGAACTGTGTATCAATTAAACGAAAAAGTGTAACAAGAAAACAGCCCAATCCGATAACACGTGCAACCCTTGCGCAACCTCACTTTCAAACAAATTAAACCCCCAAGCAGCTAAAAAGTAATCTCATTAGGAGCGATTTATGCACAATATTTTCTCTTCACAAAAAGCATGATTTGTCTTCTTAACAAAGTCTCATTTTAAACGCTTGAAATTGGACTTATTTGCTTAGTTTATCAAAACAATTGATGAGAAAATTAAGTTATTAGACGGACTGCTGTTAGTGTTCATTGCCGTGAACCTCTTATGGAAATGTACTTAATTGATTTAAGTAATTTGAAGATGTATAATTTTAGGCTCTAAAGAGAAACTATATATTAACCCTATAAAACCTAATCATTGCAATAAAGCATGTTTATATGCTCTATTCCGTCTTCATCATAAGGTACCGAAACGGGTTTAAAACCTAAATTTTGATACCATTTAATTAAATATGTTTGGGCAGCAATATGAATGTTTTTTTTGGGGTAGTTAGCAAAGCAAAAATCTAGGGCAAATTTTACCAAAGCCTTTCCAATGCCATGCTTGCGGTAATCATTAAGACAAGCAACCCGTCCCATAGCAGGTTCATTAAAAAGTAATCCCGGAGGAACAATTCGAGCATAGGCCATTATTTTCCCCAATTTTTCATCTTTTAATAAAATATGAAAGCATTGTTTGTCTAACCCATCAATATCGGGATAAAGACAGGTTTGTTCTAAAATAAAAATATTCTGTCGTAATTCTAATACCTCATATAGTTCTTCCAAACTAAGTTCGTTAAAGCTTTTGAGAACAAATGAGTACACCCCGTTTTATTTGTAAGTAACACCTAAATTGTAAAATACAAAGGACCAAATATCTGCGGCCTCGTCAATTTGTTTGGCAGTAGGTTTCCCGGCACCATGCCCGGCATTTTCATCAACTCTAATCAAAATAGGATTAGCTCCTTTTTGCATTTGCTGCAAAGTAGCCGTAAATTTAAAAGAATGAGCCGGAACCACCCGATCATCATGGTCGCCTGTGGTTACAAGAGTTGCCGGATAATTTGCCGGTTTAATATTATGCAGTGGCGAGTATTTTATCAAACAGTCAAACTCTTCTTTATTTTCACTAGTCCCATAATCGCTCGCCCATGCCCAGCCTATTGTAAATTTATGATAACGAAGCATATCTAACACACCTACGGTAGGAATGGCTACTTTACATAATTCGGGCTTTTGAGTTATTACTGCTCCAATTAGTAACCCGCCATTACTGCGTCCGTTAATGGCTAATTTTGAGGCGGTGGTATATTTTTCATTTATAAGAAATTCTGCAGCAGCAATAAAGTCGTCAAATACATTTTGTTTTTTACATTTAATACCTGCTTTGTGCCATTCTTCACCATATTCACCACCTCCTCTAATGCCCGGAATGGCATAAATTCCTCCTTGTTCTAAAAATACGGCCCTGTCAATTCTAAATTCGGGGGCATAATAACTGTTAAAGCCTCCGTACCCAAATAAAAAGCAAGGGTTGTTCCCATTTAATGAAACTCCTTTTTTATGCGTAATAAACATGGGAATTTTAGTGCCGTCTTTACTTTTATAAAAAACTTGCTTCGTTTCGTAATCATCCGATTTAAAGTCACATTTTGGTTTGAACGTTTCGTTTAAACTTTTAGTAACCAAATTATACTGATAAACAGAAGCCGGTGCTGTAAACGTATTGTATGAAAAGAATAACAGACTATCATCCTTATCTGCCGAAAGAGACTCTATTTTACAAATACCGGGTAAGTTAATTTCATATTCAAAACTACCGTCTAATTTATTTACCTGCATTTTTGATTTTACATCTTTTAAATAGAGCGCAACCAGTTTATTATAAGCTACACTAACATTTTCAAGCAAATCGTTTTGTTCGGGAAGAAGTGTTTTCCATGCTTTAGAATGGGGTTGATTTAAGTTAACCTGAATTAGTTTATATTTTGGAGCATCTTTATCAGTTATAATAAAAAAGTTATTTCCCTGGTTATGAATAACGGTATAATTATTTTCAAAATTATCTGAAATAGTAACAAAAGGTGCTTTAGGGGCACTTAAGTCTTTAATTAGTAATGTATTGCCACTGGTGCTTTCAGAGCCATAAATAAGGAGGTATTTTTCATCATCTGTTGTTGAGGCAGCAAAGTTTCTAAGTCCATGAACTTGGTCTTCATATATAAGAATGTCTTCGTTTTGTTTTTTCCCAATTTCGTGATAATATACTTTATGAAATTCATTTTTTTCTACAAACTCACTTTTCCCATCCGGTTTGCCATAGGCACTGTAATAAAAGCCGTTTCCTTGCCAGGCAATATCACTAAATTTGACCCAATGTATTTCATCTGAAAGTTTTTGTTTAGTAGCAATATCTAAAAGGTGAATTTCACTCCAGTCGCTACCTGCTCGGTTTATTGTATAGGCTAACAGTTTGCCGTTTTTACTAACTTTGGCTCCGCCAAGCGATACAGTGCCATCGGCCGCCAACAAATTAGGATCGAGCAGCACACTCGGAGTTTCGTTAAGTCCTTCTTTCATGTATAAAACACTTTGGTTCTGAATACCATCGTTCTTATAAAAGAAATAATGCTTTCCCTTTTTACTAGGTGGGCTGTAACGTTCAAAATTCCATATTTGAGTAAGTCGTTCTTTTACTTTTGCGCGATATGGTATTTGACTTAGATAGTCGTTCGTTATTTTATTTTCGGCTTTAACCCAAGCAGCAGTTTCCTCTGAATTGTCATTTTCGAGCCATCGGTATGGGTCGGCAATTTTTACTCCAAAATAAGTATCAACCGTATCTGTTTTTCTCGTTTCCGGATATTTCATTTTAGAAATTTCATTATTAGGCTTTTGTTGGCACGAAACCATTATAAATACAGCAAGAGGTAATATATATTTAATCATCTTAAAGAAGATTTTATGATGCGTTCTGATTTTTTTTCAAGATTGAGGAATTGCTTTTAAACTGCATAAATATCCCTGCTGCAATAAAAAGAAAAAGTAACAAGGAGCCGGCTAATGCAATCTTCTCTCCTTTATAATAGGTTTCAGGTTCAAACTTAAAAACAATTTCATGGTTTCCGGCTGGTAAAACCATAGCCCTTAAAACATAGTTTACACTAAAATAAGGAGCAACTTTCCCATCTATATACACATTCCAGCCGAGCGGATAATAAATTTCAGAAAATACAGCACATTGTGGACTTTGTGCTTTTGATTGATAGATAAGCTCATCGGCCTTATAAGAAGTTAATTTTATACTAGCCGTTGAGTCAAATTGAAAACTCTGAGGCTGAATTTCTTTTTCCCATTTTTTATCAACAATAGCTGTTGTAGCCGGGTTAAAATGAGTGAGTGCTGTAATTTCAGAGTCGGGATTGGCAACCCATTTTAGTTCTTTCACAAACCAGGCATTTCCTAATGCGCTGGGGTTACGCTGTGCAATAATATCGCCCGTTTTTTGGTTTTGTACAATAAAATATTTTGTATTAAGCATATTTAAAACCGACATATTGTTATTACTGATTTGTTTTTCATACAAATCTTGATACCTTCTTAATTTAGCTCCATGATATCCACCAATTGATTTGTGATGATAAGATGTAGAAGCATCCTGAAAAGGACTAACCGTGGTATTTAACACTCTGTAATTTGGATCGGTATCTTTTAATATCATTTCATCGGCCGTACTTGGTGCATTATCTACATCAAAACTTGCTTTTGTAATAAAATTACTTTCGTTTAAATATCTTTTGTCAACTACCCATAAATCAATAAGTATAATAATACCCAAGCCTATATACAGATAATTTTTTGAATATTGTTTTACACTATAAACAAAAAGTAATGCTGCGCTTACAATTATTAAAAAGAAACTTCTAAGGGCATCTGACTTAAATATACTGATGCGGGCACTTTCCATTCCACTCATAAACATTTGAATTTGTTCAGAGCTGGCTTGTCCTTTTTTGAGCTGAGCTACAATATTTTCGTACTCTCCGGTTTTAAAAAATTCCTGAAATGCTCCGGGCATTATGTAAAAGAGCAAACACAATCCGGCAGTTGCCGATAATGCGATATAGAAGGCCTTGCGTTTTTCATTCAGTATTGTGGGGTGCATCACAATTTCTTTTACGGCTAATAAAGCCACTAAAGGTATGGTAAGCTCTGCAATTACTAAGGTCATACTTACAGCTCTAAATTTGTTGTATCCGGGTATATAATCCATAAAGAAGTTGGTGAGGCCCATGAAGTTTTTACCCCAGGCAAGCATTATGGCAACAAGCGTTGCCGCTAACAAATACCATTTCATATTATCTTTGATAATAATCATACCCAATACAAACAAAAAGCAAAATACTGCCCCTACATATACAGGCCCCGAGGTAAAAGGCTGGTCGCCCCAATATTGGTCGGTTGACTGACCAACGTATTGACGCATATCCGGATTAACCGATTCAAGTGCCTTGGGGTTATCTCCAATGGTTTTTGACTGACCACCTTTAAAATTGGGTATCATTAAAGAAAAAGTTTCACCTAAACCATAGCTCCATTGGGTAGCATAATCACGGTCTAAGCCGGATGTTTTATTATGTTGCTCATCGGTAAGTTCAGAAGCACCTCTAATTGTGAATTTTGAATATTCTTGGGTAACCAGCAAATTAGTTATATTAGGTAAAATAGCCAAAATAACCGCTATTATTAATAATGAGGAAGCCTTTAAAAAATTAGGAATTTGTTTTTGTACAACAGCATTAACTAGTTCGCCTAATGCAATTATTCCACACAAAATACCCAAATAATAGGTTATTTGAACGTGATTTGCTGCCAGCTCTAGTGATAAGGAAATAGCGGTTAAGGCACTGCCTAACCAGATTTTACCCCTATAAGTTAACAAAATTCCCATAATAACAGGAGCCATATAGGCAATAGCATAGCCCTTGGGATTATGACCGGCCTCAATGATAATAATAAAATAGGACGAAAGGGCAAAACCAATAGCGCCTACCGAGGCTAAAAGTTTATCAATTTTTAAGCTCAGCAGTAAAAAGTAAAACCCCAGCATACACAAAAAGATAATACTGGCCGGATGAATAATACCTAAAGCACTTACTTGAATTAAAGGACGAACCAAATTTGAAGGGTATATAACAGAAATTTGATAGGCAGGCATTCCGCTAAACATTCCATTGGTCCACAAAGGCTCTTTATGATAGTGCTCACGATAATCTACAATTTCTTTGCTCATTCCTTTAAATCGTTCCACATCACCTTGCTTAATCACTTTTCCAGTCCATAAAGGATTGAAGTACATAAAGGTTAAAAGCATAAAAACCAATATAGCTATTATATGTGGCCAAAAAGTTTTAAATTGAAATGATTTCATAAGCTCAAAAATTCAACGATTAATAAGGAGCAAAGAAAATAAAAAAGCCTGTATTTAAAACAGGCTCATACTAAATTTATTTACAGATTTTGAAAAGGGGGGAGCTTACTTGATTTCTTCAAAATCAATATATTCTCCTTCATCGATAGGTATTTTTGATTTTGGCTGATTGGGCGGGGGGCTTACTTTATTGGTGTACGTTTTATTGGTATGATTATGTTGATTAAAATTGAAAACGTTAGAACGTCCAAAAATTTTAAACAAGACAAAAATAACAACTAAGGTTAAAATAAACTCCTGCATAATAAATGAAATAATGAAAGAGCAAAGTTAATCAATAAAAAGATATTTTTAAAAAATGCAACCAAAACTTGGGTTAAGGCCTTACATAAATAAGTGCAATAGAACCGAGTAAAATAATAAAAAGTACAGCAAACAAAGAATAAAACTCAATTTGCTTAAACGCTTTATGTTCTCGCTACTTGAAAGATTAATAAGGGTTAAATTCTAAATTCTAAACTAAGTGTTTAGTAAATTACCTATATATTTGAGCCATAAGTACAAGGTATTAATGAAGATTTACGCCCAAAAACAAAACTGGAAAATAGGTTTAGGTATAGCAGCGATTGTCGTCATTATGGTTTCTTTAGCCTATACTAATTATCTCATTAAGCAGGTAGCAACTGAAGAGCGTGCCAAAATAAAAATATGGGCTGAAGCAATCCAAAAAAAAGCTCGTTTGGTAAAATATACCAACGAATTATTTGATAAAATAAAGCTTGAAGAACGTAAAAGAATTGAAATATGGGCACAGGCATCAAAAATGTTAACGATAAGTGAGAGTAGTGCCGATTTGAATTTTTATTTAAGCGTACTTGATAACAATACCACCATACCTGTAATTTTAGCTGATGAAAGAGGAAATATTAGCTCCTGGAAAAATATAGATAGCGTAGATAATAAACCTTATTCAGCACTGTCGAAAGTGCAGAAAGATTATTTGTATAAAGAATTGAAGAAAATGCAGCGGCAAGAAGATTCCATATTAGTTCCTTTACGGTCGGGGTATAACAATGTCATTTATTATAGTGAATCAAAACTATTTAATGAGTTGAAATTTACATTGGATGATTTGATAAAGTCATTTTTTACTGAAGTGGTTAATAATTATGCTTCGGTTCCGGTTTTAATTACAGACGATCAGAAACAAAAAATTATAACAGCAGGAAATATTGACACCGTAGGCTTACAGGCTAAAAAAATAATAGCTAAAATGAGTACCGATAATTTACCTATTGAAATTGATTTGGGTGGAGAAGAGAAGAATTTTATTTTTTATAAAGACAGTAATTTACTGTTCTTTATGCGTTATTTTCCATATATTCAATTAACTGTAATAGGTTTTTTAATACTTATAGGATATAGTTTGTTTAGTACCGCCCGAAAAGCCGAACAAAACCAGGTTTGGGTTGGTATGGCCAAAGAAACAGCACATCAGTTAGGAACACCATTATCATCACTTATTGCTTGGAATGAATTGATAAAATCTCGAGGAGGCAATCAAGATTTTCAAGAAATAGATAAAGATATAAAGCGTTTGGAAACGATTACCGAACGTTTTTCTAAAATTGGATCAACCCCTATTTTAGAAAAACAAAACATTAAAACTGTATTAGAAAATGCAGTAGGTTACATGAGTAGTCGTATTTCAAAACAAGTTATTTTCACTGTTTTATCAGCAGATATAGAAGTAAAATGCAATGTTGCTCTATTTGAATGGGTTATTGAAAATTTAATTCGTAATGCTGCCGATGCAATGGGAGGTACTGGGAAAATTGATATTGCTGTTTATGATCAAACACAATTTGTGTATATTGATGTGAGCGATACGGGTAAGGGTATTCCTAAATCGAAATTTAGAACAGTTTTTAAACCTGGTTATACAACCAAAAAAAGAGGATGGGGCCTTGGTTTATCACTCACCAAACGAATTGTTGAAAATTACCATGGCGGTTCCATTTTTGTTAAGCAATCAGAAGCCGACAAAGGAACAACTTTCAGAATAGTACTTCGTAAATAATGGCTGGTATTTATATCCACATTCCCTTTTGCAAACAGGCTTGCTCGTACTGTGATTTTTATTTCTCTACATCCAATAAAATGACAGAGCCACTTGTAGAGGCTATAGTTAAAGAAATTGAACTACAAAAAGAGTTCTTCGAAAAGTGTGAAAATCCGGTAATTCAAACTATTTATTTTGGAGGTGGCACACCTTCGCTTATTGCTATTGCACTAATACAAAAAATAGTAGATACCATTACCCAATATTTTGATGTGGACAGAAATGCAGAGATAACTATTGAGGTTAACCCGGACGATTGTAGCGTGCAGAAAATCAAAGAATGGAAAAAATCAGGAGTAAACCGGATAAGCTGTGGCGTACAGTCGTTTTATGATGCTGACCTACAATTTATGAACCGCAGCCATACGGCATCTCAGGCTGAGTCGGCAATTAAAAGAATTCAAGATAGTGGCATCGAAAATATTACACTTGATCTAATTTATGGTATTCCCGAAATGAAAATAGAGCAATGGCAAGCTAATTTGCAAAAAGTAATTGCATTGGAAGTCCCCCATTTGTCGTGCTATAGTTTAACAGTTGAAGAAAAAACAGCCTTAGCGCATTGGGTTAAGAATAAAAAGGTTAAGATAGATGAACAAGAGGCGGCCCTGCATTTTGAATATTTAATGGATTGGTGCTCGCTTAATCATTTTGAGCATTATGAGATATCAAATATGTGTAAGCCAGGTTTTCAAAGCAAACATAATACGGCTTATTGGCAAGGTGTTCCATACTTAGGGCTAGGGCCAGCAGCACATTCGTACAACGGCCATTGCCGACAATTTAATGTGCCCAATATGTTTACCTATATGAAAGCCGTAACTTGTAATTTGCCTTTTGTAACGTATGAGGAGCTTAGTTTTAGAGAAAAATATCACGAAAAAATCATGACTGCACTAAGGCTCGGAAAAGGCATAGCTTTAAAAGAAATGACGGCCTATTTTGACCCATCCATTGAAACACACTTTAAAACAACCCTTAACAAATATCAATTAAGTGGACATATTCAAATGCAGGATAATCACTTCTTTTTGACCCGAAGCGGCAAGCTTCTTGCCGATTATATTATCCAAGATTTTTTTATAGTATAAAGAAAATTTATTTGTCATCATGCTCTTGATTCATTTTTTTCATCATTTCCTCTATATATTTTTGACGCTCTTCTTCCGTCATATTTTTAATTTTTTCGCTATCAGGCATTCCTGAAGGTGTCATAACACTGTGTTTTGTGTAACCTTTAGGAATAACAAACAAATTTATATCAAGTGTTTTTTGTTCAGCCTTTGTTAGCATCATAATTACGTTTCCTGCTTCTTTATCTGAAACTACCATTTTTACAGGAAATCCGTCAATATTTTTTAGTTTTAGGGCACTGTATAAATCATCTGTTGTTAGATACGCACTTCTTACATAAATTGAAGAATATCCAGGAACATCTTTTGAAATCCACATATCATTAATCATTCCATCTTGTTTTATTTTAATGTGAGTGCAATTGTATTTCCCTACTTTTTCGTTTCCTTCAACGGATATGATTTCTACTTTTGCGCCTTTTTCAGACTTAGAAATTGGAGTTTCAATATATTTTTTTTCACTATCTATTAGTGTAATAATGACATCCGGGTTGCTTTTTAAGGTCAAATGAGCTTGTTTAAAACCATCCATTCCCGGAAGATTAAAATTAGATTCGGTACGGTTGTTACCATCCTGATTATACATAGATATGGTACCAGAAATTTGATACCCATTATCATTACCGGCCATACTCATTGTATATTCTAAATACTGACCGGGTTGTGCCCAACCTAGATATGAGTTTAGAAATAAAGTTAGAAAGAAGATTTTTGTTTTCATGTTTTAGTTTTTATAAACAAAGTTAATGAAAATCACTTTAACAGGAAGTTGAAATAAATGCATACTATATATTACATTTGCACCATAAAAAAAAGCCTATTTTTTATGATTTGCTCTTTACATATAAAGAATTACGCCTTGATTAATGAGCTTGAAATTAATTTGGATAAAGGGTTTACTATTATTACAGGTGAAACAGGAGCAGGAAAATCAATTTTACTGGGTGCTTTAAATTTAATTGCAGGACAAAGAGCCGACACTTCGGTGTTGTTACACCAAAACACCAAATGTATAGTAGAGGCCGAGTTTGATTTAACTCATTTAAAATTAGAGCCCTTTTTTGAAGAACATGACATAGATTTTTATAAGAAGTGTATCATTCGCAGAGAGATAAACCCTGGCGGAAAAAGTCGTGCTTTTGTGAATGATACCCCTGTTAATTTAGGGCTGTTAAAAGATTTAACCCGGTATTTAATAGATATTCACTCACAGCATCAGTCGTTGGAACTTAATGAAAGAAATTCGCAACTGGCCTATTTAGATATTGTTGCCGAAACTGAAACGGCATTGAAAAGCTATCAAGATACGTATCACAACTATAAACTCTTGAGGCGACAGTGTGAGGACAAAAAAGAGCTTGAAAAACAGTTAAAGAAAGATTGGGATTACTATCAGTTTCAATGGCAAGAAATAGATGATTTAAACCTTAAGGTAGGCGAGATGGAATTGCTGAAAGCGGAATGGGAGATAATTACACATGCCGAAGAGATAAAGTTAAATTTAGCGAAAGCCAATTACCAAATACAGGAACAAGAAAACAGTATGATTGCCTCACTTCATGAATCTAAAAATGTATTGGGCACTATAGCACGCTTTGGCGACATATACCAAGAGATACACCAAAGACTTCAGAGCTTGCTTATTGAAATGAAAGATATAGCTTCGGAAATAGACACATTAAATGATACTATCCAATTTGATTCGGAGCGATTGCAATATGTGAATGAGCGGATGAGTGAGGCTGAAAAACTGTTTCGAAAACATCAAGTAAAAACAGAGGAAGAACTGCTGGAATTAAAACATGATTTTGAAAATAAAATCAACCAAACCAACTCTTTGGCTCAAGAGATAGAACAATTGGAACAGGAAATACATAAGCATGAAACCATGCTTCAACAAGGAGCTATGCAGCTGCGTACGAAACGAACTGCTGTTATACCTGTTTTTGAAAAAGAAATAAACCGAATTTTATCCTTGTTAGGAATGCCGAATGCCCAATTTAATGTTGTTTTGCATGAAACAAAATCATGGTCATTATTTGGTTTAGACGAGGTTCAATATATGTTTAGTGCTAACAAAGGGGTGGCGCCTGCTTCACTTGAAAAGATAGCTTCGGGGGGTGAGTTATCAAGAATTATGCTGGCGGTAAAATGGCTTACAGCACAAAAAAGAACATTGCCATCTGTTGTGTTTGATGAAATTGATACCGGAGTTTCAGGAGATGTAGCTGCAAAAATGGCGGCTATTTTAAAAGAACTATCTACACATATACAAGTTATTTGCATTACACACTTACCCCAAATTGCCAGCAAAGGAAAACAGCACTGGTTTGTGTATAAAGATTCTAGTACCCAAATAACTACTTCTCATATTAAAGTGCTTAACCAACAAGAGCGAATTCAAGAAATAGCCAAAATGTTGAGTCACGAAAAAATGAGCGATGCTGCTATTATTAATGCCAAAGAGCTTTTAGGATATAAGTCAAAATGAGTAAATTAAATGCGTTAACATATTTTAATTTTCATGCCCGTAAGACTTATTACTTTCGCTATGTAATAACACTACTTTAAGTCAGAGAATGTTTGCACTATTTGTAAAAGAGGTAAAAGGTTTTTTAAGCTCCGTATTGGGTTATGTTATCATTACTGTGTTTTTACTGTCCGTGAGTCTCTTTTTGTGGGTTTTTCCGGGTGAGTTTAATGTGTTTGATAATGGCTATGCTTCATTAGATGGACTTTTTATGATTGCTCCTTGGGTTTATTTATTTTTAATTCCGGCCATTACCATGCGAAGTTTTTCTGACGAGAAGAAAAGTGGAACCATAGAGCTATTAATTACAAAACCATTAACCGATTTAGATATCATTTTATCCAAATACTTTGCAGGTGTTGTATTGGTCATATTTAGCATTGCACCAACGCTAATATATTATTTTGTTGTATATCAACTTGGAAATCCGGTTGGCAACATTGATGTAGGTGCCACCAATGGCTCTTATATTGGACTTATATTTTTAGCTTCGGCTTTTGTTGCCATTGGTGTTTTTGCTTCGAGTATTACTGACAATCAAGTTATCGCTTTTATAATCGCCTTGTTTTTGTGTTTTATTGCCTATCAAGGTTTTGATTCTTTTAGTAGTTTGCAGTTGTTTAAAGGGGTTGATAATATTATAGCTGGCTTAGGTATTAGCCAGCATTACATTAGTATGAGTCGTGGTGTTTTGGATACCCGCGATATTGTTTATTTTGTAGGCATATCAGCTGTGTTTATTTTAATGACCAAAACATCTTTAGAAAGTAGAAAGTGGTAATGCTAATTGATTTATGAAGAATAAAAACAAGTTAAATAGTTTTATCCAGCTTTTTACAGGTATTGCTATAGTGGTGTTGCTAAACATCATCAGTAATTTTGTGTTTTCACGTTTTGATTTAACAGCAGAAAAGAGATACAGCCTTTCGCCAGCTACAAAGAAACTGCTAAAAGACTTAGACGATGTGGTGTATTTTAAAGTATATCTGGAAGGTGAATTTCCGGCCGGCTTTAAAAAACTACGAAAGGAAACCAAAGAAATGCTTGATGAGTTTAGAATATATGCCGGAGATAAAATTCAATATACTTTTATCAATCCATCGCAATATAAAGATGCTCGGAAAAATGCTGAAGTTTATGAGCAACTATACAAATCAGGCTTACTGCCTACCTCGCTTCAAGTAAAAACTGAAGGTGGTGAACAAAGTCAAATTATTTTCCCTGGTGCTTTAGCTACCTATCATAATCAAACATTCCCCATACAGTTACTTAAAGACCAAATTGCTACCGGCAGTGAGGAGGTGCTAAATGCTTCGATTGAAAACCTAGAGTTTGAATTAGCCAGCACCATTTTAAAACTAACTACTAAAGTAAAAGATAAAATAGCTTTTATTGAAGGGCAAGGAGAACTTGATGCTAAGGAAACAGAAGACTTTACAAAAGCCTTGCAAGAGTATTATATAGTGGATAGAGTAAGAATTAACCACCAACTATTTGCATTACGAGGCTATAAAGCAGCAATAATAGCCAAGCCTGACAGTGTATTTGATGAAAAAGACAAATATATTATTGATCAATTTGTGATGAAGGGCGGAAAAATTCTTTGGCTTATTGACCCTATTTTAGCCAGTATGGATAGTCTTACAAAAAGTAACGTAACATTAGGTATTGCTAACAATTTAAACATTGAAGATCAACTTTTTAAATATGGGGTAAGATTGAATACGAATTTGATAACCGATGTACAAGCTGCCCCAATACCTATTGTAGCTGGCTACCAGGGTAATAAGCCGCAGTATAAGTTTTATCCTTGGGTTTATTTTCCAATTGCTTTTCCTTTTGGTAACCACCCTATAGTTAAAAACTTGAATGCTGTTAAATTTGAATTTGCCAGCGGAATTGATACTTTAAACAATAAATCAGTAAAAAAAACGATACTATTGGCAAGCTCTCAGTATTCTAAGCCGCTTAACACTCCCATCCGGATTGATTTATCAGTATTACGAAAAGAGCCTAACCCCAGAGAGTTTAATCATAAAAACATCCCTTTGGCAGTACTTCTTGAAGGCGAGTTTGAATCGGTTTATAAAAATCGGATAACCCCTGATATTGCCAGCTCTGATGAAATTTCATTTAAAGAAAATGGAAAAAGAAATGCCATGATTGTGGTTGCAGATGGAGATATAATAAGAAATCAGATTCAAAGCAGCACCGGAAAAGTTTATCCATTAGGTTTTGACCGATATACACAACAACAATTCGGAAATAAAACATTTTTATTGAACTGTATGAATTATTTATTAGACGACTCTGGTCTTATTGCGGTACGCACCAGAGACATTCAAATTAGGTTATTGGATAAAACTATTCTTCAATCACAGAAACTAAATTGGCAACTGATATGTATTGCCGGACCAATACTCTCTATTGTTTTATTTGGGCTTTTATCGTTGTGGAAACGCAAAAAGAAGTATGCTACGGCATCATAATCACTAATCATACATTATGACAAAAAGTACAAAAAATATAATTTCTATTACTTTAATGGGTGTGTTAGCACTTGTAGCTGTTTTTTTAGTAACCAAGTATCAAAAAAATACCCTTCAAGAAGAGCTATCCGATTTTGATATAAAAGATACAGCTTCGATAGATAAAATATTTCTTTCTGACAAAGATGGATATAAGTCATTGCTAGAAAGGAAATCAGCAGGTTCGTGGATGGTAAATGGAAGTTTTGAAGCACGTCCTGATGTTATTACAACGCTTTTGGAAACCATGACGCAGCTTCGGGTAAAAGCTCCTGTAGGGCGGTCTTCATTTAATACAGTCATAAAAAGCTTGTCAGTAAAATCAACCAAGGTAGATATTTACCAAAAAGGAAAATTAGTAAAAACATATTATGTTGGAGGTGCTACCGATGATTTATTAGGAACATATATGATGATTGAGCATTCATCGGCACCATTTATAATGTATATACCCGGGTTTGATGGGTATCTTTACACACGCTATTATGCCGTACCCGAATTGTGGCGCTCTACAGCTCTTTATAAGTTAAGAGCACAAGATATTAAGAGTATAAAATATGTCAATAATCAAATCCCAAATGAATCATGGGAGCTTAAACAAAATCAAAACAATACGCTTGAGCTATTCAACAATCAAGGCGAGGCTATTCCACTATTTGATACATTGAAAGCCCGTGCCTATTTAACACAATTCTATAAGATTAATTGCGAAAGCTATGTAAACGATATAGAGCCCGAGAGAAAAGATTCCATTTTAAGTTCTGCCCCGCGAGCAATTTTTACAGTTACTCCGTTTAAAGGAGCGCCCAAAGAGTTGAAATGTTTTACTAAAAAGCTTATGGTAGAGACTTTTGATATGATGGGACAGCCCATGGATATTGATGTGGATCGATTTTATGGGATGATAAATAATAATAAAAAAGAGTTGTTACAGTTGCAAAACTTTGTGTTTGATAATTTATTAGTACCTAATAGCCATTTTGTATCAGAATCAAAGAAACTTGTTAAAAAGTAATTAAAATTAGTTTTTAACAAAGATACTAAACACAACAATTAGTTTATTTTTGCACTTTCATATTAATGTTAATACCTATTTGCGATGAAATTTATAGTTTCAAGTACCACTCTTTTAAAACACCTTCAAAATATTAGTGGAGTTATAAATAATAACAATACTACGGTACCCATAATTACGAACTTTTTGTTCCAAATTGAGCCAGATGAGATTACCATAACAGCTACTGATTTAGAAACCACACTTTATACAAAAGTGCCAGCTAAATCTGAAGAGAAAGGAAAGGTTGCCATACCGGCCAAAATAATTTTAGATACTTTGAAAGAGTTTCCTGAAATGCCTTTGTCTTTTTTAGTTGACAATACTACTTTTTCAGTTGAAATTTCGAGCGGCACAGGGAAATTTAAATTAGCCGGGTTTAATGGCGATGAGTTCCCTACTGCACCATCCTTGGTTGATCCTAACACGCTTGAAGTGCCATCTGAATTATTAGCAACAGGAATTAACATGACTATTTTTGCAACCGGAGCAGATGATATGCGTCCGGTTATGAGCGGTGTGTTTTGTCAAATTTCAAAAAATGATGTAACCTTTGCAGCAACCGATGCTCATAAATTAGTTCGTTACCGCAGAAACGGAATTCAATCGCCTGTAGAAGCTTCTTTCATTTTGCCCAAAAAGGCTTTGAATATTCTTAAAAATATTGCTTCACAAAATGACGAGACTGTAAAAATGGCTTTTGACAGTAGCATGATAAACTTTAAGTTTTCAAACTTTTCGTTAGTTAGTAAACTCATTGAAGGAAAATATCCCAACTATGAAGCTGTAATTCCTAAAGATAACCCCAATAAGCTTACCGTTGACCGAATTCCATTTTTAAGGGCTGTAAAAACCACTTCTATTTACTCTAATAAAACAACCTATCAGGTTAGATTAAAAATTGCAGGTAGTGAGTTGAATATATCTGCAGAAGATTACGATTTTAATAATGCTGCTACCGAGCGTTTGTCATGTGAATATAAAGGAGAAGATATGGAAATAGGATTTAGCTCCAAATTCCTATTGGAAATGCTAAGTAATTTGGATACCGATCAGGTTTGTTTAGAATTAAGTCAACCTAACCGGGCCGGTATATTGCTTCCGGTAAACAGTGAAAATACCAACGAAGAAGTGCTTATGTTGGTAATGCCGGTAATGCTTAATTCATAAGAAAGAAAACAGATATTATTTTAGCCATGCCGGCTGAATCGAATGAAATAGCTTTAGTCCTTTCGGGAGGCGTTGCACGCGGGGTTTTTCATATTGGTGTTTATCAAGCTCTTATTGATTATCAAATTTATCCCCAGATTATTTCAGGTACAAGTGCAGGTGGAATTATTGGTGCTTTTATAGCCAAAGGTTTTACACCTGATGAAATTAAAGAGCTATCCAAAAAAACAGACATTGTTAGTATTAGTGCATTTCATCCTGGAAACTTAGGCCTTTTTAATCCTCAATCTATTGAAAGAACACTACAAAAATATTTAGGACGCATTGCTTTTGACGATCTTCAATGCGAGCTTATTGTTACTGCTACAGATATTTATACCGGAGAGCCTGTATATATTCGTCAAGGGCCTTTAATTCCGGCACTTTTGGCTACTAGTGCAATTCCAATAGTTTACAAACCGGTAAGCTTAAATGGCCGTTTACTTATTGATGGAGGTATATCGAATAATTTCCCGGTAGAACCTGTTAATAATGGGAAATATAAAATTATTGGATGCCATGCTAACCCGGTTTTGACATTAGAAGGCGAGCTAGATTATATGGCTCTTGTTGACCGGTGTGTATCTATAGTATTGCATAAGGATATAAAGCATAAAGCAAAAAAATGTGATATTTTTATTGAACCCCCGTTACTGTCTAATTATGGTATGTTTCAAATGAAAAAGGCCGAAGAGATTATTGAGGTGGGTTATCAATACACAAAATCATTGAAAGAATCATTTGAAAAAATCATTTCATAAACAAACTTATGTCATTGAACACATACAATATTGCCATACACGGAGGAGCAGGAACTATTTTACGTAGCGAGATTACTCACGAAACCGAAGCCCTTTATAAACAAGCACTAACAGAAGCAATTCAAAAAGGAGAAGCCATTTTGAAAAAAAGAGGGACAGCAATAGATGCTGTTCAGGAAGCAGTTGTTTCTCTGGAAAATTGTCCTTTATTTAATGCAGGCAAAGGGGCTGTTTTTACACATGAGGAGACGCATGAATTAGATGCCTCTATAATGCGTGGAGATAACTTAATGGCAGGTGCAGTAGCAGGGGTAAAAAAGGTGAAAAACCCCATTGTTTTAGCCCGTAAAGTAATGGAAAACACAGAGCACGTTTTACTATGTGGCGATGGTGCTCAAAAATTTGCACAACTTTCGGGAGTAGAAATCGAGTCTGAAAGTTATTTTTATAATGAACTTCGGCATAAGCAGTGGCAAAAGGCTATTGCACACGATCGTATAGCGCTGGATCATGACATTACTTTAGATGATAAAAAATTTGGAACTGTAGGCGCTGTGGCCTTAGATTTTCATGGAAATTTAGCTGCTGCCACGTCAACCGGAGGACTTACAAATAAAAAATTTGGAAGGGTGGGAGATAGCCCAATCATTGGGGCGGGTACTTATGCTAATAATGCGCAATGTGCCGTTTCTTGCACCGGACACGGAGAGTACTTTATTAAAGCTGTGGTAGCTTATGATGTATATTGTTTGATGGAGTACAGGCAGCTCTCATTGAAAGAAGCTTGCCATCTGGTGGTACACGATAAGTTGGTGAAAATAGGAGGCGAGGGAGGACTTATAGCCGTTGATAAAAACGGTGCAATATGTCTTAGCTTTAATTCAGAGGGCATGTACAGAGCCAGTGTAGGCCTTACGCAAGATTTGCACGTAGCCATTTATAACGACACGAAATAAAAATTTTACTACAACGTTTCCTTAAGCCAGCGAAAAAATTCTCGTTGCCAAACTAAGGCATTTTGAGGTTTAAGCACCCAATGACCCTCATCTGGAATATACAAAAATCGACTCTTTATGTTTTTTAACTGAGCCACACCAAAAGCCTGCATACCTTCACTAATAGGAACTCTAAAGTCCTTTTCGCCATGTATAACCATAATGGGCGTATCCCAATTTTGCACAAAGCGGTGCGGTGAAAATTTCTTATATAATTCGGCCATTTCAGGCTTCCAGTATGGTCCCCCAATATCGTGATTAGCAAAAAACATTTCTTCAGTAGTGGTGTACCAACTTTCTAAATTAAACAACCCGCAATGCGCAATAAAAGTTTTAAATCGCTTGTTATGATTGCCTGCCAACCAATATACAGAATAACCTCCATAACTGGCCCCAACTGCACCTAATCTGTTGGCATCTACATAAGGCAGTTTTGCTGCATCATCAATAGCACTTAAGTAATCTTTCATAGCCTGTCCACCCCAATCGCCACTTATTTCATCATTCCAGGCTCTGCCAAAGCCAGGCAAACCCCTCCTGTTAGGGGCAACAACTATGTAGCCCTGAGCTGCCATTAACTGAAAATTCCAGCGGAAACTGTAAAAACAACTTACCATACTTTGCGGACCACCCTGACAATATAATAAAGTAGGGTACTTTTTAGAGGCATCAAAATTAGGTGGGTAAGTAATCCAAACCAGCATATCTTTACCATCACTGGTTTTAACCATACGTTTTTCTATTTTCCCTTTTAAAATCTGATCTAATTCTTTTTTATTTACAAAAGTAAGCTGACTCTCTTTGTTCTTCGATAAATCATACTTGTATATTTCCTGTGGAACAGTCATTGTTGTTTTGGCAAATATCAATGAACCACCTGCTAACGAAATACTTTTGCAATCATGATCGCCTTGAGTTAGTTGTTTGATTTTTTTATTTGCAATATCTAATTGGTAAATCTGATATGTGCCTTGTATTGGTGCTATAAAATAAATGCTATTGTCATTTTTACTCCAAGTTAAATTACTGGCTCCTTCCGGAAAATTTACAGTTAATTTTTGCGATTGGGAAGTATTCAAATCGGTATAAACAATATCTGCTTTGTCACTTTCAAAGCCAGGTGTTTTCATGCTTTCCCATACAACATACTTGCCATTATTCGAAAATTTCGGGTTCATATCATAGCCCATATTTCCCTCACTCAAATTCTTTATTTGCTTTGATTCGGTGTGATAATAATAAACATCGGTATTCGTACTTACAGCAAATTCTTTACCTTTTAATTTTTTGCATGAATAAACAACTTCCTTACCATTACTGTTTACATCAAAATTTTCTACATCAAATGGTTCATTATTCATTAAATCAACAGCTGCACCGGCTACAACAAAATTTTTAACCGGAACATAAAATAAATGTGTGTAGCTGTAATCATCCCAACTGTCCCAATGGCGGTACATTAAGTCATCAATAATACGTGCCTCACTTTTAGGTGCGTCAGTATATATTTCTGAAACGGTCTTTCCCATTTTAACATCCGAAGTGTAAAACAGCACTTGTTCCTCTTTATTTATAATAAAACTTCCAACACCATCAGGTACAGCGGTAATTTTATTTTTTTCTTTAGATTTTACATCAATAACCCATACTTGGGGCGCACCTTCTTCGTTTGATAAAAAATAGATATGACTCCCTTTTGCGTTCCATTGAGGAGCGTATTCATTAATGTTTGGAGTGTTTGTGAGTTGAATGACTTCGGGGTTTTCTCCTTCAGTTGAAGCGGTAAATAGGTCACGACTGCCTTTGTTTTTTTCAACATGAGTAGTTTCTACTACATAACACATAGCAGCTCCATCATTAGAAACAGTTGGAATACTAACTTTTTTAAAATTAATCAGCTGCTCAATGGTTAAAGGTTGTTGTGCTTGTGCAGTAAAAAATAAGCCTAAAAAAAACACTTTTAAGAATAGTTTCATTTTAAAAAATTTGAATGTTAAAGACAACAAGTATAAACAATTTAAAAAAGGCTACAAAACCTGTTTTTAACGAAGGGACTTAAAGCTTGTTTTTAAGGAACAACGAATGCTTTAATTAATTCAATTTAAATTATTTAAGTGTTGGCGCAAATTTAGTACGGAACAACCGTGGATTGCAAGAAATGGAAACAAAATAAAAGCTGTTAAAATGGAGTGTAGTTTTGCTTTGTTTAAGGTAAACGTAACTGAAGTGTTGGAGGGGCTTTGTAAATATCCAATAAAACAATAGCATTTCAGAAAATATAAAATTAATTTTGGGAATGATGTCACGTAATAAAAAGGATTACATTTTTGTTGGAATTCAATTAATACTATTTTTAGTTTACTTTATTTCGTGTGAATACTTAAATTTTACTTTAACATTAGAGCTTTATTATATAGGGGCCATCTTGGTATTATTAGGAATTTTTATTTTAATTGGTGCACTTATACAGTTACAAAAAAATTTATCTCCTTTTCCTACCCCCAAGCAAGATTCTTTTTTGGTTAAAAATGGTTTTTATAAATACGTCAGACACCCTATTTATACAGGAGTTCTATTGCTATGCATGGGTATAGCTATACATACACACTCAGGATATAGAATTATTATTTCGCTGCTACTGGTCATTTTGTTTTATTATAAATCGAATTATGAAGAGTTTAGGCTTACTGAAAAATTTAGAGATTACCCTGCTTACAAAGCGAGAACAGGACGCTTTTTTCCTAAGTATTCATAGCATGTGGGTGCTACTACATGAAGCAAGTAGCTACCTATTATAAATATCATTAGGTATTTTGAAATAAAAACCTATAAATTTGTTTTATACGATATAAAATTATGGATGTATTTTCAACTCAAAATGTTGTTAAGAAGTACGATAACTACTTGGCGCTTGATCAGGTTAGCATAAAAGTCAGAAGCAACACTATATTCGGCCTTTTAGGCCCAAATGGAGCAGGGAAAACTTCGCTCATTCGCATCATAAACCAAATTACAGGCCCTGATAGTGGCGCACTTTTTTTTAACGGGCAAACTTTACGCCCTGAACATATTGAAAAAATAGGTTATTTGCCCGAAGAACGCGGCTTATATAAAAAAATGGAAGTTGGCGAACAGGCTCTTTACTTGGCCCGACTAAAAGGATTGAGCCGTTATGATGCCGCAAAGCGTTTAAAAATTTGGTTTGAAAAAATGGAAATAACTTCATGGTGGAATAAAAAAATTGAAGAGCTTTCAAAAGGTATGCAACAAAAGGTGCAGTTTGTAGTAACGGTTCTACATGAACCCGAACTGCTAATTTTAGATGAACCATTTAGTGGTTTTGACCCTATTAACGCCAATATGATTAAAAATGAAATACTGGAATTGAAAAACAAAGGAACCAGTATTATTTTTTCTACACATAATATGGCTTCGGTTGAAGAATTATGTGACGATATTGCTTTGCTTAATAAATCAAGAATAATTTTAGAAGGGAGTGTAAAAGAAATTAAAAAAGACTATAGCACACATACATACAAAATTGATTTTAGTGGAAACATTGTAGCTTTTACCAATGCTATTTGGACCGGTTTTGAATTACTTGACAAACACAGTGATGGTAATTTGAACCATGCCACGGTGCGACTTTTAAACCAAAATACACCTAATCAGTTGCTAGAAGCTATTATTCCGCATGTAATGGTAAATGGCCTTCAGGAAGTAATACCGAGTATGAATGATATATTTATTGCCCGAGTAAATAATGAGAAAATTGAGCTTAATGCGAACTTAACAGAATAATTAAAAATTTTATGAGTAAGATATTTATTATTATACAAAGAGAATATTTATCAAGAGTTAAGAAAAAATCATTTCTTGTAATGACCATTCTCGGTCCTTTACTTTTTATTGGATTAATTTTTGCTCAGTTTTGGATTAAAATGATTCCTGAAGAAAAGCAAAACATTTTGGTTATTGATGAGTCGAATTTATTTATTGGGAAGTTAGAGAATACTGCAAATCATGCTTTTAAATACAGTCAAAATGCTGTTGAGACAGAACTTCAATCGCTCTATAAAGGAAATAATAATGTGTTGCTCTATATTCCTGAAAATATTATTGAATCGCAAAAAATTCAACTTTATTATAAAAAGCAGCCTGGTATTGGTTTGCAAGAGTATATAAGCTCCGTAATAGGAAAAAAGCTGGAAGAGTTTAAATTAGTTGCTTCAGGAATTAAACCCGAACAGTTAAAGGCAACACAAACAAAATTGGTGGTAACTACAACTAAAGTTGAAAAGAGCGGAGAACTAGAAAAAAAGGATAATGAAATTATGATGGTTGTTGGATTTTTGGCTGGTCTTCTAATTTACTTTTTTGTCTTTTTGTATGGTTCTCAAGTAATGCGTGGCGTTATTGAAGAAAAGACAAGCCGTATTGTCGAAGTCATTATTTCTTCTGTTAAACCTTTTCAGTTAATGATGGGTAAAATCATTGGAATAGCCCTAGTAGGGCTTACCCAATTTGTATTATGGATTGTTTTGAGTGCTGTAGGAATTGGCATTTCATCATCTATGTTAGCCAAAAACGAAATTGAAAAGATTAAAACAGAGCAAACTTTTAAAAATAATGTACCCCAAAATAGTGCTTTTAAAGATTTGGAAAACCAGCAAAAAGCTGAAATTATGGATTCGTTTTTTAATCAAATCAACTGGCCGGTCATGTTATTTTCTTTTCTGTTTTATTTTATGGGAGGCTATTTATTGTATGCCGGTTTGTTTGCTGCAATAGGTGCTGCGGTTGACAGTGAAGCCGACACACAGCAGTTTATGATGCCCATTACCATACCTTTGATTTTTTCATTTGTTATGGCTCAAAACGTAATGACTAATCCGGAATCTGCTTTGTCATTTTGGTTATCCGTTTTCCCTTTAACCAGCCCTGTTATAATGATGGTACGAATTCCGTTTGGAGTTCCGTATTTTGACTTAGCCATCTCAATGATTGCGTTGATACTTGGTTTTTTGGCTGTAACTTGGCTTTCGGCTAAAATTTACCGAACCGGAATTTTAATGTATGGTAAAAAGAGCAGCTATCGTGAATTGTGGAAATGGCTTTTTTACAAGCCTTAATTGGAGTATTTTTAGAATTTTAGAGTAATTAATATAACTTTGATATATTTTACTATTGTAAGCTTTGCAAATTGCTGTTATTGACCTCGGAACAAATACTTTTAACTTGGTAATAGCTGAGCATCACGGGCATTTTTATACTATTTTATATCATGAAAAATTTCCTGTAAAGTTGGGAGAGGGGGGAATTAATTTACATACCATTCAGTCGGAGCCTTTTTGGCGCGGTATTGACAATATTGAAAAAATACTTTCAATTACAAAATCCTTAGGTGTTCAAAAAATATATGCTTTTGCCACTTCAGCAATTCGCGATGCCCATAATGGCGATTTGTTTGTGAGCACAGTGTATAAACTTTTTCGTTTAAAGATACAGGTAATAAGCGGTGCTAAAGAAGCCGAATTCATATACTGGGGTGTAAAATCTGCCCTTACCATTGGTTATAAAAACTGCCTCATTATGGATATTGGTGGCGGCAGTACTGAATTTATTATTGGGAACAATAAAGAGATTGTCTGGAAAAAGAGCTATAAATTAGGTGTTGCCAGGCTTTTAGATATGTTTAGAGGTGCCGAACCTATATCTGAAGAAAGAAAATTACAAATAGAAAACTATTTGAAAAAGGAGCTTAAAACATTGATTAAAGCGGTTAAAAAATATCCTGTAAGTAATCTTATAGGCTCTTCGGGCTCTTTTGATTCATTAGCCGAAATGATTTGCCATCGTTTTTATACCCCTGAACTTTTGGAAGGGAGAACTACTTTTAATTTTAACTTAAAAGATTTAAAGGAAATACACATTGAACTGTTAAAAAGCACGCGTGAGCAGCGTTTAAAAATTCCCGGTCTCATTTCTATGCGTACCGATATGATTGTGTTTTCTTCGCTTTTTATTTGGTATATAATTAATACTTTTAATTTAAAAAAAGTGCGCCTTAGTACTTATTCACTAAAGGAAGGGGTGTTAAACAAAATGATAAAATAATAAAAATTTAATTATGACAAAGGTACTTATAATTGACGATGAGAAGCCTATTAGAAATGCTTTGCGAGATATTTTGGAATATGAAAAAATACTTGTTGATGATGCTTCTACCGGAACTGAAGGACTCGAAAAATTAGGAAATGAAAAATACGATTTGGTGTTGTGTGACATTAAAATGCCAGGACTTGACGGTATGGAAGTGCTAGGGAAAATTGCTGAAATGGGACAAGCAATTCCGGTGGTCATGATTTCGGGACACGGTACTATTGAAACTGCCGTAGAGGCTGTTAAAAAGGGCGCTTTTGATTTTATTGCCAAACCCCTCGATTTAAATCGCTTGTTGGTTACAGTTCGTAACGCACTGGATAAATCAAATATAATTCAAGAGAATAAAGTACTCCGAAAAAAAATTAATAAGGCTTTTGAAATGGTTGGCGAATCATCGGCAATTCAAGAAATTAAAAAGATGATTGAAAAGGTAGCACCAACCGATGCTCGGGTACTTATAACAGGAGGTAATGGTACAGGAAAAGAACTTGTTGCCCGTTGGCTTCATGAAAAAAGTAACCGAAGTGCCTTTCCGCTTATTGAAGTAAATTGTGCTGCAATTCCTTCAGAACTTATAGAAAGCGAACTGTTTGGACACGAAAAAGGAGCTTTTACATCTGCCATTAGCCAACGAAAAGGAAAATTTGAACAAGCTGAAGGAGGAACTTTATTTTTAGATGAAATTGGTGATATGAGCCTTTCGGCCCAAGCCAAAGTATTGCGTGCTTTGCAGGAAAATAAAATTTCGAGAGTAGGCAGCGAAAAAGAAATTAAAGTAAATGTAAGGGTGGTAGCCGCAACCAATAAGAACTTGAAACAAGAGATTCAAAAAGGTAACTTTAGAGAAGATTTATTTCATCGCTTGAGCGTTATTCCTATAAAAGTACCTACTTTAAATGAAAGATTAGAGGATATTCCGCTTCTCACAGACCATTTTGTAAAAACATTATGCGATGAGCATGGAATTCCCCCAAAGAAAATCACTAAGGAAGCTATTAATGCACTGCAACAGATAGAGTGGACAGGTAACATTAGAGAGTTTAAAAATGTTATAGAGCGCTTGTTGATTTTGTGTGATAAAACAATTACCGAAAAGGAAGTTAAACAATATGCCAGTAAAAATTAGCGCCTACATTTAGAATAATACATTACATGAAAACCGCTATTGATATTCATAGCAGCCTATATCAGGTTCACTATCGCGGTTATGTTCATCTAAATCAAGAGGTACTTGTTGTCCAATTAACGCTAATCCTTTATTAATGCAGGGGGCATTAGCACGCAAGTGATAATCTAAGGTCGAGATATTTTCAAAAAGTGGTTGGGCACTTCCGCCATCAACATTAATGTAAGCCGGATTTTTAATATTGTTTTTGTAGTGGCTTTCATCACTGATGTCGGTTTGAGGACTTATACGCAATACACAGTTTTCAAATAAATAATTAAAATTTTGGCCACTTTTGCTGTCCACGCTAAGTTCGTTTTCAACACTTCCATAAATAATGCAGTTAGCAAAGTAGCAACTATCTAATGGAAAAACTTGAACACTATTGTAGTTGTTTATTACAACCGAAGGTGATTGCCTTTGTTTTCCTGAGGAGTAAAAATTTGCTGAAGTGCAATGTCTAAAAAGATATTTACCACCCATAGTAAGGGCTAAGGTGGTTTCGGCACAATTGGTTACTAGCACATTGCTTGCTCTCAAATTAAAATATCGAGCATAAATACCATAGGCCGCCATATTTGATATTTTTGTGTTTCTAAGATTCAATAAAGTATTATCTGGCGCATCACGACCAATAAGAGTTTCTAATTGCAGACCAATAAATCCATTTTTTATTTCGGCATAGTTTATAGAGCATGAGGCTCCTTCGTTAATCCATATTCTATCCCATTGTCCTGCTATTTCGCGGTAGTCATAATCTAAGCGGGCTCCCTGAAAGGTTACTGGAGCTGTTTTAGTTCCATTAACTTGTAGTCCACCGTATCGGTAAACCCAAAGCCCCGAGTTTTTGGCAAAATGAACTCTTGTGCCTTCTTCAATAGTAAGTTGTGCAGCACTATCCACAACGGCATATCCATAAATTACATAGGGTTTATCGTTGGTCCAAGTAATATTTTGATTTTCGGCTGCTACTATACGAAAAGGAGGTAAACCTTTTATATAGGTGTCAGGCCTTATGTAATGGGCATCTTGCCCCCATGCAACTAAGTCAATATCCTGTATATTTTCATTGGTTTCGAACAATATACTGTCTTTAACAATCATAGGAGCGTTAACATTCAGAGGGTTGATGGTTACCTCGGCAAATAAAAAAATACTGTCGTGGGGCATCAATTCAATGTTTTCCAAATTATTAGCTGGTTTGCCATCAATATTTAATTTAAACTGCGAGTTGTTTCCACCGGCCAGCCATATACGCTTAATGAGTAATTTCTTTTTATACGGATTATAAACTTTAAGCTGCCTTGTTGCCGAACCTACTTCGGTAAAAACGGTGTCAAAAATGATGGTATCTTCCGAAAAAGATAAAGTTGTTGCACCTTTGTCCATAAAGCCCACTTCTTTTTTACACGAGGTAAAAATGACTATCAAAATAACAAAGGGAACAAAAAAATATCTCACAGAAATAGGCTGAATACTTTAAGATAACGACTTTTATTAAAAATTATTTTTTAAGGAAAACAAAAGTAATAAAAAAGCTGTTATTTAGCTCTTCTTCTCTGTCGAACTCTTTCTAACTTTAGGTTGCTGTAGCAATCAAAAGTCATATAGAATACCGAATTCAACAACTTATTAAATGTTTTTATTTAATGTCTATTTACCTGTATGGGTACTTTAAAATAGTATAAGAATTAGGTCACTAAAAATGAATATGAGCATTAGTTAGACTTTTTTTTTAATATAGAAATAATTTTTTGCCCTTTCATTAATAATTTTAACCGCTGCCTTGATAATGAAATGTGGATTTCCTTTTTTTCATCAATTCCGGTAGCATAAACCGACATAATATGCTGGTAGGTTATAAATCCGATAATTTTTTCTTCATGAATTACCGGAAGTAAGTCAACATTTTCCTTTGTCATAATTTCAATGGCTTTGCTTAACACATCGGTAGGGTGGATGTAAATATTTTTTCGTTTAATAATTGAATCAACTGTGTTGGTTTCAATATGATGTGCATTGTGCAAATTTGTTGAACTTAACAATCCCTTATACGCACCGTCAATATCGGAAACAATTAAATAGTTTGAATGTAAATCAGTTTCATTGGCCAACCAATTTCGAAGTTCACCAATTTCCATTTTATCGTTTATGATAATGCCATTATCACTCATGGCACGCTCTACAGTTGTTTTTTCCAATATGTCAGATTCATAAGAGTGTGGTGTTACAATTCCTCTACGAGCAATCTTTTCAGTCATTATTGTATTTTCCATTAAAAAAAATGAAGTGAAATATGAAGCCGTACAAGTGGCCAGTAAGGGTAATAAGGCATTTGATTGCCCCGTTGTTTCCAAAGCAAATACAATAGAAGTAAGATATGCTCTTGAAGCACCAGCAAACATAGCAGACATACCAACAAGAACTGAGAGAGAAATTTGTAATCCGTACTCCGGAAACCAATACATACCAACACTTCCTATAAGTGCTCCGGCAGCTCCACCAATGGTAAGTAATGGAGCTAATGTACCACCTGAAGTGCCACTACCGAGTGAAATGGCCCAGGAAATAAATTTTAAAAACCCAAGCGAAACAACCATTTGTATGGGTAATGTTCCGGAAAGCAAATCGGTAATATTGTTGTACCCAACACCAAGTGTACGTGGTGCAATAAAACCAATTATTCCTACAAAAAGCCCCCCAATTGCCGGCCACCAATACCATTGAATAGGGAGTTTTTCAAATAAATCTTCAATCCAATAAACTGTTTTAGAGACAAAAACGGAAGTCAAACCTATAACAATTCCCATTATGCTGTAAAATAGTAAAGCATAATTTGAAGGCGTGTTAATTACAGCAGATATTGGAAAAACTACGCTTTCGCCAAACAACAAATGATGACCTGCAGCACCGGTAATGCAAGCCAATGCAACAGGAATAAAAGAACGTGCAGAAAATTCAAAAAGTAATAATTCTATAGCTAACAGAATGGCCGATAGAGGACTTCCAAAAATAGCCGACATGCCCGCAGTAGCCCCGGCTGCAAGTAAGATTTTTCGCTCATTGGGAGTAATTTTTATAAGCTGCCCAAAGGTAGAGCCTAAGGCACCTCCTGTAGCAATAATAGGCCCCTCAGCACCAAAGGGACCTCCGGTTCCAATTGAAATAGCTGATGATATGGGCTTTAAATAGGTGATTGTAGGCTTAATTTTACTTTCATTTGTGAGAATTTGCTCCATCGCTTCTGGTATCCCGTGACCTCTAATGGCTTTTGAACCATAAAATGCAAATAAAGCAACAAGGAGGCCTCCAACCACCGGTATTATGATTACGAATACACCCAAAGTGTTATTTATAGGGCTTGATGATGCAATAGAAAACTTACCGTAAAAAGCTAAGTTTGTTATAAAATCAATAAGATGTACCAAGGCTTTTGAGATAAAACTAATACATACAGCTATTAAAATTGCTATAAGCGATAAACGGAAGGTGCGTTTTTTTATGTAATTATTCTTTTTAGTTGCATTTTCTTGTTGCAGCGTTGAGTTTAAAGAAATTGAAATAGGTATCTGGTTTTTAATCATCCGGTTGTAAATAATCTGTGATAAAAGTATTGTACAAAAGTAGGAACTACATTCTAAAATAAGATCATTAAATACTAAAGCAAATTAACAATTTACAAAAATTGTATCCATGCAAAGCGGACGAATTTAATGATACATACCGAATTTTTCAATCTTTTTTTTATAGTAACGATGTTTCAAATACGGATTGTTTTGTGTAAAACTATATTAACAATTTTCTAATATTAAAGCATGTAAATATTAAAACAATTTCAACGGTGTTTTTTGTGTAAAAATGAACTTCCTCTTTTAAAGCAATTTTAAAAAAATAAGTATAGAGATTTTTACCAATAAGAAAAAATTCATTTTAAACAATGTTAGCGGTCATAAAAAAATTCTTAAAACCATGATATACTTAGCCGCATAAAACTATTCTTTATGAAAAAACAGAAGGATAACTTGGATGATGGGCATAATGATTATGTAAAGCTGAGCAAAGATGAATTAATTGGTATAATTAAAAAGCAAAATGGTCGCTTTCACACACTAAGTAGCTCAAAAAGTGATGCTATCATTACTTCAGATGAATCAAAACTTATTTTATTTTGGAATCAGGGAGCCGAGCATATTTTTGGCTACACGGCAGACGAGGTTATAGGCAAGCCCATTACGATTATTATACCCAAATATTTGCACGAAAGGCACGACCATGGTATGGATAGAATGAATAAA
>CAUJCU010000020.1:0-40000 GCA_963169745.1 Bacteroidota bacterium
AAGAAAGCTTTAGAATGGGTAAGTAAAGCTACTGAACAAAACCCTAAAGCATACTGGGTATGGCATTTAAAAGCAAATATACAATTGAAATTAAAAGATGGTAAAGGTGCTATTGAAAGTGCCGAAAAATCGAAAGCTTTAGCAACGGAGTCACAAGATGATGCTTATATTAAAAAGAACGACAGTGTTATAACTGCAGCTAAAGCATTAAAATAAAAAAATTACGACTATTTCTCCATAAAAAAAGGCTGCTTGAAAAAGCAGCCTTTTTTTATGGAATCACAATGAGTGCCTTTTGAAAGCAACTCTCTTAATTTAATGTGGCCAAAACTTTGTTTATCTCTTCAAAATTTGGCAAATCTCCAGCCGATTCAAGCACCTCGGCATACTGAATTGTACCATCTTTATCAATAACAAATGCCGATCGTTTAGAAACTCCTTTCATTCCCAAAACAAATTCTGTGTATAAAGCACCATAATCTTTCGAAACCACTTTATTAAAGTCACTTAATAATGTAAAGTTTAACTTTTGCTCATCTTTATATTTAGCTAAAGCAAAAACTGAATCAACAGAAATGGCTACCACATCAGCCGTGTCGTTCTGATATTTCCCTATGGCATCACGTACAGTACATAACTGAGTAGTACAAACTCCAGTAAATGCAGCAGGAAAAAAATGAAGAATTAAATTTTTTCCTTTAAAGTCGGATAAGGAAATTTCTTTCTTTTCTGTATTAAACAGTCTGAAATCAGGGGCTTTATCGCCTTTTTTTAGTGTCATCATAAAATATTTTAGTTTAACAAAAATGAGAGTACAATATCCGAAAAAAATTACTTTCAAATTGTTAAAAATACTTTATAGAAACCATCTTGCCTATTGTTTCGTAGAACCTTTAAAATGTGATCATTTCTTATGGTTTAAAATTTTACGTAATCTGTTTATGGAAAAATATCTTTTCTGTCATCAGTATATAAAATTTAGTTTATTTTCTTACAATTTAAAACCATTAGCCATGTCACAACATCTTTTTAATTGCAAAAGTTGGGAAGATTTAACCAACCAGCAGCGTAATGAATTGGTTTTTGAAAACCGAAACCACACTTATGGAGCCTATAGTTTGAGAAAAAACTATAACCATCATGTTTTTTTAGCTTTGCTTTTCAGTAGCGGAGGAATATTTCTGTTGTTCTTCATTCCTAAACTCTTTTTAATAACCCCAAATGATGTTCCATTGATTTCTGAATCGCAGGTACAAATTGAAATCCCCATAAATTTACAACCGGAAATAAAAAAAACAATAGAGCCAATTTCTAAAGCGCCTGATACAACTGTGCCAAAAACTTTGGCACAAAGTAATAATCTTCCACCAAAAGCAAGCGATACGCCCAATAACGAGAATTTAACTCCCCAAAATAAACTTACATCCTTAGGAACAAAAAATGAAATAGGTGAAATTTCTACAAGTGTTCCTATTACTGAGGTTAAAACCGAGGATAACGAACCTATATCTCAAAGCATACCCGTTAGTGTTGAAGTTATGCCGGTTTTTCCGGGTGGAGAGGCTGCACTGTTTAAATACTTACAACAAAATATTAGGTATCCGCAAGAAGCTAAAGAAAATGGAATAAAAGGAACGGTAATAGTTGGTTTTATTATTGACATTTACGGAAAGCCAATACATGTAAGTGTTCTTAGTGGGGTTAAAGGCGGGCAAGATTTAGAAAATGAAGCTTTACGGGTAATAGCAGCCATGCCGTTATGGTCTATAGGATTGCAAAATAACAGGCCTACACCTGTTCAATTTAGCCTTCCGGTAAAATTTGATTTAAAGTAAAAATTAAAAAAACTTTTTATAGTATCTAAAGAATTTATTGTTGAAGGACAAACATGTATTTTAAAGTATAGTTTATTCATTTTGTGTAATTTCGAACTGTTAATTGTATTTTGATATGAAAAAAGTTTTATTGCTGACTTCCTTCATTTTGGTACTGGTAATTCCTGTTTGCGGACAAACAATTATTAGTAATTATAACACTTACAAAAAAATATTTAAAATTGAGAGTGGTGTATTAAGTGACTATAATACTTATAAAAAGCTCTATAAGTGCGAGAATGGCTTTATTAGTGATTACAATACGTACAAAAAACTATATAAGATAGAAAGTGGTATCTTGTCTGACTATAACACTTACAAAAAACTATACAAAATAGAAAGCAACGTTATTAGTGATTACAGCAGCTATAAGAAACTGTATAAAATTGAAGATAATATCATTAGCGACTACCAAACTTATAAGAAACTATATAAAATTGAAAGTGCCTATAGTCAATGTGAATTGTTTATGATATTACTAAACCTAGGGTTACTTTAAAGTTTATAATAACGGCTAACTGATACGCCCCCAATTGGTTTTTGATTTATTGTTTTCTCTTAAAAACTGGAGTAATGAGGCATTTTCAGGCTGCTCAAGGCTGGGATCGTTATCTATAAAAAATTGAGCTGTTTGTCGTGCCGATTCAATTATATTCTGATCTTGAGCAATATTGGTAAGTTTCAAGTCTATAAGACCACTTTGTTGAGTTCCTTCAATATTTCCGGGACCACGTAGTTTTAAATCAACCTCAGCAATTTCAAAACCATCATTCGTTTTAATCATGGTATCAATGCGTAATCGGGCTTCTCGGCTTAACTTATAAGAGCTCATTAAAATACAATACGATTGCTCAGCACCTCGTCCCACCCTGCCTCGTAATTGGTGCAATTGAGATAATCCAAAGCGCTCTACACTTTCGATAAGCATTATGCTGGCATTAGGAACATTTACACCTACCTCTATAACTGTAGTAGCAACCATAATTTGTGTTGTACCATTAACAAAACGCTGCATTTCCCAGTCTTTCGTTTTCGCATTCATTTGACCGTGCACAACACTAATTTGATACTCGGGTATAGGAAAACGTTGTAAAACCATATCATAGCCTTCCATCAAATTTTTATAGTTGAGTTTTTCCGACTCTTCAATTAGTGGAAAAACAATGTAAACCTGGCGACCTGAAGCAATTTGTTTGCGAATAAACTCATAAACATCTAGTCTTTTGTCGTCAAAACGATGAATGGTCTGTATAGGCTTTCTACCTGGTGGTAATTCATTTATTAAACTAATATCCAAATCGCCATAAATAGTCATTGCCAAAGTGCGAGGTATAGGTGTAGCTGTCATAACCAAAACATGTGGAAAAAATTGTTCACTTTTATTCCATAATTTGCTGCGTTGCTCTACACCAAAACGATGTTGTTCATCAATAATAACAAGGCCTAAATTATTAAACTTTACCTTGTCTTCAATTAAAGCATGAGTGCCTATTAAAATATGGGTTTCTCCTTTTAGTATTGAATCAAAAAGAAGTTCTCGTTGCTTTTTTGATGTGGAGCCCGTTAACAAGCCTACTTTTACAGGCATATCTTTAAGCAATTCGGAAATAGTTTGGAAATGCTGATTTGCCAATATTTCGGTAGGAGCCATGAGGCTGCTTTGGTAGCCATTATCTAATGCTATTAACATACAAATTAAGGCTACCACAGTTTTTCCACTTCCTACATCACCTTGCAATAAGCGGTTCATTTGTTTGCCACTTTTCATATCGGTTCGAATTTCTTTAATAACTCTTTTTTGGGCTTCCGTTAATTCAAAAGGTAAAAAGTTATTATAGAAATGATAAAAGTTTTGTCCAACTGTTTCAAATTTCATGCCTTTGAGATACACATTTCTGTTACTTTTTATTTTCAAAAGGCGCATTTGAATAATAAAAAGCTCTTCAAATTTTAGTCGAAATTCAGCCTCTTTCAATGCTTCGGATGATAGTGGAAAATGTATGTTTTTCCATGCTTCTTCGCGTAAAACAAAATGATATTTTTGCAATATCTTTTCTGGCAAGAACTCTGGTAACTTTCCTTTTAGTTGCGCTATTAACTGCTTAATAAGCTTAAAAAAGCCCTTGCTGTCCAGTCCAAAGTTTTTTAGCCTTTCGGTACTTGAATAAATTCCATGTAACCCTTCGTTTCCCAACTGTATATAGTGTTCGTAAAGTTCTATTTCAGGATGTGAAAAATTAAACTTCCCTTTAAATTCATTTGGTTTTCCAAAAACAACATATTGTTGCCCGGGTTTTACAAATTCAACAACCCACTTTAGTCCCTGAAACCAAACTAAATCCATAGTTCCGCTGGAGTCTTTGAGTGTTGCCACAATACGTTTGGAGCGCTTCTCTCCTACAACTTCTACATGTGTAATGGTTCCTCGTACTTGTATAAAAGTTCCAGTATCAGTAACCGTACTTATAGGATAAAACTTGCTACGATCCACATAACGAAAGGGAAAATGGTGCAATAAATCATTATAATTACTAATACCCAGCTCTGTGCGTAGCAACTGTGCTCTCTGCGGGCCAACACCTTTTAAAAATTCTATTGGAGTATCCAGCAAATTGGTATTACTCATCTGTTTTTAGCATATTTTCTTCAGGCTAAATATAGGTATTATGAAAATAAGTCTAGCATTGCACGTGCCTTTGTTAAACACTCATCATACTCTTCGTTGCAATGGGCTGCTGCTGTAATGGCACTGCCTACACAAAACTGAGCCTTTCTGCTTTGGGCATTAATTATTACACTTCGAATAAGCACATTAAAATCATAATTACATTCCGGATTTATATAACCCATGGCTCCTGAATAAAGCCCTCTTTTCATTTGTTCAAACTCTTCTATAAGCTGCATGGCCTTTACTTTAGGTGCTCCGGTCATCGAACCCATTGGAAAAGCATCTTTTAGCGCTTTAAAATAATTTTCTGTTGATGCTAATTGGGCTGTTACGGTAGAAATCATTTGATGCACTTGCTTAAAACTATATACGCCAAATAGCTCTTCTACCTGAACGGTATTACGCTCTGCGTGTTTACTTAAATCATTTCGAACCAAATCGGTAATCATAACATTCTCACTTTGCTCTTTAGGATTATTTCGCAATTCTTCTTTAAGCCTTTTGTCTTCTTCAGTCTTATGTGCTCTTTTACGAGTTCCTTTTATGGGTTGTGATACTAATTTTTTTCCTTCCTTCTTTAAAAAGCGTTCGGGGCTAGCGCAAACGATAACCGCTTGCTGAACTTTTACGAATCCAGAAAATGGAGCCTGACTTACTTTATTCAGCTCTATGTAAAGATGCTCCCAGCTATTATGCAATAGTTCTGTTTGAAAAGCCATACAGTAATTTATTTCATAAATATTACCGTATCTTATTTCCTTTTGTATTTGATTAAAAACTTGCTCATATTGTAATTTTGAGGTAAGCTGTTTTATGGGTGCATTTCTTGGAGCTATGGGTTTCTCCTTAATTCGGCTGTTTAAGAGTTCTTCATAAATTTTTGTTGCATTATAAGTGTCACTCAATGTATAAATTTTCATCTGATGAAGCTTCACAGTAATCACTACTTCAGGCTCTATAAAACAAAAGTCCGGCAGTTCTAAAAAATCTGTATTTTCTGAAGTAAGTACCTCCGTTTCATTTTTCAAATCATAAGCCAAGAAACCAAAAAGCCAAGTGCGGTGTTTATTTTGATACGTTGTTACGTCTTCAAAAACGCTTCCTTTATTACATTTAACGTGGGTTTTACATCCCAAAGCCATAATAAAATCATAGCTATGATACTGTATCGGTAAAAAATGCTGTACTTCTGCATTGCTGTCATAAAAAAAACAGGTTTCAAAATTTTGCGCCAGTCCAAGCATTCGGAGTCTCAAATCGGAATAATCAAGCGAAAGCGAGAATAAAGTCATAATTGCCATTAGTTTTGCAAAGTAAATGAAAAGCAAACAAATTAGTTGTCGTAACTTTTTTCTATAGGGGTTAAGTTGTCTTAATGGCTAAAGTCGTTCCTGAATCATTTCTTCTAATGCTTTTAACCAAAGCGGATGGGTGTTTAAGCTTTCAACCAATTGCAGGTGTTCTCCACCATACTTTTCAAAAATCTCTTTATACTCAATTCCAATTTCTACAATTGTTTCAAGACAATCTGATGTAAATGCAGGACTAAAAACGAGTAATCTCTTTATCCCATTTTTTGCCAAATCAGCAACCACTTTATCGCTAAAAGGCTCTAACCAATTCTTATCCAAACGTGATTGAAAAGCTATGGAATATTGATTTGTTGAAATTTTTAATCGAGCCGCTATTTGCCTAGTAGTTTCATAGCAAGCTGCCTGATAACAAAAAATATTTTCTTCAGTAATTCTATCTTTACAGTAGTTATTTGTGCAGTTTCCGTTTTGGTGAACGGCTGTAACCTGCCGTGTGGGTAACCCGTGGTAACTAAACAGAATGTGATCATATTCTTGTTTAAGATGTTCCCTCCCAATTTCGGCAAATGCATTTAGATACCCCGTATTTAAGTAATATTGGCTGATAATTGTTATTTCCGGAATGACATACCACAAAGCGGTGTGTTCCATAATTTTTTGTATAGTTGATCCGGACGTTGATGAAGCATATTGTGGGTACAAAGGCAGCACAATAATCTTATTGTAATTTTTTTTCTTGATTTGATTTAAAACAAAAGGAATTGATGGCTTTTGATAACGCATAGCCAAGTAAACATCTGCATTATTGTTTAATTGTTGTTGGAGTTTTTGCACTAAATCTTGGCCATGAAGCATCAAGGGAGAGCCTTTGTCTGTCCATAGTTGCTTATAAATGAGGGCTGATTTTCGTGCTCGAAAAGGCACGATAATTACATTTACCAGAAACCATCGTAGCAATTTTGGAATATCCATTACTCGTGGATCATTTAAAAATTCAAACAAATATTTTCGTACATCTGATACTTTATGAGAATCAGGAGTTCCAATATTTACACATAAAACAGCAGTTCTGTTTTTCACAATCAATAAAAATTAACAAAAAATTGCACTTAAAATGTATGTAACCTAAGCTGGGGGCGAAAATAAGTATTTAAGTCGAACAGAATTAAGATTCTGATAACTATTTATTTGCTCTTGGGGTTTATTAAGCAACTGTTTAAAACGCCACCTATCTAATTATTTTTCAGCATATTAAAATTATAACGAGAATTGTTTATAATAAATTTCTTGATTTTTAAAATTAGTGTAACTTTGCGCCCGAATTAAAAAAAAAGTATCGAAATTTATCGAAATGCATAGTAAAATCAGCCATTTGACCCTATTTTTGAATTTATTCCTAATTGTTTTTTTAGGAATGAGTCAAAAGGTGGTTTTCGCCCACGAAGAGGAAAGCCATCAAGCTCAGATTGAAGAAAAATTTAATGCCGGAAAATTAATTTTAGAGCACGTTGGCGATGCTCATGACTGGCATATTGCTGGGCATTTCTCAATTCCTTTGCCCATAATTATTTATTCCCAAGCCGGGCTTGATGTTTTTTTAAGTTCTAAGTTTGAGCATGGCCATGCAGCCTATCATTCTGAAAAAACGAACCTTACCTATAAGCTAATAGACAATAAAGTTATAGCTGTAAATGACGATGGTAGTGCAAATGAAGAACTAACTGCCAGCCTATACGATATTTCCATTACTAAAAATGTAGCTGCAATATTTGTTACTGTTATACTTTTATGTTGGGCTTTTATTTCTATTGCTAAAAAGTACACCAACAACCCCGGTAAAGCCCCCAAAGGTCTGCAATCTTTTGTTGAGCCTATCATTCTTTTTATTCGTGATGATGTTGCCAAAGCCAGTATTGGTGAAAAACACTACAAAAGGTTTATGCCTTATTTACTGACCATTTTTTTCTTTATTTTAATAAATAACTTGTTTGGTTTAATTCCCATCATTCCGGGAGGAGCTAACCTAACAGGAAGTATTTCAGTTACGCTTACTTTAGCTTGTTTCACACTTATATTAACCACCATTAGTGCCAACCGACACTATTGGCATCATATTTTTGCCATGCCGGGAGTGCCATCATGGGTTTTAATTATTCTTACACCTATTGAAATACTTGGCTTTTTCTTAAGACCCTTTGTTTTAATGGTGCGTTTGTTTGCTAATATTACAGCAGGTCATATCATTGCTTTGTCTTTCTTTTGTTTAATATTCATTTTTGGAGAAATGCACCCTGGAGCTGGTTTTGGTTTTTCCTTGTTTTCAACTGCATTTACTGTATTTATGATGTTTTTGGAGTTATTGGTAGCTTTTATACAAGCTTATGTATTCACCTTACTAAGTGCAGTATATTTAGGTGCTGCTGTTGAAGAACCTCATCATCACGAAGAAGCACATGCACATTAATTATTAATAAATAATATAAATCAACAATATTCCCGTGTATCGGGCATTTTTTAACCCTCAAATTAATTAATTATGTTATCAAACATTTTATTACAAGCAGCAGCCGACAACATTGGTTTAGGCTATGGAATTGCTGCTTTAGGAGCTGGTTTGGCTGCTTTAGCTGCCGGATTAGGTATTGGCCGTATCGGTGGCAGTGCATTAGAGTCTATCGCTCGTCAGCCTGAAGCCGGTAACGACATCCGTGCTAACATGATTTTGACTGCTGCTCTTGTTGAAGGTGCAGCATTCTTTGCCATGGTAATTGGTTTATTGGTTGTATTAACCAAGTAATCTATTACAAAAATTAACCTGACATGGTAGGGATTGCCTGCTATGTCAGGTTTTAAAAGAAATTTATAACATTTAACACCAAATAAAATGAATTTAGTTAAACCGGAATTTGGTCTGATCTTTTGGATGTCAGTAACCTTTTTGATTGTATTTTTCTTGATGAAAAAATTTGCATGGGGACCTATTCTAAAAATGATTCATGAAAGAGAAGACTCAATTGAAAGCGCCCTTAATGCAGCCGAAAAAGCTAAAGAAGAAATACTGCAATTACAAAATAACAATGAAAAGTTATTAGCAGAAGCCCGATTAGAAAAAGACAAAATGCTGAAAGAGGCTCGCGAGATTAAAGAAACCATAATTAATGATGCCAAGGCAGCCGCTCAAAAAGAATCTCAAAGAATTATTGCTGAAGCGCAGAACAGTATTGCCAATGAGAAAATGGCGGCTATTAACGAATTAAAAAGTCAGGTAGCCTTAATGTCGGTAGAGATTGCCGAAAAAATACTACGTAAAGATTTATCTAAAGATGAAAGTCAGAAAGCGTTGGTAGATACGCTTATAAAAGATATCAAATTGAATTAGTTCACTGCCCAATTAGGCTCCACATGAAAGGAAATAAAATTTCTAAAAGATACGCTCAGGCACTTTTTGGCATAGCTGCTAATGATACTGCTTTGGAGAAAATAAAAACCGATACTGACTTTATTGAAGAAGTTTGTCAGAGCCGTGATTTCAGGGTTATGTTGGGGAGTCCGGTAATTAAACCTTCAATAAAAAAAGAAATATTTAAAAGTATTTTTGAAAAGTCTATTGATCAAAACACGCTCCTGTATCTTTATTTACTTATTGACAACCGTAGAGAGGGTATGCTCGAGGATATATGCTTTAGTTTCAAGGAACTGTATGACAAGCATAAGCAAATTATAAGAGTATTTGTAAGTTCGGCCGTTAAATTAAGTGATAGTGAGCGTAAAGAGATTACAGAACTGGTTAAAAAAGCCACTCGAAATGAAGTTATTTTAAACGAAAGTATTAACGAAAATATCCTTGGAGGATTTATTTTAAGATATGGTGATACACAAATTGACAATAGTGTATCATCACAACTGACAAAAGTTAAACAACAACTAACACAAAGAATTCAATAATAAAACACCATGGCAGAAGTAAAATCAGCAGAAATATCTGTAATTTTAAGACAACAATTAGCAGGTTATCGTACCGAAACAGAACTACAAGAAGTAGGAACTGTATTGCAGGTAGGTGATGGTATTGCACGTATTTATGGCTTATCAAATGTGCAGTCAGGAGAGTTAATTGAGTTTGAAACCGGACTTAAGGGCATTGCTCTAAACCTTGAAGAAGATAATGTTGGAGCAGTATTACTGGGCTCTTCCGAAGGCATTAAAGAAGGGGCTGTAGTAAAACGCACACGCAGAATTGCTTCTATTAATGTTGGGGAAGGTATGTTAGGTCGTGTGGTTGATACTTTAGGAAATCCAATTGATGGTAAAGGTGCCATTACGGGTCAAACATATGAAATGCCAATAGAAAGAAAAGCACCGGGGGTAATTTACCGTCAGCCTGTAAATGAGCCTTTGCAAACCGGAATTAAAGCTATAGATGCTATGATTCCTATTGGTCGTGGACAACGTGAGTTAATAATTGGCGACCGTCAAACCGGAAAAACAGCGGTGGCTATTGATACGATCATTAACCAAAAAGAATTTTACGAAGCCGGCCAACCGGTGTATTGTATTTATGTGGCCGTAGGACAAAAAGGTTCTACAGTTGCTAACGTACTTCGTGTGCTCGAAGAAAGAGGGGCTATGCCATATACCGTAATTGTTTCGGCTACTGCTTCTGATCCGGCTCCAATGCAGTTTTATGCTCCTTTTGCTGGTGCTGCTATTGGTGAATATTTTAGAGACTCCGGTCGTCCGGCTTTAATTATCTATGATGACTTATCGAAACAGGCTGTTGCCTATCGTGAGGTGTCCTTATTATTACGCAGACCTCCAGGCCGTGAAGCTTATCCAGGTGACGTGTTTTACTTACACAGCCGCCTTCTTGAGAGAGCAGCAAAAATTAATGCCTCTGATGATATTGCTAAAAATATGAACGATTTACCGGAATCAATAAAAGGCATTGTAAAAGGCGGTGGCTCATTAACAGCACTACCCATTATTGAAACTCAGGCCGGTGACGTTTCTGCCTATATTCCTACTAACGTAATTTCTATTACCGATGGGCAAATATTTTTAGAATCCAATTTATTTAACTCCGGGGTTCGTCCTGCAATTAACGTAGGTATCTCGGTTTCTCGAGTTGGTGGTAATGCCCAAATTAAATCAATGAAAAAAGTTGCTGGTACCTTAAAGCTCGACCAAGCCCAGTTCCGTGAATTAGAAGCATTTGCCAAATTTGGTTCAGACCTTGATGCTGCTACTAAAGCGGTGTTAGATAAAGGAACACGAAATGTAGAAATACTAAAACAAGGCCAATACTCTCCTTTTCGTGTTGAACAACAAATTGCTATTATTTATGCCGGAGTAAAAGGCTTGTTGAGAGATGTTCCCGTAAATAAAGTAAAAGAATTTGAAGCCGATTTCTTAAGTATTCTAGAAGCCAAACATAAAAATGTACTGAACGATTTAAAAGCAGGTAAATTCACAGACGAACTTACCAATGTACTAGATACAGAAGCTAAAGAATTGTCAAAAAGATTTAAAGCCTGATTGAAAATTAAGCGGTAGAAGTCCAAAATCTTTAACCTGAAAGTATAAACAAAATGGCCAATTTAAAAGAAGTACGAAACCGAATAACCTCAGTAAGCTCTACCCAGCAAATTACCAAAGCCATGAAAATGGTTTCGGCTGCCAAACTACGAAGGGCACAAGATGCAATATTGCAAATGAGACCCTATGCCAACAAGTTACAAGAAATACTGCAAAATGTAAGTAATAGTGTTGGTGCTGATGAAGGTGGAAAATACGCCCAATCTTTAGAAGTTAAAAATGTATTATTAGTAGTTGTTTCTTCAAATAGAGGATTATGTGGTGCATTTAATATGAATGTGATAAAACGTGTAAACTACTTGGCTAAAAACGATTACAAAAATTGCAAAATTAGTGTTTTGTGCATTGGTAAAAAGGCCAATGATTTCTTCCGAAAATCAGAATATCGAATAGTTGGAACCGACTTGCCAAAGCGCTTAAACGAACTGTACGATCAACTTACTTTTGACAATGTGTCGCCTGTTGCCGAAATGGTTATGAAATCTTTTGTTGATAAGCAGTTTGATAGAGTTGAAATAATTTACAATAAGTTTAAAAATGCTGCAGTACAAGAAGTAGTTACGGAGCAATTTTTACCTGTAATTCCACCTGCTACAACTGCAAATAAACAAAAACAAGGTATTGACTATATTTTTGAGCCTAATAAAGAATCTATTGTACTGGATTTAATTCCTAAATCATTAAAAATACAGTTTTATAAAACTTTGCTTGACTCTCATGCCTCTGAACATGGTGCCCGAATGACCGCTATGCATAAGGCTACCGATAATGCCGGGGCTCTTATTCGCGACTTGCGCTTAAGTTATAATAAAGCTCGACAGGCCGCTATTACCAATGAAATATTAGAAATTGTTGGGGGCGCAGAAGCCCTGAAAGGATAAATGAAGAAAGCAGCTTAATCGCTGCTTTTTTCATTTTAACAGAGACTAAATTCAGATAGGTCTATTTTATATAATGAACCCAAATGGGTACTGTTTTTTTAATTGTTTATTTTTTTATATTTGCCCTACTCTTCAAAAAAGAAAGAGAAATTAATTATCCATAATTCAATTTAAAAATAAAATGAAAAAAATCTACTTATTAGCATTAACAACGGTTGTTGCCTTGGGTGCACAGGCACAAAGCCTTACTACCAAGCCGGGTGACCGTTACAAAATGGACGCCAACGAAGTGCTGAATCAGAGAAAACACAATGCACAAAATGTTTCACGTCAAGACTGGCCATTCTATATGGATCATAGTACAGCTAATTACGATGATGGTTTTTATGTTTGGAGGTATAATTCTTTGTACACTGCTGCTGATACCGGTATTAATTTTGTAGGACTTTCATTGAATAAAGTTGCCGGATTTACTGATCCTAGTGACCCTAGCAGTTCATTAGTTGACTCTACTACCTTTGGTTACGCAACGGCATATCCATCAAATATCGGAATTAGAGTTGATACTATTTTCGTTCAAATTACACATGAAAACAACAGTGGGAATTATGATTACTTTAACATGCAAATAGTTAAGTTAACTGGAAAAGCTCCTGCTTCTGCTAACGGAACTCCTGCTATGGTATATTGGGAAGGAAAGGACAGTTCAAATGTATCCTTAAGCTCTGGAGGTAATTGGTTAGGGAATGGCGCAGCTGTCATTTTATCTTATACACCTCAACCCGATTTTATGGGTGCTGCCCCGGGTACACAAATTGGAGTTATATTTAATTATGTTGATGCATCTAAAACTGACACTCTTGGCGTTTTGGCAGGTTACATGAAAGACCCTAGTGACCCAAACAAAGCAGCAAAAAGTGAATACAGAACTTCATACATGAGATACCCTCCAATGATACCGAATGTAACTCCAAACTCTAACATTGGCTATGGTTCTCCTGTTGGCTCCAGTGGATGGTTTGAAGCACAAAATTGGGGTATTTGGGCTTATGTAACTGTTGGAACAGGTGTAAACGGATTTAATGAAAACTCTAAAAATGGATTTAGAATTTTAGATTCTTATCCAAATCCATCAAGCGAAGTAACTCAAATTCGTTATCAGCTTGGAACAACTAGTAATGTATCTGTTGTAGTTACAGATATTATTGGTAAAGTTGTTTATGAAAATCAAATTTCAAATCAACAAGCCGGTGAACACATGTTAAATTTGGGAACTGATCAGTTAAAAAATGGAGTATATACCTATACTTTCTATGCTAACGATGCTTCAATTAGCAAAAGATTTGTTGTACAACACTAATTGATTTACTATTTTTTTCTAAAAAGAGGGGCTTATAAGAAGCCCCTCTTTCTTTTATATTTGCTGAAACTTAAATTCTTATGAAAAAAATATTTACAATATTGTTTCTAACATTAGGATTAACCTCCACCAAGGCACAAATAAATATAGGTCCTATAAGAACTCAAGCACCGCAACCATCAAATTTAAACACGAGCAGCCGTGCCAGTACAAACCTATATATTGATTACTCTTACTTAAACGGAGACCCAACAAGCACACGTTGGAGCCTGAATAGTTATTATACAGGTATTGATTCCTCTGTAAATTATATAGGTGTTGCCTTTGATAATATTTGCGGGTATTATGATTATGCAAATTATGCCTCAACTATTGTTGATGCTGAAGATTTGGGCTTTAGCAGTGAGTACCCCAATGATGTTTTGTTACGTTACGATTCCTTACTGGTATTTATAGCTCACGAAAACAACTCGGGTGTAGCCGATACTATAATTGCACAGCTTAACACACTTAATACAGACAATACTATATCTTCAAATATGGTATGGGCAGATAGTGTCATTACCAGCACCGGGCTTTCTCCAGGAAACACATGGAGTAACGGCATTAATTCCTTTTATTTTATGCGCTTTTATGTAGGCTACAATACTACAGCTGGTGAAAAATTAGGAGCTGTTTTTCGTTATTTAAATCATAATAAAACCGATACTTTTGGCTTAGCTGCGGGCTATGTTCCTTCAGCAATGGGAGGCTATAGTGCACAACAAAGCAATTATAAAAACTCGTTCCTTCGCTATCCACCTTTCATTTCATCAATTGCCAGAAACTCTGATATTCAACTTGTAGGTGGGGGATATTTAGCCGGACAGAATTGGGTGGTAATTCCGCGCGCAGAAGTTTATAATACATCTATGGGTATTCTTTCGGCAAAAGGAAATTTAGAAGTGCTCAAGGTGTTTCCCAACCCTGCCGATAAGTTATTGCATGTTGAAGTAAATGATGATGGCTTGAACGAGAAGATTCAAATTACGCTATGTGATATACAAGGGAAGCAAGTCTATACTTTTGCAGATTTACCTCAAACCTTAGGTATTTATCGTTCTGAACTTGATTGTGGTGCTTTAGCACAAGGATTGTATCAAGTAATTATTAGCTGTGGTTCAAAAATTTATACCCAGCGCATACATATTGTGCACTAATAGCCATGATGGCTTAAACTTTGTTTGAGTTTTTTCATAAACTCTGAGGCATATACAAAATTATTGAGTTCCACACTGTCGGTGCGCATTATTTCTTCGCGATGGCCCTGCCAGTTTATCTCACCTTTGTATAAAAAAGAAATATTATCACCTATTTCCATTACCGAGTTCATATCATGGGTAATAACAACTGTAGTTATATTTAGCTCTTCGGTTAGTTCGTAAATTAAGTTATCTATTAAAATAGATGTTTTGGGATCTAACCCCGAATTGGGTTCATCGCAAAACAAGTACTTGGGACTAGCTGCAATAGCACGGGCTATGGCTACTCGTTTTTTCATTCCTCCACTAATCTCGGCCGGAAATAATTTATGTGCTGTTTGTAAGTTTACCCTCTCTAAGCAAAAATCAGCTCTATCTTTTTGTTCGGCTAATGTCATATTGGTAAACATGCCTAATGGGAACATCACATTTTCTTCTACCGTCAAAGAATCAAAAAGTGCTCCGCCCTGAAACAACATACCAATTTCCTTACGTATTTCCTTACGCTCTTCAAACTTCATATTGCTAAAGTTACGTCCTTCATATATAACAGAACCGCTGTCGGGATGAAATAAACCAACCATTGTTTTTAAAAGTACTGTTTTCCCAGAACCGCTTTCACCAATTATTAAATTGGTTTTCCCTTTTTCAAAAGTTACATTAATGTCCTTTAAAACAGATTTACCATTGAAAGATTTATATATATTCTTAACCTCAATCACGACAATAAAATTTGCGTTAAAATGAAGTTAAACAATAAAATTACAATACTGCTGTAAACAACGGCATTAGTACTACTTTTACCTACCTCTAGTGCACCTCCTTGTGTATAGTAGCCATGATAAGCACTTACTGAGGTAATAATAAAAGCAAAAAACAAGGTTTTAATAAGAGCATAGGTTACATTATAGGGCCTAAAATCGTATTGAATACCATAAATAAATTGATAGGAAGTAACAGCTCCTGTCATTGTTCCTCCTATTAGTCCACCCAATAATGACAAAAACATACTAATTACAATTAAGAAGGGATTTATAAACACGGCTGCTACTATTTTGGGTAAAATCAAGTACGCTTTTGAATTTATTCCCATAATTTCTAAAGCATCTATTTGTTCAGTTACTTTCATTGTCCCAATTTCAGAAGCAATGTTTGAGCCAACTTTCCCGGCTAATATAAGACTTACAATTGTTGGCGAAAATTCAAGAATAATAGAATCGCGCGAGGCAACTCCAACAGCATACAAAGGAATCCATGGGCTTTCAAAACCAAAAGCCGACTGAATGGTTATTACAGCACCCATAAAAACAGAAATAATAAGTACTATGCCTAATGAGCCAATACCCAAATTATCAATCTCTTTTACAAACTGATTACGATAAATACTCCATTTCTCAGGTTTACTAAAAACCCGTACCATCATTATATAATAACGCCCAATGTGAAAAAACCAATTCATATAAGGCACAAAAGTAATGAAATGTTCAGAGCTGTAAAATACCTTTGTTGAAAGTCTCTTGTTTTTTTACTTTCTGAATGAATGTCTTGGCTCAAAATTATTAAATTGCTCTTAAAATTATAAACTATTCAGTTAATTTGCAGTTTCAAGAAAAGAAAACTATTATGAGTAAGACAATTGGTATCGTTGGCGCTGGAGCTATGGGTTCAGGAATTGCACAAGTGGCTGCAAGTTGTGGTAATCGGGTATTTTTATATGACGCACAACCGGCTATGCTTCCTAAAGCAATGGCCGAAATGGAACATTCCTTACAAAAGTTGGTTGAAAAAAATAAAATCAGTTTAACCCAAAAAGAAATTACGCTACAAGCAGTTTCTCTTTGTCAGGATTTACATGAGTTTAGAGCTTGCGACTTGATTATTGAAGCCATTGTTGAAGATTTGAATATTAAAAAAGATTTATTTACTCGAATGGAGCAAATCGTTAATCCTGAATGTATTTTAGCCAGCAATACCTCATCCTTGTCTATTGCCTCCATAGCAGCTGCTTGTAGCAAAAAAGAGCGTGTTATTGGAATTCACTTTTTTAATCCGCCTATTCTTATGCCTTTGGTTGAAATTATTCCGGCATTAACCACTTCTGAGGATACGTTTTTAGAAAGCCGTGAAATTATTACATCATGGCAAAAAACCACAGTAAAAGCTAAAGATACACCGGGGTTTATTGTAAATCGTTTGGCCCGCCCTTTTTATGGCGAAGCAATAAAAATTTATGAAGAAGGCCTAGCCGACTTTGCAACTATAGATTACGCTATGAAAACTCATGGTAGCTTTAAAATGGGTCCTTTTGAGCTTATGGATTTTATTGGGAATGATGTTAATTATAGAGTTACTGAAACAGTATGGCATCAATTTTTTTATGATGCCCGCTACCGCCCTTCTCTAACTCAAAAAAGATTATTCGAATCGGGTTTGTATGGTCGAAAAACAGGAAAAGGTTATTATAATTATCAATACCCTGAAAACTACACACCCAATACTGATGAATCATTAACGCAGCAAATATTTATGCGAATAATGGCAATGTTGATTAATGAAGCTGCTGAAGCCTTATTTTTACAAATTGGAAGTCGTGACGATTTAGATATGGCCATGGTTAAAGGTGTAAACTACAAGCTAGGTTTACTGAAATGGGCTGATGAAATAGGGTTAAATAACATACTAGAGAAATTAACCGAAATGTATGAATGGTATGGCGATGACCGATATCGCCCCAGCACCCTGTTAAAGAAAAAAGTAAGAGAAGGAAGTAATTTTTATTAGGCTATCGAAGCAATGTTACTGTCCCTCGAAATTCTTTGGTCTCAAAATTTTCATCTTGGAACGTAATATTGTAAATGTAAACGTCCATTCTAGCTTCATTTCCATTAACTGTTCCGTCCCAACCGGTAGTGGGTTCAATAGTTTCGAATATACGCTCACCCCACTTATTGTAAATTTGGAATCGGTAGTTGTTAACGTTTAAGAATGTGTTTGCTGGTTTAAATACCTTATTAACGCCATCGGGTTGAAAAGCATTAGGCATATAAAAAGTTTTCATTTGCTTTATACAAACCTTATTTGAACGGCTGCTGTCAGCAAAAAAGCTAAGTGTGTCTAATCCCTGATAGGCTTGTACATAGTAGCAATATTCTCCATCCTTGGATATTCTGCTTGCAATATCATCAATATATGTATTTTCACCGTAAGGAATAGTGGCTGCAGGAATATCACTAAACACCCCTTGAAACCCTCTAAAAACCTTATAAGACCTAACAGCACCATTCCAACTCTCGTAATCAGACCATGTTATGGCATTTGACATGTTCAACTCGGTAGCTGCACGTAAGAAAATAGTTTTAGCAACATTGTTAGAGTTATACACCGGCTGCCCACATAAATCGTAGGCCACCGCCCGGTAAACATAACTCCGAGCATAAGTAAGACATTTGGTTGTGTCTGAATAAGTAATGTATGGAGATACCGGATCAAAAGGAAGTGTTGCTAAAGTGTCAAAAGTGTCGCCTAAGTTGTCAGAACGTAATAACTTATATTCGGTAACATCAGCAGCAGTATCGTGGTAAAGCATCAAATCAGCCTTACGGTTATTCACAACAGTAGCATATTTAAAATAAAGAAAAGCAGGCCGTACCGGAACATTAGCCACCATTTCAGTATAGTTTGACTCTGAAAACATAAATCCAGTGGCATCAATAGCTTTAATCTTATATGTATAAAGTGTAGACTGTATGAGAGGAAAATGTTGGTAGGTACTATCTCCCGACCCTACCGTTGCCAACAAAGCAAAAGGACTTCCGTTTTGGCTTACATAAACCTCATAGGACCCAACGCCCTGTGGCCAATTGGTGTATTTGTTCCAAGTTAATTCCATAATCCCATTACATTCATCTAACTCACTTTGAACAAAAATAGTATGGTGAAACAAGCTTGGCGAACTTGTATTTCCACAGCTGTCGTAAGCAGCCACTCGGTAGGTTTCAGAGGTGGAGTTAGGGAATGAGCCTTCTACTGATGTCAATGTTGCTGTAATTGACAAACGTCCGGGAATATCAGCTACTTGAACAGGACTACCTAAGTTGTTTAATTGATAGATATAGTACCCTTTCACATCTAATGAAGGGCTTATGTTCCAAGTCAATGATACATCTTGTAATGGAGGTATATTTGTAACAGTAACTGTTTTGAGAGTTGGTGGTAAAGGTATAGCATTGTTAAAGGCTACAGTTTGTTCGTTACTAACCGATATACAATTACCTGTTAAATCACCTTGTTCAATACGATAATCAATATTTTCGTGACAAACGGGATGCCAAATGGTACTATCAATATACGATGTTGTTGTAACACTATTGCTAATTTGGGTAAATCCGGCTGCCGGAGGAACTCTTCGATATACCCTATAAGTCCCTTCCGTAGTAGGAAAAGGAGGTGTATGGATTGCATTCCAATTTAGTTCAATATGCCCGCTTGTACCTTGAATAACACTTAAATTTATTGATCTGATCGTATCGGAATTAGCAGAAAACTGGTTGCTGTTAAACTTGGTAATTACATAAAAATAACGTGATGTATTAGCGGGAGGCAAGGCTGTTATGGTTGTTGTGTTAGTTAATGTATTAACCGTTTGTACCAAAGCAAATGTTCCTGCCGGATTGTTAGAGTAATACACCTGAAATTCATTAAACGTATTTCCGTTCAATGAGGGCGTTACCCAGCAAAGCTCAACAGTAGTGCCATCAATTACACGAATAGTATTCAATCCGGGAGCCGACATGGGTTGTGCAATTCCCCTAAGAGAAAAAATAGCAACCAAGGCTAAAGTAAATAGAAATATTTTTTTCATTTTCGGATATAGACCAACAAAAGTAAAAATAAAATTCAAAAAAACTGCTATATAAACCTGCTTAAATTTTCCCAACCACCAATTGGCTTAAATCATTTTTGTTCCAATATTTTTGTGCCAATTGCCGTAATTCTTCAGATTTAACTTGTTTCAAATAGTTTACGTAATCCTTATAATATTTGTTAGCTAACCCATATTCATAAATAGCTGTAAATTTTTCTGATATGGCAAAAGGACCGTCAACACTCCTTAAAAAAGCTCCCAACAAATAATTTTTTACTAAAGTAAGCTCTTGTTGAGAAATGAGTTCTTGTTGTAAAAGTTCTAACTCCTTATAAATTTCTATTAATGTTGGTTGGGTAACATCCACCCCCACTTCTGTGCTAATATAAAAGGCCCCGTCATAAAGCATAGAAGATACTCCGGAACCAATACCATAGGTATATCCTTTATCTTCTCGGATATTGCTCATTAAGCGACTTCCAAAATATCCTCCTAAAACAGTATTCAGCACTTTCATGCCAAAATAATCGGGATGGGTTTTATTAAAAAGTCTTCGTCCTATTCGTATGGCACTCTGTAAGGCGTCCGGTTTTTCATAAAATTGTTCCTGTCGCCCCATCATGTTGCAATTATAGGAATGGCTTACTCTTTCTGGGCTTTGGGGCATTTGTGCTGCACATTCTTGTAGTAAATTTAATACTTGGGGAGTTATCTTTCCTGAAAGTACCATATAAGTTGCATGTCCTGCATATCGTTCAGCAAAAAATGCTTGTAATTTCTCTCTTGTAAGACCATCAAAGTCTGAAATTTCTATCAATTTCCCATAGCGACTTCCCTGAAATAACAAATGATTAAATTGATTTCGAGCAATAAAGTCAACTTTTTGCTGGTTTATCAAAAATTTTTGTCTCTGATTCGTTTTATAAAGTGTTACTTCTTTTTCTGGAAATATAGCCTGCTGAACCACCTCCATCATAACAGGAATGGTTTGGTGCAAATGCTTATTAAGGCTGTACAATATAACAGAAGCCTTATCCTTTCTAATTGATGTTTCTAAAAAAGCTCCGTAAAAATCTAATTGCTCTGCAATTTGCTGTGCTGAACGGGTAGTCGTCCCTTCTCGCAGCAAACTATTTACGGCAGTTGCTATTAATGGTTCTTGTTCAAAATAATTTCCAGCATCAAAAATTAACTCTACTTTACAAAGATCTTGCGAACCTGAATCAATAACAAAAAGAGGTAAATTGTTTTCAAGCAAGTATTTTTGGGGTTCTATTTCAGGAAAGCTAAAGTTATCGGCTATGGTAGGTGGAGTAATTCTGTTTAGTGTCATGGCTATAATAATTAAGCTGTTTGGGGGGTTTCCTTACCCAAGTAATAAAGGGTCACAGAATTGCTTTCTAGAAAATACTTTTGGGCTGATGTCAAAACCTCCTGAGCTGTAATTGCAGCATAGTTTTCTTCTTCTTTATTCAACCCTTCGGCATCACCCAGCAACTCGTAATAAGCCAAGTGCATGGCTTTATTTAAAATATTTACATTTGAAAAACTAAGAATACTTTCTACCTTATTTTTCACCTTTTGAAGCTCATTCTCTTCTAACAGCTCTTTGGTAAACCTATAAACAGCCTCGTTTATTTCCTGCTCTGCATCTTCAATTTTTGTTCCCTTACTTAATTTTCCTGATACTATAAACAAACCTTCATCAATATCACCACTTACATAAGCATTAATTTCGGTAAACATCTTCTTTTCTTTTACTAAGGACAAATATAACCTTGACGATTTCCCATTACTCAGCACATCCGAAATCAAATCAAAATGTAAATAATTTTTATCGGTACGTTTTCCAATATGCCATGCTTTATAAATACTGTCGGCCGGAACGGGGCGTTCTACGGTCTGTCTTCTTGTCTCTGTTTGTTTGGGCTCAACGGGTAAATTTCGTGGTATTTTTTCCTGATCAGGAATGTTGCCAAACCACTTTTCTGACCACCGTTTTACCTGTTCAAATTCTATATTTCCGGCTACCACCATAATAGCATTTGAAGGATGATAGAATTTTTTAAAAAAATCTTTTACTTGCTCCATGGTAGCTTGTTCTATATGTGCAATCTCTTTTCCGATAGTATTCCAGCGGTAAGGATGCACTTTATAAGCTAATGGTTTCAGCAGTAACCACACATCGCCATAAGGCTGATTCAGATAACGCTGTTTAAATTCTTCAATAACAACCTGACGCTGCACTTCAAGGCTTTTAGGCGTAAATGCTAAGCTAAGCATACGATCACTTTCAAGCCAAAATGCTGTTTCGGCATTTTCTGCAGGTAGTGTCAGATAGTAATTGGTAATATCATTATTGGTAAAGGCATTATTCTCGCCTCCGGCAATCTGTAAAGGCTCATCATAGTTCGGTATGTTTACCGACCCGCCAAACATAAGATGCTCAAAAAGATGTGCAAATCCAGTATGTTCAGGGTGTTCATCTCGTGCCCCAACGTCATATAATATATTCATACACACCAACGGTGTAGAAGCATCGTAATGGTGAATAACTTTTAATCCGTTAGCTAATGTAAACCTTTCAAACTTTATCATATGAAATAATTAAACGAAACTTTTTAATAGCTTTTCTTTCTTCTTTGCTTCTCTTTAATAATCAAGCTTAATTCGCGCCCTGTTTGTCCTTTTACCGAAGTGTTTTCCTCGGCCCTTCGAATTAGATAAGGTAAAACATTTTTTACCGGCCCATATGGAACATATTTTACCACATTATATCCGGCAGCAGATAAGTTATAAGATATATGATCACTCATACCTAAAAGCTGTGAAAAATAAATCCTTGAGTCGTTAAGAGCTACTTTATGCTCTTTTATAAGTGTTACCAAGTGCATAGAACTTTTTTCATTATGAGTGCCAGCACAAATTGCTATATTTTGAATATGCTGTACACAGTAATCAAGAGCCTTGTCATAATGGGCATCACAATCTTCTTTTGAGAGATGAATGGGGTCCGGGTAGTTCATCGCAGCAGCTCGTTCACGTTCTTTTTCCATATAAGCTCCTCGAACCAACTTGAGCCCTAAATGATATTTATTCTCTGTTGCGTGCTGGTGTGCTTTTTTCAGAAAATCAACCCGATCTTTTCGATACAACTGTAAAGTATTATATACGATAGCCTTGGATGTATTAAATTCCATCATTAACTCAGTAGTCATATCATCAATGGCCTGTTGTATCCAGGTTTCTTCAGCATCAATAAATATAGGAACACCGGCATCTGCAGCTTGTTTGCAGACTCTATGCACTCTCTTTTTAACGCGCTCCCATTCTTGGCCTTCAACTTCAGATAATTGAACCTTTGCTGTTACCTTTTCAAGTAGTGCAAAGCGAGCCATACCCGTAGGCTTAAACACGCAAAAAGGAATATTCTTATCGCCTTTAGCACGCTTAATCGTTTCAATAATTTCTTTAGCTGTATAGTCAAAATCTGACTCTGCATCTTTACCCTCCACACTATAGTCTAAAATAGTACCAATACGGTATGTTGCCAAGGAGTTAATTGTTTTTTCACAATCTGCAATATCCTCACCACCACAAAACTGTTTAAAAATTGTTGCTTTAATCAGCTTTTTAATAGGCAAGTGCAAGCCTAGTGCAGTATGCGTCATGATGCGCCCAATTTTAACCCACGAAGGTCGGCTTACCAGTGTAAACAACATATAAGAACGGTTTAAGTCTGCTTCTGTCTTAGAAGCAAAAGCTACCTCCGTGTTATCAAAAGAAATAGATGGCATAGTTTTTTAAAATAAAAAATAATGTTGCAAATATAACATCTAACTGTTGATTTTTACTAAACTACGAATAGACTCTTTTTAGCCAACGAGGTAAAATAATAACACCTGCTAAAATATAAGGGTAATAACTCAAAAGACGCCAAAGTAGTGCAAGTGCAGCAGCCAAAGCCAAATTGTTTTGTAGTTCGCTCTTAAAAAATTGTGAAAACATAATCTCGGCCAAACCACTGCCTCCTGGTGTAGGGCTAATAATATTGATTATTCCAATAATAATTTGTTTGCTATATAATAATATATGGTTGAAATAATTAGGGCTAAAGGCTGCAATAATAAAATTGATAATCAGGAAACGCGCACTCCAACTTACAAAAGTAGCAAGCAGCGAGTTAAACCAATACCGAAAAGATTTCCCTTTAAGCTCTTTGCTGGCTGTTATCATTTCATTTCCGGTAGTTTGTGCTTTTAGGGCAAAACGCTTCAATACAGGAAGTCGAAATACAAATACCAACAGTTTTTTAACAGCATGGGCGTCAACAAAGAGAGCATAGGCCACAATAAGTTTATAAAATAAAACCACAAAATAAACACCCCAAAAAGCAGCAGCTATACTTTTTTCATTGATAATTAAAGCTAAATACGATGGCAACTTAATATTCAAGTTCTCAAACAAAGAGGCTCCTCCCGAAAGAAAATATGCAAATGGCGCCATCACACCTAAAAAAATGCCATCCAAAAGCGATGAAAATAAGATTACCGAAATGCTTTTACCAAGATCTATTTTCTCTCTGTTCAATAAGAAAATTGCTACGGCAAACCCTCCTCCAAGGCTTGGCGGAATAACGGCTGAAGCAAATTCCCAAAGTAAAATTACTTGAAAGCTTTGATGCCAATTCAGTTGATTATCGGACAGTACTCGAATTCGAATCATGTAGGCAAAATCACGTAATACAATCATAAGTATGGCCAAAAGCAACCACACCCAACTTTGAGTTGTAAAATGAATCCCATTAAAAGCCCCCGGAGTGATGCTGTTAAATAGCATAAACCCAACAACTCCAAGCCCTATAATTATAGGCAGCAATAAGCGTGACAGTTTTATGTTTTGTATGGGATTAGTTACCTCGGTCAAAGTGTTTTTCTTTTGTTTGCAAGGTAAACAAATTTACTTTTGCACCTTTTATCATTCTCCCTATTTGACACTATTTAAGCAATGAAAAAAATATATTATCTTAAAAGTTGCAGCACATGCCAAAAAATTATAGCTCAGCTCCATATTACCAATGATGTTGTGCTGCAAAATATAAAAGAAGAAAAAATTACTGAAGAACAGCTAAACGAAATGGCTCTTTTAGCTGGCTCTTATAACCAATTATTCAGTAAGGTTGCATTAAAATACAGGGCAATGGGCTTAAATAAGCTTTCACTAACCGAAGAAAATTACAAAAAGTACATACTCGAAGAATATACCTTTTTAAAAAGGCCAGTTGTAATCATAAATAATAAAATATTTATTGGCAGTTCTAAAAGCAATGTAAGTGCTTTAATTAGCGAATTTAACCCATAAAAGCATACTCTTATCTCTATGAAAAAAGCAAGCTGGGCACATTTGTCTTTGCTTTCCGCCAATGTTATTTACAGCATTAATTATTCTGTAGCTAAGGATGTCTTAAATGGTTATATTCAATCATCAGGCTTTATTTTAATTCGGGCTGCATTTGCCATGTTCTTATATTGGTTAAGTTCCTTATTTCTTCGCTACGAAAAAATTGACAAGCAAGATTGGCTTCGTTTGTTTTTATGTGGCCTCTTTGGGGTTGCATTAAACCAACTTCTTTTTTTTAAAGGGTTAAGTATTACATCGCCTATCAATGCTTCTATAATGATGGTTTGCACCCCGGTTTTAATTGTGATCATGAGCCTCATTTCAAGGTCAGAAAGTTTTTCTAATATACGTTTACTGGGTATCTTTTCCGGACTGGCAGGTGCTGTTTTTCTCATTCTAAATCCTTTACAAGGAAAACAAATGGGAACAGCCAACTGGGGCGATTTGCTGGTTTTACTCAATGCTATTTCATGGGGCTTATATTTAATTTTAGTAAAACCATTGATGCAAAAATATCATACCATAACCGTTATTAAATGGGTGTTTTTAATAGGTTTTTTTATCGTACTGCCATTGGGATTTAACCAGCTCAATGCAGTGCATTGGAACAACATGCCTACGATTATCTATTGGGAAGTGTTTTTTGTTGTTTTTGTAACTACTTATTTGGGCTATATTTTTAATACGTACGCCTTAAAAAATCTCAGCGCCTCTACAGCCGGATCCTATGTTTACATTCAGCCCGTACTAACGGCTCTTTTTGCAATAATGATGGCAAAAGATCAACTGGATTATGTAAAAGTAATTGCAGCTTCCTTAATTTTTGGAGGGGTATATTTGGCCAGCCAAAACAAACCAATTAGCAACATTAACAAAGCTGAATAAAGGTAATTTACCCGTAATAAAATCAAAATTTTAGGTTTGAATAACGCCAACATTATAGCGTTTTTCAATTGGGGCATGGTTGGCTGCTTCTATTCCCATACTAATTACTTTTCGTGTATCAACCGGATTTATTATGGCATCTATCCATAAACGCGAAGCTGCATAGTATGGAGAAGTTTGCTTATCATATCGATCTTTTATTTTATTAAACAATTCAGCCTCCTTTTCGGGAGTTATCTCTTCACCTTTCGATTTTAAATTTGCCACCTCTATTTGTACCAGTACTTTTGCCGCTTGAGCACCACCCATAACAGCAATCTGCGCGGTTGGCCAACCTACAATAAGGCGGGGGTCATAGGCCTTTCCGCACATAGCATAATTTCCTGCTCCATAACTATTGCCAATAACTACCGTAAATTTTGGAACTACCGAGTTACTCATAGCATTAACCAACTTGGCACCATCTTTAATTATACCACCGTGCTCACTACGCGAGCCTACCATAAAGCCGGTAACATCCTGCAAAAACACTAATGGTATTTTCTTTTGATTGCAGTTCATAATAAATCGGGCAGCTTTATCAGCGCTATCAGAATAAATAACACCGCCAAACTGCATTTCTCCCTTTTTACTCTTAACTACTTTGCGTTGGTTGGCAACAATTCCTACAGCCCAGCCATCTATTCGTGCCAGTCCGCAAATAATTGATTGACCGTAAGCAGGTTTATATTCTTCAAAGTCCGAGCAATCTACCAACCTGTAAATAATCTCATGCATGTCGTATTGCTTGTCCCGTGTGTCGGGTAAAATCCCAAAAATTTCTTTCGAATCCATTGTAGGAAGGGCAGGTTTTTCGCGATTAAATCCGGCTTCATTAAACTTGCCTATCTTATCCATAATGTTTCGAATACGTGTTAAACAGGCAGCATCATTTTCGCACTTATAATCGGTAACACCACTTATTTCACAATGTGTAGTAGCCCCTCCTAGGGTTTCATTGTCAATACTTTCACCAATTGCCGCTTTTACTAAATAGGAGCCGGCCAAGAAAATACTTCCCGTTTTATCCACTATCAGGGCTTCATCACTCATAATTGGCAAATAAGCCCCTCCGGCCACACAGCTCCCCATAATTGCTGCAATCTGAATGATACCCATACTGCTCATAATCGCATTATTGCGAAAAATTCGACCAAAATGCTCTTTATCAGGAAAAATCTCATCTTGCATGGGTAAATATACCCCTGCACTATCCACCAAATAAATAATTGGAATTTTATTTTCCATAGCTATTTCCTGAGCACGTAGGTTTTTCTTTCCGGTAATAGGAAACCAAGCTCCGGCCTTTACAGTAGCATCATTGGCTACAATTAAGCACAATCTTTTACTCACATAACCCATAACAATTACAACACCACCACCCGGGCAACCTCCATGCTCGGCATACATGTCATCTCCGGCAAAAGCGCCAATTTCTATTGTTTCCGTATCCTTATCAATTAAAAAAGCAATGCGTTCGCGAGCAGTCATTTTTCCCTCTTTATGCATTTTGTCAATCCGCTTTTGACCTCCGCCCAAATATATTTTTGCCAGCTTGCGTTCCATTGCCGAAACTAACATACGGTTAGTATCTTCATTTCTGTTAAATTCAATATTCATAATTGCTTTAGGTATGTTGTGTGCAATTTTAAGGAAATAAAACTGATTATTGAAGATAGTTAATAATTATTCGCTGGATTAGAATATAAGGAAATAAATATACGAATCAAATCACTAATTCTTTGAAAAAAAACAGGATAAAAACTTTTGAACACTTTAAATAATAACTTTTAAAGTATATTGCTTTTCAAATCTTAATTTTGTTCTTTTATTATAAGTAAAGCAACCCTATCGTGCAGCATTTCTTAGATACATTAAACCCCCCTCAACTACAAGCTACTGTGCATATTAACGGCCCTATGATGATTATTGCAGGAGCGGGCTCAGGAAAAACAAAAGTAATTACCTACCGTATTGCCTATTTGATGGACCAAAAAATAGATCCTTTCCAGATTTTGGCCCTTACATTTACCAATAAAGCTGCCAAAGAAATGAAAGAACGGATTGAACATATTGTAGGGAGCAATTCGGCACGAAATTTATGGATGGGAACCTTTCATTCGGTATTTGCCAAAATATTACGTATAGAGTCTGAAAAATTAGGCTTCCCCTCTAATTTTACCATTTATGATACCGATGATTCAAAAAGCCTGATTAAGTCAATTATAAAAGAATTAGGTCTTGATGATAAACAGTATAAACCAGCATTAGTTTACAGTAGAATTTCAACTGCAAAAAACAATCTTATTTCTTGGAAAGCATATCAAAATAATGCAGAAATACAGCGCGAAGACAAACATTCTGTAAAACCGGAACTGGGAACTATTTATAAGATTTACCAACAGCGTTTGTTTCAATCATCGGCCATGGACTTTGATGATTTGCTTTTTAATACCAATGTACTTTTTCGCGATTTTCCAGATGTATTATTAAAATACCAGCATAAATTTAAATACATCATGGTTGATGAGTATCAGGATACTAATTTTTCGCAATATGTAATCGTTAAAAAACTGGCTGCGGTGCATGAAAATATTTGTGTTGTTGGCGATGATGCACAAAGCATTTATGCCTTTAGAGGTGCTAACATCCAAAATATCTTAAATTTTAAAAACGATTACCCCGATTTGAAAGTGTTTAAGTTGGAACAAAATTACCGCAGCACAAAAAACATAGTAAAAGCAGCAAATAGTGTTATTGCTATGAATAAAGGGCAATTAAAAAAAGAAGTCTGGACAGCAAATGAAGAAGGTGAAAAAATTGATGTACTAAGAGCTTTTAGTGATAACGAAGAAGGTCAAATTATAGCCCAGGGTATTTTTGAAACTAAAATGAATAACCAAGCACACAATAACCAATTTGCCATATTGTATCGTACTAATGCTCAAAGTCGTGCTATGGAAGAAGCGCTGCGTAAACAAAACATTCCTTACCGGATATACGGTGGGCTAAGCTTCTACAAACGAAAAGAAATTAAAGACCTCCTCGCTTATTATCGTTTATGCATTAACCATAATGATGAAGAAGCATTAAAACGTATTATCAATTATCCAACCCGTGGTATTGGCGACACTACATTAGATAAAATCATTATAACAGCAGCCAATAATAATATTTCATTATGGGAAGTTATGCAACATCCGCACAAGTACCAAACAGGCCTAAATCAAGGTACAACACAAAAACTTTTTGACTTTGTAGAACTGATTAAAAGTTTTGCTGCCATTGCCCATACTCAAAATGCTTATGATGCCGGCAATCATATTGCCATGCAAAGTGGGGTGTTAAAAGAATTATATAATGATAAGTCGCCCGAGGGTATTATACGCTATGATAACATTCAAGAATTGCTGAACGGGATGAAAGAATTTGCCGAAAATGATGTAGAAGATCTTGTTGTTCAAAGCGAAGAAGGCAACAGTCGCTATTTGCATGACTTTATGCAAAATATTGCCTTACTCACCGATGATGAAGATGATAAAAACTCCGACAATGATAAGGTTTCTTTAATGACCATTCATGCTGCCAAAGGCCTGGAGTTCCCGTATGTTTATATTGTTGGTGTAGAAGAAAACTTATTCCCTGCTCAATTAAGCATAAACAGTTGCGAAGATTTAGAAGAAGAACGAAGACTTTTTTATGTGGCCTTAACCCGTGCTAAAAACAGAGTTAGTATCAGTTTTTCTACAACACGTTATAAATGGGGAAACCTAACCTCAAGCGAGCAAAGCCGATTTGTAGAAGAAATAGATACCGATTGCCTTAACTTTAAATTTAACCAAAGTAAAACAGAAAATTCTGACTTTTTGAACGAGTTTAATTTTGCCTCTAAAGAAACTTGGGGAACCAAGTTCTATAAAAAGAAAACATTAGGAACAAACCTCAAATCGCATGAAGTAAAAACTGAAAAGCCGGTATTTTCACCCCCAAAAAAACTAACTAAATTAAGTGCTGCCAGCCAAAATTACAGCAACGACAGTCAAGAAAACGATTACCACAACTTAATAGTCGGATCCTTAGTTCAGCACCAACGCTTTGGCCAAGGGGTAGTAATAGCGATAGAGGGTGTTTCGCAAAATCAGAAGGCTACCATTAAGTTTGAACAAGCCGGTGAAAAGCAATTAATTTTAAAATTTGCCAAGCTAAAAATCCTTTAAAACAACGCAGTTAGTTGCTCCATTTTCATTCCTCTTGACCCTTTTATGAGTACCGTAATGTTCTTCTTCTGCAGTGTTTTTAGGTACCCCTCACAAGGCAAAATAGCATCAAAAAACAAGCCCTTATACTTGTCTTTAAACGCTCCAAATCTGACCCCTACAAAAATACAAGGAACCTCTAATTTCAATGCTTCTTGAATAATCTGTTCATGTTCCGAGGCACTGCTTTCACCCAACTCAAACATGTCACCTAAAATAATCATTTTTTGAGGAGCCTGCATTTCCTTAAAATTTTCAATTGCTGCCTTCATGCTGCTGGGGTTTGCGTTATAAGCATCTAAAATAATGGTAGCTTCCTCTTTTTTCAAAATTTGTGAACGGCTGTTATCTGGTATATAATCAAATACGGCTCGGGCAATTTGCGAATCGTCAACTCCAAAGTGTTTGCCAATACATACTGCGCTTAAAATGTTTTCGGCATTATACCGCCCAATCAAATGAGAGTCTACTACGCTTGTTGCCTGCTTCTTGAAACTAAATGAAATTTTTAAATAGGGCTGTTCGCTTAAAATACTTCCCTGGCAATCTGCCATTTGTGAATAAGCATAGCTTATGTTATTGAGTATTCCTGCTGCTTTTTCTTTTAAAATAACATTATCAGCCTGGTAAATAACGGTTCCGTTAGTCATTTTTAAATAACTATATAACTCTGTCTTGCCCTTTATAACTCCTTCAATTCCTCCAAAACCTTCTAAATGAGCCTTACCTATATTTGAAATTAGCCCGTAGTTGGGTGCTGCAATATCACACAACAAAGCAATTTCTCCTTGATGGTTAGCTCCCATTTCAATTACAGCCATTTGATGCGAATCTTGTATTTTAAGAAGTGTTAAAGGAACTCCAATATGATTATTCAAATTTCCTTGTGTAGCAAGTACCGCATACTTTCGAGAAAGTACAGCATAAACAAGCTCTTTGGTTGTCGTTTTTCCATTTGACCCGGTAATGGCTATTACCGGAATTTGAAATTGCTTTCTATGGTATGCTGCTAATTCCTGAAGAGTTTGCAAGGTATTTTCACAATATAAGATGTTCTCGTTATGGGCGTGCTCCTTGTTTGATGTTAATGCATATTTGGCTCCTAAAGCTAAAGCTTGTAAAACAAATGTGTTGCCATCAAAATTTTCTCCTTTTAGTGCTACAAAAAAGCTTCCAGACTTAATGTTCCGGGTGTCGGTGCACACTCCGGTGCTTTGTTTGAAACAAGAATGTAAATGTGAAATAGAAGTAGGTTCTATCATGCTTTGTTTTTTTACAGGGTACAATAATAAAAAAACCCGCATAATGATATGCGGGTTTTTTAAAATGGATAATAACTTTTATTGTTTGCTATTCATTCCTACCGGACTTCCTACCCGAGTCATGGCACAACGGAAACCGATCCACGAAGTAGATTGTCTTTCATCCAAATACCTACGGGTTCCGGGATTCATCCAATAGGCTCTGTCATGCCAGCTTCCTCCTTTGTAAACACGAGCCTTGTCATTAATCATCGAGTTTATGTCCATTGTAGCTTCTCCCAATTTTTTATTAAAATACATCCCATTACTTTCCGGAGCGGTTTCTTCTGTCTCTTCTGTTTTTTCAGTACTCTCCTCGCCTTCGGCAGCAGCAGCAGTAGCTAATAAGTTTTTCCAGTTTTCTTCATCTACCTGCGATGAATAATCTCCATCTAAGTAATTAATATTATCTGATCGCTTGTAGTTTCTTCTTTCTGCTAAATTATCGGTAACAGCCTCCACATTTCTGTATCTTAAGTGTCCTAAGCTGTCTTTATCTGCAACAGCGCCATCTTCATTTAAAATCTTTGTTTGAAAAACATTTCCTCTAAAAGATCGGAAATCCGAAACATCATCATGGCTTACCGGACGATATACATCCATAACCCATTCACTCACATTGCCTGCCATATTATACAAGCCATAATCATTAGGCCAATAGCTCAGTACAGGTGCAGTAACATCTGCATTATCATTTAAGTTACCTGATGTACCCATATTATCACCACGACCTCTTTTAAAGTTCGCCATCATCTTTCCAATATCACGCTCTGAGTCATTTCGTACATAGTGCCCGTTCCATGGGTATAACTTACGTTTTACCACATCTTCATCAATAGTGTTACCGATCAGTGAGTATGCTGCAAATTCCCATTCCGCTTCTGTTGGAAGGCGGTAGCGTGGCAATAAAATACCATCTTCCATCCGTACTTTTCTTTCTCCACTTCCTTTACTGTTTAAGTCGGCCTTGTTTTTCTTTACAGTACCCTCATATTGCCCTACCAAATACGCATCGGTATTAAAGTTATTCTCATTTACCCAATTATTCGGATCAAATTCTAAAATTCCCTCTCTTACTAAAATAAACTCATTTACACGGTCGGTTCTCCACGAGCAAAAGTCATTTGCTTGCAACCAATTAACCCCTACTACCGGATACTCATAGTAGGCCGGATGACGTAAATACAATTCTACATAGGGCTCATTAAAGGCCAAACGATCGCGCCAAACCAAAGTGTCTGGCAAAGCCTTTTTAAGCACTTCTGGATAATCGGTACCATAAACATTTCGGGTCCAAAATAAATACTCAAGCCAGTCAATATTTCGAACCTCGGTTTCATCCATATAAAATGAAGAAACGGTGGCCCTGCGAGGATGGTTGTTCCAGTCATACATAAAATCTTGCTCAACACGACCCATAGTAAAGGTACCGCCTTCAATAAGAATTAAGCCCGGACCGGTTTCCTGCTCATGGTAGGCAACTCTTTCAAAGCCGCCATTATCGGTGTTATTATACTCCCAGCCGGTTACGTTTGACGTTGGTTTGGTACAAGAACCTGTAATAAAAAGGGCTCCTGCAGAAATTGCCATCAAAAAATTTTTACTCTTTTTCATAGTATTAAAAAATGGTGAGTGTAGTGTGTTATCCATTTATTATTTTAGAATGTTGGACAATTAATCGTATTAAACTTTTTTCTCTTTACCTTGCATTTAAAGCTCAGGATTAATGATAACTCATGCGAACCTGCTGATGCATTACTCAACTTAGAGATAGTAACATCGTAGGTATAGCCTACCTTAATTTTATCTGTCTTAAATCCTATAAGGGCAATTATGGCATCTTGATTGCGATACCACAAACCACCTACCAAAGGTCCTTTTGTTACGTATAATCCTAAATTAAGTTGCTGAAAATTTGCTTGCTGTTGATAAATAACATTGGGTGATATGCTCCACTCGTCACCAAAACGATTGAGTGGGATTACAGCCCCCGCATGTCCGGTATATTTACGTGGTAAGCGGCTTTTGGCTGCATTTGTAAAACCTTCATAAGGCTGTGTTAGATGGTGAGCAGCAAAACCGGCAAAAAATTTGTCGCTAAAGGCTAATACTCCGGCCGAAAAGTCAGCAACGGCACGGGTGTTTAATACGGGTGTCTCTGCCGTTTTCCAAATAAAACCATTACGGTCGCTGATTTGATCTCCAAAAGTTAAATTATTCCAATCTATTTTCTTTTGATAATAAGTTGCCTGAACTCCGGCTCGAATACTAAAAAACCGGCTCACAGGTAATTGATAGGAATACATACCACTAGCACCTGTTGTAGTTAAAGCTCCTGATCCGGCACGGTCATTCATAACCAATACGCCTAAGCCCCCCATCATATTGTCAACATGTTGGTCGTATGATGCACTGTAAGTTACAAAATTACCCGGAATACCCGGCCATTGATTACGATAATTCATTGTTACGCGTGGGCATCGGGCTGTTCCGGCAAATGCCGGATTCAAATATAAAGGATTGGCGTAAAACTGGCTAAATAGCGGATCTTGAGCCATAGCATTACCTGCCATAGCAAACACTATTACAAACATAAATAACCATTTATACCGCAAAGTTTTACTCATTGATAAAGGATTAAAGCGACAATTATACATAATTTTTCAATATAAAGTTACAAATTAATTTGTTTTTCTTGTTTTGGTGTGCTCGTTTTCATAAAAATTATAAAATTATAATACCACAATATTTAAAAGCATTTTTCGTTACATAGGCAATTATTTTTAACCTTTGCTTAATTAATCAGTCCGTATATTCATGCTATTTATGACTTTTAATAGGATTCTTACACCTATCTTCTTTTTTTACTTACTTACGATGAGCTGCTCTTATTCGTTTGCACAGGTTCGTAAAGAAAGTAGTCATTCTACTAAAAATCAACCTATTAATACATCTTCTAAAGAAAAAACGAATACCCTTAAGCAGGCCTATCATATCCGCTGGACCAACCCTCGTGTTTCAGGTCAGGAAGACGCTCTGGTAAGCTGGCTCAATTTTGAAGGAGCAACTATACACCCGCTCAGCCACTTACCCTACTATACCGGCAGTGCAAAAATCCCATCCGGATATTACAATGCCGAAATACAACTTACAAATCTTGCTTTTGAACCACTAAATAATCAGGAAAAACAAATAGCCGCTTTATTAACCGATTTGAAAAGTGAAATTACGCTAACTTCTACCGTGGTTTACTTTAAAAAAGTACCCTCTTTACGATATGATTTTGTTCCCTTACGTATAAATCCACAAAACGGAGTTATTGAGAAATTAGTTGCTTTTGACCTTGTATTAAGACCAACTTCTTCAGCAAAATCACAAATTAGAAGCCATACCTATGCACATAAGTCGGTACTAAGTGAAGGAACCTGGTATCAAATAGGGGTAACAAAAGATGGCATATTTAAACTTGATTATAATTTCTTTAAAAAATTAGGTGCAAGCCCTGCAAATATAGATCCCCGACAAGTAAAAATTTACAGTACCGGGGGCGAGCAGCTTCCTTTTATAAACAGTTTAACCCGAACAGATGATTTGCCGGAATGTGCCATCTCATTTGTAGGAGAAGAAGATGGTGTGTTTAATGAAAGTGATTATGCGCTATTTTTCGGCAAAGCTCCCGTAAGGTGGACAAAAGACAACTCCTGCCTGGGGCTTTCACATAAATTACACGATTATACTGATACCACGTATTATTTTATTAATATTGATGGGGCTTCAGGAAAACGTATAAATATGCAAAGTTCTCTAACTCAAGACGCGCAACAAAGCGTAAATTCTTTTGATGACTTTGCTTGGTACGAGAATGAAGCTGTAAATGTTGTAAAGAGTGGCCGCCAATGGTTTGGTGAAAAATTTGATGTAACAACCAGCTATTCATTTCCTTTTAATTTCCCGAATATTGATGTAACAGCCCCGGCCTTTATTAAAATTCAAACTGCAGCTCGCTCTAACCCTTCAGCTCAATTTACCGTAAATTGTGGTGCTTCAAGTTTTAATTTCTCCCCGCCTCCTGTTGCTCTTCAGCCATATTATGCCGATCCGGTAACCATAAGCTCAAGCTGCCAACCATTTACACCCGATGGAGCTCAGTTAAATGTTGAAGTAAAGTTTACAAAAGCGCCCATGTTTAACAGTGGATATGGATATTTGGATTATATTGAACTGCGTGTACGCAGGCTCCTAAAATTAGCCGGAAACGAAGTTGCTTTTCGTGATTTTTCATCAAGTGGCCCGGGAAAAATTATAGAGTTTAATATTGCAAATGCTACAACCAATACACTAATTTGGGATATTTCCGATCTCCAAAACGTAAAACAAATTCAGGGAAATTTAAACGGGAACCTCTACTCCTTTAAAGATAATGCCGATACAACGCACGAATACATTGCTTTTAATAATGGAAGCAACGCTATTAAAGAACCTTTTTCTTTGGGTAAAATTGAAAATCAAAATTTGCATGGACTTGCTACTTATGATATGATTATTGTTAGTCATTCCCTCTTTTTACCGCAAGCAAAACGTTTGTCCGATTTGCATTATGAGCATGATGGGTTAAAATCATTGGTAGTTACACCACAAGAAATTTACAACGAGTTTTCAGGCGGTCATCAAGATGTTACAGCTATTAAACAATTCTTAAAAATGTTTTACGACAGAGCCGAAACTCCCGAAAATATGCCTAAATATTTACTGCTCATGGGCGATGCATCATACAAAAATCGAGGGCGCAGCACCGTAGGAAATACCAATTTTGTTGTCTGTTACGAATCAGCAAATGGAGTTTCATATATAAACTCGTATGTTTCTGACGATTATTTTGGTTTGTTAGATGACTCCGAAGGAGAAGGCCTTACCGAACAAATGGATATTGCTGTAGGACGTATTCCTGTTAAAACTATAGATGAAGCTAAAGCAGTAGTTGATAAAATAAGTGCCTACATGCAACCGCAATCTATTGAAAGCGCAAACCCCTCATTTTGTGGCACTGCCGGCTCATTTGCAAGTGGCGATTGGCGTAACATATTGTGTTTTGTAGCTGACGATGAAGATCAAAATTTGCATTTTAATCAGTCTGAAAGACTGGCCAATTATGTAGATACAACCTATAGACAATATAATATTGACAAAATTTATATTGATGCCTTTAAACAACAATCGGCTGCCGGTGGAGCGCGTTATCCCGATGTAAATACAGCCATCGGCCAACGCGTAAACCGAGGTGCATTAATTATTAACTATACCGGCCATGGAGGCGAAACCGGTTGGGCACAAGAAAGAATACTGGAAGTAAAAGACATAGAATCATGGAGTAATTCAAACCGCTTACCCTTATTTGTAACGGCAACTTGTGAGTTTAGCCGCTTTGACGACCCGGGAAGAACCTCAGCCGGAGAAGAAGTGATATTGCGCGCTAATGGTGGGGGTATTGGATTGTTAACAACTACACGATTGGCTTATGCAAACTATAACGAAACATTAAACCGTAATTTTTACCAAAATGCTTTCTTAAAAGACTCTATAACGGGACTCTATCCGCGCATAGGTGATATTTGTACAGTTACCAAAAACAAAACTGCTGCCGTAAGCGGAGGAACCAGCAACCACCGCAATTTTTCCCTTCTTTGCGACCCTGCCCTAAGGCTTCACTACCCTACTTATAAAGTCATTACCCAAAGTATCAACAACCAGCCTGTTAGCTTACAAGGCGACACGGTAAAAGCCCTGTCAAAAATAACCGTTAAAGGATATTTGGCTGATAATAACGGCACCAAACTAACCAATTTTAACGGTATAGTTTATCCTTCTTTCTTTGACAAATCAAGCACCTTAAAAACATTAGCCAACGACCCGCAATACTCAACAATAGCACCTTTTAAATTAAGAAAAAATATTATTTACAGAGGAAAAGCAAGTGTAAACAATGGTGACTTTTCGTTTACCTTTATTGTGCCTAAAGATATTGATTACTCCTTTGGTACCGGACGTATAAGCTATTATGCTGCCGATGGTAATAATGATGCCAACGGCTATAACGAAAATTTTATTGTAGGCGGAACCAATAATAATGCGCCTGCCGATAATCAAGGGCCTAAAATAGATTTGTATATGAATGAAAAAAACTTTGTAGCGGGCAGCGTTACCAATGAGAGCCCTAATTTATTAGGAATATTATTTGATGAAAATGGAATCAACACCGTTGGCAACGGTATTGGACACGATTTAATAGCTGTGCTGGATGAAAATACTGAAAAATCAATTGTTTTGAACGATTATTACCAGTCCGATTTAAACTCTTATCAGCAGGGCACTGTACGCTATCCATTTAACAAAATGAGTGAAGGCCGTCACACACTCACCTTAAAAGCCTGGGATGTATATAATAACTCCAATTCGGCTGCTACCGATTTTGTTGTTGCAAGCTCAGCAAATATTGCACTGCAGCATGTTTTAAATTACCCTAACCCATTTACTACCTATACACGCTTTATGTTTGAGCACAACAAGCCCTGCGAAACTCTTGATGTTAGTATTCAAATATTTACCATATCGGGTCATCTAATAAAAACATTAGAAACTCTTGTAAAATGTGAAGGGTTCAGATCCGAATCCATTACATGGAATGGGCTAGATGAATTTGGAGATAAAATTGGCCGTGGCGTATATATTTATCGCCTAAAAGTAACTGCTCCTGATGGCAATTGGGCAGATAAGTATGAGAAACTTGTAGTTTTGAAATAATTAAGTACTCTTTTTATTGTATATTTTATAAATTTGCACCCCCTTAACATACATTTTTGCATGAAAAAATATTTTTTGTTATCGTTACTTGTTTCTGTAGTCTTTCTCCCTGCTGCAAAAGCACAAAAACAAGCAACATCACTTACCGGACAACAAATAAAACTAAATACCATAACCACTTCTGTACCATTTCTGTCTATTGGCCCCGACTCTAGAGCTGGTGGAATGGGCGATTGCGGTGCAGCCTCTTCGCCCGATATCAATTCAATGCATTGGAATGCCTCCAAATATGCCTTTATGGATAGAAAAATGGGGTTTGCATTAAACTACACCCCCTGGCTCAGAAGATTGGTTCCAGATATTAATTACTCTTATTTAAGTGGTTATTACAAACTAAACAAAAATCAAGCTATTGCAAGTACACTCCGCTATTTCTCTTTGGGAGATATAGCTTTCACAGATGTAAATGGAAATCCTATTGGACAATTCCGGCCTAATGAATTTGCATTGGATGTGGCCTATAGCCGTAAATTAAGCGAGCGCTTTAGCACTGCAATAGCCTTACGCTATATTTATTCTAATTTAACCGGCAGCATTAATATTGCCGGGGCTAATACCAAAGCAGGGCAAGCAGTAGCTTCTGATATTAGTGCTTATTACCGTAATGATGAAATAACCATGGGGGGCAAAAAAACAACGTACTCATTTGGCATTAATATTTCAAATGTCGGTTCTAAAATTTCCTATAGCGAAACTGCTGTAAGAGACTTTATTCCACAAAATTTAAAAATAGGAAACAACCTAACTTGGAATTTAGACGAATACAACACAATTTCAGTAATGGTTGATATTAACAAACTACTTGTTCCATCGCCCCCTGAAGTTGCACGCGACTCCACCGGAAGTCCTTTATACGGAGCCGATGGAAATTTAATGCTCAGCTCTGGAAAACCATCTAATGTAGGTACTATAACAGGCATCGTACAATCTTTTTATGATGCACCGGGAGGCTTTAAAGAAGAATTTAGAGAAATAATGTGGGGTACAGCCTTTGAATATTGGTATGATAATTTATTTGCTTTTCGTACAGGATATTTTCATGAGGCAGCCTCTAAAGGAAACCGCCAGTATTTTAATATTGGAGCCGGTTTACGTTACAATACATTTGGTATTGACTTTGCTTATTTAATTCCAACCGTAACACAAAACCCTTTGCAAAACACCTTGCGCTTTACCTTGTTGTTTAACTTCGAATCATCGAAACCAACTAATAAAGAAACCAACTAAATGAACCCATTTCGTATTGGTTTTGGCTTTGATGTACACCGCTTAAAAAAAGATCACCCATTTTGGATTGCCGGTATTCAAGTACCTCATTCGCATGGTGCCTATGGCCATTCCGATGCCGATGTAGTTATACATGCCGTTTGTGATGCCCTTTTGGGTGCCGCTGCCTTAGGCGACATTGGAAAACATTTTCCGGACACCGATATGCAATTTAAAAATATTGACAGTAAAATTTTAC
>CAUJCU010000021.1 GCA_963169745.1 Bacteroidota bacterium
AAGCCACTGCTGTCCAATCTAAGCAATCCTACTTTTTTGTTTCCAAAATTGGTGCGTGTTTCCCCCAAAAATCCTACAAAATTATTGGCAAAAGAAGTGTCTTGGCTTCGTAACCAAACATTGGCAACCATTTTCACATCGTTTAAAAATGCAATGATGGGATGATGGCTGTTTCTGCCCCTCTTCTTGGGGTTATAACCCTTTTTCGCTCCTTCCTGTTCGCCATATCGGGTAATGACAGAGGAGTCAATATCCAGCGTAAAATAATTAACCTGCAGATTTTTGAAAAATAATTTTAAAAAATGATGCCCAACTTCTAGATTGATACTTTGATTAAATTTACCAAAATACTTCTTGAGTGTATCCTGAGCAGGAGTTTGCTTCCAGTTAGATGAAGGAGGATGTAATTAACAAAAGGCAACAATACTCCTGCTGGCAGAAAGAAGTTTATAGGAACTCTATTTTATATTTGAAGTGGATATGATAACTTTTCGGAAGTGATTAATAGCTTTTGTACTATTGAGAATGACACCGTAAAAGGAGCATATAAATAAGAGTAAATTAATTAAAAGTCACTTTTATTCTTTCTTCCAACCGTCTTTAAGGGTTACAGTACGGTTAAATACTAACTTTTGAGTAGTAGTATCCTTATCTAAACAAAAATAGCCCTTTCGCAAAAATTGATAACGCTCCTGCAATGTCGCCTTTGCCAAATAAGGCTCTGCAAATCCTTCGGTAATTCTTAAACTTTCCGGATTAATATAAGATTTGAAATTATCTCCTGCTGGATTTTCGACTTTAAACAAGCGATCATAAATTCTAAGTTCTACAGGTATGGCTTGTTGTGCGCTAACCCAATGTAAAACCCCTTTGGCTTGTAACCCACTGGTGTCGCTTCCGCTTCGGCTTTCCTGAAAATAATCACAAAATACGGTATGCACTTTCCCAAAACTGTCTTTTTCAAAACCAGTACATTTTATAATAAACCCGTGCTTTAAGCGCACCATACCACCCGGAAACAAACGAAAATATTTTTTTGGTGGATCTTCCATAAAATCTTCGCGCTCTATAAGTAATTCGCGGCTAAAAGGAATAGCTCTATGCCCACAGCTTTCGTCTTCTGGATTAATTTCACCTGACATCATTTCAATCTGGCCTTCAGGATAATTATTGATGATAAGCTTTATGGGATCTTCTACCACCATGGCGCGATGTGCTCTTTTGTTTAAATCTTCGCGGATACAAAATTCCAACAACCCAAAATCAATAATGTTTTCTCTGCGAGCAATTCCAATTTTATCACAAAAATGGCGCACACTTTCGGGAGTAAAGCCCCTTCTGCGTAACCCACTAATAGTAGGCATACGAGGGTCATCCCAACCATGTACGTGATTTTCGTTTACTAATTGAAGCAATTTACGTTTGCTCATAACGGTATAATTCAAATTGAGGCGGGCAAATTCAAATTGGCGGCTGGGATATATTTCAAGCTCCTGAATAAACCAATTGTATAAAGGGCGATGTACCTCAAATTCGAGTGTACAAATTGAGTGTGTAATTTTTTCAATCGAATCACATTGACCATGAGCAAAATCATACATAGGGTATATACACCATTGGCTACCGGTACGGTGATGTTCAGCATGTTTAATACGATACATCAAGGGGTCACGAAGGTGCATATTGGGTGAAGTCATATCTATTTTTGCACGCAATACTTTTTCACCATCCTTAAACTCGCCTTGACGCATACGCTCAAATAAAATTAAGTTTTCTTCTACGCTTCTGTTGCGAAAAGGGCTTTCTTTACCGGGTTCAGTGGGTGTTCCCTTTTGATGAGCTATTTCAGCAGCAGATAAATCATCCACATAAGCCTTTCCTTTTTTTATCAGTTTTACAGCATAACCGTAAAGGGTTTCAAAATAATCAGATGAATAATAAACGGCATCCCATTCAAAACCAAGCCATTTGATATTTTCCATTATACTCTCTACATATTCCGTCTCTTCGGTAACAGGATTGGTGTCATCAAAGCGTAAATTTGTTTTGCCACTATATGTTTTTGCTAAACCAAAATTAAGACATATTGATTTGGCATGACCAATATGCAAGTAACCATTTGGCTCCGGTGGAAAGCGGGTAATAATACCTCCAGGAAACTTTCCTTCTTGCAGCTCTTCGCTTATAATTTCCTCTAAAAAATTAGGCCCTTTTTCAGAACTCATATTTCGTAATTTAAAAGTGAGTATTTATTTCGTTTAAAAACTTTGTTATTCTTTTCTTTACAGTGTCTTTATTTAATAATGCCATCATTCCAAATAAGTCAACACCACTGCCTTGCCCGCTTAAAGCCACTCTTAAAAGCGGTAACACATCACCCGGCTTTAGTTGCATGGCAACTACAGTTTGTTTAAAACAATTTTCTATTGAAGTGTTGTCAAAATTGGTTAGATGCTCTAGATCATTTAAAAACTGTTCAAAAAAAGGTTTTAAAGCAGGCTTCCAACGTTTTTCAATTATTTGGCGATCGTAATTTTCAGGAGCAGTAAATAAATAAGGAGCAGTTGAATAAAGCTCTGAGGTAAAGTGTATGCGAGGTTTAATGAGTTCAATGGCTGATTCCAAATAGATTTGATCTAAAATACCACTATTTGAATCAAGATGAAGAACTTCGATTATTTGTGCTTTAAGTTTTTTTGCCAGTGTAGCAGTTGGCAAGTGTTGTACATATTGTTTGTTAAACCAAAGTGCTTTTTCAGGGTTAAACTTGGCTCCTGCTTTATGCACATGGTCAAATGAAAACAGTTCAATTAACTCGTGCATATTGAATATTTCTTGTTCGGTACCAGGATTCCACCCTAGCAAAGCCAGCATATTAACAAAGGCATCTGGCTCATAACCTTTTTCACGATATCCGGTTGAAATTTCACCACTTACCGGATCTTTCCATTGAAGTGGAAAAACAGGAAACCCTAATCGGTCACCATCTCGTTTGCTTAACTTCCCATTTCCGTCAGGCTTAAGCAACAAAGGCAAATGACCATATTCGGGCATTTTATCTAACCAGCCCAAGTAGCGGTAAATTAAAATATGAGCAGGGGCGCTAGGCAGCCATTCTTCACCCCGTACAGCATGGGTAATTTCCATCAAATAATCATCTACTATATGGGCTAAGTGATAGGTAGGCATTCCATCTGATTTTAGCAGCACTTTATCATCAACAACATTGGAGTTGAACTTTACAACCCCGCGTATCAAATCAGTAAATACAATTTCTTCGCCTGCATCTACTTTTAATCGAATAACATAAGCTTGCTCTTTTAAAAGGAGTTCTACTTCATTGGCAGGCAAACTCAAAGAGTTACGCATTTTTGTTCGCGTTTGAGCATTATATGAAAATGAGCTGCCAGAGCTTTCAGCTTCCTTTCGGGCTTGGTCTAACTCATCAGCGGTATCAAAAGCATAATAGGCATGACCAGTAGCTATTAATTCCAAAGCATACTTTAGATAAATACCTAATTCTTTACGCTCACTCTGTCTGTAAGGAGCATGTTTCCCACCTACCGAAACACCTTCGTCAATCTTTATTCCACACCAATTTAATGATTCTATGATATATTCTTCAGCTCCGGGAACAAAACGCGTTTGATCGGTATCCTCAATGCGGAGTAAAAAATCACCTCCATGTTTTTTTGCAAATAAAAAACTATATAAGGCAGTTCTTACACCTCCTATATGCAAAGGTCCTGTAGGGCTTGGTGCAAATCGTAATCGTATGCTGCGGTTTATCATAATTAAAGATTAACAAACGGCAAAGATAGTTTTTATAAAGCTTTGTTACATAGAACCAATGAAAAATTAGGTCTGTACCCAATCAAAAATATTTAATATTTTAGACCTAAAGAACCAAGCTGTTTTTTTAATAAAATTACCAATTTCATGGCTTTTATTTTGTTGCGGTTTCAATTTTTTATACCATTGTCTCATAAGGCCGTTCAAAACATTTATTTTTAGAATAGGCTCAATTAGTATTAGGTACATATCATGAGATCAAGAAAAACAATGTACATTTAAAATAAATTTGAAATAATACCAACAAAAACTATATTTGAGTAAACAATTAAAACCCAACAACATGAAAAAATATATACTTATTACATTTATTTTTTTTGTAAGTGTTTTGACATTAAGAGCCCAATGTCCCGGATGTGTAATTGATCAAACCTGTGTGGCAAACCCGGCTGCGCCCACATTATGCCCGGCCACTTTACCCGATGGCACGCTAAATGTAGCCTATGATGAGAATATTACCTTTTATATGCCTGCTCAGTTTCAAGCCCAGGGGGTTAATGTAACGCTAAATAAAATTACCGTAATAGGTCTTACGGGTATGCCTCCAGGATTAAACTGGCAAACAAGTGCCTCACCACAAAATATTTTTTATCCCTCTTCAAACCCTCCAACTTCCGAAAGAGGATGTGTAAAAATATGTGGTACTCCAACAGCTTTTGGGCAGTTTAATTTAGTGGTTTCAGTTGTTGCTGAGGTAATCACTCCTTTTGGAAATATGACTCAAAATGAATCATTTTCTATTCCTCTAAATATTATTACACCTCCGGGTGCAAATGCCTCCTATACCTATGCCCCTGCTTTAGGCTGTGTTCCTCTTGATGTTAATTTTGAAGCCACCATAAATCCACAAGGTTTTGAATACTTAACCTATAACTGGGACTTTAATAATGGAGCTAATTCAACAGATAAAATTCCGCCAACTCAAACCTTTGCGCAACCAGATACTTATTACGTATCACTCAATACCAAGAAATATGCTTATCGCTTATCTTCAATAACTGTTACAGCCACCGGAACAGCTTGGTGTGGTGATGTAGAAGAACCCAATATTTTTGGCTGCGTTGGTTCGCCCGATTTTTATTTCTTACTGACTAATGCTGGAGTAACACAAACTTCAGCTACTATTAATGATCAAACAACTGCAACATTTACGGGGTTAAATTTTATAATTACCGATCCTGTATTATCACTGCAATTTTTTGACGAGGATGCTATTTCGGTCGATGATAACTTAGGAACATATCTTTTTACCGCTCCGGGTGCAGGAACTTTTAATTTTAGTACCAACGAAACAATGGGTAGCTTTACAATTGATACTGTTTTTACCCAACAATTTACCGAAACAGATACTGTTATTGCCTACCCAACTCCTGCTGTTCCAATTATTACAGCCAGCAATAGTTTAAACATTTGCCAGGGCGATTCTTTAGTGCTTTCTGTTCCCCAAAATAGCAGTACTTTTCAGTGGTATTTGAATGATACTACCCTGCTCATTGGAGCCACTACAAATAGTTTAGCTATTGTTAACAGCGGTTCTTACAAAATTACTGAAACTAATATTTATGGCTGTAATGCTACTTCGGCAAATACAAATGTTCAAGTTTTTCCACTGCCCCCTGCACCTAACTTAATGGTTAATGGAGGCACTATTATAAGTGGAGCCTCCGGAAACTTTCAATGGTACTTTAACGGAACAACAATTCCAGGAGCCAATCAACCTAATTTACTTTATACCGATACCGGTTCCTATACACTTGTGGTTACCTCTTCTGATGGCTGCATAAATTCCTCTACAATACATATTACAACTCCGAGTGGTTTATATAGCTTAACAAACAATCAGGTAATTTCCATAGCTCCCAACCCAGCTCAAAATACATTAAATATTATTCCTGAAAGTGCTCTAAACACTCCGGTAAATATCGAAATTACAGATATTAGAGGAACAAAGATTTACAATAAAAATGAAATACTGTTGCATCAACCAATAGCTTTAGATGTAAGCGTATTAAGTAATGGAATTTACTTTATTTCAGTTTATAACGAACAATTTAGGCAACTGCAAAAAGTGATTATCAGCAAATAGCTTATTTTAACGTAGGGTCTAAGCCCTCAAAGGCTATATTTGTATTGATTTAAAAGATTGAAAACCTATTTTAGACTCATAAGCTTTGCCAGACCTTTAGGAAAGTATTTTCCTGAGTATCTTATATATACATTGTTGGGAGTAGTTTTCGGATTAATCAACTTTACCTTGTTTATTCCGTTGCTCAATTTGCTGTTTACTTCATATAACCCCAACGAATTACCAACTACCTTACCGGCCTTTAGTTTAACAATTGATTATTTTAAAAACGTATTCAACTATTACTTTTATCAAATTATTCAACAAGGTGGAAAAACAGCGGCTTTACAATATGTATGCTGGGTTATTTTCTTTTCTGTATTGTTAAGTAATTTATTTAAGTTTCTGTCTCAACGAGTGCTCACTTCGGTACGAACCAAAGTTGTTAAAAATATTCGCGAGGCGGTTTTTAATAAAATAACCGAAAGTGATATCCGCTTTTTTTACAACCATCGAAAAGGGGATTTAATTTCTACCTTGAGTAATGATGTTCACGAAGTTGAAAACTCCGTTGTAAGCTCTCTTCAGGTAATCATTAGGGAGCCTTTTATGCTTATCGGATTTTTTATTTTGCTGTTTAGTATGTCGGCACGCTTAACTTTATTTACACTCTTGTTGCTCCCCCTTTCTTTTCTAATTATAGCGCAAATTACCAAACGATTAAAAAGAGATGCCTTGCGAAGTCAAGACTTATTGGGCTATATTATGGGAACTATTGAAGAAACCATTTCGGGTATTCGCATTGTAAAGGCTTTTAGTGGGGAGGAATACACTAAAAAGAAATTCGATATTCAAAATAATAAGTACCGGGAGTTGTTGAAAGCTGTAGTTAACAAGCGTGAATTAGCTTCGCCTTTAAGTGAATTTATGGGGGTAACGGTTTTAACTATTATGTTTTTTTATGGAGGCAGTTTGGTGCTTGAGAACTCAGGCGATTTAACGGCAAGTGAGTTTATTACCTATATTATTCTTTATTCGCAGGTATTGGTGCCGGCCAAAAACATTTCTACCGCTGTAACAAATATTCAAAAAGGATTAGTTTCGGGACAAAGATTGTTGAATTTAATAGATACAAAAATTGAAATAGTAGAAAAAGAGAATGCTCTTATTTTAAAAGATTTTTGGCATCAGATTGATTTTAAAGAGGTATCTTTTTCTCACGGAAGCTTTCAGGTTCTTAAGGCAATTAATTTGCGTATTGAAAAAGGGAAAACCGTTGCTTTAGTTGGCCCTTCAGGAGCGGGTAAAAGCACATTGGCCGATATGGTTCCTCGTTTTTATGATGTAAGTGAGGGGGCCATACTGATTGACGGAGTAAATATTAAAGAAGTAAGCCTTAAAAGCCTACGCCAATTAATGGGAACAGTTACTCAGGAGTCAATATTGTTTAATGACTCAGTAGCGGCTAATATTGCTTATGGCGAAGAAAATCCGGATATGAATAAAGTAAAAGAAGCCGCCTGTATTGCCAATGCTCATGAGTTTATTATGGCTTTGGCCGAAGGATACCAAACGAATATTGGCGACCGAGGTGGAAAGCTTTCAGGTGGTCAACGCCAGCGTTTATCTATAGCCCGTGCCGTTTATAAAAATCCTCCAATTTTAATTTTAGATGAAGCTACCTCTGCTTTGGATACAGAGTCAGAAAAAATGGTACAAGAAGCTTTAACCAACCTTATGAAAAATCGTACCACCCTTGTAATTGCTCATCGCTTAAGCACTATTCAGCATGCTGATGAAATAATTGTTTTAGATCAAGGTCATATTGTAGAACAAGGTACTCACAGCTCCTTAATGAATGCACGCGGCTTATATCATAAACTCTGCCAAATGCAAGCGTTTAACAGTTAATTCAGGGGGCTAAAAAAACAGATAATTATAAAGGCTTTTTAGCCAATACGTAAAAATAACGTTTAAATATTTCTCCTTTTTCAACAATAAACCCTTTCTCTTTCATCCCGGTTTCAAAAGGCTCTAAAGAAGTAAAATGATAGGTATGATCATCATGCCCAACCTTACTTTTTTTGTAGTATAAATACCTTGACAAACGTTCAAAAAAACTATCTGAGAATAATTTTTGAGATGTTGAAGTAACATCTTCGGCATGGGCAGGAATATCTAAATGACTGCTTACAAATAAGGTACCCCCTGGCTTTAATATTCGGAAAGCTTCAGCAAAAAAAGCTTTATAATCTTTAAAATGGTCAATTGATGAAAGACTCATAACCACATCAGCAAAATTATTTTTAAATGGCAACTCTTCGGCATAAGCCATTATGTGTTTAAGCTTGAGCTGAGTTAATTTAGGATAAATACGAACAAACTGATCATGCAATAAACGCAAATTAGGATCTACCAAATAATAATCAATGGTTTCTGGGTACTGGAAAAAAGAACACCAAGCATGCCCCGTTCCGGCTCCAATATCTACTACAATTTTATCTTTTATAGCTCCCATTCCCGACCGTAAAGCCAAATAATTATTTATAGGAGCACTATTAAGCAATGTATAAGGCGATAAAGATTTATGATAGTTCATAAACTGCACATTTAAACGTTCCCATTCTTTGTCTTCAGGCTTAGAATCTGTTGCCTTAATAAAATCTAGTACATTGTTTTGTTTAGTAAATTTTTTTCCATTCTTATTACAAATAACCATATCGCCCTCTATGCTTAAAACGCCTTCGCTTTCTCCAGGACTGCGCATATTGTTCAAATAATTTTCAACAGCCTCGCGATTTTGATGGTAAAGTTGAGCCGGTTCGTATATGTTGCGCTCTTTATCTATTAAATTAAAATAAATTTCTTCAGAATTCATAATTACAGTTTCGTACAAAAGTATTAGTTTTTTATTAATAGTATGGCTTTAATTAGAGAGATGCGAATCCAGCATTTTCACAAATGAACCAAAGTTTTTTTCGGCATTATATTTTTCATTCCACGTTTCGTATGCTTTATCAGAATACAATTTGTATTCTGAAGCATCCATTTCATAAAAACGAATAATTTCTGACGCAATTTCATCAATATTGGGGTGTGAGGGCAACAAGCAGCCATTTTGAAGATTTACAATTTCGGCACTCCCTCCAACATTTGTAGCAAGAACTGGAATTCCAAAACTCATAGCCTCCATAATGGAAACAGGAACCCCCTCCGAAGAGCTGACATTGATAAAAAGATGCGGTTGAATTTCTGAATAGGCATTTAAAACTTCAGTATTAGGAATGAAACCCGGAAGTTGAACCCGAATGTTGGATGGGAGCTTTGATACGGCATTTTTTAAAATATCCATTGTTGGACCACTGCCAAAATGAGTCCAAAAAATTGTTCTTTCTCCCATTTTTCCAAGTGCTTCGGCTATATACTGTACTCTTTTGGTTTGATAAACACTAGAACAACTAACAATTGAAAAAGGAGCACTATTAGGTTTTATTCTAACACTGTGATTAACGACACCCAGACGCGATAAAGTAAAAACACTTGGTTTTACATGCCATTTTTTTACGGCATAATCTATACCATCTTGAGAAATGGAATAGATAGGAATATAATCGGTAATAAATTTTTTGAACGGAAGATAAAGGTAGTCGCTTTCTTCAAAATAAATATCCCAACGGTGCATTCGCGATACGGCTTTAATTTCATATTTTCTTTTCAATAGGGCAAGTGAAATGGCACATTCTGTATTCCAATAGGCATAAAAAAGGGTGTTGTGAGTACGTTTAATTTTTGTATCTAAAAAACGAGCTATTCTCCTACTTTGTCTAAGCGTAATTAGCAATGTTGAAAGTATTCCAAAGCTAATTTTTACATTGTAGTTATTTCGAATATGTTTTATTTCTTGCCAAAATAATGGAGAAAAGACACCCCATAAAGCGATTGCTTTTTGAAATTTTGTAAGTGGAATATGACAGAGCAGTACGTCACAATTTTGAGGAATTTTTCGAAGTTTATTATCTTGTTGATGTATAGGAACAATGGTTACTTTTTCAAATTGGGTACACAAATATTCAATTTCACTTTCCAAATACGCTTCGCCCATTCCAAAAGGGAAGCCGTAAGTAATAAGTACTACCTGTTTTTGCATAGTGCAAAGATAATAAAATAGCCCTTTACAGAAAGAATAAATCAGCCTCAACAAGGAGAAAAAGAGACGCAAAACAGAGCCTACAAATTTATATACATAATATCTCTTTTTGTGTGCCATAATAAGCTATCTTAGAGGCATATTTCTTATCCTCATGCGCCATTCCAATGAACAAAGTTTGAAAGAAGTATTGGAGGCACTGCTCAAAGCTTATCGTATTGAGAGTGCTGTAAATACTGCTATGATAAAAGCAAGCTGGGAAAAAATGATGGGCAAAACAATTGCTAAACACACTTCAGAAATTCAACTTCGCGATAAAAAACTTTTTCTAAAAATTGATCTCCCGGCTCTTCGGCATGAATTAAGTTTTGCAAAAGAAAAAATAAAGAGCAATATCAACGAGGAGTTTAAAATTGATCTGATCGAGGAGGTTATTATTCGATAAGGAAAGTGTTACTCTTCTTGAAATTCGGGAAAAAACCTCTTGTTAAAGTTAACCAAATATAGTTTTTCTACAGCCCTTGTAAGGGCTGTATATAGCCAACGTTTAAATGAAGTGTCCATCATTTCATCTGTTAAATAACCTTGTTCAACAAAGGCTGCTTTCCATTGACCCCCTTGTGCTTTGTGACAGGTAACGGCATAAGCAAACTTTACTTGTAAGGCATTAAAAAAAGGGTCTTGTTTTACTTTCAACAGCCGAGCAGCTTTACTCTTTATATCGCTATAATAAGCCATTACCTCATTAAAAAGTTTATGATTTTGATCCGATGTTAATGCCGGAGCTTCACTGGTTAAAGTGTTTAATATTATTTTGGCTTCAAACTCCGGTTCTTCAGGATAATCAATTAATCGCAAAACAACATCCGCAAATAAAAAACCAAATATTTCAACGTCTCTTTTTCGTATTCGAACAATCTCAGCAATATCCCCATTAGCAATAAAACTGGTTCGGTCTTTATTGTTCAACCAATAATAGTTGTTCTTTACAACCATAAGGTAATCACCGGTACTAATACTTTCTTCATGAAATTTAATTCTTTTTCTTATTTCCTGATTATATATATTGGCACGCTTATTACTGCGACAAATAATAATGGTGTTGTCATCACCATAGTCGCGGTAACACTGGTTTATGGTGTCCACAAGTTCAGAACCGGGAAGATTTATAATGTCGGTATAGTTTTTTATGTGAAATTCGGGAGTCTTATTTTGTTCATGCCGAATCATGTTTCTTAAGGCAGTAGCATTGTTTAATATACCACTGCTAAGGGCTTGCCTAACAACTTCGGTAAGCTCATATTGATGAATGGTATAATGAAAACTACTTTGCAGATAGGCGCAATTTAATGCAGGGCTTTCTGTCATTCCAACAGGGGGCAACTGTGCTGTGTCGCCAATTAAAATTAACTTGCAATTTTCACCATTATAAACATAGCTCATTAAATCCTCCAAGAGACTTCTACTTCCCAATAGTTTCCCCTCGCCAGAGTTGCTTCCATCGCCAATCATCGAAGCCTCATCAACAATAAACAAGGTGTTTTTGTGCAAATTAGGTTGTAGTATAAACGAACCATAACCTTGTGCATTGGTAACAGGCTTATATATTTTCTTGTGTATGGTAAAAGCTACTTTGCCTGAGTATGTTGAGAGAACTTTTGCAGCTCGGCCCGTTGGGGCTAATAGTACTGATTGGTATTTAATTACTTTTAAGCTTTTAATAACAGCACTTATTAAGCTTGTTTTTCCGGTACCGGCATACCCCTTAATTAAAAATAATTCATCTTGTGTTTCACTTAAAAGAAAGGTACTTATCTGACGCATCAGCTCATTTTGCCCACTTGTAGGAGTATGTTTAAAATGATTCCGTAATTCGGATAGGAATTTTTCTTTCATTGGTTAAGAAAACGAACCATCAAGGGCATAGGAATGAAAAATAGGCTATAAAATTAAAAACCAGATTGTTTTCATACAAACCGGTTTTTAAAATACAGATAAATGGTTATTTTAACTCAAATGAAGTGGTGCCAATAGTTACACCATCAACAAACACTTCAACTTTATATTTTCCTTGTTTAAAATCAACATTCCCTTTCTTAGTAAAAGCCAAGCACATTTCTTTTGCGTCTTGCTCATAAAAAATGTCTTTTTTGGCACTAAAGTATTGTTTTATACCATCTCCACTAAAAGTGTTTCCATCATCTGTGCTTGTTACTAATACCTCGTCACCAGGGGCTGTAACTTTTAAATAAACAGTTTTATTTTCCTTTTTTGCTATTTTGTTTTCGCTAAGGGTAAAACAAGCACGAATTTTATCTGCCCTGCGGGCTTTGGTGGTCGTTACTTCTTTATCAGAACCCTTAACGTTAATAGCATCGGCAAATAACTGATAAGCTTTTAGTTTTGAGCCCAAATCAACCTTCTCAGTTAGGCTATTCTTTTCTTGTACCAATTGCTCATTTTTTCCTTTCTCTGTTTTTAAATCGGTTTTAACCTGAACATTTTCGTTTTGTAAACCAATATTAGCTTGTTGAAGTGAGTCAATATCATGCAAATAGCTCTTAATTAAGGCTCTAATGGTATCTAACTCTCGTTTAAGTTTCTTTACCATAGCGGCATCGCCTTTGTATTTTTCTAATTGAATTCCTAGATCCTCTATTTCTTCTTTCTTAGCGTCTAGTTCAGACTGTAACTGCTTGTTATCTGTATTCAATTCATCGTATGCTTTTTTTACTTCTTCAAAATCAGATTTTACAGCTTCAAAGTCGGTCTCTACCTTTACTTTCTCTATATAAACGGTTGCTTTTTCTGCACTGATATTATATAACTTCCAGCCTAAAAAAGCCGAAAGCAGGAATAACACAGCCGAAATGACCATAAAGAGTTTTTTCCCTTGATTTCCTTGGGTTTCCATATATATTTTGTTTTTCAGTTACACTTTAAAAGTGCAACGAAATTAAGTATTAATTACAAATTACAAGTATAAAACTCATATTTTAGCAATAAAAAAATAATATAGTTAAAACTTTATTTCACAAAACATGCTTTCCTATTTCGAAGATTTAGTCTCTTTGGTGTTCCCGATTATCTGCAATTCTTGCGGTAAATCTTTAATGAAACAAGAGCAAATCATTTGTAATAGTTGCCTTTACCAATTACCGTACACTAATTTTCATCAGCTCCCGAATAATCCTATTGAAAAAATATTTTGGGGGCGAGCAATTGTTGAGCAGGCAGGGGCTTATTTGTACTTTAACAAAGGAAATAAAGTACAAAACTTAATGCATCGGTTTAAGTATAAAGGAGTAAAAGATATTGGAAAATATATTGGGGCGGCCTATGGTAGAGAGCTTTATAAGGCCAATTATTTAAGCAACGCAGATGTTTTAATTCCTGTTCCTCTTTACCCTGAGAAGCAACGTAAAAGAGGGTATAATCAAAGCCAATGCTTTGCCGAAGGCCTTTCTGAGGGGCTTGGAATCAAGACAGAAAGCGAGACACTGATTCGGGTAAAAAACTCAGCAACACAAACCCAAAAAAACCGTTTTGAAAGATGGCAAAATGTGGAACATATTTTTGAAATAGCCAATCAGGCTGCAATTCAGAACAAGCATATTATTTTGGTTGACGATGTAATAACAACCGGAGCTACTGTTGAGGCCTGTATAGCTACCCTTAAAAAAACAACGCCCTGCAAAATATCTTTTTTAGCATTAGCTTATGCTACTCAAAGTTGATGGTTGCGCTCTTTAAGCAACAAAAGATACTCTAACCAAAGTACCTCAGCATAAGCCAAAGCATGGTATTGAATATGAGAAAACTTTAAAAAGCCTAAGGCCCGCAGCCATTTAGGTTTAACTTCCCCAAGTAATCCGGCTACAAAAAAAGGGTAAGACGATTTCTCACTTTGGGTGGGCTCAGCAATAGAGGTTGCCGTACCACCTAATTTTAGAATACATATTTGTAAAATTAGCTTTTCCATAGCTTTTAATTGAGGTTTGTTGTATAACCCATAACATTTTTCAAGAAGCGTATCTTTATATGGAAGCAAAATACCGGGTTCTAAATCAACTATTAAACGAATGTAATGATATATAATAAGTATTGAGTTTGGGTAATATGGAGCTATCTGATAGGGGCGATTTAAATAATCATCTTGGGCAATACTTTGCGCAATAAGTTGTAAGCTATGCTCATCCTGCTCTTGCAGATTGAACTTGTTATACAAAATAAAATACAGGGTATTGCACAAAGCACACACATCAAAACTTGAAGGCATGTTTTTCACAAAAAAAGTATTGTATGCTTTAAAATGCTCAAAACCTTTTACAGGCCTATCAGGCCACTTTAAGACTCCTAAAGCATAACGAATCATTTTTTCACGTAGGGCAACTTTTTCTTTATCGGAATGCTCTAAAACTAAGTGTATAAGAGCACTGTCATCAATATCATCAGGAATCATAAAAAAGGCCAAACGATAGGCTATATACCCCCCCGGAAACTGCCCTCCCGGAATAGTCATCCAAAAGTTATAAGATGAATGGTTGTCCTTATTTTTAAATCGGGCAAAAGCTGGTTTCATTTTATCAATGATTGAACGAGCCCAAAGCGCTTCCTCATCTGTAAACCTATCCATATAACGGAGCAGTGTAAAACCAATGCAAGCACTAAAAAAAGCCGTATTGTCCTTTCTAGAATACAACCCTCCAAGCCACGTGCGAACAGCCGGGAACAAGCCGTCAGAATAGATTTTGTGTTGACTGCATTGAAGCGCTGCTATACGTTTTAATTGCTCCCCGGTTTTTTTCATAAGCTAAATAAAGGTATTTCTATTTACAATTATGTGAAAAAGATGCTTAACAGTTACACGATTTGTGGTCTTATTTACAACAGCTATTAGTAAAGGTTTGTTATACTTGCAATAATAAATATAATTTTGCGTTTGATTTTGACCTGAAGAAATTACTTTATGAAGTGCTTTTTTTTATGCCTTACTATAGTTTTAGCCGGAACTCTTGGAGTATATGCACAAGCCCCAAAGTACAGCAACGAGTTTCTTGCTATTGGTGTTGGATCTCAGGCACTGGGTGTTGGTAAGGCTGTGGTAGCAACTAGTGCAGATGTAACATCAGGATATTGGAACCCTGCAGGCCTTGCCTTAACAGAGAATAATATTCAGGCTGTTTTTATGCACTCTGAGTATTTTGCAGGTATAGCTAAATTTGATTATGGAGCTGTTTCCAAAAAAATAGATAGCGTATCTGCTATGGCTATTAGCGTGATACGTTTTGGGGTTGATGATATTCCCAATACAACAGAATTAATAAATAGCAACGGACAAATTGATTATAACCGGATTACAAAATTTTCGGCAGCAGATTATGGGTTTATTGGTTCATATTCTCGAAAACTCAAACAACCCGGCTTGAGCTTTGGGGCTAATGTTAAAGTAGTTAGACGCGTAATTGGTGATTTTGCAAACTCATGGGGTTTTGGCCTTGATGCAGGGTTACAGTACCGAAATAAGAATTTTAAGGCAGGCATCATGTTACGTGATGTAACAGGAACTTTTAACGCCTGGACATACTCCCTTAGTGACCGAACTAAGGAGATTTTTACTCAAACAGGGAATGAAATTCCGGTTAACAGCATGGAGGTTACACTCCCTAAAATAATACCCGGTTTAGCTTACACGTTTACAGTTAAAAAATTTAATGCTACTCCTACCTTAGATTTTGACATCAGCACTGATGGGAAAAGGAATGTTTTTATAAAGTCAAAAACAATCAGTATTGATCCACATTTTGGTGTAGAGCTAAACTATAATAAACTAATTTTTTTGAGAGCAGGGGTTAACAATATTCAGGAAGTTAAGGAACAAAATAATATTATTACACAAACGGCACAACCTAATTTTGGAGTGGGGGTAAAAGTTTATAATATCTCTTTAGATTATGCCCTCACAAATGTTGGCCAACAGGTGGGCTTGCTTTCTCATGTTTTTACCCTACGCGCCAATATTGATGCGCTAATAAAACATTAAGGTTTTATTATTTTTGTTCTATATTCATTTTGATTCGTATAAAGGCGAACAAAATAGATACCGCTATTTAATTCTGAAAAATTAAGCTCTGCTTTATATTTTCCTTCCGGTAAATATTCATTTAGAGGTTCTGCAACTTCATGTCCCAAAAAATCAAACACTTTTATAACAGCTTTTCCACTTTGGGGTTGGTTAAAAATTAAAAAGCAAAAATCTTGGGTTGGATTAGGAAAAGCTTGTACAATACCCGAATCATTATTATTTTCATGTAGTGCTGTATTATCTGCTCCCAAATACAAATCATCAATTGTTACTGTTGTGGTAGTTTCTAAGGAGGTATTAAACGGGGTATTTATAAAAAAAGAAATTTGGGCTTGTCCGAGTAAGGATGGCGAACCATAAGGCAAAATATTGTAAAACTTGTATTGATAAACAGGGCTAATATTATTTAAATAGTTTTGCTCGCCATAGGCTAAAATTGTGGTGTCGTGCTCTGAAAGCAGAAATGAAGCATTTAGATAATTACTGCCCGACAAGTTTCCTTTTACCCAAAAAGAAAGAACTTGAGGCATAGTAGTTAATGGAAAATTAGTAATAGCATACGCTGTTGTAGCAACACCATTACTGTCGTTTGCAATTTGAAGTTGTAAAGCAAAGTTACCTCCATGTGCGTCAGTTGATTGTAAAGCTGTTGCTGAGTTATCTACGGCAGAAGTTATCCAACCATCGGGATAGCCATTTCCCCATACTTCAAAGGAGGGGTTAAGTACTTGAGCTTTGCTACTCACTATAACTAAGGTAAAATAAAAAAGAAGTATAGTTTTTTTCATTTTTTTTGTACACTAGTTTTTTGGAGGGACATAAATAATTCACTTAACAGAGCAAGGGCTTTATCTTCTTCAATTCGCATCCGTTTTTTCTGTTGTGCTGTATGGTCTTTAAAACCACATAAATGCAACAAACCATGAATCATAACCCGATACAGTTCTTGTTGAAATGTGCTTTTAAATTGTAAGGCATTCTCTTTTACCCGGTCAATACTGATATATATCTCACCGGAAAGTTTCTTTGAGGTTTTTAAAGAGGTACTGTAATCAAAAGTGATGATATCTGTAAGTGTATGATGATTTAAGAAACGGACGTTTATTTGATATAAAAAATCATCTGTACAAAAAATATAATTTATTTGCTGAATAGAGCTGTTGTATCCTTTTGCAACTTGCTTTAGCCATTCTTTTAAAACGAACCTACCAGACAATGTGAAAGTTACATTACTTTTTGAAAAGCGGATAGTACTCAATGATACAGAAAATTATAAGATAATTATTGAGCCATTACGGAGTCTAATAAAAACTCTAATTGTACTGTTTTTCCATTTTCAAAAAAAACTACCTGATCGGCTAAATTGCGCATTAAAAAAACACCTCTTCCGTTAATCTTTTCAATATTAACAGGGTCTGTAGGATCCGGAATGTTTTCGTAATCAAAGCCTTCACCTTCATCTTTTACAGTAAACAGCAACGTGTTATCTTCTTGCCTAAATATGACCTCAATATTTTTATCGGGATTTGACTTGTTTCCGTGCTGAATTGCATTATTTACTGCTTCGGTTACGGCTACCAGCATATTTCCATAATAATCTTCGGGTAAATGAAGCGTATCACTTACCTGATTAATTAGTTTTTCTGCCAATGCTAGATTTTCATAACGTGAAGCAAACTTAATTGATTGGTTAGAAATCATTCCATACACATTTTTAGGGTTAATTAAAGTTGTTGAAATACTCATTTACTTTGTTTTTATAAAATTGATTTAATGATGGAGGAATTGTCTGTAACAACTCTGCCTCTTTTTGTTTCAGCATATTATACTCTAAAAACTGATTTTGGTTACGTAAAAATTCATTTTTATGCTCTTGAGACTCTCTCTTTTCATCTAATTCACGCTCTCTCTCAGATTTTTCGGCCTCTAAAAGCCGGGTTAAGATATCTTGTTGCCGCTTTAGGGTTTCTTGGGTAATTCGTTTGTTTACCAAGTCATTTTCAGTTTTTTCCATATCATCGGTTAGTTTTTGTAACCCTCCATTGCCTTGTTTCCCGTCTTTATTTAACTGGTCGGCAGCTTTTTGAAGCTCTCTTCTTAAGGCTTCTTGCTGGGCAGCAAGTTTAGCCAACCCTTCACTCATTCCTCCCTGGCCACCGGGTTTACCTGAACCCTTTTCTTTCCCTTTTTCTCCTTCTTTTCCTTTCTCTTTGGCCATTTGATCTTTTAATTTTTCAATTTGTTTATTTATTTGCTCTTGCATACTCTTCATTTTGGCCATTGAGGGTTTACCACCACCGCTTCCTCCGGGCTTTTTACAGCTTCCAGAACCAGGCTTAGAATTTTTATTCTGCTGTTGCTCTAGTTGCATTTTTTGCAACGATTCACTCAAGAGTAAAGCCAAATTGTTTACGGCTGTCATTACATATTGTCCTCTTGATGCAGCCTCTCCGGTATTTCGATCTTCCATAAACTTGAGCGTCTTTCCCATATTGCTGTTAATATCGGCTATTTCTCGATTTACTATAGCTTCAATTTTGGGTTGTCTTTTACTTAATGCAAATAATGAATCTTCTATTAGTTTGGCATCGTCTTTAATTTTTTTCTGTTGTTGAATTAGCTTAAGGTATTGTGGGTTTGAACGGTCAATACTGCTAACTTTAGTCATCAAATCTTCTTGTGCAAAAGATACGGCCAGTAAATTTTCCAATATTTGACGAAGCGCTTGTTCGTCTTCAGCATTGTCTTGCTCTTCTTGCTGTGCTTGTTTCATTTGGGCACTCATTTTTTGCATTTTATCAGATGCGCTTTTTTGTGCTTTCGATGCCTTTTTATTTTGTTTTTGGTTTAACAGATCACTGCCTTCTTGCATATCTTTCTTAATGTCATCTTCCTGATTTTGAGTATCAGGCATTTTCATGGGGTCTTCTAAGTCGTTATTCTTTTTTTGAATATCATCTAAATCTTTTTTCAGATCATCAAATTTTTTATTCAAATCGTCTTGTTGTTTCTTTAAATCGTTGTTATCACCTTGTTTTTGTTCAGTTTTATCAGCTAGTTTTTTTTGTTCTTCACTGAGTTTGTCTAACTCCTTAATGGCATCATCAAATTTTTGCTCTAACTCCATTTTTTTAAACATTTCTAAAGTCCGATCTAACTCCTTTTCCATGTCTTTTGCATCTAATTTCATTTTTTCCAAGGCATCCTGTGTTTTATCCTTATCCATTTGTTGTAATAACTTCTCAAGTTCTTTAAGCTTCTCCTTCATCTCTTCAGATAAAATGTTTTCCATAAGTTTCTCAATTTGCTGGTGCTTTTCAAGAAACATTTCATCAGGATTTTTAAATTCGTTTTGTTTTTCAAAATTCTGGTTATAATCTTTTTTTATTTGTTCGGTTTTGTTTTGTAACTCTTTTTGCTTGTCCACAAGGTCTTTCAGCTTTTTTATATCATCAAAGTTTAAAGTTTTTTTATCAATAAGCTTTTTGTTAATTTCGTTCATTTCACGCTGTAAATCTTTAGCCTTTTGAGCTGATGCACTAAGTTCTTCTTTTATTTTATTGTTTTCTTTTTCAGCATTTTGGGCTATTTCTTTTAGAGATGGAGTTTTGTACACTGCCTTTTGTGTTCGGGTTGGCTTAAATCCGTTTAGCGCATCATTGTCTCTTACTTCAAAATAATATTCGTAAACATCACCTGCCTTAATATTTGCATTATTCAAATCCCAATGAAAAAAGAAGTTGTCATGCAAGCTGTTTTTGTTTACAGGAAGCGCTATTTTAATTTCTCTTGTATCAGCAATTATTCCCGAATCGGAAGCTGTTTTTCTATAAATAAAATGGAGTGCCGAAAAACCATAATCATCATTTACATTTCCCTTAAAGTATAGGTGTTTTACTGTGGTGCTGTCCTTGGTCTCATCGGCTTTAATTGTAGGATAGGCATCAGGAATTACCTCTATAGTGTAGGCTATTCCCTCTTTGGGTTGCACATACTTGTTACCAGTTTGTAAGCTATATGATTGTGATTGAGTAAAAGTTTTGCGGAATGTAAATAAATTTTCAACACCCGAGTTTAATTTCTCTTGTTCGCCATTAAAAGAGGTAATAACCGTACTGGTATTTTGTGTTCTTATTGTCCATCGCACTTGTGTTCCAGAGGGAATAACCAAGTCACCGGTATTGTTAATTTGCTCATTTTTTTTGTTTAAATAAGCCGGATAAGTTAAATCAATGGTAAAATTGAGCAGCGTAGGATTGGGTAGGGCATTAATGGTATAGGGCTTACTGTAAAACCCATCAGCAAATAAACGGAAATGAATGTTTTTTGGAAGGCTTTTTATGAGGTATTCAAAATGCAATTTATCCAATTTTTGAAGCTTAAAAAGATTATGGTCTATCTCTATATAAACGGCATCAGGAATTTCGGTTCCGGAAACTTTTACTTTTAGGTCAAAATCTTGTTGCTGCAACCCTTCTAGTTGATCGTTTTGAATATTAAATGTAAACGGAGCCTTTTTTTCGAAATAGGTTTCATGTTTTACTATGCGTTTGGTACTTTCGGTAATTATTGAAGGTGAGGCTAAGAATAAGGCAACCAAAATAAATAAAGGAGCCAAGGCGTACTTAAGGTGCTTTTTATTTTGCGATAAGTCAATAGCAGCTGTAAAAGGCACTGGTTTAAGAGCAGTAATTTTTTGATTAATGGCAGCCTCAAGTAAATCTTTAGACACAAAGGCATGGCTTTCTTGCATTTGCAGTTGAAGCACATTCAGCAATTTATCCTTAACATGAGTAAAGTGAGTTCCTATAATTTCGGCTGCTTGTTGATGGCTAATAACTTTTCCCAATCGGTATATTTTACCAAGGGGCAACAAAATCCAGATAAATATTACCGAAATGGCAGCTATAATAAATCCATAAAATAAAAATGTTCTTACTCCTGTCCCAAAATTCCCGAAATACTCAATAAGATTAAGGCTTAAAAAGGCCAATAATAGTAAAGCGATGCTAAAAATCGATCCTCTAAGAACTAAGTTTTTGTAATATTTCCTAATAAACTCATCCAGCTTTTGGATAAGCAAATCATAGTTGCTCATAGTGCACCTTCTATCGTTATCTGAATTATAGTTGCTTCAAAGTTAATAAAAATAGTACTTTGACGTGTTTATATTATGTTAATGGGAATTCAGAATTAACCGAATTTTTTTTAAAGAATAAGTGTAACGATACCTCGTAGCTGGCTATGATGGCCGTTTACTGTAGTATAATTGAGTTCGTAGTAATACACTGCCTGCGGAAGCTTGTAGCCATTTTGAGTGCCATCCCATTTAAAATCAATATTATCAGAAGAATAAATGAGCTCTCCCCAACGATTAAATATTTTTATATCGCCCAATTTTATTGTTTCAGAGTGTGCAGCATAAAAGTGGTCATTAAGCCCATCACTATTTGGGGTAAATGACGATGGAATATAAACCGCTGGGGTTATTTCTTCCTTAAGTTTAAAACGGGCAATTATAGTATCTTCAGCAAGCATTGTAAAGCTTACCTTTTCATTTAAACTGTCAGGGAAAAATGTATGATGTTTGGACTTCCAGGAATTAAACCTATATGTTTCAAATGGCTTAGCAACTAAATTAACAGTTGTGTTAACTAATAAACTGTCGCGATAAGGGAAATGACTTATGGAAAGAAAATTGAACTCTACCTCACCGCTTTGCTCCGGAACCGTTACGATAGTTATTTTTTTATGTGATAAAGGTTCAAAAATAGCGATAATGGTGTCTGGAAAAGCTATAGTAAAGTTAACATCGGGAGTGAAGTTATCAGGAAGTAAACTATGCTCTTTGGTAATGAATTTAACAAATTTATAACCATAATTTGGGGTGGCCGAAAGCGAAAAAACATCATTCAAGTTCTGAATAGTTGTTCTGGGATTGGGAGTAACTAATACCCCATTGGCCGTTAATAAGCCACCATCAAGAGGTAAAACACCTAAAGTTAATTCATATACCACAATAGGGGCAAACACAGCAATTACCGTATCGGTGGCCGTTAAGTTAAAAAACACATTAGGGGTACTATCGTTAGGAGTAAAGGTGTGGTGGTTAACAAGGTAATGTATAAACGTATATCCTGGAGCGGCTTGGGCTGCAAGGTTAAATGGACTATTATTGGGATAAGTGTTTGTAATTGGCAGTGCAGGGGGGGTACTCCCATTTATAGAAACAGTACCGCCTATGGGGGGCTGGGCAATTACAGTTAGTTGATAGGTAATATCGGGGACAAAATGAGCAATAATGGTATCTGTTCCAGATATGGGGTAGTTTATTGTAGATAGCAGTGTGTCAGGCCCAAGGTTCGTGTTTTTAATTTCCCAATAGGCAAAACTATACCCGGGCTCAGGTAGAGCAGTTAGTGTGGCCGTAACATTGCCAAAATAACTGTTCGTATTGGGATATGTTTGAATGGTATTTAGGTCCCACTTTACTTTACCTGAAAGAGGCGGTGTTACATCAACCATTATGGCATAAGGCCCATCAACATCGTAACAATCAATAATACCTTGTGTTATTACGGAACACCTTCCGGTAATTTGGTCTTTTAATTGTTGTACATGATTTTGCCAAGTATTAATATTCCCACCCCAACGGGCAATTTGTCCGGGCATTTCGGGAGCTATATTGGCAACCATACTATCTAAAAAACCGAGGGCATAACTACAACTATAGTAAGAGTTTATTAATTCATTATAACGATTAATATACAAAGACTTAAATCCGGGGTTTTCCATCAAGGCATTAAAAATATCAAAATGCCCCATTGAAGGCCCTGCATTTGTAAAGTTATTACTTAGGTCACAGGGGTCAGCAGTATAGTTAGTTGTAGGCCATCCAGAATAATTTTGTCCTAATCCCAAAGTGTTATCCATATCCCAATTACAATACTTCCACTTTACCTTGGGGTTGGCATTGCCGCGCCACCACATGGTGTTCCAGTTTATCCAGTCTGAATTAACAGACCACGTATTCTCAATCATATAATCAATCACACTCATTACATCTATTCTATTGGCAGCTTGGTTATAATTAGCCTGGTTGGCCATACTATTGCTGGTAATGAAGTTGTATAAATTAAACCAATCAGCAGAACTTCCATAACGTACCGTTAAACCACCCCAATAACTTAAAAAATCAAGATCTTTTTCTTCCTGCCCATAGTAGTATTCTGTATAATCGGGGTCAACTGTTTTTTCTCTTATTTCATAAACGCCCCAATACTGTCCATTAATATATACAATACAACTTTCGCTAGCTCGGTAATCAACATTCAAGTGGGCTCTTTCTCCAAGAGACTGGATAAAAGCATCTCGAATATGACAACTTGGGCCACCAAATCCGGGATAGTTATCACTAGCTCCTGCTTTTAAAATAACTCTTTGAAACTTTTGTCTTGTTTTATTGTGAAATATATTATAGTCAAAATCATGTGCATAGCCATATTGATCACGAACTACATAATCAATCCCTTTTTGAGGGAAGGCCCAAGAGTCGTTGCCATGTTTGTCAGATTCACCGTAACCTTCGAAACGAAAAATACCGCTTTTGTCAAAAAACTCAAAACTGGAAGGCAGGCGCAACCCTCCCCAACTCGAAAAAAGTGAAGCGAAAGAACCCCCTAGTGAAACCACAGGCAAGGTGTGTGTAACCCCAATAAAGTACGTGTTTGTTTCAATAAAACTCGGAAGTAAAGAGCTGTTTGAGCTAAAACTGCGTGCTCTAATAAGTGTTGTTTGTGAAATGTTTAATGGAACTGTATAAGCCGTTGAGGTGGGCAATGGGTCCGAACCATCAGTTGTATACCTAATTGTACAGGTAGGGTTACTTACTGTTAAAGAGATTGTTTGTGCTCCGGGGTAAAACCCGGGGGCAATGGAAAATACGGGTTTTAAGGCATACCCCGAAAAACCGCTAGAATTAGAAGCATTAGGAGTAGGGTTTGTAAAAACACTCCAGGTTAGTGCACCATTAGAAGTGCGCCCATTTGAGTGATCCAACTGATTAGGCCGAATGGTTATGGAATCAATAATAACGCCCGATGGATTGGCTAATACTACTTCTTCATTACTTGTTTGAGTTAGTTTAAAACTGGTATGACTAAACCCACCTGCAACCAAATCACGTCCCGAGGCAAAAAACAATCTAAATCCTCCGGGATTAATAACTCCTGAGGGTATTTGCCATTTGGTAGGATTGTTTTTATTGTCACTTAGGTAGTAACCGGTTAAATCAACAGCTCCACTACCCGCATTATAGAGCTCTATCCAATCTTCATATTCACTGTAATTATCAGTAATAGTATTTTTATTAGCTGCCGAATATTCATTAATAAGCACTTGTGCCTGAACACAAGTAAACATTTGCCCTATATAGAATACAAGCACAAAATAGAATGACGTAATTTTAAGAATACGATTCATTTTACATTTTTTCAAATGTATAAAACATTTCATACAAATTACTCATATTCAAAATGTTTTAACATGAGCAATATACGAATCTTCCTTTTGTCTTGTTAGTATGAAATAAAAATAAAATAAAAAATTCTTAAGCTGCCCTACCTACTTGCTTTAGGTGAGTAAGATGCGATTTATATGCCGAAAAAACAGTAGGGAACTCTAAATATGTGATATTATGCTCTTTGCAAGTTTCTTGAACAATCTTGTTTATTTTAGGATAATGGATATGGCAAACCTTTGGAAAGAGATGATGTTCAACTTGATAGTTAAGACCCCCTATAAACCAGGAAACAAACTTATTCTTAGTAGCAAAATTAGCAGTAGATCGAAGTTGATGTATGGCCCATTCTGTTTCAATTTTTAACAAGGGCGTATCTTCAGTAATTTCGGGGAAATAAGCTCCTTCAACGATATGTGCTAGCTGAAAAACAACACTAATCACAAAGCCGGTTACCATAGCAGCCAGGGTATATCCAATAAGGGTATCCCAGAGACCAACTTTTAATATAGGAATAACTAAAAAAAGAATAAGATATATGACTTTACTTCCCCAAAAAATAATTTGATCTTTTAAGCTCATTTTTTTGATTTTTATTTCCCCTATTTTTCCTGAAAAATACTTGCGATAGTCAAGCCAAAAAACCCAAAGAATATAGGTTAGTGCATAAAGAAAAGAGGAGTAAATATGCTGAAAACGATGATACCATTTTTTAGGTTGATCCTGACTTACCCGTATAAAGGGTTTGATGTCAATATCATCATCCATACCTTCAATATTGGTAAAGGTATGATGGTTTTGATTGTGCTTTAAATTCCACATAAATGAACTGCCTCCCATTAATTCAAGGGAATGCGCCATCATCTTATTTACCCAAGGCTTGCTACTAAAACTACCATGACCCCCATCGTGCATTAAATTAAAACCTATTGCAGCAAAATTTATACCTAAAAGAAAACATAAAGCCAAGCTTATATAATCATTTTGAGGGGTAAAAAAAACTAATACCACATACAATGCAACGAGTGTAGTAACTAAAATAATAGCTTTATAATATAATTTTAAATTACCCGATTGCTTTATCTTATTCTCAGAAAAATAATGGTCAATCTTCTTTTTTAAAGCGTCAAAAAAGAAACTATTTTTATTATTAAAAGTTGCTTTGGATACGGTAGGCATTATAAGTAATTTTTTGCAAAAGTAATCATTTTTTTCAATTTTAAAATTGATTATCAGCTTGTTGTTAAACCGCAACAGGCTCAATAAACAACAATATAAAACTTTTTGATGAAATTATCTACTAACTTTTTTGCTGTAAAATAATAGATTCTTATTCTTAACAAAACAATTGAATCTTGGGCAAAGTAAAGATACGCAAGGTTTAATTGATCTAATCAATAGCATCAGCTAATTGACGAATCATTTCAGGTTTTTCTTCCAGTAAATTCCCAACTACAACAATTTGCGCCCCAGCTTTGCAGCAATCACGAATTGTTTTGGCATCTCTTATGCCACCACCAACAATAAGGGGTATTTCTATTTCCTGTTTTACAGCATTTATCATTTCGGCAGTAATGGGCTGGCAAGCACCACTGCCCGCGTCCATATAAATAAGTTTTAATCCCAGCATTTGACCGGCCAATGCTGTTGCTGCAGCTATTTCAGGCTTATCCATAGGTATAGGCAGGGTGTTACTCATATATTGTACAGAGGTTGTTTGTCCGCCATGAATAAGCATATATCCAGTTGAAATGCACTCTAGTTGTGCCTCCTTTATAATTGGAGCCGCAAGAACCTGATTCCCGATCAGCATTTCGGCATTTCGCCCCGAAATTAATGAAAGGAGCAAAATGGCATCAGCCTGAGAACTAATTTGCAGTGTACTACCCGGAAAAAGAATAACAGGAATATCAGTTTCCGATTTCAATAAAGTGATACTAGTTTCAAAATTATTTTTACGTAATAAGCTACCACCAACTAATATATAATCTACTCGTTCTGATTGTGCAATTTGATGAGTAAATTTCTTTAAACTTTCATCATTGTGTTTATCAGGATCTACTAATACACAAAATTGTTTCTTTTTAGATTGAAGAATTTGGGAATAAATCGCTTTTTTCATGCTGTGCAAAAGTAATTCTTTTTAAAGAATACATGAAATAGGAATGGTCATTTAAAAAAATTAAAATGAATTTAATTAAATGGGTTTGAACGCTTAATATTCAAAGCATTGCAAAAATATTTTTAAATGCTATAAATGGAGAAAGCAAAAAAAGAAAACATTCAGCTATTTTAAATTTGTTCTAAAACTTTTTTACTTGATATTTGTCAGCAATTTTTATGATAACAATCTGTTTAATTGTGTGATTGAAGTCATAATAAAGTAAATACTAATAATTTAATTTTGCACCAAATCTTTTAGCTATGAAAAAAACAGTCTTAATTTTAGCCTTTGCAGTTACAACCTTTTTGATTGGTTGTGGAAATAATGAAAAAACCACCACCACTACTGATGAACAAGCAACTACTCAGGAACAACCGGCTCCCGAAGCAGAAGCCTATGATGCCCAAAGAGGAGAAGGTAAATATACTGCCGAAAGCCTTGCTCTTACGGATAAACTAGACGCGCCTATGGCCAAAAAAGGGGAAGATGCTTTTGGTGTAAAATGTGCCTCATGTCATAAAACATCAGACGAAAAGCTTGTAGGGCCTGGGTTGAAAGATGTTACAACCCGAAGAACTCCGGAATGGATTATGAACTTTATTACCAATCCCGACCCTATGTTAGATAAAGACCCGGAAGCGCAAGCCATGTTAGAACTATGTCTGGTTCGTATGCCCAATCAGAATTTGTCTGATGATGAGGCAAGAAATATTTTAGAATTTATGCGTAAGATTGACGGTGTCAAGTAGTTCTTTTGAACAACAGATAGCTTTTACAATCGCTAAATGAGCAAATTCTATATGGATTAGTAAAGTGTTTATGAATCATTTTCATAGTTCCATCACGTTTGCTTAATGCTTTAAAAAGAGATATATCAACGTAATTACTAAAATATTTATATAGCTTCGGGTAAAGCTATTTCCAAGTGTTTTTTATTTATCGCTGATAAGTGAATAGGCGTTTAAAAAGGTGAAAATATTATAATGTTGATATAGAGTGCAGATATTGCTTTTCTAAATAAGAAGCTTTAAGTTGTTTGTATCCTAAGTTAAACATATTGTACCGATGCTTTTTCATAGAGTGCTTTATTGAACAAGATTTACTTCTTTTTGAGCTTATTTTAATATTGTCCCTATAATAGATTTCAATGCTAAAAACGATACATAATGACAGGTAAAAACATGAAAAATGACATTGTGAATAAAAAGGATTTAAAGCAACTGGTAATAAGATTTTATGGAAAACTTAGGGAAGATAAAATTTTAGGACACTTTTTTAATCATGTAACACCGGTTAATTGGAATGAACATATTAAGATGATGTATGGTTTTTGGGAAAACGTTTTATTTTTTACCGGTGATTATTCAGGAGACCCCATGAGAAAACATGTTGCTATTCATAAAAAACATCCCTTTTCACTAAGTGATTTTACACATTGGAACAAACTCTTTATTGAAACGGTTGACGAAATGTATAAAGGCGAAAATGCTGAAATAATAAAACAACGAGCCCAAAGTATAAGCACCATTATGCAGATAAAACTTTTCAAATAGTTTAACTACAAAGATTTCGGAATGGTTATACAAAAAGCAGAAATAGAACAAATTGAAACTTCCCTTCATAACCCTTCCGAATTAAAAAACATACTTTCTTAAAGTATTTACATTTCAAGCTTTTGTACCTTTGCATTTAAACGGTTAAATTAGGTGGGTAAAGAAAACATCATAAAAATGTTGGAGCAAAAACAAGTTCGTACCCATTGTGACGAAGAAAAAAATCTTAGATATTTTTGGGTTATTGATGTAATTGACTTATTATGAAATAGATTGACAGAGATGTTAACGTTATTTAGCACAAAACGAGTCAAAAAAGAAGAACTAAAGAGCCCGGTTTTACCGCCCACAGAAAGATTTTTTTAGAGCGACACACTTTGGCGTTTCATGCTTCTACTTTTATTGCAGAAATTAGAAACAAAGAAAGTATGCAAACAAATAATCTAACACTTAGCCCAACAACTGACAGACCTTTTGAACTTGCTAAGACATCCGCAAAAATAAACTTGTCCGAAGTTTTTGCAGGAAGAAACAGTTCATACTTGAATGAGTTTATGCTGTTTGTTGCTCACTTTAACAGTATTCCTAACTTTATGAATGAAGTAGATATTGACTGTAAAAAAGCGAATAACTGGTTTGTCGAAAATTACGCATCAGAAGTAAAAGAAAATTATTATAACAAGAGATACTACAATCGTAGTAAGAAAGCTGAACTTGATGATATTTTTTATTTCCTCTATGAGGATTTAATTGTTGACTTTGATACGAATTGTTCAATAGTTCGTTTTCTATATCGCAAAACCGACCTATCTAAGATTGAAGAAATTATTGCGGGCATTCACAAATTCAAAAAAAGAAAACAAAGGCAAAAGCCAGAAATTTCATTGCTTGTAAATGCTATGACAGGCATTGAAACAAAATCTTTACAGATTACAAAACCAAGATTGAGCATTGAGGATAACTATAATGAGGACTTCAAGGAAATTCATCAAACAATTTTAAAAAGACTTTCCCGTAAGAATGACAAAGGTTTGGTTCTGCTACATGGTAAACCAGGAACGGGAAAGACATCATACATCCGATATTTGATTGCTTCCTTAAAAAAGGATGTAATTTTTTTGCCCCCTAATATGGCAAGTGCCATTACAAACCCAAACCTTATTTCAATTCTTATAGACAATCCCAATTCGATTTTCGTAATAGAAGATGCTGAAAACATTGTTGTTGACCGAGAACAAGACGGAGGTTCTCCTGTTTCTGCATTACTGAACATTTCTGATGGATTACTTGCCGATTGTTTGAATGTTCAAGTTATCTGTTCATTTAATACCGACATTTCAAAAATTGACAATGCCTTAATGAGAAAAGGACGGTTGATTGCAAAGTATGAGTTTAAAGAATTGGAAATAGAAAAGGCTCAACAACTGTCAAACAAATTGGGCTTTAATACAAACATCAACAAGCCAATGACATTGACATCAATTTATAACCAAGACGAAAAAGATTTTCAACAATCAAGAAAAAATAATCCAATAGGATTTCAGGCAATAAACAATAACTGGTAAGCCGAAAACTAAACAGAGTAGGCATAAATTAAAACAAATAAACAAATGATTTCAGACGTAAGAGAAAAAGGAAGCCTAATTGAGGTTTACGATGCAAACAGCAAAAGAATATCCTACATGAGTGCAGGAAGCAAAGAACTTGTAGGCGTAGCAAGTAGTTTCTTTGTGATTATCAATAGTTCATTAATTGAAGTATATGATGAAAAATGTAAACGCATTTCATACATGAGCCAAGGAAGTAAAATTGTGAGAGGTGCAGCAGGCAACACTTTTACGGTTAAAAACGGTAGCCTTATTGAAACCTACGATGAAAAATGTAAAAGAATAAGCTACAAAAATGCATAACTCCTATACAGCAATAGATTTTGAAACCGCACAAGGCAAGCGTTGGAGCATTTGCCAAGTTGGTTTGGTTCGTGTAGAAAATCAAATTATTACAGAGCAGTTATCAATTTTGGTACAACCGCCCGATAATTATTACTGGAATAACTTTATTGATATTCACGGAATTTGCCCCCAACAAACGTCAGATGCACCAACATTTGATAGAGTTTGGCATCAAATTGAGCCATTCATCAAAAATCAAAATGTTGTTGCTCACAATGGTTTTGGATTTGACTTTCATTGTTTAAATCAGACATTGGAATACTATAACATCCCAAACCCAGAATTTACAGGGCATTGCACCTATAGAATTTTTAGGGATAATTTGGCATCGCTTTGTAAACAATATAAAATCAACTTAAATCATCATGATGCTTTGAGTGATGCAAGGGCTTGTGCCCAACTTTTTAAAATACACTTATCACAAAATAAAAATGGCAGCAATTAATTTATTTGAATTATTTAATGGGAAAAATTTCCGAATACCTGACTACCAAAGAGGATATGCTTGGGAAGAAAAACAGTTACAGGAGTTGTGGGATGATATTGAAGAAATTCCCGAAGAGAACGGAGAGTTAAAAAAACATTACACAGGAACAATTTACTTAGAAGAAATTGCTGCAAATGAGAATGAAAAGTGGCTTTCAGCAGTAAAATTTTATGATGTTGTTGACGGACAACAACGATTAACTACAATAAGTATTCTCATTTATGAACTTCTCAAATTAGCAGACAGCGGATATAATGGAGAAAGCACAGGGGATTTGAAAAAAACTTACTTGAGCAAAACAAATTCTTCTGGTAACAGCACAGTTTATAAATTTAGCTATGCACAAACAGACAACAATTACAATTTTCTTTTGCGAAATATTTTTGAAAACGGTTCATTTATTCTGAAAGACAATAGTCTAAATCTTTATACGAAGAATTTACTTTTTGCGAAAGAATTTTTTGAAGCAAAACTTCAAAGTTTAAACCACTCACAGCGAGAAGTAATTTTCAAAAAACTAACTGCTTCATTGCAGTTTGACATCAGAACAATTGAAAAGGACTTAGATGTTCAAGCTGTTTTTGAAACAATGAATAATAGAGGTAAACCTTTATCAACACTTGAAAAGTTGAAGAACAGGTTAATTTATTTAACCGAAAAATTGACAAGTGAAAAAGAAGACAAAAAGAATTTGAGAAATAAAATCAATGATGCTTGGGGCAAAATATATTCTTGCTTGGCTCAAAATCCTGATTCGATTTTAGACGAAGACGTTTTTCTTTCTGCACACTTATCACTATACAGGAAGCCAAAAGAAGCCGTCTTTTCTGAAAAAGTTGCAGAAGAAAAAGTTTTTCAAATGTTCTGTAACAAATCAGAGAAGTTTGATAAAGACGAAAGCGGAGAGAAAGAACCAAAAGTTACATATAACAAGATTGAAGATTACATAATAAAATTGTCTGAAGCAGCTCCAATCTGGTATAAGATTCACAACTCCAATTCTCTCATTCTCAAAAAAATCCTTTTACTCAATAGTGGTAAAGAATTGAAGGTATTTCTCCTTGCATTACTACTTGAAAGCAATGAAGAAAGTTTGCAGTATATATTTTTCAATCTTGAAAAAATAATGTTTAGAAACAGAACACTTTGGTTGTTTGATGAACGGACAGTGGCAACTTGGGGCAGAGATATTTACTTGAATGAAGATAGTGTTGACGGAATAAACAAGAAAATTGAAGCGCTGATTCAAACTCCAATCGTAAATCAAAATCTTATTCAGAATATGAATAATTTATTCACTTACGAAAGAGGTGCAAAAGGATTTCACAGGTGGGGAACTCTGAAATATTTTTTATTTGCGTATGAAGAAATGTTGAAAGAGCAATTCCGAGAGTCGAATGATAAAGTAAGCATTGATGATTACGATACCACTACAATTGAACACATCATTCCTCAACAGTTTTGGGATAATTGGACAACAATTGTAAATGATTTTACAACAGGACTTGAAGAAGATGAAATCACAATGGCTCATAAGGTTTTGATAAACACATTAGGCAATTTGACGATTTTAAAAAACGGCAAAAATTCTTCATTAGGAAATTTAGGCTGGATGGACAAGCAAAATAGATTTAGCACTGGTTCATACAATGAAATTGACATTAGCAAGAACACCGAATGGACAAAAAAGGAAATTTTGCAAAGAGGACTTGCTATGCTTTTGTTTTTAGAGAATAAAATTGACGGATTGAAATTTACAAACGAGGAAAAAAACAAAATACTTTTCTATCAGGAAAATGTAATCAAAAAATTCACAGAGTAGAAAAATGTCAAAACGAGGCTACATATCAAGATACTTGCTAATTCTCAAAAAGTTGAAAGTGAAACCTTTCTCAACTTATGAGGAATTACAGAGCTATATAGAAAATCAGTTTGACTATCTGCAAATGCAAGACGATAATTTGCAAATAGGTTTTTCAAAACGAACCTTGCAACGTGATATTAAGGAAATCAGAAACATATTTGGAATTGACATTGAGTATTCAAAATCTCAAAAGGGCTATTTCATCAGCCAAAATGAAAATGAAAACATGAATTTTCAAAGAATGATGGAGGCTTTTGATATGTTCAATTCTTTAAACCTTGCACAAGATTTAACACCGTTTATTCATTTAGAAAAACGCAGACCGCTAGGAACTGAAAATTTATATGGTTTGCTTCATGCAATCAAAAACAGGTTTAAAATCAAATTCACTTATCAGAAATTTTGGGAAGAAGAATTAAGCCAGCGTTTGGTAGAACCTTACGCTTTAAAGGAGTTTAAAAACCGTTGGTATATCATTGCTAAAGACAGCAAAGACAATAACATTAAAAGTTTTGCTCTTGACCGATTGACAAATCTTGAAATTACTAACCAAACGTATCAATACCCCGACAATTACAGCATCGAACAAAGTTATCGCTATTGCTTTGGTATTATAAGCCCGAATGACGAAGAACCACAAGACATCATATTATCGTTTGCCCCATTTCAAGGCAAATACATCAAAACGTTGCCATTACACGACACTCAACAGGTTTTGGTGGACAATGACGAAGAAATGAAAATCAAACTAAGACTTTGCTTAACACACGACTTGTTAATGGAGTTACTTTCATTTGGCGACAACATGAAAGTAATTGAACCCAAATCATTGGCAGACGAAATCAAAGAAGCACATGAAAACGCATACAAACAATATTAGCCGACACACAAGGTAAGCGCATGCGTCATTTAGAAATATTTTGCGATTTATACCGAAAAGTGGTACTTTTGGCAAAAAATATCTTAAATGAGTTCGGACAGTAATTACAACCGTTTAGAATATTGGGTTGAAGAACAGCAATCTAAAGGCAAGTTGGCGTTCTGTATTGCCGAACTCAAAAAAGGCTTTGCTAATGACAGCGAAACCGCTTTAAAAAGAGCGTTAGACAGGCTTTCCAAAAAAGAAAAAATCGTTTCCGTTTTCAAAGGTTACTATGTAATTGTTCCGCCACAATATTTCGCAAAAGGCATTTTACCACCTACCCTATTCATTGACGGATTGATGAAATATTTGGAACGTAATTATTACATCGGACTTTTAAATGCAGCCGCTTTGAACGGTGCAGGACATCAACAACCGCAAGAATATTTTGTAATAACGGAATATCCCGTTTTGCGACCAACGAACAAACGAGGCATTAAAATCAATTACATCAGTACAAAACAATTATCGCCAGAAACATTACTTGAAAAAAAGAAAACCGAAACAGGTTACATCAATGTTTCCAATTCGATTTTAACTGCAATAGATTTAATCAATTACGAAAAACGAATTGGCGGTTTAAGTCGGGCAGTAACAGTAATCAATGAATTGTTAGAAAACATAAAACCAAAAGACATCATACAAGAATTAGTCGCTTACACAAGTGCTACAACCTTACAACGCTTGGGTTTTATTTTGGAAGAAATTTTAGGAAAACAAGATTTAGCCGACAAACTTTTTTCGCTTTGCAAAAAATCAGAAGTGAAATTTTACACTATTCCATTAAAAGCATCGGGCGAAAAAAACAAAGAACAGCTAAACGATAAATGGAAAATTTGGATTAACGCAGAAATTGAATTTGAAGAATGATACCTCAAGCATACATAACTGAATGGAGCAATTTTGTTCCTTGGAAAACAAATGAACAAGTTGAACAAGATTTAATTATTTGCCGTGCATTGACCGAAATTTTCAGCAACAAATTTTTGGCAGAAAGTTTAGCGTTTAGAGGCGGAACGGCTTTGCACAAATTGTATTTACAGCCACAACCAAGATATTCGGAAGATATTGATTTGGTACAAATTCGGGCAGAGCCTATAAAAGAAACCATACAGCAACTTCAAAAAGCACTTTCATTTTTAGGAAAATCAAACATAACGCCCAAGAAAGACAACAATACGATTTACTACAAATTTGAATCGGAATTTCCACCTGTTCAGATTTTAAAACTGAAAGTAGAAACAAATTGCAGAGAGCATTTTTCGGTTTTAGGTTGGGAGAAAAAAGACTTTGAAGTTTCATCAAGTTATTTTAACGGAAAATGTGCTTTGACAACTTACAAATTAGAAGAATTATTGGGGACAAAATTGCGGGCATTATACCAACGTAGAAAAGGCAGAGATTTGTTTGACTTGTGGAAAGCCTTAACATCTGCAAAACCCGACAATGATTTGATTTTGAAATGCTACAAAGAATATATGAAGTTTTCACTGGACAAACCGATACCAACCCAAAAAGAATTTTTACTAAACATTGAACACAAAAAAACAGACAGCGAATTTTTAGGCGACACAGTTGCTTTACTACGACATAGCGAAAACTATAATCAAGACGAAGCGTTTGGAATTGTAACAGAAACACTAATTGAAAAAATGTAAGAATATGGCACTTGACAACTTACAAACAGTAGATATAATAGAGGCATTAGAAAATCTCGTTGAACGAAAAAGACCACCTGAACACATCAGAACAAAGTTAGACATCGGTTACAAAATTGAAGACCAAGACGTTTTTATTTTTGAAATCAGACCACAATGGAACAATCCCGAAATAATACGAGAACACCCCATTGCCAAAGCGACTTTTGTAAAGTCAAAAAATCATTGGAAAATTTTTTGGATGCGAGCCGACTTAAAATGGTACAGTTACGACCCAATGCCAACGGTTAAAACAATTCGTGAATTTGGAGAAATCGTTGAAAAAGATACACATCATTGTTTCTTCGGATAAGCCAACACACAGGAATAAGTACATTGTCTTGTCCAGAATAGGGTTACACAAAATAACGTGTAAAAATGAAAAAGACAGATCAAAAGAAACCACCTAATCCAGCTCTGTTTTATAGTGATGATTTAAAACGAAAAATTGCTCAAAGAGCTTGCTCATTATTTTCTCGTTCTAAGAAGCCTTTTTGCGACATTTTACTTCCCCAAAAAATTTACTCTTCCTCTAAAATAACTCTCACTTTAAGTGCTTGAAATCGGATTTATTTGCTTAGTTTAGCAAAACAATGGATGAGAAAATTAAGTTATTAGGCGAACTGCCGTTAGTCAGAGCCTTATCGAACCCCAAAGTAAGAGAAGAAAATGACAGAATTTAGAATTGACAAAATAACGCTTGATGATATTGACCAATTACAAAAAATTGGCAGACAAACTTTCTATGAAACTTTTTCGACAGGAAATACTGAAGAAAATATGGCGAAATATTTAGAAGAAGGATTTTCTACCGAGAAATTGACAACTGAACTTAACGATAAAAATGCAGCTTTTTATTTTGCGATACTTCACCCAAATGTAATCGGTTACTTGAAACTAAACTTTGGACAATCGCAAACTGAACTTCAAGACGACAAAGGGCTTGAAATAGAGAGAATTTATGTTTTGAAAGACTTCCACGGAAAAAGTGTTGGACAACTACTGTATAACAAAGCAATTGAAGTCGCTAAACAAAAAAAATCCGACTATGTTTGGTTAGGTGTTTGGGAAGAAAATCCAGGAGCGATAAACTTTTATAAGAAAAACGGTTTTATAGAGTTTGACAAACACATTTTCAAGTTAGGCGAAGACAAGCAGACAGACATAATGATGAAACTTAAACTGAAAAACTAAACGGATGCCTAAAGAGGCTGCCACTAACTTTTTACTATTCGGTGTTCAGCGACACCGGTATTTTTTATGTAGGAGGGTTTCATAGTTGCCTGTTGGGCTATTTTGCTTGTTTGAAGATGATTTAACTTAGGCACATAATTACCCTTACCCCATATATTTGGAATTTTTGATGCTTTTATTATAATTGTTGTTGTCATGGTGTTTGATTAATAGGTCTTTGGAATTCCTTGTCCTTTATTTTCTCGATTTTAAGCCCTTTTACCGTATTTTATTTCCCCAAAAAATTTACTCCTCCTCTAAAATATGCCTCATTTTAAGTGCTTGAAATCGGATTTATTTACTTAGATTAGCAAAGCAATTAATGAGAGGTTTAAGTTATTTGATGAACTGATGTTAGTCAGAATGTTTAGAGAGCATCGCTCAGCATAAACGGGGAAGCTGAAAACTGACCAGAGTAGGCGGACAAAAATTATATACATGAAAAAATTACTCGCACTTACAGTAGCTTTAGTTTTTACCAACCTTCTGTACGGACAGACAGGAAATTGGGAAGAAGTCGTTTACTTAAAAAACGGTAGCGTTATTCGTGGAACTATTATTGAACAAGTTCCGAAAAAGACAATCAAAATTCAGACAAAGGACAGAAATGTTTTTGTTTACAACATAGACGAAGTGGAGAAAATTGCGAAAGAGGAAATCAAAGAAGAGCAAACAAACCAAACAACAAGTAACAAGTTAAACAACTCAAAAGTAAAGGAGAGCCGCTTTTCAATTGTTACAGAGCTTGGAGGCATTTTTGGTGTAGGAAACACCTTACAAGAAATTTATGGGCAAGCAATCCTTTAAAGAGTCCTAACGTGACAAATTTGTTTTCATTGACCACAATTTGCGGTTATCAAATAAAATGACAAGGTTTTATAGGCGTTGGTTTAGGAACTGAGGTTGGTAAATCAGTTGTATATTTACCTTTATTTTTGGACGGAAGATATTACCCACTTAAAAAGCGAGTTACTCCTTACATTGCGGAAGGTGGTGGCTATGCTCTTAGTTGGTTAGACAATACACCCGGTACGACTTTTACAAAAGGCGGAGTACTTGCTTACTCGCAACTTGGTATTCGCATTTATATTTCTAAAAATGTGGCGTGGATTTTCGGACTTGGTTACAGGTTTCAGCAAGGTTGGGCTTCTCAAATTTTCACTGATGTAAACGGTAATGTGGTTGGTGAGCGAGAATGGAGCATGAATTCTCACTTTTTTACTGTGAAAACAGGTTTTACATTTTGAGGAAGCATTAACACTGCCGCTATCATGGGGCTTAAACGAGACTTAAAAAAGTAGGGGTGAAATACTTAGACCAAGGGTGTCGTATTCTTTTTAGTTTAGCATTAATGCGAAAAATATGCAACACAACAATGCAGAAGATTTTTTCCCATTAGTTGTTTTTTTTTGCGAGACAGTTTGTTTTTTTCTATCACTTTTTTTAAACTCCGTTAGCCCAAGAACTGTCTAAAAACTAAAGTGATTGTTACTTAAAATTCTCGAAGTCCTTATCTTTGAAAAAATAATACATCCAATTCACGATAGCTCTGCTCTAAGTTATTATGCATACTGCCGGTGCGTGACAATGACTCTTCCTAGAATCAATAAGCATCTGTTCTAGAGTAAATTCATTAAATATGTACCATAACCACTTTTTAATAAAGGCTGTGCCAATTTTTGTAACTGTTCCTTTGTAATAAAACCCATACGATATGCAATTTCCTCAATACAACCTATTTTTAAACCTTGCCTTTCTTCAATTACCTGTACAAACTGACCAGCTTGCATTAAAGAAGCAAATGTTCCTGTGTCAAGCCAGGCAGTGCCGCGATTAAGTATGCCTACTTTCAGCTTTCCTGCTTGCAGATAGTGTTTGTTTATATCTGTAATTTCATACTCGCCACGAGCACTGGGTTTTAAATTTTTAGCTATTTCAACTACATTATTGTCATAAAAGTAAAGACCAGGTACGGCATAATTTGATTTAGGCTTTAAGGGTTTTTCTTCAATACTTATTACTTGCTTATTTTCATCAAATTCAACTACACCATATCGCTCCGGGTCTGAAACATGATAGGCAAAAACAACGCCACCAACAGGGTCTTTAAACTGTTGCATTAACCCCCCAAGCCCCGAACCGTAAAAAATATTATCACCCAGCACCAGAGCAACTTTTTCTTTTCCAATAAAATCGGCACCAATTACAAAAGCTTGCGCCAAGCCATTGGGTACGGGCTGTTCGGCAAAACTGAAAGTACATCCCAAATCTTTTCCATCACCCAAAAGGCGCTTAAAGTGAGGTAAATCATGTGGGGTTGAAATTATTAATATTTCATTTATACCGGCCATCATCAGTACAGACAAAGGATAATAAATCATAGGTTTATCATAAACCGGCATAAGCTGTTTACTAACGGCTAAAGTAAGCGGATGTAATCTTGTTCCGGATCCACCGGCTAATATGATTCCTTTCATGAGCTAAAAAATTATGCGACTAATATAAAAATTAATAATGTTTGTTATTTCAGAATTAACTCAGAATATATTTTTAAATGCAAACTTCAGTTTTATAACTTTGTCAATTATGAAAATCCTATGAAAAAATTTTTGTTTGTAGTATGGCTTACTATTTCGGCCTTGAACATTGTAATAGCACAATCACGCATCATACTTACGGGTAATACTGACGGTTCTGTTAAATCTGTAAAAACAACATATTTACCTACTTATTTCGAAGAATTAAGCGACAGTCAAAATTTAGTTTTAAGTGGCACAGCTTTTAAAACCGAGCTAAAAACAATAATTCCTCAGGAAATTCAAGTATGGGCCGACTCATCAGTTTATTATCTGATATCAATTAATGAATATAATGAAAAAATGGCCATTCGGAAAGGGCAAGAAGAACAAGTGATAAATAACGAAGTAAATTTTTATGTAAAAAATGGCCAACTAGTGGGAACAGGAGGGGGAAAAAATGCCATACCGCAATCATTCTATAACGAATACAAACACCAGTTTCCGGACGATTACGAAAGTATGATGAAAAAATCAAAAGATTTGACTATAGATGCTTTTGAAGATCTCTTGTATAAACAAAAAAGTAATAAAATGAAATGGCTTGAAAAAGCTCGACAAGAAAACCCATTTATTATAACCTTAACTACTTTAATTAAAAAGGAAATAAACTACAGTTACTATTCCTTATTGTTAGGCTATGCCGCTCATGATTGTGTACAAAAGAAATCGGCCACTAGCCGATCTTTACCAAGCAGTATAAGCGAAGAAATAAGATCAGCTCCTGTAAATGACGATCAAATGATGTTTAGTTCGTGGTATCGTAATTTCTTATTAAACTATGCTGCCTATTTTGGGAGTGAAGCAAATGGATTTAAAAATACAAGCGACTTCAACACTCAGGCAAGGCAAGAGTTTAACTTGATAGAGAATAACTATAAAGGAAACAGTAAACTATATGCCTTAGGCAAGTTGTGCCTATTCAGTTGCGATAAAATTAATCCTGAATTGGTTAAAAGTATGGTAACCCAAATAAAAGAATATGATCAAGATAAAAAGGTATTAAAATTTATTGAAAAACATTGTGAAACACCATTGTCATCTAAGGCTGTAAAATTAAAAGAAGAAAAACAGACCGAAAAAAACAGTTTATATCCGGTACTTTCTGATTTAAAAGGAATGCCGGTTAATTTAGAACAGTTTATTGGGAAAGTCGTTTATATTGATTTCTGGGCTAGTTGGTGTGGGCCTTGCCGACAACAATTTCCGTTTTCAAAGAAGTTACATAGTTCTTTAACGAAAAAGCAATTAGAAAAAATAGTGTTTCTATATGTTTCAATTGACGAAAGTGAAACAGCATGGAAAAATGCCGTAGAACAATTTAGCTTACCCGGTATTCATACAATTAGCCGAGGGGGATGGACTAGCGAAGTTTGTAAGTTTTTTCAAATCACTAGCATACCGCGCTATATGATTCTTAATAAAAAAGGAAAAATAGTTGAACAAGATGCCAAGCGTCCATCAGATGAATCGTTAAAAGAAGACTTATTAAATCTTATAGCTGAATAATAAACATTATAATTTTATCAGTTTTGTATAATGTACATTACCGTCTTTTTGTATAATTCTAAGAAAGTAAAATCCACTTTGTAGCGTTTCAAAATTTTCTCTCTCTATAGAGTTACCGGAGTAAATTACCTTACCGTTTCCATCATACAGCAAACAATCAGAACCCTTATTATGGGATGATAGCGTAATGGTATGACTAAAAGGATTGGGTCCGGCTAAAAACACATCGTGAGCTTGCCCTGTTTGGGATGTTATGGAACAGTTTAAATCATTTATTTTTTGCCACAATTTATTATCAAAAGTAGTTAGTGCTAACCCTGAAGTATCAGCGGCATTTCCAAACCGCACTACAACTAATTTTTGAGAAGGAACCACATAAATTTTCTGATCGTTTTTTCCTAAAGCAGCATACATATCTGGTGGTGCAGCACTAATTATTGAACCGTTAAAAACATATTGTATTTGTGGTATCATATAACTTTGTTTGCCGTTGAGCCAGGTTAAATATCCATAAGATAGATTTAAATTTTGAGAGCTCTGTGTCATGGCATTAAAATAAGAGGAGTCTGTCAGTATGGTATCGTTCTGCCATATTCCCCTATTTAAGCAAAGTAAACCAAAACGAGCTGCATCGCGTAGTTTACTGTAATACACGCCTTGAAACCAAACTCCTGAATCCATTCCCGTTTTAGCCTTAACCTTTTGGTTGGTGTACTCATTTATTGTATTTCCTGATAACGATTGAATAACACTATGCAGTTTTCTGTAAGCACCTGTATGATAAGCCCAACGACTTGAAGGGGAAGTCAAACAAGACAAACAGTTTGCAGCCTCATCCAGGTTGTCGCAGGGAGGTGGCATATTGTCGTTTAACCCACTAGTCATGGTTAATAAATTTTTTAAAGTAATAGAATCTTCTTGAGTAGTCCCACAACTTGTCCAGCCATTACCAATATATTGTGAAACAGATTGGGTAAGTGAAACAGCTCCTTGTTGCTGTAAAATGCCAATTAAAAAGGCCGTAAGTGTTTTTCCGGCCGAAGCCCAATACCAAAGAGAATCAGCATTATAATTACCAAAGTATTTCTCAAGAACAATCTTACCGTCTTTTAATAGAATAAATCCTTTACTGTTTTTTGCTTGTAAAAACTGATATAAACTATCAATTCTTTCCGGGCACCATCCTAAACTTGCCGAACTTATGGTGTCCCAGCTTTGAGGTGCAGGAGGTGGAAAGTAAGCGTTTTGCCCTTTAACAAATAAGGAAAATAATATACCTAAAATAAGAAGTAGAATTTGCTTTTTCAATGTAGTGTTTTTTAGTTCCATAAAATATAACTTCAAATGAATATAAAAGTTTAATACCATTTCCAAAAATAATTTATACAACAGCACATTTTTTAAAATACAAAACACTTTTGTTGTTGCCTATACGCCCCCGCCAAATAAAAAGCAGGGTTTCATTTTGAACTGTAGCAATTGGCTGCTACCTTTGTCCTTATTTTTATTACTTTGAATCTATCACTTATCGTTGCTGTCGCCCAAAATGGCGGTATAGGACTCCATAACAAGCTTTTATGGCATTTACCTGCCGATTGGCAGTTTTTTAAGCAAACAACACTTAATAGTGCAGTAATTATGGGGCGTAAAACTTTTGAAAGTATTGGAAAAGCATTGCCTAAAAGAAAAAACATAGTACTTAGTTCTGATAAAAACTATTTAGCACCGGGCTGTACAGTCGTTAATAATATTGACGATGCTTTGGCAGAAGCCAACTCGGATGAAGTTTTTATTATTGGTGGAGCTGCTTTATATGAACAAACAATATTTAGAGCTCACAAACTTTATGTAACCGAAGTGCACCATAACTTTGATGCAGACACCTTTTTCCCAAAAATAAGTTTGGAAATATGGAAAGAAACAAGCCGTGAATTTCATCAAAATGATGAAAAAAACAGCTATGACTATTCATTTGTCACCTACCAAAGAAGAGCTTTATGATAATGAAAAATACGGCCATTCTCGTTTTAGATACGATACACCAAGACTTACTTCAAGTATTACTGAAACATAATTTTAAACTTACAGAAGCGTATTCTTGGGATCGGGAAAAGCTGATTTTGGAAATAAAGAATTATTCCGGACTAATTATCAGAAGTCGCTTGACTATTGATAAAACAATTATTGATGCAGCAAGCAACCTTAAATTTATTGCACGTTACGGAGCCGGAATGGAAAATATAGATGTAGCTTATGCCACCGGTAAAAACATAAAGTGCCTTCATGCGGCTGCCGGAAATAAAGATGCTGTGGCTGAACATGCTCTAGGTATGCTACTTGCTTTAATGAATAATATACCACGTGCCGACCAAGAAGTAAGACAATACCAATGGCTTAGAGAAACAAATCGGGGCGAGGAATTATCAGGAAAAACAGTAGGTATTATCGGCTACGGTAATATGGGGAGTGCTTTTGCTAAAAGGCTACAAGGGTTTAATGTAAAAGTATTGGTTTATGATAAATACAAAACAAATTATATTTCTCAAGAATCTTGGATAAAGGAGAGCACCCTAGAGCAGATATTTGCAGAGAGTGATGTCCTCTCGCTGCATACTCCGCTTACCTCTGAAACGAATAATATGGTGAACTACAAATGGCTTTTGAATTTTAAAAAACCTATTTATCTTATTAACACATCAAGAGGAAAAGTTTTGAATACTGCTGATACATTGAAACTCGTTGAGGAAAACAGAATCAAAGGACTTTGTTTGGATGTATTAGAATATGAAGACACCTCTTTTGAACAATTAAAATCTGCCGGAAACAATCCTGATATTGAAAAGCTTTTTCAATCCGGTAAAGTAATTTTAACCCCTCATATTGCCGGATGGTCACGCCAAAGCCATTGGAAATTGGCACAAGTTTTAGGGCAAGAAATTATTTTATTTTGGGAGTCTAATATGCTATGATTTAGGAGGTGTAACTTCTAAGTCAAGCTTTTTGGCTAGGTGGTTACTAAATTCTCTTAAATCGGCAGCGGCACTTGTTTCTCCGGTTGCTCGTTCTAATGTAGCCGAAAGACTAACAAGTGTTTGGTAAAAAAATAATTTCATTTCATCCACTTTCATGTCCTTTGTCCATAAATCAATTTTAAGTGTATTTTGATTTTCACTATCCCACAAGGCTAACATAAGTGATTTACATTCATTTTCCCCGCTCATTCCAGAGTCTGTTGCTTGCCATTTTAGTTGCTCAGGCAAATGATTTTCATCGGTTATAACTTTGATGGTTATTTCTGAAGTTTTCATAAATTTTTATTTAGGTTTATATTTTGATTGTGATAAAATTTGTTCGGCATTCCGCATCTCAAATAACTGCGATACCGAAATGTCAGCCTTTTGATCGGTAAGTTTTTTAATAATTTGATAGCCTACCCATACCCCCAATTTCCCTGGCGACTCTCTGGGAAAGCCTGCGGTAAAAGGCCCTTCGTTAATGTACTTATTGCTATCGCCACGCAACGAACCAAATAAAACTTTCTTATCTATAAAATTCTTCCATATTGCAGCCTCATTACTTTCACACCAATTTAATTGTGCTTTTGAATAACCAAAAACAACACTATCGGGCACTTCGGGTAATAATTTTTTAGTTAAATAAATTATTTTCCCTTTATAAAGCATCTGACTTAATAATGAAGCATAATCTTCTTTCTCCTCAAACTCAGTACTAATCCATACTTGTAAGGCATCGCTTACCAGGTACTCCTTTTGCATAATTTGTTGCTTATACCTTGGAATTTCTAAATAGGTATATGGCTGATACCGATTTCCTAAATACATCTCTAAGCCAATACCTAAAGTTGTTTCAGTAGTAATATTGGTGTAGTTATAGCCCGAAACAAAATAGATAACTGCTGGTATTTTAGCTTTCGGAAAAAAATAACGATAACCCTTAAAAGCATCTGTAAGCTGTTTATTGTATGGGTCTAATTGCGGAAACTGTTTTTTTACTTCAGCATACATTTCCCGAATATAACGATCTTTTAAAAAACCTTTTAAAAGATTTGCCATTTGTGGATTTGTACTATCGCCAATATTGATGATGCGTTGGGTAAATAAGTAAAAAAAATCAGGATATTTTGCGGCAATGTTTTTATAAAAAAAAGCAGCAGTATCGTTCTGCAAAGCAAATAAGTCATCGTGAAAACTATAAATGGGAAGTATAAATTTTTCTTCCAATACAGCCTCAGGAACCTTATGCCTTTTATTTTCTTGTGTGCATGAGAGATAACAAGATGCTGTTAACAAGAAAAGAAGTAGGATTTTATTTTTCATTAAAAAAATACTTAATATTGTACGTAACAAAAAACCCTCAAAAGTATGAAAAAGCTTTTCTTGTTCGCTTTTTGTTTTATTTTGACAGCCCCCCGAATAATGGCTCAAGATAAAACAACAGATTCAAAGTTCAGGTTTGGTTTAAAGGTTGCCCCGGCTATAACATGGATGAAACCGGATGACAAAAAGAAATTAGGTAATGATGGCGTAGCCCTAAAATTTGCTTATGGGCTGGTTACCGAATTTAAGATTAACTCTGTAGCTAGTTTTGCTACCGGTTTTGATGTGAATTACAGTGGCGGGCGTTTAAACTTTGTTAGTAAAGCAGATTCAAATTATTATGACCCTTCAGAATATACCGTTCCTCCTCAAGGCACCATTGATCGATTCCTAATTGACAAAAGGTCATATAAAATAACCTATATTGACTTGCCTCTACTTTTGAAAATGAAAACGCCCGAAGTTGGAGGATTCACTTATTTTGGAATGTTTGGGCTAAATATATCCGTTAGAGGAAAAGCCAAAGCCAATGATACAGGAACTTTAGTTTCAATAAAAGACACTACAGTAAAGGTGGTTACTGATTATGAAATACCCGATTTAATTATTACAAAAGAAATTGGCTTGTTGAGAGCCGGACTCAATGTGGGGGCTGGTGCTGAGTATAATATTGCAGGTAACACATCTATGTTTGTGAGCCTAAATTTTCAAAATGGATTTACCAATGTTTTAAAAAAGAAATCAAAAGAGATTTACTCGAATACCAAAAAACAATTTTTGGAACAAAATGCCAAAACCAGCTTTTTTCAGTTAAATGTAGGGGTGTTATTTTAAACATCTAAAAGGTATAAGGCCCTATTAAAGCCCCAAATAATAAAAAAGAATAATGAAAGTAGCTTGGGCACAACTTAACTTCTGTATTGGCGATTTTGAATCAAATACAAAAAGAATAATTCAAAATATTTTAAAAGCAAAAGCCGAAGAGGTTGATTTGATTGTTTTTTCCGAACTGGCAGTATGTGGCTATCCCCCATTAGACCAGCTGCAATCACAAACTTTTTTAAATGCCTGCCAGGAGAGTATAGCCGAAATATCAAAACATTGCATTAACATAGCAGCTATTATTGGTGCTCCTGAAATAAATAAAAATGCACATGGAAAAAAACTTTTTAATGCAGCCTATTTTATAGAAAACCAACAAGTCAAAAAAATTATTCGAAAAACATTGTTACCCAATTATGATGTTTTTGATGAGTCTCGTTACTTTGAACCAAACAACATGTTTGAGCTCATTAGCTTAGGAAATGCTAAAATTGCTTTAACAATATGTGAAGACTTATGGGATGATCACTCAAAGCTTTATACCATAAGCCCCTTACAGGAGCTAATGAAGCTAAACCCTGACTTTATCGTTAATATTGCAGCCTCCCCTTTTCATTACTCACAGCACCAAATTCGACAAAACATTATCCAGGAAAAAGCATTAAAATATAAAATTCCGGTGTTATACGTTAATCAGTTTGGAGCTCAAACCGACTTGATTTTTGATGGAGGTTCCTGTGCTGTAAACGCCCAGGCTCAAATTATTGCACAAGCTCCTTTTTTTAAACAACATTACCAAAGTTTTCAGATTTTTGACAATAAAAGTGATTTTAAAGCTCCGGCACCTACAAAAGTTGAATTAATGTATGAAGCGCTGATTTGTGGCGTACACGACTTTTTTACAAAACAAAACTTTAATAAAGCCGTTTTGGGTTTAAGTGGAGGAATAGACTCTGCCTTAACCTTGGTTTTAGCTGTTGAGGCTCTAGGAAAAGAAAATGTATTAGCTGTACTTTTGCCATCGGCCTATAGCACCGACCATAGCGTTAATGATGCCTTGCAATTAGCTCAAAATTTAGGCTGTAAACATGAAGTACTTCCTATTGAGCAAAGCTTCACAACCATTTTACAAACATTAAAACCCCAATTTAAAGAAACTCCTTTTAATTTAGCCGAAGAAAACATTCAAGCTCGATTAAGAGGCTTGCTGCTAATGGCGCTTAGCAATAAATTCGGCTATATATTATTAAATACAAGTAATAAAAGCGAAATGGCTGTTGGTTATGGCACTCTATATGGTGATATGTGCGGAGGATTGGCTGTAATTGGAGATGTTTATAAAACAGAAGTTTATGACCTTTGTCGTTATATTAATCGAAAAAAAGAAATAATTCCGATAAATACTATACACAAGCCACCATCGGCCGAGTTAAGGCACAATCAAAAAGATAGTGACTCCTTACCCGAGTATGACGTATTGGATATGATATTGAAGCTCTATATTGAGGAGCAGAGGACAATCCAAGAAATTACTGAAAATGGTTTCGACAAGGCCTTAGTAGAAAGTTTAATAACTATGGTAAATAAAAATGAGTATAAACGAAAACAAGCTCCACCGGTTTTAAGACTCTCTCCAAAAGCTTTTGGAACCGGGCGTAGAATACCGTTAGTGGCAAAGTATTAAACTATAAAAAATAGATTATGATAAAAAAAAGTGTATTGATTTTTATATTTGCTCTTATAGCGATAACGCCTTTTGCAAAAGCTCAACCTCAGTTGTATTATACAGCCATTGGGCTAAATATGAGCTATAATTATGGTCTTACCTTAAAACATTACATGAGTACCCGTAATATGGTTGAACTAATTGGGAACTTTAATTATGGCCCCGGACTAACTATATTATATGAACGAAACAACAGGCATCCTTTTAATATAGATAACTTTGATTGGTTTTATGGTGTTGGTGCTCATGTTAAATTTGTAAATGGCAGAAAGGCAAATGTTTTTTATGCCGACAGGCTGAATCATACGACATTGGGATTTGACGCTATATTAGGATTGGAATATACATTTAAGGAAAGTCCGTTTAATTTAGGGATTAATGTAAAACCTGAATTTAACTTAACCACAAAAAATCCAATTTGGGTTGATGGAGCACTTACATTACGCTATGTTTTAAAATAGCTATTTTACAGATTTTATTTATGAGGAATAAAATTATTAACACAGCTTATGTGAAACTTTTATAGGGCTAATTTTGCACTTTAAAATAATGATACTATTTTTGGCTATATATTTTTAAAAAAATTAAACAAAAAACAACTTTAAACTATGAAAAAAACAACTTTAAAATCAATGGCTCTATTGGCTTTTTTTGCTTTAGCCATAAGCAGTTGTACCACCATTGACAAATCAATGCGTGAGCCGAACAATCGAGTTCAATTTACAAAAAGTGATTTTACATTTTCTGACCAGGTAAAAGGAGAAGCTTCAACAACTACTATACTTTCTATTGACTGGGCTCGTTTATTCATGAAAAAAGCAGGAAACATTACTTCTCCAGTTCCTGCTGGAGGATTTTTACCAATTAGCTTTGCTTCTTTACCAATAATTGGTGGCTTTGTAAGTGGCGATAGAACTGTTAATTACGCTTTATACAATATGATGCAGGATAATCCAGGATACGATGTTATTCTTTATCCAACCTACGAAGTAAAAGTTGTAAAACCTATATTGGGACTCGGATTCTTAATCAAAATAACCGATGTAAAAGCAACAGCTCGCTTAGGTAAGTTGAATAAATAATTAAAGAATACAATAATTTCAAATAAGCCTTTTTGTTTATAAACAAAAAGGCTTATTTGTTTTCAATACCGTCATTAAAATTAATAAGTAAACGCTCTACAGGACGGTTGTTGACTAAATGTTCCTCAACAATTTCAGCTACATCTGCTAAACCTACTTTTCCATAATAAACCCCTTCGGGGTAAACAATAACATTAGGGCCATACTCGCAAATATCAAAACACCCCGCTTTTTGTGCACGCATTTTTATATTTAATTTCCGGTCTTTTATAGCTTTTTTAAATGCAGCAGTTAGCTCCAAGCCAAGAGCTTCTCCGCAACAAATGCGCTCCCCCGGAGCACGTTGGTTGGTGCAAATAAAAATATGTTTTTCGAATTTAGAGTTATTCATTTTTTAAAATAAATTTAACATATCGGGTTGTTTGTATAGGAAACAATAAATGAAAATTTTTAAATTTAGAACTATGAATTTCTACAAAAGCATCGTTCCATTATTTTGAAAAACAATGAGAAGTAGAATAAAGTTCAATTTTATTTAAAGCTACAATCTTTTAAAAATGCGGTTACAATACTAAAAACCGATAAACACCATACACATTTAGAGGTAACCTGCGCTTAAAGGAGAGCCTTACCAGTTGCTGTTAGGATAGGCTCGTTGTAAAAATTGCATTTCTGTAAGCATATATCCTAAATGCTCGGTGTGAATCCCTTGTAAACTGCCCTTTTGCATATAGGTGCTCTCAGGAATACCTAAAGTTGCCTCTTTTAAAACAGATGCTACATTTTTAGTCCACTGCTCTTTTATTTTTCCCATATCAGGCACAATTTTGTTTTTCAATAATAGCTCATAATGTTCATCAGTATCAAACAAATCAGCTGTAAACATCCATAATTCATCTAAAGCTTCTTGTGCCTTTTCATGGCTTTCTTGAGTGCCATCACCTATTCTCAGTACCCATTCACTGCTATGACGATAATGGTATTCGGTTTCTTTTTGCGCTTTCCCTGCTATTCCGCGGAGCGTTTCATCGCTACTTTCGAAAAGTGCTTTGTAATACAGTTGCGAAAAAGCATCATATAAAAATTGACGCATAATAGTATTTCCAAAATGACCATTCGGTTGTTCTGTAAGCAGTGCATTCCGATACTGATGAGCATCTCGTAAATAGGCTAAATCATCTTCAGTCTTTCCTAAGTTTTGTATTTGTGCAGCATAAGTGAGCAGGTTTCGGGTCAATCCAATATAGTCTAATGAAATATTAGTTAAGGCAATATCTTCTTCAATAATGTGAGCATGACCACACCATTCTGCTAGCCGATTCCCCAACATTAGCGCACTATCGCCAAGCCTAAGACAAAGTTCATATTTTGCAGTGTTTAAAGCATCCATAGCATTATAAATATTTTACACCATCAGGTACTTTATAAAAAGTAGGATGACGGTAAGGTTTATCATTGGCAGGGTCAAAAAAGGCTCCTGAATCATCGGGACTACTGGCTGTTATTTGCATTGATGGAACAACCCAAATGTTAATCCCCTCATTTCTTCGGGTGTAAACATCACGCGCTGCTTGCAGAGCCATTTCAGCATCCGAAGCATGTAAACTACCAGCGTGTTTGTGGGGAATTCCGGCATTGGCCTGTATAAAAACTTCCCATAAAGTACCTTGTGAATTATCTGTTTTATCCATATTATTTGCTTTTAAAATGGGCTCAAAATAGCTATTTTTAATTAAAAATTCAAACTTTATCTAATAGAGCTTAGAATAGGGTTTTTGAGAAACGCTGTTTGCTTCAAATCCCATACAATCAACCCTTCAGGCTTAGCCGCTTTAATTGGCAAACACAATAAAACACCATTATATGCGTTAAAATTAACAAACTTCTTTAATTTGAACCCGAATAATTTACCTTTGCGCCATGATTGAAGACAAGCGTATTGATTATACCAAACTACCTCAGCACGTAGCCATTATTATGGATGGCAATGGGCGCTGGGCAAAAAAGCAGGGTGAACATCGAATTGTAGGCCACCAAAATGGAGTAAAAAGTGTGCGTGAATGTACCGAAACAGCTGCAGAGCTGGGAATAAAATACCTAACCTTATATGCTTTCAGTACCGAAAATTGGTCAAGACCCAAAGAAGAGATAGATGCTCTTATGGAACTTCTGGTACAAACTATTGTTGCCGAAACCCCAACATTAAATAAAAACAACATTCGCTTACAAGCTATTGGTAACCTTAAATCACTGCCGGGTAACTGTTACAATCAGTTAAATGAAGCCATAGATGAAACATCAAAAAACAACGGCTTAACATTAGTTTTGGCTTTAAGCTATAGCGCTAAATGGGAAATAATAGAAGCCGTAAAAACTATTGCTGCTGCAACACGCGATGAAAAATTACAAATATCAGAAATAAACGAAAAGCTATTTGATAACTACTTAACTACAAAAGATATTCCACATCCTGAATTATTAATTAGAACAAGCGGTGAGTTTAGAATAAGCAACTTTCTTTTGTGGCAAATAGCTTATGCCGAACTTTATTTTACCGAAACCCTTTGGCCCGATTTTAACAGAGCCTGCTTTTTAGATGCAATTGTAGATTACCAAACCCGTGAAAGACGCTTTGGTATGACCAGCGAACAGCTAATTTCTTAATGTGTGAAAAACTTCCTGAAGTAAAATGATCTATATTAAAAAATTACTGGCACTGTTATGCTTAATTAGCATTTGGGGAACAAAAAGTGGGTATGCACAAACCATTGTTGGCCAAGATGAGGTTCCCTTAAATACCAGCGTTCAGGTAGAATACGAAATTGGAGGTATAGTTGTAAATGGAACCGATTATCTGGATAAAAACGTAATTATTCTGTCTAGTGGATTGGCCGTAGGAGATAAAATTTTTGTTCCTGGAGAGGCCATTACCAAAGCAATCCGAAACCTTTGGGAGTTAAACTTGTTTAGCGATATTTCAATTAGTGCCGAAAAAATTTCAGAGAATACTATTTTTTTAGGAATAAATGTAGAAGAACGACCACGACTTACACGCTTTACTTTTAAAGGCATTAAAAAAAGTGATGTCGATGACATTCGTGAAAAAATTAAACTAAACAGAGGCAAAATTGTAACAGATAATTTGATTGTTACTTCTAAAAATACAATTAAAAACTTTTATGTAGAAAAAGGCTACCTAGATGCCAAGATAGATGTGATACAAACTCCTGATACGACCTCCCAAAATGGAGTGATATTAACCTTTAAAATTGATAAAAAGAAAAGAGTTAAAATTGAAAAAATTTGGTTTGAAGGAAATAAAAACATAGAGGCACGAAAGCTGAAAAGAATGATGAAAGAAACCAAAGAAAAACATTGGTACAATATTTTTAAAGCATCTAAGTATATTGAAGAAAATTATGATCAGGATAAACAAAAAATAATAGCAAAATATAATGCTAAAGGATATAGAGATGCCCGTATTGAGCAGGATACAATTTATTCATCAAACCCGGGTTTACTTACGGTTAAAATAAAAATTAACGAAGGGCCTAAATACTATTTCCGAAATATAACCTGGGTAGGTAATAGTAAACACAGTACAGATGAACTCAAGAATATACTCGGAATTAGAAAAGGAGACGTTTATAGCCAATCTACTCTTGATGCACGTTTGTTTATGAGTCAAGATAGTCGTGATATAAGTTCTTTGTATATGGATGACGGGTACCTGTTCTTTCAAATTCAACCGGTAGAAATTTTGGTAGAGCACGATAGTATTGATATTGAAATGCGTATATACGAAGGAAAACAAGCTACAATTAATAAAGTTACTCTTACCGGAAACACCAAAACCAACGATAAGGTTATTATTCGCGAAATAAGAACCAAGCCAGGGCAATTGTTTAGTCGTGCCGATATCATCAGAACACAGCGCGAATTAGCACAATTGGGCTACTTTAATGCCGAAAAGTTGGGAGTTAATCCAAAACCGAACCCGGCTGATGGAACTGTAGATATTGAATATATTGTTGAAGAACAAGCGAGCGACAAACTTGAACTAAGCGGTGGATGGGGAGCCAATCGATTAATAGGTACTTTAGGAGTTTCTTTTAATAATTTTGCAGCCCGAAAATTTTTTAAACCTAATGCTTGGAGGCCTGTTCCAGCGGGTGATGGACAAGCTCTTAGCCTAAGAGCACAAACTACCGGCCGATACTACTCCTCGCTCAGCGCTTCTTTTACAGAACCTTGGCTTGGAGGCAAAAAACCCAATAGCTTTAGTACAACAATATACCATAACCGCCAAAACCTTTCAGGGTTAGCCTATAATGATCCCAATAGACAAACACTTTTTATTACCGGAATTTCATTTGGTTTTGGAAAACGCCTAAAAAAACCAGACGACTATTTTACCTTATTTCAAGAATTGAATGTTGCTCAGTATCAACTACATAATTTTAGAAGCACTTTTACTTTTTCTGATGGAAACGCAATTAACTCCAGCTATAAAATATCGTTAAGCCGCAACTCTGTTGATGCCCCTATTTATCCAAGAACAGGTTCTCAAATTACCACCTCAATACAACTTACACCTCCATTCAGCAAATTTAGAGATTCCAGTTTAAATACAACCGATTACTATACCCGGGAAACCAATCAAACACGAATGGTAGAATACTATAAATACAAATTTACAACCACTTGGTATTTGCCTTTAGAAAAATCTAAAAAATTGGTACTGATGGCTAAATTAGGATTTGCCTACTTAGGCACCTACAACAAAAATTTAGGGTTTAGTCCATTTGAGCGGTTTTACTTAGGGGGTAGTGGCTTAACCGGATTTGCACTAGATGGAAGAGAAATTATTGCACTTAGGGGGTATATGGACCAATCCGTTGGAAATTTAAATGGAACAGGTTCAATAATTGTAAATAAATACTCTATGGAGCTTCGATATCCGATAAGCTTAAACCCTAGTGCCACTATTTATGCTTTAGGATTTGCTGATGCCGGAAACGCTTGGGGGAATTATAAAAAGTACAGTCCTTTTGATGTGGTAAGAAGTGCCGGAATGGGGGTTCGTGTATTTTTACCTATGTTTGGATTATTGGGACTTGACTATGGTTGGGGATTTGATAAAGTAGATAACAGAACAAACAACGGTAACGGAAAAGGCCAATTCCATTTCACAATAGGTGCAAATATTGGTGATTTATAACCAGTCTTTTTAGTATCTTGGCACAACATTTGAAAAGGGATGTTAAATCATCTTCAAGATAATGTATTTTATCCAAATGATTTTAGTATTTTCGCCCGCTTTAAAACGGGATTAATGTTTAACATAAATCTTTGAAAAAATGAAAAAATTAATTTTAGTATTCTGGGTTGTCTTAACAACTGTATTTACGGCATCAGCTCAAAAGTACGCTTATGTAGATTCGGATTATATTCTCAGCAATATTCCCGAATATAAAAGCTCACAACAACAAATTGATAATTTAAGTGTTCAATGGCAAAAAGAAATTGAAGCCAAATACTCCGAAATAGATAAACTATATAAAGCATTTCAGGCCGAGCAAATTTTACTTACCGAGGATATGAAAAGAAAAAGAGAAAATGAAATTATTGACAAGGAAAAAGAAGCAAAAGAACTTCAGAAAGCAAAATTTGGTGTTGACGGAGAGCTGTTTAAAAAACGTCAAGATTTAATAAAACCTATTCAAGATAAAGTATACAATGCTATTAAGGAAATGGCCGAAAAAGGAACCTTTGCCGTTGTTTTCGATAAAGCAAGCGGTACAACAATGCTCTATACCAACCCCAAATACGATAAAAGTGACTTGATTTTATCAAATTTAGGATATAAAAAAGGGGTATCCAAATAATTAAAAACCATTTTATAAATACACAAAACCATAACAATAATGAAGAAACTGTTTGTAATTTTAACTGTTGCAGGAATGACTTTTGGTGGAAACACTTGGGCACAAAAAGTGGCTCATATCAACCTTAATGATTTATTATTATTAATGCCAGAGCGTAAAAAAGCAGAGTCAGATATTCAGGAATACGCAAAAACTCTTGAGACACAAATGCGTACAATGAATGCTGAATATGAAAGTAAAGTTCAGGATTATTCCTCAAAAGAAAGTATTATGACTGCACCGGTAAAGGCTGATAAACAAAAAGAAATTTCAGACTTGGAAGATAGAATTAGAAACTTTCAAAATACGGCACAAGAATCATTACAAAAAAAGCAAAATGAACTTTTAGAACCGATGATTAATAAGGCAAAAAAAGGAATTGAAGATGTAGCTAAAGAAAACAGCTATAAAATGGTGGTTGATAGCAGTCAAGGTGTATTGCTTTACTCAGACCCATCTGATGATATTATGAACTTAGTAAAAAAGAAATTAGGCTTAACAGCTTCGGCCGAAACCCCTAAAAAGGACGAAGCACCTAAGAAGTAAGTAAAGGATAGTAAAAAAATAAGGTCTGTAATTTTTACAGACCTTATTTTTTTACAGCCCCTGCCACAAAAGCAGAAACTTCAAGCCTAATTATTTATTGTTAAATTGAGTCATAGTTAGCGACAAGCCAATACTGCAAAACGACTTAACCATATCAACTGCTGTCTGTATCCTGCTATTCAACAAGGTATTTTCATTCCTAGTCCATTGCCCTAAAACATAATCAACCTGCTTTCCCTTAGCAAAATTATTACCTACCCCAAAGCGTAAACGAGCGTAATTTTCAGTTCCCAAAATATCCTGAATACTTTTTAATCCATTATGCCCTCCATCACTCCCTTTAGGCTTTATGCGTAAGGTGCCAAATGGCAAAGCAATATCATCTGTTACAACAAGTAAATTTTCTATACTTATTTTTTCGGCTTGCATCCAATAGTTTACGGCTTTCCCGCTAAGATTCATATAAGTAGTCGGTTTTATGATTATTATAGTTTTTCCTTTGAGCTTCATTTCGCAGGTATATGCCAAGCGATTTGTAGTAAAAGGAGCACCTCCTTCAAGAGCCAAATTATCGGCCACTTTAAAGCCAATATTATGACGTGTGTTTTCATATTCGCTTCCTATATTCCCTAAGCAGGCAATTAAAAATTTACTCATACTTTAACAAATGGATTATTTACTTTTTCATAACCAATTGTGGTACTTGAACCATGTCCCGAAAAAACCCGCGTACTTTCAGGCAAAGCATATAACTTTGTTTTTATACTGTTAGCCAAGGTTTCAAAACTACCTCCAGGTAAGTCTGTTCTACCCACACTTTCATAAAAAAGCACATCGCCCCCAATTAAAAACTGATTATCTTTTTGATAAAAACAAACACTTCCGGGTGAGTGACCGGGGGCATGTATAATTTCTAACTTTTGGTTTTCTAGGAGAAGCTCTGATGATGGGAGTAAAAAACCTGCAGGCTGAGGTCCTTGTTTATATGAAATTCCATACATACGTGCAATATTTCCTGCGGTATTATATAACTCTAAATCATCTTGATGCAATTCGGGTTTTAGTTGATACTGTTGATGAACAAAAGAAACTCCCAAAATATGATCTATATGGGCGTGGGTAAGAATGAGTCTAATGGGATTCAGCTTTTTTTCTTGTATAAAAGAACGCAATAATTGTTCTTCACTAGAATCAGCACAACCCGGATCTATAATTATGCAGTCCTTATTGTCAGCATATAAAATATACGTGTTTTCACTAAATGGATTAAAAGTAAACCACTTTAAATGTAAAGCCATAAATAATATAGGTTATAAAATTCCTTCTCTTAATAAATCATGTAAATGAATAAAGCCAAAAAAATGATGGTTTTGTGTTACAATAATTTGTGATATGTTTTCTTGCTGCATAATAGTTAGGGCGCTAACCGCAAGCTCTCCCAAATCAATAGTTTTGGGTTGGGTGTTCATAATATTTGCAGCCTTTAAAAGGTTTATGTTTTCATACTTTTCTAATGTACGCCTTATGTCACCATCAGTAATAATACCAACTAGCTTGTTATGATCTGTTACAGCAACAGCTCCAAGCCTTTTTGATGAAATCTCAACAATTACACTTTTTAAAGTGCTATCAGGGCTTACTTGGGGCTTGGGATTTTGTTGAGCAATATCTTCGGCCTTTAAATACAAGCGCTTACCTAAGGCTCCCCCGGGATGAAACCGAGCAAAATCTTCACCCTTAAAATCACGATATTCTAATAAGCAAATTGCTATGGCATCACCCATTACCAATTGAGCTGTTGTGCTGCTGGTTGGAGCTAAATTATTAGGACAAGCCTCTTTGTTTACAGTACAGTTAATTACAAAATCAGCTTTTTGAGCCAAGTATGACTGCATATTGCCAGTTAATGCTATAAGTTTATTTCCGGCATTTCTCAAAAAAGGAAGCAATACTTTTATTTCAGGTGTGTTTCCACTTTTTGATATACAAATAATAATGTCGTCCTTCTGAATGATACCTAAATCACCATGCACAGCGTCAGCAGCATGCATAAACACTGCAGGGGTTCCTGTTGAATTTAAAGTAGCCGTTATCTTTTGTGCTATGATAGCACTTTTACCCACTCCGGTTAAAACCACACGTCCCTGAGAATGATAAATAGACATGATGGCTTCAGCAAAAGTAGAATCAACGTGTGAAGCTAATGCAAAAACACTTTGTGCTTCTGTTTCAATTGTGGTTTTAGCTATTTGTATAAGTTGGTCGTGACTTTTCAAGTCTTAATAGAATAAGAGTTAAAATTAATTTTTTTTTGTTATGCAGTTATCTAATATATTATATCTTTACATCAGCAAAATAAAACAAAAATATTCATTAATCTTATAATAAAATTTTAATCAGGAAATGACTGAAGTAGCAACTGCTTCCTTACACGAATCCCTACATAAATATTTTGGGTTTGATAGTTTTAAAGGAGAACAGGAAGCCATTATTGCCAATCTGCTGGCCGGGAATGATACCTTTGTAATAATGCCTACCGGAGGTGGGAAGAGTATGTGTTATCAATTACCTGCACTAATGAGTCAGGGAACTGCCATAATTATTTCACCACTCATTGCCCTTATGAAAAATCAGGTTGATGCTATTCGAAATTTTGGTACCGAAGATGGAATTGCCCACTTTATGAATTCTTCACTAAACAAAACGGAGATTACTAAAGTAAAAAGAGATATTTCAGAGGGTAAAACAAAACTATTATATGTAGCCCCTGAGTCTTTAACAAAAGAAGAAAATGTAGCTTTTTTAAAAGACATAAACATTTCATTTTTTGCTATTGATGAAGCACACTGTATTTCAGAGTGGGGGCATGATTTTAGACCAGAGTACCGAAGGCTACGATCCATAATTGAACAAATAGGAACAGTGCCAATTATTGCCCTTACGGCAACGGCAACACCAAAGGTTCAGCAAGACATCATTAAAAACCTTGCCATGACCAATGCTCGGGTGTATTTGTCTTCATTTAACCGATCTAATTTGTATTATGAAGTGCGCCCGAAACAAAATGTGGTTAAAGAAATCATCAAATACATAAAACAAAACTCAGGGAAATCGGGAATTGTATATTGCCTTAGCCGCAAAAAAGTAGAAGAAATAGCCGAAACACTAAAAGTTAATGGAATAAAAGCACTGCCCTATCATGCTGGCCTTGATGCTGCTGTTCGGGCGCAACATCAAGATATGTTTTTGATGGAAGAAGCAGACGTTATTGTTGCTACTATTGCTTTTGGAATGGGTATTGATAAACCAGATGTACGTTATGTTATACACCATGATGTGCCAAAATCACTCGAAGGCTATTACCAAGAAACCGGACGTGCTGGTCGTGATGGGGGCGAGGGAAATTGTATCGCATTTTATCATTATGATGATATTGTGAAGCTGGAAAAATTTATGAAAGGCAAGCCGGTAGCAGAACAAGAAATAGGGAAACAGCTCCTGCAGGAAACCGTTGGTTATGCCGAATCATCTGTATGCCGAAGAAAAACACTATTACATTACTTTGGAGAGGAATACCAAGAATCCAAGTGTAATGCTATGTGTGATAACTGCCGTCATCCGAAACAAAAATTTGAGGCAGAAGACAGCTTGATTATGGTAATTGAATGTGTTTTGGATATTAAAGAAAAATTCAAATCGAAACATATTGTTCAAGTATTAATGGGAATCAAAACAGCGGCTACAAAATCATATAAGCACGAGGCCTTAGATGTATTTGGTAAAGGTTCGTTCGAAAATGAAAAATACTGGATGGCTATTATCCGTCAGGCTCTTGTTAATAATTACCTCGAAAAAGATATTGAAAACTACGGCTTACTTCATGTTACCCAAAAAGGGAAAGACTTTTTAGAAAATCCGCATAGCATTTTATTTACAAGAGACATTGACTATGAAGCTGCCGATGATGATGACGATATTATAACTGCTGGTGGTGGCCAAAAAGGGGGTGCTGCAGACGAAACCTTGTTTGTTCTTTTAAAAGATTTACGCAAAAAAATAGCTAAACAAAAAGGTGTTCCTCCTTATGTCGTATTTCAAGACCCATCATTAGAAGATATGGCCATACAATATCCGGTTAGCATGGACGAAATGAAACAAATAACTGGTGTGGGTTCAGGAAAAGCAATTCGGTTTGGAAAAGAATTTGTGGATTTGATTGCCAAATATGTTGAAGAAAATGAGATAACCCGGCCTATGGATATGGTTGTGAAATCTGTAGTTAATAAAAGTGGAGCTAAAGTTTACATTATACAAAGTATTGATCGTAAATTATCATTAAATGATATTGCCAAGGCTAAAGGAATGTCTATGGATGAGGTTATTACCGAGATAGAAAGCATTGTGTCCTCAGGAACAAAAGTTAACATCAACTACTACATTAATAACACGATTGATGAGGACAAGCAAGAAGACATTTTTGATTATTTTCGTGACTCAGAAACAGATAGCATAAACGAAGCTTTAAAAGAACTGGGTGAAGATAATTACTCTGAAGAAGAGATTAGACTTATGCGCATCAAGTTTATTGCAGAACTTGGTCATTAATAAGGACTTACTACAATTTAAATATTAGAACATAATATTAGTTGTGTGACTTAACTTCACTGTTTGTCCTATTTATTGTTACAGCCTTTGTTTTTCTTATCAATTACCATATACAACCAATGAATTCCTTTATATTTTTTAAAAAAATATAAAAAATAAAACTTTCGATAATTTTTAACGTAGTATTAGCTTTGTAATAAAACCTAAAAACAATAAAAACAAAGAGAATTTTATGAGTAAATCATTACTACATGCTTTAGTTGTGAGCAAAGAAAGCATCTCAAGCCTTAATTTTCCTGCAGAAGAAGTTTTAAGCAATAAAACAGAGATAAAGAACCGTCAATTAGATTTGGAACGGGCAACCACCCTAGGCAATGTGGAGCACACTAAAATTAAAATTATTTTTGAAGATAATGAATCCATCAAGCAAGTTGATACCACTATCTGGGCTACCACCGATAAAAGAATTATCCTTAAAGGTGGTGTTGTAATTCCAATAAATCGTATTTATGAGGTAAAAATAATATAATACCTTTGTCGCAAAAAACTAAAATATGAAAAAGACCTGGATAATAATAGGCATTGTAGTATTGTTGTTGTTTATATTATACCGCTTGTTTGCCGGTTCATACAACAATTTGGTAAGTAAAGAAGAAGATGTAAAAAGTCAGTGGGCTCAAGTTGAAAACGCATATCAACGCAGAAGCGACCTAATTCCTAATTTGGTAAATACAGTAAAAGGCTATGCTGAATTTGAAAAATCAACATTAACCGAGGTGGTACAAGCCAGAGCAAGTGCAACGAGTGTAAAAATTGATGCCAACAATTTAAGCCCCGAAAGTATCTCAAAATTCCAGCAAGCTCAAGATGGCCTTTCTGGAGCTTTGTCAAGATTGCTTGTTACAATTGAAAAATATCCTGATTTAAAGGCGAATCAGAATTTTTTAGAATTACAATCTCAACTAGAAGGTACAGAAAATCGAATTTCAGTTGAACGAGGTCGTTTTAATGAAATGGTTCAGGTATATAATAAGTATGTGCGTAGTTTCCCAACAAATATTTTTGCCGGAATGTTTGGCTTTGCCCAAAAAGGATATTTTCAGGCTGTAGCAGGTGCTGAAAAGGCTCCTGAAGTAAAATTTTAGAATGCCGAAATTACTTACCAGCACCCAAGAACAAATTATTGTTGAAGCCATTTTAGCTGCTGAAAAAAACACCTCAGGAGAAATTCGTGTGCATATAGAAAAAATATGCAAAACAGATAGCTATAAAAGGGCCATAGAAGTGTTCAAAAAACTGGGTATGGCTGCAACAAAAGAACGCAATGCTGTGCTCATCTATATTGCTGAAGATTCTCACAAATTTGCGATAATAGGAGATAGCGGAATTCATGAAAAAGTAGGGAATGACTTTTGGGTAAAAAGTGCAGATACCTTAAATTCATATTTTAAGAATAAACTTTTTGTGGAGGGAATAAAAGAAACTATTTTGTTTTGTGGAGTTGCGTTAAAGCAATACTTCCCATACCAAAGCAATGATGCTAATGAGCTCTCCAACGAAATAACGTATGATTCTTAAAATAATGAAAACCTTAAAAAGCCTGATCTTTTATTTTTTGGTCATCACTTTAGGTGGTTTTTCTGTTTGGGCACAAAAATTACCCGATAAACCAGTACCTCCAAAATTAGTCAACGACTTTGCCGGAATTCTAACAAGTTCTGAAACAAGCAAGCTCGAACAAAAACTAACAGACTTCAACAACAGCAACTCTACTCAAATAGCTGTAGTAACCCTTAAAAGTATTGAAGGTTACGATATTGCTGATTTTGCCTTTAAATTGGGCGAAAAATGGGGTATTGGCCGAAAGGGGAAAGACAATGGAGTACTGATTGTAGTTGCAATTGATGAGCGAAAAGTATTTATAGCAACAGGTTATGGCTCTGAAGAATTCGTAACGGACGCTATGGCTCGAAGAATTATTGAGCAACGGATTAAACCGGCTTTTAAAGAAGCTCGATACTACCAGGGCTTAGATGAAGGTACAGCGGATATAATTAACCTACTTACAGGTAAGTATAAGGCTGAAACAGTAGAGCAAAATAAACCTTCAGGCTCACTCTTTAAAATTTTGTTTATAATTATAGGAATAATAATAATCATTAAAATAATAGGAAGGAATAATGGAGGTGGCGGAAGCACATACCGCAGCAGTGGTCCTATAATTTGGGGAGGTGGCTTAGGGAGCTGGGGAAGAGGCTTTAGCGGTGGTGGCAGTTTTGGTGGAGGAAGTAGTGGCGGTTTTGGTGGCTTTGGTGGAGGGCGCTTTGGAGGAGGAGGAGCAGGAGGAAGCTGGTAATTCTAGTAACTGTTAGTTATGGCTTTTTTGAAAGCGTTTCAATAAATAATTTTTAACCCTATGGTTTGGAATTAGGTCAAAAATAACTTAAATTTGACCATAATTCGCTTACTATTTGTTACTTTAACAAAGTGGCCTAATAGGAAAGCAAAAATAAAAAAAAGGGGAAATTAGCTATGAATATACAAATTCAATCCATTCATTTTGATGCAGATAAAAAGTTACTGACCTATATTAAAGAAAAAGTAAATAAATTAAACCAATTTCATGACGGTATTATAGAAGGAACCGTTTTTCTTAGGCTCGAAAAAGCTGAAAATACAGAAAACAAAGTTTCAGAAATAAAACTTCGGGTTTCAGGTCAGGATTTGTTTTCTAAAAAAAACTGCCAAACTTTTGAAGAAGCCGTAGATACCTCTGTAGAAGCTCTTGCAAAGCAGCTTAAAAAGCATAAGGAAAAATTGAAAAAGCTATAAACTTTCGTTTTTCTTTAAAAAAAATGAAAATATTTTTTGCAATTCTAAATTAGATTTATACATTTGCAGTCCTTTTTCGCAGGGTGTATTGTCTGTATTTATGTACAAACACCCCAATGAAAGGGGTTTCAGCCGATGTAGCTCAGTTGGCCAGAGCAGCTGATTTGTAATCAGCTGGTCGGGGGTTCGAATCCCTCCATCGGCTCTGAAAGTTAAGTTCTTTGAATTGAAAAATACTTTAATTTTTTCAATATTTAACGAGGGGAGATTCCAGAGTGGCCAAATGGATCAGACTGTAAATCTGCCGTCTTTCGACTTCGGAGGTTCGAATCCTCCTCTCCCCACAGATTTTGAATTAAATTAAAGTGCATAAGTATAAGTATTAAACAATAAAAACATAAGCGGAAGTAGCTCATTTGGTAGAGCGTCAGCCTTCCAAGCTGAGGGTGGCCGGTTCGAGCCCGGTCTTCCGCTCCATTTTTTTAATAACACGGCTTAATTCTTACCAGCCGTTGTAGCTCAGTGGCAGAGCACTTCCTTGGTAAGGAAGAGGTCGAGGGTTCAATTCCCTCCAACGGCTCTAAGTAGGGGAGCTAAATTAAACTAAAGAGAAGTAAAGATAAAATCTCATTAACTAAATAAAAACAACTTAAATTAATAATTGCAATGGCAAAAGAAAAATTCGACCGCTCCAAACCGCACGTAAACATCGGTACTATCGGTCACGTTGACCACGGTAAAACTACCTTAACAGCAGCTATCACATCTGTTCTTGCAGATAAAGGATTGGCAGAAAGTAGAGATTTCTCTTCAATTGATAACGCCCCTGAAGAAAAAGAAAGAGGAATTACCATTAACACTTCACACGTGGAGTATGCAACAGCTAATCGTCACTATGCTCACGTTGACTGTCCGGGTCACGCGGATTATGTGAAGAACATGGTTACTGGTGCTGCTCAAATGGATGGTGCTATTCTTGTTGTAGCTTCTACAGATGGTCCAATGCCACAAACTCGTGAACATATCCTATTAGCTCGTCAGGTTGGTGTGCCAAAAATAGTTGTGTTTATGAATAAAGTAGATATGGTTGATGATCCAGAATTATTAGACCTAGTTGAAATGGAAATACGTGAGCTATTATCTTTCTATCAATTTGATGGTGATAACACTCCAATTATTCGTGGTTCTGCATTGGGTGGTTTGAATAAAGATCCAAAATGGGTTGATAAAATTATGGAATTAATGGAAGCTGTTGATACTTTCATTCCGGTTCCTCCACGTGAAGTTGATAAACCTTTCTTAATGCCAGTTGAAGACGTATTTTCAATTACTGGCCGTGGTACGGTAGCTACCGGTAGAGTTGAAACTGGAATTATCAACTCGGGCGATGAAGTTGAAATACTTGGAATGCAAGAAGAAAAATTAAAATCAGTAGTTACCGGAGTAGAAATGTTCCGTAAACTTCTTGATAAAGGAGAAGCTGGAGATAACGTTGGTTTGTTACTACGCGGTATTGATAAAGATAAAATTAGAAGAGGAATGGTTATTGCAAAACCAGGTTCTATTACACCACATACCGATTTTAAAGCTGAAATCTATGTGTTGAAAAAAGAAGAAGGTGGTCGTCATACCCCATTCCATAACAAATACCGCCCACAGTTTTATTTACGTACAACTGATGTGACCGGAGAGATTGAATTACCAGAAGGTCGCGAAATGGTAATGCCTGGCGACAACGTAACTATTACGGTTAAATTAATCGTACCGGTTGCTATGGACAAAGGATTACGTTTTGCTATCCGTGAGGGTGGACGAACAGTAGGTGCTGGTCAGGTAATTGAAATTATTAAATAATTGATATTGGTAAAGGATACTTTTAAAAATATGCAGTAGGTGCAAACCAAAACTGCATATTTTTAACTGCCCTTATCCTTGTCATATTAAGCAATTAATACGGGCGTAGTTCAAGGGTAGAATAGAAGTCTCCAAAACTTTTGATGGGAGTTCGAATCTCTCCGCCCGTGCAAAGAAGATAGAGAAGTTTATAATTACAAATTAAACTAAAACTCAAATAACTAGAACAATGAATAAAGTAAAAACATATATAGAAGAGTCTTACCAAGAGTTATTTCATAAAGTAACTTGGCCTACATTTGCTGAGCTTCAAAGCAGCTCAGTTATAGTTATGGTTGCTTCTGTGATTATTGCTTTAATTGTATTTGGTATGGACTCGGGTTTTAGGTTTATTATGGAGAACCTTTATAAACTAAGTAACTAAGAAATGACATCAGAAGCCCCAGAAATAGTTAAAAAGTGGTATGTAGTACGTGCTGTTAGCGGAAAAGAGAAAAAAGTAAAACAGTACATTGAATTGGAAATTAGTCGTTTGGGTATGAATGATTATGTGTCACAAGTATTGATCCCGACCGAGAAAATTTATCAAATTAAAAACGGTAAAAAAATTACTAAAGAAAGAAGCTTTTTTCCAGGATATATACTAATTGAGGCTGCCTTAATTGGAGAAATGGCACATACCATTAAAAATATTTCAGGTGTTATAGGATTTTTAGGAGATAAAAACGGAGATGCTGTGCCCCTTAGAATGGCTGAAGTGAATAGAATATTGGGCAAAGTGGATGAGCTCGCAGACAGCGATGCAGAATTAGAAGTATCTTATCGTGTTGGAGATACCGTTAAAGTGGTTGATGGACCATTTAACAGTTTTAACGGCACAATAGAAGAAATAAACGAAGAGAAAAAGAAACTAAAAGTAATGGTTAGAATTTTCGGCAGAAAAACACCATTAGAACTTAGTTACCTACAAGTAGTTAAAGAAAACGAACAAAAATTAGATTAGCTTTAAATCATGGCAAGAGAAATCACAGGTTATGTGAAATTACAGGTTAAAGGAGGAGCTGCAAATCCTTCTCCTCCAATTGGACCGGCATTAGGTTCCAAAGGAGTAAATATTATGGAATTCTGCAAACAATTTAATGCAAGAACGCAGGATCGTCCAGGAAAAATTTTACCAGTTTTAATTACCGTCTATTCCGATAAGTCTTTCGACTTTATAATTAAGACTCCCCCTGCAGCAGCACAGCTTTTGGAAATGGCTAAGGTAAAATCAGGAAGTGCAGAACCGAATAGGAAAAAGGTGGGCAGCGTAACTTGGGAACAAGTTAGAACAATTGCCGAAGATAAGATGCCAGACTTAAACTGTTTTACTGTTGAAAAAGCTATGAGCATGGTTGCCGGTACGGCCCGTAGCTTAGGTATCAGTGTAACAGGTACTGCTCCTTTCTAAAAAATTAAAGTATAACAGGTGGAGTTTGTTATTAAAAATAGCAAACGTTTGAACATCAAAAATTAATAGGATGACAAAAATTTCAAAAAACAGAAAAAAAGTAATTGGCCTTGTAGATAAAAATAAGGCATACACCCTCCCAGATGCCAGTAAATTGGTAAAGGAAATCACCACAACAAAATTTGACTCTTCGGTTGACATTAGCGTACGCCTTGGAGTAGATCCACGTAAAGCCAACCAAATGGTTAGAGGTATTGTTACCTTACCTCACGGTACCGGTAAAGTGGTTCGTGTTTTGGTGTTATGTACTCCAGATAAAGAAGCCGAAGCCAAAGCAGCAGGTGCTGATTATGTTGGACTTGATGATTATATTGAAAAAATAAAAGGGGGATGGACCGATGTTGATGTTATTATTACCATGCCTTCAATTATGGGTAAAGTTGGGGTTTTAGGTAAAATATTAGGACCAAGAGGGCTTATGCCAAACCCTAAAACAGGAACCGTTACAATTGAAGTTGGAAAGGCGGTTACCGAAGTAAAAGGTGGAAAGATTGATTTTAAAGTTGACAAAACCGGAATTGTTCATACCTCAATAGGTAAAGTATCATTTGCTAGCGAAAAAATAGCAGAGAATGCTCAAGAATTATTGCAAACGATAATTAAACTAAAGCCTTCTGCGGCTAAAGGTGTTTACATTAAAAGTATTTATATGTCTAGTACCATGAGTCCGAGCATTATGATTGAACCTAAATCTATTGCCTAATCTTATAAAGTACGAGAAAGCTAAATTTTTTAAGCATAATATTTTACGAAAATGAAAACGAGAGAACAAAAAGAACTGTTAATCAGTGAGTTGATTTCAGATTTAAATAATAACCCCAATTTTTATATTGCGGACACTTCTTCCTTAACGGTAGAAAAAACGAATAAATTAAGAAGAGACTGCTTTAAAAATCAAGTTATTCTTAAAGTTGTTAAGAATACCCTTTTGATTAAAGCAATGGAGCGTACAGGTAGAGACTATAAGGAATTATTTAGTGCTTTAGCAGGTACTTCAGCAGTAATGTTTTGCGAAACAGGAAATGTTCCTGCTAAATTAATCAAGGAGTTCAGAAAAACAAGTGATAAACCTCTTTTAAAGGCTGCTTTTGTAGAACAAAGCGTTTATTTGGGAGATAACCAACTAGACACATTAATCAGTATCAAAAGCAAAAACGAACTTATCGGAGATATTATCGGATTGTTGCAAAGTCCTGCTAAGAATGTTCTTAGTGCATTGCAGTCAAGTGGTGGAAAACTTGCCGGTGTGGTTAAAACATTGTCAGAAAGAAACGCATAATAACTCTATTCGAAATAATAAATCATCAATAAACAAACAATTTCTAATCAATTAAATAACAAATAAAATGGCAGATTTAAAAGCTTTTGCTGAACAACTAGTAAACCTAACCGTAAAAGAAGTAAACGAGTTAGCTCAAATTTTAAAAGACGAGTATGGAATTGAGCCTGCAGCTGCAGCTGTAGTAGCTGGTCCTGCAGGAGGTGGAGCCGCCCCAGCAGCTGCTGCTGAAAAGACAGCATTTGATGTAATCCTTAAAAGTGCTGGTGCTGCAAAATTAGGTGTAGTAAAAGTAGTAAAAGATATTACAGGTTTAGGCTTAAAAGAAGCTAAAGATCTAGTTGACGGTGCTCCAAAACCAGTAAAAGAGGGTATTTCTAAAGAGGACGCTGAAAATATTAAGAAGCAGTTAGAAGAAGCTGGAGCCGAGGTTGAAGTTAAATAAGAAGGGGCTTCTCAAATACAATTAACCGGCAAAATCCTCCAATGATAAAATCAATGGGGGTTTTGCTGTTTGTTATTTCGTGTAGTTAACTTATTATTTATATTCAATTACCAAATACATTGGCCACAAACATTAAAACCCAAAGAATAAATTTTTCTGCTATTAAAAACCAGGTTCCTTATCCTGATTTTTTAGATGTTCAGATAAAATCTTTTCAGGATTTCTTTCAATTAGAAACAACGCCTGAAAACAGAAAAAATGAAGGATTGTTTCAGGTTTTTACTGAAAATTTTCCGATAACAGATGCACGAAATAATTTTGTGCTCGAGTTCTTAGATTACTTTATAGATCCACCACGATACAGCATTGAAGAATGTATTGAGCGTGGTTTAACCTATAGCGTACCCCTAAAAGCAAAATTAAAACTTTATTGCACCGATCCCGAACATGAGGATTTTGAAACAATAATTCAAGATGTTTACTTAGGAACCATACCATACATGACACCTAAGGGAACATTTGTTGTTAATGGTGCCGAAAGAGTAATTGTATCTCAATTGCATCGTTCTCCAGGAGTATTTTTTGGTCAAAGCAGGCACTCTAATGGAACAAAACTTTACTCAGCCCGTGTAATTCCTTTCAAAGGCTCATGGATTGAGTTTGCTACGGATATTAACAATGTTATGTATGCCTACATTGACCGTAAAAAGAAGCTTCCGTTAACAACCTTACTTCGCGCTATTGGCTACGAAAGCGACAAAGATATTTTGAATATTTTTGACCTGGCCGATGAGCTAAAAGTATCAAAGACCGCTTTGAAAAAAGCAATAGGTCGTAAACTGGCAGCTCGTGTACTAAAAACTTGGGTTGAAGATTTTGTGGATGAAGATACCGGAGAAGTTGTTTCTATTGAAAGAAATGAAGTGATCATTGATCGTGAAACTATTCTAGAAGATCATCACATTGATCAGATTCTTGACGCAAATGTAAAAACTATTATTTTACATAAAACAGAATCTAATGCTGCCGATTACGCCATTATTTACAATACTCTACAGAAAGATACTTCAAACTCTGAAAAAGAAGCAGTAGAACATATTTATCGCCAGCTTAGAAATGCCGAACCCCCTGATGAGGAGACAGCTAGAGGAATTATTGACAAATTGTTTTTTAGCGATAAACGATATGATTTAGGAATTGTTGGACGCTTTAGAATCAACAAGAAACTAAACTTGGAAATTCCTGAAGATACCAAGGTTTTAACTAGAGAAGATATTATCTCAATTATTAAATATTTAATAGAGTTAATAAACTCTAAAACAGATGTAGATGATATTGACCACCTAAGTAACAGAAGAGTTCGTACTGTTGGAGAACAGTTATATGCACAGTTTGGTGTGGGACTTTCACGTATGGCCAGAACTATTCGTGAGAGAATGAACGTGCGCGACAATGAAGTGTTTACACCAACAGATTTGATAAATGCAAAAACCTTATCATCGGTAATAAACTCATTCTTTGGAACCAATCAGTTGTCTCAGTTTATGGATCAAACCAATCCATTAGCCGAAATAACACACAAAAGAAGATTGTCAGCTCTTGGGCCTGGAGGGCTATCACGTGAGCGTGCCGGCTTTGAAGTGCGTGACGTACATTATACGCACTATGGCCGCTTGTGTACTATAGAAACACCCGAAGGACCAAATATTGGACTTATTTCTTCACTATGTGTATTTGCTAAAATAAATAAATTAGGTTTTATTGAAACACCGTATCGTACGGTAGAAAAAGGTAAAATTGACTTAAAGAATGATATTGTTTATTTAAGTGCTGAAGAAGAGTATCAAAAAACTATTGCGCAAGCCAATGTTGACTTGGATGATAAAGGGCTAATTCTTACACAACGAGTTAAAGCTCGCCTTGGAGGCGATTTACCAATTGTAGAGCCGGAAAATGTTGATTTAATTGACGTAGCTCCTAATCAAATAGCCTCTATAGCAGCATCACTTATCCCATTTTTGGAACATGATGATGCCAACCGTGCATTAATGGGTTCTAATATGCAGCGTCAAGCAGTTCCACTCTTACGTCCCGAGGCTCCTATAGTTGGTACAGGACTGGAGCCATTAGTGGCCAGAGACTCACGCGTACTCGTAAATGCTGAAGGAGACGGGGTGGTTGAATATGTTGATGCTAACGAAATAGTTATTCGTTATAAGCGTACTGAAGAAGAAAAATTAGTAAGCTTTGATGATGATGTTAAACGCTATCAATTAACAAAATTCCGGAAAACAAACCAAAGCACTTGTATTAATTTAAAACCTATTGTTTCAAAAGGAGAAAAGGTATTTAAAGGACAGGTATTGTGTGAAGGATATGCAACCCAAAATGGGGAACTAGCCTTAGGCCGCAACTTAAAAGTAGCCTTTATGCCATGGAAAGGATACAACTTTGAGGATGCTATTGTAATATCAGAAAGAGTAGCCCGCGAAGATATATTTACGTCTTTACATATAGATGAATATTCGTTAGAAGTTCGTGACACCAAAAGAGGACTTGAAGAACTAACAAACGATATCCCTAATGTAAGTGAAGAGGCTACTCGTGAGTTAGACTCTAATGGTTTAATCAGGATTGGAGCTGAGGTTAAAGATGGTGATATTCTAATTGGAAAAATTACTCCAAAAGGAGAAACCGACCCATCGCCAGAAGAAAAATTATTACGCGCTATTTTTGGCGACAAAGCCGGTGATGTTAAAGATGCTTCGTTAAAGGCAAATCCATCACTTAAAGGTGTTGTTATCGATAAGAAATTGTTTAGCCGTTTAATTAAAGATAAGAAGTCTAAAAACGATGAAAAACCAATTTTAGCAAAGCTTGACGAAGAGTATAATCAAGAGGCTGCTCAGCTTAAAAATAAGCTGGTTGAAAAACTATTTACTTTAGTGAATGGAAAGACATCTCAGGGTGTTCAAACCAATTTCAAAGAAATGGTTATCCCTAAAGGGTCTAAATTTTCACAAAAGCAGCTATTAACTATTGATTATGTTAATATCAATCCGGGTAAATGGACCACGGATAAAGATACGAACGAGCAAATAAAAATTCTAATTCATAACTACTCAATAAAAGCCAATGACCTTTTAGGTATATACAAGCGTAAAAAATTCGCTCTTACTGTAGGTGATGAACTACCAACCGGTATTGTTCAATTAGCTAAAGTTTATGTAGCTAAGAAGAGAAAGCTGAAAGTAGGTGATAAAATGGCCGGAAGACATGGAAACAAAGGGATTGTAGCTCGTATTGTACGAGATGAAGATATGCCATTTTTAGATGATGGAACACCGGTAGATATTGTATTAAATCCATTGGGTGTACCATCGCGTATGAATTTAGGGCAGATTTACGAAACTGTATTAGCTTGGGCAGGACAAAAATTAAATCAAAAGTTCTTTACCCCAATTTTTGACGGGGCTTCTATTGATGAAATTAATGAATATACTGATAAGGCCGGTATTCCAAGATTTGGACGCACCCATTTGACAGATGGAGGAACAGGTGAAAAGTTTGATCAACCGGCCACTGTAGGTATAATTTATATGCTTAAATTAGGTCACATGGTTGATGATAAAATGCACGCTCGTTCCATTGGGCCATATTCATTAATTACACAACAACCACTAGGTGGTAAGGCTCAGTTTGGAGGACAGCGTTTTGGTGAAATGGAGGTTTGGGCATTAGAAGCTTTTGGAGCATCTAATATTTTGCAGGAAATTCTAACTATTAAGTCTGACGATGTAGTAGGTAGAGCAAAAGCTTACGAAGCTATTGTGAAAGGTGAAAACCTACCTACACCTGGTATTCCTGAATCGTTCAATGTGTTATTACACGAACTAAGAGGTTTAGGCCTAAATATTACCCTTGAGTAAAATATCTGGTACAGAACCCTGTACCAGATATTCAAATTTTATTGACTTAAAAATATAATCTTTAAATAAAAAATGGCTTACTTAAAAAGAGATTCAAAAGTTAAAAGTAACTTCTCTACCATTACTATCAGTTTGGCTTCGCCAGAAAGTATTAAAGATAGAAGCAGTGGAGAGGTATTAAAGCCCGAAACAATAAACTACCGAACATACAAGCCCGAAATGGGAGGGTTGTTTTGTGAGCGAATTTTTGGTCCAGTGAAAGACTGGGAATGTGCTTGCGGTAAATACAAACGCATACGATACAAAGGAATTATATGTGACCGTTGTGGTGTTGAAGTAACAGAAAAAAAGGTACGTAGAGAGCGTATGGGACATATTGACTTAGTAGTTCCTGTGGCGCATATTTGGTATTTTAAATCATTACCCAACAAAATCGGATATTTATTAGGATTGCCTACCAAGCGCCTAGACTCTATTATTTATTACGAACGATACGTAGTTATACAGCCCGGAGTTAAAGCAGCAGATGGTGTTAAACCTCTTGATTTCCTTTCGGAAGAGGAATATCTGAATATTTTAGAAAGCTTGCCCAAAGAAAATCAAATGCTGGACAATGCTGACCCGAATAAGTTTATTGCTGGAATGGGGGCTGAAGCATTGATGGAACTGTTGAAAAGAATAGACTTGGATGAACTGTCGTACGAGTTGCGTCATAAAGCCAGCACTGAAACTTCACAACAACGTAAAACAGAAGCTTTAAAACGCCTTCAGGTTGTAGAATCATTCCGTATGAGTTTACAAAATACACCGAATCAACCGGAATGGATGATTTTAAAAGTAATTCCTGTTATCCCACCAGAGCTACGCCCTTTAGTTCCATTAGATGGAGGCCGCTTTGCAACATCCGACTTAAATGATTTATATCGTAGAGTAATTATCCGCAACAACCGTTTAAAAAGGCTAATAGAGATTAAGGCTCCAGAGGTTATTTTGAGGAATGAAAAAAGGATGCTTCAAGAGTCGGTTGATTCATTATTGGATAATTCTAGAAAATCTAATGCTGTTAAAACAGAATCAAACCGAGCTTTAAAATCTTTAAGTGACTCATTAAAGGGGAAACAAGGCCGTTTCAGACAAAATTTATTGGGTAAACGTGTTGACTATTCTGCTCGTTCAGTTATTGTTGTTGGTCCTGAAATGAAACTCCATGAGTGCGGGCTACCTAAAGATATGGCTGCCGAGTTATTCAAGCCATTTATTGTACGAAAACTAATTGAAAGAGGAATTGTAAAAACAGTAAAATCGGCTAAGAAAATAGTTGATCGTAAAGATGCTGTAATCTGGGATATACTTGAAAATATACTAAAAGGACATCCGGTTTTATTAAACCGTGCTCCAACATTACACCGTTTAGGAATTCAAGCTTTTCAACCTAAATTGATTGAAGGGAAAGCCATACAGCTTCACCCATTAGTGTGTACCGCATTTAATGCTGACTTTGATGGTGACCAGATGGCTGTACATGTTCCCCTAGGAAATGCAGCTATTTTGGAAGCCCAAATGTTGATGTTAGCCTCTCATAACATTCTAAACCCTGCTAATGGTGCTCCTATTACCGTTCCATCGCAGGATATGGTGTTAGGCTTATACTACATGACTAAAGCACGCAAAAGTGATGCAGAACGTAAAATGTCGGGAGAAGGAATAGCTTTTTATTCACCAGAAGAAGTGATTATTGCCTATAATGAGAAAAAAGTTGATTTACATGCTATCATAAAAGTAAAAGTTTGGGTAAAAGAAAAAGGAGAATTGGTACTTAGACTTACAGAAACTACGGTAGGAAGAGTATTATTTAATCAAGTTGTACCACATGAGGTTGGTTTTGTAAATGAGTTACTTACTAAAAAATCATTACGTGATATTATTGGGTTAATTTTAAAAACCTCAGGAGTTGCTCAAACGGCCAAATTTTTGGATGATATGAAAGATTTGGGCTTCCGAATGGCTTTTAAAGGAGGATTGTCGTTTAACTTAGGCGATGTTTTGGTTCCTGAGGATAAAGAAAAAATGATAAAAGACGCCAATTCACAAGTAGAGGAAGTAATGTTTCACTATAGCCAAGGCTTTATTACCAATAACGAACGCTATAACCAAATAATTGATATTTGGACACATACAAATAGTAAACTGACGAAGCGATTGATGGATCAGTTAATAAACGACCGTCAAGGCTTTAACTCAGTATATATGATGCTTGATTCGGGAGCTCGTGGATCTAAAGAACAAATCCGCCAGTTAAGCGGTATGAGAGGGTTAATGGCTAAGCCTCAAAAATCAGGCTCTACAGGTGGTGAAATTATCGAGAATCCGATTATCTCAAACTTTAAGGAAGGGCTATCAATTCTTGAATATTTTATCTCAACACACGGGGCTCGTAAAGGTTTAGCTGATACTGCTCTAAAGACTGCTGATGCGGGTTATTTGACCAGAAGACTAGTAGATGTATCACAAGATGTGATAATTAGTGGCGAGGATTGTGGTACGCTTCGAGGTTTGGTGGCAACAGAGCTAAAAAATAAAGAAGATGTGGTTGAAAGTTTGTATGACAGAATATTAGGTCGTACAACGGTTAACGATATATTTCATCCCAATTCGGGTGAACTTATTATTGCCGGAGGAGAGGAAATTAGAGAAGATCAAGCAAAGATAATTTCGGACTCGCCTATCGAATCAATTGAAATTCGTTCAGTGCTTACCTGCGAAATGAAAGTAGGTGTTTGTTCCAAGTGTTACGGACGCAACTTAGCTACAGGCCGTATGGTTCAGAAAGGTGAGGCTGTAGGTGTTATTGCAGCACAAAGTATTGGCGAGCCGGGAACCCAGCTTACTTTACGTACGTTTCACGTTGGGGGTACAGCCGGAAATATATCGGCCGAGTCTGTTTTAAGTGCTAAATATGATGGTATTGTTGAGTTTGAAGAAATAAGAACAACCGAAAGAGCTGAAAGCGAAAAATCGGTTTCAACCATTGTAATTGGTCGTTCGGGAGAAATTCGTATAGTAGATCCGAACACTAAAATTGTTTTGAATACTTCTAATATACCATATGGATCTAAGTTATATGTCAAAGAAGGAAGCTCCATAAAAGCTGGAGATAAAATTTGCGACTGGGATCCATACAACGCTGTAATTATCTCAGAAATGGCAGGTAAAATTGCATTTGACGGCTTAGAAGAGGGAGTTAATTATCGTGAAGAAAGTGACGAACAAACAGGATTTGCCGAAAAAGTTGTAATTGAAACACGCGACAAAACGAAAAACCCTGCCATTCAAATTCTAAATAATAAGAAAGAAATTATTAAGAACTATAATATTCCGGTAGGAGCTCATATTATAGTAAATGCTGGAGATAAAATAGAAACCGGGCAAATATTAGTAAAAATTCCTCGCTCGTCAGGAAAACTTGGGGATATTACCGGTGGTTTACCTCGTGTAACAGAATTGTTTGAAGCCAGAAACCCTAGTAATCCAGCGGTTGTTACTGAAATTGATGGAATTGTAAGCTTTGGAAAAATAAAACGAGGCAACCGAGAAGTTGTTGTTGAGTCAAGAACCGGTGAAGTTAAGCGATACCTTGTTTCGTTATCTAAACACATTTTGGTACAAGAAAATGATTTTATTAAAGCCGGAATGCCATTAAGTGATGGAGCGATTACTCCTGATGATATTTTGGCTATAAAAGGGCCTACTGCAGTACAAGAGTATCTTGTAAATGAAATTCAAGAAGTTTACCGTTTACAAGGTGTTAAAATAAACGATAAGCATTTTGAGGTAATTGTTCGTCAAATGATGCGAAAAGTTGAAATTGATGATTCAGGTGATACCCGTTTCCTTGAAAAGCAGCTAATTAATAAATCGGATTTTATGGAAGAAAATGATTTATTATTTGGTAAGAAAGTAGTAACAGATTCTGGAGATTCAGAAAGCATTAAGCCAGGTATGATTATTAGTGCTCGAAAACTAAGAGATGAGAACAGTATGCTGAAAAGAAAGGATAAAAAGCAAATTGAAGCACGTGATGCTGTTCAGGCAACGTCAACTCAAATACTTCAGGGAATTACCAGAGCCTCACTTCAAACCCACAGCTTTATTAGTGCTGCATCGTTCCAAGAAACTACAAAAGTGCTTAACGAAGCTGCTGTAGCTGGGAAACGCGATACATTAGCGGGATTAAAAGAAAACGTAATTGTTGGACATTTAATACCAGCAGGTACTGGTTTGCGTGAGTACGAAAAGATAATTGTTGGATCTAAGGAAGAGTACGAAAACTTAATTGCTAGTAAGCGCGAAAGAATAGGAGAGGAAATAGACTAACAGGATATCAAAAAAGGAATAAAAGGTGCAAGGGAATAATTTCTTTGCACCTTTTATTATATGTATATTTGTGTCAATAAATTAAAAACCGAAAATATGAGTGCTGAAAATAAGCAAAATGAAATAAACATAGAACTTTCTGAAGAGTTGGCAGAAGGAACATATAGCAATTTGGCAATAATTACACACAGTAATGCTGAATTTATTGTTGACTTTATTAGAATTATGCCTCAAATGCCTAAAGCAAAGGTTAAATCAAGAATTCTGCTTACGCCACAACATGCAAAAAGACTCTTATTGGCACTAAAAGACAATGTTGCCAAATATGAAACTCAATTTGGTCCAATAAAGGATGCTGAAGGACCTGGAATTCCAATTAATTTTGGAGGCCCAACGGCACAAGCCTAATCCATTTTGAAATTTGATTGTATTTTCTTATTCGTAAATTCTTCTTTATTGAATTAGAGAAATACCCGTCATTTCTTTAGGTTGTTCCACATGCATAAGTTGCAGTATCGTAGGCGCAATATCAGCTAACTTTCCATTGTTTATATGCTTGTAATGAGGTGAAATTAAAATGCATGGAACAGGGTTTAAAGAGTGAGCTGTATTTGGGCTTCCATCATCATTTATCATATAATCGGCATTTCCATGGTCGGCAATTATAATAAAAGAGTAGTTCTGTTTTAGACCGGCCTCTACAATATCTTGCAAGCAATTATCTACGGTTTCTAATGCTTTAATAACTGCACTGTAAACACCGGTATGCCCTACCATATCAGGGTTAGCAAAGTTAAGGCAAATAAAATCGGGTTGAATAGTGTTTATGGCATGTGTTATTTTTTCTTTAAGAGGAATAGCACTCATTTCAGGCTGTAAATCATAAGTTGCCACTTTAGGTGAAGGCTCCATAATGCGTGTTTCGCCCTCAAATACTTCTTCACGGCCTCCCGAAAAGAAAAATGTTACATGTGGGTATTTTTCTGTTTCTGCAGCACGCAATTGCGATTTATGAGCCTTTGCCAGTACCTCACCTAATGTTTTATCCAAATTATCTTTTTCGAAACATACATGAACATTTTGAAACAATTCATCATAACGCGTCATGGTAGTATAATATAAAGGAAGCTTATTCATCATCTGCTCTTCCATATTTTTTTGTGTGAGAACATAAGTTATTTCTCGACAGCGATCTGTTCTAAAATTAAAACAAATAACAGCATCATGTTCTTTAATTATACCCTCGGTATTTATTATACAAGGTTTAATAAACTCATCGGTAATTCCATTTTGATACGAACTTTTTAAGGCTTCAATACCAGAATCAAATTTTTGACCACTTGCATGAACTAACAAGTCATAAGCTAATTTAACTCGCTCCCAGCGTTTATCGCGATCCATAGCATAAAATCTGCCCACAATAGAAGCAAGACGTGCAGTATAGTGATTTTGTACCAATTGTTGTTCTAGTTTTTCAATAAAACCTATTCCGCTTTTTGGGTCAGTATCTCGGCCATCCATAAAGGCATGTATAAAAACTTTTTGAAGCCCCATGTCAGAAGCCATTTTGCAAAGGGCATACAAATGTGTATTATGACTGTGAACACCACCATCGCTGAGCAGCCCCATTAAATGTAGGGGTTTATTGTTTTTTAAAGCATAATTCATGGTGTCAATTAAGGTTTGATTTTGGAAAAAGCTATAGTCCTTAATTGCTCTGTTTATTTTAACCAAATCTTGGTAAACGATACGCCCGGCTCCAATATTTAAATGCCCCACTTCGGAATTACCCATTTGTCCATCAGGCAAACCAACATCTTCGCCACATGCAAGCAAACTGCTATGTGGGTATTTTTGCCACAAACTATTAAAGTAAGGAACCTTGGCATGGGCTGTGGCATCAGCTTTTGAGCCATTTCCTATTCCCCAGCCATCAAGGATAATTAAAGCTACTTTATTCATGTTTTTAACTGTTGTTTAATTGAATGGTAAAAATAGTGCCTTTAGGACTGTTTGGTGTAATAAAAATTTGTCCGTGATGCAATTTTACAAGGTTCTTTACAATGTATAAACCCAACCCTGTGCCTTTTGAATTTCTTGTTTCTTCGTTATCAGCACGATAAAATTTTTGAAAAACCAAGGCGGTCTCTGTAGGAGAAATGCCACGCCCTTCATCTTTAATTTCTAATGTAATTTGTGCGTCCTGATTTTGCTTAAGTGAAATATAAATTCCGGTGTTTTCGGACGAGTAACGTGCCGCATTATCTATTAAATTAATAAGAACAGATGCAAAAGCCTGCTCATCGCCTTTATACCAGATGCCTTCGGTAATATGAGTTTGTACATGATGTTTACGGAGTAATGTTTCCTTTAAACTAGTTATGGTCATTTGACATAATTCAGACAAATTGAAATGATTTTTTTGAAAAAGATAGGCACTGTTTTCGAGCCGATTTGCAAGCAATATTTTTTCAACCAATATGTTTAAACGATCGGTTTCTTGTAAAGCTTGTTGTAAAACAAATTCTTGTTTATCTACTGTTAACTGGTGTTTAAGTAAAGTTTCTATTTGTAAACGGATGGCTGTAATGGGAGTTTTAAGCTCGTGAGTAACGGATAAAACAAAGTTTTTTTGTTGCCTCCCTAAATTAAGTTCTGCTTTTAAAGCCCTACGCGTACGAAAAATACCCATTCCTAAAATAAGAGCAAAAACAGTTCCTTCACCGGCTATCATGAGCCACCGCTTGTAAAGTTTATCGTTTAGTTCTTTATGAGCAGTTTCAAGCTCTTGCGGATTAGGGTTAGAATAAACTTCAATTTTTAATTTTAAATCATGAACTTCTTTATTCAAGCTATTGATCATATAAGCCCACCAACAAAATTGCAAAACAACATAAATTACTAATAAGTAAAACTGAAATAATGCTTTGCCCGAAACATATTTTGCAATCATGTCTGTAAGCAATTATATCCCTTTAAACAGGGGCATTCTTTTTTCTAAAAAAGCAGATACTCCTTCTTGGTAATCATACGAGGAAGCAGCTATTACTTGCATTTCTGCTTCGGCTGCCAATTGATCTTCTAAGTTATTTGTATATGAACGGTATATTAGTTGTTTGGTTAAAGCTAAAGCTTTAGTAGGCATGGCAGCCAACTTTTGAGCTATGGCAATAGCTTCGTTTTCTAAGTTATCTGCTGTGGCAGTTTTATATATCATTCCCATTTGTAGGGCCTCAGGAGCACTTACTTTGTCGCCTAAAAGCATTAATGATAAAGCCCGCTGAGTGCCTATTAAACGAGGCAGAAAAAAAGTTCCACCACTGTCGGGAATTAATCCAATTTTGCTGAATGCCTGTATAAAAGAAGATTGCTCAGAAGCAATAACGACATCACATGCTAACGCAATATTAGCACCTGCACCTGCTGCCACTCCATTAACAGCACAAACAACAGGTTTTTCAATATGTCTGATTAGGGTTATTATGGGGTTATAATGCTCTACAACAATTTTTTCTATTCCCGGACCTTCAGCATCAATAGCCTCAGATAAATCTTGACCGGCACAAAAGGCCTTGCCGTTTCCAGATAACAGCAAGGCTCTGATATGTTGATTATGGCGCGCTTCAATTAAAGTATTTTGAAGGGCTAAGGCCATGTCTTTATTAAAACTGTTAAGTACTTCGGGACGGTTGAGTTTAATAATTAGTACAGTGCCATTAATTTGTGTTTCAATAGTAGCATTCATAGTGAATAGTTATAAGCATTTAAAATAGTCAAATGGCTCCAGGCAATCTAGGCATTTATATAAGGCTTTGCAAGCTGTACTTCCAAAATGATTTATGACCTCTGTATGCTCTGAACCACATTGTGGGCATTTTACAATTGCCCGGTTTTTTCCGAATAATACAGACTTGTTAGAAGAAGCCTTTTCGGGGGGCGCAATACCGTATGCCCGTAGTTTTTCTTTTGCTGCATCGGTAATCCAATCAGTAGTCCAAGCAGGGGATAGCACAGTAATTACTTTGTTATGAGCGTATCCATGTTTTACCAATATTTTTTTAATGTCATCTTCAATATGCTGCATAGCCGGACAGCCTGTATAAGTGGGTGTAATGGTTACTTGTACGATGTCGTTTTTAATGTCAATACTTCTAAGCATTCCCAGTTCTTCAATAGTTATAACTGGAATTTCAGGGTCTGGTATAGCCCTTATTTCATCAATAGCTTCTTGTAACAAATTTCGCATAAGATACAAAGTTAGTATTAATTATTTGCTTTTTCAAATGCTCTTAACTCTCTTAAACCCCCTAATATCAAAAGCTACAGAACTGTTTTTGAGTGTACCTAACAGCAATCTATAAATATTTTATACCCCCTTTAAACAAGATAACCATTTTATTTACGCTAAACTACCTGTAGTAAAATGGGCAGCCTTTTTTATTAAACCAATTCGGGCTGTAGGAGTCTGAAAAAAGTACTCTATTGGTGCAATCTCCCTGCAATTTATGATTATAGCATACAAACTTAAATACTAAACTCAAGGATGCTTTTAATTTTTAAAATAACTATACCAAGCAAAGTTCTTTCAAAAAAAATGAAATATGATAAGCAAACATACGGTATAAATCCTTTTGTTGATTTATAAATTGAAGCTCAAGAATAGAGGCTTTGTGTTTTATTAGATACTCTAGTAAATATAAAAAAGCTAAGGAAACGCTAGTCAATCCCCTTTAGAGTTTCAATCAGCTCTTGTTGCAAAGCTATATTCTTATTTTTAGCATACCACAAATGAAGTTTTTCTTTAATTGTTTCCATATCAACTTGCTCGTTTTTGAGTTGGGTAATAATTTTTTGTGCCTCCGCAGGACGTGGCCCCCAGTGAGCCATAAGCCTATCCCCCTTTTCATTTAGTATCAGTAATTTGGGGATTGCTCTGCCGCCATTGGTAAGAAAACGATCAATCAATTCAGGATTTTCATCTCGCAAAACAATTTTTAATTGAATATTTGGTGATTGTGCAGCTATTACAGAAAAGAAGGGAACAATTTGAGCTGCATCACCACACCAACCTTCAGAAATGACAAGCCATTGTTGTTTTTCTTTAATATGCTGCAAGGTATTTTTAAGTTCTTCCGAAATAACACCTGTTTTCTCTACACGATTCATGCGGTGAATGTTCAACTCTGTATATTTTACCAAATCGTTACTTTGTTCCGAACCGGTAACCTTTCCTTGTTTAAGAAGCTGTTCAACTAATTGACGATAGGTAGTGTAATTCATTGCTTTAAGTAAGTAGCTTTCAAAAGATGTTTCCATATTATTTTTATTTTAAAGAGTAGTATTATTTTAGCTTAACGAAAGTAAGCCTTTAACAATAACTGTAATGCTTTGTTCTAATTGTTCATTATTGTGTGCAGCGCTTATAAAACCTACCTCATATCCTGAAGGGCCTAAATACACACCATTATCCAATAAATAGCGGTGAAAGTCTCTAAATTTTTGCATGCTGTTACTATTAATTTCTGATGCTGAAGAAATGAACTCTTTTTCAGTAAAGGCAATCCAAAAAATACTGCCTAAATGCAAAATTTTAAAAGGGATACGACTATCTTTTGCTTGTTCTGATATTTGAGTAACAAAATAATGTGTTTTTTGTGTGAGCATCTCATAGAATCCGGGTTGCAAACAACGTTTTAACTGGGCTATTCCCGCTGCCATTGCAACAGGGTTACCGCTAAGAGTTCCGGCTTGATACATAGGCCCGTCTGGAGAAACCTGAGCCATAATTTCGTTAGAGGAAGCATAAGCACCCACAGGCAAGCCACCGCCTATTATTTTTCCATAAGTAATAATATCAGGTTTTATTTGATAGTAGCCTGCAGCACCTGTAAAACCAAGTCTAAATCCACTAATAACCTCATCAAAAATAAGTAAGGTTTTATGTTTTGTGCAGATCTCGCGCAAAAACAATAAGTATTCTTTAGATTGAATTAAAAGTCCGTTATTTGCCGGTACTGGTTCAATAATAATACAAGCTATTTGGTTTTTAAATGTTTCAAAGGCTTCTTCCAAGGCTGCTTTATTGTTTAACTCCACCACAATAGTTTCGTTTACAAAAGATTCAGGAATTCCGGCCGAAGATGTATTTCCAAAAGTTACTAATCCTGATCCGGCTTTAACCAACAACGAATCACTATGACCATGGTAGCAACCTTCAAATTTTAATACTTTATGTCGGCCTGTATAAGCTCTGGCCAGCCGTATAGCACTCATTACAGCTTCGGTTCCAGAACTTACAAATCGCAACTTTTCGATAAACGGATTATGAGTTAAAATAAGGGAAGCTAAATCATTTTCCAGGGCAGTAGGAGCCCCAAATGAGCTCCCATTTTGGGCAGTTTCTGTTATGGCGTTTACCACTTCATCAGGAGCATGGCCTAAAATTAGAGGCCCCCATGAACAACAAAAATCAATATATTTATTATCATCTTCATCCCAAACAAAGGCTCCTTTGCCTTTTTTCATAAATAAAGGGGTACCACCTACCGATCGAAATGCACGCACCGGGCTGTTTACGCCACCTGGAAAATAAGTTTTTGCTTTTTCAAATAGCGCTTCAGAATGATTTCGGGTCATATATACTTTATTTTTAGTGGCTTTAATGAAAGATGCTACAAAGTTATACATTTGCCCATCTATTATTTGTAACAAATGCTACATTCAGAAAAATTATATTTTATCAAACATACGGTACCTGATTTATTATTACAGCTAAGTCCCAATACCATGGGAAAGTGGGGAGTTCTTAATGCACAGCAAATGATAGAACATTTAAGCGAATCGGTACAGATGGCCAATGGAAAAATAAAAACAGAACTGTTAACCCCCGAAGAGCATCTTGAAAAATTAAGAACATTTATGTTGAGTGATAAACCATTTAAAGAAAATACAAAAAATGCACTAATGAGTAGTGAGCCTTTACCACCAAAGCACAAAGGTATGAATGAAGCGGTAGAGGAACTACGCCAGGAAATTCAGGATTTTATAGTTTATTTTGAGAGCTCGCATGAAAAAAAAGTGATAAATCCTTTTTTTGGAGCTTTGAACTTTGAAGAATATACGCACCTACTTCATAAGCACTTTAAACACCACTGCCAACAATTTAATTTACTTCAATAATAAAATTGCTTTATGGCTCAACAAAAAACATTATTCGTAAATGAATCTGATCTTTTTATACAAGATAGTACACTGCCTGCTTGTGGCAAAGGCTTATTTACCAAAGTGCCGATTAAAGCTGGAACAATTATAGTAGAATATAAAGGAGAAAAGATTACTTGGAAAGAAGGATTAAGAAGAAATGAAAAACACCCCCACCAATCGCCTTACTTATTTTACATAAGTGCAAATAATTGTATTGATGCTGAATATACACCGAGTGCCCTTGCCCGCTATGCCAACGATGCCCAAGGTCATACTCGTGTAAAAGGCATTCGAAATAATGCCGAGTACACGATAATAAATAAAGTACCCTTTATTAAGGCCATAAAGAATATAAAAGCAGGCCAGGAAGTTTTTGTAAGTTATGGACAAGACTATTGGAAAGCATTAAAGAAAAATTAATCCTTAATCGAGGCTAATGAGATAAATGGAGAAATTGGCTTCAAATTAAAAATCGAAAATAAATACAAGCCAATAACTTTATAGAAATTATGCTCTAACTTTTGTAGTTTAATATTTTAACCCTTGCAGCAATCGTATATTTAATTTTATTTGGTTCAAGTGAAATTAAGAACACGCTATAAACACATCTAAAAGTCATCTGCTTACTCACGTAAATTTTAATACTTTTGTAGGTCTATTATTTCATCATGGCAAAGAAGATTAACAGTAAAATTAAATGGCTTTGGCTTATTGCTTTGTTGCCTTTGCTTATGCTGCTTTGTTTTATTCTTTATTTGACCTTTTTTGCCAATTTGCCTTCGTTGGAAGAACTTGAAAACCCTCGAAGTAATTTGGCTTCTGAAATCATTTCATCAGATCAGAAAGTAATAGGGAAATATTATATTGAAAACAGAACCAATGTTTCATTCGAACATATTTCACCTCATGTTGTAAATGCACTGATTGCTACTGAGGATGCTCGTTTTTATACGCATAGTGGAGTAGATGTACGCGCCTTGGTTCGTGCCATTACAGGTGTTGTAAGAGGCAACGAAAGTAGTGGTGGTGGCAGTACCATAACACAGCAGTTAGCCAAAATGCTTTTTCCTCGCGAGGAGCTAAATAAAGTAGAATTAGTTTTACGTAAATTTAAGGAATGGATTATTGCTGTAAAGTTGGAAAAGAACTACACCAAAAATGAAATTATTGCCATGTATCTTAATAAATTCGATTTCATTAACAATGCCGTGGGAATCAAGTCTGCTGCCCGTATTTATTTTGATACCACACCTGATTCATTAAAAATTGAAGAGGCGGCCGTTTTGGTTGGAATGGCTAAAAACCCTTCTTTGTTTAACCCTAAGCGCAGGCCAAAGAATGCTTTAGACCGAAGGAATGTAGTGTTAAATCAAATGAAAAAATACAATTACATTACTGCTGATGAGTATAACAAGCTAAAGGAAATACCTTTAAAAATAAAGTTTACTTCCGAAGATCAAAATGAGGGACTGGCCACCTATTTTAGAGAGTACCTTCGCGATTATATGAGAAAATGGTGTAAAGAACACAAAAAGCCCGATGGCAGTAACTATAATTTATACAAAGACGGGCTAAAAATTTACACGACCATTAATAGCAAAATGCAAAAATATGCTGAAGAAGCTATGCAGGAGTGGCTTTCTGAACTGCAAGGTAAGTTTTTTGCACATTGGAAAGGCAGAAAAAATGCTCCTTTTTATAACATGTCTAACGATGAGGTTAATAAACTGATGACCCAGGCTATGAAAAGGAGCGAACGTTATCGTGTATTAAAAGATAGAAATCTTAGCGAAGAAGAAATCAAAGAAAACTTTATGAAGCCTGTAGAAACGAAACTATTTTCGTGGAAAGGGGAAATTGATACTCTTATTTCTCCTTGGGACAGTATGCGTTATAGTAAATTTTTCTTACAAACTGGCTTTATGAGTGTGGAACCTAGCACAGGTTTTATACGAGCTTGGGTTGGAGGAATTAATCATCGTTATTTTAAGTACGACCATGTACGGCAGGGGAAACGACAGGTAGGTTCAACCTTTAAACCTTTTGTTTATACTTTAGCTATGCAAGAACAATGGAGTCCTTGTTATCAAGTTCCCAATATTCCGGTAACTTTTGATTTGCCCGAAGGAGGCACTTGGAGCCCTAAAAACAGCGATGGGAAATATGGAGGTATGATGACCTTGAAAAAAGGGTTGGCTCTTTCAGTTAACTCAATAACAGCCTATGTGATGAAACAATTTGGCCCGCAGGCAGTAGTAGATTTAGCTCGCAAATTAGGTATTGAAAGTCACTTAGATGCTGTTCCTTCCTTATGCCTTGGAACAGCCGATATTTCTGTATATGAAATGGTAGGAGCCAATAGTACATTTGCCAACCAAGGAGTATGGATTGAACCTAGTTTTATTACCCGTATTGAAGATAAAAACGGAAATGTTTTAGAAGAGATTATTCCTAAAAGAGTAGAAGCAATAAGCAAAGAAACAGCTTATCTAACCTTAAACTTGATGAAGGGGGTGGTAGATTTTGGTACAGGAGTTCGTTTACGATATAAGTATGGTTTAACTAACCCAATAGCTGGAAAAACCGGAACTACACAAAACAATAGTGATGGTTGGTTTATGGGAATTACACCCGATTTGGTAAGTGGGGTTTGGGTAGGTTGCGAAGATCGAAGTGCCCATTTCAGGAGTACCGATTTAGGTCAAGGGGCATCTATGGCTCTCCCTATTTGGGCTTTATATATGAAAAAAATATATGCTGATAAAAGCTTAAAAGTGAGTCAGGATGATTTTGAAAAACCAGATGATCTAGACATTAAAATAGAGCTTGATTGCAGTAAATATAATGAGGGAAAAACACAAGAGGAAAACATTGAGTTTGGAGAAGATTTTTAATATTTTCAAAATATAATTATTATGATAAATAAAACAGTAAAAAATGTTGACGAAGCTTTAATTGATGTAAAAGATGGAATAACCGTAATGGTGGGTGGATTTGGGCTGTGCGGTATCCCTGAAAATATCATTGCAGCTTTGGTGCAAAAAGGGGTTAAGAACTTAACTTGTATTAGTAACAATGCAGGTGTAGATGATTTTGGCCTTGGCTTACTGCTTCAAAAGAAGCAAATTAAAAAAATGATTGCATCTTATGTGGGAGAAAATGCTGAATTTGAGCGGCAAATGTTAAGTGGAGAGCTAGAGGTTGATTTAGTTCCTCAGGGAACATTAGTAACTCGCTGCATGGCTGCAGGATATGGAATGCCGGCTATATATACCCCGGCCGGAGTTGGAACAGAAGTAGCCCTAGGTAAAGAGAGTCGTAAATTTACTTTTAACGGTATTGAAAAAGAATATCTTTTAGAGTATGCATTTGAGGCTGATTTTGCTTTTGTAAAAGCTTGGAAAGGAGATACTGCAGGAAACTTAATTTATCGTCAAACTGCTTTAAACTTTAATCATGCCATGGCTATAGGAGGAAAAATTACGATAGCCGAGGTTGAAGAATTGGTAGAACCGGGAGAGCTTGACCCTAATTTTATCCATACTCCAGGAATATATGTTCATCGTATATTTCAGGGGGCACATTATGAAAAAAGAATTGAGCAACGCACGACTCGAAAAAGAGGATAATAAAATTACATGAAATTTAGATTTAGTTACTAAAAAAAAGGAATATGTTAGATAAAAATGGAATTGCTAAAAGAATAGCTCGTGAGGTAAAAGATGGGTACTATGTGAACCTAGGTATAGGCATACCTACATTGGTTGCCAATTTTATTCCTAAAGGAATTAATGTTGTTTTGCAAAGCGAAAATGGATTGCTGGGAATGGGCCCTTTTCCATACGAGGGCGAAGAAAATGCCGATTTAATAAATGCCGGAAAGCAAACAATAACTACTCTTCCGGGATCTGTTTTTTTTGATTCTTCGCTTAGCTTTGGGATGATTCGTGCCCGTAAAGTTAATCTAACTATATTAGGAGCGATGGAGGTTTCTGAAAGAGGGGATATTGCTAACTGGAAAATACCCGGTAAAATGGTAAAAGGAATGGGTGGGGCTATGGACTTAGTAGCCAGTGCCGAAAATATTATTGTGGCCATGCAGCATGTAAATAAAGCTGGAGAGTCAAAATTACTTAAAAAATGTACACTCCCGCTCACTGGTATTCGGTGCGTTAAGAAAGTTGTTACTGAAATGGCCGTGTTGGATATACTCCCACAAGGGGGTTTTAAATTAATAGAACGTGCTCCGGGTATAAGTACTGAACAAATAAGAAACGCTACCGAAGGGCAACTTATAATTGAGGGTGAAATTCCAGAGATGGTATTATAATAATCCTAAAAGATTAGGTAAGAAGCTGCTATTCTATCTTGTTTGCCTTATTGGGAAAAATAACCTTAGGTTCAAATTTTTTAGCGAGCTCAAAATCCATAGCGGCATAGGAAATAATAATCACTTCATCATTCTCTGAAAAATGAAGAGCAGCGGGGCCGTTAAGGCAGATAATTCCACTGCCGCGTTCTCCCTTTATAACATACGTAATGAGGCGCTGGCCATTGCGGTAATTTAACACATGTACCTGCTCATTAACAATAAGATTGGCGGCATCCATTAAATCTTCGTCAATAGTAACGGAACCTATATAATCAATATTAGCCTCGGTAACGACAGCTCTATGAATTTTTGATTTTAATACTTGTATCTCCATTTGGGCTGCAAATTTAGAAATTATTTTTTGCAAAAAAGGGAATAAGCATTATTGATTCTGTAAATACATAGGGGAAAGGTTCAAATTTGTTACCTTTGCAGTTAAAATTCTTATGAATAAACTAATAAGATACTTACTTCAGGGCATTTTATATACTGTACCGATTGCTATAACAATTTTTGTAATAATTACTATTACGAGCTGGGTAACTTCAATGGTAGATTTCTTAGGAATTTCTATTCACCCTGTAATAGACCCACTTCTAGGTTTGATTGGTGGAATTATTTTACTGATTATTATTGGTGCTTTGGGCTCATCAATATTTTTCTACCCTATCTTTCAAAGAGTTGACCATATTATTGAAAAAACCCCCTTCTTAAAAATTGTATATACCTCGGTTAAGGATTTACTTTCAGCATTTGTTGGGCAAAAAAAGAAATTTAATAAGCCAGTAATAGTAAAAATGTGCGACAACCCTCCATTAGAAAAGTTGGGATTTATTACACAAAGCTCATTATCTGAGTTAGGAATTTCAGGAAAAAAAGTAGCCGTTTATTTCCCATTAAGTTACAGCCTTTCGGGCGATTTGTTTATTGTTCCCGAAGAGTATGTTAAACCTGTAAATGTTCCTGCAACTGAATTTATGAAATTTATTATTTCAGGAGGAGTTACTGAAATTGATGATAATACACCCAATCAACAAGAATGAAAACACATAAAATACTTATGGTGTGTTTGGGAAATATATGTCGCTCTCCGGTGGCAGAAGAAATTATGCGTGCAAAGGCAACCCATCACAACATTCCATTACAAGTTGATTCGGCAGGAACGGGAGGCTATCATATTGGTGAAGCTCCTGATGCTCGAAGTATAAGAAATGCAAAAAAAAATGGATTAGATATTTCAAATTTAAGGGCCAGGAAAATTAGTGTTCATGACTTTGAACACTTTGATTGGATATACACCATGGATGAAAGTAATTACCAAGATGTGTGTGCTTTGGCTCCTTCAAGTCAAAATAAAGCGAAGGTAAAACTCATTCTAAGCGAAGTTAAAAATAATACAATTCAATCAGTTCCAGACCCATACTTTGGCGGAGAACAGGGGTTTCAAATTGTTTTTGATTTATTAAATGAAGCTTGTGAAGCCATAATAATCAAAATTAAACAACAAAAAGAAGAAATATAATATGTGCGGTATTACAGGATACTACTCCCCGTCAGGACGATTTACTGGTGATTTACTTAGGGTAGCGAATGAAAAACTGAGTCATCGAGGACCTGATGCCGGAGGTATATTTACCGAAGGAATAGCTGGCTTAGGACATCGCAGATTAAGCATTATTGATCTTTCGGAAAATGCAAACCAGCCCATGTTTAGTACAAACGGCAGATTTGTTATTGTTTTTAATGGAGAAGTTTATAATTTTAAAGAAATAAAATTAGAGATACTGAATGAACGTCCGGGATTTCAATTTAAAACAAATTCAGATACTGAAGTTATATTGGAAGCTTTTAGTATTTGGCGCGAACAAATTGCTAACAAACTTAACGGAATGTTTGCTATTGCAATTTATGATAAAGAAGAGGGCAGTTTATTTTTGCTTCGCGACCGGATTGGGATAAAACCAATTTATTATTACTGGGACGGCAAAGATTTCTTTTTTGCCTCCGAACTAAAGGCAATAAAAGCACTAGGAAAAGCTATTAACTTTGAGTTAAATAAAGAAGCACTGCCTTATTTTTTTCATCTAGGCTTTATTCCTGAACCACATAGTATTTATAAAAATATCTATAAATTCCCCTCAGGCCATTATCTTATTTTAAATCGAGCACAATTACTTTGTACTCCTTATTGGGAACCTACAGCCAAAATAGAGCACGAAAAAATTACAAACGAACATACAGCTAAAAAACAGTTAAAAGAATTAATTACTTCATCAGTAAGGTATCGTATGATAAGTGATGTTTCTTTTGGAACATTCTTAAGCGGAGGCGTTGACAGTAGCTTGGTAACAGCTGTGGCACAAAGTATATCAAACGAACCGGTAAAAACTTTTTCTATAGGTTTTAGCGAACAGGGGTATAGTGAAAGTGAATTTGCTGCTCAAGTCTCTAAGTATTTAAAAACCGATCACCATACCTTTGAAGTTAGCCAGCAAGACGCATTAGATATGGTGGCCGGATTGGATGAGATTTATGATGAACCTTTTGCGGAAACCTCCAGTATTCCTACGCTTTTGGTTTCAAAACTGGCTCGAAAGTACGTAACAATGACCCTTTCAGGAGATGGAGGCGATGAACTTTTTATGGGTTATGGAGAACATATTTGGGCGCAACGCTTATCTAATCCAATTTACTCTTTAATGCGAAAACCTATTGCGATGGCTCTTGATTTGGGTGACCAACGAATGAAACGCGCAGCACAGCACTTTAAGGCATATTCGGTTTTAAACTATGAGAGTAATATTTTTTCACAAGAACAAAACTTCTTTTTTGAGAAGGAACTATCACTGTTACTATGCCAAAATATTACAGATAACCTAAATTTTACTCCCCGGCATGGCAATCTAAAGCGCACCATTACCCCAGTTGAAAAGCAAGCTATTTTTGATTTGATGGTATATTTGAAAGATGATTTATTGGTAAAAGTGGATAGAGCTACCATGAAATACTCTTTAGAAACTAGAGTGCCTTTGCTCGATTACCGAATTGTTGAGTTTGCTCTTAACTTAGATCAGAGCTTAAAAATAAAAGGGAAAACAGCCAAATATTTACTTAAAGAAGTACTTTATGATTACATCCCACGTGAATACTTTAACCGTCCTAAAAAAGGATTTTCAATTCCTTTGCACAAGTGGCTTCGAAAAGATTTGAAACAGTATGCTGACACATATATTACAAAAAGCATGTGCGAAAGGTATGGCATTGTTAACTGGAGCTATGCTGAAAGAGTACTGCATTGCTTTTATAAAGAGGGCTTAGACTTTTATTTTAATAGGGTATGGGCTATCTTATGTATTCATAAATATATGGAGGCAAATTACTAATGGAGTTTGAATTTATCATTATTTAAGTGTAGGTTTGACTTTTATAATTTCTGAAAATAAATTATGTTGATTTCGGTTGTTATCCCTGTTTACAATGAGTCTGAGTTGATTCATGAACTTTACAATGCTGTAACAAAAGCTTTAACAAATTTTACTCAGGACTTTGAGGTTATTTGTGTGAATGATGGTAGTACGGATGATACATTACAAAAACTACAACATTGCCACCAAAAAGACAAACGGTTTAAAGTATTAAATCTTTCGCGAAATTTTGGACATCAGGCTGCTTATACCGCAGGGCTAACTTATGCCAAAGGCAATTTTATTGCTATGATGGATGGCGATTTGCAAGACCCCCCGGAACTTTTACAAGCCATGTACCAAAAAGCTATTGAAAACAATGCCGATGTTGTATATGGCCGAAGAACAGAGCGTCATGAATCATTCTTCAAGAAATTATCTATAAGCAGCTTTCACTTTATTTTTAACAAACTCAGCAACATTAAAGCACCTCCTAATGTGGGTAATTTTAGTGTTATGAACCGCAAAGCTTTAGCATCCTTTTTAGCTCTTGATGAAAAAAACAGATATTTGCCTGGCCTGCGTTTTTTTATTGGCTTTAAGCAAGATTTTGTTGATTATAGCCGCGATGACAGATCTATTGGAGAAGCAAAAATGAATTTTAGCCGGCTTACAAAATTGGCCTTAGATGCTTTATTTTCTTTTTCTAAGCTCCCAATTCGGGTTTGCCTTTGGTTGGGTATTGCTGGAATGGTATTTTCTCTTTTTGGAGGATGTGTGGTTCTTTATAAAAAAATGATAGGAGAGGCTATAGTCGGATGGACGTCTATCTTAGTTAGCATCTATTTTCTGGGTAGCGTTCAGTTACTTTTTATGGGGATTCTTGGAGAGTATATACATCGTATATTTGTTGAAACTCAAAATAGACCAATTTTTATTGTTAAGGATTATTTTGAAGATTAATGATGGTTCGTTTTTTTAAAGAGCTGTACAACAATAACAAACTTCTTTGTAAAATAATTCTATTAGGATTCTTATTACGAATATTTTTTACGGTTTTTATTGCCCCACACTATTTTAACCGACCCAGTATTTTTTATGACCATGATACGAATGCTTGGATAACCGCTTTATATAACCTGTGGCATCATGGAGAGTTTACTATTATGCCGGGGAATGAATACGCAGCTTATTGTCGTATGCCGGGTTATACCTTCTTTATGGCTCCTTCTTTAATGCTTGTAGTTTTTTTAAACAAACTACAAGGCATTGATGTTTACAACAATCCCGAACTATGGAATACGGTTTTAAAACTTACTGCAAATATTCAAATTATTTTAGACAGCCTTGCTATTTATCTCTTTTATGCTATTGCTAATAAGGCGACAAAAAGCCATAAAATAGCTATAGTAGCCGCTCTGTTATATGCTAGTTACCCTTTTCTCATCGTTTGGAATCCGGTTTGCTACTCTGAAATACCATCAGTATTCTTTGCTTTGTTGACACTGTATTTGGTGCTTCACAAAGAGCATTATTATGCTTTAGCAATAGCCGGATTTTGCTTGGGTTTTGCGGTGTTAAATCGTCCGCAATACGCTATTTTAGCTCCATTAATGATATTGGTGTTTTATCACAAATACACTCCTATTTATAAAAAACTTATCCTAAAATCAGGTGTTTTCTTTTTGTTTTTTGCTATTACTTATGGTTCTTGGCCTTTGCGAAACTATATACGTTTTAATAAAATTATTATTACTCAGGATTTAAAGGGTTTTGAAAATTGGAACATTGATGTACTTGCCTTTATGCAATATATATATAGTGTTAAATCAGACTGGAACCCTCAGTTTTCAGATATTATTCATAACAGACCTGTTGTTTTTCCTAAGGAATCCTACATTTCTATAGAAGATTCTTTAAAGTTAGAAAGGGCCGTAAGTTTATCAAAAACTTGTGGAAGAGGATTTAGTGAATGGAAAGGGTATTGGAAAGAAACTATTCCTATTTGGGACACTGCAAATGATTGTTCGGCTGAGGTAGCTTCGTTATTTAATGAACTTAGACAAAATCAAATTAAACAGCATCCGTACAATTTTTACATTCATGTACCATTACAAAATTTGAAGAAAGCTTTGTTTAAGTCAGCTTTGCAGGACAGTAGTAATTGGACTCGAAAATTGGGTGGTTTGCTTTTTTATTATCGCTCCCTATTAATTTTTTTAGGTTTGGTAGGGCTGTTAGTCATGTCAGGTCAAAAAGAAAACTGGTCTTGGGTTTCGCTTATCGGAGGATTTTTTGTTATTCTCTATATTTATTTGTGTTTTGGTACAAGCCCGCAATGCCGTAATATTGAAATACGGTATTTTTTACAACCCGATATATTATTGCTTATACCGGCTGCTTATGTTATTGTAAAAAGCAAGTTGTTTAACCGTTGGCTACCGCAATAAATTTTCAAAAAATAGCCTTATTTTACTTTTGCAATAGGGTTAGCTAAACCTCTGTAATCCAGCAAATCCATTTTAATGGAACCAACAAGAACATTGGCTTGTGCACGTATTGGAATACGATTGGCATCATCAGAAATCCAAACATTTAAATCTTCTTCACTCTTAAAAATACGACCTTTTTGTATTACAGGTCTAAATTTAATACACCTGAATTTACCTAATGAAGTACTAATAGTTTCTTTTCCTATATATTTTATTTTTAATGGGAATACTTCATTATCCACAAAGCTGTTTATCGTGTATATGCTCCCGTATTTAGCATTTGAGAAGTCAACGCAACGGGCATAGTAAAATGCAGAAATCATATCTTGTATATCAGTAATATGATTAGGAATATCAAAGACTTTCCCATCAGCAATAACCTGATTTTTATAATGGTTATAAACATAGTTCTGATTAATTTTATAGCCACCTTCATCAACTCTGCGTATAAAGGCCATAGGAACTAAGGCGCTCCGGTCAATAAAAGATTCATAACGGTCACGTACTTTAAAAAACCAATCAAAAGCTCCAACACTTTTCCCAATACCTACAACATGATATGTGGGGCGTCCTCCAAATTCCTTTTGTTCCTGAGTTACTTCAAGTGTGGCAACGCCCGCATCAATAATTCCGTAATGTAACTTATAGCTTAAAAACTCACCGGGTTTATAAGCATTATTGCTCTTTGCTTTAAAAGTATCTGAAGCCGGAAAGTTTGTTTGAGGGTTAAATGCCGACAAGGATAACAAAACTACAAGTAGCAATACAATTAGTGCAGGGTTTTTAATATAGGTTTTCATAGTCGTATCTCTATTCTTCTATACGAACAATATACAAACAGTGTTCCAAAAATACATAATTCACGATAAGCCCTATTGCATAAGGCTTTGGAAATATGAAGCCTTATCGAGTTGGTTCATATTCTTATAAGTAAGTGCTAATAAAGAAATAGTACGTTGGTTAGTGGGGTCTAGTTCGTAGGCTTGAGTAAACCAAACAATAGCTTTATCGTATTGCTGTGTTGCCCCATAGCAGCTGCCTAAATTCACCATAGCATCAACAAAACGGGGGTTCAGCTTTAACGTACGGTCATATATGCCAATGGCTTCGGCATACCTTCCCTTGTTAAACAAGTAGGCTCCATAATTACTTAAGGCAACACTATTGTCGGGGTTGTATTTTAGTCCTTTTTCAAAGTAAATGGCAGCACTATCCATTTTGTTCATCTTAAAATATCCTACTCCTATTTGTACGTATCCATCAGAATAAGGTGGGAATATAGCTACAGCCTTTTCTACCACTTTAATTCCCTGATACAGCAATGCTCTTTTTTTTAACGAGTCGTTTTCTTTATCGGCTAAATTTTTTATAATTTCATTACCTAAATAGTAATGAGTCTTTGCACTTTCAGGATTCAATGCTAAATCGTGTGTATATAGCGTTATATTATCTTTCCAGTTGCTATTCCTACTTATCGTTTTAACACTATAAAGCACCAGTATTCCCAAAAAAACAATAACCCTATTTTTTGTTGAAACAAGCCCTTTTTGAAAACCGGTTAAATCAATTTTTAAAAAACGGGAAACAACATATACCAATGCCAAACAAAAGCCGAAGGATGCTAAAAAGGTAAAACGTTCAGCCTTGGCTGCACCTATTGTAATGAATAAGTTTGTGTAAAGCGATAACGAGATAAAAATAGAAAGTAAAGAAAAACTTAAAACAGCATGTTTTTTGTAGCTTATAATTAGTAATACAACAATTGCAACTACTGTAATTACAGCAGCTAAAGCACCCCAGCTGAACTCATTTTGCACAGGAACAGAATTGTAAGAGTAATCGTAAATTAATGGATGGGGTACTAAAAAGAGCTTAAAATAATCACTAAGAACTTGAATGCTCCCAATTAGTTTGAGCCCGATATTGCTTTGTGTTCCAATAGGATTATCGAGCATGGTAACATTTTGAATACCGGTAAAAGTGCCCAACACTGTTTTTCGGATAAGCATATAAAAAGCAAATGGAATTAATATTGCTGTTACTATTCCAAATAGTTTAGACAAGGAGTCTCTTCTATAAAACCAAATAATACAAATAATAAGTGGTAAGGTTAATATTGCTGACTCTTTGGCTAAAAAAGCGAGAAATAGAAAAATAATACTTCCTAAAAGATATATGAGTTTGTTTTTATCTATATAATTTAGAGTTGCATATATACTTTGAAAAGAGAAAAGAAAACAGAGCAACTCGTCTCGACTTTTAATATTAGCAACCACCTCAGTATGAATGGGGTGTGCCATAAATAACAAAACTACAGCTAAAATCCAATTCACGTGCCATTGAGGCAATATGCGAACCAATACCCTAAACAGCACTATGCCACAAAGAATGTAAACAAGAATATTAATAAAATGCCCTAAAGCTGGATTGTTTGGAGACAAAGACCATTCTATGGCAAACATAGCCAAGGACAGGGGGCGATACAAACCATCATTAACATTCAGATAGCCTGTTCGGTAGCTTGTTTTAAAAATATAAGGAATGTTTTTGCTCCCCTGATTAACAATATTATTTTCCTTAATAACAGAAAAATCGTCTAATACATAATCATTTTTTAAGGTATTAGCATAAAGAATAAAAGCAACAGCAGCAATAACTACATAAAAAAGATTCAGCTTTTTCTTAGGTGTTTCAAATGTCTTTTCGGAACTTTTGTGTGATTTTTGTGTTTGTTGAAACTTTTCTTTTTTGGTAGGTTTCTTAGGCGGCTGCATTACGCTTTTACTTAGTGTGCTTTTATTGGAAAGTCCATCATGATATTCATACGCATTTTTACTCCGTTTTGTACCGCAGGAGCAAACTTAATGCTCTTTACTACACGCTGTACCTCTTCGTTTATGCCACAACATAAACCCGAGATTATTTGTGTATTCCCTATGGTACTATCGGCCGAAACATCAAAACTTAAAGTAACAGTTCCTTCAATATATTTTTGCTTGGCTTCATCAGAATACTTAACCGAATTCATTACTAATTTATACAGCTCAGCATCACCTTTGGGGTAAAAAGGTTCCTGATCGGTTACTACAGCCATATTTTGCTTGTCGTTATAGTTTTGTGCTGTAGCCTGAAGACTGTAGCAGGTTAGCAGACAAAAAATAAAAAATAGTTGTTTTCTCATGATGTTTTTATTTTAGGTTGTCAAATTGTAGTGGAGTTTCAAAATGAGCTGCTCGAACGCTGCTCATAACAAGTTGCAAATCATCAATTTTTTTACCTGTAACGCGCACTTGCTCATCCATTATTTGAGCTTCAACTTTCAGTTTTAGATCTTTGATGTGTTTGACTATTTTTTTTGCTGTTTCTTTATCAATTCCTTGTTTTATTTTTATATCCTTCTTGATTAAATTACCCGATGCATATTGTTCTTTCCCAAAATCAAGAGCTAATGGGTTTAATCCTTGTTTAATCATACGGCTTCTGATCGTATCTTCAATGGCCTCAATACGCATTTCCGACTCAGAAAGAATTTGAATACTCAAAAGTTTTTTATCAAACTCAATGGCTGATTTAGAGCCTTTAAAATCATAACGCCCGGCAATATCTTTACGGCTAACATTTAGGGCATTGTCAAGCGTTTGAAGGTCTGTTTTATTTACAATATCAAAAGAAGGCATCACGTAAAATAATAGTTCAAATTTAAAAAAATACTTTTATTTCTAAGAGAAAAAATAAAAATCTGATTTTTTGTGGGTTCTAATCAAATAGGCCTGTAATTCTATATTTTAACAGCTCTGGTTACTTCACGTTTACCCCTTGGCCCTTTCAAACCTTCAACTCGAAAACCTACATTTTTCAGTGCTCGTTTAACTGCTCCCTTTGCACAATAAGTTACCAAAACTCCTTCTGGAGCTAGAGTATTATGCATTTTTACAAAAATATCGTGCTCCCACATTTCGGGTTGGCTGGGCGGTCCAAATGCATCATAATAAATAAGATCAAAAGAATTTTTTAATGGGGTAAATTCCTGTATCTTTTGTTTAAAGCGTTCAAAAACAAAAGCAGAGTCTATGTGTTCTGACTTTCCCCAAGGAGCACAATGTATTTTTTGAAGTATAGAGGAAACATCATATTCGGGAAAAAAGAATGCATAATTAAGTTCTTGGGATAATTGATATGTAATAGGGAAAGGCTCTAAAGCTGCATAATAAATGTGTTTTTGGGGAGCAGTTTGTTTTTGGTGCAGCCAAGTGAGTAAGCAATTAAGACCGGTGCCTAATCCTATTTCCAAAATTCTTATTTCTTTTTTAGGCACATGCCCTAATCCATATTGAATATATACGAGTGAACTTTCCTGAATTGCCCCATGATGTGAGTGATAAAGATCTATAAAACCGGGTAGTCTCAAACTACTTGAACCATCGTCTGTAAGTACCAATTCGGGTATTGGTAATTTCTCCGGATAGTCATAACGCGTCATTCCCAATTTGATATTTTGCTGCCAAATACTTATAAACCTCATGTTGTGCCCTTGTTACCGGTGATCCATTAAGGGGTTTTCGATAAGGATTATCTTGTTTTTCATTAATAATTCTGACTTTAGTACTGCCGTTCCATTGTATTTCAAATATTTTTTTAATATCCTCTTTAATATTTCGTTGGTAAATAGGACATGCTACTTCAGCTCTGTGGTCTAAATTACGTATCATCCAGTCAGCAGAAGAGATATAGATAACCTCATCTCCGTTGTTGTGAAAAATTACGCATCGAGCATGTTCAAGATATTGGTCAACTAAACTAATTGCTTCAATATTTTCACTCATGTTTTTTATACCCGGAACCAAAGCACAAATTCCTCTTACAATAATTTGAATTTTTACCCCGGAACAACTTGCAATATAGAGTTTTTTGATAAGCTCCTCATCGGTTAAACTATTAAGCTTAAGTTGAATTTGTGCAGGCTTTCCGCTTTGTGCATTTTTTATTTCGGTTTGAATGTGTTTAACTAATTTATTTCGCATAAAAAAAGGAGCGACTAACATATGTTTATACTGCCCTGTTTTATAATTGTTTTTAAAAAAGTTAAATACTTTCTCTACTTCTGAAACAATTTTATTATCAGCCGTAAGTAAACTAAAATCGCAGTAGAGTTTTGCAGTTGTCTCATTAAAGTTTCCAGTTCCTATATGGGCATAAGAACTCGTTTTATTGTTTTCTTTTCGTGTAATGTATATTAACTTAGAGTGTACCTTTAAACCCGGAACCCCATAGATAATTTGTGCTCCTTCTTCTTGCAGCTTATTGGCCGATAATAAATTAGATTCCTCATCAAATCGTGCCTGCAGCTCAATAATGACGGTTACATTTTTACCATTGCGAAGTGCATTTATTAAAGCATTGGTTATTTTCGAGCTCTTAGCGGTGCGGTATAAAGTAATTTTAATAGTGCTAACATGGGGGTCAATAGCAGCTTCTCTCAAAAAATCAATGATATGATCAAAAGTATGGTAAGGAAAAGAAAGCAATACATCTTCTTTTTTTAAAACTTCAAATATGCTAACGTTTCCTTTAAAAGAAGGGTGCTCTATAGTTTTTACAACAGATGGGTGTTGCTTTTTAGGATTGATTTGTGGGAAGTTCATAAAATCTTTAAAATTATGATAACGCCCACCGGCCTGTAAGGCTTGTTCTTTATCAATCTTAATACTCTTGATAAGAAAATGCAGTAAATCTTGAGGCATATTTCGATCGTAAATAAGCCGAACTAAATCACCTTTATTGCGAAGTTTTAAGCTTTTTGCTATCTTTTCACTTATGCTTTTTGATAAATCACTATCTAAATCTAATTCTGCATCACGAGTTAGTTTAAGCGCATGAGCTTCTGCAAAATCATATTTGAAAATAAAAAAGATATCTTCCAGACAATATCGTATAACGTCATCAAGCATAATAATATACATTCCTTTGCGATTTTGAGTTGCCGGAATTTGTAAAAACCTTGGAATATCATCAGGAACTTGAATTAAGGCATAGATTACTTCTTTGTTATGCTGCCTATGGTACAGCTTTACAGCTAAATAAATAGACTTGTCTCTTAAATAAGGTATTTTACGAGTATGTTGTATCATTATGGGAACCAATCGAGGTCGCACCAATTCTTTAAAGTATTCTTTTACAAAGTCACCCTGCTTTTTATCTAGAGCTTTTTCATCAACTATAAAAGTATTTTCTTTGTTTAATGCCTTCAAAATTTCTGCATACACCCGGTCAAAATCTTTTTGTTGTTTAACCACAATCTCCTGTATTTTAGACAACAGTTTTTCAGGAGTTTCATTCAAGTAGTATTTGGCATTTTTTTTCAACTTCATCATCCGCTTATAAGAACCAATCCTTACTCGAAAAAACTCGTCTAAATTATTGGAAAAAATTCCTAAAAACTTTAACCTTTCGTTTAATGGTAACGTTTTATCGGCAGCCTCCTGCAATACACGAGCATTAAAGGACAACCAACTGATATCACGATTTATTAATTTTACTTTCATATTTTGTAACACATCCTTATTCATAAATACATTTTTGTAACGCAGGGCATTCTTTTTGTAATAGAAAAATCCATTGTGAAAATTCTATGCACTAAATAGAGGCTAATAATATTTGCGTAACATTGTACTAACATAAACAAAATAATTCTCTAAATCTAATAAATGCACGGGTTAAAAAAAATAGGAATAATTATATGGCTGTGTTTATCCCAAAAAATATATGCACAAGAGAAGATAGTATGTGGCGCAGAAAACACAGAGGCTTATTTGGGAATTATAAAAGATAAAAAATTAGCTTTAGTAGCTAACCAAACTTCTGTAATTGGAAATACGCATATTGTAGATAGTCTTCTATCCTTAAAAACAGATATTGTAAAAGTATTTTGCCCCGAGCATGGCTTTAGAGGAACGGCTAGTGCCGGTGAAAAAGTTGCAGATGATTACGATGCTCAAACAAACATTGTAGTAAAATCATTATATGGAAAAAATAAAAAACCAACAGAAGGCGACTTGAAAAATATTGATATTGTTTTGTTTGATTTGCAGGATGTAGGTGCACGTTTTTATACCTATATCAGCACAATGTATTATGTGATGCAGGCTTGTGCAGAACAAGATAAAAAATTAGTTGTATTAGACCGTCCTAACCCCAATGGTTTTTATATTGATGGTCCGGTGCTGCAAGATTCGTTTGCATCATTTGTAGGCATGCATACTGTACCTGTAGTATATGGGATGACTATTGGGGAGTATGCTCAAATGATAAATGAAGAAGGGTGGTTGGGGACAAATCTTAAATGCGATTTACAAATTGTACCGTTAATCCATTATACACATAAAAGCCGCTATCATTTACCCATTAATCCATCACCTAATTTACCAAACGACCTGGCTATATATCTATATCCCAGCTTGTGCTTTTTTGAAGGTACAACAATAAGTGTAGGGCGAGGAACCGATAAACCTTTTCAAATTTATGGACATCCTAATTTAAAAACAGGCAATTTTTTGTTTACACCTCAAAATAGATTAGGAGCAACACGCCCGCCATACCTTAATGAAGTGTGCAGAGGCTTTGATTTAACGCAAGAAAATATAGATACTTTAAAAGGAGAAATTAATTTAAATTACCTTATTCGGGCTTATACCTATTTTCCGGATCAAGAAATGTTTTTTAACTCTTTCTTTAATAAGCTGGTGGGCAACAGTGTTTTAAAAAAACAAATTATTGCAGGTTTAAGCGCTGAAGAAATTAGAAAAACCTGGAAAAAGGATATTGACAATTTTAAAAGCATAAGAAAAAAGTATTTACTCTATCCTGATTTTGAATAGCTTATTTCTCATATTCTTTTAAGTTATTTGTATTGTCTGAAGGAGGAGTAATTCTTATTACCTCCAATGGTTTTCCCAAACGATTCAAATAAATATCCTCACCTCCACAATTATCCCACTCAGGCATGTTTTTTTTACGATTTTCAATATGAGCATATTGGGCAATGATTTGATAATTGTTCTTTATAGGAACAATGAAATAGCATTTTGAAAAATTCTTTTTATAGGGATTAACAGCAGATACAAAGGCCAAATAAACAATTCCTAACCCGGGGTAATGATGTTTTTTTATCATAAAAAGTATAGCAGGACGACACGCTACATCGTCATTTTCATATAACATAGAAACATCTTTATCTGCTTTTTTCTGATAGGAAACACCAAACATATCTTGCAAATGTTGTGTTCCATAGCTGTTCAGTTGATCAACAAGCTGGTTTAATTTAGGGATATCTTGTTTATAATAGGCACTTAAAGCATTTGCCTGAAGGGTTAAAAATGAATTTAGAAAGGCTACGATCGACTCTTCTGGCTTGATGTCTTTTTCCATTACAGCTATTTTATCAGTTTGTACTTTCTCATATATTTTAGATACAACTGATGCTGTACATTGTCCAAATTAATATCTCTGCCTTGAATATAGGCTTTCAGAACATTATTGCTTTTCATATCCAACAAATCGCCCGTAGTAAGTAACAACGTAGCATCTTTTCCTAACATGATACTCCCTGTTTGAGAATCAACCCCTGTTATTTGAGCCGGATTAAGAGTTACAGCACGCAAGGCCTCTTCCTTACTAAGCCCATAAGCAGCCGCTGTGCCTGCCATAAAGGGGAGGTTGCGCACCTGCCAAAATCCTTCACAGCTTATAGCATACAATATTCCAGCATCATAAAGGAGCTTAGGTAAGCGGTAAAAGCTATCAACAGCATCATCATCACGTTGGGGCAATTCATGTGTACGCTTTAGTATTATTGGAATATTATTTTCTTTAAGTAAGTCCAAAACCATTGGAGCATCAGCTCCTCCTACCAAAACAATTTTTATTCTGTACTTCTGTGAAAAATTTATTGCTGCTACAATTTCTTTTACATAATCAGCATGGATATATAGTTTTCGTGTTCCATTAAAAATATTTCTCATAGCTTCATAATTCAAATTCTTTATTTCCGGATTTGTATTTAAACTATAAGCATAAGCTTCAGAAAAAACAAGGTCAAGCTGGTTTAATTCTTTTGTTATCCTCTCATTTTGTTTTTTTTCAAACTCTTCCTGGTCGGCATTGTTCCCAAAATAAACCCGCATCGATGGCCAATTGATATGTAAACCTTCGTCTGCTTTATAAACAGCATCTTCCCAATTCCAGGCATCTAAATTAACCAGAGAAGAGGTGCCGCTTAACAATCCGCCTTGAGGGCAAATTTGGGCACTCAATACCCCATTAAAGCGTACAGTTGGAGTTACTTTGCTGTCGGTATTATAGGCTATTAAAGATCTTGATCCGGGGTTGACATTTCCAACCTCTGCAAAGTCATTCATAGCTCTGATAGCTTCTATCTCTGCTAACCCAATTTGTGTATTAAGGGCTATTAAACCGGGATATATATGTTTGTTTCCGGCTTCAATAATTGTATCCCATACCATTGATTGATTGGGGCTTTCGTATGAAAGATATATAATCTTTCCTTTTGCAAAACCAATAGAAGAATTAGGATATACAGCACCTTGCCCGTTATGAATAGTGGCGTTTTTTATGAAAATACTTTTGTGCTGAGGGGGGGCCGGTGTAGGGTTTTGTGCTTGAGTAAACGGTATAAAAAATAATATGAATAAAGCACATCGTGTTGAGAGAATTAAATATTTTTTTTTCATATAAGTTCTTGTTTTTATTCCACTTCAAATGGCATTAATTCATATTCATTGCAATGCTGAATTTTTTTTCTTTTCAGTACAGGTTTCTTTAATAAACTATTTTTGCTTTTTTCTTCTTGCATTTTCTTAATGATTCGATACCTTTCCTCTTTCATTTCTTTCAATTGTTGCTCTTCCCTGTTTATATCAAAGTAACAAATCCCATCAACATAAGTTTTAAGGGGCTTGGCATAAATGGAAAGCGGATTGTCATTCCACAATACCAGATCGGCATCTTTCCCTGCCTTAAGGCTTCCAACCCGATTATCAATGTGCAGGAGTTTGGCAGGATTTAAAGTAACTAACTTTAAGGCTTCCTCTTCACTTAAGTTACCATATTTAATAGCTTTTGCGGCTTCTTGATTTAAACGTCTGGCCATTTCCGGATCATCAGAATTAAAAGCAGTTATCAGGCCTACATTATTCATGATAGCACCATTATAGGGAATAGCCTCAATAACTTCATATTTATATGCCCACCAGTCGGCAAATGTTGATGCTCCACAACCATGTTGTTTCATCTTGTCAGCAACTTTATAGCCTTCCAATATATGGGTAAAAGTATTTATCTTAAAGTGAAAAGTATCGGCAACATGCATCAGCATATTTATTTCTGATTGTTGATAAGAATGGCATGTAATAAAACGTTTTTTATTCAATATTTCTACTAAAGCATCAAGCTGCAAATCTTTACGAACGGGTTCTCCTCCTTTTTTTAATGTTTTTTGTTCATAAGCTTTGGCTCGAGTAAAAGCATCCATATATATTTGTTCAACTCCCATTCTTGTTTGAGGGTAGCGAATCTTATATTTATCACCCCAATTAGTTTGTTTTACATTTTCACCTAAAGCAAATTTTATAAAAGGGTCAGCGCCTTCAAATTTTAGTTGTTCAGGATTCTTACCCCATCTCAATTTGATAAGCTGAGCCTGCCCACCTATTGCATTTGCAGAACCATGTAAAATTTGGGAAGTTGTAACCCCTCCGGCTAACTGGCGGTATATGTTTATATCCTCACTATCAATTACATCTCCAATGCGTACCTCAGACGTTACAGAATGTGCCCCTTCATTAACAGCTCCGGTAACAGCAATATGAGAGTGCTCATCCACTATTCCAGGAGTAATATGTTTTCCTGTTGCATCAACTACTTGGGCGCTTGGACTTGTTAGATTTTTTCCTACACCCATTATTTTCCCATTCTTTATCCATAAGTCACCTTGTGTTATAATTCCCTCTTTTTCATTCGTCCATAGGGTTGCATTTTTAAATACTATTTCTTCTGAAACGGGTAACACCGTTGTCCCAAAAGCAGCAAAAGGATATACTACTTTTCCTGATGGGGTCAGTTTTTTTTCTGTAGTGTCTTTGGTGTCCTTAGCAACAAAAGGTGCAATAAATGCAGCTGTAAAAGGTTGACTTGTACCATCGGGTAATTGCATGGTTCCGGTAAATTTTTTATTTTGATAATAAGCAATACAGCTATACGATTTTAAGTTTGTTTCTAATTGAAAAACAAGTTCATTTCTTTGAAAAAGGGCATTCACTTTTTGCTTTGAAGTATCGTGAAATACTTCAAATTCTAAAGCATCAGACCGACCTCCAATTTGCAAGTTATAAGTATTGTTTTGAAGTTGAAAATTATATTTCCCACGTACATCATGGGGATTGTAATTGTTTACTATATACTTTATACCCTGCACCCAATTTTCAAAAATGATATTGTCTTTTTCGAAAATATTACCGGAACTAATAATAAAATTTGCTAACATTCCTTTACGCAAAGCCCCGGCTTTATCGCTTATTTGTAAAAAAGAAGCAGGTGTTTCTGTAAGAGCTTTTAGAGCTTGTTGTTCACTCAACCCATTTTTAATAGCTTTTTGAATTTGAGTAAGCATGGTACTTTTGTCTTTTAGACCATCGGCTGTAAATGAAAAATCAATTCCTGATCTTTCAAAATAAGCTGGATTCTGAGGAGCAAGTTCCCAGTTCTTTAAAGCGGTTAAAGAAACATTTATAGCATCATAAGGATTACTTAAGTCCCAGGCCTCAGGAAAATTTACAGGCAAAATAAATTTTGATTTAAGCTTTTTTATTTCTTCAATTTGTTGGTATTCATTACCACTGGTTTTAATTATATATTGAACTCCAAATTCTTCCCCAATTTTGGCAATACGGAGTGTATTCAACTTATCGTCTGATTCAAAAAGCTGAGGTAATTTTTGTAAGGCAATCCAATGTTCTAGCGAAATGTTTTTCTCTTTTATTTTAGCAGCCTCATACCAACGTGCATCATAATAAGTTTGTCGAACTAACGCAATAGCCCCCATTAAGCTACCTGGGTATTGTTGGGGGCTACTCCCTTTGTTAAAAGAATAGCAAGCAGCTGCTTGATTTTTTAACATGGCTTTATTGGGGTTTTTGTCTTGAAGAGTTATGAGTGTTGCAGAGCCTCTACAAATTCCATCTTTTTGATGGCTCATAACAACTCCAAACCCTGTCTTACGGAGTAAATCAGCATTTTTACTATCTACAACAAAATGCAGGGCAGCATCATAATCAGACTTAATGGCTTCATTCCATCCTAAAGCATTTTGGGCTGATTTTTCATACTGAGGGTAATCTTTACGCACAGGCTTCTCGGTTGCTGCAATTCCATAATCGCTATACATATCAATAAACGAAGGGTAAATATATTTTCCATTTAAATCAATTACTAAAGCATCGGCTGGAATAGAAACCGTAGTCCCTACATCTGTAACTTTATCATCGCGAATGATTAAGGTTGCTTGATCGAGTATGGTTTTATAATCAATAAAGATACGGGCATTAGTAAAAGCAATAGTTATTTGTTTCTCCTGACTTATTCCATTTACCGGAAAGTACTCCTGAGCCCATAATTTAGGAACAAGCCCTAAAAACAAGAGCCCTATTAAAAGAAAGTAATTCTTCATACGTTTTATATTTGGGTCTAAGATAATTATTTGATAGGAATTGTAAGGGAAGCACAACTTTGTAAGATGTTACCTCACAAAGTTTTACTCTATTATGCTCTTGTGAGAAATTATTTTTTCTTACAGTGTTTTTCGTAGGCTTCACGGGCATCAGGCGAATCCAATTTGATCGCTTTTTTCAAATCGTCACAACAGGTCTTATCACCGGTATAGCTTTTTACTAAACCACGTTGGCAATATGCTTCAACATAGTTTTTATTAAGTGCTAAAGCTTTATTATAATCAGCCAAAGCAGCAGCGTAGTTTTTTAACCCAAAGTATGCATTTCCTCTATTAAAATAAACATAATCGGGCTGTGCTTGTTTTAATGCTTTGTTGTAATTTTCAACAGCTTTTGCGTATTGAGCCTTTACCAAAAGAGCATTTCCTTCAAAATATAAATTATAAAACTCTGTACTCTGTGCCTTTGCAAAAAAAGGCACAATAAAGATTACACAAACGATAATTAAACTTTTTTTATACATTGTATTTTGCGAAATTTTATTATTTCTCTTTGTTCATCAATGATATGGACATAATTTCTTCCATAGTTCGTTTCATTCCTTCTGAAGAACCATCTAAGAAAATAATATTCCCTTTACCATTTTCGGCAAAGTGTTTAATAGATTCTGTCCACATCGTAAACATAATTACAGAAGTATCCATATTAGCCTGATGCATTTCTCTAGCAGCAGTTGATAAACCTTTAGCTACTTCTTCACGAAACAAAGCCACCCCTTCGCCTCTTAAACGCGCTGCTTGTCTTTCAGCTTCAGCCGTTATTTTAATGGCGTTTCCATCAGCTTCGGCAGCTTTTGTTTTTGTTATTAACAAAGCCTGTCCTTCATTTTCAGCAGCAGCTTTTAAGTTGTTAGAGGCTACTACTTGAGCCATACTACGCATAATGGCCTCATCAAAAGTAATATCATTAAGTTGCAAATCAATTAAATGATAACCCCAGCTTTCGAGTGTATGATCAATTTGTGATTTTACATCTTCTACAATTTCGTTTCTAAGGGATAAAACTTCCGATTGTTTTTTAGTTGCTACAAAACCGCGAATACTTCCTTCTACCGTACGTACCAATGCTTGCATCAGGTTTTTTTCATCTAAAAATTTAAATGCTACATTTTTTATTACTTCTTCATTGGAGTCCAATACAGCATATAATAACATGGCTTTAAAATATACATTTGCTTGATCTAAAGTTGTTGCTTGAAACTCTAACTCTACAGAACGATTTTGAATTGAGATTCGCGTATGGATTTTTTCAAGAATAGGAATCTTAAAGTTTAATCCGGGTAAAAGCATACGCCTGTATTTTCCAAAAATGGTGGTAACGGCTATAGTGCCTTGTTGTACACTAACCCATGAGGAAAATAGGATAACCAATAATAGAAATATTATAATAATTGTGTATGTGTTCATAGGGCATAGTTTATAAACACGAAGTTACTTTTTTTTGAATTACGTGAGCCCCATATCCGGTATTTTATTTATCCTTATTCTAAATAACATTAATTCTAATGGCACTACTTTTAATTAAGTTTTTGAAACTTACAACTAATCATAGGAAACAGAGATACACTTATCTTTCTAAGATTTAAAATTAGAGTAAATGAAACCCTTGAAGGCTATTATGAAAATCAGATATTTTTGTTTCTGAACAGTAAATAAACTAACTTTGTTACCGGGTTTAAAAACCTGATTTATTTACGTTTATAATTTATTTTTATGGCTATCAAAATAACAGACGAATGTATTAACTGTGGAGCCTGCGAGCCCGAATGTCCTAACAATGCTATTTATGAAGGAGGCAATGAATGGCGATTTGCTGACGGAACAAGCTTAAATGGGATGATTACTACCTTGAAAGGACAGGCATTTGACGCAGACGAGCCTCAACAGCCTGTTGCAATGGATGTTTACTATATTGTTACAGACAAGTGTACGGAGTGTGTGGGTTTTCATGACGAGCCCCAATGTGCTGCCGTATGTCCGGTTGATTGTTGTATTGACGATGAGAACAATCGCGAAACAAAAGAGGAGCTGTTGGCAAAGAAAAACTTCATGCATTTTTAATGTTCTTATTAAAGAATATTAAACAACTAGTTAAGAGAACCTTGTGTTCTCTTTTTCTTTTTTGGGGACTTTCATTGTCTGTTTCGGCACAAGTTTTAAATATAGAATATGTAAATAAAGTGCAAGATACACTAAAGCCTTTAGGGAAGATTATTTTAGATTTACGGAATCCCGAAACCGAACGTCTGCTAGCGCATCAACAGTACTATAGTGTGTTAAAACGATTTTTACTTAAGCCCGGTGCTGAGGCATTTCAGCTTGACTCGGTTATAAATTTAGCTCAATTAACTCCCGAAGATAAAGCCTTTTACTTATACAATTGGGAGTTTGCACATAATGATGGTACTTTTTCTTATTATGCTTTTATTTTACAGAAAAACATAAAAAAATCTAGCTATAAATTAACCGAACTGAAAGATGCCTCCATAAGCATTAAAAGCCCCGAAAACACGGTATTAGGGCCAGATAAATGGTTTGGGGCTCACTACTATAAAATAATACAAGTAAAATATAAAAGAAAAATTTATTACTGTCTGTTAGGAGCTGATTGGAACGACCGAATAACCAAGAAGAAATTAATAGAAGTAATGTTTTTTGATAAAGATGGTAGTATAAAGTTTGGGGCTCCCATTATTACCTATAAAAAAACTACTTTAAACCGTTTAATTTTTGAATACAGCAGTAAGGTTAGTATGACTTTAAATTACGATGAAAAGAGAAAGCTCGTAATATTTGATCACTTGTCACCAGCCGAAGAAGAATTAAAGGGTCAGTATCAATTTTATACTCCCGATTTGAGTTATGATGCTCTTAAATTTAGAAGAGGGAAATGGCACTATATTGAAAATATTGATGCTCGAAACAAGAAATAAGCAAAAAAGTTGAAGATTTTATTATTTTCTCCAATAATTGTTCTTAAAGCAGCGATTCAATAATTTTTTCTATCGTAAATCCATCAGCCTCTGCCTTGTAATTACGTACAATTCTATGACGTAATACAGATAATGCAACGGCTTTAACATCTTCAATATCGGGCGAGTATTTTCCTTGCAACAGAGCATGGCACTTGGCACCAATAACCAAATTTTGAGAAGCTCTAGGACCAGCACCCCATGATAAATACTCTTTTACAGTATGAGGAGCTAAATCAGACTCTGGTCTTGTTTTAACACTTAACTTAACAGCATATTCCAACACATTATCCGGAATAGGAATCTTTCTCACTAAATCTTGGTAAAATAATATATCCTCGGCATTTAAAATTTTATTTAGTACCGGTTTGTTGTCATGGGTAGTATTTTTTACAATAGCTAATTCTTCTTCAAGTGTTGGGTAGTTAAGCCAAACACTAAACATAAACCGGTCTAGTTGTGCTTCTGGAAGCGGATAAGTTCCTTCTTGTTCAATGGGGTTTTGTGTTGCTAATACAAAAAAGGGGTTTCCTAAAGAATATTTTTTACCGGCAACAGTAACCGATTTTTCTTGCATAGCCTCGAGTAATGCTGACTGGGTTTTAGGAGGTGTACGGTTAATTTCATCGGCCAATACAATATTTACAAAAAGGGGACCTTTTATAAACTTAAAATTACGCGAATCATCTAAAATTTCCGACCCAATAATATCAGAGGGCATTAAATCGGGTGTGAATTGAATACGGCTAAAAGCCAAACCAAGGGTATCGGCAATGGTATTTACCAGTAATGTTTTAGCTAAACCGGGTACCCCAATAAGTAAGCAGTGGCCTCGGCTAAAAATAGAGATTAATACATCCTTAATAATATCCTGCTGGCCTATTATTACTTTCTGAATCTCTGTATTTAGAGCTTGATATTTCTTTACAAATTCATCTACAGCTTCTACATCTGATTTCATAAATATAATGCTATCTTAGTTATTTATTATCTGCTTTGTCCATAGCGTTGCTAAACCACGGATACTTAAAATTACAAGGTTTATAACTATCATCCACTCTAATATAGGTAAGAGCCATTTTCTTTTTTACCCAGTTTGCCATAACCTTTTGTTGCTTTACTATTAAGGCAATGTTTTGAAGTTTCTGATAATCTTCTTTTAAGTTTGCTTTATGTGGCTCGGTTCTTTCTTTCAAGTACAATATTCTATAGGCTTGTTTGCCCTCGCTGGTTGTGTATTTAACTGGAGCTGAAATTTCTCCTACTTTTAATTTATCAATAGTAAAAAATAAAGCAGCATCCATTTCACTTGTCTCAAAGCGTGTTGTTCCACTGCTTTGATTTATTAACCTACCCCCATTAAACTTAGTTTCATTGTCGTCTGAAAACTTTTGTGCTGCCTGACTAAAATCCAGTTTTTCTTTTTCAATTACAAGTTTTACCGAATCAAGATATTGTTGTGCTTGTAATAAGTCGCTGCTAAGAACTTTAGGCACTAACAAAATATGCCTTAAATTGGCTTGCTCTCCTCTTCTTTCAATCATTTGAATAATATGAAATCCATATTGCGACTCAATAACAGGTGATACCTCTTTCCCTTGAAGAGAAAAACCGGCAGCAGCAAATTCGGGAACCAACTCATTTCGTGATTTAAAGCCCAGCTCACCACCGTAGGCCGATGATCCATCTTCTGAATACATTACAGCTAAGGTTGCAAAATCTTCTCCGGCTACAATACGATCTCGTAGCTTTTGTAAGCGTTCTCGTGTAGCCAAACGCACCTCTTGGTTAATAGGAGGCCTTTTGGTTATTTGACAAATTTCAACTTCACTATTGACTATGGGTAAACTGTCTTTGGGTAGTAAATTGTAATAGGAACGCACGTCAGCAGGTGTTACTTTTACATCTTGAGTAATCTTATTCTGCATCGTTTTGGCCAAGAGTATTTTTTTTAAATCATCTCTGTATTCTGCCTTTAGCTCAGCAATACTTTTTCCCATAAACTCTTCGAGTTTTTTTTCAGAACCTGCTTGGGCAATATAATACCGCATTCGTTGGTCTAATTCTCCCGTAACTTGGGCATCACTTACGGTAATACTATCTATTTCTGCTTGATGAGTCAATAACTTTTGAAACAATAATTCTTCAAGAATTGTACATTTACTAATGGGTAATGAATCATGTCCTTGTGCTCTTACCTGTTCCATTTCATTATCAATATCAGATTGTAAAATAAGATTATTACCTACAACTGCTACTACTTGGTCAATAACTTTTCCTTTGGGCTGTGACTTAGCATAGTCCGAAAATAGTATAAATAAAAGTATTATGAATACTCCTGGCTTTGTCATTTTGTATTTAAAGGAGCGTAAAGATACGTTTAGCCTTTAATAATAAACCAAATAAAGTGTAAAATATTAATAAAAATAGCATCTACGCTATTTGTTCTAAAACAACGGGGTTATTTTTTGTAATAAACCTCTTGTAGGGTCTATAAAGTAGTTTCTTTAATCATGAAAATACTCTTTCATACGGTCAAAAAAGCTTTTTTCTTTTCCCGAAGGCTTGGGTTTAAAGTTTTCCGAATCGTTTAGCTTTTCTAAAATTTTTGTTTCTTCTTTACTAAGCTTTTGTGGAATCCATACATTAATATTGACCAGCAAATCACCCTTTTCATAAGAGTTAACAGAAGGCAATCCTTTCCCTCTCAAACGAAGTACCTTTCCGGGCTGGGTACCGGGCTCAATTTTTATTTTGGCCTTCGCATCAATTGTTGGCACTTCAATATGTGTTCCCAAGGCAGCATCAGTTACTGATATATAGTGGTCTAAGAACAGATTTATGCCATCTCTTTTCAATATTGGATGTTCTATTTCTTCAATCAATATGAGCAAATCTCCGGGTACACCTCCTCTGCCGGCTGCATTGCCTTTTCCGCTCATAGACAATTGCATGCCTTGTGCTACTCCGGCAGGGATATTAATAGAAATTATTTCTTCAGCCCGAACAACACCATCACCAAAGCAAATTTTACACTTATCTTTTATGGTTTGCCCTTGTCCTCCACAAGTAGGGCAAGTAGTACTAGTTTGCATTTGTCCCAAAATGGTATTCATAATTTGGGTTACCTGACCTGTTCCGTGGCAGGTATTACAGTTTGTATAAGCAGTGCCTCCAAATGCCCCAGTACCGGAACAAGTACCGCAACCGATATACTTATTTACTTTAATCTTTTTTTCTACACCGTTGGCTATTTCTTCTAACGTTAGTTTTACTTTTACTCTCAAATTACTCCCCCGGTTCGTTCTGCGTCCACCACCATGCCGGCCACTACTAAATCCACCAAAACTTCCACCACCAAAAATATCACCAAACTGACTGAAAATATCTTCCATATTCATGCCGCCAAAACCCGAACCACCTCCCGGTTCTGAACCTGTGGCTGAGTGCCCAAAACGATCGTATTGGGCTTTTTTTTGAGGGTTACTGAGAACATCATAGGCCTCTGCTGCTTCCTTAAATTTTTCTTCTGCAGTTTTGTCACCCGGGTTTTTATCCGGATGGTACTTCATAGCCATCTTTCGATAAGCTTTTTTTATCTCGCTTTCATCGGCCCCTTTGGCTAGTCCAAGTATATCGTAGTAATCTCTTTTACTCATTAGTAGTTATATTCTATTTCAAAGTTTAAAACAATAGGATTCATTAAAGCCCCACAACAACTTTAGCATATCGAATCACTTTCTCATTCAGCAAATATCCTTTTTCTAAAACATCCACAACTTTTCCTTTCAAATCGTCTTGTGGAGCCGGAATACTTGTAACAGCTTCATGTAAGTCATCGTTAAAATGCTGCCCTTCACAAACAATAGGCTGTAATCCTCTTGCTGTTAAAATATTTATAAACTTATTAAAAATAAGTTCAACACCTTCTTTCAATGAAGAAATATCATTTTGATTTTCATTCATGGCTTTTAAACCTCTTTCAAAGTCATCAATAACGGGTAACACCGCTTTAAAAAAGTCTTCTCCCGCTGTTTTTACAAGTTCTACACGTTCTCTGGCTGTCCTTTTTCGGTAATTATCAAAGTCACTAAATAAACGTAAATACTTATCATTCATTTCGGCTAGCTGTTCTTCCAATTGGGTAATTTGAGTAGCTCCCGATTCCGGAAGTTTTGTTTCATTATCCCCAGTCTCACTTGGCTCTCCACCAATATTTTGTGCATTTTGTTGGGTTTCCTCGATGGGGCTTGATGCTTCCTTGCTAGTGTCTTTAATTGATTCTTCCATAATTATAAAGCTTAGATACTAAGACCCCTTCAATACAAAATTACTGCCATGAACTTTTTTTAGACATTTTGGCAGTTTTTAGGCAACTGTAAGCTATATTGTCTTACGAAAGGCAAGAAAATAATACGCATAGAAAAATAATAAAAAAATTAAATGCAAGAACCTATGACTTAAGTCATTTTTATTGACAGCTAAAATTAATTACTTTGAGAAAAATTAATTGTTTATGAAAACAAATAAAATAGTGTTATTAGGAGCTATTGTATTCATATTGCTGGGTACTTTATCGTGCAAAAAAGAAAAGGACACTCAAGTCAACACATTTGATGTAAAAATGTGTCTTGCTTATCAAGTTGATAATAGCCCCTTGGAGTATAACACAGTCAAATACACCAATGCTGCCGGGAATAACTATAGTGTTTCAAAGCTTCAGTTTTATCTTTCCAGCTTTGTTTTTGAAAATAATGAGGGCAAGACTTTCACTTTTGACAGTGTGTATTATGTTGATGCAACAGCACCTGCTCAATTATATCTTTTTAAAGGATTGCCCGAAGGCTCTTACAAGTCAATAAAATTTAATATTGGACTTGATGCAGCAAAAAACAAAAGTAACACACTTGAGAATACGGTAAATAATCAAAATATGGCATGGCCAGAAATGATGGGAGGAGGTTACCACTTCTTAAAATTAGAGGGAAATTATAAAAGCGGGAACGAGTTCTTTGGATTTAATATGCATCTGGGAAAAAATAACAATTTAGTACCCATATCGCTAAACCAAGAATTTAAAGTGGCTGTAAATGCGCCCATCTTGCAATTAAATATGAATATTAATAAATGGTTTGAAGGAGCATATACCTATGACCTTAACACGGATGCTAGTTATACGATGACTGATAGTTTAGCTATGAACAAGCTGGCTCAAAATGGTAAAAATGTATTTTCAATTAAATAATCATGAAGTTATCGTTTAAATATTTCATTATTCTAGTATCTTTAGTTATTGCAGTGGCTGCATGCAAAAAAAAGACTCAGGATAATATCACAACAGAGCTTCCCCCATTCAACCCTACACCTTATGTAATTGAAACACCTTCCAATTTACCAAAAATGGAAGTCCCGTCTTATAACCCAACTACAGTTGAAGGTGTTTACTTGGGACGTAAGCTTTACTATGAAAAACTAATGCATCCACAAGGTACTTCTTCCTGTTCTTCTTGCCATATTCAAAACGAGGGATTTACTACACGTGGTACCAATATCATATCACATGTTAATTTAGGATATCATAGCAAATTTTTATGGAATGGTGAAATTCGGGGGTCTCTTGAAAGTGCTATGATGTTTGAGGTAGAAGAATTTTTTAAAACTGATTTTACCAAATTACAAACACACAGTTTATACCCATTACTTTTTTATAAGGCTTTTGGAACTACTAAAATTGATGCTCAGAAATGTGCTTTTGCTTTAGCTCAGTTTTTAAGAACGATGAACTCAGGAAATTCAAAGTTTGATCGCTTTGTTCGACATGAAACAATGTTAAGCCCCGAAGAAACAGAAGGGTTTAGTATTTTCTTTACAGAAAAAGGAGATTGCTTTCATTGCCACAGTATGTCGTTAACTACTGACGGAGATATACATAATATTGGTTTGGACTCGGTATTTAACGGGGTTAATGCCGGTTATTACAATGTGAGCCACAGTGCTGCTGATTATGGTAAATTCAGAACGCCTACATTACGTAATATCGGCTTAAAAAACACTTTTATGCATGACAGTAGGTTTCAGTCTCTTGAGGAAGTTATAGAACATTATAATTCAGGAGTAAAACACTCCCCTTCCTTAGATCCTATTATGACTAAGCCAAGTAAGCAATTTGGGCTAAATTTAACCCAACAAGATAAACAAAACTTAAAAGCATTTTTACTTACCCTAACAGATTCTACCTTTTTAAATAATTCCAACTTGTCTGATCCTAATTAAATCAATGCTACTTTATTTCTTTGTCATCTTCAAACTGAAACTTGAAACCTAATCTCTTCCCTGTTTGAATACTAATCATATTGGTTGCATTGTTTATTTCTGATACCGTTATTTCGCGCTGTGTTTCAAACGGAGGGGTGTATAAGTCAAATTCTATAGATGATAATATAATTAGCTGAAGTAGGTTTAAGGCTTTCTCGGTAATTAATTTTTCACTTCCAAAATCATCGTGTCCTAAAGTTATTTTCCGATTTTTGCTCTCAACAAAATAATGCGATTCTTTATTCACAAACACACGGGCCATTAAGTATCCTACATCATTTAAGCGATAATATTTAAAACTGTCAGCCAAAAAATTATATACACTTACCAGGCCGCAATAAGAAAGTGTAGTATCTTTGCTTATGTAAGGTGACTTTCGAATATAATGACTATCATCAAAATCAAAAATATTGGTATGCATTTGAAAAACCAATGAATCGCCTCCTATTTTTATTTCAAACATAAACTCACTGCGGTCGTTGTATTCAACAATAACCCGTTTGTCTATTGCAAAAACATCATGCTTTAAGCTTTCTATTTGATATTTAGCTAAATCTTTCAACATTCTGAAAGCATTTGCCGTTTCAACAAAAACATCTTGCTTAATGCTCGATTTTTCTTTGATTATTGAAACAATATTTTGATGCAGATTTGTGTACATAACTTTATTACTTAATATGCTTTGGCAAAAAGTACGCGTTGCGTTGAAGGTCTTCCAGAATAAATGCAGTTTCCTTTTTCCTGTATGCTGTTTAATGGAATACAACGAATAGTTGCCTTGGTTTCTTGTTTTATAAGCTCTTCTGTTTCAGATGTTCCGTCCCAATGCGCTGCAATAAAGCCCCCTTTGTTTTCTAATATTTCTTTAAATTGCTCGTAACTGTCCACTCGATGTATCATGCTATCTCTAAAATTTAAAGCTTTTTGATATAAATTATGTTGAATTTCGTTTAGTAAACTTACAACAATTTGAGAAAGCCCTTGCTGACTAATGGTTTGCTTCTCTTTTGTATCTCTACGGGCAAGCTCTACTGTGCCGTTCTCTATATCACGAGATCCAAGAGCAATTCGAAGGGGCACTCCTTTAAATTCGTAATCAGCAAATTTCCAACCGGGTCTTTGGTTGTCACGATTGTCATATTTTACCCGAATATCTAAATTTTCAAGTTCTTTTTTTAACTGAGCCGCATAAGCATTTATTTTTTGCAATTGTTCTTCATCCTTAAAAATTGGTACTATTACAACTTGTATAGGAGCAAGTTTTGGAGGCAAAACTAAGCCCTGATTATCAGAGTGTGACATAATTAGGGCTCCCATTAATCGGGTAGATACCCCCCACGAAGTAGCCCAAACATAATCCTGTGTTCCCTCTTTAGTCGTAAACTTCACATCAAAAGCCTTAGCAAAATTTTGGCCTAAAAAATGAGAAGTGCCTGCTTGAAGTGCTTTGCCATCTTGCATTAATGCTTCTATGCAATAGGTATCTAAGGCTCCGGCAAAACGCTCGTTAGCGGTTTTTTTCCCTTTAATCACAGGAACTGCCATATAATTCTCCACAAAGTCGGCATATACGTCAAGCATTTTTTCAGTCTCTTCAACAGCTTCTTCGGCAGTTGCATGAGCGGTATGCCCCTCTTGCCATAAGAATTCGGCTGTTCGTAAAAATAAACGGGTACGCATTTCCCATCGAACAACATTGGCCCATTGGTTAATAAGCAAGGGCAGGTCACGATAAGATTGAATCCAGCCTTTGTAGGTATTCCAGATGATCGTTTCTGAAGTAGGTCTAACAATAAGCTCTTCTTCCAGTTTAGCTTCTTCATCAACCACAATTCCTTTCCCATCAGGAGCGTTTTTTAAACGATAATGTGTAACTACTGCACACTCTTTTGCAAAGCCATCAACGTGCGAAGCTTCTTTACTAAAAAATGATTTAGGGATAAAAAGAGGAAAATAAGCATTTACGTGGCCGGTTTGTTTAAACTTTTTATCTAAGGCTTGTTGCATCATTTCCCATATTGCATAGCCATGTGGCTTTATTACCATACAGCCACGAACAGCACTGTTTTCAGCCAAATCAGCCTTTATAACCAAATCGTTGTACCACTGTGCATAATTATCTTCTTTTGTAGTGAAATCTTTCGCCATTGTTTTTTTGGTATAGTATTTGTATTTTTGATTAGTGATTCTAATTTACGGGGTCAAAAGTAAAATTAAACTTTTATAGAAAAGAATTGTCGAACCAAATAAAATATAAAGACATGAAAACATTTCTCTCGATTATGCTTGTTGGAAGTATTGCACTGGCGGGTTGCAATACAACAAAACAAACCGCTCGAAATAATGACGATGATGTGTATTTTACCCGAAACAACAATACATCATCAAATAACATGAACACGAACTCAGGTAGTGGAACCACAAGTGGGCAAAATAGCGATTACACCCCTTCTGGTACGAATAGCACAACCTCAGGCGGTAATTATGACCAAGCCTCAAACCAATCAACTACACAAAGTACAAACGGAAACAGCTATACAACTAATAATTATTATGATACATCATTTAATTATGATGACTATTATGATTATGCTTATTCAGCCCGGTTAAGAAGGTTTTACTCTAATAGTGCTTATAACAGCTATTATTCTCCCTATTATACAAACACTTACTTCTATAATTATAATCCGTATAACTACGGTACGAGTATTTATTTAGGATATAATTGGTGGGGGCCAGGATATACAACTACAGTTATATACTCTCCTGTTTGGGCTAGCAGCTGGAATAGTTATTATGGTTGGGGATGGGGGTATAATCGCCCATGTTGGGGATGGAATTATTCTCCAGTATATTATTATGGTTGGGGGTATCCTTCTTATGGAAGCTATTATGGTTGGGGGAATGCTTGGTCTTACGGAGGCTATCCATACTACGGATGGGGTGGTTATAATCATGGCTACTACCACGGCTATAATCACGGCTACAATCAAGGCTATTACAATGGATATTATGCCGGATTAAATAACGGGTATTATTATAATGGTTATGATGCCAACACATACTACTACGGCCCGCGAACAACTGCAAGCACCAGTGGAGTAGGTGGAAGAAGCAGCTTTAGTTCACAATCTTTTTCTCAAATTTACGAGGCAGCAACGGGAGTTGATCATGGAAGAGGCATAGATAGAATTGTAAACACTAAAGAATCAAACTCAAGTATCACAACTGTAAAACCGGCTACAAATATCAATAGTATTGGAAATACACGACCTGTTGAAAGCAGTACAACAAAACCCACTTTTGATAATCGTAATTTAGGGGGCTCAAAAGATAATGCAATTGGAACCACTAACGGAGTACCGGTTAATACTAACAGCGCAAAACCTACTGGTGGTAATTTCGACACACGCATTAATAATAACACGAACTATGCGAAGCCTACCGGAGGTAATTACGATACACGTCCAATAGATAACAGTAGTGTTAAACCTACTGGAAATAATAACTACTCACATCCTATTGACAATAGTACTGTAAAACCTGCCGGAGGTAATTACGATACACGCCCAATAGATAACAGTAGTGTTAAACCTGCTACAAACACGTATGAGAGTCGCCCGGTAAACACCAATAATGCACAACCTATTAGAGGCAATTACGACACGCGCCCGGTTGAGTATAACAGCAACGAGCCTTCGAATAACTATGAGTACTTTAACAATAACTCTAGACCATCTAATAAAGCAAATTATGAAAGTAGCCCGGTAGCCCCAAGTACACCATCTTATAACAACAATACCCGGCCTTCAAATAACAACTATGAACCATCACATAACAATAGGAACAACAACAACTTCAATACACCATCTCAGCCTTCATATCAGTCACAACCATCAACACCTAGATACAATCAGCCATCGACTCCATCAAGAGGAAATAGCGGCTCAGGTAGTCCAAGATCAGAAGCAGCTCCATCAAGAAGCCACTCAGGCAATAGTTACTCTACACCTGCAATGAGTAGCCCGAGCAGAAGTTCAGGAAGCTCTTTTGGAGGCAGTAGAAGTTCAGGTAGTTCTAATTTTGGTGGAGGTGGTGCAACCCGCTCATCAGGAGGGAGAAGATAATATAACCTAGAGTGAGTTCTATATTCTATAAACTAAATCTGATTAACATGAAACCATGGATTTATATAAGTGGAACTTTCCTTACGCTTATAATGGCATTCCCCTTGAAAAGTTTGGGCCAAAATGAGGATGATGCTTTAAGATATGCCCAAACTCATATTTCTGGAACAGCTCGGAGTGCGGCTATGGGTGGTGCGTTTGGTGCTTTGGGTTCAGACTTTTCTTCACTAAGTATTAACCCTGCAGGATTAGGGCTTTATCGCAGATCTGAATTTTCATTTAGCCCGGCTATTACAGGAAATTCTATAGAAAGTAACTACTTGGGAGGTAAATACAAAGACGACAAATATCAATTTCATGTGTCTAACTTAGGTATGGTAATGGCTGGGGAACGAGATGCTAAAGGTGATAAATGGAAAGGGCTTGGGTTTGGATTTGGGTACAATCGCTTGGCAAACTTCAGCAACCGATACATCATTCAGGGAAATAATGCCTCCAGTAGCCTTACCGATGTGTATTTGGCAGAGGCTAAATCGCTTGATCCGAGTAGTTTCCCAACCTTTGGAACAGATATGGCTTGGAACACGTATTTAATTGATACTTTAAAAGGGGAGTATTTTAGTGCGATGCCTGCCAATATCAGTAAAATTCAACGCAAATCCATTGAAAAAAGTGGAGGAATTGGCGAAACGGTATTGTCTTTTGCAGGAAATTATAATAATCAGCTCTTTATAGGGGCAACTGTTGGTTTTCAAAAAATTAGATATTGGGAAGAGAGCAACTACAGCGAAGCCCCTACTACCGATACTTTTGCTATTAAAGGTTTTACAGTTAATAATTACCTGAATACGGATGGCAATGGTGTTAATATTAAATTTGGGCTTATTTATATGCCTATTCCTTTTGTACGAATTGGTGCTGCTTTTCATTCACCAACTTACTTTAACTTACACGATAATTTCAGTTCCGGAATGACTACTTCTTTTAATAATGGAGGGGGTACTTTCAATGCCGGAAGCAACAGCAATGGAGGAGATGATAAAGGAAGTTTTGATTATAGCTATTACAGTCCAATGCGTACGGTGGGCTCGTTGGCTTTTATTTTTGGCCAAACCGGACTGCTAAGTGTTGATTATGAATTAATGGATTACCGTGATGCGCGTTTTCGTGCCAGTGGCTATAGTTTTATGGAACAGAATAATAGTATTCGTGATAAATACCGAGCTACTGGAAATTTACGCGTAGGTACTGAAATAAGATTTAATCCGTTTAGCTTACGGTTAGGCTATGCCTTATACGGAAGCCCTTTTAAGGATCAATCATTAATGAGTTCTAAACAGCATATAAGTGGAGGTATTGGATATAGGCACGATGGTCTTTTCATTGATTTGGCTTACGTAAGAACTATGTTCCAGGAAAAATATTATTTGTATAACAGTTATTTTAATCCCAACCCTTCTATAAATCAAATAACCAGCGGAAGTATTATGCTTACGATTGGAACTAAATTTTAAACTCAAATGATATGAAAAAATTAGTTGTTATACTGCTTTTTTTAACCGGTACAAACAACCTTCTTAAGGCTCAGGATCTTCGCAAAAGAGGCTCCATCTATGGTAAAATAGAGAACAATGGCGATGTGCGCCTTAATGGTAGTATTGTAGGGAGGTTTGAGTCCAATGGCGATATTAGGGTTTCAGGAAGTATTAAAGGGAAAATTGAGGGGAATGGAGATATAAGAAAAAATGGGAGCATTATTGGAAAAATTGAAAGTAATGGTGATGTGCGCATCAATGGGAGCATTGTTGGAAAAATTGAAAGCAATGGCGATGTGCGCAAAAGCGGAAGTATAATAGGATCGGCCGTTGGTGTTAGAAAAGAACAAGCTGCTGTAATGTTCTTTTTTGATTTCTTTTAGCTAAGCCTAATGATTTTTTCCTCAGAAGAAGCACATTAGTTTAACGAAGAGAGCAAAAAATTATGTTCTCCCAAAAGATTTTCTTTAACAGCATACATAACCAAACCCGCTGTGTTGTTAACACCCAGTTTACTCATAATGTTTTTACGATGTGTATTTACAGTATGTGTACTTAAAAATAGTATATCGGCAATTTGCTTATTGGAATGACCCTCGGCTATCAATTTTACAATATCCAATTCACGCTCAGTAAGAGAAACACCCCCACAATTCAGTTCTGCAATAGGCGCTGTGCTACATTCTGATACCTGAAGTTGATGCAATATTTTACCACATAAAAAATCAGTTCCAATTACTGTCTTTTCAATAGCTTCAACAATCTCATCGTAATCACAATCGTTTAATATATAGCTGTGAACTCCAGCTTTAAAGGCACTTAAAATTTGCTCTTTAGGCAATAAATTACTAATGGCTAAAATCTTAATGTTACAATGATTTTTTCTAAGGTAATGTATAATACTTAAATCAAAACCTAAAGAAGTAAAATCAAGAATAACGATGTCAACTGCACTTACCTTTACTCTTTCTATAAGTTTCTCTGCCTGTTCTGTTTTGTCAATCAAATTAAATCGAGGATGACTGCCTGCTAAGGTTGCTAAGGCTGTTCCGGTTAGATAATGACTATTTGCTATGACAACATTAATTAAACTCATTCTAAATAATATTTATACAAATTTAATAGCAACTTGCCGAATAACAAGTTAAAACTTAAATTGATTCTAAGTAATAATATTAAACTATTAAATATCAGGGAATTAAAATTACCTTAGAGAGTGTCCTTATTCTTGTAACAACTTTTAGTATTATGGGCTTAGCATTGAGAATACTTTTTGATAATTAACTATTTACTTTTATATTGAAGTACACATAATAACTCACTAAATTCATTTTTAAAGAACTGTAAATAGCGTATTCTTTGGCGTTTTTTCTATGTTTCTGCTCTTTCTTCAAATTCATACTTTATTTCAGGTCATGAGTCTTAATCTTGAGTGTATTTTTGTGTATTTTGAAACAATCAATTAACGTAATTTATTTACCAAAAAGGAATATTTCAAATTCATTTTTAATATTTGCAATCACTTTTAAATCACTTTATAGGAAATGAAAAAATTAATATTACTTATATGCATCGGAATTAGCACATTAAACTCTACTGCTCAATCTGTTTCAGAGATGCCTGACAAGCGGTGGAGTATTGGCCTAGATGCCGGAGCTAATTTACTTCCCAATAAAGACAATTTTAATCAAACTTACTTTAAAACCGGGCTTTATGCTGGAGTTAATAGCACATACACTTTTTCAAAAACATTTAGTGTAAATTTAGGTCTCACTTTATGTCAGAAGGGTAGCGTTTATTCTTATGAAACTCGTGAAAGTTTGTTCTCGGGTTTAGGACAAGCATTAGATGGATTAGGAGGTGCTTTGGGAGGTTTAGGAACTGGGTTAGATGGCTTGCTTGATTCTTCTTTAATTCAAATGGCTCAGAGTTATGTTGACGATGGTGTGTATTCTACTTATAGAGGCTACAACAAGGTTACGTATGCCGAGATTCCTTTATTGGCCGAAATGAGCTACCATCGCTTTAAATTTGCTGCAGGCCCTTATTTGGGTATAGTTGTGAGTGCCCAAACCAAAGAAACTTTAAATCAGAACATCCCATTTCTAGATTTAATTTCACCTGCTATTGACTCTTTAGGATTTGCAGCACCATTAATAAAAGGTTTTATTGGTTCCAGCTATCCAGGGTATAAAACCACAGCTTTAACCGAAACGAGTAATACAGATAAATATACACAATGGAATTACGGGTATCTTGTAAAGATTGCTTTTCAGATTTACCCAAACACTTATTTAGAAGCCCGCTACAGTCAGGCAATGAACACATACTTGAAAGTAGATAGTAACAATAAAAAGCTAACGGCACTAACCGTAAACTTAAGGTACAACTTTGGACTAAAAAAATAACAAGTCTTACAGAGCTAAATTAGTAAATACCTCAAAAATGGTATTGAGGTTGGGCACCAAGAGCCTTACTTTTGCGTTATGGACTCTGAGAATGAAAACTTTTATACGCAAGCCAAATTAATAACTGGTTGTGATAGCCATCAGAAAAAGAAAAAGAAATGCTGTAAAAGCTATAAACATAGCAAAAGATGCAAATCGTGTCCCAAAGGCTGAAAATAGTATTTGTAAAGTTATTATTAAACTAACTTATTATCAGCGAATTAGTTTTTAATTGAATTTTTTCTAATTTTTTTTAACCGCAAAATTTAAACATATTTGGTAAGTTTTAATTTAATTTTTTTCTTTGCCAATTATTAACAACAAAAAATAAAAAAACATGTCAGAAATTGCAAACAAAGTAAAAGCAATAATTGTAGATAAGCTGGGAGTTGAAGAGAAAGAAGTAACCAACGAAGCAAGTTTTACCAATGACCTTGGTGCCGACTCTTTAGATACTGTTGAGCTTATCATGGAATTTGAGAAAGAATTCAATATTGCTATTCCGGATGATCAAGCAGAAAATATTGGAACTGTAGGACAGGCTATTGCTTATATTGAAGCAAACGTAAAATAATCCTAACATACAAACTACTTTAATATGGTATTGAAACGGGTTGTCGTTACAGGGCTAGGAGCTCTTACCCCACTCGGAAATAATGTAAACGATTATTGGACAGGTTTAATTAATGGAGTAAGCGGAGCTGCGCCAATAACCCGTTTTGATGCCACCAAATTTAAAACCCGCTTTGCTTGCGAAGTTAAAGGGTTTGATCCGATGCAGTATTTTGACCGTAAAGAGGCTCGAAAAATGGATCCCTTTACCCATTATGCTATGGTTGTGGTTGATGAAGCCATGAAAGATTCTGGAATTGACATTTCTAAAATAAATGTAGATAGAGCAGGAGTTATTTGGGGTTCAGGAATAGGGGGCTTACAAACTTTTCAAGACGAATGTTTTGATTTTGCTAAAGGCGATGGAACTCCCCGTTTTAATCCTTTCTTTATCCCTAAAATGATTGCGGATATTGCCTCAGGTCATATTTCAATTAAGTTTGGCTTCCGTGGCCCTAATTTTACTACTGTATCGGCCTGCGCATCTTCAACAAATGCCCTGATAGATGCCTTTAATTATATCCGCTTAAACAAAGCCGATATTATTCTTTCCGGTGGTTCTGAAGCTGCCGTCAACGAATCTGGGGTAGGTGGCTTTAATGCTTTACAAGCCTTAAGCACTCGAAATGATTCACCCGAAACGGCTTCACGCCCGTTTGATTTGAACCGTGATGGGTTTGTTTTGGGAGAAGGAGCCGGATGTTTGGTTTTAGAGGAATACGAGCATGCTATAAAGCGGGGAGCAAAAATATATGCCGAAATAGTGGGAGGAGGTATGAGTGCTGATGCCTATCATATTACAGCACCGCATCCGGAGGGAATTGGAGCCTACAACGTGATGAAAAATGCTTTACAGGATGCTGCTATGCAGCCACATGAAATCGATTACATTAATGTACATGGTACAGCTACTCCTATTGGTGATCCACAAGAAGTAAAGGCTATTGAGAAGGCTTTTGGTGAACAGGCCTTTAAACTTCATATCAGTTCTACCAAATCAATGACCGGGCACCTGCTTGGTGCTGCCGGTGCTATAGAGTCTATTGCTACAGTTTTGGCGGTAAAAAATGATATTATTCCGCCTACTATTAACCATTTTACAGACGATCCTGTTTTTGACACACGTTTAAATCTTACCTTTAACAAAGCCCACAAAAGAACGGTTAATGCAGCTTTAAGCAATACTTTTGGATTTGGTGGGCACAATGCCTCAGTAGTTTTTAAAAAACTCGTCCAGTAAATTAGTATTTCTTTAGCTTGTTGGGGCTTTTAAAATTTTTTCGATATTACTTTTCTGACGATAAAAAGTTTTACCTCGCGCTAAAAAATATTTTAGGCTTTTATCCACACAATCTTAATTTATATAAGCAATGCCTTAGGCATCGTTCGGCAGCTACTTCTTTAAAAGAAGGTGCCGACAACAGCAATGAAAGATTAGAATTCTTAGGAGATGCCGTAATAAGTACCGCTGTTGCTCATTTTTTATTTCGCAAATTCCCCTATAAAGACGAAGGTTTTTTAACTAAAATACGAGCTCGCATGGTAAGCCGTACTACTTTAAATTTACTGTCACGTAAACTGGGTATTATGCAAATGATGCATGTAAAAAGAGAAAGTGAATACGTTTATAAGTCAGCGGGAGGAGATGCCCTAGAGGCCTTTATTGGAGCCATCTATTTAGATAGAGGATATGTTAAGGCGCAAAATTTTGTAATTCATAAGCTGATAAAACTTCATTTGGATATAGATGAAATATTGCGTCACGATACCGATTATAAAAGCAGATTAGTAGAGTGGAGCCAAAAAGAAAAGAAAAACATTCGCTATGAGGTAGCTGCCGAGAATGGTTCGGGCTTGGGAAAATATTATACGGTTTATTTATTTGTGGACGAAAACAAACAAACCACCGGCATCGGAAATTCTAAAAAAGCGGCTGAACAACAGGCTGCTGAAAAGTTTTTTACAGATAAGGAAATATAATTTATAGTGCTATAATTTTCGCAGATAATAGACTAAGAAAGTTCTGTTTTTTTTTGATGTTTTTTTCCGGGATTCAAACTAATTTTTCGATTTAAATTTAAAATTCAGTTCAAGAGTAAGCTTTTTGAGAAAGCCGTTTAATTATGGTAATTTATTGTTATTTCGGTGCGAATAACTCATCAAATACAGGGGGTGTTAAAAAGTATGTTTGAACCGCAAATTTAAATTAGGCAATAGGGTTTTTTTAAAGCTAAAATATTGCTTTGTTCGTAAAACAAAAGCATTGTTTTTATTCCATCAAGTTCACTAATAGGGTAAGTTTAAAGGGCAATACTGGGCCTCATTAGAATAAGTTTTTGAAATAACGCTATTCACTTGAAATTACAAAAACAGCCCCGATGTTACTAACGGAGCTGTTTATAAAAACGTATTTTTATGAAAAAATTATTCTACTACTACCTTCGTAGTATTTTGTGCCCCTTCGTTGGTGTTTATATTAACAAAGTAAGTACCTTTTGGCGTATTTAAGTTTAAACTAATATGTTGCTCGTTGCTGATTTCTTTTGCTAAAATTACTTGCCCCAAAACATCTATTACTTGTACATTGATTTGACTGTAGTTTTTGTCTAAAGCAATAGTATAAGTGCCATTAGAAGGGTTGGGATAGATAGTAGCAGAAAGAGCTTGCGAACTTTCTGCTACCGACACAACACAATTTTCACTAAAACTTGCTATAGTGTCTTTTTGTGTCCAGTTGGCAGTACTCCAAGTTGCATCATCAACTTCAATACAAGAAAGGTTGGGGTTATTGGTAGCATTAAAAGCGTAGTCAGGCATATTGCTATTGTTCCCATTTTTAACATTTAAAGTTGTTAATTGATTGTTGCCACAACTCAAAAATATTAAAGCTGTATTCACAGAAACATCTAATGTAGTTAGTTGGTTATTGGCACAAAATGTACCACCCAACAAAGTATTTGCAGAAATATCTAAAGTTGTTAATGAGTTATTTTCACAATTCAGATATGTCAAAGCTGTGTTTGCAGAAATATCTAAAGTTGTAAATTGATTGTGGCTACAACTCAAGGCCCATAGAGCTAAATTCACAGAAAGATCCAACGTGGTTAATTGATTGAAGTCACAACTCAGATCATTCAAAACGGTGTTCGCAGAAACATCCAAGGTGGTTAATAAATTACCGTAACACCACAAATATGTCAAAGCTGCATTTGCTGAAACATTTAAAGTAGTTAATTGAGCATTGTAACAGTGTAATCTAGTTAAAGCCGTGTTTGTAGAAACATTTAAAGAAGTTAATGGATTATCGGCACAATGTAAGTAATCCAATGCCGTATTTGCAGAAACATCCAAGCTAGTTAATTGATTATTGTAACAATGTATGTAAACCAAAGCCGTATTTGCAGAAACATCCAAGCTAGTTAATTGATTATGGGAACAATCTAAAGTGTCCAACATAATAAACGCTTCAATACCAGTTAAATCGGCAATTGATAAATTAGCACATAATATAGAACCCGTATATGTATTTGCTTCGCTTATCTGTATTTCGGTATCTGAATTGGTATTGATAGCAGTGTTTCCAACCAAATAGGCTTTAAAATTAGCATCAGGTATGTTCACGTTTTGTGCATTTAGCACAGCACTTATTCCCAATGCCATTAAAATAGAAAAGTAAACTTTTGTCATAATAAAATCTCTTTAAATAGTTATACAAAATATTTTGTGAGTCCAATATACATCAAATATTCTATAATTGGTTAAGTAATGCAATTGTAAGTGTAGTTCATGGTTTTTTTAGGAGAAATGCTGGGTACAACTAAGGTTTTTCAGTTGCCATAACTGATAAAATGATTTAATGAGAATGATTAATATCTAATTAGAATATTTACCAAAGAATTATTTAAAGTAAGGAAAAGCATACTCTGTTTTTTGGCCGCACTCTTTGTGTGCAAATGGCTACATTTAAACGGGTTTGGTTACTGCAGTTATTTGATAGGCTTTTTACCTAAATGCCCACAGCTAATAAGGACAGAAATACACCGTTATGAAGAATGCTGATAAAATAGAACAGAACCCCAGCGATTTATTTTGTGCGGAGGATTTAGAATTTTTGAAAGATTGAGGATAAATGAACTGCTCTATTTTTGAAAATTTTATCCTTGTCTCACAAAACACTTAAAAGTGCCTTATTATTTATTTGAAACAATAGACTTACTATTTTATGATATCGCTCTTCTATTTAGAATTGACCGATTTGAATAAAGTACGGAGAGATTAGGCTTTTTTAAGTACTTTCTCTGTTGTAGAACTGTTGTTGTTGGCTAATTGCCCACAAGCAGCATCAATATCCTTCCCTCGGCTTCTACGTAGGTTAACAATAACTTTGCGGTTTTGTAAATAGGTTGAAAAAGCCTCTAAGCGCTCCGGTGTTGTTTGTTGAAACTCCCCACCTTCAATAGGATTATACTCAATAAGATTTATTTTACTTTTAACTTTATAGGAAAAATCGGCTAGCTGAGCTGCATCTTTTAAGGAGTCATTAAAATCCTTAAAAACGATGTATTCTAAAGTAACCCGATCGCCTGTTTTTTCATAAAAATAATTTAAGGCATCAATTAATGATTCTAAAGAATTTTGCTCATTGATAGCCATTATTTTATTTCGCTTCTCATCATTGGCAGCATGAAGCGATAGGGCTAAATGAAATTTTACTTGATCGTCACCCAGTTTCTTTATCATTTTAGCAATTCCGGCTGTTGAAACAGTAATTCGTTTTGGGGCTAATCCTAAACCATTGTGAGAAGTTAAAAGACTTACCGAACGCAATACATTTTTATAGTTTAACAAGGGTTCGCCCATTCCCATATATACAACATTAGAAATTGGGGTGTTGTAATACTTTAAACTTTGTTCCTTTATGAGTTTAACCTGATCAAAAATTTCGTCAGCATTAATATTGCGCATCATTTTTAATCGGCCTGTTGCACAAAATTCGCAGGCAAGCGAACAACCCACCTGAGATGAAATACAGGCTGTCATACGGCCACTTGAAGTGGGGATGAGAACCCCTTCTACGATACTTCCATCATAAAGTTTAAAAGCATTTTTTATAGTTTTATCTTGACTTATTTGATATTCTGAAACCTGAACTGCTCGAATAATAAAATTTTTTTGAAGCATGGTGCGAAGAGGCAGCGACAAATTGGTCATATCGTCAAAGGTAACAGCTTGTTTTTTCCAGAGCCACTCATATACTTGCTTGGCACGGTAGGCTTTTTCCCCTTTTTCTTCGAAAAAATCAATAAGTTCTTCCTGTGTAATATTGCGAATATCAATAAGCGAGTTGCCCATGCTTATTTTCTTTTAAATGAATTAATAGCATTTACCGAAAATTCACTCAACACCAACTTTCCACTCATTCCGGCTCTTTCAGATAAAAGTACATCCCATTTTTCAGTGCCCTCCCAAAATACTTTTTTAAGCATAGCCATTGCTTCGGGGTTGCTTTTGCTTAATTTTTCTGCTAAACTATTTAAAGCGGTATCCATTTCAACTTCATTTTCATATACATCTGCATAAAGACCTTTCTCATAGGCCCACTGTGCGCTACGCCACACCGTTGCATTAATAGAGAGAGCAGTAAAAGCAGCTTTGCCAATTTTACGCTCTACTGCTGGTCCTACAACGAAAGGCCCAATTCCTACAGCCAATTCACTTAATTTTATGGATGCCTCTTTTACGGCAAGTGTATAGTCGGCTGCCGATGCAATTCCGACACCCCCACCTACCGCTTTATTTTGAACACGAGCCAAAACAAATTTTGGAGCTTTTCTAATGGCATTAATAACCTGAGCAAAACCTGAGAAAAAAACCGTACCGGTTTCCATTTCCTTTATGGAAATGAGTTCATCAAAACTCGCACCAGCACAAAAGGCACTACTTCCCTTGCTTCTTAGAATAATTACTTTAACTTCGGTATCTTGCCCGGCTTGGGTTATTGTTTCGGCCATATTACGAAGAAGCGTTCCGGGTAGGCTATTGCTTTGCGGATGAAAAAATTCAATTGTTGCGATTCCTTGATTAAGCGAGTAATTAATTGTTCCGTTTTCCATAATTTTTTATTTGCACAAAAATACCATCATTTTAGAACAAATAAAACTCCTATAACGTGGGAGGCTATTTTATTGAAATAGTGAATAGAAAAAAATTGAGGGGAGAAAGAGAAAAAAAACAGGAAAAAGCGAAACTTGTTTTTTAAAAAAATGTATAATTGTGGCATAATTTTTTGTTTCACTTTGTTAGTCATGAAAAAGCCCAAAAGTTTAAAAAAGCCTACTAGCGTAAAAAAGTCACCGGAAGATACATCTGAAGGGAAAAAGACATTAAAACTAAAACCTATTAAATCAAAAGAAGTAAAACGCTCTAAAAATCCAAGTGTATTTGATGATGATGAGGAGGATTTTTTTGAAGATGACTTAACAGGGCTTGATGATTTTGAGGCAATGGAAATGGATGAAGATGATTTTTAATTCATCATTCCTTTTCCCAAAAAATCAGATTTTATTTTTTCTTAAGCCATTGGGAAATTGATTCCAATGACTGCGTATTAAAACAATATTGCTTTTTAAGTAGCCCTTTTTGTGCTGCTAGTAAGCCATAGTGTATATCATCCAACCCTTTTATGCTGTGTGCATCGGGGTTTATTGAAATATAAACTCCTTTCTGCACACAAGTTTGAATGTAGCGCCAGTCAATATCTAAACGATAGGGATTTGCATTCAGTTCTATGATCACATGGTTAGCTGCACATGCGTCAATTATTTTATTCATATCTAACGGATAAGCAGGTCGCGATAGCAATAACCTGCCCGATAGATGCCCTAAGATGGTTGTAAAGGGGCTCTCAATAGCTTTTATAAGTCTTTGTGTAGCTTTTTCTATGTCCATCTTGAGAACACTGTGTACTGAGGCGATAACGAAATCAAAGCGTTGCAATATGTCGTCTTCGTAGTCTAAACGACCATCAATTAGAATATCGCTTTCTATTCCTTTTAGAATTTTAAAATTGTTTGAATTTTTATTCCACTCTTCAATTTCCTGATGTTGCTTTTCGATAGCTTCAACTTTTAATCCTCCGGCATAAAAGGCAGATTGGCTGTGGTCGGTAATACCTATGTAATCCATTCCCAAATTCTTTACCGCCTGAGCCATTTCTTCCAGTGTATTTTTTCCGTCACTATATTGGGTGTGTATGTGAAGCATTCCTTTTATATCACTAAACTGCACCACATCATGAATACTCCCGTTTTGGGCCATTTCAAGAGCTTGTGCACTTTCACGCGCTGCCGGAATAATAAAAGGTAATTTATTTTTTAAAAAAACATCTTCTTCACTTAATGCATTGGTTGGAAAAGAATAAGAGGCATAAAAAGCCTCCAAAAACGCAGTAGAAGCACTCGTGTTAAACAACACCCTCCAAAACTCTTCAGGTTCAGTTACCATAATATTGACCTTAATAGGAAATTGCTCGAAATTTCTTATATATTCAATAGGTTTAAATGTGGTAAGCAAATCGAGTGATTCTATAATCTCACATTTTCTATGAAAATCTCCTGAATAGGCAAAAAGATGATGTGGATATTGTTTTTGAAGGAGGTGTATTTGTTTTTCGGCCAACACTTCTATATCGGAATATAATGATTTGCCTTCGTGTGCTAAAGCAAACTCAATTGCTTTTTGTATGGATTCTTGTGTTTTTTCGCCAAAGCCTTTTAAAGTAACTAATCGGTTTTCATAACAAGCGTATAACAGCTCTCCTGGGCTTTCAATATGTAATTCTTTCCATAGAACACGAAGCTTTTTAGAACCAATTCCTTTTATTCCAAGCATTTGTATAACGCCCGGTGGTATTTCACTCTTTAGCTGGGTTAATTCCTGAGTGGTTCCTGTTTGTATAATTTCATGAATTTTTTGTGCTATTCCTTTTCCTATTCCTTCAATTTTATCTAATTCGGCAAGAGTGTATGTACTAAGGTCAGATCCAATTCTGTCAATTTTATACGCGGCAAAAAGCAGCGCTTTAATTTTAAAGGAATTTTCTACAAGCAACTCTAAAAGATGAGCCGTAGTTTCTAATATGTTGGCTATCTTTCGGTTGCTCATAAGGGAGTCGTGTTATAGAAATAACACGCAAGAAGGTTATAGCATTTTTATTTCAGCAACTAAATTGGTTAGCGCTTTTTTGGCATCACCAAAAAACATACTGCATTTTGGATTGTAGAAAAGCAAATTGTCAATACCGGCATAACCGGCATTCATGCTACGTTTATTAACCACAATATTTTTAGCATGGTCAACTTCTAAAATAGGCATTCCGTATATAGGTGACGATGGATCTGACTTAGCTGCCGGGTTTACTACATCATTAGCTCCTACTATCAATACAACATCTGTTTGATCAAACTCCGGGTTAATATCATCCATTTCTACCAATTTATCATACGAAACGTTACTCTCAGCCAAAAGTACATTCATGTGACCGGGCATTCGACCAGCTACAGGATGTATGGCATACTTTACCTCAACACCACGTTCCTCGAGCAAGAGTTCTAATTCATGAATAATATGTTGTGCTTGAGCTACAGCCAAACCATAACCGGGAACAATAACAACTTTTTTGCTGTAATTCAATAAAATAGCTAAATCGCTCACGTTTACATCCTTAATAGACCCTTTTGTTTGATCGCCACTATCGGTACTTGTTGTACCACCACCAAAGGCTCCAAAGATAACATTACTCAGCGGGCGATTCATAGCTTTACACATCACTAAAGTGAGCAAAGTGCCCGCAGAACCCACTAATATTCCTCCAGTAAGCATAACTTTATTGTCATAAAGAAATCCACCAAAGGCAGCAGCCAAGCCGGTAAATGAGTTGAGCAAAGAGATTACTACAGGCATGTCAGCACCACCAATTGGTATGGTAAACAAAATTCCGTATAATATAGCTGCTGCAAAAAGAAGATAAAGTAAGGTGCTGTTTCCTCCGGTAAACACAATATACGTTCCAAAAGCCAAAACACCTATCATAAACATTGTATTGATTATATTGTAGGACGGAATTCGAATTGGCTTTGCCATAGTTCCATTTAGTTTTAAATAAGCAATGATACTTCCTGAGAAAGAAACTGTACCAATGATTAAACCGGCAATAATTGCAATAAGGACACCATAGAGTTTATCCATTGAATCGGAAAGAACAATAGCAGCTCCTACAATAGGGTTATGCATGGTGTGCTGTAAATGATTGTATTCTATAATGGATATTAATGCAGCACAGGCCCCACCCATTCCATTAAACATAGAAACCAATTCGGGCATTTTTGTCATTTGTACTTTTTTAGCAGTAAACCAGCCAATTACAGTACCCAGAGCTATAGCCCCAAAGATTAATCCGTAAACGAGACCGCTAACCTCATTATCATGAAGAAATATAGTTCCCACAATTGCAATAGTCATACCTACAGCAGCTATTAGATTTCCTTTTCGCGCTGTTTTGGCATTGCCCATCATTTTTAGTCCTACAATAAAAGTTATAGAACCAATTAAATAACAAATTTCAAGTAAATTATGTTTCATATTCAGTGTAAGGCCTGTTTCTTAATTTTTATTTCTTTTTAAACATTTCCAACATTCTATCGGTAACTACAAACCCACCAACAACATTTAGAGTTCCTAGGAGTACCGCTAGAAAGCCAAGTATTAAGGCCAGTATGTTTTCGGGGTCAACATTAATCATTACATAAATTGCACCTACTATAACCACTCCATGAATGGCATTAGCTCCACTCATTAACGGGGTATGAAGCACTGTTGGAACACTTCCTATAACCTCAATCCCAACAAAAATGGATAGAGCTACAAAATAAATCATTTCACGATGTTCGCTTACTAAGTTTAAAAATGTTTCCATAAATTTGTTTTATAATGATTTAACTGCTTTACTTAGGCTGCACCAACAGGCTTTTGTTTAACACTTGGATGAACTGCTTGCCCATTGTGGACAATAAGAGAGCCCTTGGTTATTTCTTCGTCCATTTCCCATTTAAATCCGTCTTTAGTTGCCAAATGATATAAAAAGGTTTGAATATTTTTAGCATATAAATCACTGGCGTTCATAGATAATAATGAAGGAATATTGCTTTCTCCGATAATGGTAACTCCGTGTTTTTGAATGGTTTTATTAACCTCGCTTCCTACAACATTTCCCCCTTGCTCCACAGCCATGTCTAAAATTACAGAACCAAAACGCATACTTTTTACCATATCTTCAGTTACTAAGACAGGTGCTTTTTTACCCGGTATCAAGGCTGTTGTTATTACTATATCAGCTTCTTTTACGTGTTTGGCAACAGTTTCTTGTTGTTTTTTAAGGAAATCATCAGAAATGCTCTTCACATAACCGCCTTCAACTTTAATAGTGCTGTCTGTTGGAACTTCTATAAACTTACCACCTAAAGATTCTACCTGCTCTTTGGTATCAGGACGAATATCTGAAACCTCAACTACTGCGCCTAATCTTTTAGCTGTAGCAATAGCTTGTAAGCCGGCTACTCCAGCCCCAAAAATAACAACTTTTGATGGTTTAATAGTTCCTGCTGCGGTAGTCATCATAGGAAGTATCTTTCCTAAAGCATTAGCAGCTAATAAAACAGATTTGTATCCGGCCAGGTTGGCCTGAGAAGAAAGCGCATCCATTTTTTGTGCCCTTGATATTCGAGGAACAGCATCCATACTAAATGCTGAAATTTGTGCTTTACAACAGGCTTCTGTAAGTTCCGGATTAGTAGCAGCAAACATAAACGAAATAAGTACAGTTCCTTTTTTCATTTGTGCAATTTCTTCCGGCAGTGGGGCATTAACACGTAATACGATATCTGTATTATTGTACATATTGGCTACGTTGTCGCTTATTTTGGCTCCGGCAGCACTATAAGATTCATTTGAAAAGTTGGAAGCTAAACCTGCTCCAGATTCTATGGTGACCTGAAACCCTTTGTTTACAAAATCTTTTACGATATCTGGAGTAACGGCTACTCTGTTTTCTTTAAACTTTGTTTCTTTAAAAACTGAAATGTGCATTTATTTCTTAGGTTATCTTGTGTGTTTTATACACATAGTTAAATTCGGGCGCTAAAAGTATAAAAATATACAATATTCAGCAATAAGTTTATAACATAAAGTAGAGTTAAATATATAAACTTTGTGAATTTTTGACACTTTAGTTTTCTCTGTCCATCAGATTTTGAGTAAAGGCAGTTAAAGCCTCTTTTTTTGCCTTATTGCATGGTATTTTTTCTAAATGCGCTAAAGACTTATTATAAAAACCTAAAAGCTCTTCACGAGCCAAATTTTTTACATCAAAATATTCATAAATAGCTTTTACCGCCTCTATTTTCAAGTTGGGATCAACTTGTTTGGTGTGCATCCAAAGCTCTAACTCTTCTTTTTTATAACGATCGGCTATATTTAAAGTTTTTAGCAACAAATATGTTTTTTTGTTGCTGACTATATCACCTCCTGTTTGTTTTCCTACCAGATTTTTGCTTCCAAATACATCTAGAATATCGTCTTGTAATTGAAAAGCTATACCTAAATTTTTCCCAAATTCGTAGATATGCTGCGCATCTTCTGGACGTGCACCACTAACAACAGCACCTATTTTTGCACTACCTGCCAGCAAAACAGATGTTTTTAGTTCAATCATTTTAATATACTGGGCAATGCTAACTTGGCTTTGTGTTTCAAAATCCATATCCATTTGTTGTCCTTCACAAACTTCAATCGCTGTTTTTGTAAAAATTTCAAGCACTTCTTTCAGGCAAAACTCAGGGCTTTGCATGACGTATTGAAAACTTTGAACAAACATGGTATCGCCACTTAAAATAGCAATATCGGTATTCCATTTTTTGTGAACTGTAGGTTGGTTTCTACGCAATGGAGCTTTGTCCATTATATCATCATGAAGTAATGTAAAATTGTGAAAAATTTCAAGTCCTAAAGCAGGTTTCAAAACATCTTGGATGGAACCATCGAACAAATCACAAGAAAGGAGAGCTAATAATGGACGTAATCGTTTCCCCCCTAGTTCAAGTGTATATTTAATTGGGGCATAAAGATTGATGGGCTTTTTATGGAGCAATGATTTATTGAACGATTCTATTTCAAAATCAATGAACTTATTAAATGACTCAATTCGATCCAAAACTTGCAAGATGGTTTATTGAGTTACTTTATTGCGACCAATACTTTCATAATGAAATCCTAATTTTTGCATTAGGTCATTACTATACACGTTTCTTCCGTCAAAAATCACTTTATTTTTTAAAAGGGAGCCTACTTTTTCAAAATCAGGAGTGCGGAATTGACTCCATTCTGTAGCAATAATTAAAGCATCAGCTTGGGCCAAAGTGTCGTAAGAATTTTCAGCAAAACTAATTTTATCTCCTAACAAATTTTTCACATTTGTCATAGCCTCCGGGTCAAAAGCGCAAACAGTAGCTCCTTCAGCCAATAATTCTTCTATTAAGTATAAGGCAGGTGCTTCACGAATATCATCGGTGTCGGGTTTAAAGGCTAGGCCCCATAGGGCAAAATGTTTTCCCTTTAGGTTATTGTTATAGTAGCGCTTTATTTTAGGAATTATAATGGTTTTTTGATTTTCGTTTACCTTCATTACAGCATTTAGTAAATTAAAATCATAGTTTACTTCGTTTGCTGATTTTGATAATGCCTGTACATCCTTTGGAAAACAGCTGCCACCATAACCTATACCAGGAAATAAAAATCTTTTACCAATGCGGTCATCAGAGCCTATCCCAATTCTTACCATATCTACATCAGCACCTAAGCGCTCGCATAAATTAGCTATTTCATTCATAAAAGTAATCTTTGTGGCCAGAAAAGCATTGGCTGCATATTTTGTTAACTCTGCAGATTTTTCATCCATAAAAATAATAGGATTGCCTTGGCGAACATAAGGTTTATAAAGTTCATCCATGAGTTTCTTGGCTCTTTCACTACTCGTTCCAATAACCACACGGTCGGGCTTTAAGAAATCATCTACGGCAAATCCTTCACGCAAAAATTCGGGATTGCTAACTACATCAAAAGCTGCGGTACGTTCAGCCTCTGTATTAAAATATGGGTTTTGTTTCATACTTTCCAAAACCATTTCACGTACTTTGTTAGCTGTTCCTACTGGAACTGTACTTTTGTCAACAATAACTTTATAGTCAGTAATAATTTTTCCTAAGTCTTTGGCTACGCCTAAAATATAGCTTAAATCGGCCGAACCATCTTCTCCTGGAGGAGTAGGCAGGGCTAAAAAAATAATTTTAGCTTCTTTTACAGCTTCTGCCAAATTGCTTGTAAAGCTTAAACGTCCGGCTTTAATATTTCTATGAAAGAGCACATCCAGATGAGGTTCGTATATGGGGACTTCACCGGCTTTCATTTTTTTTACTTTTTCAACATTTATATCAACACAGGTAACGGTGTTGCCTGTTTCGGCTAAACAAGTTCCCGTAACTAATCCTACGTAACCGGTTCCAACAACTGCTATATTCATAAATTTAACGACTTTATAATTATTAATTTGGTGTTACATTTTCAAAAAATCCAATATGGTTTGTGTAATGTATTGTTGTGTGTTTTCTTCCAATTCAGTGTGCATTGGTAACGATAACACATTGTTGCAAAGCTTTTCGGTAATTGGGAAATCGCCTTTCTTATACTGTGGATTGGAATATGCTTTTTGATGGTGCAATGGAATTGGGTAATATATCATAGAAGGAATACCTTGAGCCATCAAATACTCACGAAGTGCTGTTCTATCAATGTCGTGAAGTTGTAAGGTATATTGATGAAAAACATGTGTGCTATATGACACTCTTTTTGGGGTACTAATACGAGAATGCCCTGCCAAGGCCCTATCGTATATACTGGCTGCTTTTTGACGGGCAGCAGCATAAGTATTTAAGTGTTTTAGTTTCACTTTTAAAACAGCTGCTTGAATACTGTCAAGCCTAGAGTTTACACCAATACTATCGTGTACATACTGCACTCTTTGACCGTGATTAGTAATCATTCTAATTTTAGAAGCAAGAACTTCATCATTTGTGAAAAGAGCACCTCCATCACCAAAACAGCCTAAGTTTTTACTTGGGAAAAATGAGGTACATCCAATTGTGCCAATAGTACCAGCCTTTTTACGAGTTCCATCTTTATATATATAATCTGCTCCAATGGCTTGGGCAGTATCTTCAATCACAAATAAGCCGTGTTTTTCAGCTATTGCCATAATCGTTTCCATATTGGCACACTGCCCGAAAAGATGAACAGGGACAATAGCTTTGGTTTTTGAAGTTATCGCTTTTTCGAGGGCTTCTGTATTTATATCAAAAGTATCAGGATAAACATCAACTAAAACAGGAGTTAAGCCTAAAAGAGCAATAGCTTCTGCTGTGGCAACATAGGTAAAATCAGCGGTTATAACTTCATCTCCGGGCTTTAAACCCAAGGCCATCATTGCTATTTGTAAGGCATCGGTTCCGTTAGCACAGGGAATTACATGTGGTGTTTGTAAATATTGCTCTAAATCAGTTTGAAAGCTTTTTACTTCAGGACCATTGATAAAAGCAGTATTTTCTATTACTTGCTGAATGGCAGCGTCAACCTCAGTTTTTATTTTTTGGTACTGGGTTTTTAAATCTACCATCTGAATTTTAGAAACTATTTTGAAATTTGCAGCCATTGTTCAGTTAAAAAAGCTTGCAAATATAGCTAATAATTTGCTTGTATTTACCCTTTTTTGTTACTTTGGCCACTTTGCAGCCTAACCCCTTGAACTCACGAATTTTTTCTGTATTTCTATTATTGCTTACTAGCCTTAATCTTATTGGTAAAGATGCACGTGCTCAATTTAGTTTAAAAGATAGTACTATCCGCACTCCACTAATAGGTGTAAGTTATGCATTTCAGTTTCCTGCGGGTGACTTAAAACAGCGATTTGGGACTAATTCCAGCTTGGGGTTGCATTTTTTTAACAAGTCTTCAAAAAATTGGATATGGGGCTTAGATTTTACTTTTACTCATGCCGCACAAAGTCAAGTATTAGAATCGCAAAATTTGTTTGACTCAATTGAATCAAGATCAGGTCATGTTATTGATGGTAATGGTGAATATGCTTCTTTACTTTTTTACGAAAGAGGTTTTACAACTACAGCTAAAGCAGGCAAGATTTTTCCTTTATGGGGGCAAAATCAAAATTCAGGTATTTGCTTACTTAGTGGGCTGGGTTATATGCAACATAAAATTAGAATAGAAGATAAATATAACCGAACACCGCAGCTCACCAAAGATTATAGAAAAGGTTATGACCGTTTAAGCAGTGGTTGGATGTTGAGTCAATTTGTAGGCTATATGTTTTTAGGGAGTAACCGATTATTAAACTTTTATGCCGGTTTTGAACTTATGGCAGGCTTTACTAAAAATAGGAGAAGCTATAATTTTGATACTATGGAAAAAGAAACTCGCCAGCGTATTGACATTTATTATGGCCCGCGCATTGGTTTTATTCTCCCTCTATATAAGAGACTTCCAAGAGATTTCTATTACAATTAAACAATCCTTTACTCCTCATTTAAAAGCTGTTTATATATACTTAGCTCAATAAAACAGAGTACCAATCTTTTTTGAATTTTTAAATAAATAAGCTGGTGATATTAGAGTGTATCAGCTCTACTAGCTTGCCATTACATTTTTCTTTTCAGCTATAAGCTCTATGGCTGTATGATATATTCCTTGTGTATCAAATCCACATTCGGCATAAAGTTCATGCTGTTCACCGTGATCTATAAACCGATCAGGAATACCGAGTCGTTTTATCTGTGCTGTATAACCATTATCGGTCATAAATTCGGCAACAGCACTACCCATACCACCCAAAATACAGCCATCTTCAACTGTAATAACTTTATCAAACTTAGAAAAAACTTCATGCAAAAGTATTTCATCTATTGGTTTTGCAAATCGCATATCATAATGTGCTGCTGTGATTCCTTGTTTTTCCAAAAGGCTAGCTGCTTCCGCAGCTAAATTTCCGATGTGTCCAATACTTAAAATAGCCATGTCTTTACCCTCTTTTAACTTATTTCCTTTACCTACAGGAATAGCTTTCATCGGTTTTTTCCAGCTGGTCATTACTCCATTTCCTCGAGGATATCGAATAACGAACGTGCCCATGTTTTCCTGCTGAGCAGTAAACATAAGATTACGTAATTCTTCTTCATTTAAAGGAGCTGCTACTATAATATTAGGAATACACCGCATAAAGGCCAAATCATAGGCTCCGTGATGTGTAGCCCCATCAGACCCTACCAGGCCGCCACGATCTAGACAAAACACAACATTCAATTTTTGCAATGCAACATCATGTATAACCTGATCGTAAGCCCTTTGCATAAATGAAGAATAAATATTACAAAACGGGACAAGCCCTTGTGTGGCCATGCCGGCTGAGAAAGTAACGGCATGTTGTTCAGCAATTCCTACATCAAAAGCTCTTTGAGGCATAGCTTGCATCATCAAGTGCATAGAGCAGCCAGAAGTCATTGCAGGGGTTACACCTACTATTTTATGGTTTTTTTCGGCTAGTTCTACAATAGTATGTCCAAAAACATCCTGATACTTGGGTGGTTGGGGCTGTTTAGGTATAACCTTTACTATTTCTCCCGTATCTTTATTGAATAAGCCTGGTGCATGCCAAACGGTTTGGTTGCCTTCTTCAGAGAATTTATATCCTTTTCCTTTAACGGTAAGGCAGTGTAAAATTTTAGGACCGGGTATTTCTTTTAAATCTTCAAGCACTTTGGTTAAACGTACCACATCATGCCCATCAACAGGCCCAAAGTAACGGAACTTGAGCGATTCAAACAAATTACTTTGTTTAAGCATGGTTGCTTTAATTCCATTTTCAATTTTAGAAGCTATTTCCTGGGCATTAGGCCCAAATTTGCTTATTTTCCCCAAAAGCTTCCAAACCTCATCTTTTACCTTGTTGTAGGTTTGTGAGGTGGTAATATCAGTTAAATATTCTTTAAGAGCCCCAACATTAGGGTCAATACTCATACAATTATCATTAAGGATAACCAGTAAATTAGTATTTTCTACACCAGCATGATTTAAACCCTCGAAAGCTAACCCGGCTGTCATGGCACCGTCACCAATTACAGCAATATGCTGACGATCTTTTTCTCCTTTTAAACGACTGGCAACAGCCATCCCTAACGCTCCAGAAATAGATGTGCTGGAGTGTCCAACACCAAAAGTATCAAAAATACTTTCAGAACGTTTTGGGAAACCACTTATTCCCTTGTAAATACGGTTGGTATAAAAAATATCTTTTCGTCCGGTTAGTATTTTATGGCCATAGGCTTGGTGTCCTACATCCCAAACTAATTGGTCATAGGGTGTGTTAAGCACATAATGCAGCGCAACGGTTAGTTCTACTACGCCCAAACTGGCTCCAAAATGGCCTCCTTTAACAGAAACTATATCTATAATAAATTGCCTTAATTCATTACATAATTGTGGCAATTCACTTTCTTTTAACTTTTTTAAATCGTCAGGAGTATTAATTTTTGAAAGTAATAGTCCGGTATTTATTTTCATTATTTATTTAGGGCTAAAAATGTTGTTTAAAAATCAAAGCACATTAAGGAGTAATAAATTCTGGTGTTGTAATCACATTGCTCTTGTTAAGCGCCTTATCCACAATGTACATTTCGTATTTAATGGTGTCGTATTTAGAATAAGGGTCGTAATAAAAGGGCTTGATTGCTATTTTAATAAGTCCTTGTAAAGTTTTTTTCTTATTCGATTTATTAATTACAGGAATTCGGTAATTAAAATCAATGGGTAACTCTCTTTTAACCCATTTCCCTTTTTGTTTTTCGATATAGGTAATAAAGCAGTTGTAGTTGTTAGGAGGAACTGTATCACTTTGCAGAAGCCCTATATCACCATCGCCATCAATAAAATCAATATATAAATTAGCAGTATCCTTTTGTGCTTCAAATTTATTAAATTGGATATTGGGAATTGGAGAAGCTGTTTGTTTTTTTAGACAAGAATTCAATAAAGTTATAATCAAAACGGCATAAGAAAGTAATAAAAATGTACTTATTTTAGGGTTTAATATATTCATATTCCTTATGCAAGAATTAGGTTATAACAATTAGCACAGAATTTATTGTTTAATAAACTTTACTAGTTCGCCATCACTGGTTTTAATAAAATAAATTCCTTTTGATAAGTTATCGGTATTATATTCTTTCCCATAAACTGCTTTCCCTAAATTTTGTCCCAATACATCGAGCACAATAAAATTTGTAGTTTTATTTAAATATAATTTTCCTTCGTTAATCGGATTAGGGGCAACGGTTAAAGTTTTTTTAGGGCTTTGCATTGTAGGGATACTTGTCACAATATCACGCGTTACAGAAATGTCATCAACAGCTAGTAATGGTCTTTGCCCACCGGTGTTGGCAAAAGTTTGATAATAAATCCAGCGTATTTCAACCACAGGTTGATTGTTGCAGGTATCTGGTAAAGTACTCACTAAAGTATCGTTGGCTCCCATAGGTTTATAGGTAGCAGAGTCAATGTTGCAAATAAATTGGTAGTTTCCGGGCACATTGGTAAAACTACCACTAGTACCTATTCTATACTGACAAGATATTGCATAAAAGCGTGACATTTGATTGGGAAGCGCACTGTTAAACGTAAATGCAGAAAGCATACGACCTATCCATGAAATTTTAATATTTTCACAATCAGTTGTATTTAGAGCTAATACGGCATCTCCTACAAATACGGAATTGCCTGTTCCGTTAACTTTACAAGTTGCGTTTTGAGTTGTCCCGGTATTTTTAAATCCTATTCCTTCTAAAGCTCTGCCCTTAAAGCAAGGTCCTGTCTGTAAATCGTAAGTGCATGCCCAGTCGCCATTGGCTTGTCCGTTTTCACCTTGATCTGAAGTTCCAGTGGTATGAAATATCATATTGGGAGGGTAACTGAGTGCCGGGTTGATATTAGCAGTACTATCCCATTGTGTGAACGTATAAGTATTGCTACTTAAATTATAAGGAGTTGGGTTGCTTTGTGCAAAAACAAAAAATGGATTGGCAAGCAATACCATAAGAAGTATTTTCTTCATAAAATAAATTTTACTTATTTAGTATTAGTTTATGCAAATATATGCTTTTTGTTTAATAGCTAATGCACTAACCTTTGCAGATTATGAGCTAAAATTTCTGTTTGCTTTTTCCGGGTGTAAAAATCTATTGCTTCTTGGTTTGTTTGTATAAAAATTTTACCGGTTTGCAACCACTCATCGAGTAGCTTTTTTAAAGCTTTGTACGACTCTTCTTCGGTGTCACAAATAATACCTTGTTGTGTTTGACTTACAATACGTTCTAAAATATCATGATCAGAAGGGCAGAGAATAATTGGTTTTCCGGTAGCCAAGTAGTCAAATGTTTTGGTTCCTGTAATACCACGCACAGAGCCGTATGAAACTAATAACAATACCTGAGAGCGCATTTGTATTTCAATTACTTTTTTGCGTGGAATTCTATGAGTAATATTAAGATTTTTTTCAAAGCCTTCCATCAATGCACGAATTTTCATTTCCTGATACACATTGAATCCGGTGCCAATAAAATTAATTTTTATAGTTGTTTTATCAGCATATTCTACAATTAATTTCCTAAGTGCATTTATAAAAATACCAATTTCTTGCATCTCTATCATAGTACCATTAAAGGTAATATTAAAAGTGTCGTACTGTTTTGATTTGCTGAACTGTTCAAAATCTTCAGGTATAAAACCGTTGTAAATAGTTTTTCCATTTTTATTCAAAAAATGACTTATTTTATAGGTGTTAAATTCTGATACAGAGGTTATGAAAGAGGCTGTTGAGGTCCATTTAATTTCTGATTTTTTTTCGATTGAAGCCATCCATTTTTTGAAGAAGGGATAGTTGTTGTACCAATGTGACTCCAATCGAGTATTCCAATCGTCACGATAATCAGCTACCCAATTTAAATAAGGAATTTTTTTCTTGAGTTTATGGGCAAATTTGAATAACACATAGGGATTTACGGTAACAATCATCAATTTAATATCTTTATTTCGGGAAAGATAATGCTTCGAAAAAGTATAGAAATTATGAAATGGAATAACAAAATCAAAAAAGTTTTGCATAAATAACTCCCAAAAGGTAAGTACCTGCCTTATTCGTAAGAATTTTCCTTTGTTTTTAAAGGTATATAATTTATCGCGAAATGATTGTTTGTAAGGGAGGTAATATACTTCATAGGTGCCAAATTGTTCATGAATAATTTCGGGTTGTGTATTATAATGTAAATCCGTTGGTAGTTGTACAGGGCGTTCCCAATTACGGGTAACAACAATTGGGTAAAACCCATAGTTTGATAAATATTTTGCCCAACTTAAAGCGCGCTGCGAAGCGGTAATATTACACGGAGGAAAGAAATAACTTAAAATAAGCACTTTAGTTTTCTTTTGGTGGTTCTCTTGCGTCATACTTCCGGAATTGTTAATTCGACAATATATACTATTCAGGCAAATAAAGGTCGGAACAAATATATTTTTAATTCAGTAATTCTTTGAGCTTAAGTACAATTTTACGGGCTGCGCTACCATTTCCTAAGATATGGTTGCCTTTAAAAGAGGGTTTGCGAATATTGTGTGTATGATATGCTTCCAAAATTTTTTTGGTATGAGGCCCGGCTTGTATATTGCAGCCTTCAGCAACGGTTTCAATCCATTCGGTTTGTTTATCAATAAGTATCCCAGGCACTCCATAAAAATAGCACTCCTTAGTAACTCCTCCGGAGTCGGTAATAACCATAGCTGCATTTTTTATTAAACTTTGAGTGTCAAAATAGCCTAATGGTTCACAAAGAATAATATTTTTATGATTTATTAATTCATCTAAACGAAACGCTTTAGTTGCTTTCATAGTTCTGGGGTGCATTGGAAAAACAACCGGTATATCTAGTTGTATAAATGCTTTGAGTATTTGTTCCAAATGGTTTTTGTTTTCAGTATTAGTAGCTCTGTGGCAGGTAGCAAAAATATATTTTTGAGCAATTAATTTAAAACGGGTTAATATAGCTGTATTGTTGCTTATTTTGCTGCTAAACCGAACCATTAGATCAATCATAATGTCTCCGGTTTGAAAAACGTGTTGGGTTATTCCCATTTCTTTGAGCCAGCCTACGGCAGCAGGAGTTGGGCAAAAGTAATAATCGGTCAAAATATCGGCAATAAGTTTATTACTTTCTTCAGGAATTGTTTTATCGAATTCTCTCATTCCGGCTTCAATATGTGCTAATTTAATCTGATTTTTTACAGCTACAATAGCCGCAGCAGCGGTACTGTTGGTGTCGCCAAAAATAACGATACAATCAGGTTTTTCACTTTGTACTACAGCGTTCAGTTTTACCATGATGTCGGCAATCTGTTCTATTCCTGATTTTTGCCCTGAACTTAGGTTAAAATCAGGTTGTGGAATTTGAAGTTCCAAAAAAAAATCTCCTGACAATTCTGTGTCATAATGCTGACCCGTATGAACAATAATTTCATCAAAGAAAGTACGAAGTTCCTTACTTAAAGCAGCACATTTAATAAACTGAGGGCGTGCGCCTACAACTGTCATTATTTTCTTTTTTTGCATCAGTTGAAATTCAGGAGGGTAAAAAAGATCACTCTATAATAGGGTTTTAAAACATTAAGGTTTATTATTGATAAGAAAGCAAGGTAAAAGCACAACAAAACTTGAGTAAAGGTATATAAAAACAAGTAACTGGGCAAGACTTTAGAAATCAGAAGAAGCAATTTAAAGCATTTTTTCATTTAAGAAATCATCATATACAGGAAAAGTAGATAATTATAAATACAAAGTAAAATCATCGGTTTTTTGTAAAAAAATGGATTAATATTGTAGCGTATAAAAAGGCGTTCTGCAATTCGGATCAGTAAATAAATTCAGGTACCATGAAGGTTTTTAAATTTGGAGGGGCTTCAGTAAAGGATGCTGACGCAGTAAAAAATGTAGTACAAATACTACAAGACTATTCCAACCAAAATTTGTTTGTAGTTGTTTCGGCTATGGGAAAAACAACCAATGCTTTGGAAGCTCTTACTCAAGCACTTTATAAAAATCCTAACAAAACCCAAGCGCTTCTTTTAGAAATTCAATCATTTCATTTCTCTATTTTGCATGAGTTGTTTGACTCAGACAAGTATAAAATATTTGATGATTTACACAATTCATTTGTGGAATTGGAGTGGATACTTGATCACGATCCAGAGCAAAGTTATGACCATACTTACGATCAGGTTGTTAGTTTTGGTGAAATTTTCTCTACTCAAATTATAAGTGCTTACTTAAATTATAAGGGTTTACCCAATCGCTGGATTGATGTGCGTGATTTTCTAAGAACAGATGAAAGTTATCGGGAGGCTGTTGTTGATTGGGAAGAAACAACAAAGTTATACCAAAGGTATTTTCAGGATTATTTTAGTGGTCAAAATACTATTTGTGTTACACAGGGTTTTATTGGATGCACTTCCGAAAATTATACAACTACGCTTGGACGAGAAGGCTCTGATTATACAGCCTCAATTATGGCCTATCTGAACCACGCAGAGCAACTAACTATTTGGAAAGATGTTGCCGGAGTGATGAATGCCGATCCTAAAAAATTTAATGATGCCTTATTGCTCAAGCATCTTAATTATTATGATGCTGTTGAGCTAACATATTATGGTGCTACAGTGTTACACCCCAAAACAATTAAGCCCATACAAAATAAAAACATACCTTTATATGTTCGCTCTTTTATTCACCCGCATCAGCCGGGAACAACCATTGATAATAGACCGGCAACACAACTTGTGCCTTGCTATATTTATAAACCTAGCCAAATATTATTTAGTATTTCGAGTAAAGATTTTTCCTTTATAGTTGAGGAAAACATCAGTAAAATATTAGGTTTGCTAGCCTTGTATAGAGTAAAAGTAAATGTCATGCAAAATTCGGCACTTAGCTTTTCACTGTGTGTTGATAATAACGAAAAAAGTAAGGAATTAGCTAAACACTTATCAGAAAGCTTTTACTTGAGATATAATGATGATGTTGAACTTTATACTATACGACATTATGATGCTGGAGCTATACACAAGATTACTCAAAATAAGCATGTTTTATTAGAACAACGCAGTCGCTCTACAATACAATTAGTGGTTAAAAAAGTGCAGTGAGGGTATTGCCCAACAAAGCAGTTATAATAGGTGTTATGATTAGGGATATAATTAAAAAAGAGACAGGGGTTCTGATCCTTTTAGCAGTTGTCGTTTTGCTCTCGCGCTTCCCTTTTTTAAATGCAGGCTATGGGGTAGAAGAAGACAGTTGGGGAATTGCTGTAGCAGCTTATCACACACATCTGTACGGGATTATGGAGGCTTCACGCTTACCCGGACATCCTGTAAATGAGTTTGTGTACAGCTTGTTTTGGGGCTATGGAGCATGGTTGTATAATCTATTTTCAGCTCTTTGTAGCGTGCTTGCTTTTTTGTTCTTTTATTTATCTTTAAAGAAATTAGGAATTGAAAATTACCGATGGGGCGCAATTGCTTTAGCTTTTACACCTGTTGTTTACATAAACAGTACGTGCACGGTTGATTATTTGTGGGCTTTAATGTTTTCGTTGGCCTCCTTTTATGCTTTAATCCATCATCGCTTTACTTTTTCAGCAATCCTGCTGGCCTTAGCTATTGGCTGCCGAATAAATTCTATAATTCTATTACCTCCTTTTTTAGGGTGGATTTTTGGGCACACTTCATCACAAAAAATAAAAAAGATTGTACTGTATTGTGCTCTAACGGGTGCTGTTTCACTTTTATGTTATGCCCCTGTTATTCAAGTGTATGGTATGGGCTTCTTTACTTATTCTGACCAATTTCCTTATCCTTCTTTTTTAAAGATAGTTTATAAAGCCACCATAGGAGTTTGGGGCTTGCCTGCTACTTTAACTTGGATTTTTCTGTTGTTCTATATTTTGATTAAACGTGCTTACAAAAAAGCACAGCCTATTGATCACTTTTTATTTCTAAGTTTGGTTTTTATGCAACTATGGTCGTACTTGATGCTCCCTCAAAAATCTGCTTATGTTATGCTTATTGTTCCCTTTGGTATTTTATGGCTTGGGCAAGTGCTTAACAAAAAACACTTCACTGCTTTTTGTATCCTTGTTACGCTCTCCTCTTTTTTTATGAGCATTAATTTAACAGATGCTTATAGAGGTTCGCAATACTCCCAATGGGCATTAAAGAAAACAGTAAATAATCAGGAAATTTTTTTTGATATTTTAGGAAGCCCTATTCGTAACGATTACACGAAACGAATTCATAAATTAAAATATACTCGTGCCGTGTTAGATAAAACTGCAGAAATTAATTATCCCGCTGTTGTTATTTGTGGGTGGTGGTTTAACCAAATTCTTATTGAGCAAATGGAAACAAAAGAACGAAATCGGGTAAAATTTGCCTTTTATTTAAGCCCCCAAATGCTGAATTACTATCAAAGTATTGGGTATCAGATTTTTTATCTTAGCGAACAAGAGCGATTTAACGACCTTTATTATGCATTTAACGGAACAAAAAGCTATGCTAATCCATTTTTATTTGGAGATAAAAAATAATTATTGTTAATTTACTTAAAGTTCATTTTAAGATATGTTAATATGAAGACAATAACTACCTTTTTTGCCATGTTTTTTTGTGTGACAACTGTATTAGCACAAACCGATAATCAATATAAAGATAGTGGTATAAGGCATTACAGAAAGAAAAACTATAAGTCAGCCGTTGAGCAGTTTACCTATGCCATACAATTAAACCCTAAATTAGCAGATGCCTATATATATCGAGGTATTGCTAAAGATGCTTTAGATGATTTTAGCGGAGCCATTTCAGATTTTACAGCAGCTAAAGACATTGATACTAATGATGTTTTTGCTTATACAGAAAGGGCTAAGACCTATTTGAACATGAAAAATTATGATGCAGCCGAAAAAGATTTTTTGAAAATAGTAACACTAAGCCCCAACAGTCGTGATTCAGAAGAAGCATGGGAATATCTGGCAGAAATTAAATACAAACAAAAAACTTATCGTACAGCGGCTAATTATTTTACACGAATATTAAAATTTAGGCCTAAGGACTCGGAAGTGTATTACAGTCGCGGTGAGTGTAAGTTCTTTTTAGAAGATTATCATGGAACAATAAAGGATTGTGACAAAGCCATTGAAAATAATCGTGATTATGAGATGGCATTTGCTCTGCGTGCCCAAGCTAAAATTAAACTAAAGGATAACATAGGCGCTTGTGAAGATTTATATAAAGCAAAAAAATATGGATATAAAGCGGTATCTCCGCTTTTAGAGCAGTTTTGTAAATAAAATCCAATAAATCTTTTTTATTTCTTTTACTTCACTATATCCTTAATAGGTTTTCCAACACTCCCATTGGGGAATGAAATATCTAACAAAGCCGCTACAGTAACGGCAATATCAGAAATATTTACCGGTTCATAAGAAGAACCGTGTTCAATTTTCCATCCATACCATATTAATGGAACATGTGTATCGTAAGTGTATGCCGCACCATGTGTGGTTCCTGTTTTATGAAAATCTAGATAGGCAGGTAAATAATTTAGCACCACATCACCACCTCTTAAATCATTATACCCCATAAATATACGACCCAAAGACACATCACTGGAAGTAGAAGAAGAGCGAATATCAAATACCGTATAGGCATTAGCTACTCCCTCTAATTGCAAGGCATATAGAGCAGCCTCGTTGCATACAGTTTGCAAGTCTAGTTTTTTATTTGCTATGGATTGGTGGTTAAAAAAGAACTGATTGTTGCTGTATTTAAGCACTAAAGTATCGTTAAAAACCTTTTTCAAATGGGCTTTCATTGAATCTTCAAGCATTTTTTCATTAACATATCCAGCAGGTATTTTTAAATCTTTTAAATAAGCAGCATTATGAGCTCCACCATGATCGGCAGTTAAGAAAATTAAAACATTCTCTTTCCCTATCTGCTTTTCAATAAACACAAGCAACTCTTCTAAATCTTTATCTAAACGAAGGTATGTGTCTTCTGTTTCAATAGCATTTATACCATATTGGTGTCCTACATAGTCGGTGCTCGAAAAGCTTACACTTAAAAAATCGGTAACATCATGTGCTCCAAGTTGCTCGTTTTTTATGGCTTCAATAGCAAATTCCTTGGTTAATGTGTTTCCAAAAGGAGTAGCACGTAGCATATTCAATCCATTATTTTTATCTTTTAATTCGGCTAATTTATGAGGGAAAACGGGTTTTGATTCCCCTTTAAATTTCCCTTCATAAGGGTTGTCATCAGCTATACTTTCAGTATAACTTGTTAGTGGCAAAAGTGTAACCCAATCTTGCGAAAGATATTTTTCAGCTAATTTCTTGTTGTTAAAAGCAAGCACCCAGTCGGGTAATTTACTCATATAAAAAGTACTACTAATAAAGGCTCCATTACTCCCATCATACCAATAAGCGGCATTCGCAATGTGACCGGCTGGCAATATGGAGGAACGGTCTTTTTGTGATATACCAATTACTTTTGCTTTCATATTGGTGGCCAAGCGAAGTTCGTCACCAATTGTAGTAGTAAACATATTGCGGGGTGACATTTTTCCGGCACTACTCGTACTGCCTACAGCAATTACATTATCATCTTGGGTACAATATATATTTTTTCCAGTTTTTTTGTCGTACCAATCGTTAGAAATAATTCCGTTAATACGAGGAGTACTTCCGGTAAAAATTGCGGCATGGCCTGGTCCGGTATAGGTAGGGACATAGTTATAGTTCGTATTTTTATTAAAGAATCCGCCATTCATTAATTTTTTAAAACCACCCTCGCCAAACTTACTTTGATAGCGATATAAGTAATCTACACGCATTTGATCTACAACAATACCCACAACAAGTTTAGGTTTTTGCCCCCATACATCAATTGAAAATAAAGAAGTGCTTAACCACACAAGAGCTAAGGTTTTGGAGGGGGAAATTTTATGTACCATTTTTCTAAAAGTGTTTGAGTTAAATTATAAAATAAAAACCCTGTTAAAACGCCATAACAAACTCCGGTAATGATATCAGAAGGATAGTGCACTCCCAGGTAAATTCTGCTGTATGAGGTTAAACAAGCGTATAAAATTAAGATTATTTTCAAATATTTTTTTGAGGGCTTTAATAATAATAAACAAAAAGTAACTACACCAAATGAGTTGGCGGCATGACTAGAGAAAAAACCATACAGTCCACCCCGATACCCATTTACAGTATGAACTAAAAATTGAAGTTCTGGATGGTGTGTTGGACGGTAGCGTTGTACCATGTTTTTACACAAATTAGCACTTTGATCCGTGAACCATATCAGCATTACAGTACATACTAAAATAATTCCAACAGCCGAATGATACTTTTGGTAAAGCTTAAAAAGCAACCATAAAAACAAAGGAGACCAAAAAAGTGTTTTGCTTAGTAAAGGCATAATCATATCAAGCAAGTAATGATGAGAATCGTTCAAAAACAAAAACAAGGAATGATCCCAGCTAATAACTCTATTGATAAAAGCCATAGTTATTTTAGTTTAAAGATTTCCAAAGCAAATCTTTAAGTTCTTTTAAATGATATTGCGTATGAGATGATATAAAAATATGAGGGATATCAGGTAGTGCTTTTTTTATATTAGACTCGAGTGTTGCATCTAATAAATCACATTTTGAAATGGCTAGAATCCTTTTTTTATCCAGAAGTTCGGGGTTAAACTGCTCCAGCTCATGAAGTAAAATTTGATACTCTTTAGAAATATCTATACTATCGGCAGCAATCATAAAAAGCAATACCGAGTTCCGTTCAATGTGCCTTAAAAAGCGATGCCCAAGGCCTTTACCATGGTGTGCCCCTTCAATAATTCCAGGAATATCAGCCATAATAAAAGATTTATATTCGTGATATTTAACAATCCCTAATTGTGGGGTAAGTGTGGTAAAGGGGTAGTTTCCAATCTCTGGTTTAGCAGCCGAAAGTTTTGAAAGCAGTGTAGATTTTCCAGCATTTGGGAATCCCACTAATCCGACATCAGCCAGTACTTTTAATTCTAAGATTTTCCAGCTTTCCTGACCTTCTTCACCGGGCTGTGCAAATCGAGGTGTTTGAAAGGTGGCACTTTTAAAATGATAATTTCCTTTTCCTCCGCGGCCACCTTGAGCTAAAACCTTTTCTTGACCATCTTCCGTAATTTCAAATTCTATTTCTCCGCTCTCAGCATCACGGGCTACTGTACCTAGTGGAACTTCCAGGTATTCATCTTTTCCCGAAGCTCCTGTTTTTAGAGCACTTCCACCATGGCCACCGGCCTCGGCAATAACATGTTTACGATATTTTAAGTGCAGCAAGGTCCAAAGCTGCTTGTTCCCCTTTACAATTACATGCCCTCCTCGGCCACCATCACCACCATCAGGGCCTCCTTTAGCAGTTAATTTACTACGGTGTAAATGTACCGAGCCGGCACCCCCTTTACCCGAACGACACATTATTTTTACATAATCAACAAAATTAGATTCAGACATAAAGGTTAAAACAAATAGAATTTAATAATAAAAATTAGTGCGCTTGATAAACTACTTTTATTTGAGCGCAAAGAGCCTTAAAAATATCATCAACACCACCTATGCCGTGTACAGGATAAAATTTTTGTTGGCTACTATAAAAACTTTTTAAAGGTGCAGTTTTATTATTGTATTCTTTTATTCGGTTGCGAATAATATCTTCGTTCTGATCATCAACTCTACCGGAATCTTTTCCACGAAGCAGCAAACGTTTTGTAAGTTCTTCTTGATCCACCTCCAAGGCCAACATGCACGTAATGGAAGTGCCATGCTCTGCTAAGAGTTGGTCTAATGCTTCGGCTTGTGGAACAGTACGTGGGAATCCGTCAAAAATAAATCCTTGTGCTTGTTTGTTTTCACTAAGTTTAGAACTAATCATCCCGATAACAACTTCGTCAGGAACCAGTTCTCCTTTATCCATAAGCGATTTTGCTTTAACCCCAAGTGTAGTTTGCTGGGCAATTTCAGAGCGTAACAAATCTCCGGTTGATAAGTGAATAAGATTAAATGCGGCAATAAGCTTTTCAGACTGAGTTCCTTTTCCGGCTCCAGGAGGGCCAAACAATACAATATTTAACATAGCAGGTTGTTTTTTATGAAGAGGCTAAAGTACTAAATCTATCTCACTTTACAAAAAGATACCTTTGTGATTAAAAAGTCTAAAAACATAAACTGTTATATCCTATTGAATTGTTAAAACAATAAATAAATTATTTTTTGAAGATGATTTTTTTACATTTGTACCATTATTAATCTATAAAAAGAAACAATGAAGAAAATTTACTTACCGCTCTTAGCTTTGTCTTTTGGATTTACAACTGCTTTTGGACAAACCAGAGCAATCGGGAATCTAACCCCAATTACAAAAGCACAAAAATCAATTCAAACAACATTATTAAACAATAATAGAGCTGCCGGAGATACAGTAATGTATTTTCCTTTTCCGGGTGCAGCTCTTACTAATACTGATGATGCTGCAGCATTTGGTTATTGGACTGAAGATGTAGATGGGTTAACAACTAATAATGCTGGTGCTCCTATTGATTGGGCTCTTTATTACAGTACAACGGCAGATACGAATGCACTTGGACAACCAACTGGCGATAATTTCTATCACCCATGGGAAGATCCAGCAGTTGATTCAGCATACTTTATTTCGGCTACTTCTTGGTTTAACCCTGCAGGGCAAGCTAACAATTGGGCTATGTTTGGTCCTGTAACTATACCTGCAGCCGGAGCAGAAATTTCATGGTATGATAGAACAAACCCATCATATCGCGATGGCTACAAGGTTTGGGTAGTTAACTCCATAAGCGGAACAGAACCTACATCAATTGATTTTGAGAATGGTGCTCCTCTTGGAACTGTATTGTTTACAAAAACAGATGCGGGGCCTAACTCTCCTACTTATGCCACTGATACTACTTGGGTTCAAAGATCAGCTCCTGTTTGGGGTATTACCACAGGCACTCAAGTATATTTTGCAGTTCAGCATAATGCTAATGATATGGATGTATTATATATTGACGAATTTGTTGTTACCGAAGCGAATAACGCTGGTGTAAACGAATTAGCAAGTTCAAATCTTACGGTAAGTCAAAATGCTCCCAATCCTTTTAACAACCAAACTACAATCCAATATACCATTAATACATCAGCTAGCGTAAACTTTACCCTAACTGATATTACCGGACGTATTGTGAAGGTTTTAGAGAACCAAAACGTTAGTGCAGGTACACACAATATTGTACTAAGTGCTGATGATTTTGCTGCTGGTGCTTATAACTACACTTTAACTTGCAATGGTCAGAGTGTAACAAAGAAAATGTTTGTAACAAAATAAGCAACTTTGACTTAAAATAATAAAAGCTCACCATTGGTGAGCTTTTATTATTTTTGTACGTTTTTACTTATTATATATGAATTATTTTATAAAGTTTTTGCTGTTTTTGGTTTTTGGTCTATTACATACTCATGTTAGTACAGCAGCTAGGTGTGAAATGACAGATAATGACACCTTAAATAAAATTTATTTTGACAGCATTTCGTATAAACTTTATCCATCTCCGGGTGGTGGTTTTGCTTCGGGAAATAATGCTTATCTGGATAAAGCCAAAGTTCAGGAGTTTCACGCAGAAAACTTATGTAATATTTATGCCGTTCTTTTGCATTTTGGATATAAAAACTACCAGTCGTTAAATGATTCTTCATTGGTTTATATAAACTTTTACCATCTTGATAACCTAGGGCGCAATTCGTTAAGTTCCAATGTTTCATGTCCGGGAACGATTTTTTATCGCGACTCCTTAAAAGTTGCTGATATAGATACAACAAACGGAAATACACTGAGTTTTCCTAATCCCTTATTTACCGACAGTATTTTTGCGATAGGTATTAGTTTCGAAAAGATGTTTTCAACAGATACCGTAGCTTTATATACCAATACCGATGGGAATAGTGGTTCTAGAGAGCAATCATGGGAACAAGATGCATCAGGTAACTGGTTTACACTAAAATACAATTGGCCTTTAAGCGTTGATTTTGCAATTTTCCCGGTGGTTAATACGGCTGCTGGGATGGAAGATATAAAAGTACCCCCGTATGAATTATTAATTTATCCTAATCCAGCTACCGAGCAAACTATAAATTTTCAAATACCTAATAATATAATATTAGATTTTAAATTGTACAACAGCTTGTTACAGCATGTTGAGGTTCCCTATACAAGAGTTAATTCAGAGTGGGTTAGAATAAATAAAGGTCAATTAGCCACAGGAATTTATTATTTATCAGTCCATACAAAAAATGGTCATCAAATGGGAAAAATTGTAATTAAATAGAACATTCTCCCAAAAATTATTTTCTATTTTTTAGTACAAATCTCATAATTTTAGCTACATTCTCTATTTACTCTGCTGATTTTCATATATTTACAACTTATTAACGTAAAACTTAAGTTTTCAACAAATTTAGAGGACATTATTTTGGCTAAACCAAAAAATGTTTTTACATTTGCACCCCCTCTTTTCGTTGGGAAACATAATTTTTAAATTAAGAATAAAGTGGATAGTTTAAGTTACAAAACCGTTTCAGCCAATAAGGCTACAGTAAACAAGCAATGGATATTAATTGATGCCGAGAATGAAGTTTTAGGTCGCTTATCATCAAAAGTTGCCAAAATTTTACGTGGTAAAAATAAGCCTGAATACACTCCTCATGTGGATTGTGGCGATAATGTAATTATCATTAATGCCGAAAAGGTAAAACTTACCGGAAATAAATTATTAGATAAACAATATGTTAGGCATACTGGTTATCCGGGAGGGCAAAGATTTACCAGTCCACAAGAGTTATTAGCCAAACACCCAACAAGAATTATTGAAAAAGCAGTTCATGGGATGATTCCTAAAACTCGCCTTGGAAGCGCCCTAGAGCGTAATCTTTTTGTTTATGCAGGCACATCGCATCCGCATGAAGCACAAAAACCAACTTTGGTTAAACTAAATACTATTAAATAATAAAAATGGACGTAACGAATACCATTGGTAGAAGAAAAACAGCCGTAGCACGAGTATATGTACAGGCTGGAAACGGGACTATAACCGTAAATAACCGCGATTTCAAAGATTATTTTAAAACCGGCCCCCTTCAGGCAAAAGTTAATCAACCTTTTGCTGCATGTAATGCTTTAGGAAACTATGATGTTAAAGTGAATGTTGATGGTGGAGGCATTACCGGTCAGGCTGAGGCAGTACGTTTGGCAATTTCCAGGGCACTGGTAGAAATGAATGGCGAAAACCGCACCATGCTTAAGCCTTTAGGGTTACTTACCCGTAATCCTAAAATGGTGGAACGCAAAAAACCAGGACAAAAGAAAGCTCGTAAGAGATTTCAGTTTAGCAAACGTTAAACTTTACCTTTCAACAATATTTATTAAGAAATTTCAAATCAACTCATGTCAAGAGCAAATTATAATGACCTTTTAGAAGCAGGTGTTCATTTTGGGCACCTCACCCGCAAGTGGAACCCGGCTATGGCACCTTACATTTTTATGGAAAAAAACGGCATCCATATTATTGATTTACATAAAACTGCTGCCAAGTTGGATGAGGCATGTGAAGCCTTAAAACAAATAGCTAAATCGGGTAAAAAAATAATGTTTGTAGCCACTAAAAAGCAGGCTAAAGATGTTGTTTCCAATAGCGTAAAAAATATTAATATGCCTTTTGTTACCGAAAGATGGCCGGGTGGTATGTTAACCAATTTTGCTACGATTAGAAAGGCTATTAAAAAAATGGGCACTATTGATAAAATGGCGGCCGATAGCGGCACTTGGGCCAATATTAATAAAAAAGAACGCTTATTAATTAGCCGCGAAAGAGAAAAACTGGAGAGAACATTAGGTAGCGTGGCCGATTTATCGCGCCTTCCGGCTGCCCTGTTTATTGTAGATATTAGCAAAGAACATATTGCTGTTGCTGAGGCTCGCAGATTAAATATCCCCACTTTTGCCATTGTTGATACAAACTCAAATCCAAACTTTGTTGACTTTGCTATTCCAGCCAATGACGATGCTTCAAAATCGGTACAAGTAATTATGGATACTGTAGTTAAAGCCATTCAGGAAGGTCTCTCAGAAAGAAAAGTGGATAAAGACAAAGACGAAGAAAACGAAAAAGAAATATCGGAAACTACTGTAGCAGTGGAAGGAACAGACCAGCCTGCAACAGATCGTAAACCAAGAAGAGCAAGAAAATAAATCATTAAAATTAAGAAAAACATGTCATCTACTACTGTGAATATTACTGCTGCTGATGTAAATAAACTACGCACTCAAACCGGTGCCGGCATGATGGATTGCAAAAAAGCACTTACCGAAGCTGAAGGAGATTTTGAAAAAGCAGTAGATATTTTAAGAAAAAAAGGACAAAAAGTGGCTGCCAATCGTGGCGACCGCGAGGCCAAAGAAGGGTATGTTATTGCTAAACTTTCTGCAGATCATACTTTTGGAGCCAGTATTTCCTTAAATTGCGAAACAGACTTTGTTGCCATTAATGCCGACTTTACTGCCTTTGCCAATAAAATAATTGATACAGCAATAAACAACAAACCTGCTAATTTGGAAGCTTTAAAAGCTTTAACTATTGATGGCAGAAGTATAGCTGAACATATTACCGATTATATTGGTAAAATAGGAGAGAAAATTGAATTGGGGAAATATGAGTTTGTAAATGCGCCTTGTGTTGTGGCTTATAACCATCCGGGTAACCGAGTGGCTACTATTGTTGGTTTTAATAAAGCATCGAACGAGCAAACCATGCGTGATGTAGCTATGCAGGCCGCTGCAATGGCTCCTGTTGCTTTGGATAAAGATAGCGTAGATGCCAGTACATTACAGCGTGAGATAGAAATTGGAAAAGAGCAAGCAAGAGCAGAAGGAAAACCGGAAGATATGCTTGAGAAAATTGCTTTAGGAAAGCTAAATAAATTCTACAAAGAGAATACCTTGCTAAATCAAGAGTTTATTAAGGATAATAAGAAAACTGTAGCCCAGTACATGGACGAAAGTGATAAAGGGCTTACAGCAACCGGATTTGGCAGGATAGCCTTAGGATAAATTGTTTGTAATAAAAAAGAGAGAAATTAATTCTCTCTTTTTTTTTGATATTTATAAACCTTAACAATATGCAATATAAAAGAGTACTACTAAAACTTAGCGGAGAGTCCCTGATGGGCGATAAGCAATTCGGGATTGACAATAGAAGATTGGAGCAATATGCTTTAGACATTAAAGAGGTGGTTGAAAGTGGGTTAGAAGTTGCCATAGTTATTGGTGGTGGAAACATATTTAGAGGAATACAAGCCGAAGAAGGAGGGATGGACCGGGTACAAGGTGATTATATGGGGATGTTGGCCACTTTAATTAACAGCATGGCTTTGCAAAGTGCTTTGGAGAGGTTGGGTATTGCTACACGCTTGCTAAGTGCCATAAAAATGGAAGAAATAGCTGAAACATTTATACGTAGAAGAGCAGTAAGGCACCTTGAAAAAGGACGCGTAGTAATTTTTGGTGCAGGAACGGGTAATCCTTATTTTACAACCGATTCGGCTGCTTCGTTACGAGCTATTGAAATTGAGGCTGATGTTATTTTAAAAGGCACACGGGTTGATGGTATTTATTCTGCCGACCCCGAGAAAGATAATACAGCTGTAAAGTATGATGTAATAAACTTTGAAGAGGTTTACAAAAAGGGACTCAATGTAATGGATATGACAGCTTTTACACTATGTAAAGAAAACAAACTTCCCATTGTTGTATTTGACATGAACAAAAAAGGAAATTTATTTAAGCTGGTAGCTGGTGAAAAATTAGGTACATTAGTAGAAATGGAATAATTTTGTAAGCTTTGAAATTAGTTTAATAAAATTTACTATGAGTACAGAAAAAATAAAGGTTTGCTTAGACACAACTGAAAATGAGATGAAAAAATCCATTAATCATTTAGAGAGCGAACTTATTAAAATACGTGCAGGAAAAGCAAACCCCGCAATACTTGAAAACATTCAGGTTGAATACTATGGTTCTTATGTTCCTTTAAACAATGTAGGCAGTATAAGCACACCCGATGCGCGTACTTTAGTAATTCAACCATGGGAAAAGGCCAGTATTACGCCTATTGAAAAAGCTATTTTGGCTGCCAATTTAGGATTTAATCCTCAAAACGATGGCGTTCTAATTCGCATAATGGTGCCCCCATTAACAGAAGAAAGAAGAAAGGAACTGGTGAAAAAAGCAAAAAATGAAGCCGAACAGTGTAAGGTTACTTTGCGTAATTTAAGACGTGATGCTAATGAAACACTTAAGAAGCTGAACAAAGAAGGTGTTCCAGAAGATATGATTAAATCAACCGAGGCCAAAGTTCAGACTATGACTGATAGCTATGTGGCTAAAGTAGATAAGCACGTAGAACAAAAAGAAAAAGAAATAATGACAATTTAGCATTATTTTTACATAGGCATACTTTATGCTTAATTTTAATTATTGTTATACTTTAAACTTTTAACCGAAAATGTATCCAGAACAATTAGTAAAACCGATGAAAGCCGAAATGACACAAGTAGGCTTTGAAGATTTAACCAGTGCAGATGTAGTAGATAAAACCATCCGTGAGTCAAAAGGCACCTTGTTGGTTTTTGTTAACTCGGTATGTGGGTGTGCTGCAGGAACAGCACGTCCGGGAGTGGTGTTGTCATTAAATAATGCTAAAAAGCCGGCTAAGTTGGCTACAGTTTTTGCTGGATTTGACAACGAAGCAGTTGCCGCAGCCCGCAATTTTATGGCTCCTTATCCACCATCCTCGCCTTCAGTGGCTTTATTTAAAGATGGTAAGCTTGTTCATTTTATTGAGCGCCACCATATTGAAGGAAAAAGCGCTGAAATGATTGCCCAAAATCTGAAATTAGCCTACGATCATTTTTGCTAATTTTAAAACATGCTATTTAAACACCTTTGAACAAATTGCTTCAAAGGTGTTTTTTTATACCTTTAATCTAAATACTTTTTAAATCTATCAAATATGAAACCGGAATTGCTAGCCTTTGAACGGATATTAAAGATTATGGATGATTTACGAGCTCAATGCCCTTGGGATAAAAAACAAACTTTTGAAAGTTTGAGGCATTTAACCATTGAAGAAGTTTATGAACTGAGTGATGCTATTGTTAAAGCAGATAAAAACGAGATAAAGAAAGAACTAGGAGACGTGTTGCTTCATATTGTTTTTTATGCAAAAATAGCTTCTGAAACAAATGATTTTGACATAACTCAAGTAATTAATTCTTTATGTGAAAAGCTAATTTTTAGACACCCACATATTTATGGAAATATACAAACAGACGGAGGATTAGCAGTAGTTAAAGATGAAAACGATGTAAAGGAAAACTGGGAAAAATTAAAAATGCGAGAGGGTAATAAATCTGTACTGGCCGGTGTTCCAGTGTCATTGCCAGCAATGATAAAAGCCCAACGTATTCAAGAAAAGGTAAGAGCAGTTGGATTTGATTGGGATGAACCGCATCAGGTGTGGGATAAGGTAAATGAAGAACTGCGTGAATTTAAAGCAGAAATAGATCAGAACATTTCTAATGAAAAAAAAGAATCAGAGTTTGGTGATGTACTTTTTAGTCTTATAAATTATGCCCGTTTTGTTGGTATTAATCCCGAAGACGCTTTAGAAAAAACAAATAGAAAGTTCATTAAACGCTTTCAATATCTTGAAACAGCTTCCAAAAATGATGGAAAGAAATTAGAGGAGATGAGTTTAGAAGAAATGGATGTATATTGGAATAGAGCTAAGAATGAAAAGTAAGTATTGTATTGTTTTAATCAAAACACGGTTAAAATTTAATTACGATTTCTGTTTTTGCCTTAAGTATTTATCAGTTATTTTGCTGTTACCATAATTATTCGCAATTGAGCTCTATAAAAAAACTTGCCTCTCAAACGGCTGTTTACGGACTAAGCAGTATTGTAGGGCGTTTACTTGGTTACCTGCTGGTGCCTTTGTACACAAATGCCTTTTTGCCTGCTCAATATGGTGTTGTTACCGAGTTATATGCTTACGTATCATTCTTTGCTGTTATTATGACCTATGGAATGGAAACAGCCTTTTTTCGATATTCAGAAAAAGAAGAATTTCATTCTAATCAAGTATATACAACTGCTTTATTATCCATATTAGGAAGCACTACGGTGTTTCTAATCATAGGAAGTGTTTTTTATAAACATCTGGCTGATGCTTTATCGTATTCAGATCACACATGGTATATCCTCTGCTTTGTAAGTATTATTGCCATTGATGCAGTTACTGCTATTCCGTTTGCAAAATTAAGGGCAGAAAATAAGGCTGTAAAATTTGTAACAATAAGACTTATTAATATTTTCGTTAATATAGGGTTAAACCTATTCTTTATAGTGTTGTGCCCGTACTTATACCAAAAAAATATAACATGGATAGCGCATTTTTACAACCCTCAAATAGGTGTAGGCTATATTTTTATTTCAAATTTTGTAGCCAGTATTACCAGTTTAATTTTATTACTACCCGAGTTTAAAATTGAATTTAGTTTTGATAAAATATTGTGGAAAGAACTGATACGCTATGCACTGCCTTTATTGTTTGTGGGCTTAGCTGGTATGGTTAATGAAACTGCCGATAGGGTAATGCTTAAATATTTTTTACCTGCCGGAAGTAACGTAATGGCCGAAACGGGTATTTATGGAGCCTGTTATAAAATCAGTATTATAATGACTATATTCATTCAAACATTTCGGTATGCTGCTGAACCCTTTTTTTTTAGTCAGGCTAAAAAAAGTGAAGCGACACAACTCTATGCCGATGTTATGAAGTATTTTGTTATAGCTTGTTCCATTATTTTTTTAACGACCTTGCTCTATTTAGATATTGTAAAATTTTTTGTTGGTAAAAACTATTGGAGCGGCCTATCAATAGTGCCTATACTCTTATTAGCAAATTGGTTTTTAGGTATATATTTTAACTTAACCATTTGGTATAAACTAACTAATAAAACAAGCTACGGAGCCGGTATTAGTTTATTTGGGGCTATACTTACCATAGTTTTTAATATTATACTAATTCCTAAATTAGGCTATTATGGTGCAGCGTTAACTACCCTTTTTTGTTATACCGGTATGATGCTGATAAGCTATTTTCAGGGTCAAAAATATTATCCTATTAATTACGATATCAAACGAATAATTACATACATTTTAATGCCAATTGGGCTTTATCAGTTTTCAAAGCTTATGGATATTTCAACTTTTACTAATAAAATGATAATACACACCCTTTTATTGTTATTTTTTGTAAGTTTTATTTGGCTTTTAGAACGAAAAAATTTCCCTTTTTCAAGGCATTAATAAGTTACTCCAATTGAAAGTGTTTTTTTTTATATTTTTTTTGTTTTATAGTTTGTTCTTAAAAGCACAAAGTACCGACACTATTTTCTACTCAACCCAAAAAGTGCTTCTTGTCAGCACCCGGATAAATGATCGTGACTCAGTTTTGGAAATGTTTGATATAAATGGGAAAGATATATTGAAGGGCAATTCCGTAACCTATCAGTTTTGGGATAACAAATTTGGGAAGAAGCGTATTTTAATAGTCAATCAACGCTTACTGGAAGAGGATTTTTGCATATCTGAATCGGATACAGTTTATAATTATTTTGCAACTGACGAAGATTTTAAAATAAGACTTCAGCATTTTTATCAATATCTCGAAAACAATGTGGTATATCCGGGAAATGCTTTAAAGAAAGGCATTCAATGTATGGTTAAAGTGGCTTTTTTTATTGATAAAGGAGGGCGCATTCACGACACTTTTGCTCTAACAAAACATGATTGGGGGTTTGAAGAAGCACTCATAAAAGCGATAAAGGACAAAAATCAATTTGGATTTGTATTGTACAGAGGAAAACCTGTTAACTACTATATGGAGGTTCCTTTTTCTTTTAAAATAAAATCACGTTAAACTAGTGTTGTTCAACAATCATTAGATTTTCTTTAAACATTGAATCAAAAAATTATTTAAACTTGAAATAGCTAATGAAATTTTCCAAGCATTTTTATTTCGAGGCTCAACATAATTTGAAATAGCTCTTATTTGCACACAAGGTAAATTGTTTTTTATACAAGCATATAAAAATGCTGCGCCCTCCATTGTCTCAACCTGTGCTTTACTTCTTGTTTTCATTACAGTTATGCTGCCTACACAGCCATGTACTTTATTTACCGTGTGTCCATCCACTTGTTTTAAAGTTTCTAATAATGGAATAACAGCAGGAGAGCTATTGTTTATTCCCAAGTTGGTGTAGGGATGGTCTTTTTCGCTCAATAAATGAAGGTTGCTCAGGCTTAGGAATTGTTCTTGGTCTTCGGCACCTAATTCATAAATAAAGTCGGTACAAACATGAACCACTTCGCCCAATTCTAATTCTCTGTCAATAGCTCCAGCAACTCCGGTATTGATAGCTATATCATAAGTTTCAGAGCTTAACGCCTGGCCTAAGTAGTAACCCGTAAAAAGAATTCCCACTCCGGTAATTAAAATATCTATTTGACTATTTATAGAGTGCACTTTATGAAGGCCATGGTTCAGGTTGGGAGCAACACCCAGCTCATTAAGCAAAGGTGCTATTTCTAAAGTGGTAGCACTTACAATTAATATTTTCATGCTTTAAAAATACAAAAAACAAGACATAGTTTAGATGAAGAATTGTGAGCACTGTATTATATTTTTGTGTTTTCTGCTTTGATGATTAATATTGTACTGTAGTTAATTCAGTACCTTATAAAATTATTTTATGGATAAAGAGAAAAATGTAACAAAAAAAACCACTGAAGGTTATGAGAAAACGGATCTTTATAATGAAGAATCGTTGAATAAAATTGCTTCTGACTATCATGAAATTTTAAAAGAAATAGGCGAACAACCTACTCGTGAAGGCTTACTAAAAACGCCCTTACGTGCAGCAAAAGCAATACAGTATCTAACTCATGGGTATGATATTGACCCGGGAGAAATATTACGCAGTGCTATGTTTAAGGAAGACTACAAACAAATGGTTATTGTTAAAGATATTGAGATATATTCGCTATGCGAACATCACATTTTGCCCTTTTTTGGGAAAGCACATATTGCCTATATTCCTAATGGCTTTATTGTTGGATTAAGTAAATTACCCCGAGTAGTTGATGCTTTTGCCCGAAGGTTGCAAGTACAGGAGCGTCTTACAACCGAAATAAGAGATTGTATTCAAAACACCTTAAAGCCTTTGGGGGTTGCTGTTGTTATTGAGTGCAGTCATTTGTGTATGCAAATGCGAGGCATACAAAAACAAAATTCAGTTACCACCACTTCGGCCTTTACAGGTGAGTTTACTAAAGAAACCACACGAAGCGAGTTTATAAATTTGATACAAAGTAAACTACATTAATAGCATACTTAAAAGCTAAGATTTAATCCTACTGAAGGCATAAAAGGTAACTGGTAAATAGTTTTATTGCTTATACGATCAAAATAAAAAACATTGGAGCGATTATACATATTGGTTATTCCGGCATTTACCTCAAGCAGGGAGTTTTCGCTTAAAATAAATTTTCGCTTTACGCTTATGTCTAAACGGTGATAAGAGGGGAGTCTTTGACCATTTAGCTTTCCGTATAATATCCCCATAGTTCCATTAGATGTTGTGTAGTCTGTATTAATACCTCCTTGAAAGTCAAGCAGCTCATAATAGCCTTGAGTTTGTGTAAAGGGGAATCCTGATCCATAGTTCCAACGTGCATCAAGTTCCCAATTTAACCTTTTTCCAAAGGTATAAGATGCCACTAAATTAATACTGTGCCTGCGATCAAAATGTGGGGGGTATAATTGTTGCCCATCCCACCTGCGTACATACCCAAAAGAGTACACGGCCCATACATAAAGCTTCTTGTAGTCATACTTTAAAAGCACATCAATTCCGCGGGCAAACCCATTTTCAATAATATAATCTTTTTTAATAGAGTCAGGTTTATTAAAGTTATCAGCAACATCTTCTAAAATTTTATTTCGATTTAAATTAGATAGCTGAATAAATTCTTTGTCATAAGCTTCAATGTTCAACATCAAATGTTGGGTTAAGTCATACTCAAAACCAACAATATAATGATCGGCCTTTTGCAGCTTGCTATTTACCTTAGTAACATTTCCGTTTCTTTTAATAAAGGTTGATGGTAAATTTTCAGATCCGGATAAAAAGCCATAAAATAAATTAACCACATCACGGTCTGAATTAGCTGCTATAAGGTTTTGTGAATAGCGTCCAGCGGAGGCTTTTATACGAAACACATCAGTAACATTATATTTGAGACCAACACGAGGTTCAGGTGATATTTCACGTAATGAGGCATAGTAATGCAAACGAAAACTGGGATCAATAATCAATTTCCCGGCAATTATTTTATATTTAAAATATCCAGCAAGCTCTGAGGTGTTTTGCTCTTGGGTAATTTTGTATCTGAACGTATAATAATCAAACTTGGTTTTAAAACCTAGAACATCAACACCATAATTGAGTTCATTTTTTCGAGAAAAGTATGTAAAATTCAAACCTAAGTTAAACCCATCAATATTACTGGTGCGTGGTAAGTCATTACCTTGCGACATGTTTATACCATATTTTGAGTACGAAAAATTTCCCTTAATAAGTACCGATGAGCCCGAAGGTAAAACTATAAAGTTAGAGCCTACTCCATTCGAAGACCAATTTATTTTGTTTGTAGATTTATAGTTTACCATATCATTAAAACTAAAGCCAAACAAATTAAACTTACTACCATTGTTAGCATTAATAGAAACTTTGCCATAAAAATCATGGAAGTTATAAGGTAGCCCGGCTGAGTCAATGTAGTTATAAAATATTTTTGAGCTTTGTTGCAAGTATGAATTTTTATAAGAGAGCAAGAAAGATGTAGAACTTTCACCATCTTCTTTTGCCTTAATTATAGGACCTTCAAATAAAATTTTAGATCCAAATGTAGTGGCTCCAACTTTTCCGGATAGCCTTTTTTTATTCCCATCGCGAGAAGTAATATCCATTACCGATGAAATACGTCCACCATATTGTGCCCCAAAGCCTCCGGTATAAACATCTGCATTACGAATATAATCAGCATCAAAAACGGAAAACAAACCTATGGAGTGAAAAGGATTGTAAATAATCATACCATCAAGCAATACTTTGTTTTGAACAGGAGCTCCTCCTCTGATGTACAGTTGACCACCTTGATCACCGGTAAAAACAACACCTGGAAGTACTTGTAAATACTGGGCAATATCAGGCTCTCCGCCAACCGAAGGTATTTTTTTAATATCTTGTGGTGTTATCTTTGTAACTGAAGTGCGTACTTCTGTCATTTGTTCTTTCTTTTCAGCCGAAATTTCAAGCTCTTTAAGTTTAACAGATGATTTTTTTAGATAAAGTTTTTTCGTAATAATTTCACCTTCTTTTAGGTTAATTTTTTCAGTTAAGGTGTCATGCCCTAATGTGGTAACCATTAAAGTATAGGCACCTGATGGAAGTTTCGAGATAGAAAAATAACCGTTAACATCTGTTTGAATTCCATAATTTGTTCCTTTAAGATACACAGAGGTAAAAATTACGGGCTCTCCACTCTCTTCCTCATAAACAAACCCACGAATGTTTCCAACTTGGGCTTGGACTTGAGTTGAAATTAAGCAAAGAGTTATACTTAAAATTAGGAGGGGAATAGTATATATATATCGCATATATTTTAGGAAAAGGCGTAAAGATATAGTTCTACCTTTATTTAGATTCTTTTTTAACAAATATAAAGACGAAATTTAACAGCCGGCAAAAATAAGATTTCTTAATAGAGCGGGCTTTTAAAAAGAAACTCGAATTACATTGTGATCGATAATCTACTCTTTAATCAGCTTTACCGTTTGTTTCTTTTCATTAGTTCCCAATTCAAGGAAATACAATCCCTGAGCTATTTTTTCAGGAACTTGAATGTTTATTTGATAATAATGTAAAGAATCGCACCACATTTGCGTACTAATAATTTGTTCACCAAGCACGTTATATATAGAGATATTTAAGGTTTGTGATTTAGAGGAAAAATAGGTGGCTCTAAGCTGGTTGTTAAAGGGGTTGGGATAAACCGAAACTAAAGAATCGTAAGGTGGTATCTCAATTTTTTTTCCGGTAACGGTGGTATAAATCTGTGCAAAATTAGGAATACCATACCCCATTAAAGAATCGGGATTAAGATATTGGCTGGCACTTTCTTTTACTTTTTGTATGAGTTGGGCAGCCGTTAAATCAGGAAGAGCTTCCCACAAAGAGGCACACATACCGGCTATTAATGGGCTTGAAAAAGAGGTTCCGTTTCCGGTAGCATACACCCCCGGTTGGTATTGCCCAACTGTAGCCACTCCCTGAGCAGCTACATCCGGCTTTATACGACCATCTGCAGTGTTCCCTCTGGAGCTGAATCCGGCAACAATTTCGTTAGCATCAACAGCACCTACTGTCAGGATATTGAAAGCATCAGCAGGGACAGAGATTTTTTTCCAAAATCCATCTCCACTGTTGCCGGCACTGTTACATACTACGATTCCTTTGGCAGCAGCAATATCAGCTCCTATGCTAATCATAGTGGTTGTTCCGTTTAAATCGTTCCAGGTGTGATTTTGCAATGGATTATCAAAAGTGGTATAGCCTAGTGAGGAATTAATAATATCAACTCCAACACTATCAGCAAATTCTGCAGCACATACCCAATTAAATTCTTCTACTAAATTTTCAGTTGGAGCATCTTCGCTTCGAAGCAGCCAATATGAAGCCTTGGGGGCTGTTCCTATTAATTCTCCGGGAGTGTTTCCGGCCATAGTTGAGAGTACATAAGTGCCATGATAGTGATCGTCATATACATTGGAGTCTCCCGAAACAAAGTCCCAAGTCCCTAAAATCTGATTATGGGCAAACAAACTATCAAAAGTTTCACATTGATCGGCAATAGCAAACCCGGCATCAATTACTGCAATAGTTTTACCGGCCCCTTTAAACCCTGCAAAGTGTAGCAGGTCTCCTCCTAACATGGCAACCTGATTTAGTGAAGCTCCATAATTTAAATTTGATGAGGAGCTATTTATGGTTATATATTTTCTTTGCTTGGCTTCGTTAACGTCTTGAAAATCTGATTCTAATTTTGGAACAAGAGGAAACTGGGCTATTCTTTTTACTGGGTTTACACCTTGAACAAATGAGAGCATCTGAATGTTTTGCAGCACAACGGAATCGGTACAATAAATAGAAACAGCATTAAGCCACTTAGACCGATTAAGTATTTGGGCTCCCAAAGCACTTATTTGATTTACATAGTTATTATTTACCGGAAAATCTTGTGTACTTATACCAATATTTTGATTTGTTCGCCTGTTAATAGCCCGTGGCGATAAATAATCTAGCGGAGCACTTATATTATATGGAGAATTATTTTTGTCAGTAAACTTTACAACATAAACACTAGCATTAGATTGAGCCTGTGCTTCAAAGCAAAGGCTATATAGAAATAATATTAGAAAAAGATTTTTTAAAATAGGCATATTGTTAAAGTATTTGGGATCAGTTTTTTTGAAGCTTAAATTGAAGTTGATAAACAGTTCCTGACGTGTCTAATTTGGTTATAGACCCATCTAATTGCTCGCTTAAAATTTTTATCAACTCAAGTCCTAAAGTGACTTTGTCAGGATGATTAGGGTCGCCTTTATATCCTTTTCCATTATCACCAATTATCATTTCATAATTGTTATAAGAGGTGCTTTTTAAAGAGATAGTCAGCATACCTTTTTCTATTTCTGTGAAAGCATACTTTAAAGAATTAGAAATTATCTCATTTAAGAGTAATCCTAAGGGAACTAAGGTGTTGAGGTTGAAAAACTCGACTTGCAAATCAGTTTTAATTTCGATCTCCTTGTCAACATTATAGGCTTTAACCAAATCTTTTATTAAAAATACCAGATAGTTGTTAAGGTTAATTTTTTTGAAATCGTTTGATTTATATAATTTTTCATGAATTAACGAAATTGATCGAATACGGTTTTTGCATTCTTCAAAAACTTTTAAGGCTGCTTCATCTTCTATATAAGAGGCCTGTATATTTATTAAACTGTTTATTACTTGTAAATTATTTTTAACCCGATGATGTATTTCTTTTATGAGTACTTCTTTTTCTTCATTTTGTTTTTGAATTTCTCGTGTTCTTTCCGTAATTATTTTTTCGAGAATTTCACGATCTCTCTTACGCTTCACTTTTCGGTATTTATTTATTGTCAAAACAGAGCCACCAACAGCAATTACAAAGCTTAACATAAACCATGTTTCTTGATAGAAGGGCCCTTTTACCTCAAAAGGATATTGAACAATTTTACTTACTTTATTATTGACATCTAACATTCTAACTTTAAAAATATATGACCCAGGAATGAGATTAGAATAGGAGGCACTATTATTTGTTACCCACGGACTCCAATTGTTATTATTACCTTCCAAAATAAATGAGTATCGAGCCTTTTCAGGGGCGGCAGGGTTAATGTATCGAAAAGAGAATGACATTCTTTCGGTATTATATGATATTATAGGATTAAAGGGCAAACGATACCAATAGTTGTAATATTCTTTAGTAGTATCAGAGATATCTTTAAAATCTACTTTAATATTTTCAATCCTTACCTGATTCTCAGTAGGTATAGAAGCTAACTCAAGTTCAGGACTGAATTTAATTACTCCTTTAATGGTGCCAAAATACAAATCGCCTTTACCGTCCATAGTTACTGCTCTTGAATTGCATTCAACTCCAATAAAACCATCGTTAAATCCGTAATTTTTAATATTCAAAATACCTCCATCTCGGTCAAAACTTACTTTATCAATTCCTTTATTAGTACCAACCCATATATCCCCCATTTTATCGCACAATAGTGAATAAACCGTAACAGATGAAAAGCCATCTTTGGTATTAAAATTTTTCAATTTTTTTCCATCCCATACCGATATGCAACGGTCGGTGCCTATCCACACCCGTCCAATATGGTCTTTAACCATTGATCCAATATACATATTGCATAAATCGGCTCTTAGAACATGCTCTTTTAGCCCTTCATTACTTACTTTATATACCCCATCTCCTGTACCAATCAACAAATTATTTTTTGTTTCACAAATAGTGAAAATATTAAACGGGCGCCCCCCAATAGTATTTGAAATATTACGCAATTTCCCATTTTTATAAAGAAATAAGCCTTGTCCGTATGTTCCAATCCAGATGTCTCCATTTTTATCTTCATACAAACAACTAGCGCTTATTCTGGGGTTGTCAGGAATACCGGGTAAAAGAGAGAAATTTTTGCCATCAAAGATTCGTATTCCACGAGCTCCACCAATAAGTACTTTTTTGTTCCGAAGCAGAATAATAGAACGTACAATAAATCTATGAAGCAAAGGATCTTCGTTGTATTCGGTTACTTTCTTTCCATCATATTTTAAAAGCCCTCTAGAATAATCTCCCAACCACAAATTTCCTGAAGAATCAGGTTGAATTGCAAACACTTCACCGCTACTAAGGCCTTTAAACCCATCAAAGTATGAAAAAGCATTATCTTTAAACTTAAGCAGTCCGTTCCCTTTTGAGCCCAACCATATATAGCCGGTTTTATCTTGAAATACACATAATATCCTATTTGTTGGCATACCATTCTCAGTGTTATACAGATTAACATTTCCGTTACTTTGTACACAAACTAAACCCGAACCGGAGGCTACAAGCCACATTCTGCCGAAAGTATCTATATAAACAGAAATAAACTGATCATCATTTAATTGAGGAATTACAGGAGTTATGTTTTCTGCTTTACTTAGGCTGCCATCTTTTCCGATGCTTTGGCGAAATAGCTCACCGGAATTAAGGAGGTAAATCAATTGATTTTTTTTATCCAAACTCATTGATTTTATAGCCTCATTTGTTCCGAGTTCGGGCTTCATAAGTTTGTTGTTTTTGTATATATATAAACCATGGTTAGTACTTACCCAAACATTTTCAGAGTCATCTTCGAGTATTTTGGTAATAAGTAATTTTTTTGTTTCAATCTGGCTTACTTTTTTGAACCTGTTCTCATCAAAAAACACTAACCCATTGCTTGTCCCCACAAGTATTGTTCCGTTTTTTTTTACCCCAACACAAGAGGTATAACCATCTGTTAATCCTCTTGTACTGTTATATTGGATGAATTTTTTTCCATCAAACATACTAATACCCCCCCAAGTAGAGCTGATCCAAAGATTTCCCTTTTTATCTTCATGTATATCAGTAATAATTTGACCGGCTAATCCATTTTCGGCTTCGTAAGAAACAAATTGATTCCCATCAAATTTACACAATCCGCCTCCTGAAGTGCCTATCCAAAGGTAGCCTCTTGAATCTTGAAAAACACAAGTAACCTCACTTTGTGTAAGTCCTTCGCGAATAGAGTATTCGCGAAAATTATACTGTTGTGCAGCGAGTGTCCCATACCAGCAAGTGAACAATAAAACCAACCCAAATTTGAAACAGGCTTTTTTAAATATTTTGAATACAGCTTGCACAAAAATTAGGTTTCAGATCTTTTAACCACCATGTAATAATCATTATCTAGTGGTAAATAACCGTATTCGTAACAAAATTTATAAGTATTTCCGGTCTTTGTGGTGTACAGGTGGGTTTGGTAATTAAAGTTAAATCCGTTGTCCATAAGTTTTTTTAGGGTGGCTTTAGACTTACCTTCTTCGTTTTTAACTAAAGCTTCCAAAATTCTTCTGTTTTTTCGCAGGATGTTATTTATATTGCGTATGGTGTTGTTGGTTGTACCGTTAGCTTTGTTGTTGTGATTATTACGACATTGGTCGTTACAAAATTTTTTATCAGACCTACCTGCTAATTTTTCACCACAATCAATACAAAAACGATCCATTTTTGCTTTGTTTAAAACTCATTAATTTACAATAATAATAAAAATTAGTTTAATTTTTAGTGAACATATAACAAAAGTGGAATTTTTTTAGATAAATGGCCATTAAAACACTATATTTGCGCCCCAATTTTAGTCACAAAAAATGAACATTGTACAAGAAAAAGTAAACGATTTAAATTCTATCTTAAAAGTTAGTTTAGGGCCGGCAGATTATCAGCAACTAGTTGAAAAACAACTAAAGGACATTCAGCGCAAAGCAAGTATGCCTGGTTTTAGGCCGGGTAAAGTTCCTGTAGGATTGGTCAAAAAAATGTATGGAAAATCTGTTTTAGCCGATGAAATAAATAAGGTATTAAACCACTCTGTTACTCAATATATCAGCGACAATCAGCTTGAAATTTTAGGGCAACCTATACCAGCTCAAAATGAAAATGATATTATTGACTGGGAGCATCAACAAGAGTTTGAATTTTCATTTGAATTAGGTCATATTCCCGATTTTCAGATTGAGGTTTTAGAGGAGCCTTTTGAATATTTAATTATTAAAACAGATGATGCACTTGTTGATAAGGAAATAGAGGATATGCAACGCAGATATGGGAAAGTAAGTTATCCTGAAAAGGCGGAAAGAGGCGATCTTGTTTTTGGCGATTTCTCGGAGCTTGATGCAGAAGGTAATCTGTTAGAAAGCGGAATAAAAAAGACCAGTTCTATAGCCTTAGATAAAATTACTAATGAGCAAGTGCTTAGTCGTTTTATAGGTTTAAGTAAAGGTGACCATTTAGAACTTGACCCACATGACCTGTCTGACAATCATACGGACATAGCTGCAATGCTGGGGGTAAATAGCGATAAAGTTGCCGAATTAAACAGTAAGTTTCAGTTCAAAGTTACCAACATCAGCAGAATGGAACACGCTGAAATTAATGAAGAGCTCTATCACAAAGTTTATGGTGATAGTATTAATACAATTGAAGCATTTAGAGCAAAGATAGATGACGAATTAAAGGCTATGTTTAATGCTGACTCGGATCGTTATTTTTTATCAAAAGCAATAGCCGGATTAGTTCGGAAATATGATGTGCAGCTTCCAGAAGAGTTTTTAAAAAGATGGTTACTAGTGACCAATGAAAAGGAATTAACTGCTCAACAAATTGAACACGAATTTCCGGTATATGCCGAAAGATTAAGAACTCAAATTATTATCAATAAAATTGTGAAGCAAAATAATCTTTCTGTTTCTCAGGAAGAAATACAGAACTATGTTAGCGACCTTATTAAAAAACAATTTGAGTCATACAATCATGGAGCTGAAATGGAAGCTGAAGATTTGAAAAATACGGTTAAACGTGTATTGAGCAATGAAAAAGAATACAATAGGTTAGTTGAAAAACTTTATGATGATAAAATGTTGAAATTTTTAAAATCAAAGTTAAAACTTAACTTTACCGAAGTTTCTGTTGATCAATTTTATAAACAGCAATAGGAACAGAAATATTAACCCCAAAAAAACCTAATAGAATATGTTATTACCAGACGAGTTTAAGAGATTTGCTGTAAAAGAAAGAGGTATTAGCAGTGCTTCATTACACAGCTATAGTTCTGTTTACAACGATTACATTTCGCCAACTATTATTGAGGAACGACAAATGAATGTGGCCTCTATGGATGTGTTTTCGCGCTTAATGATGGATCGGATTATCTTTTTAGGTGTGGGCATTAACGATTACGTTGCCAATATTATACAGGCACAACTGTTGTTTTTAGAATCTGTTGACTCTAAAAAAGACATTCAGATTTATTTAAACTCTCCGGGTGGTTCTGTATATGCAGGCTTGGGTATATACGATACCATGCAATATATTAACTGCGATGTAGCAACTATTTGCACCGGTATGGCTGCTTCTATGGGAGCCGTTTTATTGTGTGCCGGTGCAGCCGGTAAACGCACTGCTTTAAAACATGCTCGGGTTATGATACATCAGCCTATGGGTGGAGCACAAGGTCAAGCTTCGGATATAGAAATTACTGCTCGTGAAATTCAAAAACTTAAAAAAGAGTTGTATGATATTATTTCACACCATAGTGGTAAAGACTATGAAACGGTATGGAAAGACAGTGATCGGGATTATTGGATGACCTCTGAAGAAGCTAAAGAATATGGAATGATTGACGAAGTGCTTATCAGAAATACCAATAAGTAATACCTGCTTCAAAATTGAAGGGTAAAATATTCCGAAAAGGGAAAAATATATTTTCGGGTTAACTTAACGCTTTCGTATAAAATAATGGAAAAAAGTCCAATTAAATGTTCCTTTTGTGGACGTGATAAAAAGGAAGTATCGGTGTTGATTGCCGGAATTACCGGCCATATCTGCAATTTTTGTATTGACCAAGCGCATCATATTATTGCCGAGGAGAGCAAAGAAAAAGAAGGTCGAGAGAACAAGAAACTAAATTTGCTTAAGCCCAATCAAATTAAGACTTACCTGGATGAGCATATTATTGGTCAGGATGAAGCTAAGAAAATTCTGAGTGTAGCAGTTTACAATCATTTTAAACGAATATCGCAAGCTCAAATTACACCAGAGGATATTGAGATTGAAAAATCAAATATTGTTATGGTGGGCGAAACCGGAACAGGAAAAACCTTAATGGCGCGAACCATAGCTAAAATATTGAATGTGCCGTTTTGTATAGCTGATGCTACTGTACTTACTGAGGCCGGTTATGTAGGTGAAGATGTAGAAAGTATTTTAACACGCTTGCTCCAAAGTGCCGATTATAATGTAGCAGCAGCCGAAAGAGGAATTGTTTTTATAGATGAGGTAGATAAAATTGCACGTAAAAGTGATAACCCCTCAATTACCCGTGACGTAAGTGGAGAGGGTGTGCAACAAGCCCTGCTAAAGCTTTTGGAGGGTTCAGTTGTTAATGTGCCTCCTCAAGGAGGACGAAAACATCCAGAACAAAAGATGGTTGCCGTTAATACCAAAAATGTTTTATTTATTTGTGGTGGTGCTTTTGACGGCATTGAGAAAAAAATTGCCCGAAGATTACAAACACAAGTTATTGGCTACAACGTTGGGAAAGGGAATGAAGATATTGATAAAGAGAACTATTTGCAATACGTTTCGCCTCAAGACTTACGAGCCTTTGGACTTATTCCTGAGCTTATAGGACGATTGCCTGTTGTAGCGTATTTAAATCCACTCGACAGAGATGCCCTGCGAAGAATATTGACAGAACCTAAAAATGCCATTATAAAACAATATATAAAACTGTTTGAAATGGATGGTATTAAACTAAGTTTTGATAAAGCTGCTTTAGAGACAATAACCGATAAGGCAATTGAGTTTAAATTAGGAGCAAGAGGTTTACGCTCTATTTGTGAAGCAGTTATGACTGATGCTATGTTTGAGGCTCCTTCATCAAGTGAAAAAGAGCTGAAAATTACAGGAAGATATGTAAACGATAAGCTTAAAAAGAGCAACTTTAATAAACTTAAAGTTGCTTAATTCCTTTGCCTTTTTTACTGTACGTATTTAGCCAATTCGCTTTCAAGTGCCGGGCCGCGTAAACCACGCGCTACAATTATTCCGTTTGGATCAATCAGCCAATTGGTTGGAATCGAATTTACCTGATAAGGCTTACAAGCTTCAGATTGCCAGTATTTTAAGTCAGAAACATGATATTCCCATATCAACCCATCTTTAGTAATAGCTTGTTTCCATGCATCGGCAGAACGATCTAGCGAAACGCTATAAACAGTAAACCCTTTGGCAGCACCTTTCAGTTTTTTATCTTTAAAATTATTATAAGCTTTCACAACCGTAGGGTTTTCCATACGGCAAGGCATACACCATGATGCCCAAAAGTCAATTAATACGTAGCGACCTTTATTAACCTCATTCAAACTAATTTCATGGCCATCGGGGCTTTTAAATTTTAATTCTGGAGCTTTATTCCCAATGTTGATTCCGGTTTGAGCATTTTGTTTTTTATAGCTTGCAAATCCAAAGATTATAGTAGCTAAAGCCAATAAGGCAATAATAAAATTAACTTTTCTCATAATTATAAATAAGGGCTAAAAATATATTTTTTATATACCAATTGCAATTATCATACCTAAAAAGATTAAAATAAGTTTTGTTTTCTTCACTCATGGAAAAGTTAGAAAAAGAGGTAAGCACAGCAATTAAATTAAAACAAAAGCGGCTTAAACTAAAGGTTTAAGCCGCTTTTTGAGAAAGAGGACCAACAACTATAACGAATTCTTTACTAACAATTTAAAACCTTTTCCATGAACGTTTACAATTTCTAAATTGGGGTCTTCTTTAAGATACTTTCTCAACTTAGCAATATAAACGTCCATACTACGACCGTTGAAATAATTATCATCGTGCCAAATAGATTTTAGGGCAAAAGTACGGTCTAGTACATCATTTACATTAATACACAAGAGTTTCAACAATTCAGCCTCCCGGGTAGTTAATTTTTGAGCATTTCCTTTTACTTCCAGTTTTTGGAGGTTAAAATCAAAAGAATATTCACCTATTTCAAAATTATTTTGGTCACTGTTTGTCAAGGTTTGATTCTTAGTACGTCTGAGTATTGCTTTTAAACGCAGTAAGAGTTCCTCCATACTAAAAGGTTTGGTTAAATAATCATCTCCTCCGGCATTAAACCCTTCAATTGTGTCTTCTTTCATTGATTTTGCTGTTAAAAAAACAATGGGCGTTTCGGTATCTATTTTTCTAACTTCACGTGCCAAAGTAAAACCATCCATTACGGGCATCATTACATCAAATATACAAACATCAAATACATTGTTTTTAAACAAGTTGAGGCCTTCTTTCCCATTGGGGGCTAAAACAGCATCATAATCTTTAGCCTGAAGGTATTCAAGCAGTAGGCCGCCCAGGTTTGGATCATCCTCAACGAGCAAAATTTTCGGTTTAAAATCTTTTGTCATAACTTGTTTATTTTAATTAGTAATTATTAATTTTCAGATTGTTTAAACGGGAAAAAACATACAAAAGTACTTCCTTCGCCAAGGGTACTCTCTACAAAAATGTTGCCACCGTGTTTTTCAACTATTGCTTTAACATAACTTAACCCTAATCCAAAGCCTTTTACATTATGTAGATTCCCTGTTGGCACTCGGTATAATTTTTCAAAAATTCGTTTCTGGTCCTCTTTACTTATTCCAATACCATTATCAGCCACCTTAATAAATACCCCCTTATTATTACTTTGGGTTGAAATTTTTATGATAGGATTTTCAGAACCATATTTTAGAGCGTTATCAATAAGGTTATAGATTATATTAGAAAGGTGCACTCGATCGGCTAAAATGATGCTTTCAGTAGCATCAAATTCAATTTCGATTTCGGCTTTTTTGTTTTCAATTTGCACATAGCTGTTATTCAAAACCCCTTCAATAGTTTCGTGAATGTCAAGTGATTTCAGCTTTAGTTTTAATTGTCCCTTATCTAACACTGCGGTTTGTAATACACTTTCTACGAGCAGTCCTAAACGCTTATTTTCATCTTTAATCACTTTCACATAATTTTCAATACGTTTCTGATTTTTCTCGATTGTTGTATCTCCTAAAGCTTCGCAGGCAAGCGAAATGGTTGATATTGGAGTTTTAAACTCATGTGTCATGTTATTTATAAAATCGTTCTTTATTTCAGATAGTTTTTTTTGCCTGAAAATAGTGAGTACGGTATAAGAAAAAGTCCAAACAATTAGTATTATTAGAAAGGCTGAGCCTAATAACATAATCCAAAGGTTTCGTAAAATATAGTTTTGCTGCTCCGGGAAATAGATACTCAAAAATTTAGGACTGATAAAAACATTATCGGCCGAAAGGCTTATTTGATAAGGTGATTTTAGAAGTGAAGAAATTAACCCGGCTTTTACCGGATAAACAAAGGCATTTTTATTTTGATTCAGAATTCCGAAGTGGTATTTTGCTTGAATACCTTGTTCTTGCAATTCAGTTTGTAATAAACTATCCAGAGTAATGGTATCTATTTTATTACTAAAATCATTGTAAATATTAATCCGAACCGATTCATCAAAAATATCGTTAAGTAAATTTTCTTGGTTTAAAAACCAATTTAGACTTCTATTTGTTTTTCCTTGGCGATTAATTTCGAAAGGCTCTTTTTTGTCAAGCTCTACATTAATATCAAAATCAGGATGATTTAGGGCATTGCTTCTATAGGATTTTGTGCTTTGTTGCCGTGTTTGTACACCTGCACTATCGGTAATTATTTCTTCAAAAACATTTAAGCGCATATCCTTATAGGTATTTTTGCGCTTTTTAAATAAAATTTCATTGTTTGATAAATGATCTTCGCGTTCTGATTGTCTGTGCATATTAAGCCTACGGGTAACGGTAGCAGCTACAGCTTTTTTTTCTATGTCTTTGGCTACTTTAGATAATGCTTGTTGTACACTATCATTAAACTTTTCTTGTTTAATGGTCATGGCGCTTTTAATCCAATATAATTGAAAAGCTAAAATACCCCCTACAGCAAGCAATATAACGAGGATAGCCAGCAATAACTTCTTGTTGCTCATCCTAAATAATTATGAAATCTAATATTACGGCTATTTGCCGAATGAAAATACTTTTTTGTTCGATGATTAACCATTTTTAACAGGCAAAGTGCTGTTCCTTTAAGTTATCTCAAATATTTTTTGAGCTTTTGAACAAAGAGAGCAAATATTTGCTTTTACCTTTGTAAAATTACACCCTGTTTTAGGTAAGGTAATCAAGGCGCATTCCATTTTTTATTATACAGCATCATAGCTATGTTCAAGAACATTCTGTTTATTCTTTTTTTTACACTGACTTCCAATGTTGCATCTTGCCAAACTTCGGTAAATTCCGAACAGCAGGTATTAACCGGTATTAGCAATGTGCGCATTTTAGAACGAGGTGTTGCTTATCGATGGTATAAAGACGGATATTTTAATTATCAGCCAAACTTATCGGCTGTTGAGGTAATAAAGCAAGCTGCACCCAATGTGTCGTTTATTATTTTTGCCGGAACTTGGTGCATCAAGAGCAGGGATATTTTACCTCATTTTTTTAAGACTATGGATTTGGCCGGAATAGCACGTCAGCGTATAACACTCTGTTTTTTAGATCGTGATTTCCGTAGTCTCGCTGGTTTTGAGAGTGTTTACGGAATATACTCAACACCGGTTATTATAGTGTTGAATGAGAAAGCTGAAATAGGGCGTATAACAGAAAATATTAGTCATTCGGTTGAAGCTGACATAGCTGATGTTTTACCACAAAAATAAGTGTATAAATTATGGATGAATTTGAACGATTTGAACTCCCCAATGGATTAAGAGTAATATATAAGGCCGTAAAGAGTGAGGCTAGCCATTGCGGTATAATAATTAACGCAGGTACTCGTGACGAAGAAGCTCAAGAGCAAGGATTGGCGCATTTTATTGAACACACCTTATTTAAGGGCACTCATAAACGCAAGTTTTACCATATTTTAAACCGAATTGATAGTGTTGGAGGCGAGTTGAATGCCTATACGGCCAAAGAAGAAACCTGTCTCTATGCTTCTTTTCAGAACCAATATATAGAACGCGCTGTTGAGCTAATAGCTGATATTACTTTTCATGCAACTTTTCCTGAAAAGGAAATTAACAAAGAAAAGGATATTATTTTGGATGAAATTAATGCCTATAAGGATACTCCGGCCGAGCAGATATATGATGACTTTGAGAGCTTTTTGTTTCAAAATAACGCATTGGGAAATAATATTTTAGGAACTGTTGAGAGTGTGAAAAGTTTTAAGAGAAAACACATCCAAAAATTTATTCAAGATAATTACACGCTCGAAAACATGGTGTTTAGTTTAGTTGGTAATTATAAGATTGAATTTGTAAAGAAAATCCTGACGAAGCATTTAGGCCACTTTCAACACCAGGGTAAAACACGCATTCGTAAAACTCCTCACATCAATAAGGCATTTCATGAGGTTCAAACCATATATGCCAATCAGGCTCATTTTATTATTGGCAATCGTGCTCCATCAATATGCTCTAGAAAGCGTAATACCATGTTTTTATTGAATAATATTATTGGTGGACCAGGGATGAACAGTCGCTTAAATTTGAATATTCGAGAAAAATATGGTTTTGCCTACAACCTTGATACTAGCTATGTTGCATACAGTGATTCGGGTTTGTTTGTTACTTATTTGGGAACAGATAAGAAATACTTACCCAAAACGATAGCCCTTATTCATAAAGAGTTTGATAAAATGAAAAATCAAACATTGAGCAGCCTGCAGTTACACAGGGCCAAACAACAGGTAAAAGGCAATATTGCATTGGCACAAGAAAATAATAATGCGCTTATGCTCACAATGGGTAAGAGCTTGCTCCTGTTTAACAGAATTGATCCTTTAAGTAAGGTTTATGCCGAAATGGATAGATTAACCGCCAAACAATTACTTGATGTAGCTAATCAGGTATTTGACAGTAAACATTTAAGCACTTTAACCTTAATATAATCATGGAAATTGTAACAAGCGAAATAGAAAAATATTGCGAGCAGCATAGTGAAAAAGAATCAAATTTGCTTCAACGAATTAATCGCGAAACACATTTAGAAGTACTCATGCCTAGAATGTTATCCGGACATTTGCAAGGGCGATTTTTGGCTCTGATGAGTCGTATGATAAATCCGAAACACATTTTGGAAGTAGGTACTTTTACGGGTTATGCTACGTTATGTTTAGCCGAAGGTCTTAAGGATAAAGGGAAATTAATTACTATAGATATTAATGAGGAGTTGGCTCCTCGTGTGCTTCCATATTTTGAAGCTTCAGAAAAAAGCACGCAGATACATTTTATGAACGGAAATGCTTTAGAAATAATTCCCACCTTATATGAAAAGTTTGATTTGGTATTTATTGATGCTGACAAAAAAAACTACAGCCGGTATTATGATTTGATATTTGACAAAGTTCATTCGGGAGGCTATATTATTGCTGATAATGTATTATGGAGTGGAAAAGTTGTTGAAAATAAAGAGCATAAAGATGCTGATACGATAGCTATGGACGAATATAATAAGAAAGTGGCCAGCGATAATCGAGTTGAGGCCTTTTTACTTCCTTTACGTGATGGATTAAATATTTGCAGAAAAAAGTAAAAATTTGAATACACCCCCCTCTGTTTTTACATAACACTTTGTTAAAAATATATTATTTTAAAAAATACCCCCTTTTTTTATTGGGGGCATTAAAAAATAATTACTTTTGTTTCGTAAAAAAACTAAAAAACTTAAAAACATGTCAGTATCCAGAACCAGAGCCTTTGATGAAATTATTCATCGTGAGCCGGTAGCCCCATTATCTTCCTACAGTAAGAGTTCAGAAATATTTGGAACGAAAGTATTTAACCGCAGAGCCATGCGTGAATTTATGCCTAAAGAGGCCTTTGAAAGCGTGGTTAGTGCTATAGAGCAGGGAACTACGATTAACCGTAAAATGGCCGATATGGTAGCAACCGGCATGAAATCATGGGCTATGAATAAAGGAGCTACACATTACACTCATTGGTTTCAGCCCTTAACGGGAACAACTGCTGAAAAGCATGATGCTTTTTTTGATATGGATATTTCGGGTAATGTGATTGAAAATTTTGAAGCCGATAAACTAGTGCAACAAGAGCCCGATGCTTCTAGCTTCCCTAATGGGGGTATTCGCAATACTTTTGAAGCTCGTGGTTATTCTGCATGGGATCCATCATCTCCGGCTTTTATTATAGGTAAAACATTATGTATCCCAACTGTTTTTGTTTCTTATACCGGTGAGGCGCTCGATTATAAAACACCTTTGCTTAAAGCTCTTAATGTAATTGATAAAGCTGCCGTTGACGTTTGTCAGTACTTTGATAAAAATATATTAAAAGTAATTGCTACATTAGGTTGGGAGCAAGAGTATTTTTTAGTAGACTCAGCCTTATACAACGCTCGCCCCGATTTGAATATGACCGGTAGAACCCTATTTGGACACACTCCGGCTAAAGGTCAGCAACTAGATGATCATTACTTTGGAAGCATATCAGACCGGGTTTTGAACTTTATGCGAGAATTAGAGGCCGAATGTTTAATGTTAGGAATTCCGGTAAAGACAAGGCATAATGAAGTTGCACCCAATCAATTTGAATGTGCCCCTATTTTTGAAGAGTGCAATTTGGCAGTTGACCATAACCAATTGCTTATGGATATTATGTCAAAAATTGCCGATCGCCACTACTTTAAAGTATTATTACACGAAAAGCCATTTGCTAAAGTAAACGGATCAGGCAAACACAATAACTGGAGTTTAAGTACCAATACGGGTGTAAATTTATTATCTCCCGGAAAAAACCCTAAAACAAACTTACAGTTTCTAACCTTTTTTATCAATACCATAAAAGCTGTTCATGAAAATGCTGACTTGCTTAGAGCTTCTATTGCCTCGGCAAGTAACGACCACCGATTGGGGGCAAATGAAGCACCACCGGCTATAATGTCAATTTTTATAGGTTCGCAACTTACTCAAGTTTTGAATGAATTAGAAGAAAAAGTAAAAACAGGTAAAATGTCGCCCGATGAAAAAACGGATTTAAAGTTAGGTATTGGAAAGATACCTGAAATATTATTGGATAATACGGACAGAAATAGAACATCACCATTTGCCTTTACCGGAAATAAGTTTGAGTTTAGAGCTGTTGGATCATCAGCCAATTGCTCGTTATCAATGACCACATTAAATACAATTGTAGCCAATCAATTAATTGAGTTTAAAAAAGAAGTTGATGCCCTCATTGAAAAAGGATCGGGGAAAGATGAAGCCATTTTTAAAGTATTGCGGAGCTATATTGTTTCATCGAAAAATATTCGCTTTGAAGGCAATGGGTATGGCGAAGAGTGGGTTAAAGAAGCTGCCCACAGGGGGTTAAAAAATATTAAAACTACACCCGAATCATTAGATGCATTAGTTTCTAAAAAGTCTAAAAAACTGTTTACCTCCCTTCATGTTATGAATGAAAGAGAAATAGAAGCACGCCATGAGATTTATTTAGAGATGTACACTAAAAAGATACAAATTGAATCGCGTGTTATAGGTGATTTATCTTTGAACCACATTGTTCCTGTTGCGTTACGCTATCAAAAGGTGCTGGTTGAGAATACACGAGGCATGAAAGAGCTTTTTTCGGCTAAAGATTTTCAAACTGTTGCAGGAACACAGATGGAAATGATAAAGACTATTTCAAGTCGTGTAGCAACCATTATTTTAAATGTTGAAAAAATGACAGAAGAGCGCAAAAAGGCTAATTTAATGGAAGATCCCAAAGAACAGGCTTTAGCTTATTGCCATAAAATAAAACCATTTTTTGAAATAATAAGATATGAAGTAGATAAACTCGAATTGCTGATAGATGATACTTATTGGACCTTGCCTAAGTATCGTGAGTTATTATTTACTAAGTAATCTCATTTTTTATTGAACATGGCTTATTTTAAGGCAGATTATATTTATTTAATAAGCCAGCCGCCACTTAAAAATGGAATTGTACAAACTACTTCAGAAGGGGAGGTTATCAGATTGTTTAATGAAGAACAAAGTGAGGCCGTTGAACCCTCTGAAGTGAGTTATTATCGTGGGGTAATTGTTCCCGGTTTTGTAAATTCACATTGCCATTTAGAACTTTCGCATTTGCAGGGTAAGATACCCGAAAAGACAGGACTTGCAGCGTTTATTAAAGAAATACAGAAAATACGTGAATGTCCTGTTGAGATAATTGAGGAAGAAACGTTGCGATGGCAAGAAAATATGTTATCGAACGGGATTGTTGCTATGGGCGATGTATGTAATGGAACTCATTCCATTACTGCAAAGCAAAAGTATCTGTTGCATTGCCATAATTTTATTGAACTTTTTTCCTTTAATCCTGCAAAGGCCGAAGAGAGTTTGCAGCTTGGGAAAACATTATTACAACAGTTTAAAGCTCTCGAAAATAAAGATCCGCACAAGTTCTTTACTTCATCTATAAGCCCTCATGCTCCTTACAGCACTTCTGCTGCATTAATAAAAAAAATTGCCTACTTACCCGAAAGCAGCGCATTTACTGTATTTATACACAATCAGGAAAGCCAAGCTGAAGATGAAATGTACCTGCATGGAGAGGGAGATTTTATCACTATGCTGCATGACTTTAATATCTCTACCAAGCGGTGGGAAAAACAGGAACAATCGTCATTATTAAGTGTTGCATCATGGTTGCACCAACAAACAAAAATGCTTTGGGTTCACAATACCTTTAGTAAGGAGCATGAAGTTTTGCAAACAATGAACAAAGTGCCTAACTCCTATTGGTGCTTGTGTCCTTCAGCAAATTTGTATATTGAAAATACATTACCCAATTTTTCAATTTTTAAAACCATACCCGATCGTGTATGTCTTGGAACCGATAGCTTAGCTTCCAATCATCAGTTAAGTATTTTAGATGAAATGAAGGTTATCAATAACACCTATGCCATAGATTTTGAAACCCTTTTAAAATGGGCTACTATAAATGGAGCTAAAGCATTGGGTTTTGACTCCGTAATTGGAAGTATTGAGCCCGGTAAAACTCCCGGTCTGAACTTATTGGTAGGACTTACAGATGAACTCTATTTTAATAATCATGTAACCGTAAAAAAATTGATTTAGAATACCGGATAAACATTAGGGTAAAGTTTGTGTCTCTTGTTTTGATACTTTTTTTTCATTCATTTAATTCATTCACACTTGCACAGAATTAAAGAGTACTTTGTTTTCAGGATACACACTCTAATCATTTAGCCTATGCTAAATAAAATTAAAAATAACAGAAAACTAAGGGTTTATATCCTTTGGTGCGAGGAGCCAATCTTCCTCCAAATCCCAATTAGCTCTTAAGTTTAAGCTGCCATCTTTAAAAATAATTTTTTCGGCTTGTTTCCCTTTTATTAAATTACCTGTATCCCAATTATTATTGTTATTGCTGTCAACAATTATTGTTGCGAAATATTTTCCGGGTTTGTAATTAAGGTAACTAAAAACACCATAATTAGTTATACTTTGACTGTGTATAGCCTGTCCTTTTTCATTGGTTAATTGCAGGAGTAAATGTGTTTTTATAAAATCAATAGGCTTTTGTGCACTATCGGGTTTAATGTGAATAAAAATATTTCCAACAGTTTCTGTTAAAGGTACTTTAAAGTTTGTTGAAAGAGTATCGTTGGTATAAGAAAAGCAGTCTTTAAATGCTCCTGGAAAAACTTGGAGATTGTATGTGCTGTCGCTATTCCAATGCGTATTAACTTCAAATACAAGTCCCACACTATCAGATTGCTGTAGTGTGAAATTGATTTTGTTTTTGCCCTCAAATAAGTATATACTATCCTTTTGAGTTTTTAATACCGGATTGTTACTTTGAAGTGTCACAGGAATATTGAAATCCTTATCATTCCCTTGGGCAGGTGTTATTTTGAGTATTGTTTTTTGTGGGATAACTCTTTTAGTTTTAGAGATAAACTTTTCTTTAGGGAGAACGGCAAACGCAATAGTATCAATCCCTTTTCCTTGACTTAATAGAGCTAAGCGAATACTGTCAGGAGTAAAATCTTGCAACCAAATATTTAGTGTATCATTTGTTTTGCTTTTAGAAATAATACTCCAGGCATTGTTTTTTATGGGATGTAAAGCTTTAATTTCGATATTGGGTAAGGCTTTATTTAAGATTATATTAAAGTGGCCATAAGATGGATTGCTTTTTCCTTTTACGTAACTTTTACTTTCTACTTCTTTAAATATTTTAAAGTCAAGCTCTATGTTTGACTTTAGGTCAATTGTAGAGTCAGAAAAACCAATTGCTTCTTCAAAATTGTCAAACAAGTAATTATTATTTAAATCTTTTAGGGCTATGGCTCTGTATTTTCCTTCTTTAATAAAGTTAATTTGGTATTTTCCTTGGTCATCACTCAGGGCAAAGTAATCAGGCGGTATTTTATAGGCAAAAGAGTCGTTTGTACAACGTGCTTCTTTATACAACATAATTGTAATTTCTTTTTCATTTTGATTACTTAATGCATTACGTACTAAGCCTTGTACTTGGAGCGAGTCAATAAAATTACCGGTGCTGAAGACGTAACTCCAGGGAGGTATAATATTACCTTCGTTAACATCAGCAATTGATTTCCCAAAATTAAAATTATAAGTTGTGTTTTCTTTTAAGGTATCTTCAATTTGAATTATCAGATTTTTACCTTTAATTTTATATTCGGGTACCTTTTTAAATGGGGGAGAAATAAGCCATTGTTTGCTTGGATCTTTTACGATAAAGTATTCATCAAACTGAATAGCAATGGTTTTAGAGTTGAAGTAGAGTGACTTGTTTTCAGGAGAAACTTTTAAAATTGCAGGTGCTTCTCGGTCTGTTTGACCTCCTGTAGGGCGTACCACTTGTGCGCAGCCTGCAACAAAAAGACTCCATAAAATTATGAAAACCTCTATTCTGTTTTTAAAGCGTATGGGCACTTTGAAAGTATTACTCTGTTTAAACACAAAAGAACACATTTTTTACGAATGCTTGTAGAAGCGCATGGGTATATTATGTTAATTACTTTGTTTATACTAAAGTTTAATAACAGCTAAATACAATTTCTTGCTTTGTAACTTTGCAGACTAAGGTGATTTTATGACGATTCCAGATTTGATTTGGGAAATTATTTTGGGCTTATTTGTAGTAGCAACACTAAGCCAATTGTATTACTACTGGGTGTATTATGTTCGTACAGCCTGGTTTAAAACTAAAACGGGGTTTCAAGTTCAACCCCCTGTTTCGGTGGTTATTTGTGCCAAAAATGAGGCTTTAAAATTACATAAAAATATACCTCTTTTTTTTCAGCAAGATTACCCACAGTATCAAGTTGTTGTTGTTAATGATTGTTCTGTTGACGAATCTTCTGATATTTTAGAAGAGTTTCAGAAGACCTATCACAATTTGCATGTGGTGGATTTGAATGAGGACGACATAAAAGCGCATGATAAAAAATTAGCTTTAACTTTAGGGATAAAAGGAGCTAAATATGAGCATTTGCTGTTAACAGATGCTGATTGTGTTCCGGCAGATTCTAAGTGGATAGCTACAATGGCTCGAAATTTTAATGATGAGAATGAAATTGTTATAGCTTATGGGCCATATAAAAATACAGGTGGTTTGCTTAATAAAATAATTCGTTTTGATGCCTTTTTTATTGCATTACAATACTTATCATTTGCGTTAGCCCGTAAAACATATATGGGCGTGGGACGCAATTTGGCTTATACCAAAACTGTTTTTTTTCGTAACAAGGGTTTTGCTTCGCAATATCACATACAGTCAGGTGATGATGACTTATTCATCAATAAGGTATCTACACCAACAAATACCGTTGTTGAACTAGCGCCACAATCCTTCACATACAGTGATCCAAAAACAAGTCTAAGTGCTTGGATAAAACAAAAAAGAAGGCATTTAACTACTGCAAAACATTATAAGCCAATACATCAATATAGGTTGGGGTATTGGAATTTATCGCAGTATTTATTTTATGTTTGTTTTGTATCTTTATTATTTGGCTCGGTTGATTATAGAATAGTTTTAGCAATTTTTGGGATAAGATTTGTTACCCAAATTATAATTCTGCGTAAAGCAATGAAACAAATGAAGGAAACAGATTTATTTTTTTTATTTTTAGTTTTTGAAATTCTATTGTTAATCTTATATCCGATAATTTATATTGGAAACAGTTTTGTAAAAAAACACAAATGGAAATAGGCAACAATTTAACCGACAAAGCAAAATATGATTATAAGCTTGTACTGCAAGCTGTAGATCAGGGTGATCAAAAAGCCTACGCAGAGCTTATGGGTCGTTATCGTGAGTCGGTTTATTTTATGTTGTTTAAAATGGTTAATAATAAAGATGATGCTGATGATTTAACCATTGAGGCTTTTGGTAAGGCCTTTAGCCGATTAGATCAATACACCCCTAATTTTGCGTTTAGTACTTGGTTATTTAAAATAGCCACCAATAACTGCATTGATTTTATTCGAAAAAAGAAAAATAATTTAATTATTTCAATTGACAAGCCTTATGAGAATGACGAAGGAGGAGGCTTAACATTAGATATAAAAATGCCCGGGCCAGATCCTGAAGAAAATATTATACGCAAGCAAAAGAATATTTTGATGCGCGATGTGGTTGAAAAACTTAAGCCTAAATATCGCACTCTAGTGCAGTTGCGTTATTTTGAAGAACTGTCGTACGAGGAAATTGCAGAGCAGTTAAACTTACCTATTGGCACGGTTAAGGCGCAGCTATTTAGGTCACGAGATTTGTTATACAACATCTTGAAAAAAAGCCAGTCAGGAATATAAGCCATTTAATGTTGCTGATATATTTCATTAAACATTTCGATTACTGCTTTTACTTCTTCAGTTGTATTGTGTTTTCCTAAGCTAAAACGAATACTTGATTGCGCTTCACTTTCAGAAAATCCCATTGCCATTAGAACATGAGATGGAGAGGCTTTTTCTGAAGTACAAGCTGAACCCATAGAGACTGCTAATTTTTTAAGATGACGAATAAGGTCAGCAGCAGACTTATTTTTAAACCCAATATTACTTGTATTTACCAAGCGGTTTTGAACATCGCCATGAATATAAGTATTGGGTAAAAGGGTTAACTTTTCCTCTAATAGATTACGTAGATTAGCTATCTTCAGATTGGTTGCTGCCATTTGTTGTTTAACCATATCACAAGCTTTCCCCAATCCTACTATGCCCGGCACATTAAGCGTTCCTGAGCGCATTCCATTTTGATGACCGCCCCCATCAATTAAGGGTTGTATATTTATTCGAGGTCTTTTTTTCTTAATATATAAAGCACCCACACCTTTAGGGCCATACATTTTATGGGCCGAAAGGCACAATATATCAATCCCACTTTCTATTACATTAACCTCTACTTTACCAACTGCCTGTGTGGCATCGCAAAAAAGGAGAGCTCCGTGTTTGTGAGTTATTTCAGCTATTTCTTTTATTGGGAATAGGGTGCCTGTTTCGTTGTTGGCAAACATTAAACAAACCAAAAAGGTTTGAGAAGTGAATGCTTTATCTAACTGTTCTAAATTAATTTGACCTTGTTGATTTACCGGTAATAGTGTTACTTCAAAGCCTTTTAATTGAAGTTTTTTAAGATTTTCGAGAACCGCTTCATGCTCTGTAACGGCACTAATAATATGATTTTTATTGTTCCCAAAACGAGCACACAACCCTTTTAATGCGGTATTGATACTTTCTGTTGCCCCAGAAGTAAAAAATATTTCTTCGGGATGTGCTTGAATAAGGTTAGCCACTTGCTCTTGTGCTGTTTTTACAGCTTGTTCAGCTATCCATCCAAAGGCATGTGTTTTACTGGATGCATTCCCGTAATGCTTTGTAAAATAAGGAAGCATTGTTTCTAAAACTTCTGCATCTACAGGTGTTGTGGCATTATGATCAAAATAAATAATTTTCAATCCATAAGGGTTTTGAAATCCAATAAAGATAATATAATTATTTAGTATCGGAGTTTAATGCATCACTAAGCTTAAAGGATATAGGCAGAGTAAGGGAGGTATTTATAGCCTTACCATCCATTTTCCCGGGCTTCCAATTGGGCATAGCTTGCATAACACGTATGGCTTCTTTTTCTAAGGCCTCCCCATCTTCTATTCCCCTAATCACTTTAATATTTTGAATAGTGCCTGTTTTAGTCACTACAAATTGAACAAAAACTTTCCCTTCTAACCCCATTTTACGCGCTTCTTCGGGATATTTAATATTCGTATTTAAATTTTTTATTAAAGCCTCATAACCTCCTGAAAACTCAGGCATTTCTTCAACTTTAGTGTAAAGTTGTGTGTCTGACTCCATCTGTGTTGTTTGTTGTGCCTTTGACTCTAAAGATAGTAGGGCAATCAGCAAAAATAGTGGGGTGTGAATTAAATTCTTAATTGTTGAAATTAAACGAATAAATGTTTGAAAGATAGCCATGATCTCTTAATCCGTTTTAATTATTTTTTGAGAAAAGTGATGCTGTTTTGATACAATAGAAACTGAATATAGCCCATTGTTCCATTGGTTGATATGAAGGACTTTACGAGATGTTCCTATAGGTATTTTTTCTGTATAAATAGTTCTACCGCTTGCATCATATATGTACAAATAATTTTCATCTTCAATGATAAGATTATCAATAACAATATCGTTGTTTGTGGGGTTAGGAGAAATGGTAATCTTAGGTGTTGTTGTAACATGACTTCGTCCTGTTGTTATCAAATAATCAAAACCAAAATCTTGCCAGGTGCTACTACCAAAACCAGTTTGTGCTATAGCTGCAGTATCGTTACTAATAATTTTTTGCCCGCTGTTGCTATTGCCTAAAGTTCCAAAGTTAGATGCCGTTGAATTGTAAAACTTAATTTCTAAAATAAGGGATAAAGTGCTGTCATAGGCAAAAGGAGTTTGTAAATTAATTCCAAACCAATCACCTTGATTGCCTGCAGAAATAGTATAAAGAGAATCAAATCTTACAATGGATAATCCTGTAAAGAAGGCGCTATTAAGAAAAGTAGTATCTGCTGTTTGCCCCAGTTTAATTGTAAATGGGCTTAATGAGTGATCAGCAGCTATTCCGGTAGAACCATATCGAAAATAAATTCTATCAATAAGACCGCTATGGGGAAGGGTATTAAAATCAGAGGGTTTATATATGCATTGTGTTTTTCTGGCACTGGTGTTCCCCAAAAGGAAAGTGCTGTTTTCAAGATTTAACCCCTTGTAAACGACCTGAGCATTTACAGAAAGAGAAAATGAACAGAGCCCATAAATTAGACTCAGAATAAAGAGAATGGCCGACTTTGGCATGATGATGAACTTTTTACAAATATATATAAGAAACCCATGTAATTATTTGAATAAGAAAAAAGTTTTTAAAAGGCTCATATTTGAAAATCTTATATTATAAACTTCAGGTTATTTAGATATTTTTTCAAAATCTCTTTTCATTTGATGCAGTCTTTAACGCAGTTAAATTTTATAATTTTTGATTTATTGTTTATCATTTTACCCGTAAGTTTATTTGAACGGCTTACTTCATAGTTAATTTAGGTCTTACTTTCTTAAACAATAGCCTTGAATTGCAGTGATAGAGCCCCTAACTTAGGTGTCTTATTTCATAGCCAAGTCTTTTCAAAATCAGGGCTAAGCAAATGAAGCTTTTATAAGTTTTCAGATTTCTTTTCATATATACTTATTAATTAGGGAAATAAGAAATTGTCCAACAAGTTCTCTATCCAATCTCTGCTTTTTAATGTACTTTTACTTTCATTCCACAAAAAGCAACACTACGAGAAAACAATTATATGACCGATTTTTTTAACCATCTGATGCATGAATTTGAGTTGCCGCTTAGCAACCCAGTTTTGGTTTTTTCTTTAATTCTATTTATCATTCTTTTATCACCCATAGTTTTAAAAAGACTAAACATACCAGGCATTATTGGTTTAATTATATCGGGTGTAATTATAGGGCCTCATGGCCTTTATCTTTTAGAAAAAAACTCAGCAGTAGATTTATTCTCAACGATTGGACTTTTATATATTATGTTTATTGCTGGCTTGGAACTTGACTTGAACGATTTTAAATCAAATAAAAATAAAAGTTTCTTATTTGGTTTTTTTACTTTCGTTTTCCCATTAACATTGGGTTTCCCGGTGTGCTATTATTTGCTGGGGTATGATTTTAATGCCAGTTTTTTAACGGCCAGTATGTTTGCTACTCATACTTTGGTTGCCTATCCTATAGTCAGTAAATTTGGAATTACCAAAAATCAGGCAGTAACCATTGCAGTTGGAGGAACTGTGTTAACAGATACAGCAGTACTTATTATTCTTGCTGTAATAATGGGGAATAGTAGGGGTAATTTAAATGAAGAGTTTTGGATTCGATTAGGAGTATCATTGGCAATTTTTTCGGCAATTATGTTTTTAATTATTCCTCGAATTGCAAAATGGTTTTTCAGTAAATTAGAAAGTGAGAAACACTCTCACTATATTTTTGTTTTGTCTATAGTTTTCTTAGCTGCCTTTCTTGCTGAAGTAGCCGGTGTAGAACCTATTATAGGAGCTTTTATGGCGGGCTTAGCATTAAATAAACTTATTCCACACTCATCAGCATTAATGAACAGAATCGAATTTATTGGAAATTCTCTTTTTATTCCTTTCTTTCTAATAAGTGTTGGTATGATTGTAAATATTAATGTTATTTTGGAAGGCCCCGAAGCATTAATTATTGCAGGAACATTATCTGTTGCCGCTATTAGTAGCAAATGGATAGCTGCTTTTTTTACTCAAATTGTTTTTAAGTACTCAGCGGCACAACGACAGTTAATTTTTGGCTTAAGCAGTGCTCATGCAGCCGCTACATTAGCTGTAATTTTAGTAGGCTATAAGGCCGGAATTATTGATGAAGCTATCTTAAACGGAACGATTGTTCTTATTTTGATTACGTGCATAGTAGCCTCACTGGCAGCAGAACAAGCAGCTAAAAAAATTATTCTGGAGTCGGAAGACGATAGTAACTTATTGAGTAATCTTGAAAACGGAAAGAGTGAGCATATTTTATTACCAGTTGCTAGTGTCGAAAACATGGAGAAGCTTTTGGAGTTTTCTATATTTATTAAAGATAAAAAATCGGTGAACCCTCTTTCTGTATTAAGTATTGTTTCTAACGATCAGGAAGCAGAGTTGAATATTATAAAGACTAGGAATAAATTAAAAGAGCTTGAAAAACAAGCGTCAGCCTTAGAAACTAAGGTTAATATATTAACCACAATTGACCATAATGCTGCTAGTGGAATTGTTCGGATTTCCAGAGAAATTATGGCCGATATTATAATTCTAGGCAAGCCCGGAGAAGAAGGATTTATAGCTAGACTAATGGGCGAAAAAACAGAAAGTGTGATTGCTAATAGCGACAAAACTATTTTTATTTGCCAAATAGAGCAGCCTATGGTGCTGCACAAACGAATTGTGATTTATGTTCCACCGCTGGCTTCTTATGAAAATGGCTTTGAGTATTGGATGGGAAAAGTTTCTAAACTAGCGCAAGAATTAAGTATTCCGGTTAATTTCTTTTGCAATGATGATAATAAAAAAGCGATTGATGGCGTGTTGAAGCTTATCAAATCATCTGCTTCTGTTCAATACTATTTATTTGATGATTGGGATGATTTTTTTGTAGCAACAAGAACAGTTGTTAACAGCGATTTATTAATTTTAGTATCGGCACGTAAGGGAACTGTGTCGCACATCGGTGTTTTAGAGAAGCTTCCTGAAAAGCTTGAAAAGCATTTACCAGAAAATAGTAAAGTAATTATTTACCCACAACAATTTAGTACTGAATATTCTGGAAGCTCTTATGAAGAGATTTCTACAGAATCTATAAATAAAGGTTTGGAAAGTATTCAGAAGATTGGGAAAGAAATTGGAGATATTTTTAAAAAAACGGGTGCACCAAAGAAATAAGCTATTGTTTCTTTGAGGATGCCTAATTCTCATCAAAAACAACACACTATCAATATTTTTTCAACTGTAAATTTAAAGCTCTATTATTACATAATTATTATTTAATCAAATTATTACATTTGAAGTTTTCAAATAATTGAAATTATGGAAAGATTTACGGGACTTATAGGAATCTTAGTGATTTTAGGGATTGCCTTTTTGCTGAGCAATAATAAAAAGAAAATAAACTATAGATTGGTAGGCACAGGCTTGTTGTTGCAAACCTTGTTAGCCATATTTATATTAAAAGTTCCTCTTGGGCAAGCACTATTTGGGAAGTTAGGTCATGCTGTAAGCAAACTATTGGAGTTTAGTGACCGGGGTGCTGATTTTGTTTTTGGCATATTGGTAAGTAAAGAGAAATTGGAGAGTATTTTTGGTGTTGGAAGTAGTTTTATATTTATGTTTAAAATTATGCCAACTATTATTTTTGTATCAGTTCTGGTAAGTATAGCCTATCATATTGGACTGATGCAACGTATAGTTGCAATAGTTGCTAAAGCAGTGCATTGGCTTATGGGCGTTAGTGGCAGCGAAGCTATAAGTAACGTAGCGAGTGCCTTTGTAGGACAAGTTGAAGCCCAAATTATGATTAAACCTTATATCAGCACTATGACTATGAGCGAAATATTAGCTTCAATGGCAGGAAGTATGGCCTGTATTGCCGGAGGTGTTATGGCGGTGTACATTTCTATGGGTGTACCTGCTGAATATTTAATAGCAGCTAGTTTAATGGCAGCTCCCGGAGCTTTAGTTATTTCAAAGATTGTTTTGCCTGAAACCGAAGAGTCAACAACTAAAGGAACGGTAAAACTGGAAATAAAGAAGACACACGCCAATCTTATGGATGCTATATCACATGGAGCTTCTGATGGCCTAAAGGTTTCATTAAATGTTATTGCTATGCTTATAGGTTTTATTGCTTTAATAGCTATGATTGATGCAATTTTAGGATATTCAGGACGCGCCTTGTCATCCAGTGGTTTGTCATTATCAGCCATAGGAATTGATTTAAGTACTTTGTCATTGAAACAAATTTTAGGCTCATTCTTTTCTGTCTTTGCTTTTGTAATGGGGGTTCCATGGCATGAGGCAGCACAAGCAGGAGGCTTGTTAGGAACAAAAATGGTGATTAATGAATTTGTTGCATATAGTGATTTATCAGGAATGATGAAGAATAATGTATTTAGTCCAAAAGCACTAACAATTGTCAGCTTTGCTTTGTGTGGGTTTGCAAACTTCAGCAGCATTGCTATTCAGGTTGGTGGCATTGGGGAACTTGCTCCTGATCGCAGACAAGACTTGGCACGATTGGGTTTTAAAGCATTAATTTGTGGTACATTGGCCAGTTATTTAAGTGCTACTATTGCCGGAATCTTAATAGGATAAAAAGGTGCATAATTATTTTTTTAGCCCCATATTACTTCCGAATTTTCAAAAATAAGACGGGAAAATGTTATATCCGATAGTTTAAGCGTTTTGTATAAAAATTATTTTCTATTACACCTCATTGTTTTTATTTACGGCTTTACGGCAATTTTGGGGAAACTAATAAGTATTCCAGCACAAAATTTAGTTTGGTACCGTTTATTTATTGCTGTTTTTTCTTTATTGGTTTTCATAAAATGGAGAAAAAAGCAACTATTTGATTGTAGCACACAACAACTTTTGCAATACTTGGCTACAGGTATAGTTATTGCTTTGCATTGGGTGTTTTTTTATTTAAGTATAAAAATGGCTCCTGTAAGTATTGCAGTATTGTGTTTATCAGCATCAACCTTTTTTACTGCTTTTATTGAGCCACTTTTATACAAACGAAAAGTTTTTACTTATGAAATTGTACTTGGTTTAGTAATTATAGTTAGTCTTTATTTGATTTTTAAAATTAATAATGCTTACAAATGGGGTATGTTATATGGAATTATTTCAGCTATGCTGGCAGCTCTTTTTCCGGTTATAAATGGACTTTTTGTAAAAAAAGGGAATGCTTATACTATTACATTTGTAGAACTTTTAGGAGGTTTTTTATTTTTAAGTTTCTATTTTTTACTAACCGGGAGTTTTACTGTTGACTTTTTTCAAATTTCTGTAACAGATTGGATTTGGCTCTTATTGTTAGGAATAATTTGTACGGCATTTACCTTTGTTATTAGTGTTGAAATTATGAAGCAAATAAGTCCTTATACGGTTGTTCTTACCGTTAACTTAGAACCTGTTTATACCATTATATTGGCTGCTTTAATCTTTTCGGAAAGTAAACACCTTAAGCCCGGGTTTTACTTAGGAACAGCTTTTATATTATGTACAATATTTGTAAATAGCTGGGTTAAGAAAAGATATCAAAATAGGCTTAGGTAAGAAAATTATTTTTCATACGATTGTACATAAAAAGTACAATGTTGGTAAACTCTTTAGCTTGGTTTTAATTTATTGATATTTCTCCCCGTAAATTTTTTTGCAGGTATTTCTTAATATCACTTTTGTTGTTTATATGTGCCAACAGATACATGAGCTTGGTTACTGCAGATTCAAAAGTAATATCATAACCACCAATAACCCCAGCCTCTAAAAAGTATTTGCTTGGAGCATAGCGTCCTTGTGTAACTGCTCCCTGATTGCACTGTGTTACATTCAGAATGATTAAGTCACGTTCTTTTATAGCTTGCTCTATTTCATTAAGAAACCAACTTTCGGAGGGGCCATTACCAGAACCAAAGGATTCCATTATAATTGCATTAACCATAGGACTATGCAATATGCTGTGTACTATACTTTGTGTTATACCCGGAAACAATTTAAGCACACCAATTTGGCGATCCATATTTAAACGTACTTCAAGCGCATTATTGGGAGGCTCTAATAAAGCATTAAGTTTATAATCAATATTGATACCAGCTTCGGCTAATACAGGATAGTTGGGCGATTTGAAAGCGTCAAAATGCTCCGCATTGTACTTATGCGTTCTATTGCCTCTATACAGCTTATATTCAAAGTAAATAGCTACTTCGTTTACAATGGGTTTATCATTTTTTTTAGCTGCTGCTATTTCAATGGCCGTAATTAAATTTTCTTTCCCGTCAGTTCGTATAACTCCAATTGGCAGTTGAGAACCTGTTAAGATAACAGGTTTTGATAAATTTTTTAACATAAAGCTTAAAGCAGATGCTGTGAAAGCCATGGTATCAGTACCATGGAGGATAACAAAACCATCATATAAGTGATAATTTTCTTTAATAATTGTAGCCAACCTCTGCCAGTCTTCAATTGCCATATTGGAGGAATCCACAGGTGTTTCAAACGATTGTATGTCAATATTCAAATCGAAACGCTTTAATTCAGGAACTTGCTTGTACAAGTGGTCAAAATCAAAAGGAACAAGTGTATGTGTTCCTGCATCCATGATCATGCCTATAGTTCCACCAGTATAAATTAGTAATACGCTACTTTTCACACGCCAAATATACGAATTGAATTTTGTGTTGTAATTGTTGCCACATCCATTAAACTGCAATTTTTTATTTCTGCCAGCTTCTCTGCAACATAACGTAGGTATGCGCTTTCGTTTCTTTTCCCCCGAAAGGGAACAGGAGCTAAATAGGGAGCATCAGTTTCTAAAACTAAGTTATTTAAACTTATATTCTGAATGGCCTTATCCAATCCCGAATTTTTAAAGGTAATTACCCCACCAATACCCAAATAGAAGCCATATTGTACTAACTTATTTGCTTCTTCAGCATTTCCTGAAAAACAATGAAATATACCTTTAAATAAACAGTCTTTATAGGCTGTTGTCTGCTTCAATTCTTCTAAAATTTCAAGTATTTCGTTCATCGCATTACGGCAATGAATAGCAACCGGTAGCTGATATTCCAGAGCCCACAACATCTGCTCTTTAAAGGCTATTTTTTGCTGTTCAAAAAAAGTTTTATCCCAATATAAGTCAATTCCAATTTCACCAATAGCATAAAATTTATGCTTATTCAATACCGTTTTAATTTCATGTAATTGTTGTTCAACAAGGTTAGTTATTGAACAAGGGTGTAGCCCCATCATAGGGAAACACGTATCAGGGTATTGATGGGCTAATGCTAAAAGACCATTAACGCTATTCAAATCTATATTAGGTAAAAAGAATCGTTTTACTCCTAATTGCCTGGCACGTCCAAACATCTCATCACGGTCTGAGTCAAATTCAGATGCATACAAATGGGCATGTGTATCGGTTAGTGTTATCAAGTTATTTTAAAATTTTCAATCATTTACTGTTCTTGTTTCATGATCCCTGCTATCCCTTCTTCTTCAATTTTAGAAATGTTTTGTGAAGCTATTAGAGAAGCTGTAAAACCTATCAGTAAAACGGTAATTAATACATAAAGCACATCAGTAAAGATTATTTTTACTGGGTAACTATCAATAACAAAGCTGCCACTATTCCCTAAACTAATTAACCCCAAATGTTGTTGCAATAAGCAAACCAACAAACCAAGCAAAATGCCGCCAACAGCACCATAAAAAGTAATGAGCATTCCTTGAAATAAAAATATATTTTTTATAACAGACATTTTGGCCCCTAGGCTTTTTAAAACAGCAATATCTTTCTTTTTATCAATGATAAGCATAGTTAACGATCCAATTACGTTAAACGAGGCTACAATAAGAATAAATACTAGGATAGAAAAAACGGCTAATTTCTCGGACTTCATAATTTTATATAACAATTCATGCTGTTGCTCTTTATTTTTAACTATAAAACGGGGGCCAATTAGTGTTTGAATTTTTTTTTGCAAGATTTGATTGGTTGTATTGTTGTGTACATAAATTTCTATTGCGTTTACTTCTTTGTCATAATCGAGTAACTGGCGTAAAAAGCTGATGGGTGCTAATACTAATTTAGAGTCCACATCTTGCTGCACACTAAAAACAGAACTAACATTGATATTTAAAATTTTAAAAGCATTAGCAGTATTACTTAAGTCAGGTTTGGTTAAGCGATTGGGAACATAAACAGTAAGCGGATACATACTGTTATTTGAAGTTAAACTAAGTCCTACAGCAACACCTTGACCCAAACAGGAATACGGAATACCACCTGATTCAAGTATAAGTTTACCATCAATAATTAAATTTTGAATACGTTTAATTTGAGCAATTTGTGGGGTAACCCCTTTGATGACTGCAAAATATTGTTTATCGCCATTTTTTAGAAGAACATTTTCTTCAAGCACCTGCCCAACCAGAGCAACATCATCTAATTGAGATAATTGCTTAAGGAGTGTACTGTCGGGTATAAAGGTCTTCCCTTTTTGTGGTGTAATAACATAATCGGCATCAAATGAATTGTATAAACTTGTAACCAAAGTTTCAAAACCATTAAAAACCGATAGTACAATAATTAAAGCTGCAGCACCAACAAATACTCCAATTGTAGCAATGGCCGACATAATGCTGATAGCACTCTGTGATTTTTTAGACTTGACGTATCTTTGGGCAATATATAGTGAAAATAATTGCAATACTCTAAAAGTTGAGTTTCTACTTCCAGGCCTTAACAATAAGGCCGGTTCCAGTAGGATGCTTTATAACTGTATCAAAATAATTGAGAACAAATGCAAATGGATACACCAAAATAAAATAGAAAGGAAGTATTACAAAAAACATTTTTGAATAGCCCAAAAGCATTATAGGGTATTTCATACTTAAACGCCAAGCTATTTTACCGGGATTGCCGTATGAGTATCGAGCTTCTACTTTGGAAAAACCAGAGTTTAAAAGCTTTTTTTCAATTTCGTTAATATTGTAACCATCACGAACATGTTCTTCTATAAACGAACTTTCACCTTCGTCTTGGACATCACTACCACCTTGGTCAGAAGGAGTTGAAATAAGCAACATGCCTCCTTTATTCATTGAATTTACATAATTTTTAAACACGGCAACATCTTCTAATATATGTTCCATTACATCAACACAAAGAACCAAATCAAACTGAGGAGGTGTAACAAATTTTGTTAGGTCGGCAATTTTAAAGCTTACATTTTTTAATCCTGTTGCCTGAAAGAACATTTTACAATCGGCAATTTGCTCTTCTTTTACATCAACAGCTAAAATTTCGGCTTGAGGCATTCTTTTAGCCATAAAGTAGGTGTATTGTCCAAAGCCCATTCCAGCATCCAAAATTTGAGGCTTGTTTGGAATTGTTTTCATCCACTTCTTAAGTTCTAAATGTACATGCCATGATCTTAATAACAAAAGATCGAGCAGGAAGTAAAAAAGCTTTCGTAAAAAGAGGGATTTATTAAAAAAATTACCTAAGGTTCGCTTAATAGGATCGTATTGCATAAGTTAAAGGAATGCGGTCTTTGTTTAATTAATAGTAATTTTTCCGTTGGCAGTTTTAAATTTTAATTTGTCTGCTTTATAATTTACCACCCGACCTTCATTTTTTGCCGGTAAAAAATCGGGAAGCTGTTTTATTGCAAGGTTTATTGTGTTTACTAAAGCAAGTTCGGCCGGGTTTTCCTTATCTCCATATTTCAAAAGCTTCAAACTTCCGGCTACCCCTTTGCAGTTAACAACAATTTCTACAACAATAGTAGCATTTCCTTCAATTGCAGGCTCATTGTTGATTTTTTCTTGCAACACATCAATAAAATTAACCTTTTTACTGCCCGACTTAATATATGGAAGTTGATCAGCATAGGTAAAAAAGGTCTCGTCACCACACAGTACTGACTGTTTTCCGCGAGCGGCTGCATAATCGAGTGTATCTGTCCAGCGATTTTTCTTTTGCGCCTGAGCAGGATTGAAGCATGCGTTCCACAAGCCAAGCAATAATATAAAATAAAAGGATAGTTTCATGTTATTTTAATTTGATATAAAACATACAAAGGTCAAAAAATATTTCAAAAAAATGTCATTTTATTTTTAGCCTACATTTTAAGTTACTTGAACTTTTCCATATAACCGTTTAGGGCTTTTGTTAAAGGTGTAAGAGTGAGCAAAAAAATGACATTTTGACTCCTGAAATGTGTCTAATGTTATACTATTGTTAAGGAATTATTAAGTGAGCTTTTGAACTACTCTAAACCCTACATTTGTGGAACAAAACACCTAAAACTGATATGAAATTAGACTACATTATTCAATTGTTTTCGCCCAAAGACAAAAAATTTTTCCCTTTATTTGAACGGGCATCGGCCAACTTGCTTGATGTTTCAAAAATACTTATTAAGGCTTTAAATTCACGTGATGTTGACGAACGCGATGCGTATATTAATGAGATTCAACAATTGGAACAAAAGGGAGATCAAATAACACACGAAATTTTTCACGAATTAAGTTCTTCTTTTATTACCCCGTTTGACCGAGAAGACATACACAATTTGGCTTCGGCCGTTGATGATATACTTGATTATATTCATGGTTCAGCCAAGCGTATTCAGTTATATAATCTCAAGCAAACTACAAAATCTATGGTTCGACTTTCAGAACTTATTTTACAAGGTAATGAGCAGTTACATGAAGGAATTAAAGCACTTAAAAACTTAAAAGATATTGAGAAAGTGAGTACTATTTGTATAAAAATAAATAGTATTGAGAACATTGCCGATGATGTTTATGACACGGCTGTGGCTCGTTTATTTGAAGAAGAAAAAGATGCTATTGAGTTGATAAAAGTTAAAGAAATATTACAAAATTTAGAAACAGCCACCGATAAGTGCGAAGATGCCGCCAACGTTTTAGAATCAATTATAGTAAAATACTCATAAGCCTTTATGCAATATCTTTTTATTATAATAGCACTAGCACTGATTTTCGATTTTATTAATGGATTTCATGATGCGGCAAACTCAATTGCTACGGTAGTTTCAACAAAAGTTTTGTCACCGTTACAAGCGGTGATATGGGCTGCCTCTTTTAATATTGCTGCTTTTTGGGTGTTTGACATGAGTGTTGGAAATACGGTAGCTAAAACAGTTGACAACAACTTTATTGATTTAACCGTTATTTTTTCTGGGTTAATTGCGGCCACTGCCTGGAGCTTACTTACTTGGTGGTTTGGAATTCCTTCTTCTTCTTCGCATACTTTAATTGGAGGATTTGCAGGAGCAGCAATTGCTCATGCAGGTTTTTCGGTTATTCAATCGGCCGAAATTTTAAAAGTAGTTTTATTTATTTTTTTAGCTCCAATTATTGGTGGGCTTATTTCTATAATTATTACGTTGGTCACTGTTTCGCGAAAGGTGGTACTCAAGATGGTTATAATGATTTCGGTTACTATAGCTATTTATTTCCTGATGGAATATATGATTAAGTATCAGGATATGAAACCTATAATGAAATATATATTGATGACTATGTTTTCAATATTTATAGTAGTTTACTTATGGTACTATTTCATTCAAAAGAAAAAACAATCAGCCTCTAGCGAAAATACGATGTATAGAAGACTTCAACTTGTGTCTTCTGCAGCATTTTCATTAGGACATGGTGGAGCAGATTCACAAAAAGTAATGGGTATTATTTGTGCCGCTTGTATGGTTTATGGTAATATGTATCGTGATGGAAAAATAAGCTCGGCTGATTATCCCGACTTCTTAAAAGTATCAGAAGTTATTCATATTGAGTACCATGATGAGAAAGGCCGATTAATAAAGGCAAAACCTCATGATGAGGAGAAAAAGAGCTTGCTGGTATATACCCGTGGAGATAGTATTTTTGATGTTGAAAGTAATCAACTCATTTTTATAAAAAATCAACTTAATCCTGAATATACGCATGCAGCAGCCTTTACCCCTTATATTTTAAAAAACAAACTAAAAGAGGGGTTTAAAATTAAAACAAGAGTACACTCCGATTCCATGCCTTTTTGGATTGCTATTTCATGCTATTTAGCCATAGGATTCGGAACATTATTTGGAGGGTGGCGCATTGTAAAAACAATGGGGTCAAAAATAACTAAAGTTACACCTTTAGAAGGAGTTTGTGCTGAAACATCTGGAGCGCTTACTTTATTTACCGTCTCACAAATGGGCATACCGGTTTCTACCACACATACAATTACCGGAGCTATAATTGGTGTAGGAATTACTAAAAGAGCATCAGCGGTGCGTTGGGGAATTACCTTTAATTTACTTTGGGCTTGGATATTGACCATACCCGTGTCGGGGCTAATTGGAGGGCTAACTTATTACATTATATCGGCCATTCGATAATTGATTGAAATCTAATACTTTTATTTTTAAATTCGAATTTTAAAATGTTGCTTGCTTGCCCCGGTTTTAAAAAAGACAAGTCCCATATCAAATAAATCAACAGAAATGCTTACCTCAGGATGTGATTTTATATTTTCCCAGGCTTCCTTCATTTCTTTTGACCAGTATATATCATCAAACACAAACACACTGTTTTCGCTTTTGAAAGGTAGGGCTAAATGAAAGTAAGATAAAGTGGGCTCAAGTCGGTGATTTCCGTCAAACAAAATAAAATCTACATTTTTGCATTGATGTAGAATTTTAGGAAAATGTTCCTCAAAAGATCCATTTACACTAATGATATTATTTATTCCAAGCTTTTTAAAACCTTGCTGTGCAACTGCAGCCAACTCAGGATTTCCCTCTATGGTATAAATCTTACTTCGGGTAAGCGCTTTACCCAAATAACAGGTACTTATTCCTAACGATGTTCCTAACTCAATAATATTTTCAGGTTGCAAAAAATCAGCTAAACGAAATAACAAGCGGGCGTTTTTTGCACTTTGAAGAGATGTGCAGGCTATACGCGCAATATTTTGTTCAGGTGAGTTTCCTAAAACAGAGCCAGCTCCTAAATCATACTTTTTAATCGTATTGTTATTGGTTAAATATGAAGCCCTAAGAGATTCTATAGGCCCAAAAAAATAATATTCTTTATCGGTGTTAAGGACTTCATTATACAAATTATAAACAAAAGGAGAATGAATACCATGTGCATTAACGGATTGCTTTAAAAATCCTAAATATTCAAAAAGCTGAAAAAGTGCTCTTTTCATGTTTTCAAAGGTAAGACATTCTCTGTGTTCATTTCGGCTTTTTAAGAAAATTTGAGTTTCTAACAATTTCAAATATTGTAAAGAACATACATATTAAGAGGCCAACATATAATTTAAAGATACTTTTTTAGATGTAATTAAATATTGATTATTAGGTTAAAGAGAAAATGGTTAATTTTTTTTATTTAAAATAAAGATGGCTTTCGACACTATAAATGAGTTTCAAAAAATTCAAGAACAATCGTATTCCGCTTTATACCCAAATAAACACTAGCTGATTGACCACCCAAAGCAAATCAAAACCATTAACTATTGTTTTTTTATGAAAGAATTGAGCTTGTTTTTAAAAAAAAGAAAACAGATTCCTCGATGTCTGAATTTCTAATTAAGGAGTTATCGCCTTTTAATGCGAGTAATTTAAAATTCTTAACCATTTTCCCAAACAAGAATTTACAATTTGGGTATATGGGAGAAAACAGCATCAATAACATGGGAGGGTTTTACTTGCTAGGAAAAGCCTATGCCGTACAGGGTGATTTAGAAGGATAAAAACAATGTTGGGATACTTTATTTGCTAGAAACTCGGGTACGAGCTATTGCATTGGCTTGGGTGCCTTTTACTCTTTTATGTTAGTATACGTTGATTTATTATTTTTTAATTAATCCAATACAAACTTACATTACACAAAATTATTTATTCCTCCATAATTTTTATCCAAAAAAAGAATTCACTAGGCTACTACACTCCCTTTTTTGGCACTTGGTAAATCGGCTTTAATGTTTCTTCGTGCAAACATAGCTCCTCCCAAGGCCCCCATAAATATGGAGTCGGTATGGATATTAATGGTAATATTATCACCATAATTTTCTTTAACTAGCTCTGTGAGGTATTTAATAACTGCCGGATTACGAGCTACTCCACCGGTAAAAGTAAATTCATTAAACACTCCCCCTGAACGTGCAATGAGCGACATGGCACGCATAATAATAGCTTTATGCAAACCTCCTAAAATATCTTCTCGTTTTTCGCCTAGGTTGGTTAGTTCGCGTAGTTCAGCTCCGGCAAAAACGGTACAGGTTGAACAGATGGTAACATCTTTTTTAGCCTCCATAGCCATAGGACCTAATTCGTTCAATGAAATACTCATTTCATCAGCAATATAGCCTAAATAGCGCCCACAACCAGCGGCACAGCGGTCATTCATTTGAAAACTGGTAACCAATCCGTGTTTGTCCACCTGAATAGCTTTTGTGTCCTGCCCGCCTATGTCGAGAACAGTTCTTGTATTCGGAAAAACAGCATGAGCACCAAAAGCATGACACAAAATTTCAGAACGAATGCAATCCTGAGGGAATGGTAAAAGTGCACGCCCATATCCTGTACCGGTCATATTTTCAATATTAAATTCTAAGTCTGCAATTTCATCAATATGCTTCATTAAGGACTCTGAAACTTGTTGAAAATCTTTTTTCAACATAATCAATTCAGCGTCAAGGTTGGCATTTGCATCAGTATTTTCGGAAAGGTTTTTATATTTCAAATGCAGCTCCTCAATTGCTTTATGAATAAGCTCTTTAAAATCAAATTTTATTCGCTCATTTTCAGCCGGACTGATGCTCTTATCCCATACCGTCATTAAAGGCTCAAACAGTGCCATATCAAGTTTGTTGACTTCCTCATTATACTTTTCCGAAACAATATCTCTGAAAAACTGATTCTTAGAACCAAGATCATTGTATAAATAGTCGTGTTTTATTTTGGGCTTAAATGCTTTACGAATGTTACGCAGGTGTGTCAGAATTTCGTTGCGCTGGTTGTCATCTTTAAAAAAGGTGTTGCAAGTTTTCAAGAGCTCATCACCCAGTTTGTCTAATTTCACTCTGAACTGTTCATATTGAAAAACACTCTCCAAATCGGAAATATATTTCCGATACTCTGGTTTTGCTTTTATTTCACTTTCAAGATTCTTTTTTAGAACAAAGAAACGTGCATTGTATGTCGCTTCATCACGGGCAATATCTGCTGCAACTGAGTAGTTAGCACGTGTGTTGGTAATACCGCGACCAATAATTTCATCCTGCTCATTGATGATGACCGCTTTTGAAGTGGTGGAGCCAAGATCAACTCCAAGGTAATACTTGTTCATGGTCTATACTGTTTCTTGTTGTAAAATAATTTTTCGTTGCTCCAGCATTTGGAAATATGACTCCAAACGGTTTTTAATATTGGCATAGGAGAAATACCGTGGGTCAACCAAATCTGATTCAATAAACCCTACTGGTACTCCGGTGCGTTGCTCAATTTCTCGCATAATCATCAATTGCCCGGCCGAAAATGAATTACATGACTTTATGGAATTAATCAAAAACCCATCGGCTTTGTATTCTTTAATATATTTTTCAATTAAGTCAACCCGTTGCGGAAGATTCATATTGGTGTAACAGCCCATACAGTATTCGGCAATACTCTCTAGTGGTTGTTCCGGATTTTGGCGATAGCCCATATCAAAAAGCCCACCTACCTTGGTGTACGTAGAGGCAACAATAACAGCACCCATATCATAAAAAATTTTCCAAAATTCACGGAAATTAGTCCAGTTGGGAGGACCTTCTACTACGAGGCGGAATTTTTCTTCGGGTATAATACCCTCGGGTGTAACAGGTAATAGTTTTTGTTGGGCACGCTCAGTTACTTCATCATAAAGTTCTTTGTAATATTGTACACACTCTTCGGTACCTCTAAAAGACGTGTTGATAGGCCCCATATAGTAAACCCCTGCAAAGTAGGCATCAATTGGTGAAGGTTTATTTTTTGCAGTTTGTAAAATCTTTACCCAATAATCTTCTGATTGTACAGAATTTCGAAGTAATTTTTTTAGTTTCTCAGGGTCGTATTTGTTTCCCGAAACTTTTTCCATCTTTGGAATAACCTCTTCCTTTAACTGCTTAACCATATAGTCCACCTGCTCTTTTGTCATTTTACCAGCTTCCTGATAGGGCGTATGTAACATGGCTATTTCGGCATTAGGATAAAGACGGTTAAGATTTTCGAACCATTTTAAAAAGGTAAAACAACCGGTGTAGCTGAGCAACAATAAATCCGGTTCAGGAATTTTATCTCCAGTGGGGCCAATGTTACCGTTTAACATCATTCCAATATCGCACTTTACGTAAGTACATACATCTTCTGAATGTCCCATTTTCTCAGCGTCTTTGATAAAACCGCCTGATTTTTTTCGCATACCTGACTGGAGTGCGTTTATCTCAGGATAAACGGGTAACATATCAAAAGCGAGAATTAGTTCAATGAGGTTTCCCGGAACAAAAGTATATACCACTTTTTTACCGAGCTCTTTTGCTTTGCTGAGTTCCTGAAATTGTTTTGTGAGCATTTCTTTTTGGATGATCATGCTCTTTTCTTTTATTGCATCTTTAGGAGTTGCCATTACTTCTTTTTTTAAATTGTTATGCCCAAAGTTTTATAGAGTCAGAAAAGGTACCTGCTTGTTCTTTAATCACTTTAAATTGGCCTGTGTTTTCATGATACTGAAAGTTAATATGCGGAATGCCAGCTTCATCGCATTCTTTCTGCATCTCAGGGCGATCGAGAAGGGCAGGGTCACAAAAGCTTGCTGCAGAGAATATAATCCCATCGGCACCGCGCTTATTGGCTTGGGCCACCAAACGTTTTCCTTTAGGATTACCTACATCATAATAGGCAGATGAAAATTGACTTTGATATAAATAGGCATTCGTTAGTGCTTGTAAAGGATCGTCAGTATTTTCTTCTACATCTCCCAAAATCCATCGTGAGCCCAGCATAAAGTCATCATCTACAATATAGCAACCGGCCATTTCAATTGATTTTATTAAACCAATAGGTGGCTGCTCACAAAATGAACCCGAAACGACTACGCGAATATTATCCATCGGCTCGCCACGATCAGTTTGAATATAATCCAACACTTGTTTTAGTATTTCATTATGCTCTTCAACAGGCATAGCAATACCGGCACGTAAAATATGATATGTTTCAACTGCCGATAACCTCCAGGGAAATTCCTGCCGTATATCATAGATAGCTTCAATAAGCCTCCGGTTAATATTATAGAGGCGAATGGAGTTATTTAAGGAATTAACATCAGCTCTCACTCCGTTAATGTTAAATATATCATCCATTACCTTTTCCATTTCCTGGATATAGAAAACCCCTCCAATCTTAGGGTCAAAATTTTGCGGATAATCGAAATAGCGTTGAAACTTACCCTTATGTGCCAACTTGTACATACCAGACAAATTACGAATACAGTCGCAAATTGCTGGAAACAGAAAGCCATCAAAGCCATCTAGGTTTTTATCTAAGGCCATTTCTATTACTCCACGCGGCAAGTGGCATATATACGACTGGTAATAGGCATCGCCTTTAATAATCTGCTTGCGATCGCCAACACCCATAATACCCACCGGTAGCCCGCTGGAAGCATGAATAACTTCACGAGGAACATAAATGGGTAAATAACCTACAATAACTCTTTTTTCATTCTGGCTCTTCCAATTTTTGGCATGAGCAAAGTTTAAATCAAACGCAACTTTTTCGCAGTATGTGAGAAGCTCATCTATTGATTGCATTACTTTATTTTTAGTTATCACAAAATAACCCAGTACAATTCATTTAAACTATGATGGTCATCATAATTTACTTATAGGCCTAACAATATTTTTGTAAGAAATAAATTCAGTATTAGTGGAAACTTGCGGACTACTTATTCTTGCAGGAGGAAAATCACAAAGAATGTTTTTCCCTAAGCCTTATTTACAGTATCAAGGTAAACCCTTTTTTGAGCATATTGCAACGGTATATAAATCTACCAATATTTCTAAAAGTTGTTTAGTTATTAATAGAGATATTACAACTCACGAATGGGAATCCTATTATAAAAAGGCTTTGTCTCTTTTTTCTGTTGTTAAAAAAATAGATACCCATCAAGGTCGGTTTCATTCAGTGAAAACCGGAATTAATGCATTATCGGAAATGGATTATTGTTTTATTCACAATATTGATAATCCATTTATTGATATGGAAACCATCAATTTTATGTGGCAACACCGTAATAAATCAGGATACACCGTTCCTGTGTTTCAAGAAAAAAAGGGGCATCCAGTTTTAATATCAAAGCCGCTTATTAAAAGAATATTGGAATTAACGCATCGTGATTATAATTTGAAAGAGCTGTTGAAAGAATTTTCGGAACAATTTGTAAGCGCCACACATAAAGGTGTGTTGCTAAATATAAATACCCCTGATGATTACAGAAAGTTTATACAGAAATATGAAACAAATGAATTGGTATAAAATTACATTTTGTGAAAAGCATTTATGAAAAAATAGTTGAAGCAGGGCAAGAAAATATTGCTTTCTGTACTATCGTTAACACAAAAGGGAGTACCCCTAGAAAAGTGGGAGCAAAAATGATTGTATATGAAAATGGGAAAATTTTTGGAACAATAGGAGGAGGCGAACTCGAAAAAGATGTGATTAAAAATGCATTGAATGTAATTAAAGAATGTACACCTAAAATGTATAAACATGATTTGCTGCATCAGCACAACATGTGTTGTGGAGGTACAGTTGAAATTTTTATTGAACCCATTATGAAAAAAAAGGGACTCTACATTTTTGGAGCAGGACATACGGGCCAAGCGCTGGCAAGTTTTGCCTCCAATTTAGGATTTATGGTCGTATTGATTGACAGCAGGAAAGAATATATAGACAATTGCATACTGCCGGATGTAAGTAAGTTGAATCTACCCTATCAACAAGCCTTGCAGGCACTACCTTTTGACGAAAATACAATGATTTGCATCATGACTCACAGTCATCCCATTGATAGAGATATACTTTTATATTGCTTGAAGAAACCTTATATCTATTTGGGCATGATAGGAAGCCGAAGAAAAGTAGAGTTGACCAAAAAAATGTTTCTGGAAAACTTAGGCATTTTTCCGGAAGCGTTAGAACGTGTTGACATGCCCATGGGAATAGATATAGGTGCCGAAGGCCCTGAAGAAATTGCATTAAGCATTATGGCTAAACTAATAAGCGTCAAGAATAACATACAGAGTAATCAAGAAGAAAAAAATAGAGAAAGCAAGTTACTGTACTAAAAAATAAAATGATGACAGAAAAAAGAATAGCCATAGTAACTGGATCGGCCAAGGGAATAGGAAAAGCTATTGTTAAGAGACTAATTGAAGATAACTATTTTATTATTGCTGTGGACATTGATGACTTCGAAGGAGCAAGGTTATTACATGAATTTGGGCAAGAGGAAATCATTTATATTAACTGTGATATAACTGATGAAAAACAGGTTCAGGAACTGTTTCATAGAATGATAAATGCCTATACAAAATTAGATTTATTAATTAATAATGCAGGAATTATCAAAGATGATGCAATTTGGAATATGAGCATTGAAAATTTTGATTTAGTTATTGATGTTAACTTAAAAGGAACGTGGATAATGTGTCGCGAGGCAGCAAAAATTTTTAAGGAGCAGAAAAAGGGGAGGATAGTAAATATCTCCTCGCGAGCATGGCTGGGTAATTTTGGACAAAGTAACTATGCTGCATCAAAAGCAGGAGTAGTGGCTCTAACTCGTGTACTTGCTCTTGAACTTGGAAAATACAATGTGTTGGTAAATGCTGTTGCTCCCGGACTTATTGATACACCACTGACACAAAAATTAGAACAACATGTTTTGAAAAGATTAATTGAAGCGCAACCAACCAAAACTATGGGCAGTACAGACGATGTAGCCCATGTGGTGTCCTTTTTGGCGTCAGATCAAACACGCTTTATTACTGGACAAACAATTTATGTTGATGGTGGAAAAAGCATAGGAGCTGGTATATAAAATTAAAATGCGAATAGAAGATGAGGCCAATCAATATTAAAATTAATGGAAGAAAGTACAAACTCTTGGTTGATGATCACGAGCTTTTATCTAATGTTATCCGTAATAAAATAGGACTTACAGGAACCAAGATAGGTTGCGAGCAGGGTAGCTGTGGGGCTTGTACAGTATTGGTAAATGAAAACCCTACTTTGAGTTGTATAACACCTGCTTTACGATGCAACAATACCGAAATACTTACTATTGAAGCTTTGGCCAAAGACGGAGAACTTCACCACTTACAACAAAAATTTGTAGAGAAAGGAGCTATTCAATGTGGATTTTGCACTCCAGGCATGGTCATTACAGCACTTGATTTTGTCAATAACAATCCAGATCCTTCTGTTGAAGAAATTAAGGGAGCACTTTCAGGAAATTTGTGTCGTTGCACCGGATATAAAAAAATTATTGAAGCTGTTGCAGAATTTATAAAAGAATCAAACCAGATAACTGAGGGGAGTTACAACGAGCAGCAAAAAAATGGGAAAACAAATGAATCGTTTGGCGCTATTGGAAAAGGCAGACCTTATATTGAGGCTGAAAAGAAAGTAAAAGGCACAGCAGAATATGCTGATGATATTGCTGTAAGAAATGCTTTACATTGTAAGTTTCTTAGAAGTATCTACCCGCATGCAAAGATCGAAAGTATTGATATTTCTGAAGCATTAAAATTAGATGGTGTACATTACATTTCTACCGGAAAAGAACTGCCTGTTAAATTCGGAGTGCTCCCAATTTCTCAGGATGAAACGGCTATGGCTGTTGATAAAGTAAGGTATATTGGTGAAATTGTAGCTGCTGTAGCTGCCGATACAGAGGAGATTGCTGCTGAGGCTTGTAACCGTATTAAGGTCGGGTATAAACCAATTAAAGAATTTGTTGAAATTGATGACTCAATAAACGATATTGGTAATTATGAAAAAATTCATGATCATACTAAATTCAACAATAATATACATAAGAAAGCAGAGTTGCGTTTTGGCGACCAGCAGCAGGGTTTAAAAAACTCCTTTGCTATCAGTAAAATGTCGTTTACTTTTGAGGGAATTAGCCATGGTTTTACTGAGCCACATGCTGCAACAGCATGGTGGGATGAAAACGGGCTAACTATAATTACTGCAACGCAAGTACCTCATTACTTGCACCGTGCACTGGCAAAAGTTATGGAAGTACCTTTAAGTCGTGTACGAGTTATTAAACCATACGTTGGAGGAGGTTTTGGAGGTAAAAGTGATCCTTTCCCTCACGAAGTGATTATAGCGCATCTGGCGCGTAAAACAGGTCGTCCAGTACGGGTTCGTTTTTCTAGAGAAGAGGTTTTTCTAACCAATCATGGACGTCATCCTTCTAAAATGACTGTTGAGATGGGTCTTGCAGAAGACGGAACATTTAATGCTCTGGATGCAGACATAGCTATTGATGGAGGAGCTTATGGTAGTTTTGGTGTGGTTACATCGTATTATAATGGAGTGCTGCTTCAGGCGCCATACAAGCTCAGTAATTTTGGGTTTAAAACCTATCGGGTTTATACCAATAAACCTCAATGTGGAGCTATGCGAGGCCATGGTGCTGTAAATTCACGCTTTGCTGTAGAAACGTTAATTGATGATTTGGCACATCAGTTAAAGATGGATCCGTGTGAAATAAGACTAAAAAACTTTTTAGACTCCAATACACTTACTGTAGGCCAATATCGTATTACATCAAACGGCAGCCGCGAATCATTACAGAAGGTTATGGAGCAATCAGAATGGAAAAGTCGCTTTGGGAAATTAGAATACGGGCACGGCATTGGTGTAGGATGTGGATTTTTTATTAGCGGAAGTGCTTTACCTATCATCTGGAACGAATTGCCTCAGTCGGTGGTGCATTTGAAAGTTGATTTTGATGGGCGGGTAGTTATTACCTCAGGCGCCAGCGATATTGGACAAGGGAGTGATACGATGTTGGCTATGATTGTTTCAGAAGTATTAGGAATTAGTATGGATAAAGTGTTTGTGCTTGCAGCCGATACTTTACTTACTCCGGTAGATATGGGAAGTTATTCTAGTCGAGTAACTTTCATGGCTGGTAATGCAGCTAAGATGGCTGCAGAAAATTTGAAAAAAGAAATAACAGAGGCTATTGTAAAAAAGAGAGGAATTGCAGAAACAGAGCTGAATTTCTCTGATAACTGCGTTGTTAGTAATGATAAAGAGGTTAACTTATCATGGATCGAAGCCATTGATATTCTTACAGCAAACCGAGGTGCAGTAAGTGTTAGCGGAAAATATATATCACCCAAACTGGGAGGCGATTTTAAAGGAGCAGGTGCAGGACTTAGTCCATCATATAGCTTTGGGGCTTGCATTGCCGAAGTTAAGGTGAATTTGGAAACAGGCTTTGTAAAAGTACTCCATGTGTGGGGGGCACACGATTGTGGTAAGGCAATAAATCCATTGGCTGTTCAGGGACAGCTGGAGGGTTCGTGGCACATGGGAATAGGTCAGGCTATGTCCGAGCAAATGCGCTATCATAACGGATTGTTGCTAAATAACAATTTTCTGGATTACAGAATACCTACTTCTCTCGATACCCCGGATATTCATACCAATATAATTGAAACGAATGACCCAGAAGGACCATTTGGAGCTAAAGAATGTGGTGAAGGTGCTTTACACCCGGTTATGCCGGCTATAGGGAATGCTATTTACAATGCTGTTGGTGTGCGTATTACCAACCTGCCCATAAGTGCTGAGGAAATACTTAAAAAGATGAAAGAAAAAAATAAATATCAGCAAGTATGATACAAAAAGAAAGAACATACTTCCAACCTCATTCTGCTGAAGAGGCTGTTAACATTGCACATAAACATGAAAACGAGTCATGCTTTATTGCCGGTGGAACAGATGTAATGGTTAATAAGTTTCAAGGGAATAATGAATTTTCTTGTTTTATTGATATTACCGGTATTTCTGAAATGAAACAAATTTCGGTACAGGATAATTATTTAAAAATAGGTTCTTTAGTTACACTTGACAACATAACGAAACATACCCAAATAAAAAATAATTTTCCTTTATTAATACAGGCAGCTAATGCTATAGCCTCTCCTGTTATCAGAAAAACGGCTACTGTTGGGGGTAATTTACTTTGCGAAAACCGCTGTGTATATTACAATCAGAGCACCTGGTGGCGTGAAGCTGTTGGACACTGCCTTAAATGCGATGGTGATATATGTATTGCCACTGGAGGTAAAAAAAATTGCTTCTCAAAATTTGTTTCCGACTTGGCTGTTGCATTGATTTGTATGGATTCCAACATTGAGGTTGTGGAACATGGTGGAAGCTATATTGCTCCATTAGAAAACTTGTATAGCGGTGATGGTGTAAACCCTCATAAACTAAAAAAATCAACACTAATTAAATATATTCATATTCCCTTGCAGCAAGACTTTCGGTTTGCATTTAAAAAACTGCGCCAACGCGAAAGTATGGAATTTAGTTCATTAACTACTGCTGTTACAAGAAATAAACACGGCAAAATAAAAATTGTACTTGGAGGTGTTGATCCACGTCCTGTTGTTGTTGAAGGCACTCATGGCAATAATGAACAAGATTTAATTAAACAAGCTGTAAAGAAAACAAGAATCGTAGATAACGATGTATTCTCACGCCAATATCGTAAAGATATGATTAGTGTTTTTCTAAATCAAAGCTTTCAAGAAATTGCTGTTTAAATAAAAAATTAAAAAAATACGACAATGTTTAACCTACTAAATTCAGTACAACTATGAATCCAATCACAACACTTTACCAGGAACATGCTATTATTGTTGATGCCGTTGAAGTGGCCCGAGAGGCCGAGAAATTAATTGAAAAGGATAACGAAGCCTATCTTCAAACAATGAAGTTGTTACTTCACTTTTTTAGAGTTTATTCCGATCAATATCATCATCATAAAGAGGAAGAGATTTTATTTCCTGAAATGAACAAAAAGAATGAACTGCTTGAAGATGGGGTAGTAAAAGAGATGTTTGAAAATCATGAAGACTTTCGTAACATGATTAATACGATTGAAAATCATCTCAACACCGGAGAGTATGTAAAAGCGCAACAACAACTTCAAAATTATACAGAAGCTCTGCTTGACCATATTGCAGTTGAAAATGATGAAGTTTTCCAGATGGCTGAAACCCTTTTTGATGAAAGCGAACTAGAGCGAATATACTTCCGTTTTGAAGATTGCGACCGCGAAATAGGAGAGCAGCAGAAAACTGATTTGGTGAATCAGTTAAGAGAAATAAAAGCTACATTAATGTATTCGCAGGCGTAAAAAAAGAATGAGTAGAACTCTGTACTAATCGGAAAGATTAGCAACTTTGATGAGTTCCTTATTGTCAAGAACTTGAATTCTTTTTCCAACTAAAGCAATAATACGACTTTTATGTAGGTCAGATAAAGCCCGAATAGTTGATTCTGTTGTCGTACCTGCAATGTTACCAATACTTTCACGAGTAAGAATGGTGTTGATGGTGGTATTATCCTGCTCCAACCCAAAAAATTCTTTGAGCATCAAAATAGTTTCAGCAATACGTTCTTTAACTTGTTTTTGAATCATATTTACTGCTTTTTGTTCCGCTTGTTTTAAATCTAAAGAAAGCAAACGAATAATTTGAGCCGACAATGCCGGGTTGCTGACAATTTGACTCTGATAAGCCGATTTTGGGAAAAAACAGAGTTCTGTATCTTCAATAGCTGTGGCCGATGCATGATACTTGTCATCACTTAATAAGGCACGATAGCCTATTACACTTCCTTTTTTTGCAAAACGCAGTATCTGTTCTTTTCCTGCGCTTCTAAATTTGTGAACTCTTACTTTTCCTGAGTATATACAATATAAACCCTGCGGATATTTTCCCTCCTCAAAAATGGTTTCTCCTTTTTTATACAAATGGTGCGTCTTACTTTGTGATAAAAAACTCAATTCATTATGATCAAGCACACAAAAAATAGAATAACATAGCGATTCACATTTTTCACAAGGTGGAATTCTACTCGATAAGTCAGGAAAAACTTTCATAACACATCATTAAGGTTGTTAGTATTTATCTTTAAACAGATTCTAAAAATTGCAATTAACCAAAATAAATTTTTAGTTTTTTACTCATTTTCTAATGTAAAATCTAAAATTATTCTCTAAAGTTAATAAACTTTTTAATCATTTCCATCAAATATCAAAAAATTAAAGCATTGAATTTTACCCCTAAAGCATGATGAACATCATAAAATATTAGGCATTTAGGCTGTTACTTTACCTAAAATATTTTCAGAAAATAGGGCTCAACTTGGTATTATCCACAAAAATTATCAGTTAAAAATTTAAATGCTACAAAATATGGAAGAAAAAACGTACACCATGGGAATTGACGTTGGTTCCAACTTTATTAAGTTGGTGCTGGTTGATTATGATAGTCAATCAAAAATTATTGATAAGCATACTGAGAAAATTAGAAAACGAAACCCTACTCAAGTTGCTGATGAGATGATCCAGAATATGCTGAACAAACACAAACTCAAGTATGAAAACATTGCATATCTTGCCTCAACGGGTGAAGGAGATTTGGTAAAACGCAAACGAGGCCATTTTTATGGAATGACAACTCATGCCAAAGGAGCAAACTTCTTTTTCCCCGATGGGCGTACTATTGTTGATATGGGTGCCTTGTATGTAAGAGCCATAAAGGTTTCACCAGATGCCCGGGTTGAGGACTATAAAATGACCGGGCAATGTGCCTCCGGTTCAGGTCAATTTGTTGAAAATATCTCGCGTTATCTTGGGTTATCTATCGAAGAGGTGGGTGATGTTTCACTCCAATCAGATACGCCTGAAGTTTCCTCCGGAATTTGTGCTGTACTGGCAGAAACGGATGTCATCAATATGGTATCTCGAGGTATCTCTACACCCAATATTATTAAAGGTATCCATATTTCAATTGCCAACCGAATTATTAAACTGTTAAGTTCATTAAAGGCCGAGTCACCAATTATTTTAACAGGAGGTATGGCCTTAAACAAAGGTATGATGCAAGCCATAGAAGAACAATTGGCCGAATCAGGTAAAAAGTTTGATATAAAGACACATCCTGATGCTATTTATGCTGGTGCCATAGGTGCTGCATTATGGGGAGGATACCGCCACTTCAAACTAAAAGAAAAACAATCAATGGCTGTATGATGTTGTATCTTGAATCGGATAAAAAATTAGGCACTGTTGTTCACAATATTGCTACGCTGCTAGAAAGAAATTCTATTCTTTTTGCTGATAAAATGATTTATGCCGAAAAGCATAACGGCAATTACAAAGGAATAACTTGGAAGGACTTTTATAAGAATGTTCAGAATATTGCCGGAAACCTGAAAAGGCATGGATTTGAAAGTGGGGATAAAATGATGGTGTATTCTCCTAATAGGCTCGAAATGTTGGAAATGGAAATGGCTGTAATGGCCTCTGGAGGCATCAGCGTTCCTATCTTTGCCTATTTTCATACCGAAACAGCAACCTTGCTTTTTAAACATTCAGATGCAAGATTTATTGCCGTTGCAGGTGATTTACAGTATAACAGAATAAGACACTTACAACCAGAAAAATTAATTTTGTTTGACAAATTAGAAACATCGGATAAAAATATTCTCTTTTTTGATGCATTGCTAGCAGATACTCCACAGGCAAAGGATGCCTTGGTTTTTGATGCACCCCCTGATGCTATTTGTCTCAATATGTACACCTCCGGCACTATGGGCACCCCTAAATGTGTACAACTTACACATCAAAATATTCTTTCACAGCAGGCTGCACTTGGGCAAATATGGAATCTTGACGAGCATGACCGTTTTCTCTCATATTTGCCGTGGCACCACAGCTTTGGTGGAATTTTTGAACGATTTTCAGCACTTTACAATGGCGCTACGATATACCTTGAATCCAGCTATGGTAAAGACCCAAAAGAAATTATGACTAACTGGAAATTAATTCAACCAACTTTGTTTTTAAGCGTTCCCAAAGTTTATCAATCGCTTGTTGATCTAGCTAAATCAGATTCTGAAATTGAAAAACTGTTTTATCATTCAGGATTAAAATTTGTATTTACAGCTGCCGCTCCATTGCCTTCAAACATTTCAGCTGAATTTGAAAAACGCAATGTTTCCGTAGTCGAAGGATGGGGGCTTACAGAAACCTCTCCGTGCTGTACGCTAACCGATCCGAGTATTAAACGAGAAAATGGCGTAGTAGGAAAACCAATACCGGGAGTGCGTATTCGCGTTACTGATGATGGTGAAATTGAAGTGAAAGGTCCTCATGTTATGAAAAGTTATTACCATAATAATGAAGCCAACAGTACAGCTTTTACACCAGATGGTTGGTACCGTACCGGAGATGTTGGGCAAATTGTAGATTCAGGTTTAAAATTAATTACTCGTAAGGACAGAATATTTAAACTTACCAATGGCGAAAAAGTTATTCCAACCGAAATGGAAGCATTGATACAAGCAAAATGTCACTATATCACTTTTGCTATGATTGTTGGTGAAGGTTCAGAATACCCTGTGGCATTATTATTCCCGAATAAAAAAGCCTTAGATCATCCTAATTATGAACTGTCGCCCGAAGAAGGATGCTTTTGTCCGAGAAGCCTTAATGAGTTGGGGAAATGCCTGCATGGTTGCTTGCATGACACTAATTGCGGACTGGCACAGAAGTTCTCTAAGATAAAATACGCCATGGTAATTGACGATGAGTTGAGTATTGAAAACAATACACTCACGCCATCTATGAAAGTGGCTCCCAAGAAAGTAATGGAAGCTTATAAAGCACATATCGAAAATTTATATGGAGCTAAGAACAAAATAAGCGAAGAAGTTTACGTAATTAGACTTGATACCGAAGAGAAAATAAACAAAAAAATTGAAATTTAATTATGTACGAAATAAAAGCCACACAGCAGTTAAAAAAACTCATGCGTGATTATTTTACGAGTATGAGCAAACCGGTAGCGTGGTGTACTAGTGTTGGTCCTGCCGAACTGTTACGGTCATTTGGATTTGATGTATATTTTCCTGAAAACCACGGTGCTTTATTAGGGGCAACCCGAACAGCTATGGATTATATCCCTGCTGCTGTTCAATGCGGATATTCCGGACATGTATGTTCCTACACAACTAGCGATATAGGCGCTTTTCTTAGCGGCAAAACACCTTTGCAGAAACAATACGGAATGGAAGGTATTCCTAAACCCGATTTGATTGTATATAATACGAATCAATGCCGCGAAGTTCAGGACTGGTTTAACTTTTACGCAAAACACTTTAATTGTCCGGTTGCTGGTATTCAGCCTCCTCGACATATAGATGAGGTATCAAAAGAAGAAACAGACTTAGTGGTGCAACAGTTTAAAAAGATAATTCCTGCTTGCGAAGAAGTCAGTAAAAAGAAATTTGATATTGATCGCTTCAGAGAAACTATTAAGCTAAGTAAAGAAGCTACTATGCTTTGGCAACAAGTACTCAAAACAGCAATTGCATCTCCTGCTCCAATCAGTTTTTTTGATGGTGTTATTCACATGGGGCCAATTGTTGTACTTCGTGGTACGCAGCAAGCTAAAGATTATTACCAGTTGCTGCTTGATGAGCTTACACAAAACATTATGGATAAGAAAGGAGTTGTAAAAAACGAACAATGTAGAATATTCTGGGAAGGTATGCCTATTTGGGGAAAAATCAGAATGTTGTCAGACTTGTTTACACAGAATAACAGCGTTGTTGTGGCTTCTACGTATTGCAACAGTTGGATTTTTGACGAGTTTGATGAGCGAAACCCATTTGAATCTTCAGCACTTGCATACACTAAAATATTTATCAACAGAAGCGAAAAAGCAAAGATGCAAATGCTTAAAAGCTGGATGGACGAGTATCACTGTGATGGAATTGTTTTTCATGATTCTAAAACTTGTCATAATAACTCCAATGCGAAATTTGGGATGCCTCAGCGCATGAAAGAAGAAACCGGAATTCCGTATTTAATTGTAGAGGGCGATTTATGCGATTTGCGTTTTTTCTCAGAAGGGCAAAGTATAACTAAAATAGAAACATTCATAGAGCAGATTGAAAGCTCAAAAATTAAAATTTAAGAATATGGAAAGCCATGACAGAAAAAAAACAGGCATCATAGGTTTAGGACCTGTTGGTATGATTCTGGCTGTACATCTGCGCGAAGCCGGACATGATGTTATCTTATGTGATAATGATAAAGTAAAAATAAATCAAATTAGAAATGAAGGAATTCGTCTCGAAAACGTAATTCAAAAAACAGCTAAGTTTGAAAATATTGCTTCCTCATCAAAAGAATTACTCGAGCAAAACCCTGATTTTGTATTTATGTCCGTAAAAACATATCAAGTTGAAAGTATATTAAATGAAATTCCTGCTGATAATACTTCTGTTTTTATTTGCGCTCAGAACGGAATAGATCCTGAACTGATGGTAGCTAACAAATTAGGAGAACAACGAACTATGCGTATGGTAATTAACTTTGCAGGTAATCTTACTGCTGCAAATTGTGCCAAAGTAACTTTTTTTAATGCTCCTAATTATATTGCCTGCTTAGATGATCATAAAAGAAATTATGCCGAAGAAATAGCCGCAGCGCTCAATGCTGTTCAACTCGATACAAAGGCTATCAGCTCTTTTGAGCTCACAAAGTCAACCTGGAAAAAAACCATTTTAAATTCATCATTAAGCGCCTTGTGCGGTATTGGAAAGTTCACTATGGCCGAAGCTATGGTTTTTCCGGACACTATTGAATTAATAGAACAAATTATTCAGGAAGCTATTGAAGTGGCTGAAGCTGAAAAAATTCGCTTCCCTGACGATTTTGTAAGAAACTGTTTACGCTATCTTAAAAAAGGGGGTAACCACTTTCCGTCTCTTGCTGGAGACTTAATTAACAATCGCCCTACCGAGATAGACTATATGAATGGGAAGATTGTAGAATACGGTCGTAAACATTATATCAGAACACCATTAAATCTTTCTATGGTGAATATGGTAAAAGCAATGACACATAAAAATATGCTTACCCAGTTCTCTGAAAAGGCTAGCGGTTCAACAAAATTAAGGCTCCAGTTAAAAGCAAATTGTCAACCTAAAGGCAATTGTTTTCTTGGAATAGACTTAGGTTCAGCATACACCAAGTTCACGGTAATTGATGAAACAAAAAATGTGGTCTTCCGCTATATTTTAAAAACACTAAATCGCGATAAAATTGCATCTAAACATATTATTACAGCCATTCAGGAAGAATTTCCTATCAAATACAGTTGTGCTACCGGTTACGGACGAAAAAATTTTATAGATGCCGATATAGTCAAAACTGAAATTAACTGCGCTGCAATGGGTGTTAATGAGTTATTATATGGGGCTAAAAACATTCTCGACATTGGTGGAGAAGATATCAAAATGATTCATTGCGACAAAGAAGGAAAGGTTGAAAATTTTTATCTTAATGATAAATGCGCTGCCGGCACGGGCGCATTTCTTACTGAAATTGCTGAAAGAGCCGGAATTGATATCAAAGAGATGAGCCAACTGGCCTTGCAGTCAGAATACAATCAAGAGCTGAATAGCTTTTGTACTGTTTTCGCAAAAACCGAAATTATGAAATGGATTTTTGAAGGACAACCTATTGAAAACCTAGCTAAAGGCATTTACCTCTCTATCGGTAATCGTATCGCAAAAATGCGTATGGATCATTCTTTGCCGGTAGTAATGATTGGTGGTGTAATAGCATACCATCCTTATTTGAAAACCTTGCTTGAACAGAAACTTAATAAAGAAGTGATGGTGCTTAACAATTCACAGCATATTGTTTCATTGGGAGCTGCACTAATTGCCAGAGAATATGTTCTAACACATAAAAACTTATCAGAAAACGATTTAAAACAAGAAGTAACGACATAAATGACTAAAGGATTTTTTCAGAAAAAAAAGGGGACAGGAATAATTTTTAATGATATATTTTTGATAAATGGTATGCGTACTCCATTTGGAAAATTTTGTGGTACTTTATCACAAGTGTCACCAACCGACTTGGGTATTTATGCCGCACAAGCAGCACTCAAAAAATGCCATGTAGATGGGGCTGAAATTGATCAGGTAATTACAGCTAATATTGGCCAAAGTTCTTGTGATGCCTATTTTTTACCACGCCATATTTCACTTTTCTCAGGGGTGCCTATTGAGGTTCCTTCATTAATGGTGCAGCGTATTTGTGGGTCGGGTTTTGAAACAATAGTAAGTGCTTCTGAACAGATTGCTTTGAATAAGGCTGCCTCTGTGTTGTGTGTAGGGGCAGAAAATATGTCGCTGTCGCCAACCGTATCTTTTGGGAATAGAATGGGTTATCCCTTAGGTCGGCCTGTATTTAAAGATATGCTATGGGAGGCATTAGATGACACTGCAGCCGGTTACCCAATGGGATTTACCGCAGAAAATGTGGCAAAAAAACATAAAATAACCCGTCAGGATTGTGATGAATATGCTTTGTCTTCGTTTCAGAGAGCTTTAAATGCTGCTTCACAAGGCTATTTTAAAGAAGAAATTGCAGAAGTAAGTCCGATAACTTTTGAAAGAGATGGATTAAAACCCCGCAAAACCCGTTTCTCAGGTGGAGCAAAAATTCTAACTACAGATGAACAGGTTAGAGAAACCTCTATGCAAGCTTTAGCTAAACTTCCAACGGTGTTTTCTGAAGTGGGTGTGCTAACTGCCGGTAATTGTAGTGGAATTGTTGACGGGGCTGGAGCAGCAGTGGTAGCAAATAAATCCTTTATTCAGGAAAAAAAGATAATACCATTAACTAAAATTATTGCTGCTACAAGTTGCGGTATAGATCCTAAAATTATGGGATTGGCACCGGTTCCTGCTATAAACTTGCTTCTCGAACTTACCGGAATAAAATTAGATGACATTGGACTTTTTGAAATAAATGAAGCGTTTTCTGCTCAAATTATAGGATGTGAGAGAGAACTAAACATCGATAGAAACAAACTAAATGTAAATGGTGGTGCTATTGCTATAGGACATCCATTAGCCGCTACTGGTATTCGCCTTTCAATAACACTTTCACACCTAATGAACCAGAAAAAAATTAAATATGGAATTGCTTCTGCTTGTATTGGTGGAGGACAAGCTACTGCCATTCTATTTGAAAACACAAACATATAGTTAAAGAAGCTATAATGAGAACCAATAAAAATAATAAATACAATGAGTATTGATAGAATATTTCAATGGCAAATGGTTGAACTTAAAAAAGAATTTCAACTGGCCGAAGAAAAAAATCTTGTACTAAATGAAGATGAAGTGTTGGTAAAAATTGCCGGTTGCGGTGTGTGTCATACCGATTTAAGTTTTTGGCATGATGGTGTGCAGACTAAACATGCTTTACCCTTAACATTAGGTCATGAAATTTCGGGAACAGTAATTTCAGGAGAAAAAAAATGGCTTCATAAAAAAGTAATAATTCCTGCTGTATTGCCATGTGGCGAATGTGAGTTATGCAAAAAAGGGAGAAGCAATATTTGTCGTAATCAATTAATGCCCGGTAATGATTTTCATGGTGGCTTCGCTTCACACATTAAAGTTCCTTCAAAATACTTATGCGAAGTTTCAGATAAAATATTAGAAAAGTACCCCCTTGAGAAACTAGCGGTTATCGCTGATGCCATTTCTACTCCTTATCAGGTAGTAAAAAAATCTGAAATTGAATTGGGCGATTTGGCTATTGTGATTGGTGTTGGCGGTGTAGGTATTTATGGTGCTTTGATAGCTCAAATTTTTGGGGCAAAAGTGCTTGCACTAGATATTAACGATGAAAAATTGGGTATAGCTAAACAAAATGGTATTGAGGCAACTCTTAACATCAAGGGTCTTGATATTAAAACAATAAAAGAAAAAGTAAAAGCACTGGCTCAAGAAATGAAAGCTCCAAAATTAGGATGGAAAATTTTTGAAATTAGCGGAACCCAAGCAGGGCAGGAACTGGCTTTTAATCTAATAACTTTTGCATCTACGCTTTCTATTGTTGGTTTTACCACCAACAAAGTGGAGGTACGCCTCAGTAATCTTATGGCATTTGATGCCAAATTAATAGGAACTTGGGGATGCCGTTCTGAATTATATCCTGAAGTTTTAAAACTAATTGAAGAAGACAAACTTAGAATAGATCAGTTTGTTGAAACTTTTCCGCTTTCAAAAATTAATGAAGTATTTAAAAACACTTTAGATCATAAATATACCAAACGCTCTGTTCTTGTACCTGACTTTAAAAACTGATAAAATGAACCCTTTAAAAAATCATGATTTAGTTGATTCCAACTTTAAAGAAATTATTTTCGAAAAACGTTCTTGCCTCGATAATGACGGCAATCCAGTAAATGGCTTATATAATGCTTGGATATGGCTCAATAACCCAACACAATATAACTCCTACACCACTCAAGCAGTAAAAGAAATTATCCTTGCTTTTGGACAGGCATCTAACGACCGTAGTGTGGTTGCTGTTGTGTTTACTGGTGTTGGAGATAAAGCCTTCTGTACGGGCGGAAACACAAAAGAATATGCCGAGTATTATGCCGGAAACCCACAAGAATACTCACAGTATATGCGTTTGTTTAACGATATGGTTAGTGCTATTCTTAAATGCGAGAAACCGGTTATTTGCCGCGTAAATGGCATGCGTATTGGTGGCGGACAGGAAATAGGTATGGCTTGCGATTTCTCTATAACAAGTGATATGGCTCGCTTCGGGCAAGCAGGACCAAAACATGGCAGTGCACCTATTGGAGGGGCTACTGATTTTCTGCCCCTGTTCTTGGGCATTGAACGCGCTATGGGATCTTTAACACTTTGTGAGCCATTTTCTGCTCATCAGGCTTATTACCTGGGTATTGTTACAGATATTGTTCCCGTACTTAAATACAATGGGAATTTCATAGCCAACCCAATGGTTATTACCGATAAAAATTTTGATGATTATGGCAAACTAATTTTTGGCTCTCAAAAAACAGGCGAGCAATTAAAATCGGCTAAAGAAATTATTGCTAAAGCTGAAACAGATTTAACTTTACTTGATAGCGCTGTAAACAAACTCGCTACTAAAATACTATACACTTTCCCTAACTGTACTAACAAAACAATTTCTGAAGTTCGTAAATTTAAACTCGAACATTGGGATAAAAATAAAGAAAGCAGCCGCGAGTGGCTTGCACTCAATATGATGACAGAAGCCAAGGCTGGATTCCGTGCCTTTAATGATGGACCTAAGGATAACCGCGAAGTAGATTTTATCAAATTGCGTCAGTTGTTGGCCAATGGCAAAGCATGGAATGATGATATGCATAAAGTTATTTCACCTTTATATCAAACAGAAAAAGCTTAAGCAATGAAAAAAATAAAATTAATTTATCATCATAGTAATACAGTAGCACAAATCATTTTAAATGATGGTAAGGGTAATGTGCTCGACTATGTTATGATGGAAGAACTACAAGCCTTATTTGACGAATTCAAAAATAAACCACAACTTAAGTTAATTACATTTGAAGGTGAAGGAAAACATTTTTCATTTGGAGCAAGTGTTGAAGAGCACCAGAAAGAGTTTGCTGAAGCCATGCTCAAAGGCTTTCACCGTTTGTTTTTCTCACTGCGTGATTTGGCTATTCCAACAGCAGCTAAAGTAAGCGGCCAGTGCCTTGGAGGCGGCATGGAGCTGGCGTTGATGTGTAACTTTATTTTTGCCGATAAGACTGCCATGTTTGGCCAACCCGAAATTATATTGGGCGTTTTCCCGCCACCGGCTTCTATTATTCTTCCTGAAAAAATAGGTCTTGCTCAAGCCGAAGCACTTGTGCTAACCGGAAAAAGTATTTCTGCAAATGAAGCTAAAAGTATCGGTTTAGTAAATCATGTTTCTGATGATAAAACCAATTTGAACTCCTGGATTGATGAATGGATTGTCGAATATATCCTTCCAAAAAGCGCATCTTCTTTACGTTATGGTGTTAAAGCGGTACGTGCTAAATTTAATCATGTACTCAGCAATTTTTTACCACAGCTTGAAACACAGTATTTACAGCAGCTTATGCAGTCGCACGATGCCAATGAAGGTATCGCTTCTTTTATAGAAAAAAGAAAACCTGTTTGGGAAAACAATTAATCAATATTTAAAATGAAAACTATTAGAACTGTTGGTGTTGTTGGTGCTGGTACTATGGGTGCTGCTCTTGCACAAAAATTTGCTCAGGAGGGCTTTAATGTTATTCTTGCCGACCGCGCCTTGAGCTTTGTAGAAAAAGGAATTGTTCAAATTAAAACAGTTTTTGATCAAGCAATAGAGAGACGCTTGTTTTCTCACGAACAAGTAAATAAATTTTTAAGTAATTTAAACGGAACCGAAAAATTAACCGATTTAAAAGCCTGTGATCTTATTGTTGAAGCAATCTTCGAAAATTTTGAAGCAAAAACAGAATTGTTCAGGCAGTTATCAGAAATTGTCCCTGATGATACTATACTGGCTTCTAACACTTCTTCTTTCTCAATAACCGAACTTGCAACGGCAGTGAAAAATCCGAAACGCTTTGTTGGCTTACATTATTTTTATCATGCTGCTAAAAATCGCCTTGTCGAAATTATTCCCGGTGAAAATACGTCAGCTCAAACTCTCAAAACATCTCAGAGGTTTTCTGTTGTTTCAGGTAAAGATGCTATTGTTTGTGCTGATGCTTACGGCTTTGTAGTTAACCGTTTTTTTGTTCCCTGGCTAAATGAAGCTGTGCGCCTTTATGAAGAGCAGGTGGCTTCTATTGAAGAGATTGATTTGGTTTGTAAAGAAACATTCGGTATTGGTATGGGACCTTTTGAGCTTATGAATGCTACGGGTGTACCTGTTGCCTATCATGCCGAAAAAACCCTTGAAGTGTTTGGCAATTTATATGTCGTTGCCCAAGCCTTAAAAAATCAGGCTGAAAGTATGCAGCGATGGCCGTTTGAAAAAGCTGGAGAAATGAATCTTCAGATGGTCAAGCCCATAGCTGAAAAACAAATTAAAGAGCGAATGATGGGAGTTGTTTTCTTTATATGCGCTCAATTGTTGGACGAAAAAGTTTGTTCTGCTACTGACATCAATCGTGGTGCAAGAATTGGGTTGCAATGGAAAAAGGGACCTATTGATTTGATGAAGAAAACAGGAGAACAACAAGTTGCTAAAATGATTCATGATATAGGTGCTTTATACCAAATGCCTTTGCCAAAATCTATCGGTAAAAACCATTGGGAAACATCTTCTGTTAAGCTCGAAATAAACGGAGTTATTGCCGTTATAACGATGGATTTACCTGAGCAACAAAATGCCCTCAGCGAAGAAACCATGACACAACTTTACGACTGTTTTATTCAGGCTGATGAAGACCCGCGTATTGAAATAATTTACATTACAGGTACAGGAAAAGCCTTTGTTGCAGGTGCCGATATCAAATTTTTTGTCAATAAAATTAAAAATAACCTCATTGGAGATATTGAAACCTTTACAGAATTCGGTCAAAAAGTATTCCGCCTTATTGACCATTCTAAGAAAAAAGTAATCGCTGTTATCAATGGCCTGGCACTAGGCGGTGGTCTTGAGCTTGCTCTCTGTGCAGATATTATTCTGGCACTGCCCAAAGCACAACTTGCATTCCCCGAAACAGGTATTGGTATTTACCCCGGTCTTGGTGGAACTCAACGCAGTACGCAAAGAATAGGTGAAGGACTTAGCAAATTTCTTATCCATACCGGTAAAACACTTTCTGCTTCCGAAGCAGAGCAAATTGGACTAGTAGATAAAGTAATTTCTTACGATGAAATGTTCAGCCTTTTCGAAGGAAATGGCATTTTACCACAACGAAGCAGTGTATCCCTCACATCTAAATGGAAAGCCATTGAAGATTTTTTTGAAAACAATCACCTGGCCAACATCAGTAATAACAAGCTATCTAAAAATATTTTATCACCAGAAGAAACAGAAAAAATTATAAAAACAATTCACCAAAAAGCACCAATCGCCTTACGTATTGCTGATAAACTGATCACTGAGAAACGTGGCTGTGAATCGGAATTAGAGCACTTACACGAAATTTTTTCAACTTCCGATGCCCTACTCGGGCTTACATCTATCGGTAAGCAAGTTGCTTACGAGGGGAAATAATTCAAATTTTTGCTCTTAAAAACTTATTATTTTCACCAAAGGCAATTTCCTCAATAGCATTTTTTGAAAAAAGCAGACGAAGCTTATCTTTTATTTTCTGTAATTTTGTAATAGTATGTTCTCGAATATGGCTATTTGTTTTTAAAAACTTATAAAGTATCTCTAACAGCTAACAAAATAAATTATCCCAAACGTATTTAAAGCTTATTTAAAAAATAGAAAACATGAAAAAAATATTACTTCTTTTATTTGTCTTTACATACATTAAAACACAAGCCCAAATCATCAATTCGGGTTTTGAAACTTGGGCTCCAGATTTTCTTGCCCCTACATCTATGCAACCCAATACAGGAAACAACTCTACGGGTTGGTGGACTTATAATATGTATAACGCAGCTATTCTTGGAGGGAGTCCTATATCTGCATTTCGTAGCACCAACGCCCACTCAGGTTCTTATGCTGCTCAAATTACCTCGGTTGTATATACCCCCGCTTCTCACAGCATAAATGCCCCTTGGGGAACTCCTTTTATCGGGCATCCTTATTTAGATACCCTCGGAATATTATTTACCGGAACAACCAACGAAACTTCAGGAACCTATACACCTGGAATTCCCTTTTCACAAAAAATAGGAACACTTAGTTTTTGGTATCAATATGCCCCACAAGGGAATGATACTGCCGAGTGCAGAGCTTTGTTACTTACCGGTAATACCCCTCAGGGCGGGGGCTCTATAAAAATATTTGCACCTACAGGAACAACTTGGCAACAAGCCCATATCCCTTTTTTCTATATTGATTCCCAAATACCTGACACTTTGTTTATTCTTTTTAGCGCCTCTTCTTTAGACCATACTCCTATACCCGGAAGCTCTATTTGGATTGATGATATCACAGTTTCACTTCTTACCGGAATCGAAGAAAATACAAGTAGCTCATTTGTTGTTTACCCAAACCCTTCAAACGGAATTTTTAATCTGGAAACCAATCACACATGGGGAAGTAATACCCAAGTTGAAATTAGAAACGTATTAGGTGCTTGTGTATATAAATCAGCAAAGCCTGAAGTGGGTAAGCATATTAACTTTACCTTGAGTTTACCTGATGGCTTTTATTTTATAACATTAAAAACACCAGAGATTTCTCTTACTCAAAAAATCCAAATCATAAAACAGCAATAGCTAGTATCGAAATTATATTTATTGAATGAACAAAAGATGCTAAAAGGAAGAATTTAATTTATGCGTGCAGTAATACAAAGAGTGAGTCAAGCAGAAGTTCAGGTAAATAATACTACTTGTGGATCAATAAACAATGGTTTGCTTGTATTGCTGGGTATTGAAGAAACGGACACATTAGAAGATATACAGTGGCTGATTGCAAAAATTATTAATCTTAGAGTTTTTGATGATCACGCAGGTCTAATGAACCTTTCAATAAAGGATATTGATGGACAGCTATTGATAGTTAGCCAGTTTACCTTACTTGCCAGCACCAAAAAAGGGAATCGCCCATCATACATGAGAGCTGCAAAGCCCGAAACAGCTCTTGAAATTTATCAAAAATTTAATGAAGCTTTATCCGCACAATTTATGGGTAAAATTGCGAATGGTGTTTTTGGTGCTGATATGAAAGTGTCATTGATTAATGATGGCCCGGTTACCATCATGATCGACTCTAAGCAAAAAGAATGAATTCTTATAAATTGTCAAAAAAGTAATTACTTATTTTTTGCATAAGATGCACTCTGTCTTTACCGAGCACGTTATGTAAGTGACCGGGATAGGGGAAATAATCAAGCTGTATATTTTCATCAACGGCCTTTTTTACAAACTTTAAACTGTGTTGCCATACCACAACATCATCTGAAGTGCCATGTATAAGCATTAGTTTTCCTTGTAATTTATCAACATAGTTGAGTAAATTACTGTTTTGATAGCCTTCTTTGTTGCTTTGAGGTGTGTCCATATAGCGCTCGGTGTACATAATTTCGTAATAACTCCAATCAATTACCGGACCTCCAGCAACGGCTACTTTAAAAACACCCGGATAACGTGTCATTAACGATGTGGTCATAAAACCACCATAGCTCCAGCCATGAACTCCAATACGTGTGCTATCAACATATTTCAGTGATTTTAAAAAATCTACTCCTGCTAATTGATCTTCCATTTCAACTGTTCCCAATTGCCTGAAAGTAGCCTGTTCAAACTTTTTTCCACGAGCCTCAGAACCACGATTATCTAAAGTAAAAACTAAATATCCTTTTTGGGCCATATACTGAAACCATAAATTTGCCCCACCCAACCAGCTATTGGTAACCATTTGAGCATGAGGGCCACCATATAAATAAACAACTACTGGGTATTTTTTAGTACTGTCAAAATCTATAGGCTTAAACATGCGGCAGTATAATTTATCTCCGTTTTTGTTGTTTATCGAAAACAAACTTAAACTTCCCAGCTTATAATCAAGCAGTGGGTTAGGGGCTTGAGACAATTCTTTAGTTTTTCCGCTCTGTGTATTTATAAGTTGTGTTTTAGTAGGAACAGTAATATTGGAAAAGTTGTTGAGAAAGAAACTGCCATTGTCACTCATAAGCGCCCTGTTTACACCATCTCCTGTACTTAAGCGTGTAATTTTTCCATCACGAAGAGTCACACTATAAAGATCTCTGTTTAATGGACTTTCTTGCGTAGATTCTATAAATATTTTACTGCCATCTTCTGAGAACCCAAATACATTAGTAACCTCCCATGGACCGCTCGTAAGTTGCTTTATCAATTTTCCTTCTATGTCATACAAGTATATATGATTCCATCCATCACGTCTGCTTTGCCAAATAAACTGGTTTGTTTGGGTAGGAACAAACAACATTGGATGCAACGGCTCAACGTACTTATCATCTGTTTCAACAAATAGTGTTTTTTCGAAAGTTCCATTTACGGTATTATAGCTATTCAGTTTCATTTCGTTTTGATCTCTGTTAAGCTCTGCCACATAAATATGTTTATCGTCAGGGCTAAAGGCAATATTTGTGAGATAATGATCGGCTGGCTGAGGAGTTTTCAAATACGTTGTCTCTAATTTCTTTAAATCAAAAATTCCTATAGTAACCTGATGGCTGCTGTCTCCGGCCATAGGATATTTAATGAGATTTGCTTTGGCAGGCCTTTCACTAAAATCGGTAATAGGATAATCTTTAACCATGCTTTGATCCATTCTGTAAAAGGCTAAATAGTTGGATGTATTTCCCCAAAAAGTACCTTTTTGAATGCCAAATTCATTCCGATGAACACTTTCGCCATAGATTAATTTTGAGTTACCGTCTTTGGTTATGCTATAATTTTTTCCGGCATTCCATAAATATAAATTATAATCTTGGGTATAAGCTATAAACCCTTTCTTCTTGTCTTTATCAACATTCTCAGCAAGATCCGGAAAATTTAGGAGTGGTTTCTTCTCTAAGGTTTTTACCGCAGTTATCCACATCCAGCGTTTTTTGTTTGCATTAAAAATAAAACTGTTTACATCTTCCCATGATATCAATGGAAAGCTGGCCAAAGTATCTTCTTTTTGATCTCTTAGGGCTTTGTTAATTGTTTTTAAATCTACAATTAACTCTGCTTTCCCATCATTAGCCTGGGCTTTAAATAAAATAGTTTGATTGGCGACATAACTATACCAGGTACTGTTTTTTATCCACATTAATTGTTTTAAACTTTGTGGAGCAAGTGTAGTTCTACTATTGATAACGGCATCTTTCATAGTAAACATTTTGTTTTGAGCAAAACTTACTTCTACAGCAAGCAATAATAGTAGGGTAATTCTGTTTTTCATAAAGTTCAAATTAAAGTTGATGACACAATATTACGAAACTGTATGGTCCTAAAAAAAGTTTATAAATTAATTCTAATACGAAATTAAGCACGTATAAATATTTACAAGTGAAAGAAATAAATCTCTTTTTTTGGAAAACATAAAAAGAATTACATAAAACTTATTTTATATTAGCACTCAGAAAATTCTTAAAAATGGCAAATAAAATATTCGCAAAAAAATCTCTCGAATCAGTAATTGCTGAATCAGCAGAGAATGAAAAGGGCTTACAAAGAACACTCTCAGCAGGCAATTTAATTGCTTTAGGCATAGGGGCAATTATTGGGGCAGGTTTGTTTGTTAGAACCGCTGCCGCTGCAGGTGAAGCTGCCGGACCTGCGGTAACTTTATCCTTTATAATAGCTGCTGTTGGTTGTGCTTTTGCTGGTTTATGCTATGCTGAATTTGCTGCTATGATTCCAATATCAGGGAGCGCTTACGCATATAGTTATGTTACCATGGGCGAGCTGGTTGCTTGGATAATCGGATGGGCTTTAATTATGGAATATGCACTGGGAGCAGCCACAGTTGCTATAGCTTGGAGCGAGTATTTAAATAAGCTTTTGGGCGGTGCCATCCCTTATGAATGGTGTCACAGCCCATTTGAAAGTTTTACCGATTCGGCCGGTGTGCATCATAGCGGAATTATGAATATTCCGGCATTAATAATACTCTTGCTCTTAACCTTATTACTAATAAAAGGAACAAAAGAAAGTGCTTTAGTGAACGCCATTATTGTATTTATTAAAGTAGGAATTGTTTTGGCTTTTGTGGGGATAGGTTGGCAGTTCATAGATCCGGCTAATCACACGCCCTATTTAATTCCTGAAGGGACAGCACCTGTGGTAGATAGTGCCGGGAAAATTATTACGAGCTATGATGGAGTTTTTAAACATGGCTGGGGAGGTGTCTTAGGAGGGGCGGCTATTGTGTTCTTTGCTTTTATTGGATTTGATGCGGTAAGTACCACAGCGCAAGAAGCTAAAAACCCGAAGAGAGATATGCCCATAGGTATTTTAGGTTCTTTAGTGATTTGTACCATCCTCTATTTACTATTTGGACATGTATTAACGGGTGTGGCAAACTGGCGTGAGTTTGTTGATCCTGAAAAAGGAAGAGAAGCCTCAGTTACTTATGCAATTGCTGAGTATATGACCGGTTATGGTTGGTTGGCAACTGCTGTTACTGTTGCTATTTTAGCTGGTTTTTCATCGGTTATTTTAGTTATGCTAATGGGACAAAGTCGTGTGTTTTACAGCATGAGCAACGATGGGCTTATCCCTAAATTGTTTAGCGACTTACACCCTAAGTTCCACACTCCTTATAAAGCCAACTGGTTGCTGTTTATATTTGTAGGTTTATTTTCAGCTTTTGTACCGGGATATGTAGCCGGTGATTTAACCAGTTTTGGAACTTTATTTGCATTTGTATTAGTGAGTGCTGGTGTGTGGGTTATGCGTGTTAGAAGACCTGATATTCCGCGACCGTTTCGTGCCCCTTTGGTACCTTTTGTTTCTACTATGGGTGTAGTAGTTTGTTTAGGTATGATTATCGCATTAGATATTCAAACTTTACGAGTAGCTTTGGGTTGGATGATTCTGGGCATAGTTATTTATTTTGCCTACTCTCAGAAACACAGTAAACTCCATAAGTAATTACACGGGTAACTAAACTCTTTTGGAAGAAAATAAACACTCCTTTAACCGTTCTTTAGGTTTACTTGATGCCACAATGCTGGTAGCCGGATCTATGATTGGCTCCGGAATATTTATTGTAAGTGCTGATATGAGCCGCTTGGTTGGAAGTGCTGGGTGGTTACTAACCTTATGGATAGCTAGTGGCATTATTACCCTAATGGTTGCGCTAAGCTATGGAGAATTAGCCGGAATGATGCCCAAGGCAGGTGGGCAATTTGTTTACATACAAAGAGCCTACGGCAATTTTATTTCCTTTCTTTACGGATGGTCTGTTTTTACAGTTATTCAGTCAGGTGTGATAGCAGCCGTAGCAGTGGCTTTTGCAAAATATTCAGCTGTTTTTTTTCCGGCATTAAGCCCCGAAAACATATTGTTTAAATGGGGGTTTTTAAAAATCAATGCAGCACAGTTATTCGCAATAGCCAGCATTTTCTTGTTAACTTATATTAATACTAAGGGTATTAAAAATGGGAAACTGATTCAATTGTTGTTTACCGGAACTAAAATTTTGGCCTTGCTGGCACTTATTGCTGCCGGATTTTATGTAGGGCTTAATCATTCCTATTTTTCAGCCAATATGGCTACTGCTTGGGAGGCCTCTACATTTATTAAGGAAGGTGAATCATGGATACTGCAACCCGTGCGTGGAATGGCTCTTGTATTGGTGCTAGGAACTGCTATGATAGGGGCCTTATTTAGCAGTGATGCCTGGAATAATGTAACCTTTATAGCCGGAGAAATTAAAGAACCACAAAAAAACATACCGCGCAGTTTAATACTCGGAACCGGTATTGTAACACTTTTATATTTACTGGCAAATATTTCATACTTAACATTGCTTCCTTTGCATGGGAGCCCCAATGCAACCGAAACCTTGGAGCAAGGCATACAATTTGCCGGTGGTGGTACTGACCGGGTGGGAACGGCTGCAGCCTCAGTTATTATGGGTAATGTTTCAGTATATATTATGGCATTACTCATTATAATTTCTACTTTTGGATGTAACAACGGTATTATTTTGGCCGGTGCTAGAGTGTATTATGCTATGGCCAACGAAAATTTGTTTTTTAAAGGAGCTGCTTCACTCAATAAAAATCAAGTGCCTGAACATGCGCTTTGGGTTCAAGCCTTATGGTCGAGCTTGTTGTGCCTTTCCGGAACGTATAGTGATTTATTGGATTACACCACTTTTACATCTCTACTCTTTTACATCATAACAATTGCCGGTATTTTTGTTTTACGAAAGAAGGAACCCCAAACACCACGCCCCTACAAAGTTTTAGCTTATCCTATACTACCCATAGTTTATATTTTGGCAGCACTAAGTATTTGTTTAATTTTATTGTACACCAAACCATATAATACATGGAGTGGTTTATTTATTGTATTGTTAGGAATTCCTTTTTACTTTCTGATAAAAAAAAGAACAGATAAATAATTTCATGCACATAATTAAAAGACCCACCATAGTAACAGTTGTATGTGTTATTGCTTTTGTGGTTTCAGTACTCAGTTTTGCCAATGTATTTTCCCCTTTTATTAAAAAGAAAGGCGATTTTTTTCCGGCTATCAATGGCTTGCTGATAGCTTGTGAGTTTATTTCTTTGGTAGGCGTATGGTATATGAAAAGGTGGGGTTTAATCCTTTATTTGATTACTGCAATACTTTACCAGGCTTTGCTAATAGGAATAGACAATTGGGCCTTTTACAAAGTTATTTTACCCCTGTTTTTTATCATTACGGTAGCTTTTTTTTATAAAAAAATGGACACCAACCTTTAAGCTCAGTTAATAATAAAAAATTCCCAGTTCCTACTTTTTTCATATACAGAGTAAAGACTGGAAGCATTAACCACGACATAACTTAGCCTTAAAAAAGTACTTGTTAAGTGCTTTTACAAAAAGAGATTCCTTTATCTTTGCTAAAAAATAACTATGACTCAGAGCAAAAAAGAAGTAGGAATTATAGGATCCGGATTGGTGGGCTCTTTACTATCTGTATATCTAGCACAAAGAGGCTGGAATATTAATGTGTATGAACGCAGACCCGATATGCGTAAAGTTTCGGGACTTGCTGGACGTTCCATTAATTTGGCACTAAGCGACCGCGGCTGGAAAGCTCTAAGAGAAGTGGGTATAGAGCATAAAATAAAAGATATTGCTATTCCTATGTATGGAAGATATATTCATACTCAGGATGGCAACTCTCAGTTTATTCCCTATGGAAAAAAAGACCAGGCCATTTATTCTGTTTCCCGTTCCGGTATCAATATGGCCTTAATGGATGCGGCCGAAACATACAGTAATGTAAAGCTGCATTTTGACACGCGTTGTACCGGAATAGATTTAAAAACGTATACAGTCGAACTGGAAAATGAACATCACCAAAAAAAAACGATACAGCCCGATTTGGTTTTTGGGAGTGACGGAGCCTTTTCAGCAATCCGGCTTTCACAACAAACCAGCACTGACCGTTTTGACTATCAACAGTTTTATATTGATTGCGGATATAAAGAACTGCATATACCTGCCGGACCCAATAACAGCTTTTTAATAGAAAAAAATGCTTTGCATATATGGCCGCGTGGAAAGTACATGATGATTGCCTTACCCAATAACGATGGAAGTTTTACCTGTACGCTCTTTTTTCCTTTTGAAGGTGAAAAGTCTTTTGCCGCTTTAAATTCTAAAGAAAAAGTACAAGCTTTTTTTGAAGCAGAGTTTTCTGATGCTGTACCTTTGATGCCTAGCTTGTTGCATGATTTTTTTACTAACCCTACTTCATCTTTGGTTACGGTAAAGTGTTACCCATGGGTTTATCAAGACAAAATGGCCATGATTGGCGATGCTGCCCATGCAATTGTCCCTTTTTTCGGACAAGGAATGAACTGTGGTTTTGAAGATTGCAGTGTATTAAATTCTTTAATAGATACCTATAAAGACGACTGGAAAACGATTTTGTCAACCTACCAAGCATTGCGCAAACCCGATGGTGATGCTATTGCTGACTTGGCCATAGCCAACTTTATTGAAATGCGAGATTTGGTATCTAACCCGGTTTTTCAGCTACAGAAAAAGATAGAGGCCCACATGAGTACAAAATACCCCGATGTGTGGATTCCGGCTTATAGTTTAGTAACGTTTAGCCCACATATACGATACTCCGAAGCACTACAAAGAGGGCAAAAACAAGAACAAATTATGAAAAAAGTAATGCAAATACCGCAAATTGAAACACTTTATGAAGGGGAAGAGATAGAGCTTTATATTTTAAATGAAATTAAAGCAGAAACAAATTAAGAAACATTTTTTTGTTGCTGAACAAAATACGTTACTGCCAGCACATAACCCCTCATGCCTAATCCCATAATAGTTCCAGCACAGTAAACTCCGGTTAGCGATAGGTGACGTAAGGATTCGCGAGATAAAAGATTACTTAAATGCACTTCAATAACGGGTGTTTTTATAGCTTTAATGGTATCAGCAAGTGCAATCGAAGTGTGGGTATATGCGCCTGCATTTAAAATAATTCCGTCATAAGAAAATCCCTTCTGCTGCAATTCATCAATGAGCTCTCCTTCAACATTACTTTGAAAATAGCTGAAGTTTACTTTAGGAAAATGTAATTCCAATTCCTGGTATAGTTGATCAAAACTCTGTGTCCCGTATATTTCAGGTTCTCTTTTCCCTGTAAGATTCAAATTTGGCCCGTTAATAATAGCTATTTTCATTAAGTTTTAAAAGAGTTTTCATTGTTTTCACTACAAATATATAGCTTAAATAGCAGCCCCGAAAAAAAGACTCGATTCCAACAAAAATTTCAACAATAAAAGATTGTTTTGAATTTGGCTTTATGGGTTGATATAAGTACATTTGCGTGCTTTTTATAATTATTAAAAAAATTAAATCATGAAAATACTTGTTTGTATTAGTAAAGCTCCCGATACCACGGCCAAAATTGCTTTCAAAGATAACAATACCGCCTTTGATGAAAATAATGTACAATTTATCGTAAACCCTTATGATGAGTGGTATGCTTTGGTACGAGCCCTAGAGCTTAAAGAAACCTTAGGAGGAACAGTTACAACCATAAGTGTAGGAGAGGTCGACATGGATGCCATCATCAGAAAAGCATTTGCTATAGGTGCTGATGATGGAGTACGAATTGACGCTCCGGCAACAGATGCTTATTTTGTTGCAGAACAAATTGCCACTTTTGCCAAACAAGGAGCTTATGACCTAATATTGACCGGAAAAGAAACAATTGACTATAATGGCTCTTCAGTTGGGGGAATGATTGCCGAAATGTTGAATTTACCTTTTGTATCATTAGCCACAAAGCTTGACTTGTCTGGTACTACTGCTACTTTAGAATGTGATATTGATGGAGGAACCGAAGTGCTGGAATGTAATTTACCTTTAGTAATAAGTGCTGCAAAAGGAATGGCCGAGGCCCGTATCCCTAACATGAGAGGAATTATGGCTGCACGCACCAAAGCACTTCAGGTTATTGCAGCAACTACTGCCGATAAGCTTACCGAAATAAAATCTTATACCTTGGCTCCGGGGCGTACCACTTGCAAAATGATTGATGCCGAAAATGCTGCCAGTCTTATTGATATGCTTCATAATGAAGCCAAAGTAATTTAATTTCTAATTTATAAAAAAAATAAAAATGTCAGTTTTAGTATATACCGAAGTTTCAAAAGGAAAAATAAAAAAGGCTTCTTTAGAAGCTGTAAACTATGCAGCAGCTATGGCTACCCAAATGGGTACAACTACTACAGCAATTATTATTAATTCCGCAGAGGCGTCTCTTGATGATTTAGGAAAAGCCGGAGCCAACAAAGTGTTGCAACTAACAAACAGCGCTGTTAATACAAGTGATTCGCAAGTCATGACCCGTATTATAAACCATGCGGCTGAGGCAGAAAATGCGCAACTAATTATTTTCTCTAACGATCTAACGGCTAAAGCTGTTGCCCCACGCTTAGCAGCCCGTTTAAAAGCTGGATATATTGCCGGAGCAATTGCACATCCAATTATGGAGGGCAATGCTTTTACCATTAATAAAAATGTGTTCTCAGGAAAAGCTATAGCTTCTTGTTATACCAACAGTGCCAAAAAAATTATTAGTTTGTTACCGAACACTTTTCCTGTGCAAACTACTGGAACACCTGTTGCACCAACGTCTTTTGAAGTGCCATCCGAAATGTTGACATCACAAATTAAAGTTAAGGAAGTGAAGCGCGAAAGCAATGAATTATCTTTGCCTGAAGCAGAACTTGTTGTGTCAGCAGGTCGGGGTATGAAAGGTCCTGAAAATTGGGGAATGGTTGAAGAATTAGCTAAAGAATTAGGAGCAGCTACAGCTTGTTCAAGACCCGTTTCAGATATAGGGTGGCGCCCTCATCATGAACACGTTGGTCAAACCGGATTGGCTATTCGCCCTAATCTGTATATTGCTATTGGTATTTCGGGTGCTATCCAGCATTTAGCGGGAGTAAACGGAAGTAAAACTATTGTAGTAATTAATAAAGACCCTGAAGCCCCTTTCTTCAAATCAGCCGATTATGGTATTGTGGGCGATGCTTTTGAAGTGGTACCTAAACTTATTGAAGCCGTAAAAAAATTTAAAGCAGCACACCATTAATTGAATAAAAAAGCGTAATTTTATCAAACCATATTTTATTCTCTTTTAGGGTTAGATTTTTTTAAAGCAGGTATTTCCATAACGTGTGAAAAAAGTAAAATTAGAAATTATAGCTCTTTCCTACAGCCAAACTCAGGCAGGCGCTTATGCTCTTGTATTGGGCGAAGAGAAAGGAAAAAGAAGGTTGCCCATAATAATTGGAGGATATGAGGCACAGGCTATTGCCATTGAACTAGAAAAAATGACTCCTAGTCGGCCACTTACCCATGATCTCATAAAATCATTTGCCGAAAGTTTTAATATTGTTATTACTGAGGTTGTAATTTACAAAATAGTGGAAGGTGTGTTTTATGCCAAACTTGTGGCTAATAACGAACAACAAGTAGCGGAAATTGACGCCCGTACTTCAGACGCTATTGCTATGGCACTTCGTTTTGATTGTCCTATCTATACTTTTGAATCAATGCTTTCATCATACGGAGTTGTGTTAGATGAAGAAACAAACAGACTCAGCGAAAGCCAAACAGCACAACCCCAAAATACAAGCGAAGAAAATAAGGGTAAAAATGAGTTCGAAAACTTATCTGGAGATGAGTTGCAACATTTGCTTCAAAGCGCTATTGATAATGAAGATTATGAGAGAGCCTCTCACATTCGCGATGAAATTAAAAAACGCAAATAACGGGATGAGAAAATCAAAAATAATAACTACCCTGTTGCTCCTTTGGGGAAGTTTTTCATGGGCACAAAATACCATTACAGGAAGTATTATGAGCGGGGGCTTACAACGTGAATATAAAATTTATGTTCCGGCTCTTTATGATGGCACATTGGAAGTTCCTTTAATATTTAATTTTCATGGATACAGCTCTAATTTTAATGAACAGGAAGTTTATGGAGATTTTAGACCTATTGCCGATACAGCTAATTTTATTGTAGTACACCCAAACGGAACAACAGACTCTCAAGGAAATAACTCATGGAATACTTTTGATATTGGTACCGCCAACGATGTTCAGTTTATAGCCGATTTATTAGATACTTTAAAATTATTGTATCTTGTAGATACCAATGCTGTTTTTTGTACCGGTATGAGCAATGGTGGTTTTATGTCTTATGACTTAGCCTGTCAAATGAGTCAGAAAATTGCTGCTATTGCCTCAGTTACGGGCAGTATGATTGATACTCATCTGAATAATTGCAATGTTGTTAACACAATGCCGGTTATGCAAATTCATGGAACGCTTGATGGTACAGTGCCATACAACGGAATATTGAATTTTACACCTATTGAAGATTTAGTGGAATATTGGCTGCAATATAATAATTGTGAGCCAGTGCCTATTGTAACTCAGGTACCTAATACCAATATTCTTGATAATTGCACAGCCGAACATTATGTTTATCCTAACGGAAATGATGGTGCTGAGGTTGAATTTTATAAGATTATAGGAGGGGGGCATTCTTGGCCTGGTGCCCCTGTTAATTTGAATACAACCAATATGGATTTTAGTGCCAGTGCCGAAATTTGGCGCTTCTTTCGAAAACACAAACGAAATAATCAAGTTACTAATTTACAAACTGCCAATTCACAAAATAATGGGATTGTATATCCCAACCCTTCAACAAGTGAAAAAATACAACTTCGTTTTAAGAATAATCAATTTAGAGAATTGACCTTAAGCAATGCCTTAGGTCAAACATTAAAACAATTTAGCGGAACTCAAAATGAATGGGAAATTACAATAGCTCCCAAAGGATTGTTTTTTATAACGATAAAAGAGCCTAATCAAGGTGCTTTTACCCAAAAAGTAATACGCTATTAAGCAATTTACATAGCATAACCGGAGTGGTTCTTTGTTCAAATTTTTAACTGTACTTGTATAGCTTCAATTAAAATCAGGAGTACCGCTAAACGGCTTACAATTTATAACTCGTAAAAAAAGTGTAATTTCGCACACTTTTAATATTGGAGTACATGAAAATTTCTTATAGTTGGTTAAAAGATTATGTTAACACCGATTTGTCTGTCGCTGAAATTGCCAATAGTTTAACCTTTTGTGGATTAGAAGTTGAATCTGTTGAAGATTTTGAAAAAATAAAAGGAGGCCTACAGGGCTTAGTAACCGGAGAGGTTATAAGTAAAGAAAAACACCCGGATGCAGATAAATTAAGCCTTACGACCGTAAATACTGGAGGCGAAAGCCTTTTACAAATTGTTTGCGGAGCACCCAATGTAGCTGTAGGTCAAAAAGTAATTGTGGCCTTGGTGGGAGCCAAGTTATATCCCACACAGGGAGAATCGTTTGAAATTAAAAAATCAAAAATTAGAGGAGTTGTTTCTGAAGGAATGATTTGTGCCGAAGATGAAATAGGACTGGGAAACGCACATGAGGGCATAATGGTTTTACCTGATGATACTCCTGTTGGTATTCCGGCAGCCCAGTATTTTAAATTAGAAAAAGATACTGTTTTTGAAATAGGCCTTACTCCTAATAGAGTAGATGCTGCCTCGCACATAGGTGTAGCACGTGATTTAGCTGCCGTTTTAGCTGTAAGGCTTCAAAAAGATATTTCAATAAAATACCCCAAAGTTGAAGAACTTAACTCACAAAATAATCAGTTTCACATAGACGTTGAACTGGCCGATACTCAAGCCTGTATCCGTTATAGTGCAGTGTGCATTAATAATATTTCAGTTGGGGAGTCGCCTGAATGGCTAAAAAATTATTTAGCAGCCATTGGTTTAAAAAGCATAAATAATATTGTTGATATAACCAACTTTGTTCTTTTTGAAACAGGGCAACCTCTTCATGCATTTGACGGTGATGTTATCAAAGGCAATAAAGTAATCGTTAGAAAAGCAATGGACGGAACACGTTTTACTTTATTAGATGGTTCAGAAAGAGTGCTTACAGCAAACGATTTAATGATTTGCAACACACAGGAACCGATGTGTATGGCCGGCATTTATGGAGGCCTACATTCGGGAGTAAAACCAGAAACGAATAAAATATTCTTGGAAAGCGCTTGTTTTGAACCATCAGGAATTCGTAAATCATCTAAACAGCATAATCTGAAAACTGATTCTTCATTCCGTTTTGAAAGAGGAACTGACCCTGAGGCTACTTTATTCGCTTTGAAAAGAGCAGCCTTGTTGATTCAACAAATTGCCGGAGGCACAATAAGTTCAGCCGTTACAGATATTTATCCGATAAAGGCAATTCCGGTAGTACTACCATTTAGTCTCAAAAAATGTGCACAACTCATTGGTAAACAAATACCGGAGTCCACTATTAAAACAATTTTGAAACATTTGGAAATACAGGTCTTAAAACAGGAAGATGATATGCTGACCCTGCAAATTCCTTTGTGTAAAGTAGATGTTAAACGTGAGGTAGATGTGATCGAAGAAATACTACGAATTTACGGCTACAACAATGTGGAAGAGCCCGAACAAATGCGAATTTCCCTGATAAATAAAGTAACATCCGATACAGAAGCCGTTCTGCGAAAAACACGTATGGTTTTATGTGGTAGTGGAATGCAGGAAATTTGGAACAACTCTCTTACAGCATCAGATTATACCCTCCATCATCTAAAAGTAAAATCACATACTATTGTTAAGCTACAAAATTCTTTAAGCTCAGAGTTAGATAGTTTAAGACAGTCGTTACTTTTTGGCATGTTGGAAACAATGCGTTATAACATTAACCGCAAAAGCCAGCAGCTTAAACTTTTCGAGATTGGTAAAGTTTATTTTAAAACGGATACCGCTTATATTGAAAAAAATATGCTGGCACTGGCCTTTTATGGCAATCAACATGCTGAATCATGGCAAGGTAAGCCGGAAAAGGAAAATATATTCAGACTAAAAGGAGTACTTCAAAATTTGTTTACACAATTAGGAGTTAACCCTAAAGCCCAATCTGAAGTAACTAATGAATTGTATTCGGAATGCTTGCAGTTCCAATTAGAGAACAAAACAGTAGCATACTTGGGAACGTTAAACAACAACCTTTTAAAAATATTTGACATCCCATCTGAGGTTTTTTATGCCGAAATAATGCTCGATGATATTTTCAATAAGGTTTCACAACAAAAAGTGTACTATCATGAAGTTAGCAAATTTCCTGAAGTTCGAAGAGATTTAGCTTTGTTGGTTAATGAAAATGTAACGTATGAACAAATGGTGCAATTAGCACATAAAACAGAAAAAAACCTATTACAGGCTGTTACCCTTTTTGATGTGTATCAAGGAAAAAATTTGGAGCAAGGGAAAAAGTCCTATGCCCTTACTTTTACCTTATTGGATAATAAAGCCACGCTTACCGAAAAACAAATCGAGAAAACAATGAACAAGTTAATACAAGCTTTTCAAAGCGAATTGGGAGCCACATTGCGTCAATAGTACAACATTCTTTTTTATAAACTTAAGCTCCTGCAAAACGGATATGGAATTTACAGTAACAGCTCAAGATACATTAAGCAAAGCCCGAGCCGGTACGGTTATTACTGCCCATGGCCCTATAAATACACCTGTTTTTATGCCTGTTGGAACAGTTGCCTCAGTAAAAGGAGTACACCAACAAGAATTGGATAAAGACATTAAGGCTCGCATTATTTTAGGAAATACGTACCACCTGTTTTTGCGCCCGGGTGTTGAAATTTTAGGTAAAGCTGGGGGTTTGCATCGCTTTATGAATTGGAATAAACCCATACTTACCGATAGTGGCGGGTATCAAGTTTACTCTTTGGCCAAACAACGAAAACTTACCGAAGAAGGGGTAAAGTTTGCCTCTCATATTAATGGCTCCAAACACATGTTCACTCCCGAAGGAACAATGGACATTCAACGCATTATTGGCGCTGATATTATAATGGCACTTGACGAATGCACCCCTTACCCATGCGATTATAAATATGCACAAAAATCCATGCAGCTTACGCATCGCTGGCTCGATCGTTGTTGCTCTCGGGTTAACGAAACACAAGGTTTATACGGCTACGATCAAACCCTTTTTCCTATTGTACAGGGCAGCGTGTATCGCGATCTGAGAAAGCAATCGGCCGAGTACATTGCCTCTAAAGAACGTGATGGAAATGCAATAGGAGGGTTATCAGTAGGAGAACCGGCCGAACTTATGTATGAAATGACGGAGTTAGTTTGTGATATTTTACCTCAAGATAAACCTCGGTACCTGATGGGAGTAGGTACTCCGGTAAATATTCTGGAAAGTATTGCATTAGGCATTGATATGATGGATTGTGTGATGCCCACCCGAAATGCACGTAATGGAATGTTGTTTACACAGAGGGGAATTATGAATATGAAAAATGAAAAATGGAAAGATGACTTCACAGCATTGGACGATGATGGGACTTCCTTTGTAGATCATTATTACAGTAAAGCATACCTTAGACACCTTTTTGTTGCAGGCGAGCGTTTAGCCGGTCAAATTGCAAGCATTCATAATTTGGCCTTTTATTTGTGGTTGGTTGATGAAGCCAGACAGCAAATTTTAAACAATACTTTTTTAACTTGGAAAAACAAAATGGTAATACAGTTAGCCACCCGCTTGTAGTATAAATAAATTGAAAAAAATTGATGTCTATATCATAAAAAAGTTTCTGGGTACTTTTGTGTATGCCATTATGCTTATTATCTTAATAGCCATCATCTTTGATATATCCGAAAAAATAGATGATTTTATTCAAGGACAGGCGCCCCTAAAAGCTATTGTGTTTGACTATTATTTTAATTTCATCCCCTTTTTTGTAAACTTATTTAGCCCTTTATTTACCTTTATTGCGGTGGTTTTCTTTACCTCTAAAATGGCTGGAAATACCGAAATTGTGGCTATTTTAACTAGTGGGGTTAGCTTTAAACGCTTGCTGATGCCATATATGCTTTCGGCTGCAGTTATTGCTACACTATCATTTATACTCAACCATTATGTTATTCCACATGCTAACCAGCGCAGACTTAATTTTGAAAATACGTATATACGTAATAAGTACAGAAATACCGATATGAATATTCATCGGCAAATAAAACCCGATGAATACATCTATTTTGAAAGCTACAACAATTTTGAAAATATAGGTTCGCGCTTCAGCTACGAAAAAATGAAAAACGGAAAGCTGGTATATAAGCTTATGGCCAATCAAATTGCATACGACAGTCTAAAGAACTCCTGGCGGGTTATAAATTATACAATTAGAACTATTGATGGATTGAAAGAGCATATTAAAATGGGCGAGTCTTTTGATACAACCTACAATTTTACTCCCGAGGATTTTGGAACACGGCTTAATAACGTAGAAACGATGAACCGTCCGGAACTAAATAAATTTATTACCGAAGAAAAAATGCGCGGCTCAGATGAAATTGCTTTTTTTGAATTAGAAAAATACCGCAGAACTTCTATGCCTTTTGCTACTTTTATTTTAACCCTTATTGGAGTGAGTATGGCTAGCCGAAAAACACGGGGCGGAATAGGCTTGCATATTGGCTTGGGCATGTTGGTTAGCTTTTCTTATATTCTTTTTTTACAAATTTCTACCACGTTTGCTACCAACGGAAACCTTTCACCACTTCTTGCCGTTTGGATTCCCAATATCATATACTTTTTTATTGCCTTAACTTTACTCAAATTAGCGCCTAAATAACATATTATAAAAAATGACTCGAATAGTAACCTATAATGTAAATGGCATTAGAGCGGCACTCTCAAAAAACTGGAATGCTTGGCTGCTTGACACAGCACCCGATATTGTTTGTTTGCAAGAAATAAAGGCAACTCCCGAACAATTTGACACGCGTATATTCGATAGTTTGGGATACCATCACTTTTGGTATCCGGCTCAAAAAAAAGGCTATAGTGGTGTGGCTATTTTAAGTAAACAAAACCCCAATCATGTTGAGTACGGTATGGGAATAGAAAAGTATGATGCTGAAGGTCGCTTCATAAGAGCCGATTTTGAAAACTTTTCTGTAGTTAGTGTATATATGCCTTCGGGCTCTAGTGGAGACGAGCGACAAGCATTTAAAATAACCTGGCTTGCTGATTTTACACAATACATTAATGTACTGAAACAAGAAAAAACAAAACTTATTTTATGTGGCGATTACAATATTTGTAATAAACCTATAGATATACACAATCCCAAGTCCAATGCGAACACTTCCGGCTTTTTACCCGAAGAACGGGCATGGTTTGATAATTTTTTAGCAACCGGATTTACAGATAGTTTTCGTTTTTTTAACCCCCAACCACATCAATATACTTGGTGGAGCTTCAGGGCTAATGCAAGAGCGAAAAATTTAGGCTGGCGTATTGATTACAATTTAGTGAGTGATAATTTAAAATCAGAACTAAAAAATGCATATATTCAACCTCATGCAGTTCACTCCGATCATTGCCCTTGTGTCTTGGAAATGACGCTTTAATACTAAGTCAAAATCAAACTGACTTATAAAGTGGTGTTACTTACAATAAGCCCAGTAAAATATAGGTGTTGAGTGCACTCTTTGAAAGTAGAAACTGCTGTCTTTATGAGTTCAATAATTACTTATGAAGCTGCTTAAGTGCAGTAGTCTCTATCTAATTAAGGTAACACTACCAGTATATTCAAGCAATTTTCCAGTAAAGTCTTTTACCTTCAATACATAAACATAAGCACCTTGTGGAGCATCATAACCTCCTTTTATTTTGCCTTCCCATTGTTGTTTTATGTTTTGCGATTGAAATACTTTTTCACCCCATCGGTCAAAAATATCTAATTGAAACTCATTAATAGCGTTTCCATTTATCTCAAACCAATCGTTTAAACCATCATCGTTAGGCGAAAAAGCACTTGGAATGAATAAATGGTAATAAGGGGTTACCAATACTGTTTTTTCAGTTTCCGAAGAGCAGCCTGTTGTCGTGTTCTTTACATTGTATTTGATAATGTAAATGCCAGTATCTCCAAATATGTGCGAAGGACTGTAGTCGGTGCTGGTGTAATTATCCCCAAAATCCCAATGGTAAATAAAATTAGAACCAGTGCTTCCTTGACTTAAAAATTCAATAGTAGGATTTAAAATACTTACTTCTTCAGGATTTGGAAAAAATAATGAAAGAGGTGCTGGTTGAACAATAACTTCTGTTGCTGTTGCAGCACTCGAACAACCATTGGCTACTTTTATAATTTCATAAGTGCCTGAATGGGCCGGAGTGGCATAAGCAATTACCGGATTTCTTAAACTGGAATGAAAGCCTCCAGGGCCAGACCAAACATAGGTAACATTTGGGAAACTATCTGTGCTCAGATGTAAATCTTCTCCTTCACAAAACGGACTATTCGTCTGGATAATCGGAGTTGGTGGAGTAGGATAAATTGTAGCTACGCTTGTTCCTACAAGACTTGAGCAACCATCTACAATAATATATAGATGATAATCTCCACTATCTGCCATACTTACATTAGTGATAGTTGGATTTTGAAGGTTTGAACTAAATCCGTTGGGCCCATCCCAAAAATAGCTTGCATTTTGTACCGTAGTGGTAATAAAACTTAAATCAAGCCGTTCACACATGGGCGAATTATTAGAAATAAGCGGTAACAACGGACTTGTTTTAACCGTTATGGGCATGGTGTTTGTGAACGAACAAACTCCATTAAGCGTATAAGTAATAATATGTAAACCCGGAGTTGCCACCATAGGGTCAAAAGTACCTTGAGAAGCATTTGTAATACCGGCTCCAGACCATACACCTCCTGGTGTTGCGGCTTGTAAATTTACAGCAGGATCAGTTTCACAGAACGGGTCAACCTGAACTAAGGCATTATCTGGCTCATCTACCACGGTAATGCTTATGGTATCATAAGCAATACAATTTCCGGAACCTAAAGTGTAAACAATATTAAATACACCGGCAGTAGCTACCCCTGGGCTGAATAAACCCGCTTGAGAAACTCCGTTTCCAGACCAAACTCCACCGGCAACTAAAGCAGTTAGCGAAAAAGGAGCTTCAGTAATACAAACCTGTATATTATTAGGACTGGTAATTGTAGCATCTGGCGAAGTATCTACATCCAAATAAATGGTATCAGACATAAAACAAGTAGGAGAGGCGTAAACAGTATATATAAGTTCATGATTGCCAATACCTGCAATATTTGGTGTAAATACACCCGAAGAGTTTATTCCATTTCCAGACCAAACCCCACCCGGACTAACGGTAGCAATAGCTACAGCAGGATCATTAATGCAGTAAAAAGTTTGATTTGGTAAAATAATACTCGGATCAGGAGGGGCTGTTCCATTTTGAATAACCACAACTGCAGTATCGCTGCAACCACCAGCAATATCAGTAACGATTACCTGATAGGTACCTGAGCCTGGAGGAATTGTAGTTGGGTTTTGGGTATTAGGGTTGTTTAAGGTGTTTGCCGGAGTCCAGGAATATGAGTAGTTAGCCGGGTTAGCCGTACCACCGCAATACCCTAATTGAAGGTTAGGTCTTTGATTAGAAGTTGAAGCAGTACCGCTATAACATACCGAACTATTATCGGCACGGTAATAGAGAACAGAATTGTAAGCAGTAGTTGAATAGGTGTTAGCGCAATTACTATTCCAACTACTGTTGTTGAAACATGTTTCAATAATTAAATTGGAAACTCCATCCCATTCATAAATATTTGCGAGTTGAAAAGTATTCCAGCCTATTGTAACATTATGATTTTGTGCCGGTCTAACAACTGATAAACCTGTTTCCCAGTTTGTTAATGCTGTTGCATTGGTACATTTCATTCTAATCTCAAAATTATTATATGCGGGTGTGCTTCCGTTAAGACTTGTTACATTAAAGGCAATAGATGTTATTTTTCCTCCCGAAAAACCCATAGCTTGCAAATCGGCTGCTGTATAAAGAATTTGATGACGGGCACCCCAATAAAAATTACCAAATACAGCAGGATACCCCGTTGATGTTGTTGTTGCGGTTCCGGTGCCAATTGTTCCAATTAAGGTAGGCCCGGCACAAGGTGTTGTGGTTGTGGCACAAACTGTAGGAATAGTACTGGCAAATTCTACGTTTAGTTGATTGGAGGTGCCTAAACAAACAGTATCAGAAATGGCCGTAACTATAGGGGCAGCACTTTGTGAAATAACAACCTGCATGCTGTCTTTATGAGCACATCCTAAAGCACTAGCAACAGTTACTTTAACCCAATAGGTGCCAGATGCAGTGCCGTTAAAAACAGGATTTGAAATATTTGGATTACTGAGAAAAGCGGCTGGAGCCCATGAATAGCTATATGCTCCGGGCGGATTAGGAACACAATTCAACTGAATAGGTTGAAATAAACACGCATTATTGGTACTCTGTGATAAGGAAAAATTAAAATTAGGTGCCACTTGAATAGTTATGGTGTCTTTACTAATACAGGTTCCTTGTAAGTCGCTACTTACCACGTATGAAGTAGTAGTGCTTGGTTGCGCAACGGGGTTAGCGCATGGATTACAACTAAATTGAGGCCCTACTGGAATCAAATTCCCAGACATATCATACCAGGTAAAAACATTACCTCCTGTGGCATGAATTTGAGCTGTTTGGTTTCCACAAATAATTTGATCTGGCCAAGCCAAAGTTCGATCAAGTACGTTAATGGTGTAAACATAAGTTTGTATTCCTAATATCGGGCAGTTCCCATCAGTTACAGTGGTAACGAAAGTTGTATTGGCCCCGGCAGCACCGGGTGGAACTGTCCAAGAATAAACCACCGTAAGCGGATTGGTTCCAGATGTTGTATAAGTAGCGTTTGTGAGTACCGTGCCTAAATTAGTGGAAACAGTTAAAACATCGTTCACATCCGGATCGGTGTAAACAGCAGTAAATGAAAAGGTATTTCCTTCACATAGTTCAATGGTCATTGGTCCTATCTGATTGGCCGTGCCGACTACACCAGTAATTACCCCGCTGTTTACATCAGGCTGTTGATTGGTACAATTTAGCACAACAAATTGAATATCACGCATGGTGGTACTCATGAGCTGCCCCTGTTGATTATACTCTTTTACCTGAACAACCACAATAAAATTTCCTAATACTGTTGGAGTAAAGCTAATATTCCCCGAAACCGAATTAATGGTAATTCCATTTATAGGAGTAGTGCCAGAATATCCGCCCCCATAAGTCAAAGTAGCGCCCCCTAAAATCATCCCGGAAACAAATGAGTAAACTAACGAATCACCATCAGGCTCTACTACCCCATAATTATAGTTTACGGGCTGGTTAATGCATACATAAGGTATAGGCTGAGAGGTAAAACTAGGCGAGGTGTTTTGAGGTGCCGTAACACTATTCATAGTAGCTTGAATGTATATGTCATCACTTGAACTAGTGGGCACATTAACTGTAGTATTTCGGCAACAAGTTGTCCAACTCAAGTTCCATGTGTTACAAGCAGGAGATAAATCAACAGTAGCTTGATAAATATACAATTGCATTCCGGGAAAAGTACCTGTATTGCACGTGCTTAATTGATTGTCGCAGAGTTGAGAAATTTCGTTTCCATTAGGGTTAGTTAAATCAACAGTAATATCTATGTTAGCCCCGCAAGAACTGGTGGCAGTTACAATCTCGGAGGTACTCATCGTAATCCCTGAGCAGTCTCTAAATAAGTTTAATGTAATCAAATACGTGTTGGGTCCGGGACCTACCCATGTAAAACTCATATCGCCTCCACTAACGTGTGAAGCAAATAGGTTAGATTGGAGTAGTAATAAAAAAAGTAAAAAAGATAATTTTCTCATTGCATACGTATTGAATTAATTACAAATATAGTTTTATTTTAATTAACAAAATTTTGATATTTTATCTAAGTAGTATTTTTGTAAAATAATAGGCTTAGGGTAATGATCTAAATCTTTATTGGTTACGGATAAAAATAACCTCTTGTTAGCAAAATCTTGACATTTAATTAAAATAAAACAATAATGTATGTTTTGATGGCTTAGCTTATGTTTTTTTAAGGGGCTAATTTCTTCAATTAAGAAAACACTGTTGCCCATAATAGAATTAAACTCTTTTGAATTTAACAGCACTTTTTCTGAAATTTTCTTAGCACTTTCAATTAGCGGAAAGTTATAAAGGCCTGCCCAAATATCTTTTTCAGTACGTTGCTTAATGTATAACCTATTTTTATTTTGAATAACCAAATAATAAAAAAACCGGTCTCTTACTTTAGTCTGGTTGCTTTTGTAGGGTAAATCAGCTACCTTATTTTGAGTATAAGCAAAACAGCTTGAACTTAAAGGACATTCCCAACAATTGGGATTTCGAGGAACACACTGCAAAGCCCCAAACTCCATAATAGCTTGGTTATGCAAGCCAGAATTATGAGCATTAAGTACTTTTTGAGCAAGCTCCTTAAATTCTTTTTTAGCTAAAGCGCTGTTTATATCAGATGTTATTCCAAAGTACCGCGCTAACACCCGGTACACATTGCCATCTAAAACGGCTTGAGCCTCATTGGCACAAAAAGAACTAATTGCGGCTGCCGTGTAATCTCCTATGCCTTTTAGCAAAATGAGTTCTTTGTATGAAGTAGGAAATTCTCCTTTGTGTTGGGTTACAATAGTTTGTGCTGTGTGGTGCAAATTGCGCCCTCTGGAGTAATAACCTAAGCCCTGCCATAAGCGTAAAACATCATCAAGATGAGCTAAAGCCAAAGATTTTACATCCGGAAATTTTTCAATAAATCGAAAATAATAAGGCAGCCCTTGTTCCACACGGGTTTGTTGTAAAATTATTTCAGAAATCCATATTTTGTATGGATCTTTTGTATGACGCCAAGGTAACTCACGTTTGTTTTTTTGATACCATAAAGTAATTGCTTTGCTAAACTCATTCATACTAGAATCTCCTGACCTGAAAAAAGTAATATTGAAATCAAAAAGCGATTTAATAATTATCCTGCTTGTTTAACTTTGGTTTGATAAGCATTTCGGTAGGCTGATGGGCTTTGTCCTACGAGCTTTTTAAAAGCAACATAAAAAGGAGCTTCTGACGAGAACCCGGATTCTAGAGCAACAGCAAAAACGGTCATCTTATTGTGCTCAGGATTTTCCAAAAGAGCCCGGGCATGAGCTATACGAAATGAATTTATGAACTCATTAAAATTCTTTCCGGCCCCTTTATTTAAGATAAAAGTTAATTTATAAACCGGTAGGCCAACCATTTCGGCTAATATAGAAGGGGTAAGATCAGCTTTGAGGTACAAACGACTCTCTTCAACACTAGCGGTAATCCTTTCTAAAAAAGGAACAATATCATCTTCTTTGATACTTTTTTGAATTACCTTTTTAACCTCTGGTGTCAGAATTGAAATTGCTAAAGTTTGCTCAACAGTTGGTGTTTCTGTAATAGTATCAAATAACATAGGATTGCGTAATCCATAATAAGCTGTTAGAAGCAAGGCAACTAAGATGATAACGGCAACTGCTGTTTTTTGTATTGATAGCACCATAGGAAACCATTCTGCTTGGGCAAATAAAAACTGAAGAGTAAAAAAAGTTAACGAAAACAAGGCTCGTATAAGGAGTAACCATAAAAGCCATTTAATCCATACTAGTGTAATGTAATTGTGCTTACTCAAATCTTTCATTCGATAGGTAAAGGCAAATTGTATTTCACGCAGGCAAACAAGAAAAAATAAGATGTTAGCTACAAATGCTAATGACATCATTCCAATAAAAGCCTCAAACACATAATATTTGTTTCCTGTTGTAAAGCCACTTGTAATGATGTAAAACACACTAAATAGTACTATTGACAGCAAAGGGAGAATAGCCAGTTTATAATATAAGTTTTTTTGCAGTTTCTTACCTAAAGTAAACAGTACCAACAAATAAATAATTTCAGGAATAAGTATGGAAGTAAGTTCAGGTAAAATTAATAGAAAAGGATAACTATGAATAATTGAGGGATTTGTAAATCCCAGGTACTTTATTCCGGCTTGTAAAGCAATACAACCAAAAAAAGTAGTGAGAAGCTTTTTTGCAAGTCGGTCTAAATTAGAGCTGATACTTACAAATGTAATCAAAACAGATAAAATTAATGTTGTAAGGATTAACGACTCTACCATAGTTAGATACAAAAAAAAGAAAGCAAAGTTAGTTATTTCGGACAATATGGAGTAACATTTTGAATAAAATCAAAATATGCAAACTACAATTGTATTTGTTAAAATTAGTCTCGTATTTGTTAAAATACGGGAAAGATACCGGTGTGGTAAATAACCTAAGATATTTGATAGCATACGTTGTAGTTCATTTTTAGTAATAATGACAGTGAATTATTGAAAATATTTTTGCAATTCAAAAAGTATGTTTTACATTTGCGCTCCGTTTCAAAAAACGCGGCCCGTTCGTCTAGGGGTCAGGACGCCAGGTTTTCATCCTGGAAACAGGGGTTCGATTCCCCTACGGGCTACAAGTTTGGGAAACCAAGTTATAAGAATTGATATTATATATTAAAAACAAAAAAAATGGCGAATCATAAGTCAGCAATTAAACGAATCAGATCAAACGATGCTAAACGCCTTGAAAATCGTTATTATGCAAAAACTACACGTAATGCAATTAAGGCATTAAAAAATATATCTGATAAAAAGGAAGCTGAAACAAAGCTCCCCGAGGTGGTGTCTATGATTGACAAATTGTCCAAGAAAAATGTAATTCATAAAAACAAAGCCGGGAACTTAAAGTCACAATTGGCTAAATTAATTTCTGCTAAAGGTTAAAAATCAAAATTAAAAGATATCTTTCAATAGAAAAGCCTCTGAAAATATTTTCAGAGGCTTTTCTATTTAGTTTTTCTCTTCAGTTTTCTCAATAAAGGTACCAGCTCGTATGGCCTCATACTTATGGGTATCTTTAAATAAGTTTAAGGCTTGTTTTATTTCCTTATCGTTGGCTAAAGCAAATTGTATTTTACCCTTCTGGTAGTAATATTGCGTAACTATTTCACGCCCCAAAAGTTTCTTAATTTCTTCCTTATATGTAATTAAATCTTGTTGCTCATGGTGCGATATCTTTTTCCCTAATTCATTATAAGCCTCCTGCATATCGTTTAGGTACAGTTCTTCTTCAAATGTTTTCTTTAAATTAGAATAGAGCTTTTCAGTACTGGTTGTGTAGCTATAGTCTCTTCCCTTTATAAACTGTATGAAATCATCATATTCAGAATCACTTAATATAAATTCACTTGCAGGTACAATAGTTGGGTGCTTTTTACGATAATGTACAGCATATTCAAAAATAAGAAGATTATTTTCAAGGGCACGTGAAATGGCACTATAATTTATTGTTTCAACTGAAATATCAGGCTTAATACCCCCTCCATCATACACAATTCGCCCAACTTTAGTTTTAAAGGGCTTAATTAACGAATCCGGTATTTTTCCCACACTCCCATCGGGATTCCGGTGGCTGTAGTCTAAAGCCTGAATACACCGACCGCTTGGAACATAGTATTTTGCCGTTGTGACTTTTAATTTGGAGTTGTAACTCAAATTTTTAGTTGTTTGTACTAGCCCTTTCCCAAAAGTTCTTTCTCCCATAATTACTGCACGATCAAGGTCTTGCAAACTACCCGAAACTATTTCGGACGCAGACGCAGAACCCCGATTAACCAAAACTATTAAAGGGATATTCAAATCTGCAGGACTATTAAGTGCTTTATAGCTTTTTTGCCATTCTAATACTTTGCCCTTTGTACTAACTATTTCTTGTCCTTTTTCTACAAACAAATTAGCAATGTTAACTGATTCGTGTAGTAAGCCTCCGGGATTATTACGCAGGTCTAGAACAACTGATTTTATATGATATACTTTTTTTAGTGAATCGAGAGCTTGAGCTACTTCTTTACTGCAATTTTCAGTAAAACTTGTTAAAATAATGTACCCAACACTATCCTGAAGCAGACCAAAATAGGGTACTGCTTTTACTTTTATTTCTTCGCGAGTTATTTTTTTTTCTATCTCTTTACCATCTCTTTTTATCACCACATTAATAACGGTACCAGGCTGCCCTTTAAGTATTTTACTTATTTCATCTGACTTTTTTTTTTTAACCGACTTCCCATCTATCATAAGCAAGGTGTCACCTGCCATCAACCCACTTTTATAGGCTGCAAAACCTTCATAAGGTTCGGATATAACTATATAATCACCTCTTTTGCGAATTAAAGAACCAATTCCTCCATATTGTCCGGTAGTCATAAAAAGAAAATCTTCAATCTCTGACTCAGGAATATAGGTTGTGTAAGGGTCTAAATTTTTTAGCATGGCATCAATTCCTGTTTTAGCTAAATCACCAGGCTTTATTTCATCTACGTAATAGGAATTTACCTGTCTAAATACAGTAGTAAAGATTTCTAGATTTTTTGAAATATCGAAATAATTATCAATATAAGATGAGCTAAAAAAGGCAATTAAAACAAAGCCCATCAGCAAAATTGTTTTTTTAACTTTTTGATGAAAAAGAAATTTTACTTTTTGAATCATATTTTAAACATCACAAAAACACAATCACTAATTAATTTTAATTCTAATCAATTTAATTTGTTTAGAACTTTATCTACAAAGAAAAGAAAAAACATCAATATTTAGATGTTAATAAACGCTGTTCCTTAAAGCAATAATAATCAATAATAAGGAATAAACGACCTAAATACGCATTCCAATAACGGTAATATCATCAATCTGCTCTTCGGCTCCTTTCCAGTTTTCAAATTCCTGATTTATTCTTTCAAATTGTTGTTGAGCTGGTAACGATGCTATACTTGTTAAAAAGTTTTTTAGAGGCTTAGTCTTGTATTTTTTTCCTTTTGGACCTCCAAACTGACTGGCAAATCCATCAGTTAAGGTATATATCATATCGTTCTTTTGCAAATTAAACTCATTTTGAGTAAAAGGCATAAAATCTTTATCATGCTTCCCTACCGGCATTTTGTCGGGCTTTAAGTCAATAAGTTCATTGTTTCTTACAACCCAAATTGCACTATTAGCAGAAGCATATAGAAACTTGGTACGAGCTGGATTAAAAATGATTAATGAGGCATCCATTCCATCTTTTCCGCCTTCTAAACTGCCATCTTTTTTCAAACGATCAATAATTATTTTACGGGTAGTAGATAAAATATCTGAGGGCTCGTTATGCAGTTCAACTGCTTTTTCGAGAGATGTAATATTAATAAACGACATAATTGTTCCAGGAACACCGTGCCCTGTACTATCAGCAGTAGCTAATGCAAAATGATGGTTATTGAGAGTTGCCCCCCAATAGAAGTCACCACTTACAACATCTTTAGGCTTATAAAACACGAAGTACTGGTTAAGGTTGCTGTCTAATTTCTCGTGACAGGCTAGGAAACTACGCTGAATTCGCTCGGCATAATTAATACTGTCAGTAATTTCCTTATGCTTTTGCTCAATAAGTTGTTTTTGTTTTTCTACTAGTTCTTTTTGCTTTTCAACTTCTTCTTTTTGGCTTCTAATAACTACTGTAGCACTTTCAATTTTTAGTTGTAAAACCTTTTGGCGAAATTTCAAAGAACGTTCACGCCAATTGATGTATAAAACAAAACTTGCCAATACGGCTAAAACTACTGCTGTTCGGAACAACCAGGTTTTCCACCAAGGCGGCCTTATAGTAAAGGTGTAAGTAAAAGGCTTACTCCAAATTCCGTCACTGTTCATTGCTTTTACTTTAAATGAATATACCCCGTTGGGTAAATTGCCATAGGCAACTTCGTTACGTCCGGTTATAGCACTCCAATTTTCATCAATACCTTCTAGTTTGTACTGGTATTTTACCTTCTTAGGCTGATTGTGAACAATGCCTATAAAACTAAATGTAAGGTAATTGTTGTTATGCATTAAACTTAAATTTTCGGGTAAGCCATACCATGGAGATATATCGGTAAATTTAACATGGTTAACTTTTACACCATTACCTAAGATAAGTGTACTGTCCTTTTTATTTAAAAGGTAAGTCCAACCTATTTTTTCATTGAACAATCCAACAGAAGTAAGCTGTATATTGGGGGGATTATTATCGTATTCTATCCCTTCCGGATTAGCTACAGTAAGACGATCGTTAGCCCCTATCCAAATATTTCCGGCTTTATCTTCATACATGGCATTTCTATAAACACCTATCCCTAGAAAGCCATCTTCATAGGTAATGTTTTTAAAAAATACATCAGACTCTTTTAAATTGTTATTTTTAATACTTTGATTAAAAGCTTGATGTTTTTCAGGACTCAAAATACTTAACCCAAAGCGGGTGCCAAATACAAGATTCCCTTTTTGGTCTTGAATAATACTCAAAACTACATTGTTACTTAATCCTTCTTTCTCAGAAAAGTGAGTAATTGTTTTTCCATCAAACAAATCAACTCCTCCGCCATTGGTTCCAAGCCACAAATTACCATTTTTATCTTCTAATGAACATAGAATTACATTATTACTTAGCCCTTCTTTTTCTGATAGTCGTGAAAAAGTTTTGCCATCATAACAAGTTACACCACCGCCCCCTGTGGCAAACCAAAGTTTCCCTTCCAAATCTTGTTTAATGCTATATATAACCCCGTTAGAAATTCCATTTTTTTCAGTATAGTTTGTTAGTGATTTTCCATCATAACAACTTACACCTCCACCAGTACCTATCCATATATTCCCCGCTTTATCTTGCATCATACTATATACATACTTATTGGGAAGACCTTCTTTTTCACTAAATCGGATAAAATTCTTTCCATCATAACATGTTACTCCATCACCAGTGCCAAACCAAATTTCATTATCTTGTTTTTGTAAAATACAAAAAACAATATTGCTGCTTAGTCCTTGTTTTTCGGTGTAATGAGCAAACGATTTCCCATCATAACAATTTATGCCACCATTATAAGTGCCAAACCAAAATTTACCACTATTGTCTTGTAGAACACTTAAAACAACATTATTGCTTAACCCTTCTTTTTCAGTAAAATGAGTAAAAGATTTTTCATCATAGCAATTTACCCCACCTCCATTTGTGCCTAGCCAAATTTTATCACTGGCATCTTGAATAATGCATAAGACAACGCTGTTGCTTAGTCCTTCTTTTTCAGTATAGTGTGTAAAAGTTTTACCATCATAACTTACTGCTCCACCTCCATTTGTACCCATCCATAATTTACCATCCTTTTCTTTAATGATACTAAATATCATATTATTACTTAGCCCCTCTTTTTCGGTATATATTTTAAAAGTTTTTCCGTTAAAACAGATCAAACCATTTCCTGTTCCAAACCAGATATTGCCATCCGTATCTTGTAAAATACTATAAACAGAATTGTTACTCAGACCTTCTTTTTCAGTATAATGAGAAAATGAAGTTCCATCGTAACAACTTACACCACCGCCATTAGTGCCAAACCATATCTTCCCGTCATTGCTTTCAGAAATACTTAACACAACATTGCTGCTTAAGCCTTCTTTTTCAGTGTAATGAGTAAAATATTTTCCATCATAGGAAGTTGCTCCTCCGCCATTGGTGCCAAACCATAGTTTGCCTTTTTTATCTTGCATAATGGCATAAATGGTATTGTTATTTAACCCATTTTTATCTGAAAAATTTTTAAAGTACTTGCCATCAAAAGCACTTAAACCACCATTATAAGATCCAAACCAAAGCGTTCCATCTTTATCCTGAAAAATACTTCTAATATCATTATTGCACAAACCTTCTTTTTCGGTATAATGAGCAAATGTTCGGCCATCGTAACAACTTACACCACCTCCATTAGTGCCAAACCATAATTTACCACTCTTATCTTGTAACAAACAACGTATATTTCCATGCTTTAATCCCTGTAATTTCCCGAAATATGAAAAACCTTGAGGGTTTTGATCTTTTGTAGCAAAATCTTTAACCATTTCTACTTCAGGAATACCGGCAACAAATGGGCTATCTATAGCCATTATTGGTTTAGCTAACAGGAAAGTGTCTTTACCGGGGGTGGCTACAAAAGGGACTCCAACAGGGTGTATTTGTGGAGTTTCGGCTTCATGAACATTGGTATTAGCCAAAACTGTTTCAGGTTTCCCAACGGGAATTTTCTTTACCTGTGCTATTTGAAAGGGAATAATTTTAGGCTTTTCGATACTGTCTTTATCAATTACATATACCTTAGCTTCGTGTACTCTTGCAGTGCGATTTACACTAACTTCCTTTTGCTTTTGAGAACAAGAATATAAGGTTAGTAAGAAAAAACAAAGCAAACAATTTAAATATAATTTCATAGTTTGCGAATGTAAAAAAAAGTGTTTAGTTAGGGTTTTAAAATTATCTTAATTGTTTTAGCAGCCATTCCATCATTTACTGTTAGATAATAAATTCCGGTGCTTAATTGCTCTAAAGGAATAAATTGCCTGTCGTCCTTCGGGTTAACTGTTATTTGTTTTTGCATAACTTGCTTGCCTGTTACATCACATACTTGCAAGTCTATTTGGCCTTGTGTTAATGCCCCATTTACTAAAGTTATTCCGTGCTCTGATGATGGATTAGGATATACCGACC
>CAUJCU010000022.1 GCA_963169745.1 Bacteroidota bacterium
AGCGGTGGTATCTAAACTTAGAGTTAGTTCGTAAATATTATTCCCAACCAAAATCATACTATCGGCTGTAGTACTAAATCCATTAAAGCTTCCTGCTAAAAATACTCCTTGTGCCGAAACAGTTTGTTGCGCCATATTCACCTGAAAGGTAACATCTGCAAAACCGGGGAGAACGCAGTTACTGCACTCGTTAAAACATACGAAAGGTAAAACAGAATCATTATCCGGAACATGCAATACCCGATTGTAGCCACCAAAGCCATCATCAACACCACAAGTTGCATTTACACTCTCAAAGGTGCTGCCATTTACAAATTTATAATTGATGGTAGCGGTGGTATCTAAACTTAGGGTTAGTTCGTAAATATTATTCCCAACCAAAATCATACTATCGGCTGTTGCACTAAATCCATTAAAGCTCCCTGCTAAAAATACCCCTTGTGCCGAAACAGTTTGCTGCGCCATATTCACCTGAAAGGTAATTTGTGCATTTCCAATCGGAGCGGCTAAAACAGTATATTCATAGTTTGCTCCACTATTGGTTTCTTGTTTTAAGGTAATTAAGTCATAATCTATGCCTCCAGGTTGTATCACAACAACCGTGCTCAAGGCATAATATTTTACCTGTGTGCCTGCTGCCTGACCAGGTATTGTGGCTATTCCTGCCAAATCGTTAGTGTTTAAAAAAACAACTTCGGCTGTATTAGAGTTAGCCCAATTATCAACAGTATATCTGATGTATAATTTTTCCTGTGGGTTACGTGGCCTATCAATATTTACCGTAACCTGAACCGGGGTATTAATTGGTACAGCTTGGGCTACGGGTAACTGAGTTACTGCACCTGTTGCTATAAAAGAAACAGGAGCAGTATCCGTTTCCATAATAATGGCTGATGTGTTGGAATAGCCATTATTTTTTATTCTTGTGGTATAAAACTTACCACTCACCGTACTTGAAGTCAGAAAAGTGTTTCCGGGATCGTAAGAAGGTGTATTTCCATAAAAAACAAAGGGTGTAATGGTGTTAAAGTTACAAGTTCCGCTATTGTTCCACTTATTGTAATAACTGTCGGCTTCTATTATAAATTCATCATCAGATGAAGTAGCTTCTACCGTTATAGAGGGATACCCATTAATATCATTGACAAAGGGATATCCACCTGCCGACCAATTATTCAGAAACTCTGCATGAAATACAAAATTTTGTGCTCTCAAAGGCACTGTTAAAAACAGGAAAGCGAAAGCAAAAAATGATAAAAGAGAAAAATTGTGTAATTTAGTTTTCATGAATTAATATTTTAAAGTGTCAAATATACGGGGGTAAAAACAGAAAATACATAAACACTTAACCAAAAAAAGCCGAAAAGCCGCAATACCATTATAAAAAAGCCGAAAAGGTAAAAAAGCCCAAAATAAACAGAAAGTACATTTTACTACCATTTAGGGTTAATTTAATGCCCGAACCGTTACCTTTTATACCACATTACTACCATTGGTAACGCAAAAGCCTATTAAAACTACTATTGCAGCCATTTAATTACACCTTTTTACTAATTTACACTTATTGCATTAAAAACGCCTGTAACGCTTAATTACAGGCGCTTTTAATTAAATACTTGCAACTGGCCTTTGTGTGGGTTTTGGCAGGGCCTAAAAACACGGTAAAAGTGTTAAAATTGGGGTAAATGTGCCACTTTTAGTGCCAAAAATAACGCAATTACTCCCCCTCAAACTACCAAATTTTAGTTAAAATAGTGTTAAATTGATACTCAGCAAGGACACTCCTGAGACATTTTTTTACATTGACCCTCCCTATGTTGGAGCGCATCAAGGGCATTACGGAGGCTATACTCAGGAGCATTTTGAAAACTTGCTTCAGGTGCTGGCAAAACTAAAGGGTAAGTTCTTACTTAGCAGCTACCCAAATGAAACGCTCAGTAAGTTTAAAAAGCAGTACAAATGGCACAGTGCTGATAAGGAAATGCAGCTCTCAGTCTCACGTGATAGCAACAAAAGGAAGATTGAGTGCCTGACAGCTAACTTTGCGATTAAATAGTATTTAAATGGAGTTTAAAGTCCAAGTGTGTGGATTTCTGCATACTTGGACTTTCTGTTTTAAAAAGTTGTACCTTTGGATTTCACGATTATAAATATACACTTTAAAATATTCTGAATGTGTATTTTAAAAAATTACACCAACTTTTTTTTATTTTGTAAAAAAGGGAGAAACTACTAACTCTTTACTTCCTTTGGTGTATTGATAAAACCCACTGCCACTTTTTACTCCTAAATGTCCGGCTGTTACCATGTTTATTAGTAGCGGACTTGGGGCATACTTATCCTTACCTAAACCATCATGCAGCACACGCATAATAAACAGGCAAACGTCTAAGCCAATAAAATCGGCTAATTGCAACGGCCCCATAGGGTGCGCCATTCCTAATTTCATAACGGTGTCAATCTCTTTTACTCCGGCTACACCTTCTTGCAAAGCAATAATGGCTTCGTTAATCATTGGCATTAAAATACGGTTCGAAACAAAACCCGGATAATCATTAACTTCTGTTGGAATTTTATGGAGTTTTTCTGACAGATGCATTATGGCTTGAGTTGTTGCATCTGAAGTGGCGTAACCTCTTATTACCTCAACCAACTTCATTACCGGAACAGGATTCATAAAGTGCATCCCAATAACTTTGTCTGTTCTTTTGGTTTGTGCAGCTATTCGTGTTATCGATATGCTTGATGTGTTACTCGCCAAAATTGTATGAGGCTTGCAAAGCGTATCTAAATCTCTAAAAATTTTAAACTTTATTTCAGGATTTTCTGTAGCAGCTTCAATAACCAAATCGGCATGGGTAACCCCTTTTGATAAATCGGTATAGGTTTGTAAGTTTTGAAGTGTTTGTTCCTTTTCTGCCTTGGTAATAATTTCTTTGGCAACCATACGATCCAGATTTTGAGTAATAGTGGCTATGGCTTTATCCAGAGCTTCTTGTGAAATGTCAACCAAACTAACTTTATAATTATGCTGTGCAAATACATGAGCTATTCCGTTGCCCATAGTTCCAGAGCCTATTACAGTAATGTTTTCCATACTTTATTATATTAAGTTATTCATTATAAAGGGGGGCGAAATTAATATTTCTGATAAGATTTTTCTGATTTTTTGGATAAATGTACTTTTTTAGTCTCTAAAAAAGGCTGATTTCCAGTTGATAGTTATTCTTTTTTAATCGTAATAAGCAACAATTTTTTATTTGGTTATGTTAATTGGTAATACTCTTTTTATTGTTTTGCATACCAACATATACAAATCACATAGCCTTGAAAAAAAACAAAATGTCCTTTTACCTCCCATAATTCGTTATCTGCTATCAACACACCTGTTAGTGATCCTGAATCATTTTCTTTTATTTCTTTTAGTATTATATGGTCTTTAAAAATTAGATTTTTCCTTCCATGGAGTTTGTACACAGCTTCCTTAAAACACCATAAGAGATGATAAAAGAAAGGCTCATTTTCAACGGACATGCACGGTTGTAAAAAAGACTCTTCAAGCGATGTGAATTTATGTTTTACCTTAGCAATATCTCTCGACAGTTGCTCAATGTCAACTCCTACTGCGGCTGTATTATGAATAGCCATAAGGACATAGTCACCGGAATGCGTTATCGAAATTCCTCCCCAAGCCCTACAATGCGGTTTTCCATACGCATCGTAATAAACCGAAACCGGTGCACCATAAAAAAAAGCAGCCAATAAACGAGCCGATAGCCATTGTTTTTTAACCTTTTCGTGATGTAATTTTTCATAATCGTTTGTTTCGGATGAGCTTAGTTGGCTCATAGCCAATAATTCATCAAGGCTTTCGCTCATAAGCCAAAATCCTATCCTGATGTCATTATTTATTTTATAAACAGACGATAAAGGCATATTGAGAATTTAATCTGCAAAAGACGCAATTTTTTTAGTTCATATAAACATATCGTTTTTTCAAAAAAAATATTCATCTTTGTATTTCATTGGGTTCACTAAGTAAAGTTTAATACCCGGTATAAATATATTCAAATCAGGAAAATAATTTTTTATCGTTATGACAATGAGTACTTTCAAAAAAAATATAACCATAGCCTTGTTGCTGTTAGGGTCTAGTCTAACTATTTGCCAGGCACAAGAGCATTTATACCCCTTTGAAGAAAAAGGGAAGTATGGCTATATTGATCAAAACGGCAAGGTTGTAATTAATGGTAAATATTCTTTTGCCGATCAGTTTTACGAAGGTATGGCTGTTATAAAAGAAAATGGGAAAAAAGGCTACATTGACCAAAGTGGGAAAGTAGTTGTGGCCCCGCAATTTGATGAAGCCTATAAATTTAAAGAAGGTTTTGCAGTGGTAAAAAAAGAAGGGAAATGGAAATATATTGACAAGACCGGAAAAATTGTTATTGAGTCAAATGCTGATTATACATATAATTTTTATGATGGTACTGCCCGTTTTCAAAAAGGATTAAAATTTGGTTATATTGATAAAACCGGAAAAGAAATTTTACCACCTACATTTGAAGCAGCTTATGACTTTAGTGAAGGCTTGGCCCGTGTGAAAACAGGTAACTTTAAAACCGGTAAGTGGGGCTATATTGATCGTTCTGGAAAAATGGTAATACCAGCCAACTATGATGATGCTTTTGAATTTAAAGATGGAATGGCAAATGTGCGTGTTGGGAATGAAGCTAGAGGTAAATATGGTTTTATTGATAAAGCAGGAAAGTGGGTTATTGAAGCCCAGTTTGATAAAGCGAATCAGTTTAGCGAAGGGTTGGCCAGCATTAGAGTAGGTGATTTTAAAACAGGCAAGTGGGGCTATATTGACAAAACAGGAAAAATAATAATTAACCCTAAATTTGATCAAGCCATGCCATTCTCTGAAGGGTTAGCATCAGTGAAAGTAGGGCAAGGCCGCGAAGGTTTTTGGAAATACATTGATAAAAATGGAAAAGTAGTTATTGATAAAGACTTTTCTTTCCCCTCAGATTTTAAAAATGATCGTGCCTTTGTAAAAATAGGAACCCTGAAATCAGGCATGTCTGCCTATATAGACAAGAAGGGAACTTTTATATGGCAAGGTTCTAAATAAATTCTTTTATTTAACCATTTAAGGAGGACTTTGTAAAGCCTCCTTTTTTTTCACTTTTCAACTAAAATAGCTCATCTTAATGAATGCATATTTATTTCCGGGTCAGGGGTCTCAGTTCTCAGGAATGGCAAGAGATTTATACAACAACAGTACTATCGTACAAGATTTATTGCATGAAGCCAACAGTATTTTGGGGTTTGATATCTTACAAATAATGTTTGAAGGAACAGATGAACAGCTCAAACAAACCAACGTTACGCAGCCCGCTGTATTTCTTCACTCTGTAGCGGTTATTAAAAACATGGGCGAAACCTTTAAGCCCAATATGGTTGCCGGCCATTCTTTAGGTGAGTTTTCGGCTTTAGTCGCCAATAATTGTTTACTCTTTCAAGATGCCTTAAGGTTAGTGGCAAGACGTGCTGCTGCCATGCAAAAAGCATGTGAAATACAGCCCAGCACTATGGCTGCCGTTTTAGGTTTAGAAGATAAAGTTGTGGAAGAAATTTGTCTTTCCATTACCTCTGATGTAGTTGTAGCGGCTAATTATAATTGCCCCGGACAATTAGTTATTTCAGGAAGTATTGAAGGGGTTCATAAAGCTTGCGAAATGCTAAAAAGTGCCGGTGCTAAAAGAGCCTTGGTTTTACAAGTTGGGGGGGCATTTCACTCTCCACTAATGATGCCGGCTCAAAAAGAATTAGAGCAAGCCATAAATGAAACTCATTTTCATACTCCGGTGTGTCCTATATATCAAAATGTAAACGCCCAAGCTGTTTCGGATTCAGAACAAATTAAAAAAAATTTAATTGCCCAACTTACTGCTCCTGTAAAATGGACACAAACTATAGAGCAAATGATTGCTGATGGAGCTACTACATTTTTTGAAGCCGGCCCCGGAAAGGTGCTTCAAGGCCTAGTAAAAAAAGTAAATAAAGACATTGAGGCCACTTCGGCCTAATGGCAAATCTCTAAAATGGTGTCTTTCACAGCTCTCGAAAATCAAGTCTTTGACATACAAAATGAAAGTGACTTTGAAGCTGCTGCTTTGGCTGTTTTTCATTATCAAGCCATACATAATGTCGTTTACAAAAAATATTTGAACCTCCTTAACATTCACCCATCAGATGTTAATCAAACAAACAAAATTCCCTTTCTCCCAATTGAGTTTTTTAAAAGTTTCCCGGTTGTAACAGGTCATTTCACCCCCGAAGTTGTTTTTACCTCAAGTGGTACAACTTCACAAAACACCAGTCGGCATTTGGTAAAAAGTTCGGCTGTTTATATTCGTAGTTTTCTAAACAGTTTTAGGCATTTTTACGGCTCTGAACAAGAATATGTCATTATTGCTTTGCTCCCTTCTTATTTAGACCGAAAAGGATCCTCACTGATTTACATGACTGATTATCTTATTCGCTCCGGGAGTCACCACCTGAGTGGTTTTTATTCTCAAATTAATAAACATTTATTAGCTGTCCTAAAAACATTAAGTACACAAAGCCAAAAGAAAGTGATTTTATTAGGTGTTACCTTTGCCTTACTGCAACTGGCCGAGCAATACCCGCTTGATTTAAGCTCATTTATAGTAATGGAAACAGGAGGTATGAAAGGTCAAGCAAAAGAAATTACTCGTACTGAACTATATCAGATTTTACAACAAAAATTAAATATTAGTCATGTTCATTCAGAGTACGGAATGACTGAAATGCTCTCACAGGCTTACTCCAAAAATCAAGGTCATTTTTTTACCCCCAGTCATTTAAAAATAATGATTCGTGATTTAAATGACCCTTTCACCCTTTTAGAAGCAGAAAAAAGTGGTGTCATTAATATTATAGATTTAGCAAATGTGCACTCGTGTGCATTTATTGCTACTCAAGATGCCGGAAAAATTCATCATGATTGTAGTTTTGAAGTGTTAGGTCGAGTAGATTACAGTGATATAAGAGGCTGTAACTTATTAATGGTTTAATTGCAAAGAAGAAGCTGCTTTATTAAAATAAATACGTACTATTTGTTAGACATGACATACCGTTTAATTTTGCATTTTTGAAAATTACTATATTTGTACTCGAAAAATACATTTCTGTTGTTTTGACAGATACACAAAAACTTTAAACACACATTCCTTTTGATTACAAACAACTTGTTGGAATACAACACAGACTTACCGCCCCTTATTATTTCAGAATATGGACGCAATATTCAAAAAATGGTTGACTATGCCATTACGGTTGAAGATCGTGAAGAAAGAAATACTGTAGCCCGTGCAATAATTGATGTTATGGGGCAACTGAATCCTCACTTGCGCGATGTTAATGATTTTAAGCACAAACTATGGGATCATTTATTTGTAATTTCACGCTTTAAACTAGATGTTGACTCTCCTTACCCAAAACCAAGTCCTGAAACTTTTAAAACAAAGCCGCAAACGGTATCCTATCCTCGCAATCATATTCGTTATAAGCACTACGGACGTGTTGTTGAAGATATGATTGAAAAAGCCATTGAAATGGAATCAGGAGAAATGAAAGATGCTTTTGTAGAGGTAATTGCCAATATGATGAAAAGCTTTTATATAACCTGGAATAAGGACAATGTAAGCGATGAGGTGATATTGGAACAGTTAAAAACCTTATCAAAAGGTAAGCTTACTTTAAAAGAAGGAATTAAATTGCTCAATAGAAGCGATCTACAAACCCGCAATGTGCAGCAAGGGCATAACAACAATCAGGGGAATGGGAAAAAGAAAAAGAAATTTCACAAAAAGAAGTTTTAGGGTTGTATTTCTCATTGAATTACTTATGATAAATTAATACTCTGAAACCCATGGAAAAGCACAGTTATAAACTTAATTACTTAAGCTATAGCTCAGTTGATGAGCTTAATGAGGCTGACCGAGAGTTAATGAAAGCAGCAAGAAAAGCGGCACACATGGCCTATGCCCCCTATTCAAAATTTAGTGTAGGAAGTGCTCTATTACTTGAAAATGGAGTTGTAGTTACAGGAAATAACCAAGAGAATGCCGCCTATCCATCAGGTATTTGCGCTGAGCGTGTTGCTGTGTTTTATGCTTCATCACAATACCCCGGTGTAAAAGTACTTAAAATAGCTGTAACAGCCTTTTCTAATGTATTTGTTGTAAACTCACCTGTAGCTCCTTGTGGGGCTTGCCGTCAAGTGCTGTCAGAATACGAAAAACTCTACCGTTCAGATATTGAAGTATTGCTGCAGGGACAAGAAGGTAAGATTTACCGAATAAAAAACGTCAGTAGCCTTTTACCTCTCGCCTTTACAAGTGATGATCTGCCACAAGAGTAGAAATTGCTTATCAATGTAAGCCTCTTACCTTATTTATTGCGTTTAAAAGGTCTGTAGTTCTATATAATATTATTCTGATTTTACCAGCTTATATGTTTGATACTGATTTTCTGAAATCAAACATACAAAGTAAATACCATTTTGTAGGGTATGGATATCGATTTGTTTACTTGCTCCCGGTGTGCTGTTGAATTGTTCAGCAAATACTTTTTTTCCGCTTATGTCCGTAATAAATAGTTGGTAGTTCCGTGCAGTTAATTCGCTCGAAAAAACAAGATTTACAAAGTTACTTCCGGGGTTAGGAAAAAGTGTAACGGAAGCTTCTTGTAAATTCTTTTTTACAGCATTTACTACAGGCGTATAGAGTGTATGATTAAAACTGCGTAACAAACCGGTCTTTCCGGCTACATAGCCTTTATTATTTTTATAATAAACACGATTCAAATCAGTATTTGAACCTATACTATAGCGGTTCCAAGTGTTGCCATTATTTTGAGAAGTATAAACTATTCCTTTGCTTCCCACAGCCCAAACACTATCACCAGAGCACGTAATGCTCTTAAAATTAATATCGGCTCCTGATAGTGCAACCGACCAAGAAGTTCCACCATTCTCTGTTTTTAAAATGTACCCAAAATCACCGGCAATAAAGCCATACAGTGAGTCTTTAAATGCCAAATCGTTATAATTGATGTTTAAAGGACTGCTAATTGGGGCCCAGCTATTGTTAGGTTGTTGTTTTAAAATGGTTCCCTGCTCCCCAACAACCATGGTGACAAAATTATTTGAAGCCGCTTTATTTAATGTTTTAGAAGTGCCTGAGTTTTGAGTAACCCATTTAATACCATTGTATTTAAAAATCTTTCCACTTCCACCCACAGCAATCATATTGGTATTGCTGATATATAAAAGATCTTTTAAACTAATACTGTTATTAAAACTAACCGGAAGCCAAAAAAGCCCTTTATTGTTAGAACGTAAGCAAGTGCCATCTTCCAATGTAATATACCACATATTACCTTGAGTGCTAATGGAGTTTAACTGAACAGTATTGCTATTGGTATAGGCTAGTGTCCATGTTTTTCCGGTATCGGCTGTAATCAAGCAGTTGCCATTTTTATAAATAGCACAACCATAACGATCTTGGTCAAAATCTATATCGGTTAATTCATTTTGATTGGGAACATTAAGCAGCATAGTGTTAAATAAATGCTCTGAAAACAAATAATTATTTTTAATTACAGTTCCAGTGCAACCGCTGGTATCTGTTACGGTAAGTTTTACCATATATTTACCCGCATTGTAAAAATTCAAAACCGGTGTGTAAGCTGTAGATGTACTTCCATTACTGATATTCCAAAGAGATGATGTTAAAGCAGCAGATGTACTGGCCGGAATGAGTGTAACTTGTGCGTTTGGCAAAAGGGATAAGGTATTGCTGGCACTAAAGTTGGCATTGGCTGATAGAATTTGGATATTGTTAACAACATTACTTAACATAGGTGGATTCGTAGAAACGACTCTTATGCTGTAATTACTCCCGGCTGCAGTTTGTTCGGGTATCGAAACTATTATACTTCCGCTGGTGTTACTGTTATTAATACCTCCTATATCGGTAAAATTACTAAATTGATTGGTACTTATTTGTACTCTAAAATTATTGCTGGCGTTAAAATTCCCGGTAATATTATAATCAAGAGTAAGTTGATTACCACTACAAATTGAACTCACAGAAGGTGCACTTAAAACAAGTTGATTTCCAACAGAAGAACAATTCATAATAGAAAAAACAGCATCACTTGCGTCATATATGGAAGTATCATTACCATGCTCAACTTTTATTTTAAAGTTATTTCCAACAACGTTAGGAACTTGCCATGTATAAACACTGTCATTCATAATGGAACTGATAAGAGTGTATGTAGTACCACCGTTGGTTGAATAGTACAAGTTAACATAGTCGCAGTTATTAGCACTCCACTTAACAGAAGCATAAGCATTCTTACAAAGACTTTCGCTTCCATTAGGCCATAATAATTGTAACGAAGGTTGCGACTTTATTATTTTAAAACCTGCGGCACTCACATCAGAAACTCCGGGGTTGTTAGCTACACTAATCTTAATCTTCGCATTGTTGGCAAAGGTATCCGGAATCATCCAGTAATAAAAAGAAGGAATACTCGGTACATTTTGTGCTATAGTAAAATAAGTGAGCCCTCCATCTAAGCTATAAGCAATATTCAAATTCGATAACGTATTGCATTGCCAGTCAATATAGCTGCCTTGATTGGAGATAAGCTGTTCGCCTCCGTTGGGCGACAATAAACTTAAGCTTACAGATGGAGTGGTTAAGCTAAATACATTATTGCTTTCATCAAACATAAAGATATTATCACTATTCGTTATTTTTATCTTATAGTTACTTCCGATAGTAGTCGGAGTAAGCCAGTTATAATAACCTGTGTTTACTTTATTACTGTCAATAATTTGCCACGTATTGCCCCCATTATCAGAGTAGTATAAGTTAACATGAGTTACTCCTAAACTTTGCCATGTAATATATTGATTTAATGCAGTTCCCCATGTTTCACCTCCATTAGGTGCTGATAGGGAAATAAAGGATTGATCAGTTGAGAAGTTAATTGTATCGAAGTTAGCACTATTGACAGAATTGGTGATTCTTATTTTTCCATTGCTTATGTTATTTGCCGGAAAAGTCCAGTTATAATAATTAATTTGTGTGTTTATATTTCCTGCAATAGCAGTCCAAGTACTGCCTCCATCACTAGAGTAATCAATATTGATAAAATCAATACCTGAAGTAAGCCACTTAATTTGAATATGACTTCCTACGGCAAAGGTGTTACCAGTACCCGGCTCTACTATCTCAAGTAGCGGATTATTTGCTGGTACAATTGTTAAATTGGCATCATTAACATCAAATATAATGGGGTTTGTGGCATCTTCAACTTTATAGATTAAAGTGTTTGTTGATAAATAGGGAAGATTCCATAAATACGTGCCATTGTTTTGATAGTTTGCAATTATGGGGAGCCAGGTTGTTCCACCATCAACAGAGTAGTTGATGTTTACATAGTTGCCGATTCCGCTGTTAGTCCAAGTGATTGGATACGAACTTCCCGACAAATAATTAGTAGTGAAATTTCCTGATGTAACATGGATAGTTCCGGGTTGAATGTTAAAAAATGATGGAGACAATGACGAAAGTGAGGTATTGGCAGCGTTACTAATTTTAATGCGGCAACTTGTTGCTGTTAAACTGGGTGGAATATTCCAATAATATACCCCATTAGAAGCGGGAGCTAAAGCGGTAAGAAGATTATACACAGTATCTCCATTAATACTAAGTTCTATTCTAACATTATTAATCATATAACTAAACCAAGTAATGGGATAAACGGTTCCACTCCCCAAAGGACCAGGGTTATTGGGGTTTAAAACAACAATAGCAGGACTATTGGCAATGATTTTAACAGCCCCGTCAGAAACATCAAAAACAGAAGGGTTATTCTGAAGACTAATTCTTATCTTACAAGAATCTGTAGGAAGGCAGTTTATTTGCCAAGCATAAAAACTAGTATTGGGCACATTCGAAGCTATAGGTTGCCATGAGACTCCAAAGTCTGTTGTGTATTCTAGCTTTAAAAGCTCATTATTAATTCCTGTGCTATTCCAATTTATAATTAATAAATCTCCGTAGTTCTGCATAGTACCCGAAGGAAATCCGGTAAGGCTGATACTCGGGTTGATGATTGAAAAAGTAGCATCTGATTGATCGGTGATAGCAGCATTACTGTTATCGGTAACTCTTATTAAGGCGCTAATTGAATTCACATTGGGAACATTCCAAGTGTATGTCCCGGCAGATGCCGGAACACTGGCTGCTATTAAATTCCAATTTTGTCCATTATTTATAGAATACTCTATCCTTACATCATTGATACTTACCGCCCACCACAATATGTTATATGTGGCGCCTAAGGCAATTTGTTCGCCTCCATTAGGTGAAGTAACAATAACTACAGGTGGAGGAATCGTTATGTTAAAAGGCATATCACTAATGTCGAACTGGTTGGAGTTAGCAACATCAGAAATCTTAATTAAAGCTTGAGATGTAGCGTACGCAGCCGTTCCGGCCCAATAATAATACCCAGAGCTTGCCGGAATACTGCTTTCTAAAACGGTCCAGTTTGCTCCCAAATCTAAAGATAATTCAATCTTAATATTATTAACTCCAGTAGATGTCCATGATATGGCTTGGGGATATCCTGCCGCCCAGGTTTCTCCTCCATTTGGCGCAATAAGATATAATGGCACGGATGGGGCATTAATTGTAAAAACAAAATCAGACTCATCAAAAAGTTGACTATTATATACATCTGATACTCGTATCTTACAATAGGTAGATGGAGTTGCCGGTACAGTCCAAAAATAATATTGAAAATTATAAATAGTATCGGCAATGGAGAGCCATGTTGCTCCATCGTTTATACTATACTCTACTTTTAGTATTTGAGACGTTTGATAGCTGTTCCAAGTAATTTGAAAAGTAGTCCCTTCATTTAACACTTCAGCTCCGTTTGGTGCAGTCAAATTAATATATGGCCCTTCTAATATAGTAAAAATAGCAGCGTTGGTTGAATAAATTATGGGTGATTGTAAGCTTGTAATCTTTATATAACAATTGGGCGACATGGTGCTGGGTACGGTCCAATGGTAACTCTGAAAAGAAGCCTCTACACTAGGTGCAATTACAGTATATGTAGCTCCACTATCAACAGAGTATTCAATCTTTACATAATCAACATTACTGTAGGCCCATTGAATTAACTTAACGCTTCCGGCAGCCCAATTTTCTCCTCCTGAAGGGGATAGTAAGTTTAGGCTTTGTGCCTGAGCCTGGGCAAAGCTTGTAAAAATAAATAGTAATAGTAATGTTTTCTTTAACATGGGAGTTCTCTTAATATGTTTATTATTCCAGAATCAAAGCCTTTAAAATATCATGTTTGGTAATAATAAAAGTTTTATCTGTTTTAAAATCTCTTACCAACACAGCGGCATTATTTTGGGTTATCATTTTAGAAAGTGAATCAATTGGTGTACTAATATCAACAAAAGGAAAAGCAGCATCCATATACTCTGAAACCGGTTTTGATTTAATCTGAACATCCATCATTAAGGCATCAAAAATTCTATTCTCATGTATTGAGCCTATTATCCTTTTATTATTCGTAATTGGAATTTGAGAAATATCCAAGCGATTCATTAAGGATAAAGCTTGTTCAATGGTATCATGAGTATCAAGTGTAACGAGTTCGCCTCCGGAATTAACATTTACCAAATCTTTAGCCGTTAACCCTGATTTATCAAAATAACCTTTGCTTCGCATCCATTCATCATTATACATTTTACCTAAATAGCGTGTTCCATGGTCATGAAATATAACAACTACTAAATCTTTTTCTGTAAGTTTATTCTGTAATTGTAGCAAACCAGCCATAGCAGCACCTGCACTATTCCCAGCAAAAATCCCTTCTTTTAAGGCTATTTCGCGAGTCATTAATGCAGCGTTTTTATCTGTTACTTTTTCAAATAAATCAATAACACTAAAATCTACATTAGCCGGTAAAAAATCTTCACCAATACCCTCAGTAATGTAAGGGTAAATCTCTTCTTTATCAAACACTCCGGTTTCTTTGTATTTTTTAAATACCGAACCATAAGTATCAATACCCCAAACTTTAATATTGGGGTTTTTTTCTTTTAAATATTTTCCCGTTCCGCTTATTGTGCCACCAGTCCCTACTCCTACCACCAAATGTGTAATTTTCCCATCTGTTTGCTCCCAAATTTCTGGTCCGGTTTGCTCATAATGCGCCTGTGAATTAGATGGATTGTCGTATTGATTGGGTTTCCATGAGTTTGGAATTTCCTTTTCAAGCCTAGAGGATACAGAATAGTACGAGCGAGAATCCTCTGGATCAACATCGGTAGGACAAACTATCACATCGGCTCCAAAAGCACGAAGAGCATCGGCCTTTTCTTTACTTTGTTTATCAGTAGTTGTAAATACACATTTATAGCCTTTAATAATTGCTGCAATAGCCAATCCCATACCGGTATTGCCACTTGTTCCCTCAATAATAGTTCCGCCCGGTTTAAGTCGTCCGTCTTTTTCAGCATCTTCTATCATCTTAAGTGCCATACGGTCTTTTATAGAATTGCCCGGATTAAAGGTTTCTATCTTTGCCAAAACAGTGGCTTTACAATCTTTAGTCAAGTTATTGATTTTAACTAATGGTGTGTTTCCTATAGTTTCCAGTATATTGTTATAAATCTTCATACAATAAGGGTATGATACAAATATAAATAAAGCTTTGATAGGTAAACAAAAAATAATAAAAATATGTTATTGTTAAAAGTGAACGCTCCATATTGTTTTTTTTTGCAAAAAAGCTACTTTTGTATAGACTAACTATAAATTAAAAGAAATATTAACCTGCATGAAAAAAAATTACTTCCTCTTACTTTGTATGGTATTTCCCTTTTTAGGATTTACCCAAAATACTCATGGATCTTTAAAGGCCTCTATTAATCCCTCGGCCGTTGCTCAATTTTTAGGGTCTTCTGTAAAAGCTGATATTCCGCTTCAAAGAACTTGTGGCACCATGGACTATTTAGCAAAAATGAAAAGTGAAAATCCTTCACTTGAAAATGATATGGCCCAACAAGAGCAGCGTTTGCAAAATTTTATTACTCAAAATTATGATGCTCTAACACAACAAAAAGCAACATACACCATACCTGTTGTAGTACATGTTATTTATAAAAACCAAACCCAAAATATTAGTGATGCCCAGGTTGCCTCACAAATTACTGTGTTAAATAATGACTTTCAGAAGTTAAATAGTGATGTGAATCAAGTTCCCTCTGCTTGGACCAGCCTAGTAGCTGATGTAAGCATACAGTTTTGTTTAGCAACCAAAGACCCTCAGGGCAATGCAACTAATGGTATTACACGGACTTCCACTCCATCCAATACCGTTTTTGACCCTAATTCAGAAAATATGAAACATACCAATACTGGAGGTAAAGATGCTTGGCCTACCGACCAATATTTGAATATTTGGGTATGCGATTTAGGCTCAGGCTTATTAGGGTATGCTCAGTTTCCTGGAACTGGTTCTGCCGCTACCGATGGAGTGGTAATTGGTTATTTTTGCTATGGAACTACAGGCACTGCCCAATCACCATATAATTTAGGGCGTACCGCCACACACGAAGTTGGCCATTGGCTAGGCCTATACCATATTTGGGGTGATGAGCCCGCTTGTGCTCAAGATGATAATGTAACAGACACACCAAAACAAAAAGATAAAAATTATGGTTGTCCATCATTTCCGCAAGGAAGTAATGCTGATGGTGGCAGTTGTACAGGTAGTACTCCGGGATCTATGTTTATGAACTATATGGACTATGTAAACGATGCCTGCATGCACTTTTTTACAAATGGTCAAAAGGCTCGAGTTATTGCTGCTCTAACTCAGCAAAGAGCACCTCTATTAACCTCACAGGGCTGTTCAGGAAGCGTTCCGCCTAACCCAGGAAGCTGTGATAGCATTACAAACGTATTGGCTTCACAACAACTACAATTATATGCTCCTTCCGATTTAGGAGTAGCAGGCGAGGGTTGGGTTTCGGGAACCAACAACTTTCTTGATAAAGCCAAAGCCGATAAATATACTGCTCCTGTCAATAATCAAATAAAAGGAATGTGGGTGTACATTGCAGCCCTATACAGCCCAGGTAACGGAAGTTCAACCGTAAGCTTTAAGGTTTGGAACAATAGTGGCACAGGTGGTTCTCCAGGTACTGCAATTGGATCACAAAATGTTACTACCTTAAACATTTATAACAATATTATGGCAAGTCAAATGACTTATGCGCAATTTCCAAGTATGCTTACACACAATGGTACTTTCTATGCCGGTGTAGAATTTGACCCTACCAATGGTGACACTATAGGCATAGTAACTAATACTTATAACGAAGCTGCTAATACCGGATGGGAGCTCAACTCTGCGAATAATTGGATTCCATATAGCGATAATAACGTGGGTTGGGGTATTTCTATGTCGCATGTTATCATGCCGGTACTTTGTGCTCCAACAACTACTTCTTCTTTAAGCTACCCTCCCAATCAGTTTGATATGGAAATATTCCCTAATCCTGCCAATGATATGCTCTACATCAGTATTTCTAATGAAGTGGTTAATCACGAGTCGGTTGCTATTAAAGTGCTTAATTTATTAGGTCAAGAAGTCATACACAAAAATGTGTTGGCAAATTCCAGTACATTAAATGTTGATTTAGCTGGCGTAGATCAAGGTATCTATATTTTACAAGTAACTCAAAACGACAAAGTAAGTATTAAGAAATTTCAGGTTACTCGTTAATTTTTTCTAACTTTAAATCCTGCTAAAAGAGTCCGTAAAAACGGGCTCTTTTAGTTTTTTATGATGAAATATAAGCATGTTTTTTTTGATTTAGACCATACCCTTTGGGATTTCGAAGCCAATTCACGAGAAGCTTTACACGAAATATTTACAGCACAGAATATACAGCACCTGCTGAGCTGTACCTTTGAACAATTTTTGGAAGTGTATTATTCCATTAATAATAATTTTTGGGAATTGTATAAACAAGGGAAAGTTTCACGAGAGAAGCTTCGTGACGGTCGTTTTATTGAAACTTTCAAACTTTTTAAATATCATCATACCGAATTACCCAAGCAAATAAGTAATTCCTATCTTAAAATAAGCCCCTATAAAAAGCAATTATTTGATGGGGCCTTTGCTGTTCTTAACTATTTGCAAAACAAAGGATATAATCTTCATATTATAACAAACGGCTTTAACGAAGTGCAATATATAAAACTTCATGAAAGTGGGTTACTCCCTTATTTTACAAGCATTACTACAAGTGAAATTGCCGGAGAAAACAAACCACATTTGGCTATTTTTGACTATGCACTAAACTTAGCTAAAGCAACAGCAAACAACAGTATTATGATTGGCGATAATTTTGAAGCAGATATTGAAGGGGCCGTAAAAGCTGGTTTAGACGCAATATGGTTTAATCCCGGAAAAATTACACAACAATCATCTCTTCGCTTTACCACTATTCATCATTTAGGGGAAATAGAAAAATGCTTGTAACAATGGCTTTATACATGTTCTCGAATTAATATTAATGCAAAAATGGCATAATTAATCATGTCTAAATAATTGGCGTCTATTCCTTCAGATACCATTGTTTGTCCTTGATTGTCTTCAATTTGCTTGGTACGAAGTATTTTCATTAAAATTAAATCGGTAATGGAACTAATGCGCATATCTCTCCAAGCTTCGCCATAATCATGATTTTTATTACTCATTAAATCTTTAGCTTGCTTAATATACTTGTCATATAGAAACAGGGTTGTACTTTCATCTGTATGGCTCTCAGATGATACCCCAAGCTCAAGCTGTATAAGGCCAATAGCAGCATAGTTTACAATTCCTATAAATTCGGCATTAATACTTTCATCTACTTTTGAAATGCCCTTTTCTTGAATACTCCTAATTCGCTGCGCTTTGATATACAACTGATCAGTAATAGAACTGTGCCTTAATATGCGCCATGCGGTACCATAATCTTTCATTTTCTTGAAAAATAATTCTCGGCATACAGCTATTTCTGTATCATATTGTTCTGATGTATTTGCTTTTGCTCTCATAAATTTTGCAACTATGATGAATGGCTATTAATATGTATGAAATTCCTGATAATTGAACTACTTTTACTCCCATTGAAAATTTGATGCAAATTAAATGATAAATAACATATCTGACTTCATTCCTCTTTCAATTAATGTAAAAGGCCGTCTTTTATTTTTTGAAAAACCTGCAGTAATGGGAGTTATCAACTTAACTTCAAATTCTTTTTATGACGGAAGTCGCTACCAAGGTGAATATGAAGTGTTACAAATAACAGAAAGTATGATTGCTTCCGGAGCGGCTATCATTGATATTGGCGCAGCCAGCACAAAACCTGGGTCTGATTGGGTATCGGCAAATGAAGAAATTCAAATCTTAAAACCCTATCTCAAAAGCCTTTTAAAACAATTTCCTGATTGTATTTTTTCTATTGATACCTATCATTCGTTAACAGCTATTATGGCTGTAGAGCATGGAGTTGCCCTAGTTAATGACATTTCAGCAGGTTTAATTGATACCAAAATGTTTCAAACTGTAGCGCAACTTGGGGTTCCCTATGTTATGATGCACATGCAGGGTATGCCTAAAACCATGCAAGAAAACCCGGTTTATAACAACGTACTTACCGATATAATTGATTTCTTTACAGAACGAGTTGCTTCTGCTCGTAAAGCAGGTATTAAAGATATTATTATTGATCCGGGCTTTGGATTTGGTAAAAGTGTTGAACATAATTATACACTGCTGCATCATTTAGATGTATTTCACATGTTTGGACTACCTGTACTATGCGGTTTATCACGTAAATCAATGATTAATAAAGTACTTCACACCAAGCCATCTGAAGCCTTAAATGGAACAAGCGTTTTAAACACACTCGCCTTGCTAAAAAACATACACCTATTGCGTGTGCATGATGTGCTTGAAGCCCAACAAGCAATAGATCTGGTAACTCGTTACAAGCTTAGGTCATGATAAAAAAAACAATGGGTACAAATAGCTTTTTTTATACCTTTTTATTACTACTTTTTACTTTTCATGTGCAAGCACAATGCGGGTTGTATGAAATTTCTTTAGCCGAAAAAATCAATCAAAGTGACCTAATCATCGAAGGTCGGGTCATATCCCAAAGTGCTTTTAAATCGGTGAAAAGAAATACTATTTTTACTCAAAATCACATTCAGGTTTTTAGTGTTTTTAAAGGACAGGCTCCAAACTATATTGATGTAATTACCATAGGTGGTACACTAGGAGAACAAATGGAACGCTCAGAGTCACTCTTAAATTTACAAACCGAACAAACAGGATTATTTTTTTTAAATAGAGCTCAGGAAAACAACCACACCTATACCGTATATGCCTCTGCACAAGGCTTTTTGGAATATCTGCCAGAAACCTCCGAAATAACCACGGTGTTTCATACCTACTCCAACAAAAAGCAAAATTTTTTTAACTTCCTTAAAGATGCTTTTTCCCTTACACGAACCTTAGTATATGATTCATTAACATGGAATAACACAAGCTATGCAACACGTTCTAGTATGATAAATAATTTTTCTCCTACCCAAGTTAATGCTGGAGTTAATGAGCTAATTACCATAAACGGGTTCGGTTTTGGAGCAAGCCAAGGTGATGGAAAAGTGATGTTCAAAAATAGTAATAATGGAGGAAGCACAGAAGTAGAGGCCGAAGCCCCGCAATATATTTCATGGTCTGACACAAAAATTGTTGTAGCGGTTCCACAAAAAGCCGGCACCGGAAAAATAGCTGTTGTTTCAGGAGGATCACGCGCACAAAGCACCAACTCCTTACTGGTAAACTATGCCATAATAAATACCGGAAGTGCTGCACAAATATACCCCGTGCGCTTGGTAGCACACGATGATAATAAAGGCTATATCTGGCATATCAATCAAAATTTTTTAAATGATAGTCTAGCCTATAATAATTTTATGGTTGCATTTAAAAAATGGCGATGTAAAACTTATATCAACTGGACTATAGGGGCTAGTACTACCAACACCAATGCTGAACGTGATAAACTTAACGTGGTTTCATTTGATGAAAACAATGAATTACCCGCAGGTGTACTGGGTTTATGTTATTCGTATTATAATGGTTGCACCAATAATAAATGGTATTTAGACGAGCAAGATTTATTGTTTAAAAATAGTGACAAATGGCATTTCGGTAATCCGCCAATCGCTTTAAACAAGCTTGACTTTCAGTCGGTTGCCTTACATGAACTTGGGCACGCACATCAAATAGCCCATGTAATTAATCCTTCTGATTTAATGCACTATGCCATTGCCAACGGAGTAATGAAACGCAGTATAGAACAAAATAATCTTGATGCAGCTCAATGGACTATGGATTTAAGTACCTCTAGTGACTTTTGTGATCAGAAAAAAATGCAATTATTAGATAGCGACTTATGTGAAGACGAATATTTTGGATACTTTAATAATGTGGTCTATCCCAATCCTTTTAATGATAATTTGTATATAGATGTATTTCTTGCTACGAATAGTGATCTAGAAATAAAACTATACGACATCAGCGGAAAACTTCTTTATCAGTTTGCAGAGAGTAATGCTGCCAAAGGCTCTCATTCATTTAATCTGAATTCGAAGGAACGTACTTTAAGTTCCGGACTGTACTTATTAAAGATACAAAACGGAAATCAGCATATCGTAAAAAAAATTATATGCTATTAATGATTCGTATCTCTATACCACTTCATTAAATCATCAGCTTCCAGCTCTGTATATTTTGTACGATTTTCAACCTTTGCATCTTTTACCCATAGTATAGAGGGTAAATTAAGGCCTGCATTATCTACAAACCCCTCTTTCAAACTCATAAAACAATATGCAATATCTCTGGTTTTTGTTTCTTCCATAAAGTTCTTCAAGTCTGCTGAGTCGCCATTCAGAATGTAATATATTGGTAGCTCCGGATATTGTTCGTGAATAAGATTTAATTTATGAGTAGCTATTTTACAGTGTGGGCAGGTTAAACTTAAAAAAGCTATAACTCTCTTTCCTTGCCTCAAGTCAACCTTTGGCTTTTCTAATCTTTCATTGGCATAAAGCGCATCTAATTTTAAGGTATAATTAATTTCGTTGGTATCAGGCGGGTGCGTCTCATTTAATGGGTTTAAAATAAAAGGAGTCATAAAAGAACCTATAATCAATACCCCTAAGAGTGTCTTGTTCGTGAAGTAGTTTTTCCCTTCAGGCAAAAATAATAAAACAGCGCATAATCCCATAAGCACAATATTTTTAATAATAGACTCTAAGGGGGTCATTTTAATATAGGTGCCAAAACAACCGCAATTTCCGTTGTTCCCTTGTAGTATAATTATAGCTAATAAGTAGAGTGTAAAAGCAATTAATAGTCCTAAAGTGGTTTTAGCAACCAAGCGGTTGTTCCCTTTAAAATTTAATATCAATAAAAGCCCTAAAAAGAACTCGAAAGCTAGAAAGAAACGAGCTATGTACGGGGCAGTTGTCCAGTTAGCAACTTTTATTTCAATAAATGAAAATTCAAAAAGCTCAATAGGATAAAGTTTGGTATAGGCCGAAAATAAAAAAACTATACCCAGTAAAACAGAAATACTTCCTGCCAGAATATTTTTAATCATAGTTTTATGAAATAAAAAAGGCTGCCTTACTACAAAGCAGCCTTTTAAAAAAGTAAATTAAAAATTACTTAATTTTGCAACTAACGCTACTTCCAGCAGCAGATGCATTTCCTTTTTCGCAAGCTTCTTTTGCTTTTTTCTTAGTGTCTTTAATAGTTGAACTTGCAGTAGTAGTAAATCCTAATACAGTAGCAGTACACTCACAAGTGTATTCTTTCTTGCAAGAAGTCATGGTTGTAGCAACTAAGGCTAAAGCAGCAATTGATAATACAATTTTTTTCATTTGGTTTTTTATTATTTTGATTAATACTTGATGGCAAAAATACAAAAGTTTTGATTAATACAAACTTTTATCTCTTTTCTTTACTTAATGTTTTACTTTTATCCTATAATTTCTTCATGTTAATTTTCAAATACGTCCTACAGCATTTGCCCTTATCATGAAGCATAACACACATATTAGAAATTAGTCATTCAAGTTCCGATTTAAAAAATCAATAAAAGGAAACAAGGCTATCCATCTCTTTACGGCATCCTTAGCAAAAAATGTTGACTTAATATCCTGATTTTTTAATGGACAAATAGCAATTAAGCTCCTTAATTTTAAGTACACTATGCCCGGGTGACCTGCATCATATCCTTTTGGAGTCTTTTTTAAAGTACTGGTAATATCAATACTATTGTAATATCTTTTAAAATTCTTATTTTCAATAAGGGCTTTAAACTCTTCATAATTATAATCTATTTCTTGCCGTATTTTACTTAAAATATCTGGCGGTGGCTTATATACACCGCCACCTATAAAAGATGCATTAGGTTCAATATGAATATATAAGCCAGCTTTGGGCGACTTTTTCCCATATAAATTAACACTTGCCCCAAAATTAGTTTTATAAGGTGCTTTATTTGCTGTAAACCGAAGATCTCGGTTAATACGAAAAATACATTCTGAAGCCTCAAGCTTGGCGTATGCCGATCTTTTTTGCGAAATTCCAATTAATAACTCTTCTACTAAAGCTGTAAACTCAGCTTTTGCCTCTAAATAGTAATTTCTATTTGTGTTGAACCAATCTTTGTGATTGTTGTCCCTTAAATCAAGTAAAAAGTTTAGACTCTTCTGTAAGCTCATAAAAACAAGAAAATTAAAGAGAAACGTTCTTTTTTTTCAAAATTTCAACTTCAAAGTTTCAAAAAAAAACAAACTTTTTCGTTCATTTATAATAAAATAATTACTTTAGCCCACGTTTTAACAAAATTCAAATATTTTTCACCTATGAGAATAAGTAAGTTTTTGTGTGTTGTAGCAGCATCAGTTTTGTTTTCAGTAAATGCTTTAGCACAGTCATCTAAAACAAAAAAAGCCGATGAGGCCTACAGTAACTGGCAATGGGGAAATGCCATTGAACTTTATAAAAAAGCGCTTACCCGAATTGAGAACAGAACTCAAAAAGCTGAAGCACTATTTAAATTGGCTGAATGTTACAAGCATATTAACGATATGAAAAATGCTGAAAACAACTACGCCAAAGCTGTAAAAGCAAAATATCCTGACCCACGAGCACAATTGTTCGTTGCCGATTGCCAAAAGGCTCAAGAAAAATATACCGATGCTATCAACTCGTATAACGAATACAAGAAGCTTGTTCCTAGTGACCCACGAGGCGAAGATGGCGTAAAATCTTGTACAATTGCTCAAAAGTGGAAAGATAACCCTACCCGACATGAAGTTACCAACTGCCCTTTTAATAGCAAATTAATGGACTTTGCACCAAACTATGCCGATAAAAAATACAACACCCTATGGTTCTCGTCCACAAGAGATGGGGCCACCGGAAGTGGAAAAGATGGAACTACAGGTCAGTCTTTTTCAGATTTATATGAAGTAAAACGAGATAAAAAAGGAACTTGGAATACTCCTGCTCCTGCTGATAACATTATAAATACCGGTGAAAGCGAAGGGGCTATGGTATTTAACAAGAAAAAAGATGCTGTGTACTTTACACGTTGCCCAAATCAAACTAAAAAAACTTTAGGTTGTATGATTATGGTATCTGTAAAAAAAGGTAAAGGCTGGGGCCCGGCTGAAGAAATTGTACTATGTGCCGATTCTTTTACAGTTGGACATCCTGCCATAAGTGCTGATGAAACAACTTTATACTTTGCTTCAGATATGCCGGGTGGTTTAGGAGGAAAAGATTTGTGGAAAGTGAAATTAGACAAACAGCGTAAACCAGTTGGTAATCCAGTAAATCTTGGCCCTATGATTAATACTGCCGGTGACGAAATGTTTCCTTATGCTACAGACCATGCGTTATATTTTGCCTCAAATGGCTTAATAGGAATGGGGGGCTTGGATAATTTTAAAGCCGATATTTCTGGCGATGGTTTTAGTGTTCCTGAAAACCTTAAATATCCTTTAAACTCTGCTGCTGATGATTTTGGTATCTGTATTGAAGCTAAAAATGAGAATGGCTTTTTTACTTCCAGTCGCGCTGGTGGCAAAGGAATGGACGATATTTATGAGTTCAGACTTCCTCCTGTATTATTTTCTTTAGCAGGTCAGGTAACTGAAATTGAAAGCGGTGAGCCTATCATTGGAGCTACAGTTAAGCTAATTGGCTCTGATGGCTCTAGTGTTGAATCCAAATCAGACGCAACAGGAAATTATCGTTTTGATTTTACTCCTGACGGAAAACGTTATGTAAATGCCAACATTTCTTACACGGTATCCGGTACCATGGAAAAGCATTTATCCGACACAAAAGATTTTACTACCGTGGGTATAGAAGTACAAACAGATTTTACAAAAGATTTGAAACTGAAAGCTATTAAAAAAGAGCCTATTCGTTTGCCCGATATTTTATATGACTTAGCCGCATGGGATTTAAAACCTCAGTATCAGGACTCTTTAGCCGGATTGGTAAAGACTTTAAATCAAAATCCTAATTTAGTTATTGAATTGGGTTCTCATACCGACACCAGAGGAGATAACAAATCAAACGAAGTTTTAGCTCAAAAACGTGCTCAGAGTGTTGTTGACTATCTGATCTCAAAAGGAATTGCCGGTGACAGACTAGTGGCAAAAGGATACGGTGAAAATCGTCCATTAATTAGTGACAAGCAAATAGCTGGTATGGCAAGCAACGAGGAGAAAGAAACAGCACATCAAAAAAACAGAAGAACAGAATTTAAAATTTTAAGAGAAGATTATGTTCCAAAAGAGGATCCTAACTCTAAATTGGCTCCTAAAATCCAGAATATTGAAGAAGAAGAAGAAGAATAAATAAATTCAAAATAATAAAAATCCTGTGCTCTATTTTAAGCGCAGGATTTTTTATTTTTGTAACTTTCATCATGAGCTCCCAAAAAAACACATCCAATTATCAAAAAAGAGGGGTATCTTCCGATAAAGAAGATGTTCATGCCGCCATAAAAAATATTGACAAAGGGCTTTTTCCCAGAGCCTTTTGTAAAGTAGTTCCTGACTTTTTAGGGAATGATGAAAACTATTGTGTTATTATGCATGCCGATGGTGCCGGAACAAAATCATCATTAGCCTATCTGTACTGGCGCGAAACAGATGATATTTCTGTTTGGAAAGGAATTGCTCAAGATGCAGTAGTAATGAATACTGATGACTTACTTTGTGTTGGTGCTACAAAAAACATAATTCTGTCTTCAACCATTGGACGTAATAAAAATTTAATTCCGGCTCCAGTTATTTCAACACTTATTAATGGTACCGAAGAACTGATTCAACAACTTAATAAATTAGGCTTAAATATCATAAGCTCAGGCGGTGAAACTGCAGACGTTGGTGATTTAGTAAAAACAATAATTGTGGACTCAACAGTTGTGTGCCGTCTTAAAAGAGAGGATATCATTGATAATGCCCGCATTCAATCGGGGAATGTTATTGTGGGTTTGGCATCATTTGGTAAAGCCACCTATGAAAACACCTATAATGCCGGTATGGGGAGCAATGGACTAACCTCAGCACGACATGATATTTTTACTAAAGATTATGCCCAAAAATACCCCGAAAGCTTTGATAATGCACTAAGTCAAGATATTGTTTACAGTGGAAAATATAAACTGACCGATGAAATAAAGGTTAGTGAAACTGAAATAATGACGGTCGGAAAAATGGTACTTTCTCCTACCCGTACTTATGCTCCTGTTATAAATAAGGTACTTGAGCAATACCGTCATCATATTGATGGAATGATACATTGTAGCGGAGGTGGTCAAACTAAAATTCTCCACTTCTTGGATAATCACTTAAAGGTAATTAAAGATAATCTTTTTGATACTCCCCCCTTGTTTCGAATGATACAAGAACAATCAAAAACTTCATGGCACGAAATGTATAAGGTATTTAATATGGGGCACCGTATGGAACTTTATGTTTCTCCCAATATTGCTGATGATATTATCAAAATAGCACAATCGTTTCATATTGATGCTCAAATAATAGGCCATGTGCAAACCCGTTCTAATACTGATCCTAGACTTACTATCAGCAGCGCTCATGGAACTTATACCTACAGTTGATATAAACAATCTTTTTCTTTTTTAATTAATTTGCTTATTCGTTTCTAATTTCTTAATTTTAAATCAATAAGTCATAACCATCTTATTGAAAAATAAAGGGTTAAATAAATTAATCAGAAGTTAATAAAATTTTATTCTTTTAAGCATAAGTTCTAAAAATAGATCTCCTTTTTTATCCTTAATTTTGAAACATGGAAAACACATTAGAGAATAAGAAAAACAACTATATTAAACGAAATAAGAAAGCCAGCGATTTAAGTTTTAATCCATTTGAAATTGGGAAACTGCCTCCACAAGCACCTGATTTGGAGGAAGCTGTTTTAGGGGCTCTTATGCTTGAAAAAAATGCACTTTCATCTGTTATTGATTTATTAAAAGCAGATGCGTTTTATGTGGAGGCAAACAAACGTATTTATGATGCTATTCTCCAGTTGTGGAAAGATCGTCAAGCTGTAGATATATTAACCGTAACAAACCAGCTTAAAAAAACCGGAGAGCTCGAAATTGTTGGTGGAGCCTACTATATATCAAAACTTACTAATCGTGTTGTTTCAAGTGCTAATATTGAATTTCATGCACGAATTGTGTTACAAAAATACATTCAGCGTATGCTCATTCAAACCAGTACCGAAACCATACGCAGTGCTTATGAGGACAGCACCGATGTACTTGAGTTATTGGATAAAGCAGAGTCAAGTCTATTTGCAATAGCCGAAAACAATATTAAAAAAAATTATGCTAAAATGAGTGACCTTATTGAAGAGGCCATTCAGCAAATTGAAAGTGCTAAATCGCAGGAAGATGGAATTAGCGGTATTCCTTCGGGCTTTACCGACTTAGACAAAGTTACCGCAGGATGGCAGCGTTCAGATTTAATTATTCTTGCTGCACGACCGGGTATGGGAAAAACAGCCTTTGTATTAGCTTTGGCGCGGAATGCTGCTATTGACTTTAATAAACCCGTGGCTTTTTTCTCACTCGAAATGAGCTCTGTGCAGTTAGTAACACGGCTTATTTCCGGTGAAACAGGCCTAAAAGCTGATAAGTTAAAACGTGGACAATTGGAAGCTCATGAATGGCAACAGCTCCATTCGAAAATTACAAAACTCTCCGAAGCTCCTATATTTATTGACGATACGCCTGCCTTAAACGTTTTTGATTTACGTGCTAAACTCAGACGCTTGAAATCAGAACAAAACATTGAAATGGCTGTTATTGACTACTTGCAATTAATGACTGCTGGAGGTGAAGGGAAAGGAACAAGAGAACAGGAAATTAGTACCATATCCCGTTCTTTAAAAGCAATAGCAAAGGAATTAAACATTCCGGTTATTGTACTCTCTCAATTGAATCGTCAAGTAGAAACTCGTGGAGGGACTAACCATAACAAACGCCCTCAGTTAGGAGATCTGAGAGAATCAGGAGCTATTGAACAAGATGCCGATATGGTTATGTTTATATACCGTCCGGAATATTACAATATTACACAAGATGATAATAACCGTGATTTAAGAGGGTTGGCACAAATTATTATTTCCAAACACAGAAATGGGTCACTCGAAGATGTAGATCTTAAATTTGTTGCCGAAAATGCCAAATTTGAAGATTACTCGTACAATAGCTCCAACTTTACTGGGATTATTGAGCCTAATGATGATTTTATTGATCGAGCTTCGGCACCAAGCATAACAGTAAGCTCACGAATGAATGATATGAATAACGAAGATTTATTTTAATTTTTTTAGTGTTTTATGGAATTTGTTGATGACTTGCATCTATGTAGTGTAATCATTAAAAATCATCAACATGAAACGTTATCTTTTTCTTCTTGTAGCTACTTTTAGCTGCCTTCTTTTAGTAACCGGACTAAACAAAGCCGGAATAAATTTTACTCCCGAAACAGAAAATGATTTTATTAAGTCATTAAAAAGTAGTTTTGAAAAGTTTTATCAAAAAATTCCTCAAGACAGAGTTTATTTGCATCTTGATAAAACTTTTTATAGCCCGGGCGAAACCATTTGGTATAGTGCCTACCTGCGTCAAGCTGCAGATATGAAGGCATCGGCAGAAAGTGATATTATTGAAGTGCAGCTTATAGCACCCAATGGAAATGTAGCACAAAATTACAAGCTTGTTTGCCACAAAGGAAAGGCAGCCGGTGATTTTTCTCTCGCACCCAATACTCCTGGTGGCATGTATAAAATCAGGGCATTTAGTAACTGGCAAAAAAATGAACCCGACACGTTACTTTTTGAAAAAGAAATTTTGGTGCAAGATATCCTCGTTCCTCGTGTAAAAATGCAATTAGACTTTGATCGTAAAGCTTACGGCCCGGCAGATGAAGTAGTTGCTAAACTTTATTTTGAAGACAATAGTAATAAGGCATTAGCCCATCAATCTTTTAACTATATCGTACAAATTCAAGGAAAAGAAATACTCCGAAACACCGCTGAAGCAGACAGTGAAGGAAAAATGTATGTAAAATTTAAGTTGCCTAAAAAATTAGATAGTAATGACGGTCTATTACTCGTAACGCTTCAATATAACGGAAATACTGAAAGTATTTCGCGAAGTATTCCTGTAGTACTCAACAATATTAGTTTAAAATTTTATCCCGAGGGAGGCGATTTAATAAGTAAAATACCTAATAAAGTGGCCTTTCGCGCTCTAAATGAATTTGGAAAACCGGCCGATATTGAAGGTATTATTCTAGATAGTAAAGGAAATGAAGTAACTACGTTTAGTAGTTTTCATAATGGACTTGGATCCTTTATTTTACCTTGTAAAGAAGATGAAAGATACATTGCAAAAATTAAACGTCCGGCTCAAATAGAACAAGAATATCAATTACCTGAAATGCTTGATCAAGGCTATGTTTTAAATTGTGTTGCACAAAATAAAGAATCAGTTGAATTAACTATACATAGTACCCGTGATGAAGAATTAGCTCTAGTGGCTATGCTTCGCGATAAAATTTATTATAGTACTGCCGTAAATACCCAAAACGGAATTGCTCATGTGGTTGTGCCTCTAAGCGCTATGCCTATGGGTGTTTGTCGCTTTACTTTGTTTGATAGTCAAAAAACGGAACGAGCAGAAAGACTAGTCTTTGTAAACCCCCATAAAAAATTAAACGTTCGTATTACTACTGATAAAGATAAATATTTACCGCGCGAAAAAGTAACAGCCCAAATCTTAGTTACTGATGATAACGGAATGCCAACACCTGCACAGCTTAGTTTAAGTGTAACCAACGATGAACTTTTAAGTTTTGCTGATGACAAACAAGGAAATATCTTATCACAACTCTATTTGGAGCAGGACATAAAAGGAAAACTTGATGAACCGGCATTTTATTTCTCAGGAACCGAGAAAGCTGCACAAGCAATGGATTATGTTATGTTGACTTATGGCTGGCGCAGATTTAAATGGGAACCTATATTACAAAATCAAAACCCGTTTATTAATTTTAAAGCAGAAAAAGCAGAAATAAGTGGAACAGTAGTGGATGCTCAAAGCCAAAAACCAATTGTTGGTGCTGTTATCACTATTGGGAAAAAACAAATGCAAACCAATGGAAAAGGTTTTTTTAAAGCCAACGGTGTTGATATTACAGAAAAGCCTAAGTTAATAGTAAAAATGACCGAGTTTGTGACTTATGAACAACCTCTCTTAAATTATGAAACAGGTAAAACAATTTATCTGCAAAACAAAAATTATAAAATTACCGAAGAAACGGCATTGATGGATGATATGCAGTTTAATATGGGTGGTGCACCAGAAGCAAATAACTTTCAGTTAAGAAGAGAAGATCCCGGAAATATTTATAAAAATAAAAAACCATTAGCTAACAGAGCTGATAATCGAAAAGGGCAAAAGAACATTATTTTTCAAAAAGATGAACAGGTACAAATAAAAGGGAAAAAAGAGATGGGTGCTTTAGTTCCCATGCAGGCCATAGTTCCTGCTGGGAAAAACAAAATTGGTCGTGCTGAAAATTTAGAAATGGAAGATGAGTTAAACATACAGACTCCTATAGTAAGTTATTACAGAGCACGCCAGTTTGATACCATTGATTACACTCAAATTAAAACAACAGTTAGAACAGATTTTCGTAATACAATATACTGGAATCCGGACATTGAAATTGACAGAACGGGGAAGAAAACTATAAGCTTTTACACTTGTGATGAGCTGGCTTCATTTAAAATCATTACGGAAGGAATTGGAACAAATGGAAATGGTGCTCATGCTGAGAAAAAAATATTTACACAGCAGCCCTTGTCCCTCAGCCTCAAAGTACCACCCCACTTAATCCAAGACGATCAAGTAAGCATTCCCTTTATCTTAAAAAACAATACGAACAAATCGTTAAGCGGACGTTTGTCTGTGTTAGTACCAACATGGCTAACTGCTCTTGAAGAATTTCCTCAACAGCTTACATTAGCTTCACAAGAAAGCAAAACAGTATTCTTAAAATACAAAATAGCTTCTACGCAGGATAGTGGAAAAATATCAGTAGCCTTTAACTGTGGTGATTTTAATGATATGATGGAGCAAAATATTCAAACAGAGGCAAAAGGATTCCCCGTTCAGGTAAGCTTTAGTGGAAAAGAAACAAATAAGGCCTATGAACTGCATGTTTCTAATTTAGTAAAAGGCTCTTTAATAGCTAGTGTAACTGCCTATCCGAGTATTGTTAGTGACCTGTTAAAGGGTGTAGAAAGTATTTTCAGAGAACCTACAGGTTGCTTTGAACAAACTTCTATGAGTAGTTACCCCAATATTTTAGTGAAAGATTATTTGAATACCATCAACGAGGATGATCCTAAAATAACACAACGAGCCAATAACCTTATTGAAAAGGGATACCAAAAATTAATTACGTTTGAAACAAAAGAAAAAGGGTATGAATGGTTTGGAGGAGCACCAGGCCATGAAGCATTAACTGCATACGGATTAATGCAGTTTAATGATATGAAAAAGGTTTACACCGGAGTAGATCAAAAAATGGTAGATCGTACAGCACAATGGCTTTTAGCCAGCCGTGACGGAAAAGGTGGTTACAAAAGAAACAGCAAGGCCCTTGATAATTTTGGGGGAGCTGCAAAAAATATTACCGATGCTTACATTACCTATGCATTGGCCTGCGCCAATTTTGAAGATATTAAAGTAGAGTTAGATAATTTATATGACGAAGCTAAAAAATCAAATGACCCCTATATTATGGGCTTGGCGACTAATGCACTTTTTGCCTGGCATAAAGATAAAAGAGCTTTATCCATACTCCAAAACTTAATGAAGAAACAAGAAGCAGATGGAAGCTTTATGGGAAGCAACCATTCTATTACACGCAGCTCCGGAAAAGCTTTGCGTGTGGAAACAACTTCGCTTGCTGTAATGGCTATGATTCAATCGGGTGAAATAAGTCAGAATTTAATCAATAATGCTGTTGACTTTCTTATTAAATCACGCAACGGGAATGGTGATTTTGGGAACACACAGGCCAGTATTATGGCTTTAAAAGCACTCACTGCTTATGCAAAATATGCCAAAAAAACGACCGAAGATGGGACTTTGGAACTATATGTTGATGGTAAGAAAGTTGCTGAAAAAGAATATAAAGCCGGAGAAAAAGATGCTATTGTTATTGCAGGAGTAGAAAAATATTTAGGAGAAGGGAAAAGTAAACTAGAACTAAAATATAAAAACACACAAAGTCCATTACCATATTCTATTGCTGTATCGTGGCATACTGATTTACCTAATTCAGCTAAGGAGTGTTTGGTTGGGTTAGATGTTAAATTAGCAAATACTAAAGTAAAAGTTGGTGAAACAGTAAGGCTCAGAATGAAATTAGAGAACAAAACTCATGAAGGTTTACCCAATACTATGGTGGTACTTGGAATACCTGCGGGCTGTAGTGTGCAGCCTTGGCAGTTAAAAGAAATGACAGATAAAAAATGGATTGATTATTATGAAATTGAAGGAAACAGAATAAATATATACTACCGTCAAATGGCCCCTTCAGAAATTAAAGAGCTAAATTTTGATTTGAAAGCTGAAGTGCCGGGTGTTTATCAATCACCAGCCAGTTGCGCCTACCTGTATTATACCAATGAGTATAAAGTTTGGGAAGGACTACCTGAAATAGCCGTAATTCCTTAAATAAAAAGAAGCCGTTAGATTTCTCTAACGGCTTCTTTTTTTAACCAAACCAAACTTATTTTTTTTCAAGAGCGTACTCTAAGTTAATAACTATTTCTACATCATCAGATACTACAGCCGTTGAACCCGACATGGTATTCCATTTTAAACCATACTCTAATCTTTTAATGGTTCCTGTTGCTTTAAATCCGGCCTTGGTATTACCCCAAGGGTCATTTTGTACCCCTCTGTGAACCACATCAAATTTTACCCTTTTGGTTACATCTCTAATGGTTAAATCTCCCTCTAAGATATATTTATTTCCACTTGATTTTTTAAAGGATACTGCTTTAAATGTCATTTTAGGGAACTTTTCTGCATTAAAAAAATCATCACTTTTTAAATGCTTGTCACGCATATCATTATCGGTGTTTATTGAGTTCACATCCACAGTAAATGTAATGGCCGCATCCGTAAAATCATCATTTTTTGAGCTCAGTGTGCCGTCAAACGATTTAAAACTACCTTCTACTTCAGATACCATTAAATGGGTTACTGAAAATTTCACACTTGAATGTGAGGGATCTAACTTCCAATTTTTTTGTGCCCATACTGAGACACTTAAAAGCATTGCAACAAGAGATAAGCTTAATTTTTCTTTCATAATTTATAGGTGTTAATTTGAGGCAAAGATGTAAGGAATAAGGAAATAAAAAGTTGACTTAGGTTAATATTTACAGGCTATATTTTTTTATTCTAGAGTAGTCAAAAAATATTTTCTTAGTATAAAATGAACACATATACACTTCAAAATCGTATAGTAAAACATACATTCTGTCATAGGGCTGACATATTAGGGCTCCATTTTCTGAATAAGCTTCTTTGGCATACTAATTGTCACAAAAAAGCTAAACATTAAAATCTATATTAAAAAAACATCTAATTTTGTACCCGATAATACAATAATAATAATGGAAAGTAATCAGTTTAATATTTCAGGAAATACGAATTATTCATACTCCGATGCCAGTTCGCGCACATTTATGTCCAGTGTTTTTTCATGGATGTTTTTTGCCTTAATGGTAACCTCTATTGCAGCTTGGTGGTTTGCCAGTGAACCGTCTTTACTACAAATGCTTATAGGCGAAACGGGCAAATTGTCGCTGCTAGGCTGGGTTGTTACGCTGGCACCATTAGGTTTTGTTATGCTTATGTCGTTTGCATTCAACAAATTATCCTATTCTACCTTGGTTATACTTTTTATTGTATATTCTGCCTTGGTTGGAGTTAGCTTTAGCTTTATTTTACTAGCCTACACCTTAAGCTCTATATTTACTACATTCGCAATAACTGCCGGAATGTTCGGCACTATGGCCTTTGTAGGATATACTACTAAAACTGATTTGACTTCGTTTGGGCGTATTATGTTTATGGGCTTAGTAGGAATAATAATAGCTTCATTAGTTAACTTCTTTATGCACAGCAGCACCTTAGATTATATTATTAGTTATGTGGGAGTGGCTGTGTTTACAGGCTTAACCGCTTATGATGTACAAAAAATAAAAATGATTGGACAAGGCACTGTTTATGGTTCTGAAAATAGCAAAAAGTTGTCAATATTGGGTGCTTTAACACTCTATCTTGATTTTATTAACCTTTTCTTAATGTTACTTCGATTGTTTGGAAATAGAAGAGAGTAACTTATTATTAACTTACCTTATAAAAAAAGCCTGTTTAAGTATTTCTTAAACAGGCTTTTTTTATTGGTCTTACTTTTGTTTTTCTTCGTATTCTTTTCTCTTATACATCAGCCAACTTTTAGCATCTTCCAAATTAGTAAATATTTTTGTTGGACTATCCGGTTTATTAAAATTAATATAAAAATTACTGGATATTCGTGTGCCTAAGGTATTGACGCAAATTGCCTGAGCTATACAATATTTTTGAGTATCGGGGTCGGCTGCATATTCACGCACCTCGGCTGTCATATCAATATGCCCTAAGGCTACAATCAAAGTGCAATGCATTTCGTCACTGGTTAGCTCTAAAGTAGCTTTTCGGTGTTCTTTAGAATCTTGAAGAGTAATTTCACTACCCGGAAAAACCTCAATGTAGAGTAGTTTTTCGTTTCTGTGATAGGTAATTTTTGCTGTTTTTGTAAGTATTGTATCCCCCAATTTTGCCCCCCCCCCTAAAAAAATTAGTTAATATTTATATTGCTGCAAAGTAACGATTAAAAAATTTAACTCGGAGGCATTTTTCTTGCGTTTATCTAAAAAAAGACTCTTGATTTTGTTAAGAATCTTTTAAAATTGTTAAAAATTGATTTTTTAAAAGAAATCAAAAGAATGAAATGTTCTAATTTATAGAAATAAGGTCACTATATTAATACTTACATACGATTAATTTAGTTCCTTTTATTATGTTAAGAGTAAATGTGGTTTTGTATTTTATTAGCGTACTAATAACTAAGGTCGCTATGTATTACTCTTTTTTTAGTTTTTAACCGGTAACGCAAGAGTGTTAAACAGAACAGATAAAAATACAAAAAGCGAGTTATACTCGCTTTTTGTAGTAGTGGTACCTCCAGGAATCGAACCAGGGACACAAGGATTTTCAGTCCTTTGCTCTACCAACTGAGCTAAGGTACCCCGTTTTTTGTGGCTGGCAAAGGTAATTCTTTTTTTCATTCTTCAAAAAATATACTCAGAAAAACCAAATTCACAGTCTTTCAATTTAAAAATCAAATAATTATAATAACTAAACTGTTGCTAATCTAAATTGTAAAGTGGCTTTTTTCAGATTTTTTTTTGAAAACAATTTTTTTAACTACTTTTGCAGCCCTTGATGTCCGATGGTGTAATGGTAACACTCCAGATTTTGATTCTGTCATTCAAGGTTCGAATCCTTGTCGGACAACTTTAAAAGCCCTGAATATCAGGGCTTTTTTATTAGAATAAAATTCAATTTATCACCTTTGCACACGTTAAATTTACTGCTGGTTTATTCTTTTTACTTACTTTTGTTCTGATGAAGAAAATATTTTTATCCTCTATTGCACTATTTATGCTCCTTTCTGGAATAATTTCTTGTACTCCTCAACGAAAATCATACTTGCCATACCGAAAAAAAAACAAATGTGGTTGTCCAGGCTATAGTATAAACTTGCAAAATACAGATTTGTTCAACAAACCTATTTAAACAAATAAAAATCAGCTCCGTTTACTTTTTTTCTAAATAGTATCTCATTTATAATAAAACTTTGTAAGTTTATTAGCTTTGTACACATGACATTACTTTCCTATATGCTATATTACGGAGTAATTTATCCGCTGTCGAAACTACCTTTTAGTGTACTCTATAAGCTTGCTGATTTCATTTATATTTTAATTTACCGTGTTTTCGGTTATCGAAAAAAGGTTGTTTTAGCAAACTTGCGAAATTCCTTCCCCGAAAAGTCTGAAAAAGAAATACAGTTAATCTCAGCCGCCTTTTATCGCCATTTTTGTAGAATTGTTGTAGAAAGTATTAAAGCCTTTACTATGAGTTCACAAACTCTACAAAAACACTTTATCGCTACAAATACTGAAATTTTAGATAAGTATTACCAACAAAAACGGAGTGTTATTTTGGTTACAGGGCATTATGGCAACTGGGAGTGGGCGGCAATTTCTTTACCTTTACAAAGCAAATTCAAAACCATAGGCCTTTTCCAACCTTTAAAAAATAAGTTTCTCGATCTAAAAATGAAAGAAACTCGAGGAAAATATGGTCTTCTCTTAATTCCACCCAAAGAAACAGGAGAATATTTTTTAAAAAATAAAAACGATTTGGTTGCCTATGGCTTTGTAGCTGACCAATCACCTTCTAATCCCGATAAAGGAATTTGGCTCCATTTTTTAAATCAGCCCACTAGTGTCTTGGGTGGTACTGAGAAGTACGCTAAACTTTATAATTGTGTTGTTATATACGGGCAAATTGAAAGTATAAAAAAAGGATTTTACACTATTACTTATCGAGTGCTTTGCGAAAATCCCCAACAAACCAGTGAGGGTGAAATTACATCCATGCACACACGCGTTCTGGAAGAGCACATTAAGAAAAAGCCTGAATACTGGCTATGGACTCATCGTAGATGGAAACATAAACCTAAAGTTACTTCGTAATTACAAAATTTATAATGAATAAAAACAAAGTTCCTTTAGCCGAATACTTAAGACCAAAGAGTTTAAACGAATATATTGGTCAAACTCATTTAGTTGGAGAGCAGGCTATATTACGTAAGGCTATTGAAAGCGGGCACTTGTACTCCATGATTTTATGGGGGCCACCAGGGGTAGGAAAAACTACACTGGCCGGATTATTTGCACAGGTTCAAGGACGTGACTTTTTTACCCTAAGTGCTGTAAATAGTGGTGTAAAAGATATTCGGGAGGTGATTGAGAAAGCACAAATTCAATTCAATTTTACAGGGAAAAGCCCTATATTGTTTATTGACGAAATTCACCGTTTCAGTAAATCGCAGCAAGACTCCCTTTTAAATGCTGTTGAAAAAGGAATTATTATTCTTATTGGAGCTACTACAGAAAATCCTTCTTTTGAAGTAATATCTCCTTTATTATCACGGTGTCAAGTGTACGTATTGCATCTTTTAAGTGTTGAGGAATTAATACTCTTGGTTAATCGTGCCGTATTATCAGACTTTTTTGAAGGAAAAAAAATTCATATTTTAGAATATGAGGCTCTTATTCAAGTGTCGGGAGGTGATGCACGCAAACTTTTAGGAGCCCTCGAAGTTATTGCTAATCATATATCGGGAAACGAGATAAACATCAGCAATAGTATGGTGCATGAAATAATTCAACAACGTTTGTTGACGTATGACAAGAAAGGAGAAAATCATTACGACATCATTTCTGCTTTTATCAAATCAATACGAGGAAGTGACCCCAATGCGGCAGTTTACTGGTTAGCCCGAATGATAGAATCAGGTGAAGATTTGCTTTTTATTGCCCGAAGAATGGTAATTCTTTCTTCGGAAGATATTGGGAATGCTAATCCAACAGCACTTATTATGGCTCTTAACTGTTTTGAAGCCGTAAATAAAATAGGCTTTCCTGAAAGTCGTATCATATTATCACAAACTGTAATTTATTTAGCTGCATCGCCTAAAAGCAATAGTAGTTACTTAGCAATTGATGATGCTTTGGCCTTAGTTAAGGCTACTGGAAACTTACCGGTTCCATTGCATTTGCGAAATGCCCCTACTTCATTAATGAAGAATTTGAATTATGGGAAAGATTATAAATATGCCCATACACACCCAAATAATTTTATACCATTAGATTTTATGCCAGAGTCGCTTTCGGGAAAGAAAATTTATGAACCGGGTAAAAATACACGTGAAAATGAAATGCGAAATTATTTAAAGCGTTGTTGGAGTGAGAAATATGAGTATTGAACGATATTCATATATTAAGTACTTGTATGGTAAGGGTATAAAAACTTATTTAAGCTTTAACATAGTATGATGTTCGTGAAGATTTGCTATTTAAACCTGATTTTTGTCAGGAAAATATATGTTAACAATCATTTTTACACCTGAAATATATCATTGCCTGCTCCATAAAAATGCTGTCTATTTGTAGCAATGAAAATGAAGAAAATTTTCTTTTATTAATTAATCTTAAAAAATAAAACTTATGAAAAAGCAGTTCTTTTTATCAACCTTAGGTTTTGCAGCAATTTTTGCATTAACCTCTTGCAACCAGGGAAACAACCCAAGCAATACAACTAGTAGTAATTCAGGAAGTAGTTCTTCGGGTACTGTTACTGTAGTAGATGCTGAAAAAATTGTAGCTGAGGGCCAATTTGAAGAAGCCAAACTTACGGCTCCTCCTAATGTACCGCCTCCTATTGGAAACAGAAAAGCAAAAAAACTTATTGTTCGTATGGAAACAATTGAAAAAGTTGGTGAGCTTGCAGATGGTACCGACTATACATTCTGGACTTTTGACGGAACTGTACCGGGAAGTTTTATCAGAGCCCGAGTTGGTGATGATATTGAGTTTCACTTAAAAAACAATGCCAACAGTACTGTAGCCCATAATATTGATTTACATGCTGTAAATGGCCCCGGAGGTGGAGCTGCTGCATCAAATGCAGCACCTGGTAAAGAAGCTGTTTTCTCTTTTAAAGCATTAAATCCAGGTCTTTATGTGTATCATTGTGCTACAGCTCCTGTTCCTGAGCATATTGCCAATGGTATGTATGGTTTAATTTTAATTGAGCCAGAAGGTGGATTACCTCCGGTAGATAAGGAGTTTTATATTATGCAGGGTGACTTTTACACCAAAGGAAAAAATGGAGCTAAAGGGTTACAGCAGTTTGATATTGAAAAAGGGATAGCCGAACATCCAGACTATATTGTTTTTAATGGTAGCACCCGCTCCTTACTTGGAAACAATGCTTTACAAGTTAAAACCGGAGAAAAAGTAAGAATTTATTTTGGAGTTGGAGGACCTAATATTACTTCATCATTCCATATTATTGGTGAAATATTCGATAAAGTATATGTTGAAGGTGGTAGTACCATAAACGAGCATGTTCAAACTACTTTAGTTCCTGCTGGAGGTTCTGCAATTGTTGAGTTTACACCTACAGTTCCGGGTGATTTAGTTATCGTTGACCACTCTTTATTTAGAGCGTTCCATAAAGGTACTATCGGAAAAATAAAAGTTACCGGTCCTGAAAATCCGAATGTTTTTAAAGCACATAAATAAAAACAACTTACTTAGCTGTTTAATTAAATAATCTTCATGAGAAGTCTTGTAACTGTCATATTATCTGTTCTGCTTTTATCCTGCAACAAAGTTACGGATACACTGATTCCACAATCAGGCAACTGGGTGGACACTGTTTATCCAATAGTTTCAGAGAAAAAAATGCAACTTATAGATGCTGGCAGTTATAAGACTTTTTTTGGAAAGGACTCTGGAAGTTTCGTACAAGTTAAATCATTCTATCTTGACGAGACACCAGTTACCAATAAAGAGTACCTCAGCTTTTTGAAAAAAAACCCTCAATGGACACGAAGTCAGGTTTTACGATTATTAGCAGATACCGGATACTTACACAATTGGCAAGGAGATTATGAAATGCCGGCTAATGCCGCACCCGATGCTCCTGTAACTAATATTTCGTGGTATGCCGCCCGTGCTTATGCCAAGAGTGTTGGTAAAAGATTACCCACTATTGATGAATGGGAATTTGTAGGAGCAGCCGATCAGGTTTCAAAAAATGCTAGCGATAAACCCGAATTTGTTGACTATATTGTAAAATCATTACTAAAACGAATGATGTATTTAAAACCTGTTAAACAGGAAGCTGCTAACTTTTATGGGATTTATGACATGTATGGTATGGTATGGGAGTGGACAGAAGATTTTAGTGCTGTAATGATAACAGGAGATTCTAGAGATGACAAAAACGCTAATGAGGGCTTGTTTTGTGCAGGGTCGGCAGCAACAACTCAAGATTTGAAAAATTATGCTGCTTTTGCTCGTTTTGCCATGAGGGGAAGTGTTAGAGCAAACTACTGTATAAATAATTTAGGCTTTAGATGTGCAAAAAATATTGTTGAATAATCTAATTACACTATGCTAAAAAAATCTATTTTATTTGTATGCGCTTCTTTGATGTGGATTTCATGTAATTCTAAGAAAGAAACTATTATTCCTCCCGATTCTGTTTATAATTTAAAATCAGAATGGGAAAATCAACATGGAAAGAAAATGTTTCTAGCTGATTTAAAGGATAAGACTGTTGTTTTGGTTATGATATACACCAGTTGCCAAACAGCTTGCCCTATACTTACAGCACAAATGGGGCAAATAGCAAAAAGAGTTGGCCCTGTTGATCCTGAGAAAGTAAAATACGTATTGGTGTCAATAGACCCCGAACATGACGACCCTAAGAGAATGCGAGAATATTTAAAAACCAATAAATTTACCGGAAAAGAGTGGCTTTTTTTACGAGGTTCCGAAGATCATACGCGAGAGTTAGCCAATGCTTTGGCTGTAAAATATAAAGAAATTTCACCTATTGATTTCTCACACTCCAATATTATTACAGTATTTAATAAAAACGGCACTATGGCCTTTCAAAAAGAAGGATTGGCAATAGATGTAGATGGCACTGTTGAAGAAGTAAAAAAACAACTTACTAAATAACTTAGCAACACAAGTAAGCTAAAACAGAAGCCTTAAAAGGGCAAAAATCTCTAAGATTATTAAAGGCACTCATTGGTGTCTTTTTCAAAGTTCTAATTTAAAATCTAATAGAAATGAAAATAAGAATATTATTTATCATGGCTTATATGAGCCTGATATGCAACAGCTATGCCCAAGTAGATAGCTTAAAAATAAATTTTGACTTACGCAGCAAAGGCGAACTAGATAACGGAGTAAAAACACTTATTCCTGAAAAAAAACTTCCTGAAACCATGATATATTCACGCTCACGAATGGGGATAGATTATTATTATGATAAACTGCAAGTCTATTTTTCTGCACAAGACATAAGATTATGGGGCGAAACAGGCAGTAATAACGGAAAAAATCAACTTTTTACTTTAAGTGAAGCTTGGGCTAAATACCAATTAGCTCCAAAATTTTCATTAAAGGTTGGAAGACAAGAACTCTCTTATGATAATGAACGCTTGGTAGGTGGCTTGGACTGGAGTATGGCCTCCCGTAGGTTTGATGCTCTAAAAGCAGTATGGAAACCGGGGGCAAAATCTCTTATTGAGGTAGTGGGATCATACCATAACGATGCAGACAAATCAAATGACAGTATTCGCAAAACTATATATGGAATAAGCGATGCCGGTGAAACTACAAAAGCTATGCAGTTGTTGTATTATCAGTTTAAAGGTGAAAATAAGTTTCAGTTTTCTGTAATTGCAATGAATAATATTTTACAAAATCCATCAGGAAAATATTATGATATGATTACTGCAGGAGTAAACCTGAAAAAACATTTTAACACTATTGGTTTTTGGGCCTCAGGGTATTATCAAGCGGGAGAAAACACTGCCGGACAAACTAAAGCAGCTTACCAATTTTCAGGAAATATAGATTTTATGATGCATCCGAAATTTAATGCCGTGTTGGGAACAGAGTGGCTTTCGGGCAAAAACTATACAACACCTAAAAATAAAAATTGGTCTTTTAGCCCGTTATACGGAACAAATCATGCATTTAACGGGCACATGGATTATTTCTTCTCAGGAAACTATTTTAACAGTTTTGGGCTCAATGATTACTATTTAAAAACAAATACCAAAATTGCTCCTAACTGGTCATTAATTGCTAATATTCACGCCTTTACAACCAATGGCAAATTGGGGAAAAATGCACAAGGCGAAAACCTATCACCCTATTTAGGAACCGAGCTTGATTTGCTTATCGTACAAAAGGTAGGGAAAATGGTAACACTAAATTGGGGACACTCCTTTATGTTTGCTGATAAAAGTATGAAGTTTATTAAAGGGGTAAGCAATCCACAAGATATACAATTTTGGTCATGGATTGCCATAAAAGTAATTCCGCAATTTAGAGTAAAGTAAACTTTGTGTCTTATGTTTAAGTGATTTTACACCAAAAACTACAACCTCAAATATTCGATATTAAGCTTTCATAGTTTGTGTAAAGGGTTTTTAGTCTTGAGGGTTCATCGTAATTCCAAGTTCCTTTAGTTGCTCTATAGAAATTGAAGACGGACTATCAATCATCACATCACGTCCGCTATTATTTTTTGGGAAAGCAATAAAATCGCGAATTACATCGGCTCCGCCAAAAAGAGCACAAAGACGGTCAAAACCAAATGCAATACCACCATGTGGTGGGGCGCCATACTCAAACGCTTGCATTAAAAAGCCAAATTGTTTCTCGGCCTCTTCTCTTGAAAAGCCGAGTAAATCAAACATTTTTGCCTGAATATCTTTTTTTGCTATTCTGATAGACCCCCCACCTACCTCAACACCATTAATTACCAAATCATAAGCGTTGGCTCTTACTTTCTCTGGGGCACACTCAAGCAAAGAAACATCTTCGGGTTTAGGTGATGTAAAAGGATGATGCATGGCGTGCCAACGCTTTGTTTCTTCGTTCCATTCCACTAAAGGAAAATCAACCACCCAATGGCACGCAAATGTATTTTTATTACGTAAACCTAAACGTGTTCCCATTTCTAATCTTAATTCTGACATCGCTTTTCTGGTTTTATGAGTTTCTCCGGCTAAAATCAGCATTAAGTCTCCGGGCTGTGCCTGCATGGCCTGTGCCCATTTTTGTAATTCTTCAGGACTGAAAAACTTATCAACCGATGATTTTATTACTCCATCATCCTGAAACCGGGCATAAACTAAGCCCGAAGCCCCCAACTGAGGACGCTTCACAAACTCCGTTAGCTCATCTAATTGTTTGCGGGTGTAAGAAGCAGCGCCTTGAACGCATATACCCAATACCAATTGAGCCTCATCAAAAACTTTAAATCCTTTGTTTTTAACCCAGTCATTAAGTTCTATAAAAGTCATTTCAAAGCGAATATCCGGCTTATCATTACCGTAGTATTTCATAGCATGTTGATAGGTCATGCGCGGTAATGTGCCAATATCAATATTCATAACCCTATTAAACAAGTGTTTAATAAGCCCCTCAAACGTGTTTAGAATATCTTCTTGCTCCACAAAAGCCATTTCGCAATCTATTTGTGTAAACTCGGGCTGACGGTCGGCCCGGAGATCTTCATCGCGAAAGCATTTCACAATTTGATAGTACCGATCAAAACCACCCACCATAAGCAGTTGTTTAAAAGTTTGTGGTGATTGAGGAAGAGCGTAAAATTCACCTTTATTCATCCGTGAGGGAACTACAAAGTCTCTCGCTCCTTCAGGAGTAGATTTTATAAGTACCGGAGTTTCTACTTCCAGAAAAAGTTTTTTATCTAAATAATTTCTAGTTTCAATAGCCATACGATGACGCAATTCCAAATTTTTACGTACCGGATTTCTGCGCAAGTCTAAATAGCGGTATTTCATACGTAAATCATCGCCTCCATCGGTGTCATCTTCAATTGTAAATGGAGGTGTAACTGAAGCATTTAGAAGCTCTAAATGTTCTGGATGTATTTCTATCTCTCCCGTTAAAATTTTATCGTTACTAGAGTAACGCTCTACTACTTTTCCTTTAACACGTATTACATATTCACGTCCTAAGCTGCGAGCCAGTGTAACATGATCGGCTTTTGTGTGCTCTGTTTCAATGGTAATTTGAGTAATCCCATAACGGTCACGCAAATCAATCCACAGCAAAGAGCCTTTATCGCGGATGCCTTGAACCCATCCACTTAGAATAACTGTTTGACCAACATGATTTTTTCTTAATTCTCCGCAAGTATGTGTACGCAACATAATTAGTTAGTTTGGTATAAATTGGTTATTGAAAAGGTCAACAAAATTACACTATATTTAAAAGTCTTTCTAGTTTTCGATTATTTCTTTTTTATTTTATTATTTAAATTATTGAGCTATGGAGTTGCTGTTTTAAAAAATAAAGTAAGAATTATCATTAATTTTGCTGCACACTTTTTTTAAATTTATGACCCCACAGGCGGCTGTTCACGATTCAACATGGGATTCTGAAAAGGATACGAATGTTCGTGCCGGCTTACTATCAAAACTTGTTCAACAAAATAAAAATAAGATCCTTGAACAGGGTGCGAAAAATCAATCTGATTCGATTGTTTTGCATCATTCCCAAAAAAATAATTTATTTACAGTTCCTTTTCAAACGCGTATAAACAGAGACTCTTTAAGACTAGAGCAAAAAAAAATAACGCTGCCTTACGACACCTTACCCAAAGACTGGGGTCTTCATTCTTATAGTACGGTTCATGTTAATGATAGTATGAAACTACCTAATTATATACCGGGTATTTTTAATAATCATTTGCTTACCCCCAATGGTTTGACAGTAAAAACAAAGGCTGTTAGTCAACAAAACTGGATGGCCGGATTATTTATTGGAATAATATTTTTAATAGCCCTTTTACGCGTATTTTATCAAAGAAAATTTTCACTCTTTTTAAGTGCTTTTTTTAGTAAAAGATTTTCGCATCAAATTGTACGAGAAGAAAATGCGCTTACCCAAACTACTTCCTTGATAATGACAATAGTGTTTATGGTGTCTTTGTCTTTATTTTTATTTTATACGGTTCTTTATTATAAGTTACCTGTTTTGAACTTGATTTCGTGGCAAGGATATTTACTAACATTAGCCGCTTGTATTGCTTTTTACTCCATAAAAACAATAGTTCACAGAGCTGGAGGTTTAATTTTAAATATACGGAAAGAAATTGAAGAGTATATTTTCAACCAATTTTTAGTCATTCAGGTAATAGGGCTAATTCTTGCCCCCATCTGTATATTATATAGTTACAGCACCTTAATTCCAAAGGAATACCTCATTTTTGCCGGATTTACAACACTTTTGGCTAGCTTCATAATACGACTAAGTAAGAGTAAAAATATAGCCAATGTAAACAGCTTTTCACCTATGTATATTTTTTTATATCTTTGCACCTTTGAAATTTTACCCTTAATTATTATCATAAAATTAATTGTTTAGGTAATTATTTACCGATATATCTTGATAAGTATTAATTTATTAACTGAAAGGAAAGTTGAAGGCTAAAAATATATTGGTTAAGGCAAAGGATAAAGAAAAATTAAATCCTAAAAAAGTGGCTCCTGCAAAAAAGAAGAAAACGCCTACTTCTACAAAGAAAGTTGCTGCTAAAGCAGCACCTAAAGTAGTTACTAAAAAGGTTTCAAAAGCATCTCCAAAAGCTGTGGCTAAAACTGTTGTAAAACCTGCATCAAAAAGTGCAAAGCTGGTAAAGAAAGTTGCTGTCAAACAAAAAAATGTTGAAATAGGTAAAAAAACTCCAACTGTTTCTAAAACTACAACTCAAGCACCAGAGAGCAAGTCTAATATTGCAAAAACTGAGCCGGTAAAGAACAAATACACGGCACAGCCTACTCCTAGAAATAAAGTAAAAAGTGTTTTGGTTACCCAACCTAAACCCGAAGGAAATAAATCACCTTATTTTGATTTAGCAAAAAAGTGTGGTATCAAGATAGATTTCAGAGAGTTTATACATGTGGAGGGTGTTCCAGCGAGTGAATTTAGACGTGACCGTATCAACATCTTAGATTACTCAGCTGTAATTTTTACCAGCAGAAATGCAGTTGATCATTATTTTAGAATATGTCAGGAAATGCGCATTACTGTTCCCGAAAGCATGAAGTATTTTTGTATTACCGAATCAACAGCCTACTATCTACAAAAATATGTAATATACAGAAAGCGAAAAATCTTTCACGGGAAACAAAGTTTTGCTGATATGATGGATGTGATAAAAAAGCACAAAGATGACAAGTACTTACTCCCTTGTACCGATATCCATAACGTAGAGGGTTTGGAGCTTCTTGAAAAAGCTAAAATAAATCACTCCAAAGCTATTATTTACAAAACAGTTTGTAGTGACCTTAGTGATTTGGCTAATGTAAATTATGATGTAATTGTATTTTTCAGCCCTTCAGGAATCAAGTCTTTATTTCAAAATTTTCCAAATTTTAAGCAAAACCTTACCCGTATTTCTGCTTTTGGAGCCACAACAGCTAAAGCTGTAGAAGATGCTAATTTATATGTAGATATTAAAGCTCCAACCCCACAAGCACCGAGTATGATAATGGCTTTGGAACAGTATATTACAGCAGTTAATAAAGGGAAATAAATAATTTTACCCGCCTCGGGAAATGAAAAACACTCTTACTAAAGCCGAGCGCTTATGCAGTAAAAAGTGGAAAGAAGAATTGCATAATTCAGGAACCTCGTTTCGTATTTATCCTTTAAAAGTAGCTTACCTGGAACATCATTTTGAAACAGCATCGCCTGTTTCTGTTTTATTTTCAGTTCCCAAACATTTATTTAAGCTGGCACACGATCGTAATTTATTAAAGAGAAGAATGCGTGAAGCTTATCGAAAAAACAAGCACTCTTTAGTACAGCTATGCTGTGAACACCAAAAAAAACTCTTTATTGCTTTCTATTTTTCTGTAAAGAAAGAAGAATCGTACCAAGTAATTGAAAAAAGTGCAATAAAAAGTATGAGTAGAATAGAGAAAATAGTTTCTACCCCAAACAATACACATCCAGATGACAAATAAAACTTCGGGCGACAAGATTAATCTTTTTACCGCTACATCTATTGTTGTTGCCAATATGGTAGGTACAGGGGTTTTTACCAGCCTGGGGTTTCAGGCTGCAGGCTTACATCAAGGTTATACCATCATGGTATTATGGGTAGCTGGCGCTATAGTTGCCCTTACCGGGGCATTGTGTTATGGCGAATTGGGAAGTATGTTTCCACAATCAGGAGGAGAATATAATTATTTAAGTAAAATATACCATCCCACTTTAGGCTTTGCTGCCGGGTGGGTATCAATTACAGTTGGTTTTGCTGCACCTGTAGCTGCTGCTGCTATGGCTTTAGGAGTATACTTTCAAAGTGTATTTGCTTGGGCCAATGCCACTGCATTGGCTGCCCTTGTAGTGGTTATAATTAGTATTATACAATCGTTTAGCTTAAAAACTGGTGGGCGCTTTCAAAACTATACCACCAGTATAAAAATATTAGCAATTGTGTTTATTATTGTTTTTGGAATTAATAGTGAGCCTTCGGGTGATATGCCTATGCACTATTCAAGTAGTGTTTGGCCCGAAATTTTTAGTCCGGCTTTTGCCAGTTCCTTCTTTTTTGTTTCATTGGCGTACTCCGGTTGGAATGCTGCCGGGTACATTGCTTCCGAAATAAAAAACCCACAAGTAAATTTACCCCGTTCCCTCTTCTTAGGAACCGCATTAGTAGCTTTTTTATACGTTATACTTAATTATATTTTCCTTTATGTTACTCCGGTATCAGTATTGCAAAACGAAAATGGTCCTGTTGTTGATATTGCCGGAGTTGCCGCACACTATATTTTTGGTGAAAAAGGAGGAAAAATTATGAGTTTAATAATTTCATTTTTATTGATTTCTACAATAAGTGCTATGATTATGGCCGGCCCTAGAGTAAGTCAAAGTATGGGAAATGATCATAAAATTTTTAGTTTTTTTAGCTATGCCAACAGTAAAGGAATACCGCTTATAGCAATAGGTGTACAGTGCTTAATTTCTTTATTTTTTATTTTTACAGCAACGTTTTCGCAAGTGGTTATTTACATTGCTTTTACACTTAACTTATTTACTTTTTTAAGTGTACTTGGCATTTTTATAATGCGTTTTAAAAGCCCCGACCATCCCCGCCACTACAAAACTTGGGCTTACCCTTTTGTTCCTATAGTATTTTTAGCAATTACTGCCTGGCTTATTTACTTTGGATTTCAATCTAACCCAATAGAAAGTTTGTATGGCTTACTAACTGCACTTAGCGGAATTCCCTTATGGCTATTGGGACGTAAAAAAGGAATTGATTAGTGTGTTTTTTTGTCCCTGATCAAAAATTAATGTTGTCGTGATTGTTCCGGCTAATCATCTTTGTAATAACTTTTTGAAATGCTCTGTAAATTATCATTTCTGTAACAACACGTACATAACTTTTTTCTCTGTACTCCTGTAATTTTTTATGTAGTAATTTTTCACTGATATCTACTTTATACAAAACCCGAGCAAATCGTGATGGATTCTTTTGCAATATTTCAAACAAAAAAGGCTCAATGAATTCAAACAATTGCTGATAAGCCCGGTCAGGGTCTCCTTCAAAGTGCAGTTCTTCTTCATCAATACCAGCATCTTTTTTTAGCTGGTTAAATGTTTCTGCTATTACAAGCAATCGCTTTTCATACGGTGTTTGCAATAATATCTTATGTGTTGCAGAATAGCTCAATAGATTAAGGTTATAATTATTTAATCAGAAAACATGAGATGTTTAATGATTCCAGCTAAAGGTTTCAATCATTCTATCCATATCTTGGTTTATAAAATTGAGAACAGGTGCAATGGAATCAGCATTGGGACTTGCACTAAAATATAAAGCACAGCGTACAAAATAACGAGTGCTGTCAGTCACATAAAACTGTGTTTGTGAGGCACTATTGCCAGATAAGCTATATTTTAAACCATATACTTTTTTGTCTTGATAAAAAATAGGAAACTCTTCAATACCATCGGCTTTTACAGTATGTTTATAGGCTAATGTTCGTGAATTGTTTAATTGATCAACCAAATCGTTATGATTCTGTATAGGATTAAAACTTAAATGGATGGTTGCATGGTATTGAGGATAATAAATATTATACCAGCATGTTTCTTTTAGTTTACCCATATATGGTTTTACCTGAGCCTGTTGTGAGTATTCAAATGTGTATGGGCAAGCTTCTTTAAAAGATTGATAGGTGTGCATAGGCATGTCTATTCTAAAATACCCTCTTGGTTTTGGGGTAAACTCGTTCTGGCATGATTGAAGTGTGAATAGAAATGGTAAGCTAAGTAGTATTAGTAACAAGGGTATTATTTTTCCAGACTCTTTAGGAGGAGTATTCGGGCTCTGATGAGAAATGGTTAGCTTAATTCTTTTTATTCTTCGTTTATCTACCGACTCAATAGTAAACATATAATTCCCGAAAGAAATTTTTTCGTTTTTACTTGGGATTTTACCGCTTCTTTCAAGAATAAAACCGGCCAGAGTATCTGATTCGCCTTTGTGTTCTTCAAACTCGCTACCGTCTATTTCTAATATTCGATATAAGTCGTTAAGTAAAATTTTTGCTTCAAAAATGTAATTTTGATTATCTAGTTTTGAATACACGAGCTCATCCTCATCAAACTCATCATTTATTTCGCCAATTATCTCTTCTATTACATCTTCAAGCGTAACTATTCCGCTAGTACCTCCATATTCATCAACAGCAATAGCTAAGTGAATTTTCTTACTTTGAAATTCCTTCATTAAGTCATCAATTTTTTTGCTTTCGGGAACAAAGAAAGCGGGGCGAATGATACTTTGCCATTTAAAATCACTCTCTTTATTGAGGTGCGCTATTAAATCTTTTATATACAAAACCCCCACAATGTTATCGAGCGAATCACGATAAATTGGGACTCTAGAAAATCCATGTTTCAGAATAAGTTCAATTATTTCTTTAAAAGATGTACTTTCTTCAAAGGCCACTACATCAATACGCGCTTTCATAATTTGGCTTACTTCGGTATTTCCGAACTCTACAATACCTTGTAGTATTTTTCGCTCTTCATCAGGAGTATTTTCTTTTGATGTTAATTCCAAAGCCTGCGAAAGCTGATCTACAGATAAATCGGGGGCTTTTGAGGTAATACGTTTATCAAATGCGTTAGCAATTAACACTAAAACATAAACAAATGGGGCCAATAGTTTTTGAATTATTTCAAATGCTGAAACGAGTCTTATAGCCAACTTTTCGGGTTTTTGTGAGGCATATATTTTGGGTATAACCTCTCCAACTAATAAAATAATAAAGGTAACAATTACTACTTCTATCAGAAAGCCCATAAAAGGGTTTGAACTAAAATTAAAAAGTTCATCAAACAATATCTCAGAAATTACAACAACTCCAATATTTATCAAATTATGGCTCATAACAATTGTTGCAATCAACCTTTTAGGTTTGTCTAAAAGTTGAATCACTCGTGCCGCTTTTTTATCGGTTCCGGTTCTTAATTGTTCAAAATGTACAGGGGTTAATGAAAAGAAAGCAACTTCAGCCGTAGCAATAATTGCCGAGAGTGTTAACAAAAGTCCAATAGTTAATAATTCAACTACCGATTGTGTTCCAATACCATAAAAGATAAATCCAGTTACTGTGCCCCAAGGGCAACTGACCCAACCGTCCAAGTTTGTTTTTATTTAGTGATTATTGTTCTGTGGCATCAGAATGGTGTATCGGGTGCTGTGGCAGGAGTACCTGAAGTGTTCGGATTATTCCCTTCTTCTCGTTTATTAGACAAGATATGAATACTATCGCCATATATTTCGGTAGTATATCGTTTGTTTTTATCTTTATCCTCCCAAGCTCTGGTTCTTAATTTACCTTCTATAAAAACGGTAGCTCCTTTTTTTAGGTATTTTTCAGCATATTCAGCTTGGCTTCTCCATAATACAATATTATGCCACTCTGTTTGCTCCATTCGGTTGCCATTTTTATCCTTATATACCTCTGTTGTAGCAAGTGGAAAAGTAGCTATTGTTGCTCCTCCTTCTAAGTGCCTTATTTCAGGGTCCTTACCTAAGTTACCTGCTAATATTACTTTGTTTACACCCAAAGATGCCATGATGGTTTCTATTTATCAATTTCAATTACCTTAAACTCTGTTCTTCTGTTTGCCTGGTATTCTTCATCAGAACAAGGCACCCCATCTACGCATTTATTAACTGGTTGGCTTTCGCCATAGCCTTTGCTTTTAATTCTGTTGGCTTTAATTCCTTTAGACACTAAATAGTTTTTGGCACTCTTTGCTCTCTTAAAGGACAATTCTTGATTATAAGCATCTGTTCCTCTTGAGTCCGTATGTGACCCTAGTTCAATGGTAATTTTTGGATTGTCTTTCAATTTCTTAACTACGTTATTAAGTGGCTCTATGGCGTCTTGCCTAATATTCCACTTGTCATAATCATAAAAAATGGGTCTAACCCCATCTTTATCAGGAGCGTCAATTACAATAGGTTGTCCTTTAACTAATTCTTCTAAAATAAAATCTTTGGTAATATCTCCTACTTGATTTACCGTACTAACATCTTCAGACTGGCTAAAGAAACCGTCTTTGGCCACTGTAATTTCAAAGTCTGTATTCGGTGCCAATAAATAACTATAGCTTCCATCATCTGCAGAGAAAATTGTATCTGTTGTATTTCTAGCCTTATCCAAAATTTCAATACGTGCACCAGCAACAGGTTGATTATCTTTTTTGCTTAAAATTTTTCCTAAGATATTAACTTTAGATGCTTGTAAGATAAATTCATAAATTTTATCAGCACCTTGTCTATTACTGCTTAAATATCCGGTTTTATTATCGGGATAAATCATAAAGCCAAAATCATCTCTGGCGCTGTTAATAGGGTAATTCAAATTTTCAGGGGCTAAAAAAGAATTTCCCTGTTTGGTACTTCTAAAAATATCAAGTCCTCCTAAATTGGTATGTCCTGTTGAAGAAAAATATAGGTTTCCAAGGCTGTCCACAAAAGGATACATTTCATTTCCGGGTGTATTAATTGTTTCTCCTAAGTTTTTAGGTTGTGACCAATTTCCGTTTTCCCATTTGGTTTCATATAAATCTGTACCTCCTATACCTCCTGGCATGTCTGAAATAAAGTACATTGTTTTGCTGTCGGCAGATAAAGCAGGGTGCCCGGTTGAATATGCTTTATTATTATAGGGAAACTCTGCGCCCTTACCATAAACACCGTTTACAATAGTGTCTTTGCTTATTTTTAAGTTAATTACATTTTCAAGTAATTCTTCTTTTGACATACCATCGGTATTACTTGCAGTGTAATATACCGCATTCCCATCTTTAGTATAGGCAGCAGAAGCGGTATGCAGTTTGTTTTTATTGATGTTTCCACTAAGCTTTTCGGGATTGGAATATGAACCGTTTTTGTCTTTTTTAGTAAAATAGAGTTTATAATAGGCCTTTCCCGTTTGTGGCACTTTGTTCTTCCCTTTTCCATCCATATTCGCACTAATTACCAACCCGTCTTTGTATTGTACAGGCCCATAAAATTCGGTAACATTTCCAATTTTTGCATTCGTTACAGTATATCTTGCAGTATCTTTCATAAACAAGCCTGTATTTTCGCATGAATTTAAAATGCTTTTAGCCAATTTATCTGATGGATTTGTTTTAAGATAAGCTTTCAAATACTCCGATGCATCGTTATACTTTTTGTTGGCAATAAGCATTTGTGCATAATAAAACTGGTCTATGGGCTCTGCATTTGTTTGGCTTACAACTTTAGCGTATGCATCCAGCCCTTTTTTAACATCGTTGGTAAGGCGATAGGCATTAGCCAATTTTTTTTGGGCTACAATATTTGATTTTTTTGCTACTGCCTTTTCATAATTTTTCACGGCCTTAACATATTGGAGTTGTTCCATTTTTTTATCGCCTAAACTCATGTACATTTTAGTACAACTGCTTAAGGCGAACATGGCAAACAAAACTAAGCAAGAGGTGGTAATATTTTTCTTCATTTTACAGGTTTCTTAGGTATAATAGTGCTCCTTTTCTTTTATATGATTAAAAATAACGTGGGTTTTTACTTTTCATTATATCATGACCCAAATCTATTCCAATCATAATTTCATGTGATCCTGAGGAATATCGTTTAATTGCGGTGGTACTGTAATCGTAAGCATAGCCTACCCGGAACATTGGATTTATTTGATACTCTATCATTCCGATAATTGCATCATTTGTACGGTAAGAGCCTCCAATCCAAAACACATCATTTATGAGCAAATTGCAGTTGATATCAGCCTGAAGAGGAGCAGCTTTCTGGTATTTTAGTAAAACCGATGGTTTTAATTTTAACATATTGTTTAAATCAAAAACATAACCTGCTGTAACAAAGTAATGTCTTCTAACATCTGATGATTTGTTTAAATCAAGGCTAAAATTTCTATTTGGGTCGTATGCAATAAGCGTAGGAATAGAAACTCCTGCATAGTATTTTTTGGCATAATAATAAACTCCTGTTCCAAACTTAGGCAAAATGGCGCTTTTGATATTGGTAGCAAAGGCCTCATCTCCTCCTACTACAGTATTTATACTTTGTAGATTGCTGGAAACAACTGACACACCACCTCTTAACCCAAGTGCTAATTTTCCTTTACCTAGTTTTAAATGATAACTATAATTACCCATTATATCGTTTTGAGTTGTTGGGCCTATTTTATCATTGGCAAAAATAAGTCCCCAACCCATGGTTCGGTTATTAAGAGGTCCATCAATGCCAATAATGTTGGTTTTAGGTGCCCCGTCCCACCCTGTCCACTGATTTCGATGCAGCAAGGTGGCTGTTGTAAATTTATGACTGCCTGAATATGCCGGATTTAAAAATAATCCGTTAAACATATACTGACTAAGCATAACGTCTTGCTGAGCTTTTAAACTAAAGCCCGAAAAAATCAGGGATGCTATAATGATTAGCTTTTTCATTTGATATATATTTCGGTTCAATACTATTTAATTATTATTTGCGTCTTAACTCTATCCAACGGTTCTCATCGATCTTACCACATTCTGGAGAGTCGGCAGTAAGAACAATAAAATAAGTTCCTACCGGTAAATCTTCTCCGTTTTTACCCCATCCTTTCCAATCATTTTTGTACGGACCATTACTGTTATAAACTTCGTTACCCCATCGGTTAAATATGGTAATGTTGTTATCAGCATAAGCTTTTAAACCCGGAATAACCAATTCGTCATTTACTCCATTTCCGTCAGGCGAGAAACCACGAGGCATTTTTTCAAGAACAGATGGTGGCTCAATGAGGGTTGTAGAATCTGCCGCAGTACAGCCGTAAGCGTCTGTTACCGTTACTTTGTAAACATTGTCTTCTCCTCCTTTCAATCCGTCTATTATTGCAGTAGTCGCTCCATTCGACCAACTGTAAATATAGGGTTCCTGCCCATTGCTTACTGTAGCTGTTATCTCGCCATCAGAACCTTTCGGACAACGAATGTTGTATTCACTTTCGTACATTTTGGCGGTTAAGGATATTTCCATATTACTCTCTCCTTGTGCTATCCAAACTGAGTCGGAAGTAGCCTTACAGCCATAAGCGTTTTGAGAAGTTACCGCAAATAAGCCCGGTGCTGTAACGGTAAGCACAGAGGAATGGCTTCCGGTACTCCATAAGAAATTACTGCCACCTGTTGCTGTTAATTCAACCGAACCTCCTGTTCCACAGGCTAACTGACCACTTACACTAATAACCGGAGGTTGAGCAGCAGGAGCCGGGGAAACTTGAATATCTTGAGCTGTTGTGGTACAACCATTAGCTCCGGTAACTGTTACTGTATAAAATCCGGCTGTATCTACAGTAATAGACTGTGTGGTATCCATAAGAACAACTTGATTGTTGATGATTTGTGACCACTGATATGAAGCATTAGGATTTACAGTAAGTATTAAAGAATCACCCTGACACAATTGTGGGGAATTGCTTAAAGTAATAATTGCTGTAGGGTTAAATAGGGTTGTTACCACCACCGTATCTGTGCCGGCAAAGCATCCGTTAGCGTTTGTTACATTTAATATATAAGTTCCAGAACTAAACACTGTTATGTTTTGCTGATTTGACCCGTTGTTCCATAGATTACCGGTAGGGCTGTTTGAAGATAAAACAACTGAGCTGCCTAAACAGAAAGTAGTTGGCCCGCTTGCAGTTATCTGAGCAGGAGTTCCGGAACCGGGTAAGATATTTACGGTAACCGGTGTTGCTTCAGAAGTACAACCATTAGCAGCAGTTATTTGAACAGAGTAAGTTCCGGATTGATTTACTACAATAGACTGGCTTGTTTCTCCATTGGGACTCCAGAGATATGAACTTCCGTTGCTTGCTGTTAATATTACTGAGTCGCCCTGACAGAAAGTTAAAGGACCATTTGCCGAAATAATTGCTTGAGCCGGTGGAGTTAAAATGTTTACATCAACAGGTGCCGAAGTAAATGTACCACAAGAGTTAGTGATGGTAACTGTTACTGTAGTTAAACCTATTGCAGAGACTTCAATAGTTTGTGTTGTGTCACCATTAGACCATAAATAGGTTGCACCCTGATTTTGAGCATCTAAAGTTACACTTCCTCCACATTGCGTATAGGGTCCTCCAAGATCAACAAACGGAGGGTTTTCTACCAAAACATCAATTGGTAATGAAGTGGCTGAGCATCCTAAAGCGTCATATACCGTTACTGTATAAGAGCCTGTAGAATTAACATAAGTTGATGTTGCAGTATCTCCATTACTCCATACATAAGTATTTGGGGAGCCACCATTAGGGGTATTTGAAAGCATTTGAATACGATCTATTCCAAAATCATTTCCACCCGAAGCATTATTCATACTATGTAAAGAAACCACAGCAGATGTATTGGAACCTGCAGTCCACGTTTCGGTAAATGGAACCCAATTATTTACTTGATTAGGGCAATTCCAAACACTGCCTACATCCACTCCATCTATTCTTAATTGAATTTGACCTGAATTATTATTGGCAACCATAGAAGCCAAAAAAGCTGAGATTGAATACGTTTCATTAGGAACCACAGTTACTGTTTGTTGCCAAATAAATTGTCCGGCATTAGAAGAACCATTAACACAAAGGAAATTATCTCCAATACCGCCATATCCAACTCCTTGGAAAGAAGGGTGATTTAAACTAGCGTTTGGTGTAACAAATATGGTTCCTTCAGGTTGTAGGTTAGATTGATAGGTATATTGTGTGTTAAAATTACTATTTCCGGCATCAAAATCGCCATTAACAATAATATCATCTTGAACAATATTACCTCCTCCTGTTACAACTTCAAGTTGAACAGAATCACCAGAACAGAACGTTGTTGGTCCATTTGCTTGAATGGTCGGGGTATCAGGGAGCGGATTTATCGTAATTTGAATGGTGTCGCTCGTTACACTATTGCATTGATTACTCACTATAACAAAAAGAGTAGCATTACTTGTAATACTAGCTGTTTGCCCTTGTGGAATTTGGTTATTTCCACTAAGATCTGTCCAAATATAATTAGCACCCGCTTGAAAACCTGCATCAACATTAACAGAACCTCCGCACTGAACTATATCTGTTCCTAAAGTAACTTGTTGAATGTTGTTTAAAACAGTAACCGTAATGGGTTGCGAGCTTGCAGTACAACCATTCCCATTGTCAACAGCAACTGAATAAACTCCAGACTGAGTTACGGTAATGGATGCTGATGTTTGATTGCCAGGAGACCACGTAATGTTATTGGTAACATCTGAAGTTAACTGAACAGAAGAACCTTGGCAGATAGTTGTTGGCCCATTAGCGGTAATTATTGGCGTTTGTGCAGCAGGTGCTATTAAAACCTGAGCCGTATCACTTATGACAGTTCCGCAAGAATTGGTTACCTGAACCCAATAGTCACCACTCTGTGTTACTTGAATACTTGGTGTTGTTTGAGCATTACTCCATAGGTAACTAGCACTATTACCCGCATTGCCGGCATTTAAGGCAACCGACCCGCCACATTGTGTATATGGTCCGCCTAAGGTAATAGGGGCTGCAATTGGTGCATCAACCTGTATAGTAATTGGTAATGATGTAGCAGAACATCCTAAAGAATCTGAAACACTTACTGTGATTGTTGCAGAAGAATCAACTGTAATTGATTGTGTAATTTCTCCATTGTATGACCATACATTATTGTTGGCACTACTAGAAGTTAAAATAACATTGGCTCCTTGACAAAACGTTAGTGGTCCGTTAGCAGAAATTATTGGTGTTACTGGAAGTGGGTTAATATTTACAACAGCCGTATCGCTTGTTTCACTTCCACAACTGTTGCTCACTTGAACCCAATAAGTGCCATCTTGAGTAACAGTAATAGTTTGTGAAGTTTGCCCGTTATTCCACAAATAAATAGCACCTGAACCAGCATTTCCAGCATCTAAAGTTACAAAGCCACCACATTGTGTATATGGGCCACCTAAAGAAGGAGTAGAAAGCGGAGTGCCAACCTGTACTGTAATTGTGTTAGAAACAGCAGTACAGCCATTGGCATCAGTATAGGTAGCAAAGTAGCTTCCTGAGCTAGTAACCGTAATAGAAGAAGAGGTTTGATTATTAGACCAAACAATGTTATTTGGAATATTAGAGTTGAGGTCAACAGAACCACCTTGACAGAATATGGTGCTTCCCGATGCTGAAATAACAGGAGCATTTGGAGCGGTAAACAATGTTACATTAGCAGTGGTGCTTGAAATACTTCCGCACGAATTTGTCATTTGAACAGAATAATCACCTGAGGTAGTAACAGTAATCGTTTGAGAGGTTTCTCCATTACTCCATAAGTAACTAACTCCATTATTAGCATTTCCGGCATCTAAAATTACAACACCCCCACATTGATTATATGGGCCACCTAAATTAGTAGCAGTAGGAGGAGTTTGAACAGTTACAGTAATTGTGTTTGATGTAGCACTACAACCATTTGCAGCAATATAGTTTACAAAATAATTACCCGATTGTCCAACAGTAATACTTTGAGTGGTGTCACCGGTATTCCATAAATAGCTGGGCTTAGGTGAGCTGGTTAAAGTAATCGAATCACCGATACATAAAGTGGTTACTCCGCTTGCTGAAATAACCGGGGCAGTTGGTACAGCGTTAATTTGTACCACTGCGCTTGAGGATTGAACGCTACCACAAGAATTTGCAATTGTAACAAAATAAGTACCACTTTGCTGAACTGTTAAAGTTTGTGTAGTAGCATTTGTGTTCCATAGGTAAATGGTTCCCGGAGTAGCATTTCCAGCGTCTAAAGTTATACTTCCACCACATTGATTATAAGGACCCCCTAAATTTGGGGCAACTGGTTGATCTTGTACTGTAACAGTAATAGGTTGAGATGTGGCACTGCAATTATTTCCATTATTAAAAATAACATAATAGGAGCCACTTTGAGTAACTGTTATTGTTTGGGTTGTTTCTCCGGTATTCCAAACTATATCATTAGCCACATTTGCACTTAGAATTAAAGAACCTCCGGTACAAAATGTTGTTTGCCCTAATGCAGTTATAACTGGGGCAGGCGGATTTGGGTTTATTGTTACTTCGGCATTATTACTTTGAACAGAACCGCAAGAGTTGGTTACAATAACATTATAATTGCCAGATTGATTTATAGTAATTGCTGGTGTTGTGGCACCGTTGTTCCACAAATAAGATGTACTTCCATTAAAGATTCCTGCGTTTAGTTGAATTGAGCCTCCACATTGCACATAAGGTCCACCCAAATTAGGTGCTATTAAAGGAATGTCTTGAGTGGTTGAAACCGGTACTGAAGTAGCGGTACAACCATTAATGTCTGTGAATATTACCGTATAAGTTCCACTGTTTGAAACCACAATAGATGGTGTAGTGGCTCCTGTTGACCAAGTGTTTCCATTAGCTTCTGAAGAGCTAAGAACTACAGATGATCCCTGACAAAATGCTAATGGCCCTGATGCCGTTATTATAGGCACTGTTGGCAGTGGATGGATTGTAATGTTTACGGCATTACTAGTTACTGAGCCACAAGCATTGCTGACTTCAACAGAATAAACACCAGAGGCGGATACTGTAATAGATTGGGTGGTTGCACCATTACTCCAAAGATAAGTTGCTCCTGGATTTCCAGCATTTAAGGTTACCGAGCCTCCACATTGTGTTATGTTATTCCCTATATTTACTTGTGTAATAGGATTATCGATAGTTACAGCGACAATATTGGAAGCAGCAGTACATCCATTAACATCAGTAATGGTAGTAAAATAATTACCCGACACACTTACATTAATAGTCGAAGTAGTTTCGCCTGTGTTCCAAAGATTTCCAGCCACAGCACTTGAGGTTAAGGTTTGGCTTGTTCCATTGCATAGAACTAAAGGGCCTGATGGACTAACTGTAGGTGCTACCGGTGTATTGTTAATTGTAACGGTAATCGTATTACTTGTTACACTACCACAAGAATTTGTAACTATAACCGAAACCGAAGCAGAAGAACTAAGTGAAATACTTTGGGTTGTTTCTCCTGTACTCCATAAATAAGTTGCCCCTGGATTTCCTGCATTTAAAGTTACAGTGCCTCCACATTGCGTAATATCTGAACCTAAGTTAACTACCGGCATAGATTCAATAGTAACTAATGTTGGATTGGATGTACTAGAACAGCCATTGTTAGCCGTTACAGTAACACTATAGGCCCCCGATTGGTTCACACTAATTTGGGTAGTGTCGGTTATGTTATCACTCCATAAATAGGTAGAATTCTGCATCATAGGAGTTTCTAAAACTACGCTGCCACCGCATTGAACTATGGGTCCGGCAGGAGTAATAATTGGTTGTGGCGGTGACGGAAGTTCAATTACAGTAACAATGTTTGAAGTACTGGTACAGCCATTAGAATCTGTTGCTGTAACAAAATAAGAACCGGCATCACTAACCGTAATTGAAGGTGTTGTTTCACTATTTGGCGACCATACAAGCCCTGAGCTTATTGACGAAGTAAGTACAACTGAGCTATTATCGCATATTTGTACTGTTCCACTAGGGCTAACCGTTACCGGTGAATTCACGTAATTGGTTACAAGAAATGGTGCAGAAGTGGATGTACAACCATTAGGCCCGGTAACAGTTACTGTATATATACCTGAAGTAGTAACATTTATAGTTTGCGTAGTTTCACCATTAGGCGACCATAAAAAGCCGCTTCCATTAGATGCTGCTAATTGGGTAGAGCCTCCTAAGCAGAATTGATTATTCCCTGATATTTGAGCAATTCCGGGATTATTAACTACTACATCAATGATATTAGATTGAGCAGAACAACCATTTGAATCTGTAACTGTAACGCTGTAATTCCCCGATAAGGAAATTGTTATATCCGGAGTAATGAAACCATTACTCCATACAATATTATTGGCGATATTGGAGCTTAACACTACTGATTCGCCAATACAGAAAGTAGTTGGTCCATTGGCGGTAACTACAGGTGCAGTTGGTTCAGGTAAAACTGTAATAAGAACTGGGTCAGAAACTGCCGTACAGCCTTCAGAATTAGTAACTGTAACAACATAAGATCCTGATGAATTAGCTATAATAGAACTCGTTGTTTGTCCCCCAGGAGTCCATAAGTTATTCATATTACTACTGCTATACAAGGTAACACTTTGACCTTGACAGAATGTTGTGGCACCAAATACATTAATAGAAGGCTGAGCCGGATTGGCATTTACAACAACATCTACAGGCAATGATACTGCGGTACAAGAATTGGCATCTGTAAGCATTGCTGTGTAACTGCCCGTATTTGTTACCGTTATAGATTGGGCAACAATATTTCCGGGATTCCAAGTAATACTACCCATAGAAGAAGTTACAGAAAGCACCACTGAATCTCCTTCACAAAAGGTTGTAGCTCCGATAGCTGAGACTACCGGTGGGGCAACCTGAGGCAACATATTTACAATAACAGGAAGTGAGGTTGCAAAACAGCCATTAGCGTCAGTAAAAGTAACAGAGTACGTTCCGGCTTGTGTAACCGTTATACTTTCAGTGGTTTCGTTGTTAGGAGACCATACGTTTCCACTGGCATAACTAGACGTAAGTGTTACTGATGATCCAACACAAATATCTAAAGATCCGGAGGCTGTAATTACAGGATCCGGAGGTGATGTAGGCACAATAGATACCTGAAGCGGTGCAGAAGTTCCACTGCAACCATTAGCATCGGTTACTGTAAGGGTAACGGTTTGAGCAGAACTAACAGTAATAGTTTGAGTAGTTTCTCCGGTACTCCAAAGGTTACCAGTTGAAGAGCTAGAGGTTAAATTTACACTAGACCCTTGGCAGATTACAGTTGACCCACTAGGTGTTATTACCGGAATAGGTAGCGGAAGTGCCGTAACAGTAACACTATTGGATTGGGCAGTACAGCCATTATTATCGGTAATTGTAACACTGTAAGAACCTGATGTGTGGGCCGTCATAGAAATTGTGGTATCTAATCCCGGAGCCCATTGATATGAGGCATAATCCGGAGAAGTGCTTGAGCTTAAAACAACACTATCGCCTTGACAAAAAGTTGTACTTCCAATAGCAGAAACTACTGGCTGAAGAGCTGCTTGGTATTTAGTGATATGCACCGGAACTCGTACTGGACTTTCACAATCTGGGGTATAATCAACCACCCAAAAAGTAGTATCACTACTAACCGTAGCAGTAAAAAGATTAGAGCCTTCCAAGAGGATATTTCCTCCAACAGCTGCATCATACCAACGATAATTAGTAGCTCCTGATGCCACAATAGTTATTGTCTGGGTTCCACAAACAAATTGATCTTGCACTACAGGACCACTATACTCTACGGCACCAATATCATACGCAGAGCCATAGTTCGCTCTAACAAAACCTCTTTGATCAGTAGCAGGTGCGCCTACATTAGTCCCGGCATTAATTGCTCCACTACACGCAAGAAGTAGAACAGTAGGTGTAACCCCTCCATTATTTTGTAGTTGGTTGCTTATTACTTTATTGGTTTGTAATCCTAAAACATTTCCTGTGGTGTTTCCGGTAAAATTCATTCCCAATGCATTATCCACCAAATTATGTCCATTGCTCGAAAACAAATTACCAAATACAGCTGAAGCGCCATTAACTGCGGTATTTCCGGTAATAATTGTGTTGTTGGCCTCCACATTTCCTAAGTTGACGTAAATACCTCCACCAACATCATCAGCAGTATCATACGCAAAAGTACAATTCTTAATTACGACAGTACCTATAGTCGCTTTGTCTAAACCTCCACCAATTGCCGCACGGTTACCAAAAACAGTTGAGTTGGTCATATTTAGTGACCCAAAATTCATATAAATTCCACCACCTAAACCAGCTAAGTTAGTGTTATAATCAATGGTACTTTTATTAATTGTTACATTCGCATTGTTCGTGCAAATTCCACCACCTAAGCCATTGTTCACAAAATTTTTAGTTATCCTACATTTATTTATAGTAAGGTTGGTGTTTTCAACATAAACGCCACCTCCAGTTAAACTAGATCCTTTTGTAATTACCAGGTTGTTCATTTCAGCAGTAAGAGCTAACAGGCCCACTGGTTTAAAAGTTAGCACCGAGAAACCAGCGCCTGAAATGTTTCTTTCAATGGTCAATCCATTATTGCTGGGCCCATTTAGGATAACATGATTTCGAATATCCGTAAGTGCCGAATCGAGTACAATAGTTCCCGAAAGCCCTGTTAAGTCAATTATATGTGGAGTTGTTGGTGTTGCTGAAGCGTCAAAATTGGCTGCAACAACAGCTGCTCTTAATGAACCCGGACCGTTGTCGTTGGTATTGGTAACATTAAAATTAGTTGCAGATAAAGAATTGGAAAAACCAAGTATTGACAGGGTAGAAACAACTATCCACTTGCTGATAGAACCAACTGTATTTCGCTTTACAGATTTGGTTTTGCGTAAATCATTTAACATCATTATCTCGTGTATAAGAGGTATTATTTGCTGCAAATTTATCTTATTTTTTTATTCTTCATACTTTTTTGTTAAGAAATTGGTATTTGTTAAACTAAAACCCTGTTTTTGTTTATTGTCTAATCATAAGTTAGTTCGTTTTATTTTTTAAACTGCGAACTTTAGTTCTATTTTTTATTACATTCGTAGCCTAAAATATTAAAATTAACGTGCATATGAATCAGGAAAAGATAGTTGTTATTGTTCCTACTGATTTCTCAAAGGTAGCTGATAATGCTGTTGAACACGCTATTGGTTTATGCCAATCAATTGCAAACTCAGAATTGGTGTTGCTCCATATTATTGGTAAGGAAAAAGAAAAAGAAGCTGCTGAGCAAAAGTTGAAAGATCAGGCTCAAGACATAATAAAAAAGACCAACTTAGAAGTTCTATATAAAACTCGGTTGGGCAATATTTTTGATGATATAGGAGCAGTAGCCAGTGAATTAAAAGCCAAACTAATTGTTATGGGAACACATGGTGTTAAGGGCATGCAATACTTAACCGGGAGTTATGCCGTTAAAGTAATTACACACAGCCCTATTCCATTTATCGTAGTTCAAGAAAGAGGGTTTAGAAAAGGTTATAATAACATTGTTCTGCCTTTTGACTTATCTAAAGACAGCAAACAAAAACTCTCCTTAGCTATTAGTATAGCTAAAGTGTTTGACAGTAAGATTCATATTGTATTTCCTCATCAAACTGATCCCTTTTTACTCAATACAGTTAAAAACAATGTAACCTTAGCAAAGAACGAACTAAAAGCCAACAATTTAGATTTTGATGTTCATGAATTAGAAGATTCAGGAAACTTTGTAAAACAATTTTTAAGTTATGCTGCTTCAATAGATGCCGATTTAATTGCTGTTGTAAATAGCCAAGAAATGGGATTTCCCGAAATTTTAGCAGGTACTGATGAGCGTCAAGTTATAACCAATGAGGCTCAAATTCCGACTATGATTGTAAACCCTATTAAATCAATTTACGGAGGTAGTGTTTTATTTAGTTAAACCTTGACCCGATTAAGTGTAAATATCAATAAAGTTGCCACCTTGCGTAATGCCAGAGGGGGGAATATACCAGATGTTCAAAAATTTGCTATTGCCTGTGAGGCTTTTGGGGCGCAAGGTATAACAATACATCCACGTCCTGATGCGCGTCATATTACATACACCGATGTACGAGTCCTTAAAAATATAGTTCGTACAGAACTGAATATTGAAGGCTATCCTTCTTCCGATTTTATAGCTCTCATTTTAGAAATAAAACCACATCAGGTTACGCTTGTGCCCGATGCTCCGGGAGCAATTACCTCCAATGCCGGATGGGATACACAAAAAAACGAATCATTTTTGAGTAATATTGTCGAGCAATTTAAAAATGCCGGAATCAGAACTTCAATTTTCGTAGATACTGAACCGCAAAATATTATTTATGCTCTTAAGACCGGTACCGATTGTATAGAGCTTTATACTGAAAGCTATGCACATAACTATACACTAGATAAAGAACAAGCTGTTATGCCTTATGTAAAAGCTGCTGAAATTGCACACTCTTTGGGGCTTTGTATTAATGCAGGACACGACTTAAATTTAGAAAATTTAAAATACTTTAAAGAACATGTTACACCATTAAGTGAAGTTTCTATAGGTCATGCGTTAATTAGTGATGCGCTTTACTTTGGTATCGAAAATACCATTCAAATGTATTTAAAACAACTCCATTTTTAAAAATAAATAAACTCAACATGAAAAAATTTATTCTAATTCTTTTTGCCTTATTTTCTTTAAGTCTATCTATTAACGCCCAAGTTGTAGATTTTGGTTTTGAAATGCCATGGACTGGAATATCCGGTAATCCACAAGGCTGGGCATCAGCAAAAATTGCGGTGCCTAATGTGGTTTTGAGAGATACTACTGTTTTCCATTCAATAAATACATCAGCAAAAATTACCACTTCTGATGTAAGCAGTATTGCTTCATTTACCAATGGTTTGTTACCTGGTACTTCCGGAATTATGTTAACTGGGTTTATCGGCTTTTCGTCTCCACCCGTAAAACTAGGTTATCCTTTTACCCAAAGACAAGACTCATTAGCTTTTTATGCCCGTTATCTTCCACAAGGTACAGATACTGGTTTTGCACAAGTAATTCTGTATAAAAGACAAGGTGCACCAACTTATAAAAGGGACACATTAGCCATGGGACTTGCCAAAATTACGAGTAGTAGTTTGTTTAATTTGAATTATGTTATTTTAGATAATAACCCTAATTTCCCAACTTCTATTTTACCTGATTCTGCTTTAATAGTTTTTTCTTCGAGTATGGTAGCGGGTGGACAGTTAGGATCTACGTTATGGGTTGATGATATTCAATGGGGGACATCTACCACAGGTTTAAACACAGTGAAGCACGATGATTGGGGAATGGCTATCCCTAACCCTGCCAACGATTTTATTAATTTTAACTTTAAAGAGTCGAATCACATATCGCATGTAGAAATTTTTAGTCTTAGCGGAAAGCGAATTCATTCGTTTAAAGTAAACTCAAATTTTATTCGGTATAATACTCAGCCATTAGCCCCTGGGCTTTACTTTTATCGTTTTGTTGATTATAATGGGGGGCCCTTATTTAATGGGAAGTTTATAGTTCAACACTAAGTATCTTTTGGGTAAAAGCCAATAAGGCTTTAAGGGTTTTTTAGTTTAAATAAATTTACAATATCGTTTGGGTATTGCAGGTAAAAGGCTTGTAGGCCAGCTTTTATAGCTCCTTCAATATGTTGGGGAGAATCATCAATAAATAAAGTGGTGTGCGGGTTTAATTTATTTTCGTTTATGACATATTGAAATATTTCCAAATCGGGTTTGCGTTTGTGTATATGGTGGCTGAAATAAATTTTCGTAAAGAACGATTTGAATTTTTTGTACCCATATTGTTCATCTATTTGAGTTTCAAAGGCTCTTTCATGAATGCTATTCGTATTGCTGAGTAAGTATAATGGCAATTGCTTGGAAAGCTGTTCTAAAAGTGTAAAGCGTGCTTGAGGAATACTAAAAAGCATGCTGTTCCATGCGGCATCAATCGCTTCATCTTGTAATTGTATTCCGGCATATTTTTTTATTTCCAATCTAAATTCGTTTTCGCTAATAAGCCCTTTTTCAAGATTGTCAAACAAGTTGTTTTGTGCTGCTTTAGAGAATAAGTCATCAAATTTTTTTACCCCTAATTTCTCAAAAGACAGTTTTGCTTTATTGTAATCTATATCAATAATTACAGCGCCAAAATCAAAAATTATGGAGTCAAAAAAGATATTTTTTAGTACTGGATGTAGAAGTTCCACTTTTTATTTGATAAAACCGTACAAATGTATATTTTTGCGACCTTAAAATCAATTCAAGGTTACGACCTTTAATATGATTAGGGCCTATAGCTCATTCGGTTAGAGCAACTGACTCATAATCAGTAGGTGCTTGGTTCGATTCCAAGTGGGCCCACCGCAAGACCGTCCGAGTTATTTCTGACGGTCTTTTAATTTTTTATCGTTTAGAATTTTTTTGCCGAGACAGAATCAACTGTAGTTAATGGAGCAGGAGCATTTTTTATTAAAAGAAGATTCTCTTCATCTAGTTTTTGAATTTTCCACTTTTTAACGGTATTCAAATTTAATTGTACCGAATCAATGGAACTGTTAAACGCCCAAGTACCTGAATTTACTACCGAAGTTCCTCCAACGGTAAGAGATTGCTTAAGATTATTATCCGACATGAAATCTAGGTAATCATCCTGACCTAAAAATAACTGAACGTTATTCTCTTTATAAAAAAGTATTCGCCATTTTTTAATAATATAAACCTCGTTATTCGTTAAGGTTTTAAATTGCTTTATTTCTGAATATTTGGAGTTAGATGACGGACAATTGGCCTGCATTCTATATTCATAAGTGGTTCCTGCTGCCAAATTTTTAACTTGAGTACTAGTACCTGAAGTAACCCGTATTACAGTAAAAGTTGGGTCTCCCTGTTTTCGATATTCAAGCAAATACTGGGAAGCGCTCTCAGCTATGTCCCAAGATATCGTAATCGAGTTATTATTAAGTTCCTTTTGAAGGATATTGCCCGGTGACATACATTCTACTTCCTTGGATAGCTTTTTACATTGCGAAAAAAGTAGTAGTACTAGAGTTATTGGAATTAATAATATTTGGTTTTTCATTGCAAAGAATTATATTGATTTAAAATAAACTGTAGGCTATCATTGATTAAAACTCGATGTGTAGGAGAATAGGCACTTTGTTCTGAGTTGTTTATTGCTTCAATAGCCTGTTTCAATGCTTCTTTGTTAGGCATAAGCTCAGTTATGATCGTATTGGCTTCGATGGCAGCAAGTTCATTGGTTTCGAGGAGTATATCTACAAAGACCCGCAAATAGGCTTCATAATCTAGCCCTGATTCCCAGCAAACAGAAAGCAATAATGGTTTTATAGGATGAGATGCTTCAAGCGATTGTATTGTTTTTATTATTAATTCTTTTACAAAATCCTTAGTGCAAAAACCTAAAACTTTAATAATAGCATGAATGCCGGGTTGATCCTCCGGAAGTTTTAACGCTACCAAATATTGGAGTAGCGCTTTAACCTCCTTTTCAGTATAAGCATTTTTTTGAAATGAATTTATTAGTTCATCAATAGCTTTTATTGTGTTTTGTTCCATTTATTATATTATTTGCCAAAAGCTGAAACTGTTTAGGGTTTTAAAATTATCTTAATTGTTTTAGCAGCCATTCCATCATTTACTGTTAGATAATAAATTCCGGTGCTTAATTGCTCTAAAGGAATAAATTGCCTGTCGCCCTTCGGGTTAACTGTTATTTGTTTTTGCATAACTTGCTTGCCTGTTACATCACATACTTGCAAGTCTATTTGGCCTTGTGTTAATGCCCCATTTACTAAAGTTATTCCGTGCTCTGATGATGGATTAGGATATACCGACC
>CAUJCU010000023.1 GCA_963169745.1 Bacteroidota bacterium
ATCTCTAAAATACCGTTAACAGTGCTTAAATTTGAACCAAAATCAAGCCCTGAATGTAAAACCAATTTTACATTGCTGCCCGTAATTAGACTGCCGCCTAATGAACTGCTTACGGTTTTGTTGGCATTAATTTCAACACGAGCATTAGCTAAAGTGCTCATAATACTTCTAGGGCCTGTTGCTACCAAAATATTACCTCCAGCGTTGTTAAGATTTAGAGTGTTTCCATTTAGATCCAGTGAGCTATTGTTTAATAACTGTAATACGTTCCCAACACTAGCGTTAATTGTAATATTTGTAAGATCCGTATTATTTAACAGAACACTTCCTGAAGGTTTATCAAGTACAAGATAATCAAAAGCCTCAGTACCACCGCCCAAAACGGTTATTATTTGAGTACCTGATCTATTAAAGAAAATAGCTTTCCCATTTGGATTAAATATTCCAGTAAGTGCATCTCGTGTCCAGTCACCATAAACGTATAAATCACCTCCGCCCATATTCAATGTAGCTTCTATCGATATAGTTCCTGCTAATCCACGATTCGTGCCCGGCATATTTAGCACCGTGGCATTTCTAACAATAACATTATTAGGAACTCCTAAGCCTGCAGTACTACTATTGCCAGTCCATTCCACATTTACATTGTAACTGCCTCCGGTGTGATATATCAATGAAGAAGAAGCTCCATAAACAGGAGTTGCACTAACAGAAGCTCCTGAATTTAACTGAAGAATACCATTAACCGTTAGACCGGTACTTAGCGTTGCAGCACCATTTAGCTCTGCACTATTTAATACAATATCATTTCCACCGGCAATAGTACCAGCACCTAAAAATTGAAGCCCCCCTGCACCTGTTATAGTTGTTGTTGAACCGCTGCTGTTTGTTAATATACCACCCGATCCAAACACTAAATAGCGTGTAGCATCAATATCAATACTACCACCAGAGTTAATGGTAACAGAACTTAAATTATTGGTATTACCACTTGTTATTTGAACGGCATGAGAAATACATACCGTTGATGAAATTGGAGGAATAACACCGCCAACCCAAGTACTTGTGTTGTGCCAGTCGCCCGATGCTACCGTATTTACACAGCCAATAATGCCATTAATATTGCCTAATACAAACAAACGGTTACTTAAATTTCCACTATAGTTTACACTTGATGATGATAAGTATGGCCCTCCACCTGACAATGTAGAGCTTCTTACTTGCCAACTAGCTCCATTCCAATCTCCTTGGAATACGCCATTTCCTCTGATAAAGCCACCTGCCTCAGAACTTAAAGGCCATTGGAAGTTTGTTTCTAAATTGTTGCCGCCAGCAACTGACTCATTCAAATACCATTGTAAATTAACCATTTGATTGTCGTCATTTAAAGTTTGATCAAAAGCCGGAGCTGTTTTAACACGAACAGCAATATCATCTACTGTACCACTTTGATTTAAAGTAGCCGGGGCATAAATACTCGCGTTAGGGCCCACAGGGAAAAGTGTTGCTGTATTATTAAAGTTTCTGGAAAACGCTCCTGTTCCGTTGGTTACAATATAAGCAGAAGATGACCCTCCGGATAAAGGTGTATTTAGTCCATTTAGCTTAAGATTATAATTTCCTAAAGTAATATTACCTGATGTTAAAGTAAGCTGGTTGTTAACCCCAACATGATAGGATGTTAAAGTTACACCAGAAGCATTATTAATTATGAGGTATGAAAACGGAATCACTGTAGTGTTTGTTCCTCCAATGGTTTGTGGTGTGCTTCCATTAAAGGTTACTGCTCTTGAGTTAGGATAAAAGTTTGTTCCAGTACCATTATTATTCCAATTTCCGGCAATAAATATGTCTCCCCCTACAGCTCCTGACTCTGACAAACTTCCGGCAAGGTTCAAATCTCCACCTATTGAGAGTGCTGTGGTCATATTATTACCACCATAATCCATATAGAGTGCTGCCGTATTTAAAATAGTTAAGTTTCCTCCGCAGGTAAAGGGAACAGCAGCATTGGCTCCCAATGCGGATGGGTCTAAAACTGTGGTATTATAAAGTTGTACATGATGTGGGTACCCTTTTCCGGAAGAGGTGCTCCATTCTTTTCCGCGACCGTAGTTACCTGCAATATTGTATCTTAAACTAGAACCTGTAGCATAAGCAGAAGGATTGGTGTCAACCCAACCGCCACTGTTAATCAGGAGTATTCCGGCATTTTGTATAGTAACGGTACCCGTTCCAAAATTAACACCTCCGGCAATGTTTACATTATATGGATTTGAGGTGCCACTCCAGGTTCCTGAGCCCGGGAAATTAACAGTGCCGGCAGGTGCACCTGTTTCAAAATCACCTCCAGTTGCAGCAATATTGCCTCCGGTACTAATGTTAATTGTTTGTCCTGTTCCTGCGGCAAACAAACCACTTATTAAATTTAATGTTGGTGTTGTGGTGTTATTGGTAGTTAGTGTTACTGTGTTGTTACCACTGGTTCCGGTGTTAGCAATATTAATAACGCCTGTTGTTGTTAAAGTGTTCGGCAAGCCATTACCGGTTATTTGATTTACAGTACCGGTATAAGTATATGATGCTGTTCCTGGAAATACACGAGTGCTACCTCCGTTTTGAACATTTCCGCTTAAACCGCTAGCGGCAATACCATTGGCATGTCCCATTTTAATTTTAGCCGTTGCATTCATAGTAAAATTTGTGCTTGTACCACTAAGTGTAAATGCCTGCATATCAAAAGTTGCCCCATTACCAACATAAAAATTATGTGCAGATGAACCTAAATTAATATTTGACAATAATTTTACAGTATTCGTTGTTACGCCATCACCCATATTCCAAGTAATAGCTCCTGTCCCTTGTGTACCGCCCTGTGTCCAGGTTTGTGTACCACCGCCACTCTTAATAAAATTAACAATATGGGTTCCTCCATTGGTTCTTTTCATAGTTCCGTTCATTACCACATCACCTTTAAAATTAACAGTGGTATTACTCGAGCCCCCTTCATTCATTTCAAAAGTTCCATCATTTTGAGTAAAGTTTCCGTTAAAGTTCCAGGTATGTGTTGAAGCACCCGATTTAGTAATTTTAGAAGCACTATTGCTTATTGTAGTGTTTCCGGCAACATTTACGGTAGCAGTGCTCGAACCAGCACTATTCCCATCTAAAATACCATTATTTATAATTAAGTCTCCGGCAACGCTTAAAGTATAACTATTTCCGGCTCCTAATCTAAATCCATAGCCTGAACCTGCTCCGGTAGTAACTGTTAAATTTCCATTTACAGTTTGTAAATTTCCTGAGCAATTAACACTATTACCTAAAGTACTATTAACTGTAAAATGATGGAAGTTTTGATTCAAACCCGATGGTGCATTAAATGTTGTTCCTGTAATAAGACAAGTACTTCCGCTATTCCATGTGCATGGGGGAACTATTCCGGCATTACGAGCATGTTCATAGGTGCCTGTTGCTGCTATAGTAATTGTCCCATTATTTACAACATCAGGGCTTCCTGATCCGCTTTGCTTTAATAGGCCTTCAACACTAAGGGAGGCACCTGTATTTATAACTAATGCATTGTTTGATGATGAAGTAAACTGAAGTGTTCCACCAGAATTAACCAACACATCAGGGCTTGCTGAGCCATTTGCAATGGTAAAACTATTATTACTTGTGCTCATGACGCCACCCGACTGGATAATCAAATCATCTACAATAATTGTACTAGCAGTAGTAATGGTATGTCCGTTTCTTATCGTAATTCCCAAGCTGTTATTATTATTTGGTGGCGCTGCAGGAGTTGTGCCTGCCGGACTAATAAACAAAGGGTCTGAGGACACCTCCCAGGAAGTTAATGTTTGCCAAGTGCCACTAGCTACCGTTTGGTAATAAACCGGAACGTCTATTCGTCCTGTAATATCATAAGTACCATTTGTAGGCATAAAAGTGCCAGAAACTCCAGAGGTAATAGTTAAAACTCCAGAACTGGCAGATGAAGTGCCAATTTGCGTCCAATAAGCTCCTGTACTATTATAAGCATTCGCTTTTAAAGAAGACTCTGGGCCTACAACAATATCAGATGCAAAATAGTCGAAAGTTAAACCCGATAAAGTATAAGTACTATTAAAGCCCGTTACTGTACATGGCCAGTACCTGCTCAAATAACTAATAGCCGGAGTCATATTGGGCTGAACCCCATCAACAACTCTAAAAGCTACAGTTCCATTAATTCCAGCAGATGCAATTGATGTTACGGTAACTGGCGTATATTCAGTTGTTCCTGTGTTTTCACCTATAGGCCATGTAAACGGCAACCCAGTTCCACCCGATAGCACTGCTCTGCTTAAACTTCCGGTACCGTTCGTTACAAACATTTTTGAAACTCCAAAGCCTGTTCCTGTTAAAGCTCCTACCGATGATGGAATAAAGATGTCAAAATTTCCTAGAAATACGAGTCCGTTATTTGTAAAGTTAAACGCATTCAAATTAATTGATTTGTCTAAGGTAAGGCTTGTACTTCCAATCCAAGTAAGCGTATATTGATTGCTGATCGTAATTCCAGTAAAGGCACTAAATCCGGTATTAACAGCTGTTCCTGTAAATTCAAAAGTAGCCCCACTTGCAAAAGATGGAGTTGTAGTATAGCCTGAAACAGTACCGCTAACACCGCTTGCGGATGCTGTTTTTAAAGTTCCGGTTGCATTTAAAGCAAAGGTATTGTTAGCATGAGCAGCCTGAACCTGATAAGAGCCGCAGTCGAGCACTCCGGCAATATTTATAGGATTGGCATTTGCACTGTTTGCAGCCACTAAATTACTGGCTAATTGCAAGGTACTTCCACTCGTAAGCGTAATTCCTCCTCCGGTCATAGCTGCCCCAGAATAAGAATAGGTTTGTGTTCCAGTACCATTAAAATTAATAATAGCAGTAGGACTATAAGACCCTGAGAGCGCTATTGTTCCGGCCCCAGATTTGGTTAGGTTTCCTTTAATATTTAGTGTATTATTGGCGTTAGCAGATCCGGAACCTAAATTAACAGCCCCGGCCACTGTGCTGGTTACGTTTAAGTTTCCATTAACAGTAAGATTCCCATAAGCCGAATTTCCGGCTGCATCAAAGTTTAGCGATCCCGTACCACTTAAGGTTAAATCTCCGGTAGTCATTGATGAAACGACTCCTGAACCTGTTGCAGATGCAACCATTACTAGCGAACCATTACTGATTGAGGTGTTCCCTGAAATATTGAAAGTTGCATTACCGGTACTGTTGGCTAAATGTATTATTCCTCCATTATTCACAACCATATTACCATCTATATTCCAAGTTACAGCCGACCCGCTAGCGTTACCAATTAGTTTTCCTGACCCTGTCAAATTGAGATTTCCTGTTAATCCCATATTAAATGCAGAGGCTAATTGCCATGTTGTGCTGGCCCCACCGGTAAGTTCCAGGTTGTTATAGTTTCTTGCCGCCACATTAGTAGTAAAGTTGGTTAAATTCCAAGTGGTTGCACTCACATCTGAATACCTTACGGTACTTCCGGTAATAGTATGCGTACCTGTACCCGGTGAAAAGCCCTGAGCAATATCAATTGTTCCTGAGCTAGCCCAAGTTCTGTTTCCGTTACCTGAATTATTAAGTTGTCCGTAATAAAAAGCCGGAATAGTTTGTGAAGATGCAGAAGTAAAGTCAAATATACTTGATGCGTTTACAACCGGAGTAAATACACTTAATGATGAGACATCAAAAACACCTCCAACAGTTATGGCTCCGGCAGGTAAAGTAATGTTTGCAGATGCACGAGCATTACTAATAGATAAATTATTGTATGCCGTAGTGGTAATGGTTTGTGCTCCCGAACCATTATAATTGATGGTGCTTCCGGTAATTGTTGTTGGCGAACCAGGAGTATATACGCCACAAATTCCTATTGTACCGCTATTTGCCAAAACCCGTGCACCTCCGGCTAAATTCAAATTCCCATAATTATGTGCCGGAATATTTTGTGAAACTGACCCAGTAATATTAAGCGTACTGGTACAATTAAAAGTAGGAGCCGAGGCACTAGTATATATATAATTTCCAGTAACACTCAAGGTAGCCGTACTATTCATAGTAAAAGCTCCCCCATTTTGCACGGTAAAGTCTGTTACTGTTCTGTTATCGGTGGCCCCCATTATTAAAGGGTTAATATAATTAGCTGCATCAATAATTACCACATCGGTTAAGTTAGGCACTCCGGCAGGAGTCCAGTTTGCAGCGGTTCCCCATAAATTATCTCCTGCACTACCGTCCCAATTATAGGTAGTAGAAGGAACAGCAAATCCATCATCTTTTCCGATGCCTAAAGTATAATTTGCACTAGCCGGAGCAAATGCCGATGAAGGATTTACCACATAAGGTCCTGAGCCACTACTTGTAGCATTTACAGTATTCCAAGATGTTCCATTATGAATTCCTATTTTTAATTGAACTCCTGCGGCAAAATTACTTCCTTCTTCACCGGTGTTATATTGTAATCCTGAGGCAGTAGTTAGATTCCCTCCTCCTGCTGTTCCTTCAGTTACAGACCAGTATCTTTTTATGAGTTTGGTTTCGTCATAAGCTGCCGGGGTTGGGCTGGCTACCCAGTCAAGCACTTGAATGCCGTATGTATCTGAAGTACCACTATTATTTAATGTTATTGGATTATACGAAGATTGACCAATAGGGAAAGTAACATTGGAAGCTGCTACTGTTTGAATAAGTTTTCCTGTTGAGTTCGTTTTTACATATTGTGTTGCAGATGCTCCACTGATAGTAGCTCCGGAAGATAAGGTTAAGTTGCTGGCTCCTAAAGTTAGATTTCCGCTAGTAACAAATGTTAGCGCACCGGCAACTATGTTTGTGCTGTTTGTTAAAGTAACCCCCGAAGTGTTTGCTAAAGATAAATAAACAACGGTAGAAGGCATCCAATTACCCGTAACTTGAGCAGAAGTTCCACTAAAAGCAAAATTAGCACTGGTTGCAGAATTTCTGGTTGTTGTTTGAATTGAACCACTTGCTGTAGGAGCTGTAACAAAACCATTCGGGTTAGCACTTATTAAGGTCCCTCCATTGTTTAAAGTTAAAACGTTGCCGCTTAAAACATAAGTTGAAAAATCAATTCCTGATCCTGAGGCATTGGTAAATGTAGCTCCTGAACCAATGTTCAAATTAGTTGTTAAGGTTGGAAGTGAATATGTTGGGCCTGTTATTCCGGCTCTAAAAGTAAATGTACCTGTCATAGTACCTCCACTTTGCGTTATGTTTTGTACCGCATAAGCCAAAGGAACTCCAACTTTTGAGAAATTCCAAGAAGCAGCACCAGTTCCCGTTCTTGTAAATGAACCCAATGACTGACTAAAATCACCGGTATGATTTATGGTACTAGTACCTGCAGCCGAATTAAAGTTAAAAGAACCCCCGGTTTGTTCAAACTTTCCAGTAAGATTAAGAGTTAAATTACCGGCCCCGGTTGAGCCTACTAAATTACCCCCTGATATTTTTAAATCGCGATTGATAGTAACTGTTGCTGAAGTTCCAGCTATTAAACCTAAGTTATAGGAGTTACTATTATTCATTAAGAAATCGCGGCAACTAAAAGAGCTTGTTAAGCTTAAATTAGCCCCACTAGATTGGGTAGCAGCGTTATATTTAAAGTCTGAAAAAGTTTGACCTAATCCTCCCGGACCGTTTGTAGTAGTTCCGGTTATATGGCAAACAGAACCTGCGCTCCAGGTACAAGATCCTACGGTACCCCCATTCATTGCATGTTCGTATGTTCCGGTAGAGGCTATAGTCATTGTGCCTGTATTGGTAATTGTTGCCCCACTATTTTTAAATGTTCCGTTAACAGTACCTAAAGCACCGCTAACAAGGGTAAAAGTGCCTGCAGTTTGATTGAACGTACTGCCTGAATTTACTGAAAAACTACTCATTCCGCTTGTTCCGGTATTTACGCTTACACCGCAACTCACCGCAGCACTAGTATTGGTTATATACAAGTAAGGGAAAAAATTAGTAGCTCCTGACCCGTTTAGTGTTCCTGAAATAGTTTGAGCTGCAGTTCCATTAAAAAATACGGCTCTAGAGCTATGGGTAAATGTACCGTTGTTGGTAAAATTACCGGCAACATATAAATCTCCGCCCGATGAGCTTGAAAGCGTTAAACCTGACCCAGCAGCAGTAGTTATATCGCCACGTACTGCACGGTACTGTGAAGAGGAACCAAAGCTAAGAGTTGTGTTATTTCCATTTCCAATTAAAACATGATAAGGAACACCGTTCCCGCTCATGGCATTACTGGTCCATTCTATTCCAGCAGTGTAAGTAGAACCCGAATTATAAACGAGCGTAGATCCACTTCCGTAGTTCGGGACATTAGTATCTACATAACCATTAGGATTTATTTGCAGGTTTCCGTTAATTGTTGTTCCACTTCCTGTAAAATTAACACCTCCGGCAATGGCAACAGTACAATTAGACCCAAAAGTTCGAGTGCCTGAACCGTCAATTAAGCCTTTCCCTAAAAAGGCTAAAGTTCCCGATAAGGCACTCCCGTTAACAGGTGTGGTGGCTGTACTGTTAATAGTGAGCTGTCCGGCAGTGCCGCCAACTCCTCTTCCTCCGGTATTTAATTTATTGGTCCCTAAACTAACACTTGACGTGTTGCTCAGTATTAATGTACCCGTATATGAGGCATTAGCAACCGAAACTGTACCAACTGCAGAGCTACTCAGGGTAATATCTCCATAATCATCGGCAATATTTCCGTTGCTACTCAAAGTTAAATCACTTATAGCTGTACCTCCACCGCTTGCACTGCTTGTATTTTGAGAGCGATAGGTGGTGGGGTTTATACCTGATTTATATACCGGAAAGCTTCCAAAATAACCTGTAATTACAGGTGTTCCTGATGAGGTTACATCAGTACCCGGGGCACTGGAAAAAATACCGCCATTATATCCCATCCATACAGAAACATAAACAGAAGCCGGATTGCCAATATCTTTTAATGCAATTTTAACTTCGCGAGCTGTAGTGCTTGTTGTTGCGCTTGGCGTAACTCCGGTACTAGACCATCCACTATTGTATAGGTACAATGGATCGGTATAGCTTTGCTCGACATAAGAAGTATAATCGGCTCTAAAGGGTAAAGTTGGTGTTACGCTGTTATAATTTCGGCCGGCTGTGCTCCCATTACCCGCAGTAGTTGGATTACTTCTTGGATCGGTATCAATGTAAATAGCAAAATTATCGCTTGAGCCAAAAGTACCTGATGTTCGGAAAGCCCCGAAATACAAATAATCTTCATCAAAAGTAATATAGTAATCTGTATTATTTGCTGCTGCTGAAAATTTTTCAGATGACGCAAAATCACTTGAAGAAGCCGTAAAATTTACCGTATGAAAGCTTGCTGTTGGAGCAAAGGTAGCTGTTACACTAAAATTATCAATACCAATTCCCTGAGAATTAGAGCCGGTAGTATTGAGATTCCAGCGTAAGTAAAAATCGCTATTCGTAGTTATTGATAAACTACTAATGGTAATTCCCGTTTTATTAATTACTCCGCAGTTGCTACTTGAGGGCGTTCCGCTGGGAGAAAAGCTATAGCTGCTGCTTCCCGTTGGAAGGCTGGCTGCTGCAATATCTCCGGCAGACACAGAAACCCAAGTACTCCCATCTAATGAATAGTAAAAGGCTACAGAGGCACTAGCTGAATTTATACGATAGCGCTCCAAGTCATAATCAATAGTAAGACCTGTAAGGGTTTGAGAGTTGGTGTTTCTAAAATAGGCCATAACACTACTAGGGCTGGCAAAACTCCCGGAAGACATTACCCCCAAAGCTCTTTCAGATCCAGAGGTTCCCCAGTTGTAAAAGCCTCCAGTATTTGGAGATCCGGAAGAAGCCTGGATATTTAAAGAGGCGGTTCCTGTTCCCCATGTAGGAGATGCACTTCTCTCCATTATCCAATTTGAAGGAGTTATGAGTCCCGCTCCCATTCCGTCAAAATTTTGGGTAACAGCACTACTGTTGGGAATAGACGTTTGTGCAGCGACAATTCCTGAAAACAGTGTTAAAAAACCGATTGTAATAGTTTTAAAGTACATTTTTTTCATAATTAGAAAAGAAAAAATAAAATATTGCAGTTGAATAGTTAAGACAACAATTTAAAGTAAAAATACAAATAATTATCTTATAAATAACAAGATTCAAAGAAAAATTTCAACTATTTTTGAAAGTAAATTTGCGCCCTAAACAATAGAGGATAACTTTTAAAATACTTATGACAATAAAAAGCTTTCAACATTATGCTTATACTCGAATAAAAAGTATAAAAAATGCCATAGCCGGGCTTTTTTACTTCATAAAAAATGAGCCTCATGGAGCTATTCATTTATTATCGGCACTTATAGTTGTTTGTGCCGGATGGTATTTTGCTATTACGGGTACTGAATGGATTTTGATAATTTTTGCTATTGCCTTAGTTTGGGTTGCTGAGGTTTTTAATACGGCACTCGAAAAATTGGCTGATTGGGCAAAGCCGGAGTATGATAAAAAGATAAAAACGGTTAAAGACTTAGCAGCCGGTTCGGTACTTGTGGCAGCTATAGCCGCTTTAATTATTGGAATAATTATATTTTTTCCGAAATTAATAGACTAAAAAAAGCCCTTGTGTATCAAGGGCTTTTTTCTTATTGAGTGCGGATGAAGGGACTCGAACCCCCACGCCTCTCGGCACCAGATCCTAAGTCTGGCGCGGCTGCCAATTACGCCACATCCGCAGCTTCTGAATTTACTTAATTTTTCAGGACTGCAAATGTATAAAATTATTGCAAACTAAAAAAGATTATTTTTGGGAAAATTTCGAAAACAAGGCTCTCTAATTCCGTTCTTACAAGCGAATTAAACCTCATAAAAAATCGTTAAAATTTTTCTGTTTTATTATTTGTTTTTTCTTTTGAAACCGGACTTTCATCAATAATAATAAAAACTTCTTCTCCGGGTTTTTTCATCAGATATTTTTCTCGAGCATAGCGTTCTAAATACTCCGGATCTTGATTTAAACGCTGTAAGTCGTTTTGATTTTTAGCAATTTCACTCAAATAGTATTCTTTTTCATCTATTAAGTGGTTAAGCTCCTGTACAGATTTGTATTGTGTTATAAAATCATAGCGATCAAAAAACAATAACCAAACTACTAAAAATATTAAAGTAATAAGGTACTTGTTTCTTAGAAAAACAATCCATGATTTTAAATTTGCCTTATTCATAGCGACAAAAATGTTATAAAAATTAATTTCCCCTGCATGAGAATTATTTGTTTTTGAACAAAAGCCCGTTAATTTCAAAACTTTAGGGATGTGTTGCATACCCGCTATATCCTTCTTTTTCTTAAATTTAAGTTATTGAAAAAACTGAAGTAAAAATTTCTATTCTGTAACGGCCAGGTTTAATTCTTGTGTTCCCGATTTAGAAGTTATTTTAAGTGCCCCACCTCCTTTAACCGGAGCATTTATTGAGGAATCATACCCTACAGAGAAAAAATAATAATCTCCCTTTAGTAATCCTTCAAATTTTGCTTGAGCATCTGCTGATCCGGTTTTAACTGCTATTTGTGATTGATCATAATCACCAGAACTTTCTCCAGGTAATTCAGTAGCCCCATATTTAATATATACGGTTGCATTAGGTATGGTTTTACCATGATGTTTAGGCATTGCTATAACGGTGTTTTTTCCACCAGTTCCGTTTTTTTTACAAGAGTAAAACAAGAGAAAACACGGAATAATGAACAGTATTTTAAATTTATACGAATGCATATTTATAACTTTACAAATTGAAAATAATAGCTACTCTGATGTGTTGAAATAGCAAAGGTATAAAAACCTGTTGATAAGAAACTAACATCCAGTTTATATTTTCCGGGGCTGCTTTTTTCTAAAATATTTTTATTGATGGGAGTTGTTTTACCATCATTTGTGCTGTATGTAATTTTCTCAATTTCTGATTGATCGTTCTCGGGTAAATACACATTTAGAACTTTTAGTCCCGGATTCGGGAAAGCCTTTATTTGCGATCTTATCTGCACCTGGCGTGTTTCAGTAACTGCATTATCTTTACAAACCAACCAGTAATCTGGATCTATAATAACACTGTCTGCTTGAAAGGGAAGCTGTAAAGTGAAACTTTGCCCGGAGTACAAATGATCAAAAATGATGGTTGTATCGGAACTTGAATTTTTAAATTTAATGGGAACAGGCATTTCAAAAAAGGAAACTGATGGATGAGACTGCGTTTGGTTTAAGGTAAATTGCAAACTATTAGCCATGTCCTGATGGTATTGAAGCTGATAGGACGGATAGCCTTCACCCCAATACCAGTCATTAAAAAACTCATTCAAATTTTGATTGCTTTCGCTCTCCAATTCACTTTTTAAATCACTTGTTCGGGCATAAGCATATTGAAACAGCGGGTTAGATAAATAGTTTCTAATAGCATTAAAAAAGTGCGTATCTCCTATTTTAAATCGTATCATGTGAAGGAGCATAGCTGCTTTGCTATACCGTAACCGGGCATCAAAAAGTAAAGAAACATCGTTGGTATCGGTAGCAAAAACGGAACCTCCGGGCGATGATGTAATAAAATCAATTTGATTGGATTTCCAAATTTTCCAATACAATTGGGGCGAAAATCGTTCATAACAAAGGCCGGTGCAATAGCTGGCAAATCCTTCATTTAGCCAAAGCTCTTGCCATGAGCCGGTAGTAACCATATCACCAAACCACTGATGCGCCAGTTCATGCGCCAAAAGCTCGTAAGAAAACCCTCCTACAAAGCTAATGGTTTGATGCTCCATTCCCCCACCCCAATTAAATTGTAAATGTCCATATTTTTCATTCATAAACGGGTAGGGAACAAATAAGCTATCAAAATACACAAGGTGGTTTAACATAGTATTAATCCCAATTTGGGCTTCTGTTGAGTCTTCGTCATAGACATAATTAATTACATCTAAAATACCTGTACTTAGCTGTGCTTGTTGTGTAAATATAGTATAGTCGCTTACTCCAAAAGCCACTAAATAAGCAGCTATGGGATATCGGTGTTTCCAATGTGTAGTTTTTATTGAAGCATTTATGGTTTCACCAACAAGTACTCCGTTAGATGCTACTTTGTAAGCAACAGGGGTGTTTACAAAAATATCTAAGGAGTCTATTTTATCATTCATATCTTGTTTTACAGGCCACCAATCTCGAGCACCATAAGGTTCGGATAAAGTCCATAAAACCGGAACATTACTAGGGCCATGAACATCTGTTTCAAATGAGCCAAAACTAGAAGAATTAGGAACACCATGATAATAAACCCTTATTGAATCTAATTGACCGGCTTGCAAATAAGGCACAAATGGAATACTTAGTAAATTATTTTGATGTATAAAATTCAAATTTGAAGTTTGAAAGATAACGCTGTCAACAGTTAAGCTATCACTTAACTCGAGCTTAAAATGGCTTAAACTGTCATCATGTAAAAAAAAGTATTGAATATTTCCGGCAATAAAACGTACAGCAGGGTCAACAGACCAATTAATTGAACAATATTTTAGGTCGTAATTATGGGGTAAAAGTGATTTTGGTGTGTTATAATCTTTTATTGCCCTTTTTTGCTCTACTTTAGATATATGTTGAATTTCGATATTTTGAGCAATTATTAACCCTTTAGACAAAAGCAGAAAAGCCCAAATTAGAAATACTTTTTTCATGTTTTTTACTATTAAAAGAATTAAAGAAAAGGGAGGGTAAAATACTTAACTATTTTAATTTATTGCACTAAACTTTCTGAAAAGTTAATCAAAATTAACTTTTTACAGAAATTATTTTTTTGAATCTGCTTTTTGGGTGTTTATGCCGCATAGCCGTTTATTTATTAAATGAAACTCATGTTAAAATTAAATGTACTATTTATTCTTCTAATGTCTATTAAACCAGGTGTTTATTCTGTATATTCTATATTTATTTAAATGAGGATACAGTTATAAATAGCGTTGTATTTTTTTAGGAGCTAGTAAATAAGAGTAAAGAACCCGGATGTAAGGGTAGGAAAACTCAAAACCTACCCTTAAACTATCCACCACAGAAACATCCGGGAATATTAATTTGTAAATTTTACCGGCCTAAAATCCGGGACAAATAAAGCATTTAGATGCTTTACAGCACTTAGCAATTATGCCTAGTTTAAATTGTGCTGTTTATTTTATTCAAAGCAAAGTTAAGCATAAAATACAGGATATAAAACAATATTGCCTTTTAATTGCCCTCAAAAAAGATAAATTTATCAACAAATATAAATTATACCCTATTAATCAACCATATACATTATGTTAAAAAAGCACGAAATGCTTTACAATAGTTCATTTTCCTCCGATTTACACATGACGTATTTTGTTATATTGTGGTTTTTAAAGTGGTTGTTTAAGCTTTTAAGTTCTTGAGTAGCTTAGGTGTTCATGTATTAAAAGTTTATTCAATAATGTACTTTATTTAAAAATGGAGTGCTCTGCTTCTGAAAATAAAATAGCGTACGGCCATAATACACAATGAATCGTTAACAACATTTTGGGGAAGAAGTCAAGTTATTTTATTATATATTAAACTTTGTAAGAGTATTTAAACCTAATTAAACATGGCCAAATTTGAAGTAATTGGAGGTTCTCCTTTAAAAGGAGAGATTGTACCACAGGGAGCTAAAAACGAAGCATTACAAATTTTATGTGCCGTTTTGTTAACCCCTGAGAAAGTGACCATAAGCAATATTCCGGACATTGTAGATGTTAACAAACTAATTGACTTGCTGCGCTCACTTGGAGTAAAGGTTGAAAAAACCGGCTTTGAGGAATATACCTTTCAAGCTGATGAGGTTGATGTGGATTATCTTAACAGCCCGGAGTTTAAAAAGAAAGGAGCTTCGCTACGAGGATCTATTATGATTGTGGGGCCTTTGTTAAGTCGCTTTGGTAAGGGTTATATTCCACGTCCGGGTGGCGATAAAATAGGGCGCAGAAGATTAGATACGCATTTTATTGGTTTTCAAAATTTAGGTGCTCAATTTGAGTATGATGAGAGTGAACATTTTTATAAAGTAGAGGCAGGGAATTTAAAAGGCTGTTATATGCTGCTCGATGAGGCTTCGGTTACCGGAACAGCTAACATTGTTATGGCGGCTGTAATGGCTAAAGGAACAACAACCATTTACAATGCGGCTTGTGAACCCTATATTCAGCAATTGTGTAAAATGCTAAATAGAATGGGGGCAAAAATTAGTGGAATAGGAAGTAATTTACTAACCATTGATGGGGTTTCGTATTTGGGAGGAACGAGCCATAAAATGTTGCCTGATATGATTGAAATTGGGAGTTTTATAGGTTTAGCAGCTATGACACAATCAGAATTAATCATAAAAAATGTAGCCTATAAGGAGTTGGGTATTATTCCTGATGTATTTAGAAAGTTAGGTGTAAAAATGGAACTTCGTGGAGATGATTTATATATTCCATCGCAAGATTCGTATGAGATAGATACTTTTATTGATGGCTCTATAATGACCGTGTCTGATGCCATTTGGCCTGGTTTTACTCCAGATTTGTTGAGTATTGCTTTGGTTGTTGCAACACAAGCCAAGGGAAGTGTTTTAATACATCAAAAAATGTTTGAGAGTCGTTTGTTTTTTGTTGATAAACTCATTGATATGGGAGCTCAGATTATTCTTTGTGACCCGCACCGAGCAACAGTAATCGGTTTAAATAAGCATCATGCTTTACGCGGTATTTCTATGTCATCGCCTGATATTAGAGCCGGAGTAGCGCTTCTAATTGCTGCTATGAGTGCCGAAGGAAAAAGTATAATTGATAATATTGAACAAATTGACCGGGGCTATCAGCGCATAGATGAAAGATTAAATGCTTTAGGGGCGCAAATAAAACGAATTAATTAAGCCAATTGTAAAGTTATTTTTCTTCTTTCTGGAGCAAAGCATTCCATCCTTGTGCTGATAAGGGATACATGGAACCTGATGAGGTAATTAACTGACAGCCTTGTGATTTATCCGTAATGTGCCCAATTACTGTAAAATTCGGATTTCCCTTAATTTTATCGTAATCATTAAGGTCAATAGTGAAGAGCAATTCGTAATCTTCGCCTCCGCTTAAGGCACAAACAGTAGGGTCTAAATTAAACTCACGGGCTGTATTGTATGTAGTCGGATCTATCGGAATTTTCTCTTCATATAAATGGCATCCTGTATCCGAGGCTGTACATATATGTAAAAGTTCGGACGACAAGCCATCAGAAATATCAATCATGGCATGAGGTTTTATTTCTAGCTCTCTTAACAGCTCCTTAATGTCGGTACGGGCTTCTGGTTTTAACTGCCGCTCCAAAATATAATCATACCCGGCTAAATCAGGTTGAACTTGTTTATTGGAACTCAAAAAAACTTGTTTTTCACGTTCGAGTAATTGCAATCCTATGTATGCGGCTCCCAAATCGCCACTTACCACAATTAAATCATTCTCTTTAGCCTGATTACGGTACACAAGTTCCTGCTCTGTACCCTCACCTATAGCTGTAACACTTATTACGAGTCCTGAAACGGCACTTGTTGTATCGCCTCCTACCAAGTCAACCTGACATTTTTCGCAGGCCAAATAAATTCCTTGATATAACTCATCAATGGCTTCGAGTGAAAATCGGTTGCTGATTGCCAAGGATACAGTTATTTGGCGCGCTTGTGCATTCATAGCAGCCAAATCTGAAATATTAACCATAACGGCCTTATAACCTAAATGTTTTAAAGGCATGTAAGCTAAGTCAAAGTGAACCCCCTCCACAAGCATATCGGTAGTTACTACACATTTCTTATCGGAGTAAAAATCAAGGACAGCAGCATCATCACCAACACCTTTAAGCGTTGATTTTTGCTTATGTACTATATTTTTAGTAATATAATTTATGAGTCCAAACTCTCCTAATTTTTCCAGTTCTGTTCTTGGTTGTGAGTTATCTTGCATAATTGTGCATTAAAGAAATTAAGAAAATTAGCTCAATAGCTCTTTTATTTTTTCGGTACTTTTAAACCCTAATAACGTAAACGTATTAATATAGCTTTGACTTGTTGTTGCAGATTTAACAGGCCTAAAAGAAGCTGGAATATTTTCTTTATAGACCTTTAGGGCTGCCTCTTTATGGTGTTTATATACTATTCTTATGGCATCAAACAAAGCCTGATAGTATGGTTTCATTTTTTCGGAGTTATATTGTTTTTCTAAATATTTTACTATAAGAATACGAATGGATAGGTAGCGTTCCATATTTTCGGCTCTGTTCTGTTGCGAAATAGAGCCTGTTTTGCGGTCACGAATAATTGTGTAGGGTTGTGAATCGTATATAACTTTAGCTCCTTGACACATCATTTCAAACATTAACATATACTCCTGACTGCTTTTTAAGGTAACATCAAAGCCCCCAACTTTTTTTACTTCTTCGGTTTTAAACAGATTGGCACTAGTAATGCCTAACTGTGTGTAAAGTAAGGCCAACCAGAAATCGTGATGATTAACCTGATGTAACTTTTTTTCACCGTTCAAAGCTAATCTAAAGTAGTTAGCAGCAATTATTGCGGGAAAAGAATGTGTGTTAATAAGATTAACCTGATGAGAAATTTTATCCGGTTCCAGCAAATCGTCAGCATCCAAAAATTGAACATATACCCCTAAAGCTTTTTCAAGACCAGTATTTCGTGCGTAGGGAGCCCCTTTTTGAGGTTCATTATAAATCTGAATAAGCTGAGGGTATTGTAAGGCAAATTTTTGAAGTATATCAGCAGTACTATCGGTAGAGTTATTATTCACACAAATTATTTGCAAGTTTTTATAGCTTTGTTGAAGCAAAGCCTGTAGGCACTCGGTAATATACGAGGCCACATTATAACAGGGTATAACAACCGAAACCAGCATAATTTATGTTACAGAAATGATATCAGTAACTGATTTTTCTCAACTGCAGTAGCTTTGCTAATATGAATTTTCTTTATTACCCCATCGGTTGGCGATTTGATAATATTTTCCATTTTCATGGCTTCTAATACCAGCAAAGTGTCGCCTTTAGCAATAGTATCTCCATCCTTTGCCGAAATGCTAATAACCAAACCAGGCATTGGGGCCTTAAGCTCTAGTACTTTTTTTGAGCTACTGTTTTCCAATCCTAAGTTCTTGAGTAATTCATCATACTTATCGCTAATTTTAACGACTGAAACCTTACCATTTACTTTTAACTCAATACTTTTATTTTCACGATCTGTTTTTAGTATTTCAATGTTGTAGCTTTGGTTATCTTTGATGATGTGCCACGTGTTGTTGTTTACTTTACTACTGTCAATACAAAAAGGCTTATTATTTATAGTACCTTCCTGAAGATGATTGTCAGAAAAAGCAATTTCAAAAATCTGGTTATTTATATTTGCTTTAATCATTTTTAAGTTCTTTCTTCTACGATATGTTAACCGCTTCAACAGCCGTTATTTCTTTAACAGCTCTTTTTACTGTTTCTTCTACTCCGGCTTTCATAGTCATCATACTCATATTGCAAGTGCTGCAGCTTCCATGAAGTTTTACACGAGCCACATAGTCGTCAGTAACGTCAACCAAAGAAACATCTCCGCCATCGGCTTCTAAAAAAGGTCTGATTTGATTTAATGCTTCTTCTATTCTTTGATATAAATCCTCGTTCAACATGATAAAAATATCTATACTGCGAAATTAATAAAGATAGGTTAAATAAAAAAATTATGCCATAAAGAGCCTGTCAACAATACAGTCAAGTTTGACCTAGTATTATTCAACTGTTACACTTTTAGCTAAATTACGAGGTTGATCCACGTTGCAACCACGCATTACAGCAATATGGTAGCTGAGGAGCTGTAAAGGAACTACCGAAACAAGGGGAATGAGTGTTTCATCAACCTCTGGAACTTCAATTACATAATCAGCCATTTCTTTAACATGCACATCGCCCTCGGTAACTACTGCAATGATAGTTCCTTTTCGTGCTTTAACTTCCTGAATGTTACTTACAACTTTTTCGTAATTTCCGCCTTTAGTAGCAATTACTACCACCGGCATTTCCTCGTCAATAAGCGCTATAGGCCCGTGTTTCATTTCGGCTGCCGGATAACCTTCGGCATGAATATATGAAATCTCTTTAAGCTTAAGTGCCCCCTCTAAAGCCACTGGAAAACTGTACCCACGGCCTAGATATAAAAAGTTACGGGAATCTTTAAATATAGATGAAATACTTTCTATAAGCTTATTGCTGCTTAGCACCTTTTCTACAATTTCGGGAATATGGGCTAACTCATTTAATATTTGATAAAATCTGGTTTGAGCAATCGTACCCTTGTGCTGCGCTAAACTTAAAGCAATTAGTGTAAGTACTGTTACTTGGGCTGTGAAAGCTTTGGTACTAGCCACTCCAATTTCGGGCCCGGCATGGGTATAAGCACCTGCATGAGAGGCTCGGGCTATACTAGAACCGGCTACATTACATACGCCAAAAATGGTTGCTCCCTTTGATTTAGCCAGTTCAATAGCCGCCAAGGTATCTGCTGTTTCACCCGACTGAGAAATGGCAATAACAACATCTTTCTCACTAATTATAGGATTGCGGTATCTAAATTCTGAAGCATATTCTACCTCTACAGGTACACGGGCTAAATCTTCGATAAGATATTCGGCTACCAAGCCGGCATGCCAACTGGTGCCACACCCAACAATAATAAAGCGTTCGGCATTTTTAATTTTTTCAAGATATTCTAAAATGCCTCCCATTCTAATTGTTCCTTTCTCAATATTAATTCTACCTCGCATACTATCCAAAATTGAACGGGGTTGTTCAAAAATTTCTTTTAACATAAAATGGTCAAATCCCCCTTTTTCAATAGCTTCGAGGTGCAGCTCCAACTCCTGTATATAGGGGGTTTGCACTAAATTTTTGGTTGTAATAATGCGTAATTCCTTGTTCCGTTCTATTACAGCAATCTCTTCCTCATTAAGATATACAACATTTTTCGTGTACTCAATAATAGGTGATGCATCTGATGCAACAAAGTACTCGTTTTCGCCAATACCAATTACCATTGGGCTTCCTTTCTTTGCAGCTACCAAACGTTCGGTATGCTGTTTTTCCATAATTACAATGGCGTAGGCGCCAGCCACCTCATTTAATGCTAAGCGAACAGCTTCAACCAAATCAAGATTCTCTTTATGTTGAATATGGTCAATGAGGTAAATTAACACCTCAGTGTCCGTATCACTTTTAAATGTGTATCCTAAATTTATTAGCTGTGTTTTTAGTGTTGCGTAATTCTCAATAATTCCATTGTGAATCATAACTAAATTGCCCGACTCACTCTGGTGGGGATGTGCATTGGTATCATTAGGAATACCGTGTGTAGCCCATCGAGTATGGCCTATACCAATAGTTCCTTTTGTTTCATTATCCCCAATATGTTCTTCTAAATCTGATACCTTTCCTTTACATTTATATACTTTTATTTCTTTGTCCATTAGTGCTATTCCAGCACTGTCATACCCCCGGTACTCTAATCGTTTTAAGCCTTTTATGATAACCGGATAAGCGTCTCTATTTCCAATATAGGCAACAATTCCACACATATTATTTAATTTTTGTATAAGTTACGTTTAATTTAATTTTATCACTTCCTTTCAAAATTACTCTGTTGGCTCCAATAGCCGATGCGGCAGGAACAAGATACAAACCTTTGTTGGCTCTGCTTTTATTGAGCATATCTTGAAGATAGACTGCCAAATTAAATCGATATGTATTATCGGCTGCATTAAAGAAGCCATTATAGTAATTTTCACTGAGTCCAAAATCAGCAATCGAAGTATAATCGCCATTAGTACTTTTTTCAACTAACAGCAAACGAGAAGGTACTGCATACTGCCCAATAAGTGATGTTTCGACAGGTAAAACAAGTTCGGCCTTGGTAATTATTACAGGTAGTGAATCTTGCCATGCTTCCAGACCAGTAAACCATAATTTTGAAGAAACTCCTGCCATAGCCTGAACATAGATATTATTTTTGCCTAATGTGGTGTCTGCAAACTGATTATTCAATTCAGGCGCTCCGTTTCTTTCGTGTTTAAAAAAGTTTATACGGGCGCAATCGCTTGTAATTAGCATATCATACTTTTGAACCACGGTACTGGTGTCGTTGTGAAAGTATAATGTAATTTTTGAAGGTTTATCAGCATTTATCAAGTTAAAAGATAAAATAGCCCCATTGCCAATGGTTTGAAAATCGTTTGCTGTTTTTAAAAACAAGCCACCAAAAACACTGGCTAAACCATAGCTGTTGATAGCATTTTGTTGTGCTAAAATGCTTTGTCCCAATGATTGTGGCAAATGAAATTTTTGAATTGGTGTTCCGCTTTGGTATTTACCATTAGGGTCAGGCAAAAAAGTTTGCTGTGTCAATAAGTCGTTTTCGGTAGCAAAGCGTTCGGGATTGGTTGTAGAATAATAGGCACTATCTTTATAAATAATATTTGAGAGTTTGTAAATTTTTACTTTCTGCAAACCATTAAGTTTATCAATTTTCCCATAATACCCACTGTATGTGAGACTAAGTACCATAGAATCGGCTATAGGATTAGGGCCAAAATCAAGCTGGTTTGAGCTGCTCACAAATTGTGTGATAAATGAAGATGATGATTTTCCAAAAACGGGATCAACATAACTGCCCAATAAATTAATACTTACTTCATCTGACTTCACTGAGTCTTCACGAAAAGCAAATGTAAGAAGGTTAAATTTAGAGCTTGATTTGAATTGAGATTTATCTGAATTGGGAATAAGATTTCTGCCTAAAGTGTCGCTTTCTTTACAAGAGCCTAACAATAGGGAGATCAGAAAAATTCCAAAAGCAGCATTAAAAAAAGAAACGGAAAACAAAATAGTTTTCCGTAAATACTTAGCAAACAACGGGTTCAATATCATTTATCGTTTATTCTGCCATCACTGACTCGGTTGCCAATACTTCATCATAAAATGCAGAAAAAGCATCAATATAGGTTTCCTGAGGATGATATCCCAATACAGGAATGTTTAAAGAATTGATATGTTTATTTATATCAGCATGAATCTTTTCTGAAGATTTAATAACAGCGTCAGAAAAATCAATAGCATGTTTGGTAATATTAACGTAGTTGGGGTCTTTCAAGCGTACTAATTCAGCTTCAGGAATACCCTCTCCAGCAACTTTTGATATATACTTTTTGTTTAATGGCTTGTCAAATTCATCGTCATAAATCGAATATATTACTTTAGTTTCAGCAAACAGAGGGTCTTCAGCATAGTTCTTTTTAATTAAAATAGGCATGGCATGAGTCATCCAACCGTGGCAGTGTATAATATCAGGCGACCAGCCCAATTTTTTTACTGTTTCTAACACTCCTTTACAAAAAAACAAACTTCTTTCATCATTGTCATCAAAGCAAACATTATTAGCATCAGTTAAGCAATGTTTACGCTGAAAATACTCTTCATTATCAATAAAATAAACCTGCATACGGGCCGACTGAATTGAAGCCACCTTAATGATTAATGGATGATCAGTGTCGTCAATAATAATATTAATTCCGGACAATCTGATAACCTCGTGTAATTGATTTCTTCGCTCATTAATAAGTCCGAAACGAGGCATAAAAGTTCTTATTTCTTTACCTCTGTCTTGAATACCTTGTGGTAAGTACCTACAAGCATTTGACATGGGTGTTTCTTCAAGATAAGGGAAAATGGCTTGCGACACAAATAATACTTTCGATTTTTTCATCTTTCTTTTATTATGGTTATTGAAAAGTGCTATTAGAGTAAATTATAGCGTTTAATTAAGAACTTGATAAACGTGTTTTGAAAATTCATTTTATTTGCATTATTCATAGAATTTTAAAAAACGAATACAAAAATAATAAAAAAAATATTTATAATAAAGTAATATATTAGCTTTGCTCGCTAATTTTTATTCGTTTTATTAAGAAAAAAGGCTAATAAATTCGTTTTTCATATTATGAAACGACATTCTACAAGGGCTTCAGAGTGTTTAACAAAACAAGAAAGTATTTATTGTGAAAATATTTAAAGAAAAAGCACTACTGGCCGATTATTTAGCTTCAAGAAAAGACATAGGCTTTGTTCCCACTATGGGGGCTTTACATTCTGGTCATATTTCATTAATAACACTTTCGCAGCAATATTCACAAACTACAGTATGTAGTATTTTTGTTAATCCAGCCCAGTTTAATGATAAAAATGACTTATTGAATTATCCGCGTACACTGGATAGCGATTGTTCATTGCTCGAAGAAGCAGGCTGCGATGTTGTGTTTATTCCTGAAGTAAGCGAAATATATGCAACCGGAGAAGTACTAGAGCAATACCAATTTGGGATGGCTGAAAAGACTATGGAAGGCGAACACCGTCCCGGACATTTTAACGGTATGGCTAATGTTGTAAGGCGTTTGTTTGATATTGTAAAGCCTCAAAATGCTTTTTTTGGGGAAAAAGATTTTCAACAATTATTTATCATTCAACTTCTAGTAAAAATGTTGAAATTACCCATTACAATTGTTCCGGGTAAAATAATTAGAGAAGAAAACGGATTAGCCATGAGTTCCAGAAACAGACTGCTAACCGAAGAGGAGCATAAGCAAGCAGCAGGAATATATGAAACACTTTGTTTACTACAAAAAGAACGCAATAAATTACCTTTTTCAGCACTCTTAAAATTAGCTGAAAATAATTATAAAAAGTACCCTTTAATTAAACCAGAATATCTGCAAATTGCCTTTGAGGACACCCTTGAAAATGCTGATTTTTTTGATACAAAAAGAGCTATTCGTTTATTTACAGCTGTTCGGTTGGGTAAAGTAAGACTTATAGACAATTTGGCGTTACCGTATGAGTACTAAGAAAATTATACTTAATTTTTTAAAAACAGGTATTTTTTTAGGTACTGGGATTCTACTTATTTGGCTGGTTGTAAAAAATTTATCGGCAAAGGATAAAGAAGAGATTCTACAGTCATTTGGACAGGCCAATTACTTTTGGGTAGCTTTGGTTATGCTATCCGGAATTTTTAGCAACATTAGTCGTACAATTAGGTGGCAAATTATGATGGAACCTTTGGGACAAAAGCCCGGTTTTACAAATACCTTTTTTGCCGTATTAGTAGGCTATTTAGCAAATTTGGCAGTTCCCCGACTAGGTGAAATTTCTCGTTGTGGCATTATTAAAAAATATGAAAACTTACCCTTCGACAGTGTATTAGGCACCGTAGTAGTTGAACGAATTATAGACACGTTATTACTGGCTATTGTATCTTTAATCACGATTATTTGGCAATTCAGTTTTCTCTCCGAGCAATTATACAAAGCCTATCAAAACATAAAGACATCATTGGGCAATGAGACTTTCTTTTGGTTAAAGACCCTAATTATAGGGTTTATTGTTTTGATGCTAATTTTCGTTATTTCGTTTAGAAAAAAACTGCTGCAAAATCCTTTGACAATAAAAGTGAAAGGGATTTTATCAGGATTTTTAGCAGGTATAAAAACTATTTCAGAGTTAAAAAGCCCCTATTTATTTGTTTTTCACTCGGTACTTATTTGGATTTTATACTTAGTCGGCATTCTATTTGGGTTTCAGGCACTTGTTGAAACTCATACTCTGGGCTTAGGACCTGCTTTGGCTATTTTATTTTTTGGCACTTTTGCATTTATCGTAGTACAGGGTGGTATTGGTGCTTATCAGATAATAGTACAAAATACCTTAATGCTGTATGGTATTTCGGCCAATATTGGTTATGCATTGGGTTGGATTATTTGGGGAAGTCAAACCATTACCGTAATTTTAAGTGGTTTAATTGCCTTAATTTTACTGCCTATAATAAACAAAAAAACTCATGAACTATCTTACAGTAATACAACAAAAAATAATAACTGATGCCGTTGCTCTTTCAAAACTGGTAGCTAATTATCGTTTAAAAAACCAGCGAATTGTTTTTACCAATGGTTGTTTTGACTTGCTTCACCGGGGTCATGTAAGCTATTTGGCAGAGGCTGCCTCTTTAGGCCACCGTCTAATAGTAGGAGTTAACGCAGACGATTCGGTAAGAAAATTAAAGGGCAACACACGGCCCATACAAGATGAACAAAGTCGTATCCTTATTGTAGCTAGTTTACATGTGGTAAGTGCTGTGATTCTTTTTTCTGAAGAAACACCTCAACACCTTATTGAAATAATTAAGCCCGATTTTTTAGTTAAAGGAGGAGATTGGGACACTACCCAAATAGTGGGTGCTGACTTTGTAATAAGTTATGGCGGAACTGTAAAAAGTATACCATTTACTGAAGGCTTTTCAACCTCATCTATTGAGGCTAAGATAAAATTAGGAGCTTAATCGCCTGAACTTTCTTTGCAGCTCATTTTTAAAATTTGAGAAACTGAATTTTGACTTTTTTAAATCTAAGGCTATGCCTTCTGCATTGGAAGAGATATGATGAATACCCTTGTAGTTTCCGAAAGATTGAGGATAGATAGTTTGAATCGGTTCTTCCTTAAACTCATAGGTGTTTAAGATGGTAACTTTATTAATGTGAACACAATGGCCATAATGTTTTGCACTATCTTGAGCAGGCCGAAATAATGTGCCATCATTTATAAACATAGCACCGGCTGGCCGTGCATTATTAATATCTACTTTAACCGGATTTTGCAGATGCGGCTTAAAGGGCTCAAACAAAGTAGTGGCATAGAAAATAAAAAGTGCCGCATTTTCAAAATAGTTTGCCCGGGTACAGAATAACCACCAAAATCCATTATAAAAAATAAGTGTACTATCGCGAGCCTGAAAATCTTTTATTAAATCATGAACAAAAGCGACAGAACCGTTTTCCTGAATTTTATATAAACTTACTTTATTGTTTTCACCTTGTTCCGGAACACAGTAAATTTCTTGATTATGCCCCATTGTAAATGGATAAGATAAATGATTGTGAGTGTTAAACCTTACCTTGGTAATAGCCCCATTTTCTAAATTTTTTAACTGTACTTCTCCCTTTTTTCTTTTATAGTCAAAGTATTCAAATAGTATTAGTTTTTTATTCATATCCGGCCACAAAAAGGGATCAGCAGCATAACTGTTAGCATCGAAAGAGATGGTAGCGCTAGGATTTAATTTTGCTATTTTATTTATGTCATGCAAATGGCCTTCAAAGTATTTTACCTCCCACCATTCAGCCCTAAACAATTGCTCGTAATGAAAGTATAGTTTGTTCCGAAACAGAAGCATCATAAACCATACGAACTGTATATTATTCGGGTATTTGTATATGGGAGGTTTTTGGGAAGAGGGATATGCATATTGTTTTATGGTTGCGTTATGGAGTATTTGCAAACAAACTTGCAGAGGCCACACAGCTGTCATCTGCATGAGTTGGTCAATATTTTCAACATAGCTGTGATTTATGGTTTTTAAAAAGCCTTTTTTTAAAATAAATCCACGATCAAGCTCATTCGTTAAGCGTTGTAATACAGCAGCAGAACATTTTCGTTTGAAATAGATTTCCCAAAAACCGGTAGGTCCACCTCTAATAAAATCGCTATCGGCATGATGAAAAGACCAAACACCATAGGGGCACGAATTAAGTATATCTCCCTTAATAATATTAAATCCAAAACGAAGTAAAAAGTCGAGTTTACATTCCTTGACAAAAGCAACATCATCTGGTTTGAAATAAACTGAATATTTTCCACTACTTATAGTTTCACAGGGGCGCTTGGGAACATCATGAAGCACCTCGGCCAACGATTCTTTACGATAAGACACTGGTTTTAAGAAAAATCTCTTCCAGGCTCTAAAAAAAAAGCTTGGGTAGGGGTAACGTTTTACTTTGTTCCATAATGTTGTGTAGGCATTTGAATTTTGCGTATTTACCAGCAATAAATGCAGGTGAATTTTAGGATGACTGGTTAAATGCCGAATACAGTCTGCCTCCCATTTTTCAAACTCCAAGCTGTTACATAATATTCCAAATTTCAAACTCTTTTCAGTCGTCATTTTTTCAGAACCTCGGTAAAAATATCATCAAAGTTAGCAGCTATAGCCGGATACGAAAAATTATTCTCTATTGTTTTCCGGATATTAAGTTTGTTGTAATGGGCATAGTTCTTTATCATCTGTTCCATAGCTTCGGTAAGTTGGTTCAAATTATCAGAGTCAATTAATATACCATTATGAGCCTGTATTATTTCGCGCACAGCACCCACTTTAGTAGCTATTACCGGTATTCCACACGACATTGCTTCGAGAATTACACAAGGCAAGCCCTCATAATGGCTATTCAATACAAAACACTGTGCTTTGCTCATAAAATGAGCTACTTGCTCCGGAGTTTTATGACCATAAAATGTAATACTCTGATTTAGTAGCCGGTATTTTTGTGCTAGTTGTTCAAAGTAAGGACGTTCGGGGCCATCGCCAATAATGTGCATTTGCAAAGCAACTCCCCTTTCAGACAATATCCGAACCGCCTCTATTATTCCACTAATGTTCTTTTCTTTATCATTCACAGTAGAAACATGAATAAAATGAAACACGTCTGTATTATTTATATAGCCCGGAACAAACAAGGAAGTATTTACCACATTCCCAATTTTGTAATATTGGTTATTTAATCCATGCGCCTTCATATTGGCCTCCAGCTTATCGGAAACTACAAGAATTCCCCTTGCTCTTGAAACACATACTTGTGTAATTAGTTTTGTAAAAAATCCTCGATAATTCCCATCTTCAGGATAATATCCTGACCATTGCTCTTGAATAAGTAAAGGAAGTTGTTTGCAATAGCTTAGCCATAAGGCAAAAATTCCGGCAGGAAATATGACATTAAGTAAAACCAAGTCGGGTTTAGGTTGGTGCTTTAGTAATTGTTTATAAGCGTTTTTAAAACACAGCCAAGATTTCCATAATTTTTGTGCAGAACTAATAAATGGGATCGTGTGCTTAACTTTTTTATATGTTCCCAAAATGGTAAGTACCTTATGCTCTTCAAATGTTTTAATTGAATCTGTATTGCCAGAGCATATATGAATGGCTGAAACTGTACTTCTAAGAGCTACTGCTTCTGCCTGGCGCTTGAAGAAAATGCCATGACTAATTTTATGAGGCGTTGGATACCAACTGCTGATAAAAAGAATGTGTTTGTTCATCCGAATTTATACCCCTATTTTATATAACTAGTATGTTGACCTGATATGCTTATTAGTTCAGGAATACCAGGAATAACATATAACCCCAGGGCATTATTTTTATTGTAGTGGTAATTATATTCGATAAAACCACCATGCCAAACCCATTTATATTGCCATATATTATTATTACTTACTTTAAACAAGCCATCATTTTTATAGTCGGGTAAAGTATTCCAGTTTTTTCTGTAAAAAAGTACAGGGCCGCCCATAAGAATAAGTTCGTGAGGCGCATAACCCCAATAGGCAGAAGATAAAGAAAGACCAACCTGAGACATCCCAAACATTTTATTTCCACAGTCATAAGGAACAAGTGCTTGCATTAGGGTAATACCGGCATAATTATTAAAATAGTAAGTAACTCTGATACCCATACCTAAATTATAAACTAATCTTTTGTTTTTGGTCAATATACGATGAAATAAGTGCCCGTTTACAGGTCTTTTTAAATGTATATTTAATCCGTTTAGATATACCCCTACGCTCCACATTTGTGCATTGCTTTTTAAGGGAGTCAAAAAAGCAAATAAAATAAAGCATAGCGTTGTAAAGCTAATTTTATTCATAGCTTGTTTATGACATTATTTTGAGTAAAATTTTCCCAAATTCATAAACATCCTCATAAGAATTATATAACGGAACTGCAGCTATTCGAATAACATTAGGCTCTCTCCAATCGGCTATTACGGAGTGTTTTACTAAATCTTCAAATAACTTTTTCCCATAGCCATGAGCAACAATACTAATTTGGCATCCGCTGCCATAGTAATCCTTTTCGTCATTCGTTCTTGGAGTAATTATCTCAAGCCATCCTTTTTCTTTGCCGAGTTGCTGGTTTACCGCATCAATAATAAACTCACCATAAGCTTTTAGTTTTTTTGATTTCTGAATAAGATGCTCCATTCCGGCTTCTTCAAAAATTTCCAGAGCGGCTTTATGCGATGCCATTGAAAGCACAGGTGCATTACTCAATTGCCAGCGTTCAGCACTAGTAATAGGGTCAAAAGATTTTTCCATTTTAAAGCGTGTGCTTTTATTATGACCCCACCACCCTGCAAATTGAGGGAGATTGCTCTTATGATGTTTCTCATGCACAAAGGCTCCTGCAACTCCTCCGGGGCCGGAATTCAAGTATTTATACGAACACCAACAGGCAAAATCAACCTCCCAAGCATGTAATTTTAAGTCAATATTTCCGGCTGCATGAGCCAAATCAAAACCAACGAAAGCACCAACAGCATGGGCTTTTCGTGTGATGGTTTCCATATCAAATACTTGACCAGTAAAATAATTTACACCCCCTATAAGAACCAATGCTAATTCCTCTTTATGAAGGTTTATTGCATCATAAATATCTTGATGTGAAATACAAAATTCATTTTTACGAGGAGCAATTTCAATAATTGCTTGTTGGGGGTCAAAACCATGAAATTTTACCTGACTCTCTATAGCATACTGATCTGATGGGAAAGCTTTGGCCTCACAGATAATTTTAAAACGCTGAGCTGTAGGGCGATAAAATGACACCATCAATAAGTGCAAATTTACACTAAGCTGATTCATAACCACCACCTCTGACGGCAGCGCTCCTACAATACGTGCCGAAGTAGCTGTAAGTAGCTCGTGGTATGAAAACCAAGGATTACGGGCATGAAAATGTCCTTCTACTCCATAGTTGGCCCAATCTTCCATTTCATTTAAAACGGCATCTTGTGCTGTTTTGGGCTGTAATCCTAATGAATTTCCGGTAAAATAAATAGCTTCACGACCATTTAAATAGGGGAAATAAAACATATCCCGGAAATTTTTGAGGGGGTCTTCAAAATCAGCTTTTTTTGCAAACTCTAAAGTATTCTCAAATTCTAATGTATTTATTTTAACCATAAAATATAATGACTCTTTTGCTGATTAGTATTAATGCTGTTACGTACTTTTATATTTGCAAAACTACAAAATAGATTTTCTGTTATTCCTGATTTTTGAGTCGCTTTTATTTTCAAAACCTTTTAAAATATTATAGCCTTTAGCAAACTGTGATTATTTCTTGCCTCTGATATAAACCACCGATTTTTCTTCAAAAAATGGTTCTTCAAAGTAATTGCCTATTCGATAAATTTTATACTTTCTCTTTACAGCATCTAATTCCTCTTGTAAATTTCCGCCTTTTAAAAAAAACCACCCATTAGGAATTTGATGAAAATGATGCAGACTAATAAGGGAACTAGTCCATGAAACTAACTGTTCGGAAGGAGCTACGGCCCTGCTTACTACAAAATCAAAATGTTCTTTAAGCTGCTCGGCTCTAATTTGCATCGCTGTTACATTTGTTAAACCAAGCACTTGAGCAATTGATTGAACAACCTGAATTTTCTTTCCAATGCTATCTACTAAAGTAAACTTACATTCGGGGAAAAAAATGGCAAGTGGAATACCAGGAAAGCCGCCCCCAGTGCCCACATCTAAAATTTTGGTTTGCGGTTTAAACGAAATAACACGGGTAATGGCTAAGCTATGCAAAATATGCTTTTCATATAGAGAATCAATATCTTTTCGTGAAATGACATTAATTTTTTCATTCCACTCACAGTAAAGAACATCGAGAGACTTAAATTGCTCTAGTTGTTTTTCATTTAATTTATTGAAATATTTTTTAATTATATCCACAAAAAACTGAATTATATCTATACAATATTATACATTTATTCTATTTCTGCTTATCTCTTTTGAACATTCCAGTATTTCAATATACATTTGTTGCTAAAACATTCATTTAGATTAAAACCATTTTTCATGTACACCGATCAGTTTGTAAACCGTCACAACGGCTCAGGAAAGCAAGATATAGAAGCTATGCTAAAAACAGTTAAAGCATCTACTTTAGATGATTTGATTAACGAAATTGTGCCCGAAGCAATTCGTTCTAAAAAGCCTTTAAACATAGCTCCTGCGCTAAGCGAGTACCAATATCTGAATAATTTAAAAACAAAAGCTGCAAAAAATAAAATATTTAAAACATATATCGGCTTAGGGTATTATAATACCATAATTCCAGCAGTTATTCAACGTAATATTTTAGAAAACCCCGGATGGTACACTGCTTATACCCCCTATCAGGCTGAGATAGCTCAAGGTCGTTTAGAGGCCCTACTCAATTTTCAGACAATGGTGATGGATTTAACCGGAATGGAAATTGCTAATGCCTCGCTGTTGGATGAAGGAACTGCCGCAGCCGAAGCAATGTCTATGCTGTTTCATAACAGAAGCAGAGAAGCCGTAAAACGAAATGCAAATAAGTTTTTTATTGACCAAAATACTTTCGATCAAACAATCGATGTTATTAAAACCCGAGCCTTCCCTTTAGAAATTGAACTAGTTGTTGGTCATTATGCAAACACCACGCTTGATGATTCTTTTTTTGGTGCACTCTTACAATATCCGGCCAAAGACGGTTCGGTTACTAATTACAAAACATTTGTGGAGACGGTAAAGAAAAATGAAATTGGAGTTGTTGTAGCTGCCGATTTGTTGAGTTTGGCTTTGCTTTCCCCTCCGGGCGAATGGGGCGCTGATGTGGTTGTGGGCAATACACAACGTTTTGGTGTTCCGATGGGTTTTGGTGGGCCTCATGCGGCCTATTTTGCCTGTCGCGAAGAGTATAAACGTGTTATTCCGGGACGTATCATTGGAGTATCAGTTGATGCTTCAGGAAACCAAGCTTTACGTATGGCTTTACAAACCCGCGAACAACACATAAGAAGAGACAAAGCAACATCGAACATTTGTACTGCACAAGCACTATTGGCTATTATGGCCGGTATGTATGCCGTATATCATGGTCCGCACGGAATAAAGGGGATAGCACAACATATTCATGCACATGCAGTAGCTGTATCCAAAGCTTTATCAGCTATGGGCTTTGGAATTGTTAATCCTTTATTTTTTGACACCTTATGCATTAAAATGCCTTCTGGAATAACCACTGCTCAAATTCAGGCAGAAGCCCTTAAAGCCTCTATAAACCTAAACTATATTAGTCAAGACTCTTTAAGTATTGCCTTTGATCAAACTTGTGATATCAGAGACACACAAGAGTTAATTCAAATATTTGCTTCGGTGGTTAAGAAGCAAGCGCCTAAAGAATTAGAAATTTCAAGCAAACACAATCTCATTGTAACTTCAGATATGGCGCGGAAATCGCCCATTCTTTCTCATCCTATTTTTAGTATGTATCATTCGGAAAGTGAAATGATGCGCTACATAAAAAGATTAGAAAATAAAGATTTATCGTTAACACATTCTATGATTTCGTTGGGCTCATGCACTATGAAGTTGAATGCAGCTAGCGAGTTATATCCCATTACTTGGCCTGAGTTTGCTCATTTGCATCCATTTGCCCCAAAAGACCAAACTTTAGGTTACCTAGAAATTATTCAACAATTAAATGATGATTTATGCGAAATAACCGGTTTTTCTGCTATGAGCTTTCAGCCTAACTCCGGGGCACAAGGTGAATACGCTGGCCTTATGGTAATTAGAGCTTATCATCACGCCCGAGGTGATTTTCATAGAAAAATAGCACTTATTCCTTCTTCTGCTCATGGTACAAACCCAGCTTCTGCTGCTATGTGCGGCATGTCGATAGTTGTTGTAAAGTGTGATGATAAAGGGAATATTGATGTAAATGACTTACGTGAAAAAGCTGAAAAATATAAAAATGAGTTATCCTGTATTATGGTAACTTACCCATCAACACATGGTGTTTACGAAGAAAGCATTCGTGAAATTACCGAAATTGTTCATAAAAACGGAGGGCAAGTGTATATGGACGGGGCAAATATGAATGCTCAAGTTGGATTAACCAGTCCGGGAATTATTGGGGCCGATGTGTGTCACTTAAATTTACATAAAACTTTTGCAATACCCCATGGAGGTGGAGGTCCGGGAGCAGGCCCAATAGGAGTAGCTGCTCATCTTGTACCGTTTTTACCCGGCCACACATTGGTAAAAACCGGTGGTGAAAAGGCCATACCTGCCGTATCAGCTGCACCTTATGGAAGTGCTCTTATTTTACTCATATCCTATGGATACATCAAGATGCTTGGAGCAAAGGGACTAACTGAAGCTACAAAAATGGCTATGCTAAATGCCAATTATATTAAAGAAAAATTAAAAAACTCGTTTCCTACACTATATAGTGGAAGTAACGACCGCTGTGCCCACGAAATGATTTTAGACTGTCGTGATTTTAAACGTAGTGCACAAATTGAGGTTGGTGATATTGCTAAACGTCTTATGGATTATGGCTTTCATGCTCCAACAGTATCTTTCCCTGTGGCCGATACAATAATGGTGGAACCTACTGAGAGTGAATCTAAAGCTGAACTTGACCGGTTTTGTGATGCAATGACTCAAATTAGAAACGAAATAAACGAAATTGCAGATGGGAAAGCAGATAAGGATGATAACGTGTTAAAAAATGCTCCACACACTGCTGCAACTGTGGTCAATACCGTTTGGAATCACTCCTATAGCAGAGAGCAAGCTGTGTACCCTCTAGCATGGATTAAAAGTGCTAAATTTTGGCCTAGTGTTTCACGTGTAGATAATGCTTATGGTGATCGTAATTTAATTTGTGCCTGTCCTCCTATTGAAGATTATATGCCTCAGGAAACTGCCTTAAATGAAAATTAATGCTTGTTTTTATTGGTAATAGAAGTAATTGCTCAAAGTAAATTATTACTCTATATACTGCTACTTCACTCCTTTCCAAAGAGGATACCTTCATAATAGGGTATCCTCTTTGGCGTTTATTCCATTTCAAATATATGTCACTAGTCGAGCGTATTATTGCCTTTTTGCACTTTTTAATATCCTGATGGTATAACTTTTGCGTAACAAGGTTAAAGAGCATACGATAAAAATTATTTTTATGGTATAGAAGCGCTCATTAAAAAAATGTTACAACCGTTTGTTTTACCAGAAAAATATTAATTATGAATACCCCCATAATGCCTTATAGCAAAAATCAGTTGTATCTGGTAGCCCAAATAAGTTGGCTCACCTGTCATCAATACCTTCCCTTTTTTAAAAGTTATAGCATTGCCTATAGCAATGAGTTAATTTTTGAATACGAGTTAGAAATAGAAGCTGCTCAAAAAGCGCAGGGCACTTTGTTAGAAAGTACAAAAGCAGGAAAACTGAATCAAGATAATGATTTTTATGATTTAGTCATTTTAAATCGTTTGCAGCAATTGCATCATGATGCCGAAATCATATTTAAGCAAAAGCCCCAAATAGCCCAGCAATTTAATTTCAATAGTATTTTAAACTTAGTACAGTCTATACCATCTTAAGCTGTAACAAGCCCCAGTATTGATTTAAAAATATACAAACCATCCGTATTTCCTAAGTTCGTATCAGCAGCACGTTCGGGATGAGGCATCATTCCAAAAATATTTTTTGAGGCATTACATACTCCGGCAATATGCTCAACCGAACCATTAGGGTTTGCCAAATGGCTTAATTGCCCTGCTTCGCTACAATAACGAAAAAGAATTTGATCATTCTGTTTCATTTGCTTTAGCGTATTATCATCAACATAATAACGCCCCTCACCATGAGCTATAGGAATTTTTAAAACTTGTTTTGGCAGGCAGTTTTGAGTAATAAGAGTATTCTTGTTTTCGGTGGATATATAAACATTTTTACAGTTAAATTTTTGATTGTCGTTATGCAATAAAACTCCAGGAACTAACCCAGCTTCACAAAGAATTTGAAAGCCATTGCAAATTCCTAATAAAAAGCCACCTTTTTCAGCGTAAGTTATCACATTTTCCATTATGGGTGAAAAGCGTGCAATGGCACCAGAGCGTAAATAGTCGCCATAAGAAAATCCCCCGGGAAGTATAATAAAATCACAGCCTTGTAAATCAGTGTCTTTGTGCCAAAGTCGTACTACTTGTTGCTTCAATATAGATTCGATAACATATATCATATCGGCATCGCAATTAGAACCAGGGAAAACAACTACTCCAAATTTCATATTATCTATTTTTTTAATGTTATACTAAAGTTCCTAATCTTTCTTCACTATAGTTTGCTTCAATTTCATCCAGTGTTCTATAAATTTCGTCTTTATCCATACTGGTAACAAGTTTCATGCGGTAGGGTTTAAAATCATCAAAACCCTTAAAATAATTGGCATAATGTCTGCGCATTTCCAATATTCCCAAATTATGATTTTTCCATTGCATCGAAAAATCAAGATGCTGCTTGCACACTTTTACCCTATCGGAAACTGAGGGCTTTTTTAAATGCAAGCCGGTTTTTAAAAAATATTTTATTTCATTAAATATCCAAGGATTACCTATAGTTGCCCGCCCAATCATTATCCCATCAATAGCATATTTTTTTTTCATTTCAAGTGCTTTCTCTGGGCTGTCCACATCGCCATTTCCAAAAATAGGAATTTGTATTCTGGGATTCTGTTTTATCTCTCCTATTAAAGTCCAGTCTGCTTCTCCTTTGTACATTTGCACACGTGTACGCCCATGTATTGTAAGGGCCTTAATCCCAATATCTTGAAGGCGCTCAGCTACTTCCGAAATATTTTTACTTTTATCATCCCAGCCTAAACGGGTTTTTACGGTTACCGGAATATTAACAGATTTAACTATTTCGGCAGTAATTGCTACCATTTTAGGAATATCTTTAAGCAAAGCAGCCCCAGCACCTCTACAAGCCACATTTTTTACAGGGCAACCATAGTTAATATCGAGTAAGTTGGGGTTAGCCTGGGCACTTATTATTGCCGATTCGCGCATATTTTCAATGTTACCTCCAAATATTTGTATGCCAATGGGGCGTTCATAGTCAAATATATCTAGTTTTTGCCTGCTTTTTGCTGCATTTCGGATTAGGCCTTCTGAGGAAATAAATTCAGTGTACATTAAATCTGCTCCGTTTTGTTTGCAAACAGCTCTAAATGGAGGGTCGCTAACATCTTCCATAGGAGCGAGCAGTAAGGGAAAGTTTCCCAAATTAATATTTCCAATTGTAACCAAACTAAAATAATACTTTTGTGCAAAAGTAATCAATTACCCTCATTTTAAATTCAATTCAATCAATTTAATTCTTACTGCCTGTTATGCCTTTAAAAAATTATATAAGCAACTCCTCAACTTTTGGAAAGATTTTTATTGTTGCCGGTTTGGCCTTATTCTTTTTAGGTATTTTTTCTCTCTTGTCGGTATGGATCGTTTCGCAAGTTTTTCATTTACCACTAATAACCAATCCGGAAATTCTAAAGGACACCGAAAATTTGGAGGTTATTAAAGCATTAAAATGGATGCAAATAATGCAAGCCTTTGGATTGTTTATTGTTCCTTCTGTAGTTTTTGCTCGTCTCAATCAAAGTCATATTTTGTCCTTTCTTGCACTTCATAAAGCACCTCTATTTTACACCAGTTTATGCGTTATACTGCTTATGCTGGGAGTACAACCGTTAATTAACGGGATGGCAGAATTAAATAGTTTGGTGCCTGTTCCGCAATGGATGCGCGAATCTGAAAAGGAAGCTGCAGCAATTACTCAAGTATTTTTAAGAATGGATGGAATAGATGGTTTAGTTGTAAACTTATTTTTGATAGGATTAATTCCGGCATTGGGCGAGGAGTTACTTTTTCGTGGGGTTTTACAACCTTTGTTTCAAAAAATAACAAATAATAAGCATTGGGGCATTTGGATAGCTGCTATCCTCTTTAGCGCACTGCATGTTCAATTCCTTGGTTTTTTCCCGAGAATGTTTATGGGTGCGGCTTTTGGATATTTGTTATTTTGGAGTGGAAGTTTGTGGTTACCAATTTTAGGGCATTTTATAAATAATGCCGGGGCGGTTCTTATATCTTATCTAATACAACAGAACAGATTAAGTGAACAAGCAGAAACAATTGGAACAGGAAAGGAAGGAATTATTTTTGTTTTCATAAGTGCAGCTTTTACTTTGGGACTTTTATTTTTGATTCATAAAGCAGAAAAATCTAAAGGGAAACTTACAAATTAAGAAAAAACAGTACCTTTGCCAACCGTTTTTAAAATTACATAATTTCTATATTCAGGAGACTTGTCCGAGTGGTTGAAGGAGCAAGCCTGGAAAGTTTGTATACGCGCAAGTGTATCGAGGGTTCGAATCCCTCAGTCTCCGCTTTCTTATCTTTTTTTTTCAGGTATTAACTATAAATTGAAACAATACCTCTTTTAATCAAGTATAATGATTTTGTATTATAGCCTATAAGTTCCAATTGTAAGGTTAGTATTTTTTGTATGTTTGAAAATATATAGTTATATTCTCTTGAGGAAGTATTTGTTTTTGATATGGGCTACAGTACTTGTAAACTATTCGTTTACTAAGGTTTTATCTGAACAAAATGAGCTCTTTTTTAAACAAATCAGTATTGACAAGGGGCTTTCACAAAGTTCGGTATTTACTGTAATTCAAGATAGCAAAGGTTTTGTTTGGCTTGGCACTAGTGATGGGCTAAACAGATATGATGGTTATGAGTTTAAAATATTTAAACACGAACCCCATAATCGTAATAGTATTTCATCAAATAATATTACCTGTTTGTTAGAAGACAAAGAAGGAAATATATGGGTAGGAACAAAAGACGGAGGGCTAAATTTATACAATACACACACCCATAAATTTACCAACTACCTCATTGACAAGGAAAATTTTAAAGGACTCACAAGCACTTATATTACCTACTTGTTTGAAGATAAAAGCGGTAACATCTGGATTGGGAGCATTGACAATGGTATAGGAGTTTATGATTTTAAAAAGAAAATTTTTAAATCGTTTAAGAAAAAGTTCCAAGATAAAAGCTCCATTGGTGCCAATTCTATTAATTGCATTACACAAGATAAAAATGGTCATATCTGGATAGGAACTAATGGGGGCGGATTAAACAAATTTGATCCGGCAACAGAGACATTTAAAAAGACCTATTCCAGTAATTCGGGAAATGATTATTTTGAAACTGATTATATCAAATGCCTGCTTCCTCTTAAGACTGAAGAACATTTGACTTTAGTGATTACGCAATTTGGAGAGTTTTATTATTTGAATGATGAAACTTTTCAATCAAACCTTGTATTTTCCTCATTAAGCGATTATCTTAAAAAAAATGAAGCAACAATATCTTCAGCCACCTTTGATCATCAAAATAATCTTTGGTTAACTACAGCAGACCAAGGATTATTTGTGTTAGATATGAATACGGGTAAATTTATACATCAGCAGCACAATGCCCGTAGAAGCAACTCGTTAAGCACTAATTTTGTTGAGTCTGTTTTTGTTGGCAACAATGGTATTGTTTTTATTGGTACTGATGGTGGTGGCCTGCAATTATTCAATCAATACTCCATTAACTTTACAAACTATCAAAAAAACCCATATGATCCTAATACAATTAATGATAACGATATATGGTCGATTTACAAGAAAGAGAACACCCTGCTTATAGGAACCTCAACAGGAGGTTTAAACATATTTAATTCACAAGGCCAAAAGCTATCCGTAATAAACGAAAAAAGCAGCCCTACTAATTTACCCAGCAATTATATTAGTTCCATTACATCTGATTTGAATGGTAACTACTGGGTGGCAACACGGGATGGGATTTGTGTATTAAATTCTGAAAATGATATCATATTTACACTAAAACATGATGCCGAAAATCCGAACTCTTTAACGAGTAATGCTGTTTATAACATGTATCAAGATAGTGAAGGGAGTTTTTGGATTGCTTTAGTAAATAAAGGGCTGAACGTATATAATCCACAAACAAAGCAATTTTCTAAATTCAAGCATCAGCCCAACAATAAAAAAAGTATTGGAAGTAATGGAGTAGTTTGCATTATAGAAGATTCAAAAAAGAATATGTGGTTCGGTCTGGAACGAAGAGGAGTAGATTTTTACGATCGGAAAAGAGATGAATTTATTCATTTTGTACACGAAAAAAACAACACCAACTCTTTGAATAACGATGATGTTATAAGTATTTTTGAGGACTCTTATCATACCATTTGGATAGGAACGAGTTCGGGGTTAAATGCCTATGTGCCACACACTAAAAAGTTTTTCTCTATTGACGAAACGCAAGGCCTCCCCAATGGTGTTATTTACAGCATACTCGAAGACCATAACAAGCATTTATGGATTAGCACCAATAAGGGTATTTGTCAATTTAAAATACCAGAGCCTGTTTATTTAAGTTTTCGAGCTCAGGAAGCATTAAAGTTAATTCAAAACTCACTGCGGAGTTATGATGAAAATGATGGTTTATGTACTAATGAGTTTAATAGTGGTGTTTCATTTAAAGACAAAGAAGGTAATTTCTTTTTTGGTGGTATTTCCGGATTAGTTTCTTTTCATCCGGATAGTATTCGAGATGTTACTTACACTCCGCCCTTATATCTTTCGTCATTTAAAGTATTTGGTAATGAATTTAACTTAGATAGCACTTTAGAAAGCAAGCATGAAATAAAATTACTTTACAATCAAAATTATTTTAGTTTTGATTTTATAGCTCCGAATTACTTAAATACACAAAAAATTAAATTCAACTATAAACTTGAAGGTTTTGATAAGGATTGGATTTATATTCCCAATCGCAGATTTGCAAGCTATACTAATTTAGAGCCGGGCACTTATACATTTAAAGTTAAGGTAAGCAACAATAATGGAATGTGGGATGATCAATACACCTCTGTTCGGATTGTAATAAAACCTCCATTTTGGAAAGAAAAATGGTTTTACGGTGCTTCTGTATTGATTGCTTTTGTTTTGATTTGGCTTATTATTTTCTTTAGAGAACGAAAGTTGAAACGCGACAAATTGGTGTTAGAAAAACAAGTTATAGAACGTACTCATGAGTTAACAGAAGCAAAAGATTTTGCAGAAAAATCGGCTAAGGCTAAAGAAAACTTTTTAAGTACTATGAGTCACGAAATAAGAACTCCAATGAATGCTATAATAGGCATGACGCATTTGCTTTTAGAAGACAAAAATAATCAAGAACAAAAAGAAAGTTTAAACACCTTAAAATTTAGTGCTGATAACTTAATGGTTTTGATTAATGACATTTTAGATTACAGCAAGATAGATGCGGGGAAAATACAATTTGAAGAAGTTGATTTTAGTTTAAAAGAATTATTACATGGAATTCAACATTCGCTTGCTTTACAGGCAAAAGAGAAGAATTTGGCTTTTGATTTTAATATAGACGATGCAATTCCAGAAATTGTAGTAGGTGACCCGATAAGAATTAACCAAATTCTTACCAATTTAATTACCAATGCTATTAAATTTACAAATATCGGAGGTATTTCTACCCGTGTTACTCTTGTTGAACAACTTGCTAACAAAACTGTTCTTAAGTTTTCGGTAAAAGATACCGGAATAGGCATTCGGAAAGATAAGCAAGAAATTATTTTCGACAGTTTTGAACAGGCGAGTAAAGATACGACTCGCAAATATGGGGGAACAGGCTTAGGCTTGGCTATTACCAAACGCTTGCTTGACTTGCAAGGAAGTAAAATATATGTTGAAAGCGAACCGGGTGTGGGGTCATTGTTTTATTTTAATTACACATTTAAGGTAAGTAAACAAAGCAAATCGCGAAAAATTGCTGAGAGTGCCCTGCCCAAAGAAGAGAGCTTTAAAGGCTTAAAAATTCTATTGGTAGAAGACAATGCTATTAACCAACTTATTGTTTCAAAGTTTTTATACAAATGGGGAGCCGAGCTTAATTTTGCCGAAAATGGACTGGTAGCGGTTGACAAGGTAAGGAACAAAAAATTTGATATTATTTTAATGGATCTTCAAATGCCCGAAATGGATGGTTTTGAAGCAGCTCGAGAAATACGAAAAATGGAAGATAATTATTATAAAACTGTTCCTATTTTAGCTTTAACTGCTGCTGCCATACAAGAAATGATTACTAAGGCCAGTGAAGTAGGAATAAATGACTATATAGCCAAGCCTTTTAATCCTAATGATTTGTATAACAAAATAGCTAAATATTGTAATATAACCCACTAGTTTTATTAAGGGGTAGTTCTTCAAAATATTTTAAAAGTACTTAATACTCTATTTCATTAAAAATAAAAAGTATCTTCGGATTATATTTGCTTATTTGTGTATCCTAAAATGAGTGGTTATAAAAATTCATATATACTAAAAAAAATACTGCTATACCTATTACTAGTGCTTTTTGCACAAAGTGCAGAGGCCCAAAATCTAAAAAAGCTTATTGCTGATGGCAAAAGCGCCTTAGAAAATCAGGAATATTTTTTAGCTGAAAACTATTTTAAAAAAGCGATAGATATTGACTCGGTAACTACCGAGCTGCAATACTTTTATGCACAAGCATGTCGGCTTGATTTGAATTATGGTGTAGCCGAAAGATGGTACCAAAAGGTGTATAAAAAAGATAACGGTAAACAATATCCTGATGCCTTGTTCTATTTAGCTCTTTGTAAGAAAAGCAATGGTCATTATAAAGATGCCGGAAAAATGTTTGATAAATATGCTAAGCGACAGGTTAAGAAAAATCCATCTATGGCTTCTAAAGCCCAACAAGAATCGAAAAATTGTGCATATGCTCTGATGCTAATCAAAAATCCGCTCCCTATCAAAATTACACATCTGGATACGAATGTAAACACTAAAGGAGGTGAATATGCTCCATTTGAAATAGACAGTAATTTATTTTTTACCGGAGTGTTTACAGACGGTCATCAATTAAGTACACGTATTTTGAAATCAAAAATAAAAGGGAAAAAATACACCCATTATGAAGTTTTAGATTCAATAGTAAATAAGCGTGATTGGAGTGTTAGTAATGTTGTATTTAATAATGAAGCTACAAACATGTATTGTACTATGTGTGAGGGCTCAAGCTCAGATAAAAGCCGTTGTGCAATCTATGTTTTTAACGTACGTAACCAAATTTTTGATTCGGGAACCAAACTACCTCCTGAAATTAATTATGAAAATGCATTGAATACACAGCCTCATATCAGTAAAATAAATGGTCAGGAAGTACTTTTTTTTTCCAGTAATCGTACCGGTGGCTTTGGAGGTATGGATATTTGGTACAGTATAAAAGATAAAAATGGAGCATGGCAGAAAGCCATTAATGCCGGTACTCATGTTAACTCAGTAGAAGATGAAATCAGTCCCTTTTTTTGTGCCCAATGCGGGGTTCTCTTTTTTAGTACATCCTTTTTAAAAGGAATGGGAGGGTTTGATATTTTTAAATCGGCATTTCAAGATAATACTTTTAAAGAGCCTGAAAACATGGGCTATCCTATTAACAGCCCTATGAATGATATTTATTTTAAATATAATCATACCCGAAGTAAAGCCTATTTGGTATCGAACCGTTCGGGCTCTTATTTTGAAAAACATCAAACTTGTTGTAATGATATTTATTATTTTAATATAACTGACAGTCTTGAAAGTCCGCTTACTCAAACAAAGGTACACGATACGTTATACTTAGCTAAGGCCCGTTTGCAAACGCTCGTTCCGCTTAGTTTATATTTTAACAACGATGAACCAGACAGTAAAACCACCAATACCACTACCACTAAAAGTTATACTGAAACTTTAAACGCTTATTTAGCCTTAAAGGGCAGTTATTTAAAAGCTTATGCCAAAGGTTTAGATGACGAGCGCAAAGAAATAGCCTTAAATGAAATGAATGATTTTTTTGAAGATTCGGTTCGAGCCTCCTATCAGGAATTAGAGCACTTTAGCAGCTTATTACTTTTTGTGTTAAATAAAGGTGAGAATGTTAATTTAACCATTAAGGGATATTGTAGTCCTTTAGCATCTACTACATATAATATTAATTTGGCAAAGAGACGTATTTCCTGCTTAATTAATTATTTTAAGGCTTATCAAAACGGAGTATTGTTACCCTATCTACAAAATGAAGACAGAATAAAAATTATTATTGAAGAAATAGGAGAATTGGAAGCTTCACCTTTAGTAAGCGATAATCCAAATGATGCCACAAATGCTGTTTACAGTAGGGCAGCAGCATTAGAAAGAAAAATTCAGATTATTGCTGTTTCTACCAAAAAGGAATAAAGAGGCTATTACTCAAAAGTTATAAAATAAAGGAAATCCATTTAGTTTTGCAGTTTCCCATCTTTAAAAAAAGAAATACGGTAAACTTTTCCTTTTCGATCATAAGACTCCCATTTCCCATCTTTTTTTCCATCACTAAATGCTCCTTTATCCATAAGGCCACCCGTTTCGTAATATGAGGACGAGGAGCCCGAAAGTCTTCCATCTTTATATTCAGTTTCATTAAATTTACCTCCTTTTTCATAATAAAAAATCCATTTCCCTTGTCGCTTGCCTTTTTTATAATTTCCTTCTTCCTTTAAGTTTCCATTTTTAAAAAAAGTGCGGGTAAAACCATCTTCTTTCCCTTTATTATAAGTTATTTCTTTTTCTGGTTTTCCATTATCAAATGTATATGTCCAAACTTTGTCTTTTTCTCCATTAACGTATTGGCCCTTGTATTTGATTGTTCCATTTTCATGCCAGCCTTGCCATTGCTTGTCCATCAGGCCTTTTGTGTAAGTTCCTTCATCTTTTTTATTACTATTAATGTAATATGAAACCCACAAACCATCTTCTTTTCCTAAAACAAAATTACCCTCATAAAAAAGTTTTCCATCTTCGTAATATGATTTCCAAAATCCATTTTTAAGATCATTCTTAAAATTGCCCTGTCGCCAAATTTGCCCGTTAGCATAATAAAAAGTCCATAAACTATCTGTTAATCCATCGGTATAAAAGCCTTGCGACTCAGGCTTTCCGTTTTCAAAATAATTTATCCAAGAGCCATGTTGTTGCCCTCGTTTAAAAAATCCTTTCATTTCTATAGTCCCATCTTTTCGATAAAAAGTCCACTTATCGCATTTTTCGCCTTCGCACAAAGCTCCTTCTTTTTGCATATTTCCATTTTCGTACCAATAAGCCGACCGACCACTTTTAACCCCTATTGAGTACGTTATTTCATACTCTTTTTGGCCAGTAGAGTAGTAGTATTGCCACACGCTATCTTGCAAACCGTTAACATATTTACCATAAGCCTTTTTTGACCCATCGGGGAAAGTACTTGTACAATAACCATTTCCATTTGTTACCAAAGCTTTACCTTGTTCATCATAAAAATTTAGAATACGATATTTCCCATTTTCATATTCTCCACTTTCTTTTTCGTTGCCATTATTATAATATTTTATCCATTTACCAACTTCCTTATCGTCTTCAAAAAAGCCTTGTAGAATTAGCTTTCCGGTTTCTGCATATTCTTTAAATATTCCGGTTTGTAAATTGTTCTTAAACGTTCCTTCATGCTGTAAAAAACCGTTTTGATACCAGTATTTCCAAACGCCTGTTTTTTTATTTAAGGCATAACTGCCTTCACTTTTCTTTTTCCCATTTTCGTACCACTCTTGCCACAAACTATCGGGCCAATTTTTTTTGTAAAAGCACTCCATGGCCGGTTTACCATTAGTGTAAAAATAGAGCCATTTACCACTTTTTAGACCGGCTGTATAATTTTCTTCTGCTTTTAGTTTTTCGTTATTATAAAATCTTTTTAGTGTTCCTTGTTCTTTTCCCTCAAAAAAATTTACTTCTTTGGCTAACGCTCCATTTTCATAGTAATAACTTTGTATTCCGTGTTGACGTCCATTTTTATCATAGTTCTCCTCAGATTTTATATTTCCGTTAGCGTATTTCTCAATACGTGGTTGTGCCTGTACCATACACGTACAAGTTAATCCAATAATAAAGAATAAAAATTTAACTCTCATTTCTAAAATATGGTATAAAAGTAAGTTTAAGAGAAGAATAAAAAAGAGTCTGAAAAATTAATTATTAATAAAACTATTCACAAAGGCAAATTACTTACTTTGCATCTGATTAGGAAGTCTGAATTATGGATAAACTTTCAGTAGTTATTATTACCTATAACGAACAACACAATATTGAAAGGTGTTTAAAAAGTGTACTTTCAGTAGCTGACGAAATTGTAATATTAGATTCCTTTTCAGAAGATAATACATGTGCCATTGCACGGCAGTATGGGGCACAAATTTATACTCAAAAATGGCTGGGATATGCTGAATCAAAAAATGTGGCTAACAGTAAAGCTCATTATGATTGGATATTATCTCTTGATGCTGATGAGGCTTTGAGTGAGCCATTGCAGGAATCTATAACAACACTGAAACAACAAAAACTCACAACTGCATCATTTAAGCGCTTAACCAATTATTGCGGCTCTTGGATAAAGCATACCGGATGGTATCCGGATATTAAACTTCGTTTATTTAATCGAGAATTTATGTACTGGAAAGGTCATATTCATGAAACATTATGTACCAAAGACCATAAAGCAGTAAAACCCATACTGTTAAAGGGAGACTGTTATCATTACAGTTATTATACCATAGATGAGCATCGTAAACAAGCAGCCAAATTCAGTCTTTATTCTGCACAAGATATGTTTCAGAGAAAAGTGCCCTACAATGTAGTGAAAGCGTTTTTTGCTCCTGCACTCAAGTTTTTAGAGATGTATTTTTACAAGCTGGGTTGGCTTGATGGGTACTATGGATTTATAATTAGTAAAATTTCGGCCCATGCTGCCGGTTTAAAATACACGCACCTAAAGAAGTTTTATCGTGAAGCATCCAAAGACTCATCAGTATAATTTCCCAATAAAAATAAACTGTTAAAAAATATAGCAAAGCTAACTCCGGCCTGTGTTTCGAGTGTATCTTCGAAAAGCATAGAAAGTAGAAAAACAAATAAAAAGGCATAATACACAGGATGAATGTGTTGCTTTAATAAGATAATTGGCGCTATGAGCCAAAAAATAAAATAAAGAAATCCGAAAACGCCAAAAGCCACCAGCATGGTAAGATATTGATTGTGCGCCCGATGTCGCCAAGGTTTTTCCAAAACTGATTGTTCTTGTTTGTATTTATCTTGGAACGCTTGCTCCAAATCACCTGTCCCAACTCCTGTAAAGAAATGATCTTTACCAATGAGTAGGGCTGCTTGCCAATAATATAAACGCATTGTGAGGCTATGACCACTGGGGTTATATCCTTGTTTAAAACTTTGGTATTCGAAATATACTTGATAGGCTCTGCTTTCTAAAGGATTCATTGAGGGTATTCTATAATTAGGGATACCTTGTTCTATAAGCTGTATATCTTTGGGACTTAGTTGCGTTAATCCCAAAGAGTCTTTAGGTAAGCCTTTAGAGGTTAAATAGCGCATTAAAGTGTATTTTATGGGTTGTTGCTTTAAATCGGTAGCGTCATAAGGAATACTGCTGTGTTGACTCCATTCTTTTTTTAATTCCGATTCACAATGGTACAATCCATAGTAGTGTCCGTTTTCTATAATTTTTATTTCTGATAAATGCTGATATGGATTCCCGTTTATTGTGTTAGCAGGCAAATGAGTGGCATCAATTGCTATGGGTGTTATTAGTGGTTTTATATGTTTATATACTATGGCATAAGTTCCTGATAATATGACTATGATTACGAAGAAATATTTAAGTTTGTTTTTAAACAGATATTGAGGACTTGCTATATAATAAAAGCTAATGGCTATAAAGGCACAAAAAAGAATAAATATTCCGGTTAGTGATTCAAGAATAAAAAGAAAGACAATAAGCCAGGCTGTACTAAGCACCAAGGCAACCTTAATACCTGTTATATGATTTTTTAAAATAGGTATTTGATTGGGGAAATAAAAGAAATAGACATTTGATGCCATTACAATACACACTAAAAGAGCCAAGCGTATGTGTGAAATAAAAGGAGAAATTTGGCGGATATCATTTATTTGTCGTGGCCCAAAGCCCATGTAAATAAACAGCGATATGAGTGTAGAAATCAGAACTCCCAACCCTAAAAACAATAAAATACGATTTATCTCAATACGGTTTAAAGCGGTGGTACTGCCCAATATAAAAGGGATAACAAATATGGGTAGCTTAATTCTTAAATCGTTAAAAGCATAATTAAAGTCAGTTGTATTTAGTAATCCTATTATATGAATCAAATAAAGCGACATGAGAATTATTGCCGGTTTATTTTGTCCTAAGAGTTTTAGTTTCTTTTTAAATTGCCCCTCTAGTAACCAGTTTAAAACAATAATAATTTGAGCCAAACTCATCGTAAATTTGGAGAGTGGCATGGAAATTACAAAAAGTAACAACCCAGCCATATAGAAACTTCGGGAAGGAATATGTTTTAATATATTGTTCAAAAAAATATCATCTGCTGTTTATTAACGTACAAACAATCAAAATATTTGTTTTTCATGAATGATGTTCTCTTTTTTCAAGACAAGGATATAAATTAATCTCATTTTTATTGTATTCAATTGCTAAATTTGTCGCTAAGTTTTATATACTATGTATGATGTTATTGTTGTAGGAGGAGGATGCGTGGGGCTTGCCACAGCCTATAAATTAAATTTACGTTATCCGAATAAAAAAGTGTTGGTGCTCGAAAAGGAAGATCGCCTTTCGGCACATCAAACCGGACGAAATTCAGGCGTTATTCATTCCGGAATTTATTATAAACCCGGTTCGTTCAAAGCTAAAAATTGTGTTGATGGGAGAAGAGAATTAGTGGCTTTTGCACGTGAAAACAAGGTGGCTCACGATATTTGTGGAAAAATTATAGTTGCAACACAGCAATCAGAATTAGCCCATATGAACAAGGTATTTAATAATGGTCAAGCTAATGGGGTTGAAGGAATTGAACTTATTGATGCGGCTAAAATTAAAGAAATTGAACCTCATGCCCAAGGTATAGCAGGTATTTGGGTACCCTGTACAGGGATAATTGACTTTGTAGGGGTTACTAATAAACTGGCTGAGTTGCTAACCCAAAAATTTCCGCAGAGTAAAGTTTTAACAGGTGCTGCAGTAACAGCCTTTGAAAAAAAACAAGAAAGTACCACCGTAATTACTTCAAAAGGGAATTACGAAGCTCGTTATATAATTACTTGTGCCGGGCTACAAAGCGATCGGATTGCTAAAAAAGAAGGAAATCCATCAGATTCGGCTATTGTAGGATTTAGGGGTGATTATTATGAACTTTCAGAACAAGGGATGAGTAAAGTTCGTAACCTGATTTATCCTGTTCCCAACCCCCAGTTTCCCTTTTTAGGGGTACATTTTACCCGAATGATTCATGGTGGTGTGGAATGTGGTCCCAATGCTGTATTTGTGTTTAAACGCGAGGGCTATCATAAAACCGATTTTAGTTTAATTGACACTGCTGAGGCATTTCGTTTTGGAGGTACTTGGAAATTTTTTGCCAAACATTGGCGGTTTGGCTTAGATGAGTACCGAGGTGCCTTTTCAAAAGCCTATTTTTTAAGGCGTTTGCAAAAGCTTATACCACATTTAACGATGGCCGATATTGTTCCCGGGCGGGCTGGTGTTCGTGCTATGGCTTTATCTCCGCAAGGTCAAATGATAGATGATTTTAAAATTGAAGGGAAAAACAATGCCATTCATGTATTGAACGCTCCATCGCCTGCCGCAACAGCTTGTTTGGCAATTGGAGAATCTGTAGCTGAAATGGCCCAACAACGCTTTCTGTTAGACTGATTTAAAGCTTTTATTTAAATTATGTTTGTTTCAATCTAGCAATAGCTTGTTCCGGATTTGAATGAGAAAATACAGTATTACCGGCTACCAAAACATCAGCTCCGCATTCTTTAAGTGCAACAGCATTTTCAAAATCAACCCCCCCATCAATCTCTATTAGGGCTTTTGAGCCGCTTTGTGCAATAAGTGTTTTTAATTCTTGTATTTTTTTATACGTATTGCTTATAAATTTTTGACCTCCAAACCCTGGGTTAACAGACATTAAACAAACCACATCAATTTCACTTATTATATCTTGCAAGTGGCTGGCTGGAGTATGTGGGTTTAGTGCTACTCCGGCCTTAATATTTAATGATTTTATTTGTTGAACAACCCGATGCAAATGTGTACAAGCCTCAATATGTACTGAAATAATATCGGCCCCCTGAACGCAAAAATCATCAATGTAGCGTTGGGGTTCCACAATCATCAAGTGTACATCAATAGGCTTTTGGGCATATTTTTTAATTTGTTTTAATATAGGAAACCCAAATGATATATTAGGCACAAAGACACCGTCCATAACATCAACATGGAACCAATCGGCCTCCGAACGGTTTATCATTTCTAAATCCCGTTGAAGGTTTCCAAAATCGGCCGATAATATAGAAGGTGCAATAATCATTAGAGAAGTATAATTAAGTGAACAAAATTAGCAAAAACAGGGTAAAAATAAAGAAGTACCTATTAAAGAAATACTATTTTTAGAGTTCATCCGTTGATTTATTTATTTTTCGAAGGGCTATTTTTTGAGCCTTTATTTTTTTGTTGAGCAAGCGTTGAACTTTTGACCATTCAGGAACTTGAGTTTCCTTTCTTGTTTTTTCAACTTTAAGCGCAGTAGTTATAAGCTGTATAAACTTATCTTGCACCCTCTTTTTGTTTTGTGCTTGTGAACGCTCATTTTGAGCTTTAATTATCAGTACAAAATCTCCGCTTAGTTTGTTTTTCAGTTTAAGCTGCAATATTTTTTTTTGCTCTTCGGTAAGGCATTGAGAGCGGACAATACTCCAGTAAAGTTCTACTTTACTTTCAGTTTTATTCACATGTTGCCCTCCTTTACCGCTACTACGTGCAGTTTGGTAAACTGCTTCCTGAAGCAAAAGCGGAACTAAATGTTCTATCGTTTTCAAAGTTTAAGGAAATTGGTGCACCCGAAGGGAATCGAACCCCCAACCACCAGAATCGGAATCTGGCATTCTATCCAGTTGAACTACGGGTGCTCTTGTTTAAGTTTTTCGAATTGCAAATGTACACCATTAAATACAGCAAAATGTGGTTTTTTAAACCAATCACCCAAATTTATGTAAAAAGAGTTGTCAGACAAGGCTATATGTAAAGGCAAATGCCGATGTCCAAAAATAAAATAATCGTAATGCTTTTGTTGTAAAATTTCTTTACAATATATAACCAGCCACTCTTTGTCTTCTCCTAAAAACACTTCATCAACCGGGCCGTTGGCGGCACGACTTTTCCCCGACCAATAATTTGCCAAACCTATTCCAAAATTAGGATGCAAGCGAGCAAAAAGCCATTGCGAAACTTTCCACGAAAATACCTTCTTTATAAATTTATAACCTCGGTCACCAGGGCCTAAACCATCACCATGACCAATATAAAAATTTTTACCCTCTATTTTAACCTCAACCGGATTACGATAAAGTTTTACACCCAGTTCCATTTCCAAGTAGCCAAAAGTCCACATGTCATGGTTTCCGGTAAAATAGTGTATTTCTATACCCCTATCAACAAGCGTAGCAATTTTTCCGAGCATACGTGTATAGCCTTTAGGAACAACCGTTTTATATTCAAACCAAAAATCAAAAACATCACCTAAAAGAAATATATGAGCTGCATCATGACTAATATTTTCGAGCCAATTAACTAATAGTTTTTCACGCATCAGGCTTTTTTCACGGTCAGGAACTCCCAAATGAAAATCGCTGGCAAAATATATTTTCTTACCATTTAGTCCATGAATATCGTTGAGCCTTTGCATAAAATTTTTAATACTTTTTGCTAAATTGTGACATATTGTAGATCAGCTCAGAGTAATTATGATCGGCATTAAATTTATTATCCCAAGTTTGGTAAGCATTTTTTCTCATGTCTATGTATGCCTCGGGAGATAAATGATATAAACGAGTTAATGCAGCAATTATTTCCTGCGGATTGGGATTGGCAGAGAGTAAATATCCATTTTTTTCATGATGTATAATTTCGGAAACCCCACCCACATTGGTGCCAATTACGGGTATTGAAAATGACATAGCCTCCATCATGCTTACCGGAACCCCTTCGTGACTACTGGTATTGAGAAGCACATCAAACCTTTCGTCATGAAGGTAGTTATACACCTTACTCTTGGGAAAATCTCCATGAATAACATACTTAATATTTTCTTTATTAAAAAGTCGGTTAAAGGTATATTTTTTAATGTCTAGGTAGTCGTCACCTTCGCCAATATGATGCCATTCTACTTGAAAATCTTTGAGCTGTTCTAATGCGGCCACCAGTAAATCAATACGTTTAATTTTATTTAAAAAAGTTAACGTTAGTATTTTCAGTGTTTTTCCTTTAGGGCTGTAATCCGGGTCTCGTGCTTTCTCTACCCCCAAATAATTAACCATCAACTTTTCGCAATTAACTTTAGGGAGTTTCATGGATACAAAGTTACTGACATACTCAGATACAGGAAAAACGGTATCTAAATTACGTATCATCTTACTGCGAAGTGGAAGGTAATGATTAGGGGCATTTTCGAAATAAAAATCCCAGCTTTGCAGACGGCTGAATGCTCCTGCAATCTTATTGTGCTTTCGTAGCATTCCAACACCTAATGAGAACTCATTACAACAATAGGTATAAAAGGTAGATCGATTAAAAGGGATACGATTTGATTTTAAGAATTTTTTAAGTAATTGATTAAAGTTATCAGCCTGAATATAGGTAATCAATATTGATCGTACCATATTCCGAGTTAATTTCAATTTATAGTTATACTTTATTATTTTTAGCTCCTCCCAAAAAGAATAAGAAAACAAAAAACGCAATCCTTTAATCTTACTCAACAAGTAAGTAGTATTATCAAACTGAGCAATAACAACGCCAGGCGGTATTTCAAATTTAATTTTTGGGGAAACTTGGGACTGTTTAGGAACAAATAAAAATATCTTATCAAAATGCTGGGCATGATGCTTTAATTCTGTTTCCAGAAAGGGTTCCTTAATTCTGTACGGAAAGGTGGAACTTATGAGTATGAGGTATTTCTTATTCAAAATATTATACGTGCAAAAATAATAGAATTGTTAAATTTATTATTAAAGTACTGTTTTGTTTTTCATGATCTTATTAGCTGTTTAAAAAAATTCTAAATGATAAGTAATATCAATTCTATGTATTTGACCATTCTGTGTTGGGTTACCACTATACTCATTTTAAAAATTACTTTTGCCCCAATATAAAGCCTTTAAAACAAGGTTTTGCAGACCATCGATTTTATGTATATTTGACCTTTTTTAAAGCCCAAATACTATGTTACTCGAAGGAACTGTACTTGTGTTAGCTCCACATACCGATGATGGCGAGTTAGGCTGTGGTGGCACTATTTCGCGTCTTTTAGAAGAGGGAAACGAGGTGTATTATATGGCATTCTCAATTTGTGAAGAATCTGTTCCGGAAGGATTCCCCAAAAATGCACTTGAAACAGAAGTTAAGAAAGCTACAGCTTGTTTAGGAATTACTGAAAAAAATTTAATCTTAAAGAAATACCCTGTTCGTAAGTTTCAAAGTTTTAGACAAGAAATACTTGAAGATTTGGTAAAGATTCGATCGGAATTAAATCCCAACACTATTTTTATGCCTTCTAGCCGTTCATTGCATCAAGATCATCAAACAATTTACGAAGAAGGCATGAGAGCCTTTAAGCACTTTACTTGCTATGGATATGATTTACCTTGGGATACCATCAACTTTAGCACAACTGCTTTTTATCAATTAGAGGAAAGACACATTCAAAAAAAATGGGAAGCTCTTGCCTTTTATGAAACACAAAATTTTAGAACTTACTGCGATGCTGACTTTGTAAAAGGACTTGCACGGGTAAGAGGGGCACAAATTGCCGTAAAGTATGCCGAAGCTTTTGAGCAACTTAGAAGTGTAAAATAAACTGATGCATTATGGTGGAATTGGTTCCTCTTGAAAAAAAATACTTGAGTTATGTCAGTAAATGGAACTATGACCCCGAAATAAATGTGTACTTTAGCACAAGACCCCCTTATAGTGAAGCCCGACAAATACAGTGGCTTGAACAAACACTAAAAGACAGTAGTAAAAAGAAATTTATTATTTTACATCAAATTAGCCATACGCCCATAGGTTTAATAGGTTTGATGAAAATAGACCCAATTAATCAGAATGCAGAGCTTGGGATAACTATTGGTGAAAAAAGTTATTGGGGAACCGGAGCTGCTCAAATGGCCACGCAAACCCTTTTACAATATGCTTTTCTTATGTTGCATTTGAATGAAGTATATGCTCAGGTATTTAAAAAGAACAAAAGGAGCATTGCGTTTTTTAGCCGTTTAGGCTTTTCTGAGAAAGGGGAAAAATTGGCGTATGATGAAGGAATTGAAGTGCTTGAAATGAGCCTTTCAAAAGCGTGTTTTATGAATCAGAAACAAACATGGTAATTGTAGGCATACATCAACCAAACTATGCTCCATGGCTGGGATACTTTCATAAAATAATGAGTGTTAATACTTTTATATTGCTTGATGATGTTCAGATTCCAGGAGGAAGTTTGGCTAATAGAAACTATATTAAAGGAAAAGACGGCTTTAAAGTACGGTTGAGTGTTCCAATTAGAAAAACACAAGGTGTTAAATCAAGTTACATAGAAGCCACTCCGGATTACAGCCAAAACTGGGGGCGTGAGCACCTCAACAAAATTACAGATGCCTATCGTAAAGCTCCATATTTTGATTCTATTTTTACCACTCTAGAAGTTATTTTACTTAAAAAATATGATACCTTAAGCAACCTAAATACGAGCTTGATAAAGTGGGTTTGTGCAAGCCTTGAAATTAACACCAACATTGTTATGGCTTCTGACTTAAATCTTCTGCCAACTTCAAAAAACGAACGAAATATAGCCTTGTGTAAGCATTTTGATGCTACTATTTACTTATCCGGAACAGGTGCTCGAAAATATAATAATGAGTCGTTATTTAGAACGAACAACATTGTTTTGCAATATCAAAATTTTGTTGAAAAGCCACACTTGCAAGGAGGAACAGAATTCGTTTCGGGATTATCGGTTCTTGATGCTTTGTTTTATTTAGCCCCAAGTTCAATACGTGGGCTAATGCACTAAACAGTACTGCTAAAAAGTTGTGTTTGTGGAGTATTCAGCATTAAGCGTGCATCAAAGGCCATACATATATTGCGTACAAAAGGAATTCCTTGCACGGTAAGTTTTATTCCATGTGGAGTTATGATTAGTAGTTTATCATTTTGAGCTTCTTTTAATTTTTCAATAGCCAAGGGTATTTGTGTGCAAAAATCTTGAGGCTCGTTCCAATTGGTTTCAAAACGACACATTAAATTTAAAATATGCTTTCTTAAAATTAAATCTTCAGAAGTAAGCAGATGTCCCTTTAAAAAAGGGAACTCATTTTTACAGACAATACTTTCGTACTCTTTAACGGTCTTCACATTTTGTGCAAAGGCACTCCACGAGTCAGATATAGATGATACTCCAAGCCCAATCATTATGGGTGTATGTGTAGGGGTGTAGCCCATAAAGTTTCGGTGTAGTTTTTGGCTCAGCATTGCCTCACATAAAGCATCTTTAGGTAACGCAAAATGATCCATTCCAATTTCAATATAACCGGCTTCCAAAAACATATTTTTTCCGGTTTCATAAAGCTGTCTTTTTATTGCTGTTTGAGGCAAATCATCTTCACTATATCCCCGTTGGCTTGGCTTTAACCAAGGTACATGAGCATAACTGTAAAAAGCAATACGTTCCGGTTTAAGGGCTATGGCTTTAGTAATGGTATCCTGCATTGTTTCTACCGTTTGAAAAGGTAATCCATAAATCAAGTCGAAATTTACCGAAGTATAACCACACTTACGTGCGTTTTCTGTAGCGTTTTTAACCTGTTTAAAGCTTTGAACTCGGTTTATGGCTTTTTGTACTTTTTCGTTAAAGTCTTGAACACCTAAACTTATCCTTTTAAAGCCCACACTGTTTAATGCTTCCAAATGATTTAAGGTGGTACTATTGGGGTGTCCTTCAAAACTAAACTCGGTATATTCAGAAATACGTCCCATAGAAAGTATTTGATGCATTAAATATTTCAAATTTTCAGGGCTAAAGAATGTAGGTGTACCGCCTCCTAGATGAATTTCTTTTATTAGTGGTTTGCCTTTTAAAAAATCGGTATATAGCTTCCATTCTTTTATAATACAGTTTATATGGGGCAGCTCTAAGGTGTGGTTTTTAGTAATGTGTTTGTTACAGCCACAATAGGTACAAAGTTTTTCACAAAAAGGCAGGTGTATATAAAGACTTATTCCTTCGTTTTCTTGTAGATTATCATACGTCTTTTTTAATTGTAACAACCAAGTTTGAGCCTCTATATTTTGTTCCCAATACGGAACCGTAGGATAACTTGTATAACGCGGGCCGGCAACATTGTATTTTTGAAGTAACTTTGAATCGGACAGGCTCACAATTTTAAATTATATTACTCCTTTTTAATAGAGTTGGTTTTGCTTTATAAAGTTAAAGAAATAATTTCTTGAACCAATTCATAAGCTACTTTTTCTTTACTCATTAAGGGGAGTACTCTCATTTTTTTATTGTTAAAAACAAAACTTACTTTATTGGTATCTGTTCCAAAGCCGGCTCCAATGTCGTTAAGGGAATTCAGAACTATCATATCAAGATTCTTTTTTTTAAGTTTTTCTTGGGCAAAATTTTCTTCATTATGAGTTTCCAATGCAAAACCAATTAGCAATTGCCGCTTATTTTTTTTTGTCCCTAAATTCAATAGGATATCCGGATTTTTTACTAGAGAAAGTGAAATTTGTTCGGTTGTTTTTTTTATTTTTTGTTCCACAGAATGTTCTGGTCGGTAATCTGCTACGGCAGCCGCCATTACAGTAATATCAGATTCTTTAAAATGTTCTATACAAGCGAGGTACATTTCCTGGGCTGTACTTATATTTATAAGGTGCAGTAAATTGTTTGAAGGTAAAGCTGGAACACCGGGGCCGCAAATTAAAGTAACATGTGCTCCTTGTGCTATAAATGCTTTTGCAATTGCAAGCCCCATTTTTCCTGATGAATGATTGCCTATAAAACGTACCGGATCAATTTTCTCATAGGTTGGCCCGGCAGTAACCAAAACCTTTTTACCAATAAGTTTTGTTGTAGGTTTAAAGAAGTGTTCCAGTTGAAGCATTATGTTTTCGGGCTCAGCCATTCGTCCTTGACCATATAAACCACTAGCTAACTCCCCTTCTTCGGCAGGAATTATAATAGTTCCTAATTTTTGTAATTTATTGATATTTTCTGAAATAGTATGATGTTGGTACATATCCAAATCCATAGCAGGAGCAAGCATTATAGGACATTTGGAGCTAAAATAGGTAGTCAGCAGTAAATTATCACAAATACCCTGAGCCATTTTTCCTATAGTGTTGGCTGTAGCCGGAGCAATTAAAAACAAATCAGCCTCAAGAGCTAATTTTACATGGTTGTTCCACTCTAAATCCTGATTGGTAAAAGTACTATATACTTTATTTTTGGATAATACCGATAATGTTAAAGGACTCACAAATTGCGTGGCATCTGGAGTCATAATTACTTGCACATGTGCTCCGGAGGTAACAAGCAAACGAACAAGTGTGCAGCATTTATAGGCAGCAATGCCGCCACTTATACCCAACAAAATACGTTTACCGTTCATTTTACTGAGATTGTCAGTTTCACTTTATACCAAAATCTTCTTAATGAAGAGTCTGTTATTTGCTCCTAAATTATTCGGAAATTTCGGGCTTACGCACATAAATTTTATCTTCCAAAAACTCTTGAACAGCAATAAGAACAGGCTTTGGAAGCTTTTCATAATGCCTTGAAATTTCAATTTGCTCGCGGTTTTCAAAAATCTCTTCCAAATTATCAGAAGTAGAGGCAAACTCACTTAGCTTGGATGAAAGCTCTTCCTTCATTTCAACAGCAATTTGATTGGAACGCTTGGCAATAACGGTTAATGACTCATATAAATTACCTGTTTTTGCATCAATATCACGTAAGTCGCGGGTAATTGTAGTGTTTTCAGCGTTAATTTTTTTGTAGCTCATGGATTTAATTTATTGGTGATTTAATTTTATTGTTTTTCATCATACGTATAGAGGCCTCCATTATTCCGGAGGCAGCGCTATAATGCTTTCCTGTTGGGAATGTATCTAAATATTTCTGACACAGCTCTTGTGTGGTTATTAAGCGTTCGGCCATTTTTGATTCAATACTATTAATTGCCAGTAAATGAGCTGATTTTAGTTGTAAATAAGCCACCTCTTCTCGATATTTACTATCCGGAAAATCTTTCTGAAAGTTTTGGAAAGATACAATAGCAGCCTTGTAGCTCCCAATATTGTAGTATAATTTGCAAACATCAAATGCCTTATTCTCTAACTTAAAACGCAGCTTATCAATAATCTGATTGCACTCTTGCAGGTGTTTGCTTTGTGGGTATAGGTTAATAAAAATCTGCATTTCCTGAATGGCGCTAAGCGTGTTTGCCTGATCTAAAGTATAAGGTGGAGAGGTTAAATAAAAGCAATAGGCACTTAAAAAGGTTGCCTCCTCAGTATATTGGCTATGAGGATAGGTGCGTGCAAAATCTTTAAAGTAATAGCTGGCTAGTAAATAATCTTCTAACTGGTAATTGGTTTGGGCAAAGTAATAATGTATTCTTTCGGCTCTAACGGTGCCTCTCATTACTGTTACTAACTCTTCTAGCAAAGGTAGGGCTCGTGAATAATCCTTTTTATCGTAATACTCAATAGCCTTTTTATACTTAAGTTCATAATCTGAGCTTTTAAGGAGCTTCTGGTAACTTCCTTTGCAGGAATACAAGACTATACTGCCTAATACCAGTAAACTAAATAAAAGCCTCTTTTTTAACATAGCCTGCAAAGGTACAAAAAAACTCGTAATTAAATCTTAAAAAGGTGTAACAATTTATTTTTCAGCAAGTTGTTGTAACTATTTTGTTATTAAAGTAAAGTACATGGCAGTCTTTATCAAGTATGTTTAGCGTGTATTTCGGGCTAAGGGGTTTATATTTACTATATGTTAAACAAATAGTATCTTTTCTTTGAGAAAGGCTTTATGTTCCTGAATAAAAATTAAAGGCCATTTCAAAATTCACTTACACTTTTTAGTTTTCGGGCTAAAAATAAACTGATGAAGGTGGCAATTAATGCAAAGTACCCTATCCAATTATAATGTAACAAACTTCCATTTTCTGTTTTTACCAAAATAAAACCTCCCAATACAGAAGCTAAACTACTTGAAAATTGCTGTACACAGCTATTTATACTCATAAAGCTGCCTCTTTTTTTGGGCTCTAAAGCTGTTGTAATCATAGTTGTGGCAGGTATCATACGGCCTCCAATCATAACCATAAATAGTGTAGTCACTAGCAGTGCTACCCAAAGTGGAGCAGAACCCAAATCGGTAATGCTCAAAATAGGGAAAGCGGAGAGTAAAACAGCCCAAACAAAAACCTTCAGGTGTCCGTGTTTATCAGCCCATCGGCCAATTAACGGGAGGGTAAAAATAGTGCTTGCCCCCCCACATAAGTAAATGAGTGGTAACTGATCTTCACTAAAACCTACATTGTAAACCATATAAGGGCTAATAAAGGGGATAATACTGAATTGCCCAAAAACAAGTAAACTCATCATTACTAAAGCCTTTACAGCATTTTTATCGGTAATTATACTGCGTATATTGCTGATTGCCGAGGGGCGTGTTTGTTTATCTTGAATATGAGCTCGAATTGAAGGCACTGTTTTAATGATTAACAGCGTAACTATGCTGGTAATGGCCGACAGGAATAGAAAAGGAGCGTTCCAATTTAATTGATTAGCAATCCAAAGGCCTATGGGAACGCCTAAAACTGATGCTATTGAAAAGGCTGTCATTACCATACCCATTGCTGATGCCCTTCGTTCAATTGGGATAATATCACTTACGATAGACAATACCAATGCGCTCAGTATTCCACCAAAAGCCCCTGCAAAAATTCGGGCAGCCATGAGTGAATGATAATTAGGAGATAATCCACAAGCCAAAGTGCCTATGGTAAGTCCTATATAAGCAACTAGAAGTACATTTTTACGGTCAAAACGATCTATAATAAAAGCCCCTACCAAGCCACTTATTCCGGCACTAAAAGTATAACTAGCTACCAGCAAACTAAATTGCTGTGGACTGATTCCAAAAATCCGTATAAGTTGAGGCCCTAAGGGCATCATGATCATGAAATCAACAATATGGGTAAACTGTGTGGCCGTTAAAACCAGCAGAATCAACTTTTCTCTGTCAAACAAATTACGTACTAATTTCATTCCGGTTGAAGTGTACTTGTATAAAACTCCACATGAGGCAAAATGGGGCGCAAATGAACAAAAAAGATAAGCTCACTACTCCTAAAAATAATTAAATCATAAAATATTTTGCTGGAATAAAAAAAGATGTACTTTTGTCGTCCCAAAACAAGCGAAAGTAGCTCAGTTGGTAGAGCACGACCTTGCCAAGGTCGGGGTCGCGAGTTCGAATCTCGTCTTTCGCTCATTTCAAATCGCCCTCATAAAGGAGGGGTTTGATTATCCACAAGCCGGAATTTCCGGTTAACCTGTTTGCCCGGGTGGTGGAATTGGTAGACACGCAGGACTTAAAATCCTGTGGCCATTGCGGCTGTACGAGTTCGATTCTCGTCCCGGGTACAACAAAAATTAATTTCAGCTCCTACTTTTGTATTTCTGAGTGCTCAAATTCATTTTTTGCTATCAAATTAAATTATCTTGAACCTTAATTAAATTAAGGAAGTAGAAATACATTGTTGCAGTCTAAATTATATCTTTTTCAAGAAGTGTGATATAAAGCGGTATAAATTAAAGTCAGTATCTTCAGAAGCATCTAATAATGCTGCTTTCAAAGTACTTTTATCAATTTTTTTCATCACCTCATTTTGAATAAGCTTATATGCTTTTTCGAGTAATAGATAGTCTTTTAGGGTGTTTTGTTTCAGCTTTAGCTGGTCGTTGCAGGCGGTAAGTAATTCAGTAATTCCCTCCTTACGGGTAGCAATTGTTTTTACAACATGGGGGGTTCTCCCATTTTTTATAGGATGTCGTAATAAAGTTGAAAGGTTTCTTAAGTAGGTATCTGCCCCTGGGCGGTCCGCTTTATTTACAACAAAAATATCGGCAATTTCCATTACTCCTGACTTGAGTTGCTGAATTTCGTCACCCGCTTCAGGTACAAGCACAAGCACCGTAACATCGGCCAATCCTACAATTTCTATTTCTGATTGCCCCACCCCTACTGTTTCAATAATAATATAATCAAAACAAGAGGCTCTTAAAATATCAGTAACTTCAATAATTTTTGCAGAAAGCCCTCCTAAAGAGCCCCTACTGGCAAGGCTTCTAATAAAAATATGGGGGTTTCCAAAGTGCTCACTCATTCGTATTCTATCTCCCAAAATAGCTCCCAAATTAAAAGGAGAAGTTGGGTCAACGGCTAATACCCCAATTTTTTTATTTTGAATTGCTAGATCATGCAATAAAGCATTAACCAAGCTGCTTTTACCCGCACCCGGTGGGCCTGTAATTCCAATTACCGGAATTTGCTTATTAATTTTAAGTGAAGTTAATAGTGTGTTGCTTCCTTCAAGATCATTTTCAACCAAGGTAATTCCCCGACTTATGGCTTTAAAGCTGCCTTCATGTAACTCGTAAAGTAATGAGGTTATTTTGTTATTCATTTTTACACTTCTGTGCAAAGATATTATTTGAATTGGGTATTATGAGTACATCAAAGTACTTAAAAAAATGCAAATTAGCTTAATTACAAAAAAGAAGGCATCAAAATTGTTTATCTTAGGGGCAAAATTAAGTTCTGCCTATGCGCTTTTTATTTCCGGGTTTTCTTGCTGCATTAGGCTTTTTGGCTATTCCTATTATTGTACACCTTTTTAATTTTGTTCGATACAAGAAAATTCATTTCTCTAATGTACACTTTCTTAAAGAAGTAAAAGAGCAAACCCAAAGTCGGTCGCGTCTTAAGCATTTATTAATTTTAGCCGCCCGATTATTAGCCGTTTTGTTTTTAGTATTTGCTTTTGCCCAACCATACATTCCTATAAAAAACAGTATAGTAAAAGAAGGAAGTAAAGCTGTTAGTATATACATTGACAACTCTTTTAGTATGGAATCGATAGGTAAAAATGGAACCTTGTTGGATGAAGCAAAAAAAGATGCTCTTGATGTTCTTAAATCGTTTAGTTCAACAGATAAATTTCAATTGCTTACCAATGATTTTTCGGGGAAACACCAACATTGGGTAAATAAAAAGATTTTTTCCGAAATGTTAGATGAGGTAAAAATAAGCCCTGCAGTTCGAAGTTTTCAAGAAATTATTGATCGCCAAAAAGACATGTTTGAAAGTACACCTGATCCAACACAACTATCATACATTTTTAGTGATTTTCAAAAAGGTGATTTTAATTTGGTGGGCTTAAAACCCGATACCAATGTAAGCTATCAGCTTGTGCCATTAAGCGGAAATAAAGTTCCCAACGTGTATATTGATTCCTGTTGGTTTAACACACCTGCTCGGCAATTCAACCAGCCTGAAGTATTGGAAGTGCGCCTCATTAACACAGGCGATCAAGATGCTGAAAACATTCCCATTAAACTCCAATTGAATGGTGAGCAAAGAGCGGTTTCCAGCACTTCCATCAAAGCTCGTGGAAATGTGACTATTCCCTTGTCATTTACCCATAAAGAAAGTGGACTGGTAAACGGGCAGGTACAAATTACCGATTATCCAATAAGCTATGACAATACCTATTATTTTTCATATGAAGTGAAGAAAAAAATTAAGTTACTTATTATAAATCAGGAAGATGAAAATTCTTATTTGAACAAGTTATTTTTAACAGATAATTTATTTGAAGTTACACAAGCTACAACAAAAAATATTGATTATGGAAGTTTTAACCATTACGACTTACTCATAGCAAGCAATCTTGATGAGTTAAGCAGTGGGCTTTCTGACCAATTAAAACAAGCTATTGAAAATGGTTTAAATGTTTTGGTTTTTCCGGGAACTAAAATTCAAATGGAAGAATACAATGCCTTTTTGCGTACATTCTCTGTGTCTTTGATGCCTTTGGATACAGCAATGGTTAGTGTAAGTAAAATAGATTACAAGCACCCCTTATATAAAGACGTTTTTGATGTTTCAAAGATGAAAAATGCTGTAATAAACTTACCTCAAGTTAATAAACATTATCCGTTAAGCACTCATAATCAAGGGAATCAGGAAATACTCATAAATTTGAGTAATAATGATGATTTTTTGGTTCAGTTTTCGTACGGCAAAGGCAATCTGTTTTTTTGTGCAAGTCCTTTAACCGATGGTTATAGTAATTTTCAACGTCATGCTATTTTTGTTCCTACGCTATATCGTATAGCTCTTTCGGGAAATACAGGAGACCCCATTTTTTACACTATAGGACACTCTCGGGCAATAGTTCTCAACTCTTCTAGGCTACCGGAAGATCCGGTTTTTCATATCCAATCATTGGATGGGAAAAGCGACTTTATTGCTCAAACCAGCTCAAGTGGTTTTGGCTTTATGATTAATGCTGATAAACAAATTAAAGAAGCGGGAAATTATTTTATTAAAGGAAATGCCGGTGATACCTTAAAAGGAGTTAGTTTTAACTATAATCGTACAGAATCAAGGAGTGATTTTTATACTTCAAATGAGCTTGAAAGTGGAGCAACAGAATTACATCTTAACAACCTTAAGATAATTGATAAAGGAGTAAAAAATATGGCAGCCGCTTTACTTCAAATTAGCAAAGGCACACAATTATGGAAATGGTGTGTAATTTTTGCTTTACTTTGTTTAACAGCAGAGATAGCTATTATTAGATGGATGAAAGGATAGCCTAAATACATACCACCATGAATAATTTTATTATTAAACAAGCAATTATTATTGACCCCAATAGTAAGTATCATCTACAAAGAAAAGACATACAAATACACCAAGGTGTTATTGAGATAATTGCAGATACTATTGCTCCTGATTCATTACAAGCTGAAATTATTGAGGGAAAAGACCTGCACGTATCTCCGGGTTGGATGGATTTAAGAGTTAACCTTTCTGACCCCGGATTTGAATATAAAGAAACCTTAGAAAGTGGAGCTCAAGCGGCCATTCATGGTGGTTTTACTGCTGTTGCCTGCATGGGGACAACCGCTCCGGCATTACATAGTAAATCACAAATTGAATATATAATAAATAAAAGCAAGCACTTACCTATTCACATTTTTCCCGTTGGGACAGTTACTGTAAATGCCCAAGGGAATGACTTAGCCGAGCTTTATGATATGGCATTAAGCGGAGCCATTGCTTTTTCAGATTATAGAAATGCACTTGCTAACCCTGATCTTTTACAGCGTGCATTACAATATAGCAGTGGTTTTGACAAAATAATAATTCAATTACCTTCCGATAAGAAAATTGCAGGCTCTGGAAGTATGAATGAAGGAATTGTTAGCACTAAACTTGGCCTAAAAGGAATCCCTAACTTGGCCGAAGAACTTATGTTACAGCGCGACTTAATGATAGCTGCGCACCATCGTACCAGCATCCATATTGGCGGCATTAGTACTGCTGGTAGTGTAGAACTTATTAAGGCTGCAAAGAAAGCCGGAGTAAAAGTAACTTGCGATGTTCATGTTGTTAATTTGGCGTTAACCGATGAAGCGCTCATGGATTTTGATACCAATTACAAAATAATGCCCCCTTTACGTACTGAAAAGGACAAAAAGGCTCTAATTGAAGGATTAAAAGATGGAACCATTGATGTTATTTGCAGTGACCACAGCCCTGAGGATACCGAAAGCAAAGTTAAAGAATTTGATACGGCTGCTTTTGGAATGATTGGACTAGAAACTTTTTATGGAATATTGAATAAGGCTATAGGAAAAGAATTAAGTGTGGATCAAATTATCGAAAAAATTGCCATAAACCCACGAAAAATATTTGATATCCCGATACCAACTGTTAATCTGAATCAAAAAGCTGAATTAACTTTATTCTGCCCGTCAGAAACATGGACTTACAGTACCGAAAACGGTTTTTCAAAATCAAAGAACAGTCCGTTTAATAAAGTAAAATTAACGGGTAAGGCCGTAAGAACAATTCTGGCCAAGTAAGCATATTACCTATGTCTTTAGGCTTTAATTAACAGAGCCATTTCTGACTGTAATTTTTGAGCTTCGGCAGCCGCAGCTTTAAAAAAATTGTTCCCATTATGGGCATACAATATACTTCGCGAGGCATTTACTAACAAACCTACATCAGCCGTCATTCCATAACGAGCAACCTCCTGCAAGCTTCCACCTTGTGCGCCTACTCCCGGAACCAATAAAAAATGAGAGGGAATAATTTTTCGTATTTCTTTTAGCATAACCGCTTGTGTTGCCCCGGCCACAAACATTAAATTCTCTTTGGTGCCCCACAAACTAACCTGCTCCAAAACTTTACTGTAAAGATTCGGACTTCCTTGAAGTTGGAAATCATCTGCTCCTTTGTTAGAGGTTAAGCCCAATACAATAGTAAACTTATCTTTAAATTCTAAAAAAGGCTTTACCGAATCGCTACCCATATAAGGCGCCACCGTAATAGCATCAGCCCCCATTTGATTAAAAAAAGCTTGGGCATACATACTTGATGTGTTTCCAATATCTCCTCTTTTGGCATCAGCAATAATAAAATGTTTCGGATAGCTTTTCTTGATATAGCTTATTGTTTCAAATAAAACAGTCCAGCCCTGTATGCCTAATGCTTCATAAAATGCGGTATTGGGTTTATAAGCTACACAATAAGGTGCCGTAGCATCAATAATAGCTTTATTAAATTGCCAAACGGCATCTTTTTCACCTTGCAAATGCTTTGGTAGTTTTGTAATATCAGGGTCTAATCCCACACACAGAAACGATTGCTGCTCTTTTATAAAGGCTACAAGTTGTGAATAAGTCATTGGAACTAACTTTCAATAATTGAGCTTTCCTTTAATTTTTCCATATTCTCGGCCATTTGCAAGGCATGAATAAAGTCTTCAATATCTCCATCCATAAAAGTGGGCAGATTATAGTTGGTTAATCCTATTCGATGATCGGTAATACGGCTTTGTGGATAATTATACGTTCTTATTTTGGCACTACGGTCGCCCGTACTTACCATTGTTTTTCGTTTTCTCGATATTTCGTCCAAATGTTTATTTAGCTCAATCTCATAAAGTTTAGTTCGGAGCATAGCTAAGGCGCGTTCTTTATTTTTAAGCTGAGAGCGGTCAACCTGGCAGGTTATAACTATTCCTGTAGGCTTATGTGTAAGTTGAACTTTAGTTTCCACTTTATTTACATTCTGGCCTCCGGCCCCACTGCTTCGTGAGGTTTGAAATTCTAAGTCGGCCGGGTTTATTTCAACATCAACCTCATCGGCTTCAGGAAGCACCGCCACACTTGCTGCAGAGGTGTGTACTCTACCTTGAGCTTCGGTTAAGGGAACACGTTGTACACGATGCACTCCCGATTCGTACTTTAATATGCCATAAGCTCCTTCGCCTATAACAGTAAAAATAATTTCTTTATACCCTCCGGTAGTCCCTTCATTAAAATCATCAACTTCAATTCTAAACCCTTTGTTTTCACAATATCGGGTGTACATTCGGTATAAGTCGCCAGCAAAAATACTTGCTTCATCACCACCTGTTCCGGCTCTTAATTCAATAATTGCATTACGATCATCTTCCGGGTCTTTAGGAACCAGCATCATTCTTATTTCTTCTTCCATGGCCTCTTTCCGAGTGTTGCTCTGTTCCAGTTCAGTTCGTGCAAATTGTTTTAACTCCTCGTCTTGTTCGTTCATCAGCATATCTTTTGCCGTGTCAATATTCAAGATTACGGATTTATATTCGTGGTAAGCCTCAACTAATTGTTTTAAATCTTTATATTCTTTATTCATTTGCTTAAACAAACGCATATCCCCTATTACTTTGGGATCTCCCAAACGCAATTCGATTTCTTCATATTTTCGCTTTAGCGAAGCTAATTTTTCTACTAAATCCATTACGTATTTTTAATTTTTAAAGGCACAAAAGTAGTAAAAATAGACGGGTAATCTCTAAAAAGCAATTAATCAGATTGCTTAAAATAATTTATAAAGAAAATACCGAAACTTAAGTAAGTTGGTTTTTTATGTATTTCATACCGCATTTTAGGAGTATGTGGCGTTATAAAAATGAGGCGTTAATAACCCAAAAAACTGCTTTTCTCTTTTTCTTCTCCGAATTTTATATTTTGATACTTTTATAAGTTGTATTATAAAAGTACGCATTATAACAAATTTAACAATAAACTGTTTTTCAATGCATTGCGCTATATTTTAACCACTTTAAGAAAGTGGTTAGTACGGTTGTTTTATGCAGGTATCAGTTTGTAAATAAACTTAGGTATGCAAAAAGGTCTTTAGCGCGCTTAGAAATTATCTTTAATTTTTTTGGCTAAAGAAATCCATTAAATATATTACCTTTGCACCTTTATTTTTAAAAAATTACCGTAATAATTTTTACCTTATGAAACTTTCACAGTTTAATTTCCACCTTCCTAAAGAACTTATTGCAGAACATCCTTCAAAAAACAGAGATGAGTCACGCTTAATGGTTATTGACCGCAAAACCGGTAAAATTGAGCATAAGATATTTAAAGACCTACTGGGTTACTTTAATGATGGTGATTGTATGATTGTAAACGACACCAAAGTATTTCCGGCTCGTTTGTATGGCAATAAAGAAAAAACAGGAGCTAAAATTGAAGTTTTTTTGCTTCGTGAATTAAACCGTGAGAGCCGCCTTTGGGATGTATTAGTAGATCCGGCACGAAAAATAAGAATAGGGAACAAACTTTATTTTGGTGAAGATGATTCATTAGTAGCCGAAGTAATTGATAATACCACATCAAGAGGGAGAACCTTACGTTTTTTATTTGATGGTTCTTATGAAGAATTCAAATCTACTATTGAAGCTTTAGGAGAAACTCCACTACCAAAATATATAAAAAGGCCACCGGTTCCTGAAGACGAAGAACGCTATCAAACTATTTTTGCCAAACACGAAGGAGCAGTTGCTGCACCCACAGCCGGTATGCATTTTAGTAAAGAGCTGTATAAGCGTATGGAGTTAAAGGGAATTAATTTTGCTCCTATTACACTTCATGTGGGCTTAGGTTCGTTTAGACCTGTAGAAGTAGAAGACCTTACAAAACACAAGATGGATAGTGAGCAGGTTATTATTTCTGAGCAAACCTGCAAATTAGTTAATTCTACCAAAGAGCGTAAGAAAAAAGTTTGTGCAGTTGGAACTACTGTTATGCGTGCTATTGAAACGAGTGTTTCTACTACAAATACATTAAAACCTTATGATCAATGGACTAATAAGTTTATTTTTCCGCCATACGATTTTAGTATTGCCAACAGCATGATTACGAATTTTCACATGCCAGAATCTACTTTATTAATGATGGTTAGTGCCTTTGCCGACTACGATTTGGTTATGGAAGCGTATAAAATTGCAGTAAAAGAAAAATATCGTTTCTTAAGTTACGGTGATGCCATGTTGATTCTGTAAAAGTCGTGTTTTGAGCAAGCATGTCATCATTGTTGCAGGAGGTTCCGGAACCCGTATGGGAGCAAGCATTCCTAAGCAATTTATGGAACTTCAAAGCAAACCAATATTAATGCACAGCATTAAACGGTTTTATACTTATGATAAGCAAATTCATATTGTTGTGGTATTGCCGAAAAAACAAGTTTCATATTGGCAACAATTATGTGAAACGCATCAATTTTTAATTCCTCATGAGGTTATTATAGGTGGTGCAGAACGCTATTATTCAGTAAAGAATGGGCTAAGTTCACTTACACAATATACCGGTTATGTAGCCATTCATGATGCAGTAAGGCCTTTGGTTAGCCAGCAAACTATTAAATTAGCCTTTGAGTCGGCATTACTTCACGGAAGTGGAATTCCTGTTATTCCCTTGCATGATTCTATTAGAAAAACAGAAAGTCAGAATAATTTTTCGGTTGACCGCAATCATTACAAAATAGTGCAAACACCTCAATGCTTTAATTTAGAAAATCTGACTGCGTCTTATGAAAGACCATTTCAAACTTCTTTTACAGATGATGCCTCTGTTTATGAATATGCTGGCCATAAGATCCATCTCACATCAGGAAACCCTGAGAATCTTAAAATTACAACTCCCCAAGATTTAAAGACAGCCGAAGTACTTTTTGATGGTGTACTTTAAATACTTTTTTAAAGTTTAACCCGCCCAATTTTCGCGGTCTAAACTACGGTATTGGATTGCTTCTGCTAAATGATTAATTTCAATTTCATCGGCTCCCTCTAAATCAGCAATAGTTCGTGAAACCTTTAAAATACTGTCATAAGCCCGAGCGCTTAGGCCTAATTTATCCATAGCTGTTTTTAGTAACTGCTTGCCGGCATCAGTGATTTTACAGATCGTTTGTATTTTTTTGGCAGACATTTGAGCGTTGCAGTGTACATTTTCTGTATTAACAAAACGCTTTCCTTGAATTTCTCGGGCTTTAATCACTCTGTCACGAATAGTACTGCTTTTTTCAGCAAATTGCTCGCGAGTTAATTCTCCAAACGCTACAGGAGTTACCTCAACATGAATGTCAATTCGGTCTAATAAAGGTCCCGAAATTTTATTCAAGTACCTTTGCACCACACCGGGGGCACACACACATTCTTTTTCGGGATGATTATAATATCCGCAAGGACAAGGGTTCATAGCTGCTATAAGCATAAAACTGGCTGGATACTCAATTGAAAATTTAGCTCTTGAAACCATGATGCATTTTTCTTCGAGGGGCTGCCGCATGACCTCCAAAACGGATCGCTTAAATTCAGGTAGTTCATCTAAAAACAAAACCCCATTGTGCGACAATGATATTTCACCCGGCTGTGGAATTCCTCCACCTCCTACAAGAGCCACATCACTAATGGTATGATGTGGAGATCGAAAAGGCCGTGTAGTAATAAGTGAAGCATTTTTACCCATTTTACCGGCCACGCTGTGTATTTTTGTTGTTTCTAATGATTCTTGAAGCGTTAAAGGAGGCAAAATTGTGGGAATTCTTTTAGCCAGCATGGTTTTTCCGGCACCGGGCGGCCCAATTAAAATAGCGTTATGACCTCCTGCTGCTGCTATTTCTAAAGCCCGTTTTATATTTTCCTGACCTTTCACATCACAAAAATCAAACTCACTTTGATTTAGTCTTTCAAAAAATTCTTCGTGAGTATTTACTTTGGTTCTTTCAAGACTTTCTTCATCTGTTAAAAAGCGAATAACTTCACTTAGGCTTTCCACCCCATACACTTCTAGAGCATCTACTATAGCTGCTTCTCGGGCATTTTGCTTGGGCAGAATAAAGCCCTTAAAGCCCTCCTTTTGCGCCTGAATTGCAATAGGCAAAGCCCCTTTTATGGGTTGTACGGTACCATCTAATGACAGTTCTCCCATAATAATATAGTGGCCCAATTTTGATGTAAAAATTTGTTCTGAGCCGGCTAAAATTCCTACTGCTATTGTAAGATCATAGGCAGAGCCTTCCTTGCGGATATCGGCCGGAGCCATATTAATCACTATTTTTTTACCGGGCATTTTATATCCCACATGTTTTAAGGCAGCCGAAACACGCTGTTGACTTTCTTTTACCGCATTATCAGGTAATCCAACATGAAAATACTTTATCCCTGTTGAAACATCAATTTCAACGGTAATAGTTGTTGCATTTACTCCATAAACGGCACTTCCGTAGCTTTTTACAAGCATTTTTTTATTGCTTTTCTATTCGTAAACCAATATCCATAATCATGGGTAATTTCGATACACGCATGGCTTGCTCAAATTTGAATTTATATGTTCCCTGGTGTTTAAACCGCACATTCTTTTTGAATAATATCTGATTATCCCAAATATCTCCACTACCATCACCAAGCCACTTTCCCGAAGGGTCGGCTAAAATACATTCTAGTGTATCGCGAGAAACCGTTTGATCAGGATACTGCGTATCTAAAAACAAATATAAATTACTAAAGGCATAACTACCGGCATTGCGAACATTTACATAAACATTGTGCAAAGTTACTGTGTCTGTAATTGGAACTTCAAAAGAAATCGGTTCATTCTTATTCCAAATATTGTCCGGAATATCTGTATTTTGTTCAAAAACTCTTTTGGAATCGCAAGAAGTGCAAAAGAACAAAAAGCCAATGGCTGCAAAAAGGGTAAAAATATTTTTCATAGTTTACGAATTTGTGAATAGGGCCATCAATTCAGTAGCCTGTGCTGGTTTCATTTTTCCGGCTAAGATAAGACTTAATTGTTTGCGCCTTAAAGCGCCATTATATCGTTCTTTTTCTTGTTCTGTTTCCGGAATAAGTTCGGGGACAGAAATGGGGCATCCTACCTGGTCAACCGCTACAAAAGTATAAATAGCCTCGTTACATTTTGTTTTGGCACCTGTTGCTTGATTTTCTACAAAAACATCAATAAAAACCTCCATAGAAGAATTGAAGGCTCGTGACACTTTAGCTTCAAGAGTAACTACATCGCCTAACTTAATAGGATGATTAAAGCTTACATTATTTACCGAAGCCGTTACTACTACACGTCTGCAATGACGGTGTGCGGCAATTGCACTTGTTATATCCATCCAATGCAACAAGCGCCCTCCCATTAAATTACTCAAAGTATTGGTATCGTTTGGGAGAACTATTTCGGTGCTAATAGCTTTACTTTCTGCTGCTTTTTTTGCTTTCATTATGATATTTTCTGCAAAGATAGACGAAAAGAAGATAATGTGTAAAGGCTTAAGAATAAACCTGCATTATCCGAACCAAGCCATGCGGTGTTGTTTATACTAAAAACCCTTAAACAGCACTCCGTTAATATAAACTTGCTCAACTAAGTTGCTGCCAAAAGAATAAGGCATAAAAGCCAATGAAGAAATATTTTGTGTTACTATTAGATTAGCCTTTTTACCCACAGTTATAGAACCAAAATGTTGTGACAAACTCATAGCGTATGCTCCATTTACGGTTGATGCATTTAAAACTTGTTCGGGTGTTAAACCATAATGAATACAAGCTATGGCATTCATCAAATTCATATTTCCACTAGGGCAACTGCCCGGGTTAAAATCGCTCGCCAGAGCCAGTGGTAAGCCTGATTCTATCATTTTTTTAGCCGGAGGATGAGGTAAATTTAAAAAGAAAGCAGCTCCGGGGAGAATTACAGGCATGGTATTCCTGTTTTGAAGAGCATTTATTTCTTTTTCGCCCACGTACTCCAAATGATCAACACTAATTGCATTAACCTTAACTCCTGCAAGCACCCCGCCATAATTACTCATTTGTTCGGCATGCACTTTTGACAACATGCCATAATTTTGAGCTGTTATCAAAATCTTTTCTGTTTCTTGGGGCGTAAAATAGTTTTCTTCACAAAACACATCACAAAAATCTGCCAAGCCTTCATTGGCCACAGCCGGTATCATTTCTTCAATAATAAGTTTTAGGTAAGCCTCTTTGTTTTGCTTATAATTAGCCGGAACCGCATGAGCTCCCAAAAATGTTGATTTTATAGGGAGAGGTAAATTTTCTTTAAGTTTCCTTATTACTCTGAGCATTTTAAGTTCACTCTCTATACTTAATCCATAGCCACTTTTAATTTCAATTGCTCCGGTTCCTTGGCGCACCATTTCGTTAATGCGGGTTAGTGCTCCTTCATACAGTTCTTCTTCGGAAGTATGGGCCAATTTTTGAGCTGAATTTAATATTCCCCCTCCTTTAGCTGCAATTTCTTGGTACGATAAACCATGAATTCGATCAACAAATTCTAATTCACGAGTACCTGCATATACTATATGTGTATGTGAATCGCAATAGGTAGGCATGACTATTTTTCCCGATGCATCTATAACTTCCAAATTACTCCAATCACTAATTCCGGGCCATTCACTCATGGTTCCGTAAGCAGCAATAGTATCACCTTCAATAGCCAACCAAGCATTAAAAAGTGAAGGCACTTCATCCATAGCTTTTCCTCTTAAAATAGTCTCCTCAGGAGTTCTAATTTGGGCTAGTTGTTTTATATTTTTAATTAAAATTTTATGCATAATTTTGCATCATGAATATAATTGATTGGTCAAAGAAAGTGGTTTTTTGCATAATTGCTTTCTTTTTATTCAATTCTTTACACGCACAAAATACCGGTTTATGTGTTGATAGTTTTAATATTCAACCAGGTTCAGCATGTCCAACAGATTTTGAGCCGGTATGCGGATGTAATAATAAAACCTACCGAAATGTGTGCTTTGCCAATAATGACGGGGTAATGTATTACTCAATGGGCAGTTGTGAACCCCTTGCCATTGATATTAACCCCAATCCGGTAGAACAAACATTATTTTTGAAGGCCATTTTAAAATATGCCGGAAATCTAACCATAATGATTACCGATATTAACGGACAAGAGTATTTTAAAAGGCATTATTCCAATAGTACTTCAATAGATCTTCCTATTGAGGTAAGCGGCTATCGCAATGGTATTTATTTGGTATTTGCCGTTACAGATAAAACGTATGTTTATAAAAAGTTTTCTAAACATAGTTTTTAATTCTTCAAAGCAAATCTGATGAATTAATAATTTCTTTAAAAGGGGTAAAATAAGGAGAAACTCCGGTGTGTTTTCTTTTTCTATAAGGCACTAAAATAGAGCACACTATTAACACACTCCATAACTTTAAGCAATTCAGCTCGAGAAAAAAGTTTAAATAGCTAATTATTAAGCTTTTGTTATCCTGATTAGAGTTTATAAGAGTTAAATCAAACAGGGTAACATTGAAATCTGTTTTCAAACTAAATTATGATATGTGTCATTGTTTTTTTCAAATAAATCTTTTTAAAAATTGGTTTTTCTCTTAAAAACATTTACTTTTATCTTCATTTTTTAATTTTCTTATGAAAGTTACGCGCCTTACTGTAATTGGTGGTATTTCACTTACAGTATTTATTTTATCGGTATTATATGCGCAACAAAACAAAGCTACATCAAATTACCATAGTAAAGAAGAAATAGCTTCATTTCAAGCCCATGTTGGCCCTATTGGCCCCGGAGAATACTTTTTACCCTCCTCTCGTTGTGCCGGTTGTCATGGCAAAGACTCGTTAGGGTGGGCTAATGTAAATGAAGACTTGGTAGATGTAAATTTGTATGATAGATGGTCGGCCTCGATGATGGCTAATAGCGCCCGAGACCCTTTTTGGAGAGCAAAAGTAAGTCACGAAAAATTAGTTAATCCGGCTCATGCTTTATTGTTAGAAGATAAGTGCGTTAGCTGTCATGCTCCTATGGGGAGCTATACAGCTCATTACAGAGGTTATTCGCATTATTTAATTTCTGATTTTGATAATGACTCGCTGGGCATAGATGGAGTTTCTTGTGCCGGCTGTCATACCATTGGTCCCAATGGTGTAGGAACAATGTTTTCGGGCCAAATTCCTTATGACACCACCCGTCATATTTATGGCCCTTTTGAAGATCCTATGGTGGGCCCCATGCAGCTTTATACAGGATATACGCCAACTTTCAGTCCGCACATGAGCGACTCTAAAGCTTGTGCTTCATGTCATACTTTATTAACTAATTCTGTTGATTTAAATGGAAATTTAACCGGAGGTCAATTTGTAGAACAAGGAACCTATCATGAATATAAAAACTCGTATTACGGTCAAAATAATATCTCGTGTCAAAACTGCCACATGGCTCGTTTATCAGATCCTATTATGATTGCCAATGGCTACCTTTCCTTAACTCCGCGAAGTCCTTTTAACCAGCATTCATTTGCAGGAGCTAATGTGTTTATGCTTAAAATGATGAAAGAAAACAAAAGTTCATTAGGCATAGATGTACCTGATTATAAATTTGATACAACACTGGCAGCTACTCAAATGATGATTACCGAAAGGTCGGTAAATTTGACACTGCATTTTGATAGTATAGCCCACGATAGTGCTTACTTTAGAGTAAAATTACTGAACAAAGCCGGGCATAAGTTCCCATCCGGCTATCCATCGCGCAGGGCTATTCTACAATTTGTTGTAACAGATAATAATAGTGATACTGTTTTCAAGTCGGGAATACTGCATAGTGATTATAGTGTTGCAGGTGAAAACCCATCATTTGAACCACATTATAACATTATTACACAAAGCAATGTGCCTCAAATTTATGAAATGGTAATGGGTGATGTAAATGCACAATATACCACCATTTTAGAACGTGCCGCCATTACTTTAAAAGACAATAGGCTTGCTCCAATGGGGTTTACTACGCAGCATATTTCATACGATACTGTAAAAATATCTGACGATGCATTAGCTGATCCGGACTTTAACAAAATAGCCAATATAGAAGGTTCCGGTACAGATGAGGTTCATTTTCATGTTCCTGTATCAGGTATAAGCTCGAATATTAACGCAGTAGCTCGAATTATTTATCAAACCTTACCTCCAAAATTTGTAACCAGTCTATTTAGTTACAATAGTGCTCCTATTGATACCTTTCGAAACATGTACAATGCTGCAGATAAAAGCCCTATAATTGCTAGTGCAGACAGCTTATTCAATATTACTCTGGTAACGAAAACAAAGTCAGATCTGAACTCCTATAATGATGTAAAAGTATTTCCGAGTATTAGTGCCGATAGTCGTATTAAGATATCTGCTTACGGTCAACTTGAGCTAAAACAAATAGATTTTTACTCCGTTTCAGGAAAACTGCTTGGTTCCAAAAAAGTTAATGGAAACACTATTAAGGCTTATGAAATAAATCTACCAGAAACACCGGGAATATATCTTATAAAGATAAACACAAATCAAACAACATATTTCAGAAAAGTAATACGGCAATAACTAAACTAACATAAACCCTAAAACAAACTAAACACCTTATTAAACTCTTTACATGAAAACACACTACTTTTTCAGGTCATTATGTATGACCTCAGCTTTGGTTGCAGGTGCAATAGCAACACAAGCACAAGATTTGGCGTTTACTAACGCTAACAGTAAACTTCCTGGTAACGGGTCCAATTACCGCAGTGGGTGTGCGGTATCAGTAGTTGATATAAACAATGATGGCTTAGATGATATTGTTCGTTTAAACCAAAGTGATGAGCTGGTAATAGAAGTTCAAACTATTAATGGCGATTTTAACAGTTATGCTTTGGGAACTTTTCCCGGAGGCAAGGCTTGGGCTATGACTGTGGCTGATTTAGACAAGAATGGGATTAAAGATGTAGTAGCAGGTATGGGTTCAACAGGTTCTGTAGCTTTAGTTTTTTTTAGTGGAAACTCATACTCAGCTACCATAACCCCGCTTCAGGGTGGTAACTTTTTTTGGCAAAATATTTCAGTAGGTGATTTTAACAATGATGGTTGGCAAGATATTTTTGGTTGTGATGATGTAAACTGGTCTAAAATATTTATTAATAATGGGAACGGCACTTTTCGAAGAATCGCTAATGCCACACAAAATATGAGTATTTCTACAGGTCAAAAAACACTAACCATTCAAAATGGATTGAATTTTACTGTTGGTGAAACTGTTTACATAGCCTATAACAGTGATAATTACATGGTTGGCACAGTGGTTTCATATAGTGGTAACATATTGGAAGTTGATGTTACAGCAACTAACGGAAGTGGTTCTTATGGGGGGTGGTCAGTTGATAAAAATACATTGTTTAATACCATGACCCATCCAGGAAATTGGGGGAATACAAACGACCCGAATAACTCGGGCAACTACGGTACTGTTTGGACTGATTTTGATGGTGATGGCGATTTGGATTTTTATATTGCAAAATGCCGCCAGAGCAGTTCTGACCCCAATGATTTAAGAAGAATAGATCAACTTTTTGTTAATGATGGATCTTATAAGTTTAAAGAAGATGCCGTTTCTCGTGGTGTAGCTAATGGCTGGCAGACTTGGACCGCAAGTTTTGGTGACATTGACAATGATGGTGATTTTGATATGATTGCCATAAATAATGACCATGCATCGCAAATTTTTGAAAATGACGGAACCGGACACTACACCGAGTTAACTGCTTCAAATGTAAGTACCAGCGGTATTTATCCTATTGAGTCGCAATTTGAAGATTTTGATAATGACGGTTTTGTGGACTTACTGATAACCGGTGATGATGATTACATTTATTATAAGAATAACGGAAACAAAACTTTTACTCGTATCAATAATTTACTTTCATCTAATGGTATTTTGTCGTTTGCTACCGGTGATTTGAATCACGATGGTTTTATAGATATTTATACCAGCCTTGGGACTTTATATAACAATGCTTCGTCCTCTAATGATGATATTCTGTTTTTAAACAATGGGAATAAAAACAACCACTTTATTAGTTTTGATTTGCAAGGAACTCAGTCAAATAATGATGCTATAGGTGCGAATGTATATATTTATGGGCCTTGGGGTGTTCAAAGAAGAGAGGTGCGCTCGGGTGAAAGTTACGGAACCTGCAATAGCGCTATGTTGCATTTCGGACTTGGTATTCAGATGCAGGTTGATTCGGCCAAAATAGTGTGGCCATCGGGTATTATTCAGCATTTATATAATCTAAGTGCTGATCAGTTTGTTACTGTAGTTGAAAACGGTTGTACAATAACCGGAAACATTATATCGGGAACCCTGGCTATATGCAACGGCCAAAGCACTACCTTAAATGCTGCAACAGGGTTTAGTTCCTATCAATGGAGCAATGGTAGCACTACGCCTTCAATAAACACTTCAACAGCTCAAAGCTATTCTGTAACAGTTACTGACGCCAATGGCTGCTCTTCTATATCACCTGTTATAACCTTGGTTGAAAATCCAGTTGAAACTCCAATAGTTCAGGTTAGTGGTGAAACTACCTTTTGTCAGGGCAACTCTATTACACTTACTGCTTCTCATGGAAGTTCCTATTTGTGGTCAGATGGTGAAAGCTCGCAAAGTATAAATGTTACTCAAAGCGGGGTTTATAATGTGCAGGTAATGGGTACTTGTCAAGCTTTTACTTCAAGCGATATAGTTGTTGAAGCACTGCCGGCACCGGCACCAACAGTAAACGGGGCTTCTATAAATGGGTCGGGCTCGGTTACCTTAACTGCAAGTGGTAATAGTCTTACTTGGTACAGTGATGCTTCTGGAAGCACTGTTGTTGGAACAGGCTCTAGTTTTGACACTCCGGTACTAACCAGCAGCACCACCTATTATGTTCAAGATACTTATATTTATGGTGGCGGAATTGATCATGCAGGAGCAAACCATTTTACCGGTTCATCAAGCTATAGCAGTAACAACACAAATGCATTTTTAATTTTTGATGCTTACGAAGATTTTACATTGAAAACTGTAAAAGTTTATACCGACACTCCCGGTGACCGCTTAATTATACTAACTGATGCCTCGGGTAATGTATTACAAAGTGCCTTGGTAAACATTCCGGCTGACTCATCTATAATAACCCTAAACTTTAATGTTTTAGCCGGAACAGGCTACAAGTTAGGAACAGATGCAAATCAAAACAATAGTTCATTCGGTTTTAATGGACCACGTTTAATGCGTAGTCAGGGTGCTACCGTTAGTTATCCTTATATTTTAAATAATATGTTGTCTATTACCAACTCCACACAAGGCCTAACAGTTTATTACTATTTTTACGATTGGACGATTGAAAAAACTGGAACCGTATGTACAAGCCCACTGGTACCGGTTGAAGCTCAAGTTATTGTAACCGGTGTTAACAACAATACACATAACCAAAAAATTACCTTAGCACCTAATCCTGCAAGTACTTATATTGTGCTAAATTCAGAATACGATATGAACACTCTTGTAAATATTGATATTATGGATTTATCGGGTCGTGTTTCATTAAGTACAAGTTTCACTATCCTTAATGCTCACAGTCCTAAACATATTGATATAAGCAATATGGCAAAAGGGGTTTACTTTATTAAGATAAATACAAATAACACGAGCTCTTGGGTTCAAAAATTAGTGGTTGAATAGAATGTTTGATCAGTACTTGAAGAGGTTTACGGAATTAATTTTCGTGAACCTCTTTTTTTATTACTTTATGCGTAGTAAGATGCAACACTGCGCTATGTGTTGTGGCTGTAATGGGGTCTCCTTCTTGTAGCTTTTCGGGGTGTAAAATAATACCTTGTTTATTGCTTAAAATAGCATATCCGCGCTGCAAAACACGAGCCGGGTCAAGCAGTTTTATGGCGAGTTCTTTTTGACTCAGATTATAGCTTCTATTTTTAAAAAAGTGGGTTATTGCATTTGTAAGATCTGTACATTTTTTCTCTAGTTTAAGTTCATGAATTTTAATAATATTGCTGCTGGCTTGAACAAGTTTTTGCTTTAACTGTTCCACCTCTTTTTCAAAAACTGCATTCACTTCAACAATAAACGAAGCGGCTTTAGTTGGTGTTTTTACAGAAGCAAAACACATTAAATCGGCAATACTTACATTGCGCTCATGACCAATACCGGCAATGATAGGAATAGGAAAAGAAGCTATTTTTAGGCCCAAATTATAGGTATCAAAAGCACTAAAATCGGTTTGTGAACCACCACCTCTAACAATAGCTACTATATCATAAGGTTTATCAAAACTTAAAATAAGGTCTAATTGAGATAAAATTGATTTTTCAGCTTCTTTCCCTTGTATCGTTGTTAAATAACTATCCACATTAAACGTATAACCATACAGGTTATGACTTAATTCATGTATAAAATCTCTTTCCCCATCTGATCCTGGAGCTGTAATTAAAGCTATATTTTGTATAACTCGGGGTAATAATAAGCGGTTGTTGTATGTTATATAAGTACCATTCACCAAAGCAACATCATCGGGGTTTTGTACTAGTAATTGTTTCAATGTGGCTTGCCGTTGCAATTCTATTGCACCTATAGTAAATCCATGATCTAGCTCCAGCACCTGTAGCCGTAACCCGTACGAGGCACTAAAACTTACCTGTATGCGCATCAGAAGGCTTATGTTTTTTTCAAAAGAAATTCCGGTAACCTCTACAAATTTTTGTATAATGTCGTAATGCTGTCTCCAAATAACAGCATCCATTTTAGCCACAATAGAGCTTCCTGATTTTTCAATTAACGTTAAAAAACAATATTGCCGGTCGGGGTAATTTTTAATATCGCTTGTTTCGGCTTTTACCCAAAATGTATTTCCGCCAAACGTATTGTGTAACGTATTGTCAATAAGGGTGGCCAGTTCTGAGAGCCTAATATATTGCTCAAACAAATTCATTCTACTCCAATATTCAGTAAAGCGTCTCCCTCATTCACAATAGGTTGGTTGTTAATGCCAATTAAAAAACCATCACAATGAGCAAATAAAAAGATTTCTTTTTCAGAAAAAGGGCTTACTATTTTCCCAATTACACTGTCTTTTTCAACAAAGGCACCAAATTTCTTATTGGTTCTAAACATGCCCGATTCCTTTGCTCGAGTCCATGTGGTAGTTTTTAAAATAATAGATTTCCCCTTCTCAACTGATGCATCTATCATATCTAATGATTTTAATAAGCGCAAGCACCCATTAATCCCTTCACTTATAGAAAAGGCATTAAATCGTTGTGACTCTCCTCCTTCGAACACTAGAATATGTTTTCCTTTCTTTGCAGCCTCTTTTCGTAATGATTTTTCACGATAAGGAGCATCTAAAATAAAAGGCGGTGCAAAAGCCGAAGCGAGTTCAAGATTACGTGTCTCTTTTAAATTACATCTGAGTTGTGGGTAGTTATTTATTTTGGCGCCACCAGTATGAAAATCAACTCCAAAATCTATTTGTGAAATGATATTATCCATTAAGTCGTGTGCTAAACGACTGCCCATAGAGCCTTGTTTAGAGCCCGGGAAGCACCGGTTTAAATCACGTCCATCGGGCATATCCCGAGTTTTCATTAAAAAAGAAACAACATTAACAATTGGCACCAAAATAACAGAGCCACACTTAGGACTTTTAATATCTTCTCGTTTTAGCAAGGCACGAACAATCTCAACTCCATTTACTTCCTCACCATGCATTCCGGCTTGAAAAAGCACTTTGGGTCCGGGCTTTTTAGACCGAAACACAAAGGCCGGAATATCTACTATTGTACGCGTTGGAAATGAAAGGTTACTAAGACTAACCTCTGCACGCTCCCCGGGATAAACTTGTTTTCCGCCAATTGTAATAACATCTTTCATAAGATGGTTTTATTTATAACACAAAATAAAGAAATTAACCTGAAAATACTATACAAACTTTTAAATGATAAAATCAGTATTTGCATTCCTTATCATCAAAAATTCTTTTTTATTACTGGTACTTTGAACTTTAAAAATAAGTAGTTTTGCAGCAGTTTTTTAAATTCTAACAAGAGTTACAACACGTATGCAAATTTTTAAAGATTTTACTTTTGATGCCGCACACTTTTTACCGAATGTTCCTGAAGGGCACAAATGCAAAGAGATGCATGGCCACACCTATTTATTAACCGTTTATATTGAAGGGGAACCAGATGAGGAATTAGGTTGGTTAATGGACTTTAGCGATTTAAAAAGCAAAATAAATCCTATAATTAGTGCTGTTGATCATAAACTCCTTAACCAAATAGAAGGTTTGGAGAATCCTACTTGTGAAAGAATTGCTATCTGGCTTTGGGAAAAAATAAAGGCTCAAATTCCTCAACTAACTAAAGTAAAACTTAAAGAAACTCCCACATCGGGTGTTGTTTATTGTGGTCGGTAAAAGGTATTAAGAAGCTACCCATAAATTTTGTTCCATTCAATCTATTACGGTTCATAGGTAAGAATTTACAAGGCCTGTTTTAAACTGTTTTCTTAAAACTAATAATACAACAATTTTTTAGCTAATTTTAGGTTATTAAAATCAAGATAACCGAATCTGGTTTGAATACACTCAAATTTAGTATTTATTTGTACGGGTGAAAAAACTGCTTATCATACTCATGCTGTGTTTGCCCGTAATTATTTTAGCTCAAAACAAGAGTAATTACAAGGCCAAATACATTAGCACACAAAAAGACACCGTAATTTTAGATACCTTAAGTATTATTCCGGGGAGCGTAATCATAAAAGGAATTACAAATACCACTTCATACACCATATTACCCTTGGAAAGTAAACTTGTTTGGAATAATAAAAATGCCCTGCCTGACAGTATTTTGATTCGCTTTCAAACCTTTTCTTTTTTATTCGGTAAACCCTACTTTCATAAAGACATTAGCTTACTTCAAAACGAAGGCCATAATTTCAAAAACCCTTTTACTTTAATTTACCAAAAAGAAAATACTGATATTTTTAAGATGGAAGGGTTTAGTCGCAGTGGAAGTATAACCAGAGGAGTTACTTTTGGGAACAATCAAGATTTGGTGGTTAATTCAAATCTTAACTTACAGCTTGCAGGGAAGTTAAGTGATAATATTCAAATAAAAGCCGCTATCTCTGACGATAATATTCCTATACAACCCGAAGGAAATACATTGCAGTTGCAAGAGTTTGACAAGGTTTATATACAGCTTAACGACCTTAAGTCACAACTTATTGCCGGAGATTTTGTATTAAGCACCCCCCCCTCTTATTTTATGAACTATTTTAAACGAAATCAAGGCGGTTCATTTAATTCGGCTTTTAAAACACAAAATAATATTCATCAAAAAATAGACGCTTCAGCAGCAGTAAGTAAGGGAAAATTTGCTCGAAATACTATTATTGGCATGGAGGGCAATCAAGGGCCTTATCGCTTAACCGGTGCCGAAAAAGAAATGTATATTATTATTTTATCGGGGTCAGAACAAATATATATTGATGGTAAACTTTTGCAACGTGGACAAGAAAATGATTATATTATTGATTACAACACAGCACAAATTACCTTTACAGCACGTCAACTAATAACTAAAGACAAGAGAATTACAGCCGAGTTTCAATACGTAGATCGTAATTACGCCCGCTCGGTTGTTACTTTAGGATATGAGGTTAAAATAAACAAAATTGAGAGCCGTTTCCATATTTATAGTGAACAGGATAATAAAAACAAACCGGTAAATTTAAATTTAAGCCCCACCCAAAAAGACTTGTTACGCCAAGTGGGTGATAGTATTCAACAAGCATTAACACCTGCAATTGATACTGTTGAATTTTCTTCATTACAAGTTTTGTATCAACAAGTGGACACCCTTGTTAATGGTATTTTATACGCTCAAGTTTTAGTGCATTCTACTCGTTCTGATCGGGCTTTTTATCGCCCACTGTTTAGTTATGTAGGTGAAGGAAATGGTAATTATATTAATATAAAAAGTAGTGCCAATGGTAAGGTATATCAGTGGACAGCCCCTATTAACGGGCAAAAACAAGGAAATTATGAGCCGGTTATATTACTCCCCACGCCTAAGCAAAAACAAATGGCCGTATTGGCCACCGATTATCGCATCTCGAAAAATCTAAAAACAGGTTTAGAAATTGCCTGGAGTAACTATGACGAAAACACGTTTAGTGCTTTGGGAAACACCAATAATCAAGGCTATGCTTTAAAATATTTTATAGATGGTAAGAATCCAATAGGTGATTCGGCACGCGGGGTTTCATTATTAACTTTAGGAAGTTACGAGATTGTTTCTAAATGGTTTACACCTATTGAACGCTTTCGTCCGGTTGAATTTGATCGCGACTGGAACAGAAGTAATACTTTAATAAATAATTTACAACAATTAGCTACAGCAGGCCTGGGGATACAAAAAAATAACACCTATATGGCGCTCTATAAATATAATGCTTTTATAGAACAAGGCAACTATAATGGGTTGCAACACGCATTAAGCGGTAGTTATGAGAAAAATGGACTGAAAGCTACTTTTGACGGAAGTTTATTGGATTCAAAAAGCATTTTGAATAAGGGTAACTTTTTACGTCAAAAAGCGAGCGTATTAAAAAGAATAAGCGGAAAGAATATTGTTTTAGGGCTGTCTGAAGAGCAAGAAAAAAGTTCAACCCATTCAGTAACTACCGATAGTTTGTTGAAGCAAAGTTTTCATTTTTTTGAATGGCAAGCCTTTTTAAATAATGCCGACTCCTCAAAAAACACGTATGAGTTAAAATATATAAACCGTACAGACTGGCTTCCAAAAAACAATAGTTTTACAACCGCTTCAAGTGGACAAAGCTACCTCTTTTCGACCGGCTTGAATTTAGGGAAAGGCAGTGTTTTTAAGAACACCAGCACCTATCGTGTTTTGGATATTAAAGATAGTAGTTTAATCAACAAAAGTGCTGATAAGTCATTGGTGAATCGCATAGAGTTTTCGACACGTTTATTAAAAGGCAGCATCAGTCTCAATAGCTTTTACGAATTAGGGTCCGGGCTTGAGATAAAAAAAGAATATTCTTTTCTTGAAGTTACTCCTGGCCAGGGTTCATACACCTGGAAAGATTATAATGAAAACGGAATTAAAGAACTGAATGAATTTGAAATTGCTGTGTTTAGTGATGAAGCACGCTATATTAAAGTGTTTACCCCAAGTAATGATTATGTAAAAACTTTTAACACGCAATTTAATCAGCTCGTGAATATAAATGCCCCGGCAAAGTGGAGTTTAGAAAAGAAAAGCGTAAGAAAACTTTTATCGCGTTTTTCAAATCAAACGGTTTATCGTGTTGATCGCAAAGTTACTAATAGTAATTTTGAAGAATCGGTTAATCCCTTTAACAAGCTTGGCTTTGATAGCACATTGGTAAGCCTGAATTCCAATATTCGTAGTAGTTTTTATTTTAATCGTTTAGATCCTAAATTCGGACTTGATTATACATTTCAGGAACCCCGCAGCAGGCAACTTTTAACCAACGGTTATGAATCGCGAAGCAATTATACAAACAGTATTCGGGTGCGTTATGCTGTAACCCGCACATTACAACTTGGTGTTGAAGGGAACAAAGGTCTTAAAACAAACCGTTCCGAATATTTTAATACGCGCGATTATCATATTTCATATACCGAAATTGAGCCTAAAATTACCTATCAGCCGGGTGTTTCCTTTAAACTCTTATTAAGCTTTAAACAAACTGAAAAAATAAACAATCTTAATGACTCTAATCAAGTTTTGCTTAATCACAATTACGGAATTGAGCTTCGCTTCAATGAAGCAGAAAAAGGTAGTATAAGCGCTCGTTTTAATTATCTAAAAATAAATTACAGCAGCAGTGCAAACACGCCTGTGGCTTTTGAAATGCTTGACGGGTTACAACCCGGTAATAATATTACTTGGAATTTAGGCTATCAGCGCACCTTAGCTAATAATATGCAAATTAATTTTAATTATGATGCTCGAAAAAGTGAAGGAAATAAAATCATTCATACCGGAGGTGTGCAAGTGCGTGCCTTTTTTTGAGTTATTACAAGCCCAATTCTACTTGAACAATGGCTGATACATATTGTTGTATAGAGGAATTAAGCAATTTCCCATTCTTTCTAAAGGCGCTCTCATGAAACAAAATCTCACTCTGTAATTTAATTTTATGTCCATTTATAAATTTAGAAATACACATGCCATACTGTTTTTTGTGAGGCATTAAAGTTTGTAATTTCACAAATGGTGTTATTTGAGAATAACGTAGCGCTATACAAATATCATTTTCAAAACAATAACTGAGCTGATTGTTCCAACCGTTCCCTGTAATGTAGTAGCCGGGTTTACTGGTATTGTTAAACGGGTTGTTTACACCTCGGTATAAAAAATCAGTACTCCATGAAAAGCCCTGAAATTTAAATAGAACATCAGCTAAATATGCGTGTAAGTATCGTGGTGTACTCATTGGTATGCCCGTTTGCCCTAAGGCTTTATTGGCTAAATCATTATAATACCCCGTAAACCCAATACTGACTTTAGGCTTTGATTCTCCTATTACGTCAGCCTCTATCAGTGCATTGTTTCCGGTAAATTCTCCCAATGGAAAAATTTCTACCCTTCCTATAGTGCATAGCCCTTTATTGGATAGGTTGCCATTTATACCCTCACCCGTTGTAAGTGCAGCACTCAGGTGCATCAATGCTTTAGCTATTTTTATTTTATGAGTGGCAAAAATTCCAACATCACGGTTTATTTGAAATGTATTTGTTGCTAAAGACCTATCCGTAAACTCTAAAGTATTGCTGGAGATAAGCCATTGCTTGTTGCCGGGTAATTTGCCCTGTCCTATCCCTATCTTAAATCCAGTAAATGGTTGGTACTCAATTAAGGCATCTCTCAACACATTAATGGCTCCTGTATTTTCTTCATCCATATCCAGTTTTGATAAGTTAAGTTGGAGTAAATAAGTGAGTTTGGGAGTATATATAAACCCATCAAGTTGCAAGCGCGCTCTTTGAACAGAGAAATCAAAATGACCATTCTCAAACCGCTGCATATTTTGGGAAATATAACCCACACGGTTTTGTATTCTGAAGTGAACATGAACGAATAGTACAGAATCTTGTTTTATAATAATATGAGGAATAAGGGCTTTTTTTGCAGAATCTGTTTTTTCTTGTGCATTAACCCCAATAAACAAACTCAAACATAAAATTAGATTAAGCCATTTTTTCATGTTGCAAATTAAGATCGCTTTATAAAAGTATTCATTTTGGGGTTTCGCTGCTTTTTCCTGATAAGCTATTTTGAAGCATTTATTTGGCTAACACTTATTAAATAAGCCTCTGTACTGACCTTTACATTAGGCAAATCACTTTTTGTTTCTAACACCTGCCACATGTTATTGGGCTGAATCGAGATTAATGAATTATTCCAGGTTATTTGCAAAGGCATATTAAAATCTTTAACAGCACATTTCCAGCGATACTCTAATTGATACGTTTTATTTTGAGTCAAATTCACTTTATATTCAAATTTTGGCAATTCGGAATAAAGCAGGTAGGCATTAAACAAAGCCCTCCAGTTAAGACCCGGAATTTTACTAAAAGCTTCAATAACATCATCTTTTCCAATAATTTTATGCCTGTTGCTTTCTGCAAAGTTTCTTAGTGTTCTAAAAAAAAGAGAATCGTTATTCACTACGCTTCTAAAAGTGTGTAACATCCAGGCACCTTTAAAATACATATCATTATCTGAATAGCCATCATAATAAACGTGTAAGGGACCTCTGATAGGATTCGTATTTTTTATGCGTTGTTTTTGTTCTTTCAAGTAATCAAGTGCCTTCTTATATCCTTGTTGACATTCAACAAATAATGCTTCTGCATAGGTTGTAAAGCTTTCATGAATCCACATATCTCCTTGGTCATTAGCTGTTATGCTGTTGGCAAACCACTCGTGGGCACTCTCATGTATAATTATAAAATCAAAACCATAAGCATTGTTTAAATAGTTATTTCCATAGGCTACGCAGCTTTGGTGCTCCATGCCCCAATATGGTGTTTCAACAAGTTTATAACTGTCATTATAAAAAGGATAAGGTCCCAAATAATGTTCAAAGCATGTAAGCATTCCTTTCACTTGTTTAAAATGCTCTTTTGCTTTAGATAAATTATATTCTAATACATAGTATTGCAAAGGCAGCACTCCGGTGTTAGAAAGGAGCGTGTCATTAAACGAAGCGTACTTTGCAATATTTATAGCGATGCTATACAAATTTATCGGATTGTTTACTTTCCACTCATAAGCTTTACGGTGTTTATCAAGAAAAAAAGTACGTGTGTTTTTTCCATTTGAAACAGCAACTAAAGTATCAGGGACAATTAATGTCATGCTCATTGAGTCAGGCTCATCACTCCAGTGGTCTTTACAGGGTAACCATATAAATGCTCCCTTTCCTTCACAGGCCATACCTACCCAAGGGTTTCCAAGCGTATCTTTTTGCCAATCAAACCCGCCATCCCAAGGTGGCATAATGGCCTCAATGGGTCGTCCTGAAAAGTAAACTTGAATTGCCGCTGTTTCAGATTTTTTAATACTATCTGGAAAATTGACATAGGTAATAGTACTATCTCGTATATAGGTAAGTTTCCTATTATTAAAGAGAATACTATCAATACGCATACTAGCATAAAAATCAAGTTGAAGTACTTTAAAATTATGCAAAGCTTTAAAACTGATGGTATTGGATCCTAAAATAAACTTACTTTCAGTTTTTGTTTCGAGCGTAATATTGTAGTGGGTTACATCATAGCAAGAACGATAATTATTGAGGCTTCCATGAGCACTATCGTATTTACTAAAACTTTCATTTTGTGCAATCACCAAGCGCGAAGAAAAAAGCAGGATAAATAAGATTTGTTTTCTCATCAGTAAAACTAAATTAAGGTATAGCGTTTTAGTCTTTAAAAGTGTCTTTAAAATTACTGTATGTTCTCCATTTTTCAATTACTTTCTGCATATCATCGGGTAGTTCCGAATCGAAAAATAAAAACTCTCCTGTTATAGGATGTTCAAATCCTAAAGACCGAGCATGCAAGGCCTGACGGTTTAATATTTCAAAATTATTTTCAATAAATTGCTTGTATTTATTGAATGTAGTTCCCTTTAATATTCTTCTTCCTCCGTACAGCTCATCGCAAAACAAAGGATGACCAATATGTTTAAAATGAACTCTTATTTGATGTGTGCGCCCTGTTTCCAATTTACATTCCACCAAGGTAACATAACCAAATCGTTCCAATACTTTAAAATGTGTAACAGCGTGTTTTCCCATTTCCTCACTGTCAAAAACATCCATTTGTTTGCGGTCACGTATATTTCGTCCAATAAACCCTTCAATGACACCGCTGTTTTCGGCAAAATCTCCCCAAACCAATGCCACGTAGCTTCGTTGTGTTGTTCTATTAAAAAATTGTTTTGCCAAGCGTGCTAAAGCATTTTCATTTTTAGCTACTATCATAATTCCGGTAGTATCTTTATCCAAACGATGAACCAAACCTGGGCGAATATTATTCTCGTTAAAAAGAGGTAACTCTTGAAAATGATACATGAGCGCGTTCACTAATGTGCCTGAGTAGTTTCCATAGCCCGGATGAACAACAAGACCTGAAGGTTTATTAATAACTACTAAATGATCGTCTTCATAAACAATTTGAAGAGGTATATTTTCAGGTGCAATCTCTGTTACCCTAGGGGGGTGTGCCATAACAATGCTAATCACATCAAATGGCTTCACTTTATAATTTGATTTAACCGGTTTTTCATTCACTAAAATATTTCCTGCTTCGGCAGCCTGTTGTATTTTAGTACGTGTAGCATTCTCAATACGAGTCATTAAGAACTTATCTATTCTAAGAAGCTGTTGCCCCTTAGACAAAACCAAACGATGGTGCTCAAAAAACTCTTGTTCTTCGTTTTCGGTAGGCTCTTCAGATACATTCATGATGATAAAAGATTTACAAGTTTTGAAATGTCAGAATTTTGAATGCTTTGTAAAAGTAAATCATATTCTCCCTTTTTTACTTGAAGATGATAATTTACTTGCTCTTCATATTTACGCTCTATTATTAATACATCAAAGCCTTTGATTATTCGTTCTATTTCGGTTTGCAGTGAGTAAGGAAATTGCAGTTTTAAAGGTGTTCTCAATATGGTTTTTACAGGTACAATTTCTTTTAAACAAGCTATGGTTGCTTGCTTATATGCATTTATTAACCCTGAAGTACCCAAGAGTGTACCCCCAAAAAAGCGTATCACAACAACTAGTATATCACTTAATTGGTATGATTCAATTTGGTTTAAAATAGGCCTCCCGGCAGTACCCGAAGGTTCACCATCATCAGAACTGCGTGTGTAGCTTTTCTCTATTCCTAGTTTATAAGCATAGCAAAAATGACATGCCCCTTTATAACACGCATCTTTTCTATAGCTATCTAATATTCTTTTTGATTCCTCAAGGGTATGAAGTGGGTGTGCAAAAGATATAAAACGACTGCCTTTATCTTTAAACACCGATGTGTAAACAGTATCAATAGTATAATAGGTATCTTTCAAAATTCTAATTATAATACCGCTATCAAAACAATAGCAACAATACTCAAAAATATTCCTAATACATTGAGTTTATTAAGCTTCTCCTTAAATGCAATAACACTAACAATGGTACCAACTACTACTATGGACATATTATTTACCGGAAAAAAAGTGGAGGCATTCATTACCCCACTTTCTAGTGATTTCATAATAAGATACATTGAAAAAAAATTGGGGACACCTAGAAAAAGCCCCGTAAGCACACTCTTATTATGCCATTTTATTTTGCCACTTAGCATTAATAATGCAAACCATACTGCCCCAATAATAAAAGCAAACATAAAAGCTGTTGATAAAATAAATTCATTATTCCTTAGAACAGATGCATAAGCGGCTTGAAGGAAGCTAATAAGTGCATCAATTGCCCCACAACCAACAAATAAAATAACGGGTAATAAATAGTGCCATTGTTTGTGAATTTGAATTGATGAATTGCCTTTTTTTATACTTACAAAAATAACAGCTGTCATAGCTAAAACAATTCCTGCTATTTGAAGCATACTTATTTTTTCGGCATATAGATAAACAGCAAGAGACACCGGTATAGCTATTGACATTTTATTAGCCACTGTAGCCACCGACACTCCAAAAGTTATTGTGGTTACTGAAATAAGATAAAACAAACTCACAAACAATGCTCCTAGTAGTATAGTCCAAGGCATCCAACCTGATTGAATTATATACGGAATTTCGAAAGACTGAGGTGCTATTTGATACCCTAATACAGCAGCTACAAGGTAGTTCATTACTACAGCCTGAAAACTGTCAATTCCGTATTTTGGAAACAAACGAAAAACGAGTATCAGTCCGGCATTAACTAAAATGCAAAGAATTACATAAATCATATAGCATGTAAGGGTTTATATATTCGATAGGTACTTTTTATGTGCTCTTCAGAAAAAATTTCAAACCCATCTCTAATCATAGGTGCTTTTAGACCGTCATACCATAACTCATCTGCGGTAAAAACATGTGCCTCATCCCATGTATTTTCTTTTAAAAAAAGTTCTAATGTTTTTGCTCCTCCTTCAATTAGAACTGAATGTATTTCATTCTGATACAACAAATCAAGAACAGCCTCAGGAAATGATTTTTTCTCAGGTAATTTTACATAACGTACCGTATTTGTGTTGGGTTTGGGCTGGTGTGTGAGAATTATAGTAGGGTTATTTTCTTGAAAAACATGCAACGAGTTCGGTAATTTGCCATTCTCATCAATAACGATGCGAATAGGATTATTTCCTAACCAGTAGCGGTTTGTTAGTTTAGGATTATCATTTAGAGCGGTATTAAAGCCTACGAGTATAGCCATTTCAGAACTTCGTAAACGATGTACCATCCGGTCATGCAATGCATAGGTTATTTTCCCCGATAAGCTACTGCCTTTCTTGCGTGCCATAAAACCATCTTTACTTTGTGCCCATTTTAGTGTGATATAGGGTTTTTTATGTAGAAAGAATTTTACAAATCTTTTGTTTAAATTCAATGATTCTTGTTCTAAAACACCTGTTTCTACCCGAATACCCGCTTTTCTTAATGTAGCAACTCCTTGTCCGGCTACTTTAGGATTGGGGTCAAGACACGACACAACTACTTTGGGAATTTTACTTTCAATAATATGATTTACGCAAGGTGGTGTTTTTCCATAATGAGAGCAAGGTTCTAAATTAACGTAAAGTGTGGATTTTGAAAGTATGCTTTTGTCTTTAACTGCATTAATAGCATTTACTTCAGCATGAGCCTGCCCAAATTTTTCATGATATCCTTCACCAACTATATAATCATTATACACCACTACAGCTCCTACCATAGGGTTTGGAGCTACCCAGGGTTGACCCAGCGAGGCGAGTTGTAGGCAACGTTGTAAATAGTTTTGATGATTCCGCATTCTGCAAAAATACAAAGCCACAGTTAATAAACTAACTGTGGCTTTGTATTACTCTTATGATTAAGATTATTTATTAATTATCATCTTTTTATAATGCTTCCTGTTATTCTCGGTCAGTTGTACCATATAAACTCCTTGCTCTAGATGCGGAACATCTACTTTTATATGATTTTTTCCGGAAGCAATACGGCTATTCCAAACCGATGTTCCCATTATGGTGAAAATATCAATTTCAACACTGCTGCTAAAGTCATTTTGCAGTTCAATCATAAAATTACCGCTATTCGGATTCGGAATAATATCAAAGGCTTTAAGGGTTTTAGGAGTCTCTGTTTTCGCAGCATTTATGATAATACCATCTCTACGTGGTTTATTCGAATTACTTTTAATGCTGGCTCGGGCTGTATCGCAAGCTGCGCTCAGAGGAACCGTAATCCAGTATGCTAAAACTGTATCGGGAGCAGTATTAACATCGGTATAGTTAAACACATTGCTCGATACATTATCAAATATCAGGTCCGGATTGGCTGTAGTTTCTTTATGCAACTCAAACACACCAAATGGCAGTCCGCCATAAGCATTCCAGGTTAAATCAAAAGTAGCACCGTTATTGGAAGTGTTTACTTTAAGATTAATTGTAGTGTGAAAAGAATTTGGAATTGAGGTTCCGCCACAAACATCCTTTAATGCTAAACCATAGGTGTAATAGTGAGCTGCCGGATTAACCATATCATTAATGTTTCCCCAGGTTTGTAAACTAATGGTGTCTAAGTCTTCGTAAGAATAATAAGTGGCTGTAGGATCATACGGGATAGTAGCAATAGTATCAAAACCAAACTGAATATCTGATTTTCGTAGTAACATAAAACTTTCTAACTGTGCTGAGGTAACCGGATTTGTCCAGTAAATAAAATTTTGCTGGGTAGGCAAATCTACACTCACAAAACATACAGAACTTGGATCAGGACCAAAATTTGCAATTGGAATATTGGCAGAATTAGTACAGCCATTATTATCACTTACTATAACATTGTAAAAACCCGTTTGGTTAATGGTTATTGTTTGTTGTGTACTAATTATTGCTGGGTCAATTAAACGCTGCCAGGCATAAGAGGCGTATCCGCTGCTGGCTTGTAAAGTAGCAGTATTATTAGGGGTACATGGATCAAAGGGGTCTATAATTGTTATTATAGGTACTGCAGGAGGCTGATTAAAAACAACCTGTACGTTATTAGACATACTAACACAATTGTTTGCTGTGTCAGTAACCAACACACTATAATAGCCGGAATAGCTTAGCTGGGTACCGTTATAAAAACAGTTATAACTGAACGTGTTGGCTCCTCCGATAACGGTTCCATTAAAATACCATTGATAGGTTGCCCCGGGAATTTCATTCGTTGTTAGCAACACTGGAGAGCCGGAACAACCCACTATAGGGCCGGTTTGATTAATGAAAGCCGGATTGTTACAATTGTTTCCAGAAATATTGATACTAAAAGAAGCAGGAATAGAATCTATACATCCGGTAACTATATCTTGAGCTACGAGTATCACGTTATAAATTCCGTTATTGTAGTATGTATGCGAAAAATCTTGTGCGTTATTAAACTGGGTTATTCCATCACCAAAAATCCAAGTAAAATTATACTGTCCTAAAACCGCATAAGGGTTGTTAAAGGTAACTACATAAGGTGGTGATTGGTTAAAAGTTACTGGGGCGGCTGTAAAACTAATTCCAAAGGAAACAGGATTGTAAAATACTGAAACCGTATCACTGGCATTACAAATTCCATCACTTACTAAAACAGTGTAAGTTGTATTCACTCCCGGTGCTGCAACAGGATTAGCAACTGTGGTACTGTTTAAGCCTAAGGCCGGTTGCCACACATAATTTAAGGTAGCCCCTCCAGAATAATTAACAGAAGCATTGAGCTGAGCTGTATTTCCGCATGAAATAGTTTGATTAAACCCCGCATCAACCGTTAAATTAACTACCGCTATACTTTTTGTGGCCGAATTGGTGCAACTATTGCTGTCCGTATAGGTATAAGTAATAGGGAAATTTCCTGAGCCACTTATTGCTGGGTCAAATTGGCTACCCCCAACAACTCCGGTACCTGAGAAAGTTCCCCCTAAGGGCAATCCTCCTCCCAAGTTAAAAATTTGTGTTCCGTTACAAACCGTGTTAATAGAGTCTAACGTAACTTGTGGTAAAGCATAAACAGCAATTATGGTACTAGCTGAAGCACTACAATTATGACTATCGGTATAGGTATAAGTTATTTGCTGGCTACCTACTCCTGCTGTGGCAGGTGAAAAAATGTTTCCGTTAACTCCATTTCCACTATAAATACCTCCTGCCGGGGAACCTCCGGTTAATGTTAGCGGAGTACCATTAATACAATTTGAAGTATCTGCCGTAAGGCTTACAACTGGCAAGCTGTTTACCGTTACCATTATTGTATCATAGCCAATACAGCCATTAGAAAAAGTTACCGTATAAATTACCTCATGGTTTCCTGGTCCTGCAAGAGTTGGATCAAAAGTATTGCCTACAACACCAACACCACTGTATATGCCACCTATTGGTGAACTTGAAAAAGTAACCGGAGAACTGTTTGTGCATAATTCAGGCAATAACTGTACAACCGGGGAAGTGCCGTTGGTTACATTCATATTGTGCGTAATGGAAGCTGTACAACCATTTGCATCAGTATAAGTATAAGTAATCAAGAAAGTACCTATCCCGGATATCTGTGGGTCAAATAGGTTTCCGCTTACTCCAAGCCCTGAAAAAACACCTCCCGCAGGGGTTCCTGTTAAAGGAACAGTTCCACCATCAACACAAACTGATCCTGGTAAAGTTACAGAAACAGTTGGAGCCGGCATTAAGGTAATATTTTGTGTTGCGGATGCCGAACAACCATTGGAATTGGTATAGGTATAAGTAACAGTTGTACTAGTTCCGGATAATAATGAAGGATAAAGTAAACTATCGTTAAAGACACCTGGACCAGAATAGATGCCTCCTTGTGGAGTGCCTCCATCAAGTACTACATAGCCTGCTCCCGAGCAATATGATGCCATTGGTGGAATGCTAACAAGTGGAAGAGGATTTACTGTAATGTTATCAACAGAAGTTGTGGTACAACCTGATATCGGATCGGTATAACTGTAAGTTACATTAAGCACCCCTGCAGTTGAAGGTGTAATACTGCCTGCATTAGGTTGCCCATCCACTAAAAGAGTCCCGCCTGAGGGAGAAAAAAACAAATTTACCAACTGACCTATACATACATTTTGGGGCAAATTGGAAGAGACAACCGGTGGTTGATTGACAAAAATATATTGTGATGCAGAAGCCGAACAACCATTAGCATCGGTATAGGAATATACTATTTGATGGTTTCCTGGCCCTACTGCAGCCGGATCTAATTGGACGCTGGCCTGCCCATCTATTGTATAAGTTCCCCCTATGGGCAAACCACCACTTAATGGGAATGGAGCATCATTAGAGCATACTGAAGTAAAAGGACTTAAGGATACAGCAGGCAATGCATAAACACTAATATTAGCTGAAGTACTGGCACTGCACCCATTGGGTGCTATATAAGTATATGTTAAAGGAAAGGTTCCCGGTCCTGCAAGGTTAGCATAAAAAGTATTGCCAAAAACACCCTGACCAGTATATACATCAGTTCCTCCGGCCGGCATTCCTGTTCCTCCGGTTAAGGCCACAGCCGCACCACCAAGACATACATCAGCCGGAGGGATAAAGCTGACAGTAGGAACTGCTTTGATTTCTATATCGCTTCCGTTGTTGGTTCCAATTACTGCCGGATTATCACCAACTACACGAATGCGATAAGCACTACCTGGAGTTGTTCCCATTGGAATTACTGCGCTGATGTTACCTGAAGCATTGGTTGTCAGTGTACCGATAGCAACGGGAGTACTGAAACTTCCGGAATTATCACTCAATTGGGCAGTAAATGTATTTCCGCTATTAAATAAATTACTAACACTGTATGAAATTGTGAGACTGCCTCCTTCACAGAAATTATTACTGTTTAAGGGTAAGGTGCTTATGCTTTGTGCCTGTGTTTGACTCCAAGTCAAACCAATAAATGCAAGGCCTAAAAGGGCTAATTTGTTCATGTGTATGGTGCAAAAATTATTGACTATTTATTAATAATTATTTTTTTATTGGTTACCTGATGTTCTCCGGTAATCCTAAGTTGGTAAATGCCTTGTGCTAAGTAATTGAGAGGCAAATTAAGAATGATTTTTCCTTGGAGTTTTTCAATTTGCTTGCTCCAAACGGATGCTCCTAACTGATTAAATAGGCTTAAACTAATGTCGTCTGTAATCTGTGTTTCTAAAACAATATTAAACTCACCATTATTAGGATTTGGATAAACCTTTACATCTAATTTCTGATTGTTTTCAGATAAACTCAAGGCATTGCCAAAACTTATAGTATTTGAAATAGATTGTTGATAAGTATTACTGTCTGTACTGCATAAATGGGACATATTGGCTCTAACCTGATAAAACACATATCCTGATGGATAAGCCGGTGGTGCCATATCTTTTATGGAGTAAATATTCGAGTTTCCACTGAAGGAATAAGCGTTGCCCATAGATGTCATATTTAGAGCAGAAGATCCTCGGTATAAGGTATAAGTCAAAGAATCAACCCCTACATACTTCGTAAAGAAAATCTCTAAACTGTCAGTACCCGTACCTAAAGGAGTTGCCCATGCTTTTAGTGTAGCATGTATATCTCCTTGAGTAGTTATATTACCACAAGTATCTTTTATAGCTAAACGATAACGGTTATTATTTACATCCGGTGAAGAGTTATAATCTATATACTCACTGTTTGCTGTATAGGCCACCCGGTCTATTTCCTGATAGGCACCTGCCAATGAGGTTTCCCGATAAACTATAAAGGAGTCAATAGAGGTGGTTATCGGTTTTTCCCAAACAATTCTGTTTTTATTCAAATTAGTATCAACAGTAGCCAAACAAATATACTGAGGAAGCATATTGCTGCCATTAATTGCGAAATCTGCCGATTGAGCAAAACAACCCAAAGCATCATAACCCCTTACCCAATAATAACCAGAGGTATTAATTGAAATACTGTCTTGCGTAGCTCCGTTGGACCACAAATAGGAATCATACCCACTACTTGCCGTAAGGGTCATAGTACCACCTCCGCAGAAATTATTAGAGCCACTACTTGTAATAGCTGGAATTGGCGGAGTTGGAAGTATTGTAATATAAGCCGGAGCAGAAAGGTTAATACAATTATTGCTTTCTACAGCTACTGTATAATAACCACTCACTGCAGGTGTAAAAATACTATCAGCAGCACTCTGTAAAGGCACTCCATTAAAATACCATTGGTAGCTATAGCCAATCCCCGTGTTACAACTTAAAGTTAAGTTATCACTGGCACAAGCAGTAATATTAAAATTACTGTTATTGGCTATTAATACCCCATCTACATAGATATTGGCACTGTCATTACAAAATACACCATTAACACAGGTAACCAAGTTAGACATAACTAAGCTATCGGTACATCCACTACCTAATGCAGTAGCAATTAATGTTACACTATATACCCCATTGGCTGTGTAATTATGATAGATTGGCTGAAAGCCATTGTAAGTATGACCATCTCCAAAATCCCAAGTAAAGGAATAATTGGCAGCATTAGCAGTGTTGTTGCTAAATAAAGCGATAAAAGGAGCCTGGTCAAGATAAGGAGTGCTCGTGTTTGCCGATAAATTAAAATTAGGTTGGTTCACAACAACTTGCACGGTATCCGAAGCAGAACATCCACCGTCACTAACAGTAAATATATAATCAGTAGTTGCAGCCGGTTGGGCTACCGTAGAAGCAGCAGTAGGATTACTTAAACCAGTAAGCGGACTCCAGGAATAGCTCAGAGTACCGGTACCAGAATAATTACTTTGTCCGTCTAAGATAGCTGAACTCGTACACGAAATACTCTGGTCAAATCCTGCATTAGCCTGTAAAGTATATAAAGTGTAATTTAGAGAAAGCGAATCTGTACAACCAATACTATCTGTATAGGTATAACCCATAGTTTGTACTCCTGAAAGAAGTAATGATGGGTCTAAGATACCGTTACTTATGCCCATTCCGTAGTAGTCGCCTCCAAGTGGAAGACCATTGTTTAATGTAAAACTGCCTGAGCCTGAACAAATATTCCCTAAAGGACTTAAAGTGACTATTGGTAAAGCATGAACTTCTATATCAGCTAAGGCACTTCCCGTACAACCATTACTGTCCGTAAACAAGTAGTTTACTGAATAGGTACCCGCACCACTGCTGTTACTGTCAAAATATCCGTTATTCACAAAAGATCCAGAATAGACTCCTCCAACAGGCAAGCCATTTGTTAATGCTATTAACCCGCTTTGTGAACAAACAGCCGTATAAGGTGTTTGAGTTACCACCGGAGAAGAATTAACTGTAATATTCTGTATTACAGTATCTGCACACTGGTTATTATCGGTGTAGATATATTGGATTGCGAATGAACCATTTCCTGAAAGTCCCGGGTCAAAAATGCCATTGCTTACACCTATACCACTATAAATACCTCCTGAAGGTTGTGCAAAGTTTAAATTTAATGGTGTAGCATTGCTACAAATTGGATTAGGAACGACCGAATTTATTTGTGGTGCCGCATTAACCGTAATTGTTTGTACTCCAGTTGCTATACAAGCATTGCTGTCGCTTACTTCATAACTAATGTTGTGAATACCTGCTCCGGCTGTAGCAGGGTCAAAAATAGACCCTATAACACCGGTTCCGCTATATGTGCCCCCGGCAGGAGTGGCATTGTTTAGAACAAAGGCTTCACTATTACTGCAAAAGGCTGAAAGCGGACTAAACGTAACTGCTTGTGAAGCGATTACTGATATAGAGGCAACTGCACTGCTGTTACAACCATTCACATCCGTATAATTATAGGTAATAGTATTATTCGCATTGGCTAGGTTCGGATAGAACACTCCCCCGATAACGCCCGAGCCACTATAGGTGCCTCCTAATGGCAAGCCTCCGTTAAGTACTATCGGATCTGCAGAAGCACAAATTGTAGCGATAGAAGTTATGGTAACGGTTGGAGCTGCATGAATTTCAAAATTAGTGGAAATACTATTACCACACCCGTTTGCAGGGGTAAAGCTATACGTTAATAAATGAGTACCTATACTTAGTAAGGCCGGGTTAATTTCGGTAGCAGGAAAGCCATCAATAGTATAATTGCCTCCAACTGGAAAGCCTTGATTCAATGGTACGCTGGCTTGGTTTGCACATATAGGTAAAATAGGTAATAAAGAAAGTTGCATAAGCGAATTGACCGTAATCGAAAATGAAAAATCAGACTGACAGCCATTGCTTTCATCGTAATGATAGTTTATATCATGTATGCCTTCTCCAGCAATAGCCGGATTAAAACTGTTTCCTGAAACACCATTACCACTAAAGACTCCACCGGCTGGTGTCCCATTTAAAGAAACCGGAGCATCATTTACACATAATATACTCTGAGCTGCAGTTGCAGTAATTATTGGTGAAGCCAAGACAGTAAAGTTTTCAGATGCATTGGAACTGCACCCATTTACATCGACATATACATAATCTAAGGCATACACTCCAGCTGGGATAAGGCTTGGATAGAAAATATTATTAATCACACCCGGCCCCACATAGCTTCCACCCAAAGGAAGTCCACCACTAAGAACAATGGAAGCTGCGTTATCACAGGCTGTGGTAGCGGGTAAATTCAAACTTACAGGAATAGGTATATTAACTTCTAATAATACCGGATCTGATGTTTGACTACATCCATTACCATCGGTATAGGTTACGGTATAAGAACCTGCGGTAGATACTTGAATGGATTGGCTTGTAGCTCCTGAACTCCATGTGTTTCCATTAGGCTCATTTGACGAAAGCATCACTGAGCTTCCATTACAAATAACCAATGAGCCAAACGCTGTTATAACCGGCTGTGCCGGCAAGGCATATACTGTAACGGTTATAGGTAAAGAGATTGATGAGCATCCATTACCATCGGTATAGCTTACATCAATGGTGTGAACGCCTACTGTGTTTACGGTTATACTGCTGCTGGTTGCTCCGGTACTCCATAAGTTGTTATTGGCATAGCTCGAGGTTAAATTAACCGTATTGCCATCGCAGAATGTTGTTGCTGCATCGGGTGTAATTATCGGCTGTGCCGGTAAGGCGTTTACTGTAACAGTTACAGAATCAGTATTCATACAGCCGTTGCCATCTGTTACCTCAACAATATATGTTCGTGTGCTATCTGCTGTAAAGCTTACAGAAGCTGTATTTCCTAAACTATTGCTCCAAATATAATTAAGCCCTCCGGTTGCAACAAGGGTTACCATTGTGTTTTCACAAACGGTAATATCTGATCCAGCATCAGCTACTGCAGCAGGGGTTCCATTAACAAATATAACTTCATTATATACGCATCCGTAAACATCCTTAACATGAATCGTATCATTTCCTATACTTAGTCCTGTAAATATTGGGTTAGAAGAATAAGTTCCTGAATTGATAGCGTACTCGAAAGGTGGTGTTCCTCCGGTAGTAGATACTATTTCAATACTACCATTTGCTGTTCCACAGGACTCAGGTGTAATTATTTTGCCTATAGATGTAACGCCTCCTACATTAGAAATAGTGGCACTTCCATTATAAGTACATCCAAAATAATCCATTACAGCATAAGCATAAATTCCATTATTTAATCCTGTATAAAAGGTTTGTGAACTAAAAGCAGAACCATTAAAACTATAGGTATAAGGTGGTTGTCCTCCCGTAATAGAGTTAAACGTAAATGAACCATTTAGCTCTGCACATGTTTCATCTTGAACCGAAAAATTCACTCCAGTAATAGATTGTTGATTTCCTACATTTACAATATTACTAACAGTACATCCATAAACATCTTCAACCATTATTTGGTATGATCCTGAAGCTAAGTTTGAAAACAAAGAATCAGTAATGTTAATATTTCCATCTATATAATAGTTAAAAGGTGAAACACCTCCAAGTATGCTGTCAATTCCTATACTTCCATCACTCATACCGCATGTTGCATCAATTACAGTATAGTTAAAGTTACTTAGAACCGGACTTCCAGAAATGCTAAACCCTTCAGAGTAAATACAGCCAGAGGCATCCTTTACATAAATAGTATAGGTTCCTTCTGCTAAATTCAAAAAAGAAGGAGATGCGTAATAATTGCTTCCATCTATACTGTATGTGTAAGGAGAAAGCCCTCCAGTAACGCCCGTTACCGTGTAAGTTCCATTATTATATCCACAACTTGCTCCGGTTAAACTCAGTGAGATAGAAATAAGTCCTGATATATTTCCTAAAGTAACATTTTTAGTAAATGAGCAATTATTAATATCGCTAACCGTAATATTATATGGAAGCCCGCCTTCAAGTCCTGTAAAAACAGAATCAAATGTTAAAGGTGAGCCATTTATCGCATACATGTATGATGGGGTTCCTCCAATTACAGCATCAACTTCAATGGTTCCATTATCATTTCCGCATGTTGCACTGTTTAATAGTGTTGAAAAATCAGAAATAACAGGGTTTACAATGATATAGTTGTTTTTTGTTTGAGTGTCTGAAATGCCATCGCTAATGGTTAAACTTACTGTTTTTGAACCGGAACTTGTATAACTTACTGTATGAGGTCCTGCTCCTGTAGCCGTTGCAGGGCTTGCTCCGGAACCAAAATTCCAACTATATGTAGTATTGACTGTAGTTCCGGTAGATAAATCTGTAAAAACAATACTTTGTCCCTGGCAAACTACTGTGGTATCAGCCACAAAGTCGGCAGTAAAACTGCATCCCTGTAAGCTAACTGCAAAAATATCGGTATTACTCGTGCATCCTGAAACATTGGTCTCGGTTACTGTAATGACCCCGCTTTGATTCCCAAAATTTACATTAAGAATATTATTGTCTGGGCCTATATCTCCCGAAATTACTGTAGCTCCTGTTGGTACTGTCCACGAATATGTAGATCCAGTATCTAAAATTACTGAATATATCTCGCTTGAATTACAAAGCGGACTAGCACTTCCGGCTATTGATGGAGTTAATGGGATAATTAAAGGATTAGCCGTTACACTATTGCTGATAGCACTGGTACAGCCCGATACCGTTTGTGTTACCGTGTAGCTGCCGGAGGTTACGGTGCGTGGATTGCCTGTTCCCAGATCGCTCCAGTTTAATGTACCTACCACTCCTGTTGCCGTTATCGTTGATGTTCCACAGTTATTCACTACGGCCAATGTTGGGGCTGCCGGAATGGTTAACGGACTAGCCGTTACACTATTACTGCTTGGACTGGTACAGCCCGATACTGTTTGTGTTACCGTATAGCTGCCCGAACTTACTGTTCGTGGATT
>CAUJCU010000024.1 GCA_963169745.1 Bacteroidota bacterium
ATCTCTAAAATACCGTTAACAGTGCTTAAATTTGAACCAAAATCAAGCCCTGAATGTAAAACCAATTTTACATTGCTGCCCGTAATTAGACTGCCGCCTAATGAACTGCTTACGGTTTTGTTGGCATTAATTTCAACACGACTACCAGAAGCACCACTTATAGTTCTTGCTCCTCCGCTTACCAATATTCCTCCTCCGGCAGTTGCAAGCGAAAGCGTTTTAGTGTTCAAATCTAAGATTCCGGAATTAAAGAAACTTAACGTGTTATTAACCGTAATTGGGTCGTTTAGGATTAAATTAAAGGAAGAATTTAATTTTAAATTATTGAAAGTTGTAATACCGTTAATTTGTTGTATTGCTGAACCATTAAATTCAATGGTTGAGGTGGCTTGCTGAAATGTTCCGAGATTAGTCCAATTGCCACCTAAAGTAAAAAGAAAGCTACCTGCATTTAAAGTGGCTCCTGCATTAATGGTAATATGGCGACCTACAGCGATTCCAATTACAGCCGAAGTACTCGATGTGCCATCAAAAGTAATATCATTACAAATTACTGTAGTTCCTGCTTGCAATGTTTTTGTTCCACTACCGCTTAAAACTAAATTTCCATAGTTTTGTGCACTGTTTAAGTTTGCTATTGTTTGTATAGAGCCATTATACTCAATAGTACTAGTACAACCTATGATATGTGTACTAAAGTTTATAGGCAATGAATTTGTACCGCCAATCTTTAAATAAGATCCATTGTTAATAGTTAATGTTCCTCCAGCGCTTGATCGGTTAGCTGTATAGCTTGTCAAATCAAGCACACTACTGTTAACAGAAAGATTTCCATTTATGGTTAAATTTCCTGTAAGAGTTTTGGTTCCAGTGCCTGAGATTGTTATATTATTAAAAAGCGAAGAGGGAATATTTTGCGAAGCACCATTAAAGTTCACGGTGCTTCCGGTAACTGTTAGTATCCCCATTGTAGGTGTGTAGCTGCCACAAATTCCTATTGTTCCAGAACTTGAAAGCGTTCTGTCTCCTCCGCTAATATTGAGGTTTCCATAATTAATGGGAGGCACATCTGAGGCAGATGTTCCGGAAATATTAAAGGTGCTGCTACAATTACATGAACCAGTTGCAGTACCTCCATAAAGCATAGTACCATTTACAGTTATAGAAGCACCGCTTGCAAGTTGAAAGTTCCCTGTTCCGTTAAGTGTAAAATTATTCACCGTATAGCTGCCACTGTTTATTACACATGGATTGGGAGATGATATACCAACAATAATGTTATCTAAAGCTCCAGGTACACCGTTGGGTGTCCAATTTGCAGCCGTATTAAAATTATTACTAATGCTTCCGTTCCATGAATATGTATTTATTAATGATCCTTTGCGCCCGGTTATTTCAAGTCCATTAAGGGGCAGGTAACTTTGTGTAAAAGCAACTCCACCTGATTGGGAGCCAATCATATTATCTCCTGGGTTAATGGATGTGCTATGTTCAGTCCAATTTCCACCTGAAAAAGTGCTGAATTTAATTTGTGTTTCAACCCCAACAACATCACCAGATGTATGATGAACAGTTATAGAGTCACGGTAAGTTCCGGGTGCTCCATTCTCGGTAACAAGCCAATAGCGGCTTAAATAATCGGTTGCTGAAGTAGGGGTATTCATATTAGGGCTAATACCATCTATAACACGAGCACCTATAATTCGAGAAACGGTGTTTTTATAAAATCTAATTTCCACTTGGCTATATTCTTGGGTACCTGTGTTTTCTCCAATTGGAAATATATAATTATCATAGCCGGGAGGCGAACCAGAACGCACATAAGTGCTCAATTTAAATTGCCCGGTACCATTAGTTACAAACATATTAGAGGCTGATGGGCTTGTAATTGAGTAATTCCCATTGCCAAAGTAATCAACAAATAAATCGTTGTTCCCTAAATATAAACAACCTGCCGTAAGTCTAATTTCACCAAAGGCTGTTGCAGTTCTCGAATCATGTAAATTTACTCCTGCCGTATTATTTATTTCAACCGAAACGCTATTCATAGAAAGAGGCCATTCTTTATCTGTAGAAGTTATATTCGCAGTTCCATCATAAACTAGTTGACTCCCCGGAGCATAAACTATTCCTCCTATTCCGGAAATGGCTCCTTTTGTTCTGTAAAATTTTCCTAAAGAATTGATGGTTATATTGGTAGCCATTGTAATACCGGATATATTATTTAAACGCCAACGTAAATTACGAAGCGTATTTCCCGATACACTAATATTTTGATTGGATGACCCTATAAATCCTATTTCCGCTACGGGTAATGCAGTTCCTGCATCTAAGGTTGCTCCTGACGACTGTGTAAAATCACCTTTTACCTTCAAATAAATATTGGGATTAGTCCCAAAAGTAGAACCAATAAAGCTTCCTCCGGTTTGTGAAAAACTCCCATCAATATTCCAAGTGGAAGTAATTCCATTAGCTGTTCCATTGGCACAATTATTTATAGTACCAGCAGTTTGTAAAAAGTTACCTGTTAAATTTATAGTGGCATTAGAGCCTAAACCAGCCGCAGCGTTGAACAGAATCATGGTTCCGCTTGACATATTAAATGAGGAGGCCGAAACAACTATTGTAGGGGTTGCTCCGGTTGATGAAGGCGGAGGTACTTGGAAATATGTAGTTCCACCCGAAATTTGTATATTTCCGGATATGTTGATGGTAATGTTTGGAGTGTTGGGTTGAATGCCATTGGTAAGAGCTAATGTGCCTCCTTGAACATTCAAATTGCCACCTATGCTCATGTTAAAACCAGCAAAACTGGTAAGTCTAAGAGTTCCGGTATTAGTACTGATTATGCTCAGATCACCGGCAATTGTAGCTCCGTTGAAACCACCAAACAAATTAATATCCTTAGTTTGCGAAGGACAATTCCAAATAAAGTTACCAAAAGTCTGTGCTAAACCACCGGTAGCACCTGTACTGGTAGTGTAACCAACAATATTGCATTTTGAAGTTATATTCCATGTTGCTGTTGGTATTACTCCGGCTATAGTCGTATAGGCATGCTCATAGCTTCCTGTTGATGAAAATGTAGTATTGGCAGTTGTTGTACCGCTTACTGAACCAGCTGTGCCCCCCACTCGGAGCGTTCCATTTATAACATTTCCTGAAGACCCGGTTAAATTGAGTGCATTAGCACCCATATCGAGCTTACAAAAAGCTCCGGTATTGATGGTTAATTTATTGGGGACAATTAGGCTGCTTGCTGCACTAACGGTTGCACTTGTGTTTGAGATAAGAAGATAGTGAATAGTTTCAGCAGTATTAGAGCTGTAGGTTTGAACCGCGCTCCCATTGAAATTAACTTGTCTGCTGTTGCAATTAAAAGTTCCACCTATTTTTGTAAAATCTCCTGAAATATTCAAATCACCACCACTGCTTCCTGATAAGTTGAAATTACCCCCTTTTATAATTAAATTATGAGTTGTAATACTGGTTGTTGATGTTCCAGCATCAATTGTTCCATCGCCTATTACCAGTGAGCCCGTTATAGTCCATGCCTGTCCGCCACCAGAGGTTCTTGTTATTGTTTGAGATGGACTGTTCATGGTAAAGTCAAAAACAGAAATAGCTCCAAAACTACCTGAAGAAGCGGTTAAGGGTTGAGTAAATGAATTTTGTCCAAAAGGGTTGGTAGAAGTTCCATTGTTGGTATTGGATACGGTAAAATATCTAACCAATTCATTACTGTGTCCAATAACATTGTTTCCATTGTAGTTTTCTATTGGGACTTGAGCATACATTCCATTGTTATAGGCAATATACCCCATCCAGTTGAAAGCAGCAGGACGAGCCCCACTGTTGATGCTGCCCTGTAAACGAGCCCATGAAATTTTTAACTCTCTTCGATCATCCCCTCCATTCCCATTCCCATTGTCATGCGAAGAATATTGACCATTAGCATTTCCGGTGTAATCACTTATACCTCCACCACAAATTCCGTCATTGCCTCCACCTAAAGATACCCATCCATTAGCCCCATCTCTTCTGAACAGCTCCCGGTAACCATTATGGGCATATATACAAACATCTGCTCGAAAGGGGAGGTTAGGGGGTGTTGTGTAGCCATCATAATTTAAACCTACTAATGTACCATCTGAGTTTGTTCCCCCATTTACGGGTACAATAGGATCTACATCAAGATAAATAGTAATAGGTTCAGATTGATTGGCGTTGTTAACACACACAAAAAGGTCAGTATTATTCCAAGTCATGGCCCAATTGGTTGCCCCGGAAATATAGTTATTAGGATATACTGCAGCACCATCGTTAGTGGCATCAATAACCGGAGTCGAGAACTGTGCCTGAGCCCGAAGACTAGGGAATAGCAATCCTAAAAAAAGAAATACGTGTAAAATTTTATTCATTCCAATGTGCTAATTTGTTTTTATAAAATTATTAAAAAATCGAAAAACCTACTCATTAATTGTTGTTTGATAGTATTACGGCCTATTATTGAAAAGATGTTAGTAATATTTTGTAAGTAGTTTTAGCTTAATTACTTGTACGAGTAAAGATAATTATAAGTTTGATTTTGATGAAATTAAAATTATAAGGCTATAAAACTATAAAAATTACTACATTTGCGCCCCTAAAAAAATATTTAATACATATAATGCAAGCTATCAGAAATATTGCTATAATAGCCCACGTTGACCACGGTAAAACAACTTTGGTTGATAAAATGTTACATCAGAGTAAACTTTTTCGTGAAAACCAGGAATCGGGTGAATTAATTCTTGATAACAATGATTTGGAACGCGAACGTGGAATTACCATTTTAGCCAAAAATGTTTCTGTAAACTACAATGGTGTTAAAATTAATATTATTGACACCCCTGGACACAGTGATTTTGGCGGTGAAGTGGAACGAGTACTCAATATGGCCGATGGGGTTATACTTTTAGTTGATGCTTTTGAAGGGGCTATGCCACAAACACGATTTGTATTGCAAAAAGCTTTACAATTAGGTCTTAAAGCCATTTTGGTGATTAATAAAGTTGACAAACCAAATTGCCGACCTGATGAGGTTCATGATGAAATTTTCGACTTATTCTTTAATTTGAATGCTACCGAAGAACAACTCAACTTTCCTACCATTTATGGTAGTGGTAAGCATGGTTGGATGAGTACTGATTACACACAGGTAACTCAAGATATTGTGCCTTTATTTGATTGCATTCTTGAACATATTCCGGCTGCACCTTATAAAGAGGGAACACTTCAAATGCAGATAACATCTTTAGATTACAGTAGTTTTGTTGGACGCATTGCTGTAGGGCGGGTGTCAAGAGGAGTTATTAAAGAAAATATGCCGGTGTCATTAGTAAAACGTGATGGCAGTATATTAAAATCAAGAGTAAAAGAGCTCTTTGTATTTGAAGGTTTAGGAAAAGCAAAGGTACAGCAAGTTAAAAGTGGCGATTTATGTGCTTTAACAGGAATTGAGGGCTTTGAAATAGGGGATACAATTGCCGATTTTGAGAACCCCGAAGGGTTAAAGCCAATCAGTATTGATGAACCCACTATGAGTATGTTATTTACCATTAATAACTCTCCGTTTTTTGGTAAGGAAGGTAAATTTTTAACATCACGCCATGTTCGTGAAAGATTATTTAAAGAAACGGAAAAAAACTTAGCCTTACGGGTTGAAGAAACAGACAGTGCTGATGCCTTTTTAGTTTATGGAAGAGGAATATTGCACTTGAGTATTTTAATTGAAACTATGCGAAGAGAAGGATATGAGTTGCAAGTAGGGCAGCCTCAAGTTATTCTAAAAGAAATTGATGGAAAGAAGTGTGAACCGGTAGAAACATTAGTTGTAGATGTACCGGAACCCGTTTCAGGAAAAGTTATAGAGTTAGTAAGCCAAAGAAAAGGAGATATATTAATTATGGAACCCAAAGGCGATATGATACACCTCGAGTTTTCTATTCCTTCAAGGGGAATTATTGGCTTAAGAAACAAAGTATTAACGGCCACAGCCGGAGAAGCTATTATGAACCATCGTTTATCTGGTTATGAGCCTTGGAAAGGAGAGATACCGGGACGTATTGCCGGATCGCTCATTAGTATGGAGAATGGCACAGCAATAGCTTACAGTATTGATAAATTGCAAGATAGAGGATTTTTCTTTGTGGAATCTGGAGAAGATATTTATGCCGGCCAAGTAATTGGTGAACATACTCGACCTGATGATTTGGCGGTTAATATTACAAAAACTAAGAAATTGACAAATATGAGGGCTTCAGGTGCCGATGAGAAGATGCGTATCGCGCCTCCTGTTAAGTTTTCGTTAGAAGAAGCAATGGAGTATATCCAAGAAGATGAATACGTTGAACTAACCCCAAAATCAATCCGAATGCGTAAAATTATATTGGATGAGAACGAACGTAAGCGCTTAAGCAAGAATAACGCATAACTGTATTTACATCAATACAAATCATTTAATTCTTTATCTGTAAGTTTACAGTTTATCCATTCTTTATCAAAGAGGGCACGTACCTTACGATAAAAATGAATAGCCGGTTCATTCCATTCAAGTACCTGCCACTCCATACGCCTAACATTTTGCTTTTTTGCAGTTTTCCCTACTTCATCAAACAATAGCTTACCAATTCCTTTTCCTCTTTCTGATTCGGTAACAATAATATCTTCTAGAAATAAACACTTCCCTTTCCACGTGCTGTATTTGAAGTAATACAATGCAATTCCAATAATCTTTTGTTTTTTTTCAGCTACATAAAAATGAAATAAGGGTTGGTCCCCAAAACCATGCTTTTTCATCTCTTCTAATGAAACACTCACTTCATTTGGCGCTTTTTCGTAGTTTGCCAATTCTTTTATTAGCGCTAATGTTTGTGGTAAGTCAATTTCACGACCTTTTCGTATGATCAAATTGGTATCCATCATTTTTTTTATTCATTTGCTATTCGAGTGTCCAGGGCATCACGCAACCCATTGCCCAATAAAGTAAAAGCCAAAACAAGAAGCATAATTGCAGAACCCGGAATTAGTGCCAAATATGCCTTATTCAGTACAATGTAAGAATAATGCTCTTTTAAAATATTACCCCAACTAGGTACAGGCGGCTGTGCCCCTACACCTAAAAAACTTAATCCGGCTTCTATCAGTATAGCGTTGGCAAAATTGCTTGCTGAAATTACAATTAAAGGACTCCAGGCATTGGGTAAAATATGTTTAAAAATTATTCGAAATGGTTTATAACCCAAAGCAAGAGCTGCTTCCACGAATTCTTTTTCACGTAAACTCATAAATTGCCCACGTGTTATACGAGCTACTTCTACCCACATGGTAAGGCCCACAGCAATAAAAATTTGAGAAAACCCTTTGCCTAATAATAAGGTTACCGAAATAACCAAAAGCAGTGTAGGAACAGACCAAATAACATTTATTATCCACGAAATTACAGCATCTGTTTTACCACCAAAGTATCCGGCCAAAGCACCTAAAAAAATACCAAGCACAAGCGAAATAATTACGGCTATGAGCCCCACTGAAAGTGAAATTATTGTTCCTGCAAGAATGCGACTAAGCAAATCTCTACCATACTTATCAGTTCCTAAGTAAAATTTTTCACGATATATATTGTGGCTTTTTATTTGGGCTATTAATTCTGATTGCGATACTACTATATTTTGTCCTTTCGCATCTTTATAAGTTATATTTTGCTTAATACTGTCATAGGTTGATTCAGAAACAGCAAAAAGAACATCAGTCATTTTTAATTTAAATATGGGCAACTGTTGGGTTGTGTCTCCGGTATATTCGCTATACCACAAAATGTCATGCTGAAAGCCATAGCTATGGAGTGGTATTTTTCTATAACTATCATTTGTTCCACCAAAAAACATTTGTTTCCAAAAAATATTTTTCTCAACATGCGACCCTAATCGAATTTTTAACATGGTAATTGAAAAACCAGGTTTTTGAGCAGCAATGGGCAAAGCCATTTCATTTGTTTTTGGAGTCTTATCTTTTCGTATGTTCGCTCCTAATAGGGCAATTATCATAGCCAAAACAATAACTACCAACCCTAACATAGCTGGTTTGTTTTTTAAAACCTTTTTTAAAGCAATTGATGTTGGAGACTGATGTGATAACAAAATGCTATTTTGGAGGTAAAGCTACAAGCAATTTAAAATTGTTCCAAAAAATATGCCTGCTTTATGATTAAATTGCTTACAATTTCAGCAATTTAATCATTTGTTCTAATGCAAGGCGGTCGGTTTCATCAAAGTGTTTTAATTGCTCGCTATCAATATCCAGTACTCCAATACATTGTTTTTGAAGATTATGAAGAGGAATTACAATCTCTGATTTTGAAAAGCTGCTACAGGCAATATGGCCATCAAAATCATTAACATCATCAACTAAAATAGTTTGATTTTGCTCCCATGCTTTTCCACAAACACCTTTCCCATATCCAATACGAGTACAAGCCACAGGACCTTGAAAAGGCCCCAAAACCAATTCTTTGTCTTTAACCAAGTAAAAACCTACCCAAAAAAACGACATGCCATATTTGAGCAATGCACACAAATTAGCCATATTGGCCAAGCTATCTTGCTCGTTTTGAAGCAATGCTTGGGCTTGTTGATAAAGTAAGCTGTACTTCTCTTGTTTAGTTACTCCAACAGGTATTTCGTGCAACTCAATCATAGAATATTAAAGGTCTTTTTGTACTAAAACAAGATACTCTAAACTGTTTTTTGAAAACAGCTTAATACTTTGATGACCTGTTATCAGGTATCCTTTTTCAGGGTTAAAATAGATTTTTTTCTTATTTTGATATAAGAAATTATTGGTATTACACCAAGCAGTGAGATGAATTAACTTTTGATTATAATAAGCAGCCTCTGCTTTTTGAAAATTCAAGTTAGGGTCATTACAGGAAAGAAATTGATAAATAGTATCAGCTTTCTTTTCTGAATATTGAAATAAATTACCTTTATAGGCTGCTTTTTCAGTATTTATTAGGTCTAAGAAGTCCATCTCTTGAAGCCAGTTCACTTGTACTTTTTTTAATGTGTCATACTTATTGTTTAAAGCTATAACCTTATTTACCGAAGTGTTCTGAGAAAAGCTTAAACTGGATAATATCTCTTTTTGTGGATTAAAATCAATCTTGTTTTCTTTAGCTGTATTGGTTTTTTGCACGCAAGAGGCTAAAGTTACAATTACCGATATTAATCCTATAAGAGAATAAAACTTCATTAAAAAAGTATTAATGGTTTTAAAAGCCGCATAGCAGCTCTTAAAGGATACTAAATGTCAAATTTGATACCTTGTGCTAACGGCAAATCGGCACCATAGTTAATGGTGTTGGTTTGCCTTCTCATATAGGCTTTCCATGCATCAGAGCCGCTTTCACGACCGCCACCGGTTTCTTTTTCACCTCCAAAAGCACCGCCTATTTCAGCTCCTGATGTACCAATATTGATATTGGCTATGCCACAATCTGAACCATTAGCCGAAAGGAATAATTCCATCTCACGCATATTATTTGTAAACAAAGATGAGGACAAGCCTTGTGGAACATTGTTCTGCATGGCAATAGCGTCTTCAATAGTTTTATATTTCATCACGTATAAAATTGGAGCAAAAGTTTCTTGTTGTACTATCTCGTACGAGTTTTCAACCTCTATTATACATGGCTTTACATAGCTTCCATTTTCAAATCCTTTAACAGTTTCTGTTCCCCCCTCTACAACAGCTTTTCCTCCTTGCAACTTAGCTTGCTCAATAGCTTTCAGATAATCCTCAATGGCACCTTTATCAATTAGAGGGCCAACATGGTTGTTTTTATCTAAAGGATTTCCAATTTTAAGCTGTGCATAGGCCTTTTTAAGTACCTCTAAAGTTTTTTCGTAAATACTTTCATGTATTATTAACCTGCGCGTAGAGGTACAGCGCTGGCCGGCTGTTCCTACAGCACCAAATACAGCTCCCACCAATACCATATTCAAATCGGCCTGTTCAGATACTATAATAGCATTGTTTCCCCCTAATTCCAAAATTGATTTTCCAAAACGCTCTGCTACCTGAGCAGATACTTTCCGACCCACTCGGGTAGATCCGGTAAATGATACCAAAGGAATACGGTGGTCATTATTGATTAAATCGCCCATTGCATTACCGGTAATAAGGCAACTTACCCCTTCAGGAACCTGATTGTTTTTTAATACTTCTGAAATAATATTTTGACAGGCAATTCCACAAAGTGGCGTTTTAGAACTAGGTTTCCAAATGCACACATCACCGCAAACCCAAGCTATCATAGCATTCCAACTCCATACGGCAACTGGAAAATTAAAGGCAGAAATTATGCCTACTACACCCAGCGGATGCCATTGTTCATACATACGATGTTTAGGTCTCTCGCTATGCATGGTTAACCCATAAAGCTGTCTCGATAAACCTACGGCAAAGTCACATATATCAATAATTTCCTGAACTTCGCCTAGACCCTCTTGAAGACTTTTTCCCATTTCGTAACTAACCAATTGTCCAAGCGGCTCTTTGTGCTTTCTAAATTGCTCTCCCATTTGGCGAACTATTTCTCCGCGTTTTGGAGCCGGCACATTACGCCATATTTTAAATGCTTCAGTGGCTTTCTTCATAACAACCTCATAGTCTTCGGCTGTGGCAGTTTGAACACTTCCAATTAAACTTCCATCAACCGGAGAGTAGGAATTTAATTTTGGACCGTGGGTGCTAATTGGAGTTAAACCGGTAGAAGCACCGTAATTAACTTCTTTTATATTAAGGGCACTTAAGAATTGTGCGGTTGCATTTTGCTGTTTTTCTGCTACTTCCATATATATACTTTTTAAAGTGCAAAGGTACGGATATTTACCTAATTTTAATCCATTAAAAAACACAAATTACTACAGTTATATCCTTGTTTAATATTTTATATATAAAATTTGAAAAGAACCAAGGTTATATATAGATATTGCAACTGCATTATTTAAGTTCAAATACAACAAACGAATAAGTGTTTTAGGTTATTTTAAAAATGGTTTTGACTCAATTTATGATGTATCTCCAAAACTTATTACTTTTGAGTTAAATTTATTTTTTATGATTCAACGAATTCAATCTGTTTATTTGCTACTTATAGCTATTTGTCAGGCTTTATTATTTACAACTGCTTTGGCTACTTTTACAGGATATGACAGCAGTTTTAATCTCAGCCTTATGGGTTTTTATAAAATTGGTGTAGCTGGTCACGAAATGCTTTTGAATAGTTATGCCCTCATGGCTGTTAACATTCTTATAATATTACTTTCAGTGTTCATTATTTTTAATTTTAAAAACCGTAAAAAGCAAATTCTGTTTACGGCCTTTAATTTTTTACTCATATGTGGTTTTGTTGTTCTTATGTTTTATCATTACGACAATGCAAAATCTCTTATCGATAAAGCTTATAATTCTTCGGAGGCCGAAATATCCACCACCTTTGGTATTGGAATGATGCTGCCATTGCTCTCTATCGTTTTTAATTTTATGGCATTACGTGCCCTTAAAAAAGATGAAGAACTCGTAAAAAATGCGAATAGAATAAGATAGCTTGCTCAACTTTAAAGAGGCTCCAAAAATAATTCCCCAATTTTCTAAATTACTAGGGGCTAAAACCTGCCAAAATAAATTCTGAAAATTATGCTAAATCAAGTACCTTTGCTCGCTATCAGATTGGATAAAACGAAAGCTTATAAATGAAATTAAAAAACAGATTTTATTCTTTAATAGGTACGTTAATTCTTGTATTCTGTGAGATATATAGTACACAGGCACAACAAGACTCAGTGAATGTAACAGATGCTCAGGGATGGAGGCAGGGACGATGGACTTTTTACAGCGAAGAAGGAACCCTAGATGCTTGCACCAAAGGAATAAAAATAGAAGAAGGATTTTTTAAAGACAACCGCAAAACAGGTACCTGGCGCAAATGGTGGTGTTCCGGAAAATTAAGAAATGAATTAATATATAATTCCGATAAAACAATTGCTTCAAAAGATTATTACCCTGATGGGACACTCAAAGAGCAAGGAACTTGGAATGCCTTGGGATGGATAGGTGCTTACCGTTTCTACTACCCTAACGGAAAAATTTATTATGAATGGGGTTTTGACCAAAATGGGAAACGAACAGGACAGCAAAAATACTATCACGAAAATGGAAACGTGATGTTTGACGGAGAATGGAATGCAGGAAAAGAAAATGGGGTAATTAAAGAATATTACGAGAATGGAACCCTACGCAGCGAAAAAACTTTTTATGATGGAAAATTAGACACCAATAGTGTAAAAAACTTTATTTTTAAAGAACAAAAGCAACCCGAAGAAAAGATAGTTAAACAACCCGAAGAGAAAATAGTAAACCCTCTAGAGGCAGTAGGAACTATAAAAGATGGCTTTCAGAAAACATATAATAGAAGTGGACAAATTGAAACTGAAGGCGAATATAAAGATGCTATCCTGTTTAAAGGGAAACGGTATTACTATAAAGAAGGACAATTAGAAAAAGTTGGAATTGTCCAAAATGGGAAAATAGTTCGTTTCGAATCAGCAAAAGAGCTGAAAAATAAATAACTTTGGCTCTTTAAACCCCAATAACTTTAATATTCTATAGTTAACCTTTACCCTTTGTTTGTATGACCATAAAAAGTAATTTGGTAGTATATAATACGTTAACCCGAAAAAAGGAAAAATTTGAAGCGCTGAACCCTCCCTTTGTTGGGTTTTATGTATGTGGCCCAACCGTTTATAGCGATGTGCATTTAGGAAATTGTCGAACTTTTATTTCATTTGATTTAATATACAGATATCTTTTGCATTTAGGCTATAAAGTTCGCTATGTGCGTAATATTACCGATGCAGGTCATCTGGAAGGCGATAGAGATGAAGGAGATGATAAATTTTCTAAAAAAGCCCGCTTGGAACAATTAGAACCTATGGAAATTGTACAAAGTTATACCTTAGGATTTCATCATGTTATGCGCGCCTTTAACACATTGCCCCCTAATATAGAACCTACAGCAACAGGGCATATTTGTGAACAAATAGAAATGGCTAAAGAAATTATCAAAAATGGCTATGCTTATGAGGTGAATGGAACAGTTTATTTTGATGTTGATAAATACACAAAAACACATCATTACGGAGAGCTTACCAATCGTAAACTAGAAGATTTACTTGAAAACACAAGAGAACTTAGCGGACAAGATGAGAAACGGGGACGACTTGATTTTGCATTATGGATAAAAGCCAAGCCCGAACACCTTATGAAATGGCTTTCTCCATGGGGATGGGGGTTTCCCGGCTGGCATTTAGAATGTTCGGCTATGAGCACGAAATATTTAGGCGAAACTTTCGATATTCACGGAGGTGGCATGGATTTGCAGGCCACTCATCACACCAATGAAATTGCCCAGTCACAAGCAAGCCACCATACGGCCCCGGCCAAATACTGGCTACATACCAATATGCTTACTGTTAACGGAGTTAGAATGAGTAAAAGTGCGGGAAATGGATTTTTACCTCAAGAACTTTTTACAGGAAACCACTCTTTACTCGAAAAAGGCTATGATCCAATGGTAGTACGTTTCTTTATGATGCAAACGCATTATCGCAGCACCTTAGATTTTAGCAATGAAGCGCTTCAGGCTGCTGAAAGAGGATTTGCCCGCTTGATGAATGCCTTGAAAACACTCTATAAACTTAAAAACGGAACTCATTCCAGTATCAATGTAGAAAAGTTAATTGCCTCTTTTTATACGGCTATGGATGATGATTTCAATAGCCCAATACTAATAGCGAATTTATTTGAGGCCGTACGAATTATTAATTTAATTCATGACGGAAAAGAAACCATCAATCAAACTGACTTAGAAAAACTCCAAACAACAATGAAAACTTTTGTAAATGAAGTTTTGGGACTTTTTGACCAGAAAGAAAATAACAATGATGGAAAAGCCTTAGAAACGGCTATGAGTTTAATTATTGAACAACGATTAGAAGCCAAGAACAGAAAGGATTTTGCTACTTCCGATAAGATTCGAGATACACTAAGTAGCGGAGGCATAATTATTAAAGACACCAAAGAAGGAACAACTTGGCAACTGGAATCTTAACTCCACCAGATGCTAGCCTTTGTTAAATCTGTAACAATAGTACCATAAAAGGGGTTCAAAAAGCTAAATCACTATGAAATTATCAACTTCCATGAAATCATTATTCTGGCCATTATTACTGGCACTTACCTTTATTGCCTGCAACTCGAACAATCCCGATTCTGAAACCAAACAAAAGGGCAGTGCAAACACCCCATTTATACCTAAGTCTCCGGCATTTAATCAAGACTCGGCTTATAGTTGGATTGAGCAACAAGTTGCCCTTGGACCAAGAGTTCCGGGTACAAAATCACACGCTCAAGGTGCAGAACTGATTGAAAAAACATTAAAGCGATTTGGTTTGCAAACTATTGTTCAATCGGCTCCTATTACCACTTACGATGGTAAAATATTTACGCTTAAAAATATAATTGCCTCCTACAAACCCGACTTTCAAAAAAGAATTCTTCTTTTGGCACATTGGGATAGCCGCCATATTGCTGATAGTGATACCGCTAAGAAAAACATACCTATTGATGGAGCGGATGATGGAGCCAGTGGCGTGGGAGTACTACTCGAGATTGCCCGTCAGATAACTAATTCTGATTTGAACCTAGGAGTTGATTTCTTTTTTACTGATTTAGAAGATTATGGACAACCCAATGAAAGTAATTTGCCCAAAATGGAAGATAGCTGGTGCTTAGGGACACAGTATTGGGCTAAAAACCCCCATATACCGGGTTATACTGCTAATTATGGAATACTTCTAGATATGGTAGGAGCCAAGGGTGCTGTTTTCCCTAAAGAAGGAACAGGAGTCTATTTCGCACCCGATGTGGTTGATAAAGTATGGAAAATTGCTGCAAAATTAGGTTATAATAACTACTTTGTTGATGAACGTACCGGAAGTACCACCGATGATCATTTGTATGTAAATACTCTTATAAACATCCCGTGTATTGATATTGTACACATGAAACCAACCACAGGGAGCTATGGCCAACATCATCATACACATCAAGACAATTTAAGTATTATTGATAAGAACATCTTAAAAGTAGTAGGGCAAACAGTTATGGAAACTTTATACCAAGAATAACAAAATTAACAGGACATGCTCAAAAAAAGGGCCATTTTTTTCTATTTGCTTCTTTGTTTGGCACAAACAGGTATTGCTCAAACAAATGGCATAAAGAATGAATTTAACAAAGCTGGATGGCTTTCATTCGGAGCTCGAAGCACCCTTAGCACATTTGGAGATGAAGGCAGCGGCATAGGTACCGGAGGGCAATTTCGTATTCAAATGAGCAAGTCCATAAACTCAGATTGGTACTTTGATTATATTTCAATTAATGTAGGTAATAAAGTTCGGAGCGAATATTACCATATAGGTTGGTCAGTACTCTACTACCCTTTTAAAAACCAACAATTTCCTAAAATTATTCAGCCTTATGTATTGGCAGGTCACTGTTTCGATTATAATAAAATGACCGCTATGGATAATTCAGACAATTTCAAGGAACGGTGGGGTTTGGCAGTACAGGGAGGCTTAGGAGTACATTTTAATATAACCGACCGTTTTGATATAACACTTATGAGCCAGTACATGATACATTTTACCGAAAGTCTTCATGCCAATACATCCATTTATCCGATTGTAATTAGCTCTGAAAAGGAAAATGCACTACAAGGCCACTTATTAAGCACAATTAGTTTAAACTATTTATTAATCAAAATTTGGGGAAGAAAAAATTAATTGGAATTCTGCTTTTTCTCTTTTCTATTCCGTTGTGGGCACAAGAAAAAGATAGCTATGCAACTCCCGGACAGCTCCGAGCGATGGGAACTATAAGTCCGTCTATGATGCTAGGCAGTAAAGGGGCTAATTTCTATTTGCACGGTAATATGGAATACTATTTTAATAAAAGAGTATCATTTTGTGGTGATTTATATGGCTATGCGGGCACAATTAATAATTCGCCTGTAAAAAACATTGAATTTTCCCATAATCTATTTTACGGATTTATTGTTCATAATGCGTTTGGACGAAACGACACTTATTTAGCTATACAACCCGGAATAGCTTTAACTAAACTATATGCAACAACGAATACAAGTAAAAAAGCTCAGGTAGGCATAAATCCGATAGCCTCTGCTGCTTTAGGCCATAACTTTTTCGTAAATAACTTTTTTCATTTCTTTGTTCAAACACGTTTAATTGTGGGAGAGCATCATTACGATACATACCAAAATCTTACTGAGTTAAGACTTTCGGCAGGCCTTGGGTTTAATATTCAAACACAACGAAAATAAGACCTTAACCTTACTTAAAGAAAAAGGCTATTGATTTACCGGTTCATCAATCCAGTCACCATAAGCTTTTATCAAATTAACCAACGCCTCAACCGCTTCTTCACTGGGAATATTTTTTTTAACTACTTCTTTCCCTTTGTATAAAGTTATTTTTCCTACTCCAGCTCCAACATAGCCATAATCAGCATCTGCCATTTCACCCGGACCATTAACAATACAGCCCATTATCCCTATTTTTACCCCTTTTAAATGCTGTGTCCTATGTCTTATTTTTGCAGTTACCTCTTGTAAATTAAAAAGGGTGCGTCCGCAACTAGGACACGAAATATACTCCGTTTTCGATATACGGGTTCGTGTAGCTTGTAAAATACCAAACCCGGTACTGTTTAAATTGGCTAAAGTTGTACAGCCCTCAGCACTTATCCAAATGCCATCACCAAAGCCATCTAAAAGCAGTGATCCTAGATCGGTACTGGCGTATAATTGTAACGCTTCGGGTTCCAAATTTACATAGTTACGTTTAAAAATTACCGGAACTTTAGAACCGGAACCTATGAGCTTTATGAACAATGCTCTTTGTTCGGCCATTCCATGTTCAGAATCTGTATCAACAATATAGACCACATTGTTTAAGGACGTAGTTTTTTGAATTAATTCGGTTGATAGATTAGAAATATCAGTATGAATAAAATTTAAAGCTGGATGTAATTTTGATGAAGCTACAAAAGTTGATGCTGTAAACAAAGGATAATGCCTTTCTTTTTCAGCGTTTTGCTCCCATACTTCAGAATTAATAATGACACCAAGCGCCCCGGGAATCTCAAAAGGAATTATTTGGTCTCCGGTAAAAATGTAGTCAGCAGCCATATCCAGAATGTTCCATTTATCATTAGGAACAGAATAACGATAACCTAACGCAAAAAGAGCACTAGGATTCTGAACTAATCTTTGACTTAAGTCAGCTATAATACGTGGAACATGACTTCCGCCTATCGTAACAACTTCTTTACTCGGTTGTTTCTCATAGTTAAAGGGCGAATAGTAAGATTTTAGGGGATCTGTTATAAACGAAAAAGCAGTAGGGGACATATCGTTTATATTATACCCTCTTTTGTTGTAACGATTAACTAATGTTTTAGCAACAGGAGCTTCAAATTCAGGATCTTCAGTAAGAGAAACACGAATTGTATCTCCTAACCCGTCTTCAAGCAGTGAACCTATTCCTACGGCTGATTTTATTCGCCCGTCTTCTCCTTCTCCTGCTTCAGTTACGCCCAAATGCAAAGGATAATTCATTTGACTGGCTAGCATTTTATTTACCAAAAGTCTATAAGCTTGAACCATTACTTTGGGGTTACTGGCTTTCATAGAAATAACTATTTGATAGAAGTTCTCTTCCTCGCATATCCGAATAAATTCTAGTGCACTTTCTACCATCCCCAATGGCGTATCTCCATAACGACTCATAATTCTATCACTTAAAGAACCGTGGTTGGCACCAACACGCAAAGCAGTGCCATACTCCTTACAAACCTTTACAAGAGGGATAAATTTCTTTCGAATACGCTCTAACTCATACTGATAGCTTGAATCATCATACACTATTGATTCAAATTTTTTCTTATCTACATAATTTCCTGGATTAATACGTACCTTTTCAACTATACGGGCAGCCATTTCTGCAGCATTGGGTGTAAAATGGATATCAGCAATTAAAGGTGTATCAAAGCCACTCTTTCGAAGCTGCTTCTTAATTTGGTCTAAATTTTTAGCTTCATTCAAACTGGGAGCTGTTATTCTAACATAATCACAACCACTTTCAATAATACGAATACATTGAGCTACCGTACCGGCAGTATCCATGGTGTCTGTAGTGGTCATACTCTGAATCCGAATAGGGTTAGTACCTCCTAATGATACAGCACCTATAGCTACTTCACGTGTAATAAATCTAGAATAATGAACCAAGTCATTACAATAAAAATCTTGTTTCTCCATCTGCTTTTGCCCTATTGTCTTTAAAAAGAATCTTTTTTAATTAAAAATATGAAGTTCATTGCCGTTGTAATTTACCTGATAGGCTTGCAAAGGGACAGTGGCAGGATTTTTAACTACCGAACCATCTGTTAATACAAACTCCGATGAACAGCATGTGTCCACAGCGGTTATTTGAGTTGAGCTTACGCTTACTCTTCCGCATGAATTTTCAGTGTCATAAGTACAATGGCGATCATAAGCAACAAACTCATCATTGGATCTGCGATACACAATAATTCCACGCGAACCACCATTTAAGTAAACCCAACCCCCTGGCGCATTCAGCCTATTAAAACTAGGATCAGAAGGGTAAATATAAATATTAACAGGAACATACGGTATTACACTGTTTTTGCGCTTTTTACAAGCCCCAAAAAGGAATAAAAACAAACTAAACCATATATATATTGTGTACTTAAAACTCATTTTAAAAAAGAATTACAAAGGTAATATAAAATTGAATGATTAACCTTTTGAGTGTATGGAAACCTTAGTCTATTTACGAAATTTCACAAGTGCTTTAAGAAATCGCATTATATTTTGTTTATTTGACAAAAATTATATCCTCCATAAATGAAAAAGTTTCTTTTTATATTCCTATTCTTTATGGGTCAGGTCTATTATGGCAAAGTATATGCACAAGAGGCTGAGCCTCCTAAAAAGGATTCCAAAAATGAAACAAAAATGGAAAAAGAGGAAAAAAAGAAACGCCAGCTAAGCGAAAAAGAAGGAAAGAAAAGACACCTGAAAATTCAATCTAAGAAAACGCGTAAAAGGATGAAGCAATCCCAAAAAAAATCGCGTAGAATTAACGAACCTAAACAAGAATTTTTCTTATTTAGGCTTTTTCGTAGGGGATAATAAATTCTTCCAAATCTAAAATAAAAAAATTAACCCTTTAAAAACAGGACTTTATGATTCAAAAAACATTGAATACCAAACAAAAACGAAATTTATTTAAAAAAGATAATTGTTAAATTTGGAAAAAATTTTTTTTATTACATATCTTTACCCGCTTTTGGAAAGCAATGTATATCTAAATCAATAATATTATTATGATAAGAAAATTATACTTAACATTGGTAATTGCAATAGGTTCAATTACTTGTGCATTAGCACAAGGGAGTGGAGCTGTGAAGGTTACCGTAATTGATGGAACCACTAAGGAAACAGTACCATTTGCTACAGTTGTGGTCATGTCTAAAGGGCAACAAGTTGCTGCCGCAGCAGCTACTATTGATGGGGAGGCTTTTATAAAACCCATTGACCCGGGTGTTTACAGCATTAAAGTTAGCTATACCGGATATACGGGTATTGAAATTACCAATGTAAATATTTTTGATGCTAAAACTCAATATGTCACCGCTACAATAATGCCAGGTGTTGAGTTGGTAACTTTTGAGAAAATTGAATATGTAGTACCTTTAATTGACCCCAATGCCAGTACGTCAAAAACGGTTACCAGAGAGCAATATGATAAAATGGCAACAAAAAATATTAACTCTGTAGTGGCGCAGTCAGCTGGAGTTGCACAAGTAGATGAGGGCGATGCAGTTAATATTCGTGGAGGCCGTTCTGAGTCTAGTGAAACGTATATAGATGGAATGCGTGTAATTGGATCAGCCGGTTTGCCTCAGTCCAGTATCGAACAAGTATCGGTAATTACAGGTGGTGTACCAGCCGCTTTTGGGGATGCTACTTCAGGAATTGTAAACATTACCACTAGAGGCCCGCAGAGTACTTTATTTGGAGGGGTTGAGGCTATAAGCTCTGAACTAACCGATAGGTATGGATACAACTTTTTAGGCTTTTCTTTAGGAGGCCCTATTTTTTCGGTTAAAGATACTACAAACGCTTCAAAGAGAACCATTCTTGGCTTCTTCCTATCTGGTGAACTTTCAACAGAAAGAGACCCAGACCCTTCTGCAATAGGAATGTGGAAAGTTAAGGATGATGTTTTAGCCGATTTAGAGAAAAAACCTTTACGCCATAATCCTAATGGAAGTACTACGCTTGTGCAAAGTTCCCAGTTCATTACTAAAAATGATATGGAGCAAATTAAAGCGAAGCAAAATACGAGATCAAACTTTGTTCGTTTAAATGGAAAAATTGACTTTAAACCTATTGAAAACTTAAATATTACAATTGGAGGTTCGGTTGATTATAATAACCGCCATGATTTTATCTATGAATATGCTTTATTTAACCCAAGTAACAATGCGCAGTCTATTGATAAAACTTGGAGAGTATATGGAAGATTACAACAAAAGTTTAGCTCAGCTCCAGAAGGAAAAGAAGATAAAAGTGCCTCAAACTTAAAAAACGCCTATTATACTTTACAAGCTTCTTATACTAAAGTACATAATATTGAACAAGACGATAATCATAAAGATAAATTATTTGACTACGGTTATTTAGGACAATTTAAAACACATAAACAACGTATATATAACTTCGAAGCTTCAAAACAAGCATTTGTACAAAGTGGCTGGCAAGATACTTTAGTAACCTATACGCCAGATACAGTTAGAAACACCTATGGCGCTAATTATGCTTCAGCTTATTTTGACTTGCAAAAAGATTTACCAAGCTCTATGGCGTTTGATAATATTTTCCGTATTCAAGCTAATGGAGGTATGATTAATGGCGATCGCCCGAATAACGTAAACGGGTTATGGTACAATACCGGTCGCCAATACGGTGGGTATTCTTTAGACGACAGATCTCAATTCCGCATCAATACAAGCTTTTCTGCCGATATAAAAAATCATGCTATTCAATTAGGTTTTGAGTTTGAACAAAGAAACGAAAGCTATTATAATATTACACCAATTGGTTTGTGGGGCTTAATGTATCAGTTAGTTAATAAAGCTGTTACTGATATTGATTTAACCAAGGAGCACTTAACCCAAAATGGTATTTATGATACAATAACTTTTGATAGAGGGTATAACGAAAAAGAAGAGGCACAATTTTCAAAAAGCTTGAGAAAGCAATTTGGGTATAATCAAAATGATTGGATTGATATTCATAATATGAAGCCGGAAGATTTTAGACTAGATATGTTTAGTGCTGATGACTTATTAAACAATGGCAATTCCTTTGTTTCATACTATGGCTACGATTATTTAGGAAATAAAAGAAACAATGTTGCTTTTGAGGATTTCTTTACTGAGAAAGACGAAAACAACAACTTAACCCACCCGGTTGGTGCCTTTAGCCCAATTTATATGGCGGGTTATATTCAAGATAAGTTTGATTTTAAGGATCTGAAATTTAACGTAGGATTAAGGATTGACCGTTTTGATGCGAACCAAAAAGTATTAAAAGACCCTTATTCCTTATATGCTACTCGTACTGTTGGAGATGTTACCGAGATAAACGGAGCAACTATTCAGCACCCAAGTAATATTAAAAACGATTATGTAGTGTATGTAAACAATATTAATGACCCTACTCAAATAGTTGGGTACCGAAACAATGATACTTGGTATAATAATGAGGGGGTAGAAGTTAACGACCCACGTGTATTGGCACAACAAACATCTAATGGGCAATTAACCCCATATTTGGTTAACGCTACTGATGGAGCAACCGATGCTACAAACACCGGAATCCGCTCTACATCCTATAACCCAAGTAATTCATTTAAAGATTACGATGCCCAGGTTACTTTTATGCCACGCGTTGCATTTTCATTCCCTATTTCGGATATGGCCAATTTCTTTGCACACTATGATGTTTTAACCCAACGTCCGCCTTCCCGTTTAAGGATGAATATTTTTGACTACTACTTTATGGATATTAATACCGGTGGCGTTTTAAATAATCCGAACTTACGTCCGGAACGTACTGTTGATTATGAATTAGGATTTACACAAGTGCTTAATGAAGCTCAAAACTCAGCTTTAACTTTATCAGCCTTTTATCGTGAGTTAAAAGATATGATTCAAGTAAGACGATTCTCTTATGCCTATCCGGTTTCATATACTTCATTTGGAAATATTGATTTTGGTACCGTTACCGGATTCTCAGTTGCCTATGATCTTAGAAGAACAAACAATGTGTCTTTAAATGCTAACTATACCCTTTCTTTTGCTAATGGTACCGGATCGTCAGACGGAGATGCATACAATATTATTTCAAATTCAACACAACCTAACTTAAGAAATACGGTACCTCTTTCTTTTGATCAACGCCATAATATAGTTGCCAATGTGGATTACAGTTATGGTAGCGGAAAGGATTACAACGGACCTAAAATTAATGGAAAGAATATTTTGGAAAATGTTGGGGCTAACTTAACATTCCGTGCTACATCTGGTACACCATACAGCCGTCAGGGAAATATTTCTCAGGAAGGAGCCATCGGTTTAGCAAAAATATCCGTATTGTCTGGTAGCCTAAATGGGTCGCGCTTACCATTCCAGTATCGCTTCGATTTGAGAGTACAGAAAGCATTTCCAGTTGTTTTTGGTAAAAAAGACAATGAAAATAGTAAACGTGGAAATGTAAGTGTTTATCTTCAGGTCCTCAACTTGTTAAATGCTAAAAATATTATTAACGTTTATCGTGCAACTGGAAATCCTGATGATGACGGATATTTAACTGACGCAGCATCTGCTTCAATTATAAATAGCTATCCAAGCCCTACTGCCTTTGTTGATCAATACAGCATCAAGATTAACAACCCAAATAACTATTCAATTCCAAGAAGAATGAGAATAGGTGTAACTTTAGATTTCTAACAATATTTAATATTCCGGTACATCGAATGGTGAAACAAATTAAAAACAACAAAATGGAAAGAACGAAAAAACTACTGGCCATTGCACTTACACTGAGTGTTTCAGTTTTAACTGCAAAAGAGAACGTTGGTCTCATTGGTGGTAAGCTTTCAGGAAATGCAGCTGCATCTGCGGCATGTTCTCCAGCTACAGCCAAAGCCGACTTGAATATAAATAATGTGCGTGCCTTAATTATGAATGGGGGTGACATGTGGTGGGATCAAGGGTTAGACGTAGCCCGCTACGAGGTGCCTAAGGGTTCCGGAAAGTACTCCTACTTTGCCGCAGCACTTTGGATTGGTGGTCTAGATCAAGGAGGGCAATTAAGAACTGCTTGCCAAACATACCGTCAAACAGGAAATGACTTTTGGCCTGGTGCTTTGGATATCACAAACGCATCGATTGATGCCACCGGCTGTTCAAGATGGGATAAAATGTTCCCCATTACACGCCAAGAAGTTTCTGATTTTACAGCATACTTAGCCTCACCATCCGATTTTCCTGGATATACCATCCCCGAAAGTATTACCAAATATCCCGGAAACGGTGATGTTAGCAAAAATGAAGATTTGCAAATGGCTCCTTTTTGGGATGTTAACTCAGATGGTCTGTACCGCCCCGAAGATGGCGATTATCCTAAGTACGATATTTTCAATACAGCCTCACAAGGCGGTGGCTGCTCTAATTTCTTATTTGGTGATCAAACCTTATTTTGGGTATTTAACGATAAAGGAAATATTCATAGTGAAACCAGCGGACAGCCAATAGGTGTTGAAATTAGAGCTCAAGCTTTTGCTTTTGCTACCAACGATGAGATTAACGATATGACCTTTTACCAATATCAAATCATCAATAGAAGTAACCTAACCATAAGCGAAACCTATTTTGGAAGTTGGAATGACCCCGATTTAGGGGTTTATAGTGATGACCTTGTGGGCTGCGATGTAGTTAATGGTTTAGGCTTTTGCTATAATGGTACTGATAATGATGGAACAGGCTCTGGAAATAGTTATGGAGATAAACCACCCTGCTCTGCCGTTGACTTCTTTAAAGGACCCAAAGCCGATCCTTATTTTTTAAATGGAGTTGAAACCGACCGCCCTGCTAACCAAACTATAAGTGGTTTTGGTTATGGTGATGGTATCATTGGGAATGAAACATTAGGAATGGAGTATTTTATGGTGTTTAAAAACGATTGGTCAACGCAAGGGAACCCTTCACAGGCAACTCACTTTTACAATTACCTACAATCGAAGTGGAAAGACGGAACCCCTTTGACTTATGGCGGATCTGGTATGGGAGGAACAACCCCTACAAAATTTGCTTTCCCTTGGACTTCAGATGATGCTAATGGAAACGTAAATTGGGAGGCTAATGAAAATGCCGACTGGCGATTTATTCACTCAGCCGGTCCTTTTACCTTAAAACCGGGAGCCGTAAACTATGTTACCACAGGTTGTGTTTGGGCACAAGCACAATCAGGAGGAGCCAAAGCTTCGGTAGAGTTGGTTCGTCTAGCAGATATAAAAGCGCAAGCCTTATTTAACAACTGCTTTGCAGTACTTGAAGGACCTCGCGCTCCAGATTTATCAATTCAAGAATTGAATAAAGAATTAATCCTTTATATTACCAATCCTAATACAATTACTTTTAATAACAAGAATGAAAAATATGAGGAATTAGACCCTTTAATTCCCGCTCTTCCTGGATTTGACAGAACCTATAACTTTGAAGGATATTTAATTTACCAGGTTCGAGATGCTTCTGTTACTGCTTCCGAAGCTGATTTAACAGATGTTACGAAAGCACGATTAACAGCTCAGTGTGATGTAAAAAATGAGCACTCTCAATTAATCAACTATACATTTGATGCAGCTTTAAACTCTAGTTTGCCTGTTTTAAAGAACCCAACCATTAATGGGTATAACAAAGGTATTAAACATTCTTTTAAAGTTACTGAAGACAAATTTGCAACAGGAGCTGATAAACGATTAGTAAATCATAAAACATATTATTTTCTAGCTGTAGCTTATGGAGCAAATAACTTCAAAACATATAATCAAAGCGACCCCTCAACCTTTGATGGTCAAAAGAAACCCTATATTTCAGGAGCAAAAAGTTCCAAAGGCTTAAGTATAGCTCCAGTATCCGGTATTCCACATATTACTGCATCAGAAGCAGAAGGAACGTCATTGCAAAGTGCTTATGGAGATGGCCCTAAAATTAAACGTGTAGAAGGGCAAGGAGGGGGCTACCAAGAAATGGAGTTAACAGACGAAACAGTAAATGAGATATTAGCCAATGGAAAAATTGATCAACCGGTATATAAAAATGGGAAAGGTCCAATAAATATAAAAGTGATTGATCCATTGAATGTTCCTGAAGGAGAATTTCAATTGAAATTTGTTAGTCGTGCTTTGGTTCCTGCTCTACAATTGCAAAACGGAACTATTGACTCTCTAAGTGCTACTGATCCATCAACTCAATATGTTTATGCTTATGTCCCTTTAAATTCTGATATTTTTGCCGCTCAAGGTTTTGTAAATAATAAATACACCATTAAAAGGGTTAAAAATATTTTAACAGCTGTTGATACAGCAGCTTGGGTATTAACCAATATGACTACTTTAGATTCAGTAGTTTCAGATACATGTATTAATATTGAGAATGAACAGCTTATACTTAAATGGGGGCTATCAGTAACAATTAAAAAAGGAATTGCGCCAAGTGTTGATATGGCCAATGATCAGAATGGGTTAATTTCAAGCACATGGATATCTAAAGATCCTACAAAAAATTGGATTTATGGTTTGCCTGACCAAGATGGTCAATGGGCTTTGAATTGGATTCGCTCAGGTACACAAACGTATCCAACTCCAATACAAGGGCCACCAAATTATATTGGAAATGATTATCCCGGAATTGATGATGGACAGTACTATGAAAAAGTAATTGATGGCGTATGGGCTCCTTATATCTTAACTTCTAATGAATGGAATGGTGTTTCTTGGAATAACTCGTATTTCAACCCGCCAGGAAGAAAAAGAGAAATCATGCGTAATTTACGAAGTGTAGATATTGTTATTACTGCTGATAAAACAAAATGGACACGATGTGCTGTATTAGAGATGCAAGATGACCCAGCTTTGGCCGTTGGGGGAGCAGCTAAATTTGATCTTAGAAAATCAGCTTCGCGTGATAAAGATGGAAATGATGATGGCTCAGGAACAATAGGAATGAGCTGGTTCCCAGGATATGCTATTAATGTTGAAACAGGCGAAAGACTAAATATGGCTTTTGGCGAAGACTCATGGCTATCTGGCGACAACGGAAATGATATGATATGGAATCCTACATCAAAAATTTGGGACGAGAATGCTACTAATGGAGCTACTAAAGGAATCATTTTTGGTGGCAAACATTATGTTTATGTGTTTGGTCACTCCGGAAATACGGAGAATGATATGCCTTATTATGATGAAGGGAACTTTATTAAAACACGATTGTCATCTGGTCAAATACAAGATAAACAGCGTGTTTTTAAAGATTGTATGTGGTCAAGTGTTCCTTTAGCATACGGAGGAGACAAGTTTCTAAGTACCGATATTACAGTTAAAATTAGAGTATCTCGACCATACAACAGGTATTACGCTGGAAGCGCTGTTGTATCATCAGCATTTGATTTATTATCACCAAAGGCACCTGCTCCTCAAAATGCAGACTTCCCTCTTTATTCTTTCGGAACGGGTGATATTGCTACTAAGAAAGGGGTTGCTGGCGTTGCTAAAAGTGCTTTGGATTTAATAAATGTAGTGCCAAATCCATACTTTGCATATTCTGCTTACGAGAGAAATACTTTAGAAAATATAGTTAAAATTACCAATCTTCCTCAAAATTGTGTGATTAGCATATATACTGTAAATGGAACTTTGATTAGAAAATTCCAGAAAGATGATCCTAAAACCTCGTTGGATTGGGATTTAAAAAATCAAAAAAATGTTCCAATAGCTAGCGGATTATACTATATTCATGTGAATGTACCAAATGTAGGAGAGAAAGTAGTTAAGTTCTTTGGAACATTACGTCCTATAGATTTAGATCAGTTTTAATTTTTAAAATCAAGCAATCCTATGATATCAAACATTGGTTTAAAGCTTAAAGTTATAGCTCTTAGTGCTTTAGTTACAAGTTCGGTAATAGCCGGAAACTCAGATCGTGCCGGTCAGGCTGGAGGAACTCAGTTACTTATTAATCCTTTTACGAGAAGTTCGGGCTGGGGAAGTGCTAATTCTGCCTCAGTTATGGGTTTAGAAGCACAATACTTAAATGTTGCCGGTTTGGCACATGTTGAAAAAACAGAATTATTAGTAGCACGTACAAATTGGCTTGGGGGCACAGGAACAAAAATAAATTCTTTTGGATTTAGTCAAAAAATGGGCAATGCCAGCGCATTGGCTTTTGGCGTAATGTCAATGGATTTTGGCGATATTCCAGTTACAACGGTAGAGCAACCTGAAGGAAATTTAGGAACTTTTAAACCTCAATTTTTAAACTTAAATTTAAGTTACGCTAAAGAGTTTTCAAACAGCATTTTTGGAGGAATTAATGTAAAAGTTATTTCTGAAAGTATTGCTAATATGAAGGCCAGCGGTATTTGCTTTGATGGGGGCATTCAATATGTTACAAGTTTTGGGAAAGACAAAGAGTTAAAAAGAAAAAATGTACATTTTGGTATTTCGTTAAAAAATGTGGGACCACAAGTAAGGTATCGTGGTGATGGATTGGCAGTTAAAGGTTCTATATTGTCAACCGGAGCTCCACAAACATTTGAAATGCGCTCTCAAGAATATGATTTACCATCTATGGTTAACATAGGAGCTGCTTATGACTATTATTTCAGCAAGGAAAATAATGACCAACGCCTTACTGCTGCTCTTAACTTTACTTCTAATTCTTTTACACAGGATCAATTCAGTTTAGGGTTTGAGTATGGTTACAAACAATTATTTATGTTGCGAGCCGGAATGGTTTATGAAAAAGGAATCTTTAATGCCGACAACCGAAAAACAGCCTTAACCGGACCTACTGCCGGATTTACTTTTGATGCACCACTAGGCAAAGCGAGTACTCGTAAATTTGGTATTGATTATGCCTATCGTATGACTAGCATTTTTGCCTCAGTTCACACTATAGGCTTACGCTTAAAGCTCTAATTAGTTAACTTTGACACTTTATATAGGGAGTCCCGGTTTTATAACCGGGATTCTTTTTATTTACAAACGTATTATAATTTAAAAGTATGGCACAAATTACTTATGTAACCGAAGAAGGATTACGTAAAATGCAAGAAGAATTACACTACCTCAAGTCTAAAGAAAGACCGCATATTTCGAATCAAATTGCTGAAGCTAGAGATAAAGGAGACCTTTCCGAAAATGCCGAGTACGATGCTGCAAAAGAGGCACAAGGTCTATTAGAATTAAAAATTTCTAAATTAGAAGATGCCATTAGCAATGCAAGGGTTATTGATGAGTCAAAATTAGACACTTCTAAAGTATTAATATTGAGTACCGTTAAACTTCGAAACTTAACCACTAAAACAGACTTAACATATACTTTAGTTCCGGAACGAGAAGCCAATCTAAAAGCTGGGAAAATATCTGTAGATTCCCCGATAGGGAAAGGCTTGTTAGGAAAAAAGCAAGGAGAAGTTGCTGAAATAAAAGTTCCTTCAGGAGCTCTAATGAAGTTTGAAATAATCGAAGTTAGTAGAGTATAATATGAGCACCCTGTTTACAAAAATTATTAAAGGAGAGATACCTTGTCATAAAGTTGCTGAGGACGAGAGTTATTTTGCTTTTCTTGATATTTCACCCTTAAAGGCAGGACATACTTTGGTTATTCCCAAAAAGGAAATAGACTATATCTTTGATATGGAACAAATGGAATATCAAGGTCTAATGAAATTTGCAAAAACACTTGCAGTGGCTATAAAAATGGCTTTCCCATGTAAGAAAATCGGCATGAGTGTGGTAGGGCTTGAAGTACCCCATGCTCATATTCATTTAATTCCTATAAACGGGGTATCTGATATGAATTTTAGTGCAACAAAAATGCCACGTTCTACCGAACAACTGAACAAAGATGCAGCATTAATTAAAAGTTTTTTATAGAACAAGATTTTATTAAAAAACGATTACCACCTCAAAGTATTCATTGTTTTTTATTTCAAATGCGTATTTGAACTATCTTCGTTTAATAATTCCAACACCATGTTGAAAGCATCTAAGTATAAAAAAAGTGAACAAGCTATTGGTATTTTTGATTCGGGAATTGGCGGACTTACAGTAGCCAATGCCATACATGATATTTTACCGAATGAACAATTAATTTATTTTGGTGACACGGCTCACTTTCCTTACGGAGAGAAGTCAGCTGATGCCATTAAGTACTACGCTTTGCGCATCAGTGACTTTTTATTAAAACAAAATTGTAAAATGATTGTTATTGCGTGCAATACGGCATCTTCTGTAGCTTTTCATGTGGTAAAGCAACATGTGGGGGTTAAAGCTATTGTTATAAATGTTATTGAGCCAGTAGCAAACCGAGTAGCAGCCTTATATCAACAAGGGAAAATAGGGGTAATTGCAACAAAAGGAACGGTTAAAAGTGATATTTATTCCCAAAAGTTAAAAGAGTTAAACCCCCAACTTCAGGTAACTTCATTGGCTACACCGCTTCTTGCCCCTATGATTGAAGAAGGTTTTTTTAATAATAAAATAAGTAAAACCATTATCTATAGCTACTTAAGTAATTCGAAGCTTAAAAAAATTGATGCCTTAATTCTAGCTTGCACGCATTATCCGCTAATAAGAGCTGAGATTGAAGAGTACTATAAACAAAAGGTAAAAATTATTGACAGTGCCGAAATAGTAGCCGAACGTGTTTTTAACCAATTGACAGAAAATCGACTCTTAAACACAACAAGAATATTAAGAAGCAAATTTTATGTAAGTGACTATACGGAGTCATTTGCCAAAAGCACTAAAATATTTTATAAGGACAAGGTAGTTCTCGAAAAAAACACATTATGGGAGAATGAATAACTTGAAAACAGACCAAGTAAATTAATTAAGGAATACAGAGATATTTAAAGCTTAATTTCTTCCTGATCGTTATTTAAAAAGCGATATTCCAGAATACTGTATGAGCTAATAGGAACTATCTTAATCCACCTTTTGTATCTCATAAACCACTGTACTCTTTTTGAAATTAATCCTTTTGTGAAAAATGCTGCTAAATAAGGATTTGTGTGGAGTTCAATATTTTTTTCGTTTTGTTCTTTGAGCACAAATCTTAGGTTATTCTCAACCTCATCAGCCAAAAGTACAGTAGAGGTAACCTCTCCACTTCCTAAGCAAACCGGGCATTTTTCGGCTGTGTTAACGTTCATTTCAGGACGTACTCTTTGCCGTGTTATTTGAACTAATCCAAATTTTGTTGGAGGAAGTATTTGATGACGAGCACGGTCATTACGCATTTCGTCTTTTAACTTTTGATATAAAGTATTTCTGTTCTCCGTACTATTCATATCAATAAAGTCAATCACAATAATCCCTCCCATATCACGCAAACGGAGTTGTCGGGCTACTTCAACAGCGGCATCTAGATTAACCTCCAAGGCGTTTATTTCTTGTGAATTATCACTTTTTGACCGATGTCCACTGTTCACATCAATAACGTGCATAGCCTCTGTATGCTCAATAATAAGATAGGCTCCTGTTCTCATTGGAACAGTTTTTCCAAAGGAACTTTTAATTTGCTTCTCAATACCAAAATGCTCAAAAATGGGAAGCTTCCCTTTGTATAATTTTAGAATATCCTTTTTGTCGGGAGCAATATTATGCAGATAGCTTTTTATTTCATCATATAATGCTTCATTGTCAACCTGTATGTTATGAAAATTAGGGTTTAAAATGTCTCTAAGAATAGCTGAAGTTCGGTCAATCTCACCTAATAATTTTTTAGTAGGTTGAGCCGTTTTCAACATCTCATAGATGGATTCCCATTTCTTCATCAAATCATGTAAATCGGCTTCTATTTCAGTTACTGTTTTATTTTCAGCAACGGTGCGCACAATAATACCAAAATGCTTGGGCTTTATTCCTTGAAGAATTTTTCGCAAGCGATCACGTTCTTCAGCATTTTTTATTTTTTGTGATACAGAAACTTTTTCGGCAAACGGAATGAGTACAATATAACGTCCTGCAAATGATAATTCAGAGGTAATCCGTGGTCCCTTTGTGGAAATAGGTTCTTTAGCAATTTGAACAACAACCAAATTTTGATTGTTTAATACTTGTGAAATTTTTCCTGTTTTTTCAATATCTGGCTCAATATGAAATTGATTTAGCTTCGCCTCCTTTTGAGAGCCATTCAAAACTTTCTTTGTAAACGAACTTAATGAGGAGAATTGTGGCCCTAAATCAAGGTAGTGTAAAAAAGCATCCTTTTCGTATCCTACATCAATAAAAGCTGCATTTAAGCCGGGCATAATTTTCTTAACTTTACCCAAATAAACATCACCTACAGCAAAATTGCTGTTGTGCTTTTCTTTGTGAAGTTCTTGCAAACGCTTGTCATTTAACAAAGCAATTTGCACTTCAGCAGCCGAAGATTCAATTATCAACTCGTATTGCAAAACTAAAAAATTTTAAACTATAAAATAACAAGCACAACCCAGTCCAAAGCAAGATTTATGCATTAACTCTTGCTTTAGAGCAAATTTATTTGCTAATATTTATAAGGCTGTTAAGCCACAAGAGGGAAAATTTTTATTTCTTCTTGTGTCTATTCTTTCTTAGACGCTTTTTACGTTTGTGTGTGGCAATTTTATGCCTTTTTCTTTTCTTTCCGCTTGGCATGTTAATAGGTTTTTAATGTTTTTTTAATTCGCTTATAAACTGCTCAACTTGTTTGTTGATTGTAATATCGTTACTTTTTTTCATGTATTTCTCAAGCATTTCTATTGCTTGTTCTTTCTTTCCCCAGTCGGCATAAACTTGACCTAAATAAATATAGGCTTCTATGTAATCAGGTTTAATTTGTAAAATTCTCAAAAATCGATCCGCTGCTTTTTCCATTTGCCCGCTTTGCAAGGCAAAAACGCCTAATTGAATATGCGCGTTAATGTAGGTTGAGTCTTTCTCCAATACGTTTTTTAAAATGGTAATTCCTTCCATTGGTTGAGAACCCCCTTCTACATAGCAAGTTCCAAGCATTGTTGCCGCTTCTAAATCACTATTGTTTAGCTGTGTAGCTTTATCTAAGCACTGAGTAGCATGGGCATAAAGGGTAGCTGTCAAATGTTGTGGTTCAAAACGAGTAGCTTTATAAAACAGCGTCCCAGCTTTTTTCCATGATTCGCTATTGGGTTGCATTTGAGCATTTTTTTCTAAAAAAAACGCAGCTACAGTAGCACTTTTTGGGAGTACAACTGTTACAATAGAATCAAAAGACGAGGCCTTGTTTTCTGCCTGCAGTTTATTGATAAGCTCAATAGTTACAGAATCAAATGTTTTTAGGACACTATCACTGTATGTTTTTAGATCAACCATACTCGCTTTAGCTTCTGTTAAAGATGCTTCTTTCTTTTGAGTCGGTTTCCCTTTCTTATTTCCAAAATATAAAAGAACGGTTAGGGCAAATATACCTAAAATAACAAGTGCATATAAGTTTTTAGAGCTTGTCATTTATTTTGCTTTTGGCGCATTTTTTACGCGCTCTACAAATGTTTTGGCAGGTTTAAATGCCGGAATATTATGAGCCGGAATAATTACTGCTGTGTTTTTTGAAATATTTCTTCCTGTTTTTTCAGCTCTTCTTTTTACAATAAAACTGCCAAACCCTCTTAAATACACGTTTTCTCCATTGATTACTGATTGCTTAAGGCTCTTCATTAAAGTTTCAACAACGGTTTGTACTTCCATTTTCTCGATTCCGGTTTTTGCGGCAATTTCGTTTACAAGATCTGCTTTTGTCATAATTTTTGTAAGTTATTGTTTATTATATACTTAATATTAGTTTCATATTTGGGGCTGCAAAGATAACTTATTTTATTATACCCCCAAAAGTGGATTTGATTTTTATGTTCGCAACATAAAAAAAACTACGATTTCTTCATTTACTTTTTTAATAGAATTACATTAAACAAGAATAGGAAACATAATTACAGTAGTTTCTGTGGCTTTTTAAAGAGAATCAGTTTTGTTGTGAAACTCCTCTTATCTGTAAAATATGATCACTATTTTTATTGTTATTACCAATTTGTGAATCTACATAGGATATGATTCTCCTAACTTTTTAAACTTCTCTTCCAGTTCTTTGGCAAGGGTTTCTTGTTTGTACATCCGGGCTACCTGTCCTAAGCGTTGCATCACAGCCATAGCTTGTTGCCTTTCGGTGTCAATACTCTCGGCCATTTTACCTTTAAATCGGAAATAGTACTTCAAATCATCTTCGTATATTTTTGCAAGTTCTTTGAGTAATGCAGTTCCTTCGTTGGTCATATCCAATTTAAAATATGCTTCAGCAACAGGGAGTATAAAATAGTTATACGGAATATTTTTTTGGGGCATTTCTTGCATACATTTCTCTAATGCCTTCTTCGCCTGATCTTTCTTCCCTTCTGCAATTAAGGCTTCGGCCAAACGAGCAAAATTGTTTCGCAAGTTCATTGTCATTCTTAGATTATTTTCATCCATATAAATTCCATCATTACTCATTCCGCCCCATTTAAACTTAGTCATCATATTCTGAAACATGATTTCTGTATTTGCTTTTCCGGTTTGCCCATCCGTGTTTATCATACGCATAGGAACAAAACGATAAGCAAGACCTTCTAATTGGAAGTATGGCTCTAAATTCATATAGGCATCATCTCCTACGGTAACAGCAAAGTATATGGGTCTTTTCCATTTATTTGTTGAAATGATATCCATAATCATCAATTCGTTTTTCATTACGTATTGCTTCGTAATGTTCCAAGGTATAGCTTTTAATATTTGACTTTCCATTCCTTTGGGAACAGTCCCATTATTAACTACAGTAGCACTATCAACCGGGATAAGAACTTTTCCAGTGGGTAAATAACTGAGTTCTGATCCACTTTGAGTTTGAATTTTGGCTTGGGGATCTTCGCTCCCAACAAATTCCATAAGCTGGTGAATACTGTAATATTTAGTACTGTCTTTGATAATATTGGGGTTGAAGTAAACCGGAACATAATCTCTTGTTCCTTGACGGTATTGAGCTTCTGTGAGTGTAAGTGGAACCGGGTCTGAATCATAGGCTTTCCTTCTGAGTTGTTCTATATACCAATCGGTATTAGACAGACTTAGGTTAACTACTCTGATATCTGTTCTTATTCCTTCAACCTCCTGAGCATACCATAAAGGGAATGTATCATTGTCGCCATTGGTAAACAAAATAGCATTGGGAGCACAAGAATTCAGATAATTGGCGGCAAAGTCACGTGCCGTATAGCGATTACTTCGGTCATGGTCATCCCACCCATCTTTAGCCATGATTACCGGAGCGGCTAATAAACCTGTAATAGTTGCTAAAACAGTGGCAGTTTGAGCCGGAATTTTTTTGGAAAAGAAATCATAAAGAGCATAAACACCTAATCCAATCCATATAGCAAAGGCATAGAATGAGCCCACATAAGCATAATCTCGTTCACGAGGTTGATAGGGTGTATTATTTAGATAAACCACAATGGCAATACCCGTGAGGAGAAACAATAGAAAAACGATGAACCCATTAAGCTTATCACGTTTAAAATGGTAAAACAAGCCCATCAATCCTAAAATTAAGGGTAATAAATAAAAACGATTGTAGCCCTTATTTGAAGTCATACTAGATGGCAGGTTTTCTTGAGGGCCTAAGCGTATAGCGTCTAGAGGTGCTACTCCACTTATCCAATTTCCTTTTAGAACTCCACCATGACCTTGTATGTCATTTTGCCGTCCGGCAAAGTTCCACATAAAATAACGGGCATACATGTGTCCAAGCTGATATCTGAAAAAGAATTTCAAATTTTCACCAAATGTTGGTTTCATTATTGTTTTAGATTCACCATTCTGATCAGTATATGTAACCGGTGTACCTTGTCCATCGGTCCAATTTCTATATCCAGTAATATGGTTTCGTTGATCGCTATACATACGAGGGAAAATAGTAGAAAAACGGCTGTCATAATTTGGAATACTATTCTTTTTATCTTGGGTTATAACATATTTTCCTTTTGCAGCATCTTTGGTATAAACTGGTTTTCCATCGCTGTAAGGTTGTGCAGCATCTAAAGGGGCATTGTAATATTGCCCATATAAAATAGGCCAATCACCATATTGCTCGCGTGTTAAATAAGCTAACATATTAATTGCATTTTCTGGATTATTTTCATCCATAGGGGGGTTAGCTTGTGAGCGGATAATTAAAGTAAAGAATGAGGAATACCCAATCAGCACCATAACAATAGCAAGGATACCGGTATTTAGTTCAGGCTTGTTTTTCTTATGTGTGTACCATAGCCCCCATATAGAGGCTGCAATTAACAGAGCAAAGTAAAACAGTGTCCCCGAATTAAAAGGTAAACCTAAACTATTTACAAAAAACAATTCAAATTTTGCTGCCCAGCTTACAATTCCCGGAATAATACCGGCCTGTACAATACCTAAAGTGGCAACAGCAATGAAGAATGCCAATACGAACCCTTTACGGGTAACATTATATCGTTTAAAATAATATACAAAAACAATTGCAGGAATTGCTAATAAATTTAATAAGTGCACACCAATAGAAAGGCCTATGAGAAAGGCAATAAGAATAATCCAACGTAAGCTATGAGGTTCATCGGCAACTTCTTCCCATTTTAAGATAGCCCAAAAAACAATGGCCGTGAAGAACGATGACATGGCATAAACCTCACCTTCTACTGCCGAAAACCAAAATGAATCAGAAAAAGTATAAGCTAATCCTCCTACTAACCCGCAGCTCATAATCAGCATTATTTTTTGGTTGTTAAGTTCACCACTTTGTAGGGTAATTTTTTTAGCAAATGCCGTAATAGTCCAAAATAGAAATAAAATAGTAAGTGCGCTGCATATAGCATTCATCGAATTAATCATTCGTGCGGCACCATGGTGGTCAGAAAATAAAGTAAAAAATCTTCCAATAAGGTTAAATAACGGGGCTCCGGGTGGATGTCCAACTTCTAATTTATAAGCCGTTGAAATATATTCTCCACAATCCCAAAAACTGGCAGTAGGCTCAATGGTTGATAAATAAACAAAGGATGCAATAAGAAAAACACTCCAACCTGCAATAGTGTTAATTTTTTTATAGGTCATTTTTTTTGATTATGTCGCTAAATACTAAAATTACTTGTCTTTAATTTAATTAAGGACTGTTTAAGAGGCTGCGAAAATAAAAAAATAATTAGGTTAAAATAAAAAAAGCCAACATAAAGCGATGCGCAATTTTTTTTAACAAAATAAATTATATCCAACATAAAATTGCAATATATTGAAAAACAGATATTTGTTTGCAGTAAAAGCAAACAGAGTTCTACGGTATAACGCTAAAAAAGTTACTGAATATAAAAAAATATTTGTTAAAAGTAATTTTGTCTCTAAATTGCGCTATCAAATTTTAGTTTTCGAAACCTATAAATTACAATTAACTATGCTACACAAACCAATCAAAATTAAGAGTTTTACCGTGCTTACCATGGTAATATCATTTTGGCTTTATGGACTTAGTTCTTTTGCACAAAGCAACAGACAAGCCCCTACAGAGCCTGTAAAAAAGCAAGAACAGGCTGCAAAGCCTAAAGTATCATTAAGCAATCATGACACACAGTTGAATAAACAAAACGAAGCTGCAGTGAAAAGAGCTGAAATGGAACAAAAAAGGAAAGAAAAGGAGGCTATAGAGGCTAAACAGGCTAACTTAAAGGAGGCCTCCAAGTTAGAATCTAAACAAGCTCAACAAAAATTAAGTTTGTCTAATCAAGCTTCTTCTTCTGCAACATCTAAAGCAAATTCAAATATCAATGATGCTAATAAAGCAGATATCCAAAAGGAATGGGCACTTAAAAAAGCAAAAGCTGAAGCTGCTTTAAAAGCAAAAGGTCTTCCTCAGGATGACATTGACAAACACATTGCTCTTATGGAAAAAGAATTTAATATTACTAACAATTCAAATAAATAGCTATGATAAACTGGTACCAAATACGTACAAAACTTAGTGTTTTAACCGTACTTTTTGTTTTGATTTGCAGCACCTTATGGGCACAAGTCTATCAGGTGGGCACAGGAACATTAGTCAACACAACAACAAGCTACCCTGCCCCTTATGGGAACTTTTACTATGGAGCTAAACATCAGTTTTTAGTTACTGCTGCAGAATTAAGTGCTGCCGGTGCTACCAATGGTGATATTAACTCCATTGGATTTGATGTAGTTACAGCAAATGGAGCTCCTTTAACCAATTTTGAAATAAAAATTGGAACCACAGCACTTACAGACTTAACAGCATTTGAGAGTGGCTTAACTTCTGTATATCTAGCCCCTACTTATACTGAAATAACAGGTGTAAATACCCATAACCTGTTAACCCCTTTTAATTGGGACGGAGTAAGTAATCTAATTATTGAAACTTGTTTCAACAATACCAGTTGGGGTAATAACGCTGTAGTGAGTCAAAGCCAAACAACCTTTAATTCATCTATTTATTACCGTGCTGATAATGCAACCGTATGCACCAGCCCTGGAACTCCAACTGCAATAATGCAGCGTCCAAATATGTATTTTGGCATAAGCGGAGGTTTCCCATGTATTGATCCTCCAACTGCAGGAGTTACCATTGCAAATATTAATCCTATTTGTCCAAGCCAAAATTTAGTGCTTACCCTACAAGGGCAATCAACCGGTTCCGGACAAACCTATCAGTGGCAAACCTCTACTGATGGTGTTGCTTGGTCTCCAATCATTGGCGCTACCAGCTCTTCTTATGTTACTCTTCAAACAGCAACAACTTATTACAGATGTGTAGTAACATGTGGTTTATCTAGCGTTCCTTCTGACTATGTGATGGTGGTAAGCAATCCTCCAACACAGTGCTATTGTATTCCAACGGTAACTTATTGTGATGAATATATTTCGGATGTGATGTTTCTAAACACTACTAACCCAACAGGTTGTACTCCGGGTGGTTATAACGATTATACCTCAATTACCTATCCGCTATCAATAAGCACACCTTACCCAATTACTGTGTTTAATATAGATGGATGGTCTAGTGACCAGTGTGGTATATGGATAGATTGGAATCAGGATGGAGATTTTGATGATGCTGATGAAACAATTACAATTGCAAGCGGTAGCCCTGGAGTAGGCCCCTATAACGCAATTATTACTCCGCCTGCAGGCGCTGTATTAGGTGTAACCCGTATGAGAATACGAATTGTTTGGGCTGCTGCACCACTACCATGCGGCACTTCTTCTTATGGTGAGGTTGAAGATTATTCAATCAATGTATTACCTCCACCATCTTGCCCTTTTGCATCGGGTATTACATTTAATAATATAACATCAAATTCTGCTGATATTGATTGGGCAGATGGAGTTACAGCAGTAGGCTATGAAGTTCGCTGGAAAGCAGTTGCCGATCCAATTTCTGTTCCAACATGGGCTACACCAACTGCAACAGCAGTATCTAACTTTAGCTTTACAGGATTATTACCTAATACACAATATGAAGCACAGGTTAATGTTGATTGTGGAGGTGGTGACTTAAGTGGTTTTACATACAGTTATACTTTTGGAACATCATGTGCATTAACAGATTGTCCGGTTGGTGCTGTAGCCGAAAGTGAAGCTTGTGGGGATGACCTGAATGGCGGTTGTAACATGACCGTACCTGCTTATGAGCCAATAGCTTGTGGGCAAACTGTTTGCGGAACAGCTTGGTCATCTGCATCAACAAGAGATACAGATTGGTATGAGTTCACTTTAACCCAACCTAGTACCGTAACATGGACAGTAGATGCAGATTTCCCAGCCAACATTGGGTATGTAGATGCCTCTGCTGGTTGTGGTGCTCCACAATTCTTTAATTTGTCTTCAAATGTGGGAGATTGTTCAGGAACTACATCAGTTCAAAATTTACCAGCTGGTACATGGTGGCTGTTTGTTAGCCCTACTAACTTTGATGATGCTTATGGATGTACTTCTGGAAAAAATAGATATGTGGGAACATTAACATGTGTGCCACTAACTGTAATAGCTAATGACGAGTGCACTAACGCAATTTCTCTTATTCAAGATGTAGCTTGCAATTATACCAATGCCACCGTTGACGATGCAACACAATCTCTATCAGGCTGTGCAGCAGGAAGTACTGCTAACGATGATGTATGGTTCTCATTTGTAGCCATTAATACAACAGCCTTAGTAAAAGTTGCCGGTTCTGTTGGTTTTGATGCAGTTATTCAAGTGTTTGATGCTTGCCCTGGAAACAGTTTGGTATGTGCCAATGGTTCCGGCTTAGGAGCAATAGAAACAGCACTTGTAACAGGATTAACTGTGGGTAATACTTATTACGTGCGTGTTTATGATTATGGTATGGGCATGCCTGCTACTACTACCTTTGATATTTGTGTAACAGACCCAGGTAACATTATTATTATGAATAATAACAATGATGAAACAACATGTAGTGCTCAATTTTATGATTCAGGAGGCGCTGGTGCTAATTATGGACTAAATGATAATTATACAAAAACAATTTATCCGGATGCTCCAAATAGTTCAGTTCAGGTAGTGTTTAATTCTTTCCAAACAGAAAGTGGCTATGATGGATTGACAATCTATAACGGACCAAACACAACTTATCCAATGATATCATCAGGCTTAGCTGCCGGATGGATTGTTGCAAATTGCCCTGCCGGATCTTATTATGGAACAACAAGCCCTGGAACAGTAACATCTTCTGATCCATCAGGAGCCTTAACTTTTGTTTTCCGTTCAGATGCTTCTGTGGCCAACCCTGGTTGGGATGCTACTGTTGGTTGTATCTCTTCCTTATTAGCCCCGAACTGCGCCACAAACATTCAGCCTGTTGATTTAAGTACCAATGTTAACCCTAATCCAGTATTAAGCTGGAGTGCTGGTGCTGGAACTCCTCCAACAGGATATGATGTGTATTTTGGAACAACTCCAAACCCTCCACTAGTAAGTGCAAATCAACCGGCTACTACTTACAGTCCAGGAATGTTATCATTTGGAACTACGTATTATTGGAGTGTGATACCTGTAAATGCTAATGGAGCTGCTACGGGTTGTACAGAGCAAAGTTTTACAACTGGAACTGCCGTTGTATTTTGCATCCCATCTTCTACTTTTTGTGATGAGTATATTATGAATGTAACTGTGGGTACTATCAATAATGCAAGTGCTTGTACAGCTGGTGGATATATGGATTATTCGGCAATTTCAACCGATGTTTATCAAGGATTATCATACCCAATTACAATTGAAAATGGGAATGGTTATTTAAGTGATCAGTGTGGTATTTGGGTTGATTGGAATCAAGATGGTGACTTCCTTGATGCCAATGAAGTAACTCCGGTTACCGGAACTCCGGGAGTTGGGCCATACACTGCTAATATTGATGTACCTGTAACTGCTAATTTAGGTCAATCCAGAATCAGAATTAGAATTATGTACACCGGAGTATTAGATCCATGTGGAAATACTACTTATGGAGAGGCAGAAGACTATACTCTAAATGTATTACCAGAGCCATATTGTGTTTATCCAAGCGCTTTGACAGTAACCAATTTAACACCAACAGATGCTCAATTAAATTGGGGCAGTGTTGTTGATGCTGTAAATTATTTGGTTCGTTATAAAGAAGTTGCTGACCCGGGAACAGCTTTAACTTGGACTACTCCAACAGTTGTAGCAGCCCCAACCACTATGTTGGCAATAAATGGATTAAACCCGAACACAGTATATGAATTCCAGGTACAAACTGATTGTGGCACTACTCCTTTTGGGTTTAGTCCTTCTCATCAGTTTACCACCCCATGCTCTAACACAGTATGCCCTCCGGGAGCAATACAAGAAGGCGAGCTTTGTGGTGATGATATAAATGGAGGTTGTAATATGGGAGTTCCAGCATACACGCCAATTTCATGTGGTGATGTAATTTGCGGAACTTCATGGGCTGAAAATGGAACAAGAGATACTGACTGGTTCGAATTTACATTAACCCAGCCAAGTACCGTAACATGGACAGTTAACGCTGATTTCCCAATGGTAATTGGTTTTGTGGATGCATCTCAAGGATGTGCTAACCCTCAGTTCTTTAATTTAAGTACAACCGAGAGCTTATGTGGTGATACATTCTCTATAGATAACTTAGCACCAGGTACATGGTGGACATTTATTGCCCCTAATGATTTCGATTTTTATCCATGCGGTACTCAGAACAACTATGTAGCCTCTTTAAATTGTGTACCTTTAGTAGTAGCTGCTAATGATGAATGTACAAATGCTATTCCGGTGGTTTGGAATACAACTTGTGATCCAACGCAAGGCTCAGTAGCTGATGCTACACAATCTTTAGTTGGATGCTCTGGAGTAGCTAATGACGATGTATGGTTCTCATTTGTTGCAACCAATACAACAGGTATCGTTGAAGTTACAGGGTCTGCTTCTTTTGACCCGGTAATTGAATTGTTTGATGCTTGTTTTGGTAACTCTTTAGGATGTTTTGATGCAGGATTCGGTATAGGTACTGTAGAAACAGGAATTATGACTGGCTTAACAGTTGGAAACACCTATTATGTACGTGTTTATGATGCAGGTTTAGGTATTCCGGCAACTACAGATTTCTCATTGTGTATATTTGATTTACCTCCTCCACCTGTTAATGATAACTGTTCTGGTGCTATTGCTGTTGGATGTAATACGCCAATAAGTGGTTCTACAATATGGGCTACAGCCGAAAGTGGTGTTGCAACTTGTGGTACCCCAATTTCAGCTCCTGGTGTTTGGTACACCGTTCAAGGAAACGGAGGTACGATTATTGCCAGTTTATGTACAGGTACAAGTTATGATTCGCGTATTAATGTATTCTCAGGTGATTGCTCTGCTTTGGTTTGTGTTGGTGGTAACGATGATTTTTGTGGATTACAATCTCAAACCCAGTGGACCAGTGTAGCTGGAACAACGTATTACATTTTAGTACAGGGTTATGCTAATGCTGTTGGTAACTTTACGTTAACTGTAACCACAACTACACCTACTGCTCCAGTCATTACTGCCGCAGGCCCTACTACTTTCTGTACAGGAAACACTGTTGAATTAACTAGTGATGTTGCAACAGGTATAGTTTGGAGTAACAATGAAACAACTCAAACAATTATTGTTGGAGATTCTGGTGATTACTCTACTACCATTACTGATGGTAACGGATGCTCTGCAACCAGTAACATTATTACTGTTACTACTTCTGCTCCTCCAACTCCGGTTATTACCTCAAGCGGTTCTTCAGTTTGTGAAGGAGATACAGTAACTCTATCTGTAAACTGGAACGCAGATCTAAGTTGGTCTCCAACATTTGAATCAAGTCCAACAGTTCAGGTAAGCGCAGTTGGTACTTATGATTATGCTGTAACCATTACAGATGCCAATGGTTGTTCATCTACATCTGCTATTGAGCAGGTTTCTATTAACCCAACTCCTGTTGCTCAAATTACAGCGAATGGTCCAACCACAATTTGTGGTACCGGATCTTCAGTTGATTTAACAGCATCTGGAGGAGATAGCTATTTGTGGAATGATACAATTCCTACTACAACTGCAACTTTAACGGCAAGCACAGCAGGCGATTATTTTGCTATTGTTACTTCAGCAGCAGGTTGTACCGCAGTTACACCTATAATTACTGTTGGATTCTTCCCGGCACCAACTGTTCCAACTATAACTGCCGGTGGTGCAACAACTTTCTGCGATGGTGGAAGTGTGACTTTAACATCATCCGTAGCCAATGCTTACAACTGGGGTGGTGGAAATACAAGCCAGGACTTTGTAGCTAGCGTTTCGGGTACTTACACAGTAACTACTACCGATACGAATGGTTGTGAAGCTGTTTCTTTACCAGTAGAGGTTATTGTTAATCCTAACCCTATTGTAACAATTACAGCAAATGGAAACACAACATTCTGTTTAGGCGGCTCAGTTGATTTAACTTCTTCTGCAGCAAGCGGAAACGTTTGGTCTAACCAACTTACCGGACAAACCATTGCTGTTAATACCAGCGGTAGCTATTCAACAACTGTTACTGATAACAATGGCTGTGTAGGAACATCAAACACTATTGCTGTAACTGTTAATTCTGTTCCAGTTCCTACTATTACTGCAAATGGACCTTTAGCTTTATGTAATGGAGCTACTGTTGATTTAACATCAAGCAGTTCAAGCGGAAACACCTGGAGTACCGGTTCAAACAATCAAACAATTACTGTAGCAACTGCTGAAACCATCACTGTTACAGTGTTAGACACACTAACCGGATGCTCGGCCACCTCTCAACCAATTGTAACTACTGTTGGAGCTGGAGCTACACCGTATATCATAGTAGGTGGTCCAACTATTATCTGTGAAGGAGAATCTGTTCAATTGTTAAGTAGTGAGCTAACTGGAAACACTTGGAGTACAGGTGAAACCACAAACTCCATATTTGCTACAACAACTGGATTATATACGGTTACTTATACCTCACCTGGTGGATGTACTGCCATTTCAACTACAGTACCAGTAGTTGTAAATCCATTGCCAACAGCTTCATTTACTTATAATGCACAATTGGGAGGCTTAACTACCTTTACCAATACATCAAGTGATTTTGTAACTAGCCAATGGAATTTTGGTGATGGCTCACCTTGGTCAAATACTACCAACCCTACTCATACTTATTTGGGCGATGGTGTTTATACTGTAGTATTAACCGTAGGCAACGACTGTGGTTCAATTACCATAAATCAACAAGTTACTATTGTTGGAACCGGTATAGAAACTTTAGCTGACGGTACTTCTTTAGAGTTGTATCCAAATCCGGCCACTGAAACAATTAATATTGCTTACAATGGATCCAAAACGCAAAAATTAATGGTAAGAGTAGTAAATGTGAGCGGTCAAATTGTTTATACAGATGCTGTAGGACAATACACCGGTCAATACAAAAATACTATTGACTTAAGCTATGTTGCTAAAGGAGTATATTTTATACAGTTGATTACCGATGATGGTTTAATTAACCGCAAAATTGTACTTCATTAATTATTAGATTAACTTAAATTAAAAAGGCTGCCCATTTGGGCAGCCTTTTTAATTTAAGGATTATTTACGTTATCCAATAGAGTAATTCCTAATTTTGCAATTTAATTTAGATAAAATTTAACTATGAAATTTGCTACCAGAGCCATACATGCCGGTCAGGATCCAGACCCAAGTACAGGAGCCATAATGACTCCAATTTATCAAACTTCAACCTTTGTTCAGGAAAGCCCAGGAAACCATAAAGGTTTTGCTTATGCTCGAGGAAAAAACCCAACAAGAATGGCTCTCGAAAAATGTATTGCATCTTTAGAAAATGCAAAGCACGCCCTTTGCTTTAGTAGTGGCATGGGAGCAATTGACGCAGTTATTAAACTACTTAATCCGGGCGATGAAGTAATAACCGGAAATGATTTATATGGTGGAAGCTATAGAATGTTTACAAAAGTTTTTGAAAGGATGCAAATCAAATTTCACTTTATTGACTTAAATAATGCTGAAAATATTCGAAAATACATAAACTCCAACACAAAACTTATTTGGGTTGAAACACCTACCAATCCAACTATGCAGATTGTTGATATTGCTGCTTGTGCGAAAATAGCTAAAGAAAGTAAATTATGGCTTGCAGTTGACAATACTTTTGCATCTCCTTATTTACAGAATCCACTTGACTTAGGGGCTGATATTGTGATGCATTCGGTAACCAAATATATTGCCGGCCATAGTGATGTTATTATGGGGGCTTTATGCGTGAATGACAATCAACTTTTTGAACAACTTGCTTTTATTCATAATTCTTGTGGAGCAACCCCGGGTCCTATGGATAGTTTTTTAGTTTTACGAGGCATTAAAACCTTACATTTACGTATGGAAAGACATTGTAAAAATGGAAGAGCTGTAGCAAATTTTCTAGCTCAACATTCAGCCATTGAAAAAGTTTACTGGCCTGGTTTCGAAAATCATCCTAACCATAAAATAGCCCAATCTCAAATGAAAGATTTTGGAGGTATGATTTCAATTGTTTTGAAAAATGCTAACCTTGAAAAAACCTTTAAAGTGGCTTCTTCATTTAATGTTTTTTCCTTAGCAGAGTCACTCGGAGGTGTTGAATCATTAATTAACCATCCGGCAACCATGACCCATGCTTCTATTCCTAAGCTTGAAAGAGAGGCTGCCGGTGTGGTGGATAATTTACTACGCTTAAGTGTTGGAGTAGAGGATATAGACGATTTACTTGCAGACCTAAATCAAGCTTTAATCTAAACCATAAAACTATAGAACGAAAAATATTTATTTTATAGTTTACGTAATATAAAAAACCTTTATTTTTATTTTTTTATACCTTTTTACATGAAAAAATCAATATTGCTTTGTTTCGTTTTCTTTTACATTTATTATGGTAGAACAGTTCAAGCACAGGAAATAAACCCTTGTGGCACCTATGAGGCCAATAAAAAAATGGAAACTTTGTCCCCTGTTGAGGTAAAGCAAGCTCAAGAAAAATTAGAGGAAGAAACAGCGATTTTTATGCAAAACCGCACAAGTACAAGTGTAAATTACACCATACCTGTTGTTTTTCATATTCTCCATACCTATGGAACCGAAAATATTTCAGATGCACAAGTTGAAGATGCCGTTAATATTTTAACACGTGATTTTAATAAACAAAATGCTGATACAGCTAATATTGTAAATGCATTTAAAGGCATTGCCGCCAATGTAGGTATTACATTTAAATTAGCAAAAATTGATCCTGATGGGAATTGCACTAACGGAATTGACCGTATTTACAGCCCATTAACCAATATTGGTGATGATGATGCTAAGTTGAATGTTTGGCCTCGAAACAAGTATTTAAATATTTGGGTGGTTAAGAACATTGCCAGTGGAGCAGCAGGTTATTCTATGTACCCCAGTAGTGTACAAGGGCCCGGAGGAGCTCAGGTAGATGGGGTTATGATTTTATCAACTTATGTAGGCAGTATTGGTACTAGTTCGGCCGGAAGAAGTCGTTCTTTGACCCACGAAATAGGACATTGGTTAAATTTAGCACATACTTGGGGAAACACAAACTCTCCGGGTGTTCAAAGTAATTGTAATTTTGATGACAACGTTAACGACACCCCCAATACCATAGGCTGGACGAGTTGTAACTTAAATGGGGCAAGTTGCGGATCAGCTATTGATAATGTTCAAAATTATATGGAGTATTCGTATTGCTCAAATATGTTTACCAACGGACAAAAGAACAGAATGTTAACGGCATTAACTTCAAATACAGCCTCCAGAAACAATTTATGGACAGCTTCTAATTTAACGGCTACTGGGGTAAACACTACTACAGTTTGTGAGCCCAAAGCAGATTTCTATGCACAAACTCCACAAGTATGTGTAAATTCTACTATTCAATTTTTTGATGACACAAATTTATCTCCGGCAACATCTTGGTCTTGGTCTTTCCCTGGAGGACTGCCGGCCACTTCTACGGATGAAAATCCTAGTGTACAATATACAAGTCCGGGTACCTATTCTGTGTCATTAACAGTGAGCAATGCCAGTGGCTCTAACTCTATTACTAAAAACTCTTATATAACAGTACTGGCCAGCACCGCAGATATAACTTCTTCGAGTTTCTATGAAAGTTTTGAAAATTTGACAATCAACCAAAACAGCAATTGGAGTATTAATAATGTTGATGGAGGCTCAACATGGGCTATTGTTAATGGAGTAGGATATTTAGGTACTAAATCAATGAAGTTAGCCAATATTAATAATACTCCAGGGGCGGTAGATGAGTTTATTACCCCATCCATAGATTTAACCCAGTTTACCTCACCAAAATTATATTACCGAATAGCTTATGCATCTTTAACCGGAACTCCTGGTGTAGATTATGCAACCAACAATTTACAGGTTCAATCATCGGTAGATTGTGGAGAAACCTGGGGAATTAGACGCTCCTATTCAGAAACAGCAATGGCTACAGTTCCGGCACAAAATTCAGCATTTACACCGATGAGTCAAAGTCAATGGCGTCAAGATAACATTAATTTGAGTTTGTTTGCTAATGCTACTAACATTAAATTTAAATTCAAATTTACTGCCGGAGAGGGAAACAATATTTATATTGATGAGATTAATATCAATGAACCCACAGGAATGGCTAATGATGAAATGATAAAAAATAATTTCAGAGTTTTTCCTAATCCTTCAGATAATGATGCTGTAGTATATTTTACAACAGAGGGTATTACAAATTCATCTATTAGAGTTGTGGATGTATTAGGGAAGGAAATATATAAAAACACTTGGAACTCATTGATAGGAGGAGATCATAGCGTGATTCTAAACAAAAACATACTCTATAGCTCTGGTGTATATTTTGTTCAAATTCAGATTGACAATCAACTTTTAACACAGAAACTTATTCTCAAATAATAGAGAAATCTTGTAAGGAGTTTTATTGTTCATTCTGAGATAGTTTACACACGTAATTTCTATTTTTAATATCGGACTTATGAATGGGTGAAAATATCAAAATCCATACGTGCTTGTGCGCTATCTGATTGTTGACCGATTTTCCCTAATTTATATTTCAGATACCCTGCTATAGCAATCATCGCAGCATTATCTGTGCAGAACTCAAAAGGGGGGATATGGGCTGTCCAGTGATTTTTTTGAGCAACATTTTCAATTCCTTTTCTCAAGGCACTGTTGGCAGCTACACCGCCAGCCAATCCAATGTGCTGAACGCCATAGTGCTGAGCAGCTTTTTCAAGTTTATCAAGCAGTATTGTTACTATTTTATGTTGAATAGAGGCACAAATATCAGTGATATTTTCAGTAATAAAATTAGGGTTTTTCTGAACTTCTTTTTGAACAAAGTTAAGAATGGATGTTTTTAATCCACTAAAACTAAAATTATAGCCTTCTGCTTTAGGGGTTGGAAAAAGAAATTTTAAGGGATTTCCGTTTTTAGCAAATTTATCAATTAATGGTCCTCCCGGATAAGGCAGCCCAAGAAGCTTTGCTGATTTGTCAAAAGCTTCTCCTGCAGCATCATCAAAGGTTTCACCAAGAATAACCATATCAAAATAATCTTTTAATAACACAATTTGGGTATGGCCTCCTGAAACTGTAAGACATATAAACGGGAATGCCGGTGTTGGGTTTTCGGAATGAATAAAGTGTGATAAAATATGACCTTGCATGTGATGCACACTTACTAAAGGTTTATTTAATGCTAAGGCCAATCCTTTAGCAAATGAGCTCCCTACTAAGAGCGAACCCAATAAACCGGGGCCTTGCGTATAGGCAATAGCCGTAATATCCTGAAATGTAACTTGTGCTTTTTTTAGGGCTTCGTGAACAACCGGAACTATTTGTTGCTGATGTGCCCGCGAGGCAAGTTCGGGAACTACTCCTCCATAATTTATATGTACTTGTTGCGTACACACAATATTGGCAAGAATTTTGCCATTATGTAATACAGATGCTGCAGTATCATCACACGATGATTCAATAGCTAATATGGTAATAGATTCAGTATTCATACAGAAATACAAAAATGCAAACAATTATGGAATTGCAATTAAATTACAGATATATCCCTTAATTAGAACATATAATATTGCTATTTTTGAAACCATAAACGAAAAATTTGTTACGTAAAATAAAGAAAATAACTGGATTTACTCTTGGAGGCTTAGCGCTATTGTTATTGGTTTTATATATCGCTTTGCAAACATCAACTGTACAAACTTTCTTAGTAGGAAAGTTTACAAACTATTTTTCTAAAAAATTAAATACCGTAGCACGTATTGACAGAGTTGATGTAGATTTTTTTTCTAAAGTTGTTTTAGAGGGTGTTTATGTAGAAGATTTGCATCACGATACTTTACTTTATGCCGGAAAAATCAAGGTAGATATTTTTAGATTGCTTATTAGTAAAAATATTATCCGATTACGCAGTGTTGAGCTGAGCGATTGCAGGTTCAACTTGGTGCAATACAAAAATGAAGAAGAGTTGAATTTGCAGTTTATTATAGATGCTTTTGATGATGGCGATACAACAGTTACACCCAATAAAAAACCGGTTGAAATTTATAGTAACAAACTAACTTTAAAGAATGTAAATTTCTCCTATAATTATCAGAATGATACCAGCAACTATCCCGAAGTAAATTTTGACCATATATACTTAAGTCATGTACAAGGCGATTTTGAAAACATTAGTGTTATCAACGATAGTATAAATGCAATTATAAATACGCTATCCTTTAAAGAAAGAAGTGGTTTTCAAGTGCATAAAATGGCTGCTCAATTTACTATTTCATCAACCGAAATGCACTGCCGGGATTTAGATTTACAAACAAACCGAAGCCAAATTAAAGGGATGCTTGCATTTAAGACTAAAGAATGGGATAATTATAATGATTTTGAGAAGCAAGTATATATGCATGGGAAGTTTAAAGATACAAAGTTAAATTTTGGGGATATTGCATTTTTTACGGAAGAGCTTCGCGGAATTAACAAGTTTATAATATTTGACGGAGATGTAAAGGGTACTGTTTCGAATTTAAAAGGGAACCAGATGGATATAAAGTTTGGGAAATTATCACACTTACAGGGAAATATTAAAATGAGCGGATTACCCGATTTTGGAACCACTTTTATACAATTAAAACTACATAATTTTGTTACTTGTGTCGAAGACATTGAAGGCATTCCTTTGCCACCTTTTACTTCAGGCGAACTAATTAAATTGCCTCCCAACTTCAGTAAATTAGGCTTGCTTAAATTTAAAGGTGACTTTACAGGATTTGAGAACGATTTTACTGCCTATGGTGATTTATCTACTGATTTAGGATCTGTAGCAATTGATATTGGGTTGAAGCAAAGCAAAGGGGAATTAGCAAAATACAAAGGAAACTTAAAATCAAATGAGTTTAATATAGGTCAATTTTATGGTATTGAAAATGTTATTACTAAGGTAACGTTAGATATAGATATTGATGGTGCAGGTCTTGAGAGCGAAACAGTAAATGCTTCTGTAAAGGGTAAAATAAATAGTGTTTTATGTTTTGATTATAACTATCAGAATTTGGACATTGAAGGCAAATTCGCCAAAAATATATTTGATGGAAAACTACATATTAATGACGAAAATTTATCCTTACGCTATAACGGAACCATTGACTTTACCAACAAATTACCTGAATTTGACTTTCATACCGATATCGGTTTTGCTAATCTTAAAAAACTACATATTATCACTTCTGAATATGACCGTTGGATAAGCACTTCGGCCGATATAAATTTTAAAGGAGACAATATTGATAATTTAATTGGTACGATTGTTTTAAAAAACCTTGTTTACAAGGACACTACAACAACTTTGAAATATAAGCGCGTAGAGTTGAATGCTCTCAATAACGGCTCTTTTAAGGAATTGGGTTTAAAGTCTGATTTTGCCGATGCTAAAATATGGGGTAGTTTTAAATTAGAGGCTATTGAGAACGAAGCCTATAAATTCATTAATCAATATATTCCATCAAGCGGCTTAAGAACTACATCGAAAGCCATAAAACAAAATTTTAGTTACGAGCTAACAACTAAAAACTTTGAAGGTTTTTCAAAATTAATATTGCCGGGCATCGTGATAAAAAGCAATTCTAAACTAAGTGGGCGCTATAATAATGTGGATAATGTTTTTGACCTGAACGTACACGCACCAGAAATTGAAATCTATGAGAAACCACTTAAAAACCTTGTTGTAAATAGTAATAACTTGCAAGGTGAATGGACAATTAATTTAAAAAGTAATTATTGGGCCATTAGTGATAGTAACAGAATTGAAAATATAGTACTGCAAGGAAAAGCTCAGAAGGATTCTTTAAAATTCAGTTTTAATTTTCAAAATGAGAGCAAGGTGCAGAACGCAGCCGATATTCAAGGGAATTTAATTTTTAGTGCCGATAAGCATATTGATTTGCTTTTAGGCAAAGCAACAATAACTGTTGAAGATTCCTTATGGAAATTTGCTGAAAACAGCAGAATACACCTAGATACATTACATACAGAGTTTGAAAATTTTAAAATAAGTCATAATAAACAATCATTAGAATTAGGAAGTAAAAAACTAGGAAATAATGAAACCGAAATTACGATTGATTTGCACAACTTTATATTATCAAATTTAAACCCCTTTTTAAAGTCTGAAGATATAAGCCTTGGTGGTACTCTTAATGGGAACGCAAGTGTATTAGGATTTGGAAAGAATATTGTTTTTACAACCTCATTAGGTTTTACAGATTTTGTTTTTAATACTGAAAATATTGGGAATGGAAATGTCCTTTCACTATGGGATAGCAAAAAAGAATCTATTGCCTTAAATGGAAATTTTATGCGAGGCACATTGCCCACTGTTGGCTTCACAGGATTTTACTATCCTTATAAAAACGAAAATAGTTTGGACATAGAGTTACAACTAAGAAAAACATCATTAAAATTATTTGAGAGTTTTTTAATTGGTGTGATGAGTGACCTCCGGGGGTATGCCAGTGGTGACTTGTTTTTACAAGGCTCTTTGAAAAAGCCCTTACTTACCGGAGATGTAGAAATATTACGGGGTGGATTTAAGGTGGACTATATTAACACCAGTTACACCTTTAATGGGAAAGCAAAATTTTTAATGAACAATATTGTATTTGAAAGTGTGGTATTGTTTGATCAGTTTGGGAAAGAGGCAAAAGTTAGTGGAAGCATCCCACACGAATATTTTAATGACATCAAATTTAACATTAATATAAATGCCGATAAATTATTTGTACTCAATACTACAGAGTCACAAAACTCCTTATACTATGGGAAAGCCTATGCTACTGGATTGATAAAGATACGGGGAAATTTAGATAAAATAATATTTGATATTGATGCCAAAACCGAAACAGGTACACAGTTTTTTATTCCCCTTTCTACACCCGAAGAAGTTAGTCAAAGTGGCTTTATTCGCTTTGTATCCAAAGACACCACAAAAGTAATTACCAAAGATGAGTATAAGGTAAACTTGAGTGGAATACAAATGAGTCTGAATATGGAAGTAACACCGAGCACCGAAGTACAACTAATTTTTGATAAGCAGATAGGTGATGTGATAACCGGTAATGGGAGCGGAAATATAAAAATGGACATTACTCCATTAGGTGAGTTTACAATGTATGGTAATTATAATATTACTAAAGGAAGCTATTTGTTTACCTTAAAGAATGTTATAAACAAAAAGTTTAAAATTGCCGAAGGTGGAACTATCATTTGGAATGGAGACCCGCTTCAGGCCGACATAAATTTAGAAGCTGTTTATAAAATTCGAGCATCGCTCAGCGAGATACTACCTGCAGACAGCAGTAAACGTAGAGTTCCGGTAGATTGCGTATTAAAAATGAGTGACAAGCTCATGAACCCTACAATAAAATTTGATATTAAACTGCCACAGTCTGATGAGAAAATACAAAATGATGTAAGGGCTGCAATTAATTACGATAATGAGTCAGAGCTCAATAAACAGATGTTTTCGTTACTTCTATTGGGTCGGTTTTTTCCACCAAATGAAGCAGTGTCATCCAGTACTTTCGGCCTTTCTCAAAATACGTCTGAGCTGTTGTCATCACAATTAAGCAACTGGCTCTCGCAAAGTAATGAGTTTGTTACATTAGGTGTAAATGTAAGAGCAGGTGATCAAACAGCAGCAAATGAATGGCAGGCAACCATGAGTACACAACTATTTCAGCAGAGGCTCACCATCGATGGAAATGTGGGAGTGGCTAACAATCCCTCAAGTGCCAGTAATATTGTGGGCGATATGATTGTGGAGTATAAGGTAACAACCGATGGAAAACTCCGATTGAAGGCCTTTACACAAAGTAATGACTACACAAAATTAACTACTATAGCCCCTTACACTCAGGGTTTGGGTGTATTTTATCGTGAAGACTTTGATAGTTTTAGCGATTTATTTAAAAACTATGGTCGTAAATTGATGTTTTTCAGAAAAGATAATCAAAACCCAGAGTTGATAGATCAGGATAACTAAACAATTATTCTTTTACATAAACTCGATACTCCCATGGGTTTAAAGTAATTTGTTCCTCTATTTTTAGAGTTCCTTTTTTATTAGTAAACAATTCTGTATAAGCGGGAGCAAACAAGTATCTTTCAAATTTAACAGGGGCCGGTTTGTCGGATAAATTTAAGATAACCACAATTTCATCTTTCCCTTTTCTTCTGTAAAAGGAATAAACTTGATCGGGATTGGTGTTTAGAATTTTAGCAAATACACCTCCTGATTCTGAATGGAGCAAAGCATTGTTTCTGCGTTTAAGAGATAACAATCGGGTATAAAAATCTGCATCAGCATAATTGCCCCACACAATAGGGTCTTTATCAAAGAACTTGAGCCTTTTGTTAAGTCCTGCCTCCTGACCACTATACAGCAAAGGCATTCCATTTAACGTAGCACATAATACATAAAAAGTTTTTGCACCATCTCCAAATAGCTCTTTTTCTGTACCGTTCCATGAATTCTCATCATGATTTGTAGTAAAGTACATTCTAATAGCCTTAGGGGAATATGTGGCTTTATCTTCACCTAAAATATTATCAATAGCTCTTGCCGGATAGTCTCCTTTAGCTATTTTCCTAAAATCACTAAAAGCTCTCCAAGTGTAGGTCATGTTAAATGCTAAATGCAATTCGGGTTTTTCACCTTCGGCCAGCATAAATAAATTAGGGTTTACAGCAACTAATGCACGCTGAGCTTCCACCCAAAAATCAATAGGAACCATTTCTGCCACATCACATCTAAATCCGTCAATCTTTGCCTCTGTAAGCCAAAATTTCATGGCATCTATCATGGTTTGTCTAAGCTGCTTATTTTCGAAGTTGAGTTTAATTACATCACTCCAATCAGCCACTGGCGGAACAAATTTTCCGGTACTGTCTTTAGTATAAAATTCAGGGTTTGTTTCGGTCCATTTATGATCGGGTGCAGTGTGGTTAGCAACCCAGTCAATAAGCACATGCATACCTAAAGAGTGTGCATAATTAACCAAATGTTTAAATTCCTCCAGTGTGCCAAATTCTGAGTTTGTAGCCAAATAGTCTTTAACAGCATAATAGCTTCCTAAAGAGCCTTTACGATCTTTAACACCAATAGGATGGATAGGCATAAACCAGAGTATATCTATACCCATTGATTTTAAACGGGGTAGCTCTTTTTCAAATGTTTTGAACCCTGAGTTTTGCCCATATTGCCTTAAATTAACTTCGTAAATAGTACTATTAATAGACCAAAGCGGTTGATTGACAAAAATATTTTCGGTAACTTTTTTTATGGATTCGGCTAATTTATGTTGTTGTGCCTGTACACTAAAAATAGTACTAAAGAATATTAAAGAAAAAATGTAAAATGTATTTCTTACTGCCGTCATATTTTATGTTTTTTCGTATGTAAAATGGGTGTTTATTTTGTCTCTTGTTCAATATTAATCATTCTTTTGTTGACCGTAGTTCTATTCCGAATTTTTAACAACTTATTTTTAATTTGAAGTAATTATTTCAAAAGAGTACGGTTGAAGTTCAATAATCAAAGTATTGTTTTGCAAACTAAAATTACTGTTGAAGTTTTTCTTTAAAAGGGCTGTTTCTATGCCCTTATGAAGTATTATTTTTTGCTTTATGGTTTTGTTACTTTTATTAAAAAACACGAGTGCTGAATGGTCAAAGTAATAACGGCCGTAAGCCATAAAACTTTCATTAACTTTTAATGGGGCATAATCACCAAAAATTAAAGCCATATTGTGTTTTCGCAGATTAAAAATATTTTGTGTTACTTTAAGTTGATTCAATTCATCATCATTCAAATTCTTAAACTCCATCATACGCCTATTATCTGGATCACCGGCACCAGGCATTCCTAATTCGTCTCCATAATATATAACCGGAACACCCGGTATGGTTGCGATATAAGCCATTAACTGAGCCAGTTTTTTATATCCCACTTTGTTTTTTACTTGAATATTACGCTTCCACCCGGCTTCTTTATCATCTTCCTTAAAACTAAGATCGCCTCCTGCATAAGAAATAAAACGGGCAATATCATGATTTCCGCTAATATTTCCCATTAGTGAATGCCAACCATAATAGCTGAATGATTCTTGTAGCGATTCATTTAGTTTTGTAAACGACTCATTATCGTTAATAAACACGCTGCGAGCATCAAAATACAAGTTAAAATCAAATTGAGCATTTTGTTCGCCATTGTTTACGTAACTATCAATAAGCTCACGGCTGCCAAAGGTTTCACCAATTTGATAGGGAAGAGGAACTTGATTTTGTAGTGCGTATAATTTAATTTTTTTGGTTAGTGCGCGCCAAAAGTCTTCGCTTACATGTTTTGTAGCATCATGCCTAAAACCATCAATTTGATATTTTTTTATCCAATACATAGCCGAGTCACTCATTGCTTGAACAGCTTCAGGTTTTGTGTAATCAATATCGGGTAAGAATGTGTCAAACCAAGTAGTAATTCGGTGTTCGTCCCACAGTCTAATATTTTTCCTTCCATCAGGTAAATCAATTGAAGTAAACCAGTCCGGGTGTTTCACGTACATGGGATGTTTTTCGTGTACATGGTTAGAAACAAAATCAAGCAAAATATTAATACCTTTTTTGTGGGCATCCTCAATAGTGCTTTGCAATACGGCCTCATCTCCCAATCTATAATCAACCGTAGTACTAGACACCGGCCAGTAACCATGGTAACCACTATATTTACGATGAGGTTCAGGGTACTCGGTATAGGCTTCTTTGGGGTTTTGAATAACAGGTGAGAGCCAGAGCGTGTTCACTCCAAGGGCATTAAAATATCCTTGGTTTATTTCTTGTTTTATTCCTTCAATATCACCACCCATATAATTAGCTTTAACGGCCACTTCTTTATCCTTTACCGGTAAGTTATTATTAGGGTTTCCATCTTTAAATCGATCAACCATCATAAAATAGATGATCATTGCATTTCGATCAAAACGATTTAAGTCTGCACTTTGTTTCACCACATTGCCACTTTTTATTGGTATTAAAATATCGTTAGAGCAGCCATATTGATTATAGCTATACACGCGAATACTTGATTTCCACATATTGGCCGCTACTGCCGGAATTTTTATTTCTATAATGCCATCATTAAAACTTGTAAAGCTGGCCGTTAAGTCAAAATTATTCCAGAGTACAAAATATTTTTCTGGGGCATTAAAAGCTTCTATTCTAATAATATCACCACTGGCCCATTTGCTGCGTAGTTGAGGTGCTTTTTCTCTATCTGCACGGTTTATTTCTATGATGGAGTTAACTCCTCCTATATTATTATCGGCCTTGTTTGGGTTGCCTGGATCCAGTGTCCATTTCCCATCTATTACCAATTGGTAGGCATACTTTCCGGGTGATAAGCTTACTTTACCACGAAATTCTTTACCATCAAATGTAAGTTGGGTGTTTCTGGGGGTCCATCCGTTAAAATCACCGGCAACCTGTACTGTATCAGGGGGAGTACCTAATGGCATATAGCGAAACTCATGAACAGTTTTTTGAGAACGGAGCAAGAGCACGGAATACTCATACGTACCACTATATATTTTTAAATAGAACATAGGTGGTAGGGGTGCCCCTGTTTCTTTCAGTACAATATTTTTTTTATCATCACTCAATGCAACATAAAGGTAGGGCCTGGCTGATACAGAATCAATCAAAGACTCGTTAATAACCAAATCACTACTTGGAATTATTGTTTCTCCGGAATTTAATTTTATAGGTATTAAATTACCAACAATCAAATTGCTTGACGGAATATTCAGATGTGATTTGTTTTTACAAGATAGTACAAAACATAACACGAAAGCTAAACACAATGCTTTGATTTTGTAAATGCTGTATATCATGAACTCATGTACTAATACGTTATTATTTCCAGTGTAAAGTTATATTTTCTGAGCTGTTATCCAACTCAACAGCCATAACCTGAAGTGGCGGGTAAAAACTTTTAGGTAAAGTGGCAAATGGGTCAAAATCAGAAATGGGATTGATGTATATGACTTGTTCCGATTTTAATTTTAAAGGATTACCATTAAACCAAATTTGATCTTTAAGCTCTGAAAACCCATGAAACAATATTTTAAGCTTTTTAAAATGCGAAATATAGTTTCCCTCTTGTTTGTGAATAATAATTTTACCTTCACTAGAGTTATTTTGAATTAATCTTTTACAATAAAGACCTTGTTCAAATTGATACGTATTCCCATCATCTTCATAATACACAAATTCACCATCATGATTTGCCCAAACATGAAGTGTAAGTATATGATTGGGTTTTTGTTTTAGTGATTGTGTTAAAGATTGCTCCGGAATAATAGCACCGGCTTTCACATATAAAGGTAAAATCTCTTTAGGAACTTCAATTAACATTTCTCTTGAACCTTCTAAAAGCTCATCGGAATAAAGGTTATACCATTTTCCCTGCGGTAAATATACTTTGGTGTACCGTTGGTTACTTTCACTTGGAATAACAAGTAGGTTTTTGCCGAATAAATATTGATGTTCAAATTGCGTCTTATAGATGTTTTCATCAAAGCTGTAATCTATGGCTAAAGATCTGGAAACGGGCAATCCATTTTGTGTTGCTTCATAAAAAGTGCTGTATATGTAGGGCATTAAACGGTAGCGTAAACTTATATAGTTTCTTGATATTTCCTCAACTTCTTCACCAAACGACCAAGGCTCTGCGCTTCGCGTATTAATCATACTATGGGCTCTAAAAAATGGAGAAAAAGCTCCCAGCATCATCCATCGGGCAAACAATTCGGGTTGGGCTTCTTCAGCAAACCCTCCTACATCATATCCGGCAAAAGGGATACCACTTATGCCCATGCTATTTACCAATCTTATACCGGCCATCAAATGTTCATCACTTGAAATATTGTCTCCGGTCCAAATTGCCCCGTACCGTTGAGAGCCACTAAATCCTGCGCGGGAAAGCACAAATGGTCTTTTTCCATGCATTAACTTTTTAGCTCCTGAGTAAGTGCTGCGAGTCATTTGAAGGCCATAAATATTACGCGCTCTTTTATGAGTAGCCCCTTCTCCTTCATAGTTAAATTCAATTAAATCAGGTAGGTGTTGCCCCCAGGCTGCGGGCTCGTTCATATCATTCCAAAAACCACTCACTCCTTTTTCTGTTAATGAAGCTAATTTTTGACCCCACCAAATACGTACTTCTTCGTTTGTAAAATCCGGAAAACAACTCCATCCCGGCCAAACTTGCCCATTATATGGTTCGCCATCTGGGTATTTCACAAAATAGTCCTTGTTTAAAGCTTCGTCATAAGCATGATACCCTTTTTCGCATTTTATACCCGGATCAACAATAACAGCAAGATTAAAGTCATATTCATTTAGAGCTTGGCTTAGCATTTCGGGTTGAGGAAAATATTCTGGATGCCAAGTAAAAACTTTATAGGCATCCATATAGTGTATATCAAGGTAGATAACATCTGCCGGAATTTTCTTTTCTCTGAAAGTACGGGCTATATGAAGTACTGTATTATCTGGATAATAACTATAGCGACATTGCTGAAACCCCAAGCTCCACAAAGGAGGTAAATCTATACGTCCGGTTAAGGAGGTGTATGACGTAATAATATCAGCCACTTTTGGATGATGAATAAAATAATAATTCATTTCACCATCATCGGCCTGAAAATACATAAAACGATTGTTTGAAGCCCCAAAATTAAATGTACTTTTATACGTATTATCGAAAAAAATACCATACGGATGTTGCCCGTTTATGCCTATATAAAATGGGATACTTAAATAAATGGGGTCGTCATCAACTCCATAAGCAAATTTATCGGTATTCCAGTTAGTAAAACATTTCCCACTTCGATTAAGATGCCCATTTTTTTCACCTAAGCCAATGTACTTTTCATTATAATGAATGGCTTTATAACAGGTAACTTCATGGCCTATCCACGAAGTGCCAAAAGAATGATGATCTTCATTGATTAGCTCATCGTTTAGCGTGAAAAAAGCCAAGCGTAAAGGGTACTTCTGTATAACAAGTTTTAAAGCCTGGGTATGAAGCTCTATTTTAGTATCATAGTTTGTAATCTGAAAATCTGTTGTTAGAGGAGTATTCACAACAGCATAAGAAACGACACTTGCCGGGCAGGATTTTTTTACGATTGATACCTGAATAATATGGGCACTGCATACTGTAATTCTAGCACATTCTTTATCCGTATAGATATGCACGCCATGGTTATTCTTTTCAAAGGAAACAACAGGGCCTATACTTTGATTAAAATGCCCAACACTCTTTTTTTGAATTCTGCTTTCTTGGATATCTTTCTTTCTCTTATTCATCTTTGATGATACTTATCTTTTTTTTTTATACTTCAATTGTATAAGAAAATATTTTTCACTTTTAAGTGTCAATATTACACTTTTGTTTTTAAAACAAAAAATAAAGAAACACGAACCAAATAAACAAAATTATTTATTTTATGCTGTTGCTAGAAGTTTCTTGTTAATTTAAAAGAAGTCCTATTGGTATTTGCAGGTATTAAGTATGTTTACTTTAAAAAGGAGCTTGATTTTATATTACAACATGTTAAATACGTTTATTCTTGTGTATATTTGCACTCCCCAAAAACAAAGAAATAAAGATGACAGCCACTACTATTCCCGTAGGAAGTCCTGAAACAGTTGAAACAGCCGGCAAATTGGGATTACTTCCTGAAGAGTATGATAAAATTGTACAGATCTTAAACAGAAATCCCAATTTTACAGAGTTAAGTATATTTTCGGTTATGTGGAGCGAACACTGTTCATACAAAAATTCTATTGTGTGGCTAAAAACATTGCCTAAAGATGGAGCTCGTATGTTGGCCAAGGCTGGTGAAGAAAATGCAGGTTTAGTTGATATTGGCGATGGCTTAGGTTGTGCTTTTAAAATTGAGTCGCATAATCACCCTAGTGCTTTAGAACCTTATCAGGGAGCAGCAACAGGTGTGGGAGGAATTAATCGAGATATTTTCACCATGGGTGCCCGTCCAATTGCACAATTAAACTCGTTACGATTTGGCAATATTCATACGCAACGTACCCAGTGGCTTATGCGCGGTGTAGTTAAGGGCATTGGCGATTATGGAAATGCATTTGGAATACCAACGGTAGGAGGTGAGGTGTTTTTTGATGATTGTTATGAGATGAACCCTTTGGTAAATGCCATGAGTGTAGGTATTGTAAAAAAGGGAGAAACCGCCTCGGCCATTTCTTATGGTGTAGGAAACCCAGTATATATTGTAGGGTCTGCAACAGGAAAAGATGGTATTCATGGAGCAACATTTGCTTCGGCAGATATTACCGAAGATTCGGCTAAGGATCTGCCGGCTGTTCAAGTTGGGGATCCGTTTCAAGAAAAATTATTACTCGAAGCTTCTTTAGAAGTTATAAAAACAGGTGCCGTAATTGGAATGCAGGATATGGGTGCTGCCGGGATTACCTGCTCTACAAGTGAAATGAGCGCGAAAGGAGAGCACGGGATGATTATTTATTTGGATAAAGTACCTACGCGACAAACAGGAATGTTACCATTTGAAATCTTACTTTCCGAAAGTCAAGAACGTATGTTGGTAGTGGTAAAAAAAGGTCAGGAAAAAGTAATTGAAGCCATTTTTGAAAAATGGGATTTAAACTGTACAATTATAGGTGAAGTTACGGCTACCAAACGTTTAGAATATTATATGAATGGTGAATTGGTGGCTGATGTTCCTGCTCACGATTTAGTGTTAGGTGGAGGCGCCCCGGTGTATCATCGCGAATACAAAGAACCAGCATATTTTGCCGAATCAAAAAAATTTTCAATTAGCGATGTACAAGAGCCTTCTGACCTTAAAGAGGTTATGAATCATTTGGTAAAACATCCAAATATAGCCTCTAAACGATGGGTTTATGAGCAATACGACAGCATGGTTGGCACCGTGAACATGAGTACTAATATGCCGGCAGCAGCTGCTGTTGTGAACTTAAAAGAAACAGATAAAGCTTTAGCCATAAGTGTAGATTGTAACAGCCGTTATGTTTATGCCGATCCCGAAATTGGCTGTGCTATTGCTGTAGCCGAAGCCTCGCGAAACATTATTTGTTCCGGAGGAATTGGCTTGGCAATTACCAACTGTTTAAACTTTGGAAATCCCTATAATCCCGAAGTTTATTGGCAGTTTGTTGGAGCTATTCAAGGCATGTCAAAAGCATGTAAAAAATTTGAAACCCCCGTAACCGGAGGAAATGTTAGCTTTTACAACCAAAGCACAATTGAGAATAAAACAGAGCCTGTTTTTCCAACTCCCACCATTGGTATGTTAGGCATTTTAGACACAAAAAGGACCTTTACCGGAATGGCTTTCAAGCAAGCAGGAGATAGTATATACTTGATTGGAGCCTCTCAAAACGACATCAATTCTTCACAGTATTTATTTTCGTATATTGGTGTAAAAAATAGCCCTGCTCCTTATTTTGATTTGGATAAAGAGTATGAAACGCAAATGGTATTGCGAGAGCTGATAGAACAAGAACTTATCCTTTCTGCTAACGACTGCTCTGATGGAGGCTTATTTATTGCCTTGTTGGAAAGTGCCATGATTCATGATTTAGGCTTTGATATAAAAACCGATAAAAATTTTAGAAAAGATGCGTTCCTTTTTGGAGAGGCTCAAGGGCGTATAGTGGTTAGTACTGCGAATGAACATAAACAAGCCTTGGAACTACTTTTAAATGAAAAACAAATTCCATATACCAAATTAGGGAAAGTAACCCAAGCCGAAATTCTTATTGATCAGCTAAGTTATGGTATTTGCCACAACTTTAAACAGGAATACGACATGGCTATTTCAAAAATAATGACCGAAGAATAAATTTAATTTTTAAAAATTGATTAAAGTTGCATTTCACACCTTAGGGTGTAAACTTAACTTCGCTGAAACCAGTACTATTGCTCGTAAATTTGTGAATGAAGGTTATGAGCGTGTTTCTTTTGATACCGCTGCTGATGTTTATGTTATTAACACATGCTCGGTAACCGAAAGCGCTGATAAAGAATGTAAGAAAATAGTACAACAAGCACTGAAGCTATCACCCGAAGCTTTTGTCTGTATTATTGGTTGCTATGCTCAGTTAAAACCTCTTGAAATAGCACAAATAAAAGGAGTTGACCTGGTGCTTGGAGCTACTGAAAAATTCAGAATAGTTGATTACATTAAAGATCTCAATAAAAAAAAATTTGCCGAAGTGCACAGTTGCGAAATTGAAGAAGCCAATGTGTTTACCGGAGCCTATAGTTATGGCGACCGTACACGTGCCTTCCTGAAAGTACAAGATGGATGTGACTATAGTTGTACCTATTGTACCATACCTTTGGCTAGAGGAGTAAGTCGTAGCGACAGTCTGGAAAATATTTTACAAAATGCTACTGAAATTGCTCAAAAAGGGATTAAAGAAATTGTGCTTACCGGGGTTAACATAGGCGATTATGGCAAAGGTGAAATGGGCAACAAAAAGCATCAACATACGTTCTTAGAATTAATTCAAGCCCTTGAAAAAGTATCTGGAATTGAGCGAATTAGAATATCCAGTATAGAACCTAACTTGTTGCAAAATGAAATTATTCGTTTTGTGGCAGGCTCTCAAAAATTTGTCCCCCATTTCCATATTCCTTTACAAAGCGGAAGCAACAAAATTCTAAAGCAAATGAAAAGGCGCTATTTACGCGAATTGTATTTCGATAGAATTCAAACCATCCGCACTTTAATGCCCGACTGTTGTATTGGAGTTGATGTGATTACCGGTTTCCCGGGTGAAACCGACAACGATTTTTTAGAAACATACCACTTCTTAAACGACTTAGATATTTCATACCTACATGTATTCACATATTCTGAGCGTGCCCATACCGAAGCATCCGAATTTGAAGGTGTTGTAAATATGTCAGTACGAAAGCAACGTACAAAAATGCTCCGTATTTTATCTTCTAAAAAGAAAACTGCTTTTTACCACCGTTATAAAGATACTTGGCAAGAAGTATTGTTTGAAAATGAGGTTAAGAATAACAGAATATACGGCTACAGCCGAAATTATTTAAGAGTTAGTGTCCCTTATTCACCGGAACTAATTAATCAAAAGCAAACAGTAAAAATCGGAAAAATAGATTTGGAGGGGAATATATTGGCAGAACTTAAAACTTCTGTCTTAACCCATAAATAAAAAAATCCGGTGTGATGTTTTTTATAAAAAAATTTTATATATTTGATTTCTATTATTGATAGACATTTAAATGGATTCTAACGAGGAATATTCCATTTCACCCAAGACAGGGAGATTGCGAAAAAAAGTTCGAATTAAATACAAGAAAAAGAAGCCTATTTACTCCAATAAAAAGCTAAAAACTTTTTTTAGTAATCCTTTGCTGGTAATTTTAATTATAGCTCTACTCTCTTTAATAACCTATTACTTTATGCCCAAGTACGGCAAGTTTACCAATAAATACCGTCAATCAACAGATATCGAAACCTTTAATTCTAATAAGCGCATCCGAGAAAATGATGTTTATAATTAATTCACTTTGCTTTAATTATGTTTTCTCACTTTTGCACTTTTATAACTTATGTATCCTACTATAACAGATTTATTAAGTGACCTTTTAGGGATTCACTTTCCGCTACCCATTCAAACTTTTGGTTTTTTTGTTGCTATTGCTTTCCTGGTTTCAGGAGCATTGCTACATAGTGAGCTTAAAAGAAAAGAGCAAGAAGGGTTGCTTAATGTTCACTATATTACTGTAATAAAAGGAAATCCTGCTAGTTGGAGCGAATTGCTTTGGGCTTTTTTTACCGGGTTTATATTAGGATATAAGCTCTTTTATGCATTTCTTAATTATTCCTTTTTTGCAGAAAATCCGCAACAGGTCATATTGTCGTTAGCAGGAAATTTACCGGGCGGTTTGCTACTAGGTGCGTTGTTGGCCTATATGAAATACCGAGAAAAGGAAAAACAAAAGAAACCGTCTCCGATATCCGAAAAAATAGCTGTACATCCTCCTGATCAAGTTGGAAACATTGTAATTATTTGTGCGGTTGCTGGTCTTTTAGGGGCTAAAATATTTCACAATTTAGAAAACATCGATGAATTTTTAGCCGATCCGGTTGAAGCCTTGCTTTCTTTTAGTGGTTTAACCATGTATGGCGGCCTTATTGTAACAGCTATAACCTTATATTACTACTCTAAAAAGAACAACCTTCCCTTTATTCACCTGGCTGATAGTACTGCCCCACCACTTATGATAGGTTATGCCATTGGGCGGGTAGGCTGCCACATGAGTGGTGATGGCGATTGGGGTATCGTAAATACGTGGAACAAACCCTCTTTCCTGAATTTTTTGCCTGATTGGATGTGGAAGTACAAATACCCTCATAATGTTATTAGTGAAGGAATTCCAATTCCTGGTTGTGAGGGGCGACATTGTTATGAATTGGCCGAGGCTGTTTTCCCTACCCCATTTTATGAAAGTGTGGCTTGTATCTTATTGTTTTTTGTGCTTTGGAGTGTTCGTAAAAAAATTAAAAAACCCGGTGTGTTTTTCTCGCTCTACATACTCTTTAATGGGGTAGAACGTTTGTTGATTGAGCAAATTCGTGTAAATACGAAATATCATATTGCTTCATTTGCAATAACACAAGCCGAAATTATAGCCTCTGTTTTTATTGTACTTGGAGCATTGGGTATCTATTACTTTAAGAAAAAGAATTTAAACTTATTAAGCAATCCTAAGCCATGACGCTCAACTTGGAGGAAATATGCACATCGGTAAGAAAACTATGTGAGGTAACTGCATCCTATATTCAAAGTGAAAAAGGGAAAATTAAAGCCCAGCAAATAGAAGTAAAAGGTCTCAATGATTTTGTAACTCGAGTTGATAAAACTTCAGAACAAATGATAGTTGAAGGCTTAGAACCTTTGCTTCCGGGAGCAGGTTTTATTACAGAAGAAAATACAAGAAACAATAAAGGAGAATTATATAACTGGATTGTTGATCCTTTAGATGGAACAACTAATTTTATTCACGGAGCCCCCTGCTATTGTATCAGTATTGCACTTTTGCATCAAGATAAAATAATTTTAGGTGTTATTTATGAAATAAATCAGCAAGAGAGTTTTTATGCTTGGGAACAAGGTGGTGCTTATTTAAACGGAAACCCTATTCAGGTTTCGACCACAACGGGCATAAGTAACTCTTTATTAGCCACAGGATTTCCGTATCACGATTACCAGTATATAAACGAATATTTGGAACTGTTTAAGTATTTCATGCAACATAGCCATGGATTACGCAGGTTAGGAAGTGCTGCTGCCGACATGGCTTATGTGGCTGCCGGAAGGTTTGAAGGATTTTATGAATATGGCTTAAAAGCATGGGATGTAGCAGCCGGATGTATAATTATTAAAGAGGCTGGAGGAAAACTGAGTGATTTTAATGGAGGAGACAATTTTGTTTTTGGGCAGGAAATTATTTGCTCCAACAGTAATATATTTAATGATTTTCAATCTGTTATATCAAAATTTATGCGGCAGCATAAATAATAAAAGAAAAACTAATCGAAAGAATTAGCAGAAAAAACGATAATTTTGTGTAAAATAATTGTAATTTTTGAAGTTATTTATAAATTTGCCCAAAATATTTAAAATCTTTGAGCCTTGCAAGAAGTTAAAAATTCTGAAATGCTGGATATTTACGAGTTCTACGACAAAATGGAGCGTAATAAAATTATGCTTTCATTTAAAGGGGATATTACTTCTGAACTTCTTACATCTATTTTACAGATAATGGAGAGCAAGCTCGACAACCTGCAAGAAGAGCCTAAAATTAAGAAAAAAGTATATAATGTACTCGTAGAATGCCTTCAAAACTTGTATCATCACCTTGATATAGATGCAAATGATGATTCTGAAAAAGCAAAAAAATACCGTTCTGCCATTTTTATGATTGGCAAGATTGGAACCGAATACAATATCATTACTGGCAATTACATACTCAATAATAAAGTTGCTCCTTTACGTGAAAAATTGAATAGAATTAACCTTATGAGTAAAGATGAGCTTAAAGATTATTATAAAGAAATACTGAATAACGAAGAGTTCTCCGAAAAAGGTGGTGGAGGTCTTGGAATGATTGATATAGCCCGTAAATCAGGCCAAAAACTAAATTTTAATTTTTTAGACGTTGATCATCAATATTCATTTTTTAGCTTAAATATTAAAATTTCATAAAAACTATATACAGAACGATGGAAACATTATTAATAGAAGGTTCAGCAAAAACTCCAACAATTAAATTTGATGCAGAACAGGGAGTAATAGAAATTAAAGGAAGATCAATACCCGAAAATTCTATTGAGTTTTATAAACCATTAATTGACTGGTTAGAAAAATATTCAACAAAACCAAAGCCAAATACTATTGTAAATATTCAGTTGGAGTATTTTAACACCAGCTCGTCAAAGTGCATTTTAGATGTATTTAAGAAGTTAGAAACAATTAATAAAGGTGGGAGCAGTGAAGTACTTATTAACTGGCACTACGAAGAAGACGATGAAGATATGAGTGAAGCTGGCGAAGACTATCAAGCTATCATTAATGTGCCTTTTAAAATGGTAATGGTACAGGAATAATAAATGTATATTCTATTCCCTAAACTTTTAGGAAATAAGCCTGTACATTAGAATTTTCAAACAGCAATCTATATAGATTGCTGTTTGTGTTTATGGTGGGATGGGATCTAATTTTAACTGATTTCAAATACTGTCGTTATTTCAAAAATAATACTTGGCACAGCTCTTGTTTTATTAAATTAGAGTATATAGTCTAATACTGCAAGTGTTTGACAACTATGTAGTTGTGTTTTTTAATACAGGGGTTATTTTGTGGAGAGATAGTTTTTTGATTTCTAATGCTGACAAATTGACTTAAATTGAGATTGAAACAAACACAATTTTTGTGTAAATAAAAAGAAAAAAATTGCTATGGATAACTTTAAAATAAATTTTAGGAATTTTGAAAATATAATTGATGAGGATGCTGAATTTATTCCGCTTTTATCGAGTGAAGATGAAGAGCAAATGAATGCAGAATCTATTCCCGAAGTGTTACCCATTTTATCTTTACGCAATACTGTTCTTTTTCCCGGAGTAGTAATTCCTATTACCGTAGGACGTGATAAGTCAATTAAGTTAGTAAAAGAAGCTTACAAAGCAGATAAAATTATTGGAGTATTGTCTCAAAAAGACGATAAAACTGAAGATCCTAACCCTGATGACTTAAATAAAATAGGAACTATTGCCTATATTATTAAAATGTTGCGTATGCCCGATGGTAACACAACTGTAATTATTCAAGGAAAAAAACGTTTTCAATTAAAAGAGGTAGTGCAGCACGAGCCTTATTTAAAGGCATCAATACTTCCTTTTGAAGAAATTAAACCCGAAAAAAACGAAAAAGAGTTTTTGGCTTTAGTAGCATCCTTAAAGGATATGGCCTTGCAAATTATTCAAAAATCTCCAAATATCCCTTCAGATGCAGCTTTTGCAATCAGAAATATAGAGAGCCCTTCCTTCTTAATTAACTTTATTTCATCTAATATGAATGCACCTGTTGCTGAAAAGCAACGAATGCTTGAAGTAGCCGATTTAAGAGATCGTGCCACATTTGTATTGCAATACTTAAGCAAGGAGCTACAAATGCTTGAACTTAAAAACCAAATACAAAGTAAGGTAAAGGTTGACATGGATAAACAGCAGCGTGATTATTTTTTAAGTCAGCAGCTCAAAACTATCCAAGAAGAATTGGGAAATTCAATTGAAAAAGAAGTAAGTGAATACCAAAAAAGAGCCGAAAGTAAAAAATGGTCAGCCGAAACAGGAGAGGTGTTTCAGAAAGAATTGCAAAAGTTGCAGCGCATGAATCCGAATGCAGCCGAGTATTCGGTACAAACCAACTATATTGAAACCTTGCTCGACCTACCTTGGAATGAATATACCAAAGATCGATTTGATTTAAAAAAGGCACAAAAGATTTTAGATGACGACCATTATGGGCTTGAAAAAGTAAAAGACCGCATATTAGAACATTTGGCTATACTTAAACTCAAAGGCAACATGAAAGCACCTATATTATGTTTGTACGGCCCTCCGGGTGTTGGTAAAACATCTTTGGGAAAATCTGTGGCACGTGCTCTGGGGCGTAAATTTATTCGAATGAGTTTAGGTGGCGTGCATGACGAAGCAGAAATTCGTGGCCATCGGAAAACATATATAGGAGCCATGCCCGGACGAATAGTTCAGAATATTAAAAAAGCCAAATCATCAAATCCTGTTTTTATTTTAGATGAAATTGATAAAGTTTCGAGTAGTTTCCATGGCGATCCTTCATCTGCCCTGCTTGAAGTACTTGACCCGGAACAAAACAATGCATTTTATGATAATTTCTTAGAGTTGGAGTATGACTTAAGCAAAGTAATGTTTATTGCTACGGCTAATTCATTAAGCACCATACAACCAGCTTTGCGCGATAGACTTGAAATTATTGATGTGAGTGGATATACCATGGAAGAGAAGGTAGAGATAGCAAAAAGACATTTAATACCGAAGCAGCTGGAAGAGCATGGATTGAAGAAAAACCAATTGCAGTTTAGTGTTGCAGCCATTGAGAAAATAATTGACAGTTACACACGCGAGAGCGGAGTGCGTGCATTAGAAAAGCAACTGGCTAAGGTAATTCGTTCAAATGCACGTTATATTGCTATGAAGGAGGCATACAATAGCAAACTAAATCCGGAGGATATAAAGAAGATATTAGGGATAGAAGTGTTTAAGCGAGATAAGTACCAGGATAACAGCGTTGCCGGAGTTGTTACCGGATTAGCCTGGACTGCCGTTGGAGGAGATATTTTGTTTATAGAGGTGAGTTTGAGCAAAAGCCCAAAAAATGGAGGCAAACTTACACTTACCGGAAATTTGGGTGATGTGATGAAAGAATCGGCTGTAATAGCCTTAGAGTTCTTAAAATCACATGCCGATGATTTTGATATTTTACCGGAGGTGTTTAATAACTGGAATATTCATATTCACGTACCCGAAGGAGCCACCCCAAAAGATGGTCCATCAGCAGGTGTTACCATGCTTACAGCATTAAGTTCTGCTTTTACCCAACGTAAAGTAAAGGCTAATTTAGCCATGACCGGAGAAATTACCTTGCGTGGGAAAGTGCTGCCGGTAGGCGGCATAAAGGAAAAGATTTTAGCTGCCAAGCGAGCCGGTATTCAGGAAATAATTTTATGCAGCGAAAACAAAAAAGATATTGAGGAAATTAAACCGGAATACATAGCTAATATTACATTCCACTATGTTAACGAAATGGATGAGGTTATTAAACTGGCTTTACTGAAAGAAAAAGTAACAAAACCTTTGGTTTTGAATTACAGAGAAGACGAGAAACAATTAAAAAATGATTAGCTGTAAATATTACTAGCTTTTTATTTTGCTTCACTTTTTCTTAGTGTAAATTTTCAGTCTAGTGTAAATAAGTAAAGAGGTAAAAAGAACGCCAAATATTATTCCCGAAAGAGAGTTCAAATCTTCCACTTTATTTTGGAATAAATCAGTAATAGCAAAAATAATTCCGAGTATCCCGATTACGAGTAAGCTGTAATAAGCCCCATTCTGCATAATTTCAAAATCTCTATCGGGTTTTTTGTAAGATGTTGGGGGTGGTGGAGTCTTAGCCCTCGATTTATACTTATAAGCCGTTCCATATTTTCTCCCTTTCCCTTCATTGTATTTGGGGTCAATGGTATACCCCCCAGACAGTAGGTTTAAATCGTATTTTCTTTTATTGTGCTGATTGCCTAAAGTTTGGTATGCTTCATTTATGTCACGAATAAACCAGTTTGCATTTGGATCCCGATTCATATCAGGATGGTATTTTATGGCCATTTTGCGATAAGCCCTTTTTATTTGGTTTGTTGTGGCATCACGCTCAATTCCAAGTATTTTATAGTAGTCTTTCAAGCGCTAATAATATTTAGTAGGGTTCTTTAGCCGAAAAATGATGAGAGCAAAAACTTTTTTTCATCAATTTATCTTACGAAAATAAAGAACTAAAGGTTTATTCAGCTATTTTTCTTTTTTTTGTTGTGTAAAAAAAGCAAGTGATAAAGAAACTGTCTATAATTATTCCGGCTTATAATGAGGGTGCAACTATTCATTTTATATTGGATAAGGTGCGCCAGGTAAACCTTATACAGCAAATTGAGAAAGAAGTTATTATTGTTAACGATGCCTCTAAAGACCATACCCGTGATGCCATAGAATCTTATATTAAACAATATGGAAAAAGTCTTAACATCATTTTACATAATCAAGAAAAAAATCAGGGCAAAGGAGCTGCTATTCACAAAGGAATTGAATTAGCTAGCGGAGAATATCTAATTATTCAAGATGCCGATTTGGAGTATGACCCAGAAGAGTTTAATATTTTATTAAAGCCTGTTATTGATGGTTATGCTGATGTTGTATATGGTTCTCGTTTTATGGGAGGGAACGCACATCGGATTTTGTTTTTTTGGCACACCATCGGCAATCGATTCCTTACCTTTTTAAGCAACATGTTTACCAACCTAAATCTTACGGATATGGAAACCTGCTATAAACTTATAGATGCCTCTATTGCTAAGCGGTTAAAGCTTAAAGAAAAGCGCTTTGGTTTTGAACCCGAGGTAACTGCCAAAATAGCCAAAGTACCCAAAATAAGAATTTATGAGGTAGGCATTTCTTATTATGGACGAACGTATGAAGAAGGAAAAAAAATTGGAGCAATAGATGGTTTTAGAGCTATATACTGCATTTTCAGATACAACCTATTTTCCTGAGCATTTTCAAAATGGACCAGATAATGGATTTAATTACTCAAATTTTAGTGTTCCATATTGCCAGTAATTACCGGGTGCAGCAATAGCAATTTTAGTATTTGAGAAATAACTAAAGGCAAGCCTTTTAAATAATATTTCTTGGTCGTGGTCAAGTCCGCTTAAACAATATAAGTAGGCAACCACAGTACCATCAGCTCTAAAATATATTCTGTTGTAATTGGAACCAGATAAAATATTCAACCCATTTTGTTTAAGTGTCCGGTTAAACTGGTGCAACAAATTTGTCCAGCATTTTTTCCATTCTTCTTCACGCCCTTTAAACAAATAAGTTTCAGAAGTCATATTGCTATATGCCAACATATATCCCTCTTGCATCAATTGCTTGTCGGCATCTGTCAAGGTGTTGCTGTCAGGTAGCATTTGAAATACAATTTGAGCCTGACTTATTTGCACATATCCCCATCCAAAAAATAAAAATAAAATAAATTTATACATACTACATTAGAAATAGAGATTGGTAGGAATTCGATTGTAAAAATATTCTTATTTTTACCAAATGTAATGTGTTTTAAAGTAAGAAATTCATTGTATGCAAGTAAATCAGGCTGATCGTAAACCCATAGCCTTAGTTGGAGCAGGGGGGGCAATAGCCAACAGTATGCTGCCACTGCTTTTGAAGAATCAAGAAAAGCTACGTTTGATTTCACGTACCCCTAAGCCCTATAATGGTGTTGAGGTAGTACAAGCTGATGCTACGAAAAGCAAAGAACTAACAAAGGCTTTAAAAGATTGTAAAATTGCAATCATATTAATAGGTTTAGAATATCATTCCTCAATATGGGAAAAACAATGGCCCCATATTATGGATAACTGCATAACAGCTTGCATTAACAATAATATACCCATGATTTTTTTTGATAATGTTTATATGTATGGCTTGGTTGAAGGTGAAATGATAGAATCAACTCCTTTTAACCCCTGCAGTAGAAAAGGTGAGATCAGAGCTAATATTGCCTCCTACTTATTGCAACAAATCAAAAAAAATAATATTCGTGCAAGTATAGCCCGGTCGGCCGATTTTTATGGCCCGCACTCTAAAAATTCGAGTATGCTATACCAACTTGTTTTTAAAAATCTTTTAGTCAGTAAAAATGCACAATGGCTTGTAAATTCTCATGTTCAGCATGCTTTTAGTTATACAACCGATTTGGCACAAGGTTTATATATGTTAAGTCAAGATTTAACTACTTTGGGACAAACCTGGCACTTGCCCACATGTTCTACACCTCTTACCGGACATCAAATAATAGAAGAGGCTGCCCGTTACCTCTCTGTCAATAATAATTACTTTGTTTTAAGCCGCTGGATGGTAAAAAGCTATGGTTGGTTTAATCCAACAATAAAAGAGTTGTATGAAATGCTATACCAATACGAACAACCGTATTTGTTTAGTTCTAAAAAATTTGAGAATTACTTTAATTATAATCCTGTTTCATATACCCAGGGGATTCACGAAACTTTAGAATTTCTGAAAAGGGGATCTTGATTTTGGTAGTTGAATAGTGCTGTAACATCTATTTGTGATTTTCTGTGGCTGCTCATATCATCTTCAATAACACCATTTTTTAAAATCAACAAACGATTTCCGTAATGGGCTGCTTCATGCATATTGTGAGTAACCATTAAGGCAATTAGATTTTTTTTAGCAATTATTTCCGAAGCGTTGTCCATAAGCATTTGAGATGACTTAGGGTCTAAAGCAGCAGTAGGTTCATCCATCAACAAAACTTGAGCACGGCTTAGTGTTGCCATAACCAGGGTAAGCACTTGCCTTTGTCCGCCCGACAATACACCCATTTTTTGTTCGGTTTTATTTTCAAGACCTAACTTTAGCTCGGCAATGTGTTGTTTTACCATATCTCTAAAACTCTTGGTGATGCCAAATTTTAGGGTTTTGGAATGGTTTCGCAAGTATGCTAAGCGCATATTTTCCATAACCGTTAAATCAGACACGGTTCCTTGTAACGGATTTTGAAATATACGAGCTACCTGTGCACTTCTTTGATAGGCTTTAAGCTTCTGAACCTCTTTGCCATCTATTAATATATGGCCTTCATCAGGGCTTAATGAGCCGGCTATAAGATTGAGTATGGTTGACTTTCCGGAACCATTAGGGCCTATAATAAGTGTAAATTCTGAGGGGCTAAAACTTATACTGAGGGGTTTTAATACCGAAATTTTTTGACCCGAAAAATCAACAAAAGACTTTGATATATTTTGGAACTCAAGCATACAAGAATTAATTTTTAGTAAAACGAAATCGGGAAAGCGATAAAAAAACTAAAACAAGCACCGCGGTAAACAATTTAACATAAACCTGATTTATACCCTGAACCAGTATAAAAGCAATAAACAAACGATACAAAAGCGTAGCAGCCATAACGAGTAATACAGGAGTCAATACGGCACTTTTTGATGTTTTTTGTGGTTAATGAATCGGCCATCATAACACTGGCCAGTCCGGCAATTACAATCCCTACACCCATATTAATATCAGCAAAACCTTGCAACTGTGTTACCAAACAGCCGCTTAAAGCCACTAAAGCATTGCTTATAGCCAATCCGGCTGTTTTTATGTAATTTGGATTAATACCCTGCGCTTCTACCATATCTTCATTGCTTCCGGTAGCACGCATGGTTAGACCCCAATCGGTTTTTAACAAGGCGCTAACACATAATACTATGAGCAAGGCAATAGCTAAAATTAGGAGTAAATTATAAAAAATAAAGTGAGGCTTATTTACCGAAGTAAAAATAGAGGAAGCATTAACAAGCGGAATATTGCTCTTTTGCATAATCAACAAATTGCAGGAGTATAGTGCAGTCATTACTAAGATACCGGATAACAGGGCATTTACCTTTAGTTGTGTGTGAATAATACCGGTAATACTTCCGGCCAGTGCTCCTGCAGGCAAAATAAGTAAAGTGGCCCAATAAGGGTTTACGTGCTGCGTAGCCATAACAGCAAATAATGTAGCTCCTAAAGTAAAACTACCATCAGTAGTAATATCAGGAATATTAAAAATTTTAGCCGACAGAAAAATACCTAAAGCCATAGGTACAAAGGCCAAGCCTAGTAAAATGGCCATTATATAAAAATCCATACTGCTCTAATTAAGTTATACAAAATAGCACATTTCTGCTCAAATAACCCAAAAAATACGCTGATACTCCGGCTATATTCCAAAAAATTGGCTTAATTTTTGTGATAAAAAAAATAGGTTTACCTTTGATTTATAATAATATGAACATGAAAAAACTCTTTTTTACTTTTTTGACTTTATGTATGGCTTTGAGCATTCAGGCTCAAGAGAAAAAAGCTTACTACTATGGAAAGAAGATTGATGCCTCTAATGCCCGCCCTGCCAATGCTGTGCCTCGGTTACTTGCAAATAAAGATACCATTCCGGTAAAAGTGGAAGGTAAAATTTTAGATGTATGCCAAAAAAAAGGTTGCTGGATGATGATGGAAACTACCCAAGGGGAGAAAATGCGTATTCGTTTTAAAGATTATGATTTTTTTGTGCCTAAGGATTGTGCCGGAAAAACGGCTGTTATTGATGGAATTGCTTACAATGATGTAACTAGTGTAGAAGATTTGCGACATTATGCTGCCGATGCAAAAAAGTCGAAGGAGGAAATAGAAAAAATTACTGAACCAGAAAAAAGTGCTGCTTTTGAAGCCGAAGGAGTTATTATTTATGAATAAAATTGCACTTGTTTTTATTGCCATTTTGGGTTTAACCACTTTTATAACAGGAAAAATGACACCTGTTACTACGGCTATGGCTGACACTAACGCAATAAACCCTAATGGGAGTAGTGAGCTGTCATTACTTATGCGACAAATGCATAGTCATGCTGCAGAAGCGCGTGCCGCTGTTGCCGAAAAAAGAAATGTGGCTTATCCGGCTGCATTTTTAGCTATAAATACAGCACAGCCAACAGATGATGAAACGAAGAATGAACATTTTGAAGGGTTCTCAAAAGCTTACTTACAAATGTTGGATAACTATATAGCTTCTACTGATGAAAACCGGATTAAAAATTACAATGCTGTTGTATATAGCTGCTTATCGTGTCACAGCAGCCATTGCCCGGGGCCTGTTCCAAAAATAAAAAAATTGTTACTGCCCGAGGTGTTTACTGATTAATCTCTATAAAGGAGTATGTATCACACCTTGCTACTCTTCACTAACTTCGGCACGCTTGGGTAATAGTTTGTCTCTAAAAAAAATCATATCTTCTTTATCACAAATGATGTAAGCTATTGCATGATTTTTTTCGTTAACAGTTTCATAACCCGACTTAGCTTTATACTTTGTATTGGCGCTTATAAATTCGGTTAAATGCACCGTATGATGTTGGGCATACTCTAAAGCCTCATCGCCATAAAAATCCCATATTAATTTAACTTTCACTGTATCTTGTTTTAACGAAATTCAAAGGTATTTTATTTTTTAAGTAAATTTTGAAGAGCACTTTTTAAATCAGGAAATTGAAACGTATAGCCTGCAGCACAAATTTTTTGACATGAAACAGCAGTACCTTCCAGTACAGCTTGAGAGGCTTCACCTAAAATTTTTTTAAGTAAAAAAGACGGTACATTGGGAAGCCATAAAGGGCGTTTTAATATTTGCCCTAATAATTGAGTAAACTGTTTGTTGCTTACAGATTGCGGGCTTACGGCATTATATATCCCTTTTAAGTGAGGTGTATTTAAGCCATAAGTAAATAATTGCACAGCATCCTGAATATGAATCCAAGGCATGTATTGCTTTCCAGAGCCTAAGGCAGCACCCATAAAAAATTGTACCGATTTTTTCATGGGCACAAGAGCTCCTCCCTGATTTGATAAAACAACGCCCAGCCTATAACAGAGCACCCTTTGGGCTATCTGCTCTTTTTCAAAATCAAAAGCTGCATGCTCCCAATGTTTGACTAAAGTTGCCATGTAGCCTTTACCCGGGGCTTCATTTTCAATATGCACGTGCTGTTGATCAGAAGTGTCATAATATCCTACTGCTGAGGCAGAAATAAAAGTTTGTATTTTTTGATTTTCTTTTATCAGGGTTTGGAGCAGTAATTTTGCAGCCCCAATACGACTGTTTTCCAACTCTATTTTTCTTTTGTTGCTCCACCGTTTTGCAATGATATTGGCTCCTGAAAGATGAATAATATGACTTATTCCTTTAATGGCTTGTGGATCTATCATATTAAGATCGGGATTCCATCTATATACATTTTCTGCATTTGGATTTCGGGATAAAAAACGGATTTGATACTGGGTTTTTAACTTTTCGGCCAGGGGCTTTGCAATTAAGCCACCTGCTCCGGTTATTAAGACTATTTCCTTCATTTTCAGTACCCGGCTTAGCGTTTAAAACTCGGCTAATTTTATAAGGTTTGAGTTCCCTTTTGCCAACAAACGGCTTTTATCGTTATTCCAAATTTCGCATTCGGCATTAATAATTTGTCTTCCTTTTTTTACGATACGGGCATTCACTTTAATATACTCGTTTATTCGGGCAGGAGCAAAATAGTCAATGGTAATATTTACGGTTCTGTATGAAGCTCCTGCACCCAATGAAAAAACAGCGGCTCCTATAGAGTCGTCAACAATAGCTGCTGTAGCTCCGCCATGTAGGGTTTGTAAAGGATTGGTCATTTCTTCGCGCACTAAATATTGCAAGCACAGTTCTCCCTCCTCAACCGAAATAAGGGTGGGGTTTAGCCAGCGCATTAAGGGTGATATAGATGCTGAGGCATCTTTCCCTATTTGTGATTTTAAATAAGCAACTACTTCATTCATACAAAATTTGGTTTAATCAAGGTATTGTTTTGCATAAAATAAAACAGTAAAGGATTGATTGATTCCTCTTTTCTCCTTCAGAAACAAAGGTGCCATAGTATGTTCAACTGTGCCTACAGGAACATTCTTTTTCGTCATACTTTTTAGCGAAAACATAAAAATTTCTCTTTTTGGAGCTTGATATTAAAATAAAAACGTCACTATTAATTTGCTTTCAAATACTCTCTAAGCACATACTGCAATATCCCTTGATTTTTGTAATACTCAATTTCTATGGCCGAATCTAAGCGTGCTTCTACATTAAACTTAGTTTCTTTACCTGATGGGTGAATGGCTTTAACCTCTAAAATTTTATGTGGTTTTAGGTTTTCTGCAAGTCCGTTTATGCTATAAGTTTCTGTGCCATCCAGACCTAGCGTTTCGGCATTTTGTTGTTGGGTAAATACCAATGGAGCTACTCCCATACCAACTAAGTTGCTGCGATGAATGCGTTCAAAACTTTCGGCAATAACGGCATTAACCCCTAATAGAAAAGTACCTTTAGCTGCCCAATCGCGTGATGAACCCGATCCATACTCTTTACCTGCTAAAATTATTAATGGTGTTTTATCTTTTGCATATAACATAGCCGTATCGTAAACTGTCTTAACTTCGTTGGTAGGAAAGTAGCGGCTGTATCCGCCTTCTTTATCGGCAATTTTATTTTTGATACGCACATTGGCAAAAGTGCCTCGCATCATCACTTCGTGATTGCCTCTACGAGAACCATAGGAGTTAAAGTCTTTTTTTTCTATCCCGTTTTCTTTCAGATAAATTCCGGCAGCCGAATCTTCTTTAAAAGATCCCGCAGGAGAAATATGATCCGTTGTAACCGAATCGCCAAGGTATAGCAATACTCTTGCTCCATTAATATCCTGAACAGGATCTGGAGTTGGTTTAAGGTTTTCAAAGAAAGGTGCTTCTTTAATATAGGTTGAGTTGTTATTCCATTCAAAATTTTGATCCAGGTTTACTTCTAATTCTTGCCAGTCGGTGCTTCCATCAAATATTACATCATATACTTCTTTAAAATCATCTTGCTTCATACATTCGTTAATAGTCTTTTGAATTTCTTCTCTCGAAGGCCAAATATCTTTTAAGTAAACTGCTTCGCCATTGGGGTCGTAATCAATTGGGTCATTTATTAAATCAATATCCACTCTACCTGCCAAAGCATAAGCTACCACCAGCATAGGCGACATGAGGAAATTCATTTTTACTTGAGGATGTACCCGTGCTTCAAAATTGCGGTTGCCCGAAAGAACGGAAGCTACCACTAACTCACCTTTATCAACAGCTGTGGCAATAGCCGGAGGAAGCGGGCCGGAGTTGCCAATGCAGGAAGTACAACCGTAGCCCACCAAATGAAAGCGCAAGGCATCTAAATCGGCATCTAAACCAGAACGCTGCAAGTAGGTTGTAACTACTTTTGAACCGGGAGCTAAAGATGTTTTTACCCAGGATTTAGTACGTAATCCTCTTTCTACTGCATTTCGGGCTACCAGCCCTGCTCCAATCATTACAGCAGGGTTGGAAGTATTGGTACAACTGGTAATTGCGGCTATTGTAATGCTTCCGTCACTCACTACAAACTCTTTATTTTTTTGCTTAATACGTACGGAGTGATGAGCATCATCAGCAACAATTTCGGAACGCAACTCGCCATGTACCGGCATTTTACCTTGTGTAAACTCTGTTCCGGAGCCCCCTTCGGTAAGCCAAATATGTTCTTTACGGTGCGTGTGCAACTGATACTCGCGGTTGTGTTCATTTTTTAAGATTTCTCGAAATTTTTTAGCAAGATCTTTTACTAAAATTTTATCCTGCGGGCGCTTAGGTCCCGAAACAGTAGGTTCTAAAGTGGCCAAATCAAGCTCTACAATTGAAGAGTATGAAATATCCTCTTTTCCGGTTCGCCACAGTAAATTTTCTTTACAATAGCTTTCTACAATTTTAATTTGTTCTTCGCTGCGGTTAGTGGCATACATGTACTCTAAGGTACGTTCATCAATTGGGAAATATGTAACCGTGCAGCCAAACTCAGGCGACATGTTTCCTATTGTAGCTCGGTCGGTAACAGTAAGGTTATTTAATCCATCGCCAAATACTTCAACAAACTTTCCAACAACTCCCTTGTCGCGTAGCAGTCGTGTAATAGACAATACTAAATCGGTTGCAGTGCATTGTTCGGGTATTTTTCCGGTAAGTTTTAACCCAACCACTTCGGGGCAGGTAAAGAAAATAGGTTGCCCTAACATAGCTGCTTCTGCTTCAATACCACCAACACCCCAGGCAATAACCCCAATACCATTAACCATTGGGGTATGTGAATCGGTTCCCACTAAGGTGTCGGGAAATAGCCAACCATCGCGCGCAATTACACCTTTTGAAAGATATTCTAAGTTTACCTGATGACAAATACCCATCCCGGGAGGTACAACAGTAAAATTGTTCAGGCCTTTTTGTGCCCACTTGAGTAATTCATACCGTTCTTGATTTCTTTCAAACTCTAATTCTACATTTTTATTAAACGAATAATCGGTTCCGTAATAATCTACCTGAACGGAGTGGTCAATGACCAAATCAACCGGTATGGCAGGGTTAATTTTTTGTCCATCTTTACCATGCCGCACAAATTCAGCACGCAGTGAGGCCATATCTACCACAGCCGGAACACCGGTAAAGTCCTGCATTAATATTCGTGCTGGTTTAAATGGAATATCTTTATCAACAGTTTGTGGTGCCCAATTTAAAAGGGTTTCAACGTGTTCATCAGTAATACTGAAACCGTCATAATTTCTGAGCACATTTTCTAAAAGAATACGAATGCTGAATGGTAGGTGCTCAATATTTTTAGGTAACTTTTTTAGCGAACTGTATGTATATGTTTTACCGTTTATGGTAATATTTTTTGAAGATTTTGCTTTGGCGTTGCTCATATTAGAAAAGAAATGGTTATTGTAATACAAAGTAACGAAAAAATATAAAGATTCATGTTTTAAAAAAGGGATATTTCCTTACAAGACAAAGAAAATTACTTAATACAGTTAACCCTATTTTGCGAAGGAAGAAAAACAAGACTGCGTATTTCTTATGCCTTAGTAAAATTTAATTTGAAAGCTGTAATTTAGCTTTCAATAATTACCGATACGCCTTGCACATTACCATTCATTGGCGGGTTAAGTTTCGTAATTTTAACCCGAAGAAAATGGATATGATGAAACTTTTCGCGAAGTTTTAGAGAAATTCTTTGAGCTACATTCTCAAGCAATTTGGCTCTGATAGCCATTTCGGCTTTAACAATTTCAAAAACAATACAATAGTCAATGGTTTGGGTTAAATCATCATGCTGTGCAGCCAAAGTAAAATCTGTTTCAAGCGTAATATCCACACGATAGTTACTACCTACTAAAGCCTCTTCATTTAAACAGCCATGGTAGGCATATAAACGTATATTTTCTAAATCAATTTGATGTTTCACTGTGGAACGGTAAAGGGATTTTTATTTCTTTTTTTGGGCTATCATTTTTGAATAGTTTTCCATAAACTCCTCTATTTGCTCTACTCCTATTTTTTTTGCAATAATTTCTTTCTTATCGTCCAGTATATAAATTACAGGAGTACTACTAATATCATACACCGATCGAAATGTATTATGTAGTTTTAAATCGGCCACGTTAATCCAGTCTAAATGGTTGTCGGCAATAAATTTATGCCATTTATCCTCTTCAATTTCGGTACACACCGCATACACTTCAAATCCTTTTGCTTTAAGGCTCTTGTGGTAAACCTCTGCCAGTACCGGAACAGTTTTTTTACAATGGCTACAATCCGGATCCCAAAAACAAATAATAGTATATTTTGCTTTAACAGCCCATAAAGGTTGTAATTGATTCTTGTCATCATAAAGCATTAAATTAGGTGCTTTTTTACCTAATAGCAAGGGTTTTAGAATGCGTGCTCTGTCCGATATTTTAAAAAGAAGGGCAGAGTCAGCCCAAAAGGCTTGCCCGGTGTTATAATAATCTTCAACCAAGCGCACAAAAACAGCATCCATGCCCATAACTTTTGAAGCCTCGTAGGTGCTTGTGGTATAAATAACCGTGTATTTAAAAATCTCTTTGTTGGCCTTTGCTTTCTCTATCAAATACTCACAGGCTTGTGCAATAGAGTCGGGCATTTGATAGGTTAATTTTTCGAGATAGTGTTTGTATTTGTTGTACAATAAAGGAGTTCGTAAGAGGCGGGCATCACTAAAGTCAATCCCATCAAAGTAGTGTGCTCTAAAATAACGGTAAGCAAAGGTTGAATCTTTTTTCCCATTGGCTAGTAATGGAGCCTCAGGTACATCGGGGTCTTGAGAGGTTCGGAATATTTTTGCCAAAAATGATGTAGGATGATTTTTCATAAAATTCAGCTTGTAATCCTTTACTACCTTATCCAAGTTAGCCATTCGGATTTTTATAGCGTTCGCTGAATCTTTATTGCTTTTATATTGCTCATAATTTTTATTTATGGCTTCAATCTGTTTCCCTTTATTATTCATAAAGTTAAGATAATCATAAAACCATTCATTTTCTTTTGACCCTTTAACTTTCATGTTTTTCACCATATCCAAAGTATCGGTCTCTAACGAAAAATTGGTTTCATCAGCAATTATCATTTCAAAATATTTTTTATTTGGGGTAACTACCAAATAAATTCCACCTTCTAATGGTTTTTCTCCCTTAAAAACCATATTCCCTTTATCATCTACCTTTAAGGTATCGGATACATATTGTTTTTCGGCAAAATGATAGCCTACATAACACTCGGTATTGCTGATGTTGTTTATTTTTATTTTGATGTTATAAGCTTCTTTGTCTTTAGACCAAAGAGTGTGATAGCAAAACAATATAAAGAAAATACTGAAAATATATTTTTTCATAAATTATTAAAATAAGGTTAACTACTGAGCAAAATTGCAACTAAAATCAAGTATTTATTAGAAAACACCAGTAAAAAATGTTAACTACTCTTACAAAAATCAAACCAAAGCTTACTAAAAGCACCTTGCTTAATTCATACCTTAGATTAAGGAGTATATCATTTAAGAAGAACTAAAACATTGTGGAATTTTCTTATCTTTGCTACTTTGTTTTAAATTAGATATGGCAAAAGTTGCATTAATTACGGGTATAACAGGACAAGACGGCTCATATTTAGCCGAGTTTTTGTTAGAAAAAGGGTATATTGTTCATGGAATAAAAAGAAGGAGTTCACTATTTAATACCGATAGAATTGACCATTTATATAAAGATGCTCATGAACAAAAAGTAAACTTCTTTCTCCATTATGGCGACTTAACCGACAGCACCAATTTAATCCGTATTATTCAAGAGGTACAACCCGATGAAATATACAATTTGGCAGCTCAAAGTCATGTAAAAGTTTCGTTTGAAACCCCTGAATATACTGCTAATGCCGATGGTATTGGTACTTTAAGAATTTTAGAAGCCATTCGGATTTTAAATATGGGTGATAAAACCCGTTTTTACCAGGCCTCTACTTCTGAGTTGTATGGTGATGTGCAGGAAATTCCACAAAAAGAATCAACCCCATTTTACCCGCGTAGCCCTTATGGAGTAGCCAAATTATATGCTTTCTGGATAACCAAAAATTACCGCGAAGCTTATAATTTTTATGCCTGCAATGGTATCTTATTTAACCATGAGAGTCCGGTGCGGGGCGAAACATTTGTAACTCGAAAGGTAACTCGTGCTGTCGCCAAAATAAGCCTCGGCTTGCAGGAAAAACTTTATATAGGCAATATTGATGCAGAGCGCGACTGGGGCCATGCCCGCGATTATGTAGAGGGTATGTGGCTCATGCTTCAACAAGATAAGCCCGATGATTATGTGCTGGCTACAGGGCGAAAAATATCAGTTCGGAAGTTTATTGAATTGGCTTTCAAAGAAACCGATATTGAAATAGAGTGGAAAGGAAGTGGTGTTGATGAAAAGGGTTTTAACAAAACCAACGGTCATCTTCTTGTTGAAATCGACCCACGCTATTTCAGACCCAGTGAAGTAGATTTACTTGTTGGAGACGCTTCTAAAGCTAAAAATGAATTAGGTTGGGAGCCTAAGCTTCGTGTTGAAGAACTCATTAAGGAAATGGTTGAGGCTGATCTCAAACTGTTTAAGCGTGATAAATACTTGCTTGAAGGGGGGCACAATATTCTATCCTTTAACGAGTAAGTACTTCGTTTTTTATTTCCTTTGAAAGCTCAAATATACTGTGCTTTAAAATATAAAATTTGAAGCGTAGCGGTGTCAATTTTGCAATATTGACTAATTGTGTAACCGGGTATCCAAATTATTCTTTTTTGTTTGTCGCTTAAAACATAGCATTGCTCCTTGTCTAGGGCCGATGCTTTTTTATCTGTTAAAATATCACTCACTTTTTTACGCTTGTTCATTCCCAGTGGGATTATTTCATCTCCATGCTCCCATAAACGGAGTGTTAGTGGGAAAAGTACTTTTTGGGCATCTAGGTAAGCTTCATATAATCCAGCGTTTTTATAATCAACCATACTGCTTGGGTCTCGTTGTTCAATGTGCAGGGGCAATGGCTCTAACAGAGCATCTTCAGGCTTGGAGATAAGTTTTGCGGGAATTTTTTTTACTGTTTTTTTAGGGGTTAGTATAAGCTCGTTTCGGTTGATCAATAACCGGTGTGATTCTGTTTCAAAAAATACTCCAGACTTATTTTTTCGATTTTGCAGTATGGAGCTTACTTGAGTGGCATTAAAGCCGAATGAACTTAAAAAAAAGAACAACATCGTTTCGGCTTGTTTATACTTTAGCAGTGCTGTTTTATCTATGATTTGATAGTCTTTTTTAGAAACTAAAAGTGGAGCAAAAGCTTTTTCATAAAGCTCTAATAAAAGTTCTTTTTCGTTGTTGAGATGCGTTATACTTTTATTCATATACTTACCGGCATCAGGTTCAACATCATTTAAAGCGGGTATCAGATGATGTCTGATTTTATTTCGCAGGTAAGCATCACTGGCATTGCTACTGTCTTCGGCAATAGGCAATAAGTGTTTTTTAGCATAGGTTTCAATCTCCTGTCGAGAAGCAAAAAGCAGAGGTCTTACTATTTCTTGTCTTTGTAGGGGTATGCCACTTAAACCTTTAATACCACTCCCTCGCAACAGGTTAATAAAAAAGGTCTCTATATTATCGGAAGCATGGTGTGCAGTTAAAATTTTGGTATATCCTTTTTCATGACACAAGTTAAAAAAATAGCGGTAACGTAATTCTCTTGCTGCTTCTTGTATAGACAGTTTATTGCTTGCAGCATATTTTTTAGTATTAAAAAATTGAGTATGACAGCTAATTCCCCAAAGCTTGCAGGTGTCTTTTACTAAAGCTTCGTTATGATTGGCTTCCTTTCCGCGAAGCTTAAAATTAACATGAGCAACAGCTATGTCAAAGCCGCTTTGTTTGCAAAGATGTAGCAATACCATACTATCTACACCACCACTCAGGGCAAGAAGTAGCTTATCACTCGGGGTAAATAACTTTTCCTGAGCTACAAATTTTTTAAATCGCTTCAACAACATAGTGCAAAAATAGATTTATTAAAATTTAGTTGTATATCTTTCTCTGTTTATATCCTAAAAGGGCATCCCAACTTTGTGTATAAACAATAAACCCCGAGAGCAAGGCTCCCGGGGTTTATGTTTGTCAGTTAACTTTTTATTCGTTGTTATTGACGGCTTAGGTATATTTTTTTGGTGAATAACTGGTTGTTTGATAAAATCTTAACCATGTATTGTCCTGCTGCAATGTTGGTCAATGCAATTTCTTTTTGACCTTTCATCGGAACATTTTCTATATGGCTAATGACTTCGCCTAGCATATTGATAACTTCAACAGAACCTGTTCCTTCTAATTTATTGCCAAATTGAATAGAAACTTTATCACCAACACCATGTACAACTATATTGCTTGCAGCAAGAGCTGTTAATCCGGTTGTGTTAGTTACCTCAACGGTAGTTGTTGCAGTGGCTGTACACAAACCATTTCCGGCTTCAAAAGAAACCTCATAAATACCTGCTTGTGTAAAGGTGTGTGCAATGTTTGCAGGACCATTGTTTATAATGGTTCCATCTCCAAAATTCCAGTTAAATCCAGTTGCTCCTTGAGCCGTAGCAGTAAATAATACGGTCGTGTTAGCAGCCATATCTACTGTAGTGGCACTGGCGCTCATATTTGCATACACAGCATTGCCTTCGCCTATACTAAAGTAATCGGTAGTGGTGTAGGTATTAGGAGCCATACCAAAGGTCATTTCTAAAGCATAATTTCCGGCTGCTAAATTTGATACACTTACTGATCCTGAAACATTATTCAAGGTCGTAATTATTGTCCCACTTTCGTCTTTAACAAGTATGTTTACAGTACTTGTTGTAGGATAGTTGATTATTAATTTACCATCGTTTCCGAGACAAGTTTCGTTTATACTTTGTAATTCAACAGCAGGATGGAAGTGAATAAGGAAACGATTATTTATAACACCGGCTGGTAATGTAACAGTATAAGACGGTTGGGTACGTAAATTAGTAATGGTTCCTGCCTGAACATCTTCAAGGTAAGCAATTACCGATGGGGCAAAGGTGCTCATATCGGTAGCTTTTAAGGTGTAATTACCGGCAGCTCTTATGGTTAATCCTAAAGGTACTACTTTGTTGGAGTTCAATTTGCCCATAGCGTTAATATTTAGATGCTGATTATCGATATAGGAATAAATATTCGGAAATCCGTTTACAATAGAAGGTATTGATTTAGCATCGAGGCTTGGTTCATATTGGTCGTTAGCAGCAGCATCAAAATAAAGTGCTGTTTCGCTGGCATAACCATTTCCGGTAATTTCCATACGCATTAAATCGGGCACACTATTATACCCAAAGAAAGTAGCTGATACATCTCCTGCTGAAGTTAAACGAACACTGTTATCTGCATTAATGGTTCCGGTTGCCAAGGCATCAACCATAATTCCCTGTGATGAAGCAATTCGGTCAGTAACACTTATTGGTGATCCTACAGTGCCATTCCAACTTCCGTAAGAGCCAACATAACCTCCTGATGAGATAAAAGTTTGATAGCCGTTTGTGGACAGTAATGAACTGTTAGCAGGTAAGGCTCTAAAGGCATTCCAACTAATAGGTGATGGGTATGGGTTTCCTATAGCATTTAAACCTTCGCCAGCTCCTGTACCTAGGGTACGACTTATGCCATATCCGCCCGGCACAATACCATTTGTTAAAGGACCAAATACATCTACAACAGTATTAGCGGGTATTACACATGCAAAACCTTTGAGTGGTGTAATCGGGTCAGTTGTTCCGGTAGTTGCTATCCAACCAAAAGCCGGATTAGGGTTTGAATTAGATTCGTTATATTCCCATACACTGGCTAATTGTTGGTAAATGGTTCCCGGAATAAAGATTTGACCATCTAAAGAGGCTAAAATGGTGAAGTCATCACGCCAGCCACTTGTAGTATTGTTTACTAAAGCCCCATTTACCGGAGAAGTTAAGTAATGATAACCGGTTGTGCTTCCAATTTTTCGTTCAACCGAAACATCACCCATCACATTCCCGCTCATGGGTTTTACTAAAGCAGTATTGGTTGCTGTGGAGCGTAAAATTAGCTTGCCGTTACTATTCAAATTACCGGCAGTAGTTGTTAAAACACAGCTTACTCCAGTAGGTGAATTTAAGGTTACACCGGCAGTAGTGTTATTGGTGGTTAAATTTCCAAAGGTAGTTTTTCCGCTTACCATTTGTGCAGTAGCTCCTGTTCCGTTAAATTCAACTATACCGTTGCAGTTTAAAGTTGTAGATGAAGCCACTGAAGGCCCAACTTGCCAATCACCTTTTACATTTAAGGTATATCCATTCAAATCAATACCCGGAGATATAAAGTAAGGAGGTGCACTGGTAAAACTCATTCCTTTTACATTGGCGTTACTAAGTAGTTTTGGTTTGGTTACATTATGAGGGATAATAGCTGAACGGTTTGCGTTGGTAACCGTTAAAGCGGTAGCATCTCCACCGTGCCAGTTGGCCGGATTACTGAAATCGTCATTAAAAGCTGCTGTCCATACTAACCCGCTGGTTACAGCCATTTTAATAAACTGAGCAGCTAAAGCATTGTTGGCAATGGTACTTCCAATTCGTATGTATGCCATTGAGCCCGGAGTTAAACCATAGGCGTGAGTATAAGAAAATTCACCGGCAGCACCTCCCTGGTTACAAGCTACTGAAGCAACACTATTGCAGTTAGGTCCCGTGAATATAGTTACTACTGCACTTTGAATGTTTAGGTTGGCTATTGGATTGTTATCTGGAGCAGTAACTACATGCAACTCACCATTTGCAGGCACTTGTGCGCGGTACCATATATCACGTTTAATAGGGGCACACGAAGAACCACCACTAAAGCCGGCTCCGGTTAAGCTGTACGAAGTAAAAACTGCAGAATTGGTTACCGGAATAGGAGGTATCCCATCAGCATTACAAATGCTTTGTGTAAGAGTAGGGCATACACTCACAAGTATATCTGTCATGCCAGTGGTACAGTTATCATCGGTATTAGTGGCGGTAACATGGTATGTGATATTTCCAAATGGTGCTGTCCATACGGTAGTTGCAGGGGTGTTTAAAGTGTATGGAATACTTAGGGCGGCATCTAAATATAAATCATTAGCTGGCGACCACTTGTAATCTGTATTGGGTTGTGGATTTACTACATTTATGACTTCAGATGGATTTGCAACACAAATGCTTATAGAACTTGGATTAAGGGTTGGACGCGGACGTACAATAATATCTTGTACGTATGTAGCATTGGCACAAGGCGGATTACTTACTGTTAAAGTAAGCTTTACTGTAGTTCCTGCATCAGCCGCTACAGCAGTATAAGTAGGTGTTAATGTACTCGTATTGCTCAAGGATCCGTTCCCTTGATTTAAGGTCCAGCTTATGGTTCCGTTGGCTGCTGATGCGCCACTTACTGTAATAATACCATTTTCACAAGTAAAAAGCGGTCCAGAACCCGAAGCACTTGATGGAGTGTTTACTACCACCGTGCTTGGTGCCGATACGGCAGTACAACCATAACTATTTGTTACAACAACAGTGTAATTATTACTAATTGTTGTATTATAGCCTACATTAGTTGCTGAAGGAATATCTACACTGTTTTCTTGCCATTGGTAGCTGCTTATGGTGCCATTACCCGGTGTTGAGGTAGAAGCACTTAAGTTAACACCACTTGGTAAACAGCCCAATAAAGTACCGGTAATAGTAGGCACAGGATTGGCGTAAAGCCTTACATTACCACTCATAGTGGTTGTAACAGGTTGACTATCGGTTCCTTTAACGGTATAAAGTCCTGCTGTGCTTTGTGTGCCAAAACTGATAGGAGTTCCATCGGTTCCACTGATTGGTGCACCTACCGGGTTACCATCTAAATACAGTTGATAGCTAACCCCTGTTTGAGAATTAGCTAAACCTACAGTAACATTATAACAAGCCGAAGTTCCGGTAACCGCATATTGAGTAGGGCCGCATGGTGTTTTGGCTACATAAACTGCTATTTGAATTCGCGGGCTTTCGCAACTGCCATCATTTTGAGTTACATAATAATTGGTTGTTCCGGCTGCTGCCGTAGAAGGGGTTGGGGCAGTAGCTGACCCTGTTCCGGCTGTAGGACTGGTAAACCATAACAAACTAGTGCCTGTTGCTGTTAGAGCGCTGGCTGCATCACCTTGGTTGTAGTTAACCGGGCTGGTTACTGTTGGTTGTGCTGTAGGGCAAGATACAGCTTGTGAACCACCACCACCTCCGGGAACAACAACAGTAAAGTCTGATGTTACACCACTGGTACTGCTTCCATTACTCCCAATACAAGGGTTTGATCCTGCAGACGGAAACCTGTTAACTATACGCAAACGGGTTGTTCCTGGAACCGCAGTTAGAGGAACTGTAACTGACAATGATACCGAAAAACTACCATGGTCAATAGTAATTTGCTCCCCAGCAGAGTTCCCGAAAGTACCGTCCTGGTTCCAGTCAATATAGGCACTATTGGTATTTCCAATAAAATCATCAGCATAATAGCTTAACGTGTAGGTACTACCCGGTGTAACAGTAGGGGCAGGAAGGGCTGTGTAATTTCCATAATTACCACAGTTGTTGCCACCGGTGTAGTTTGTTCCGGCAAAAGCTACTGTGCTAATGCAATCACCAACTGAATTGTTGTGTGAAGGCGTACAGTAGGAGCCACCAAACAAGGCAATAGTTCTGTCGCCAGCAGGGCTGGTTACACTCGGTATTTTTACAGAAGAACCATTTATATCAGTAACCGTAAATGATACTACTTCAGCATCTAATTTATTCCCTAAAGTAGCATTCAAATTCAAATCATAAGCCACCCAAAAATAGTTTGTTCCAGGGCTAAGGGCTATATTTCCATTGGCCGTAAGATTTCCGGCAAAAGCTGTAAAAGTAGAACCAAACTGGGTTTTAGCAGCAAAAGCGTTGGATGTTCCAGTATAATACACTTTAGCATTAATTAAGTCTGTTGCTGTATTGGTGGTTCCTGTAGTTTTAAAGGTAATAGAATTCATATATAGAGCCGGATCGGTACCTCCGGCTACAACTACATCTAAACGAATAACTTCTGCCGCCAGTGTGTTAGGCTCAACGCTGGTACTTACCTGAGTAGTAGTACTTGAGGTATATGTAGCCGGCATACGGGTACTGTAGCTTCCGGTTAAAGGGCTTATAACATTATAACAATTAGGTGAAGCATTATATTCATAGGCTTTAAAATGATACGTAGTATTTGGGTTTAAGCCACTTACGGGAACTGTAACGCTTCCAACCCCACTGCCATCATATACAACAAAGTTACCGGTCCCTATTTGCGAGCCACTGCCAAATAGGCTATTTCCGGTATAAGAAGTATTGTATTCAGGATCGGCATTAACAGCAGAGCCGGCACGGGCCAAAACAATAGTATGTGTGCCATTGCCCGGGGTAAAACTAAGATTTATTTTGTCGTACTCGGTACAGGCAGACATAGCACTTGGTTGTGTGCTTGGATGGCATGAAGCTGTTGTGAAGTTGCCCGTATAGGCTACTGATTCATAACAAACATCTAATGTATTAAACTCATATATAGCATAATAATAGCTGGTATTAGGGAGTAGTCCGGTAATGGCTACGCTTGAACCGGTGCTGTTATATACAGCAAAATTACCTGTACCTAGTTGCTGGCCACTACCAAAAGCAGCATTAGCTGTATAAGTAGTTCCTGATGTGGGCCCGGCATTTACTGCAGCACCCTGACGTAAGAGTACTAAACGGCCACCGGTACCATTACCATTGGTCCAGTTCAATGTAGCGTTATCTGTATTTAATGGCGAAACATTACCTGCACTAGAACTTACCGAAGGAGCCGTACAACTCATTTGAATATCAACACGGTAATCTTCTACCTCTCCGGCACCACCGCCAGTTGCAGAACCTGTATATTTTACGCAAGAACCAACAGCAGCATTGCTTGCACCATAGCGGTAGCGCACGCGCATACCGGTTACTCCGGGTGTGGCAGCTGCGGGTACGGTAAAGTTGCTGGTCGATTGCACATTGGTTGTAGGCCCTACTGCTGCTATACGCTCATAAACTAAGCCTCCTATACCGTAATCTCCATTAACATCAGCAAGGCCCAAACTTGTGTAGCCTCCAAACATCCCATCCTGATCATAATCAATCCAGGCTTTTACATAATGCAAATTGTTTGTGGCTGTGCCCACGGTTGTTAATAAGCTATAACTCGAACCTGTGGTTAAATCGGCCACAGGAGTGGCATACAGATTATAAGGCGAAGGATTTGCCGTGTTAGCCAAAGTATTATTATTAATCGTAACATTATTACCTGCCAGGGTTACATTTCTTAAACCTCTTGCTGTAGTGGCTGCAGCTGAACTAAAATCGGTATTGCAGTAGCAAGTTAAAAAATTGGCATAAGTAGCCGTCCCATAGTTAGAGGGTGTAGTTAAGCCTGAGTTTGAGCAGGTCACCTCACATTTATAATATGTTGTTGAAAAGGGTAAAATTCCCGGAGTGGTATAAGTAGCAGCATTGTTAATTCCGGAGGCATTTGTATAGGGGCCACCGGAGGTATTACTTTGTTTCCATAGGTATGTATAGCCCGCAGCTCCTGCTAAACCACTTAAAGTGAGGGTTTGGCCATTGCCCATGCATTGTTGGCCTGCAACTACGTTTGCTAAGGCTGGCGCTCCGGAGCAAGGTGTGGCTGAGCTTACATTTAAGCGGGCATTAGGAATACCGGCTACTGCCGTTGCATAAGTTGAAGTGGCACAATTTATTGAAGCCCCGCCATTGTACAACATTTGGTTACCAGAGGTATTGGTTCGCCTGCAAGAGCCGTATGTAGTAATTAAAAAAGGAGTAGTTGCCGTATAACATACTTCAACAAGTAAACTACTGGTTCCGTCCCATTGAAAGGGAGTGGGTAATGTAAAGGTCATTACAAAACCTGTACCGGCTGTGTAAGTAATATTGTTTGGCCCGTAAACGGTTGTTAATGAGCCTGTGTATGGGCTCCCCGCACCGGCAAAGTTGGTTTGTGCTACATTGGCCATTTTAATGGTGTAGCCGTTAAAAGCATTAGCAGCCCCTGTTGCAGTTGAAACATCAAAAGCAATATTGTGAATAAACGAAGAGCCAATAGAATAGCCGGCCGTAGTCATTGCTGCTCCTATATCTGCTGCCGTGTAAATAATTTGTAATTTTTTACCCATGGCACCAGAACTAGTGCAATAACCATAAGGGGAGGCACCGTTTGCAGTAGAACCGGGGTTTGAGCCAACGGATGGATTAACGGTTCCTGTACCAACAAAAATGTTTGTTTGGGCTGTGAGGTTAGCACTCATTAAAACAACACTTACAAAAATACCTAAAAGTTTAGCTATGTAGTTATTTTTTCTACAGTGTTGTTCCCGATACAAAACATCCTTTGTTATTAAAATTAATTTTTGATTCATTTTGATTAAGTATTAAGTTGTTCGTTGTTGAATTTATGCAGCATTATAAAACACCAAATTTAATCATCATAAGCCAATAATTTTGTTAAAGTCAAAACAAACAACTCTTGAAAAACGAAATCGAGTATAGTTTTTTGATTTTACAAAGAGAATTGATTATAAAGATTTGCAAAAAGATGAAATACAGATAATTAGAAAGTTCACGTTTTTAAGAAAATTTATTTTAAAGAGCAAAAATTTCAATATTCAATAGAAAAACGTGTATTAAAACTTGCTTTTGCACAGCTATATTGATTCGATAAAATAGTAAATGAGTAAAAAAAGTGAGAAGTTTTAGTTATTTTGCATTGGTTATTTTTTACTAAGCCAACTAGGGGTAAAAAATAAAATGAAAGTTATATATTTCAAAAAGATAGGAACCTGAAACTTTGCATAATATGCTTTCAAGAATATGAGAGTCTTTATTGTAAAAATAATAACGTTCATTTTTAAGGATGTTGTTTCTATATAATTTGTCTTCGTTTAACACCGAGTCTGTATATAGGAATAGTGTTTTTTCGTTTAGTTCACCGGCTGCATCGCTATAAAATGAACTTTCTGTTAAACGCCTTTTATTATCATACAAATATTTGTAATTCGTTCTTACTCCGGTAGTTAAAAAGGTATATTCCTCAGCAATTGTTTTTTTGTTTTTCTCATCAGTATATATAATCCCCTCTTTGTAAACCAAATTATTATCATTGAAAATCTTTTTTCGGGTTTGATTTTCGTTTATATATTCGTATTTATAACTTTCACTTTGAATAACGGTTTGCTGTCCTAACTTAAAAAAGCGAAAATCGTCACTCAGGTTGGTTTCGTAACACACAACATACCGGCTCAGCTTTTTGTCTTCGTCAAATGTTTGATATACAGCTGTGTAACGACCTTTGTTATAGGTTCGTGAAATACGTGAATTGGCTGTATTATTATAGTAGCAGAATGTAAAAATACTGTCATAACCATTGTCATTGCGTGTGGTTTCAATTAGTGACTCTAAATTACCATCGGGCAGGTATTGATAAATATATTTTTTATTTCCTTTTTCTATTCGTGAATTTTCTCTCTTTAAATCAAAATCAACGATTATACTTTTTATTTTTTTTCCTTGATATTCTTTAACGGGAAAGCTTCGTTCTATGAGTTCATTAATCCAATTTAATTGTGTATTGTTTTGTGCCTTTACTTTCCCAACCAGGAGCACTAACAAAAAAGCAAAACTACTGTGCTTTATGAAGTATAGAGCTCGGGTATAGTTATTCATAGCTTAAAGCGGTTAAGAGTTGATGCATATTATTGAAAGGAAGCTTACACACATGGTTTACGCATAAGTAAAATTTTGACCCTTGCTTATTGTCATTTATAAAAGGTAATACCGAGCTGTTATTTAGAGCAAAAGTAAACGTATTTATTTTATTAGCTTGGGCAATTAAGGCTACATTTTGTTCAAAATCTTTAAGTGGAAGAGCAATATGATATATAGGTTCATTAAATTTTAATACCCAATGTGCCCAGTTTGCAAAGGCACTACCAAACTGCTCTATTTCGCTATAAAAAAGGGCTGCCATTCTTTGTGCCATTTGGCTGTATTTTTCATCTTCAAAATAGATGCTCAGGCTAAAAAGTACATGAGCCATTACCGAGTTAGCTGCTGGTATCACATTATCATATATTTCTTTTTGGCGAGCAACCAAGGCATCATCTGCATGGCTATTAAGGTAAAACAAACCATCGCTTTGGTCATAAAAGTTGGCTATAGCATATTCTACGTACTTTTGAGCGCATATTAGCCAGTATTCAACCCCGGTAGCGGCATATAGTTCAATAAAGGCCTTAGATGTAAAAGCATAATCTTCAAGAAATCCGTTAACGTGTGCTTTTTCATTTCTATACACATGGTACAGTGAGTTGTTGTTGCTTTCCATGTGCGAAACAAGGAATTGGGCACATGCTGTAGCTATGGTCAAATAATCTTTGTTTTGCAGTGCTAACCAAGCATTTACATAAGCTTCAATCATCATGGCGTTCCAAGAGCACAGGGCTTTATCATCAAGTGCTGGAGGAATTCTTTTATTACGCTGTGTAAGTAGTGTTTTTTGCCAATTTTGCTTTAAAGATTTTAAGTCATGTGCACTAATTTGATGTTTATTACAAAAGGCCTCATCAGTTTGAGTACGCCATAAAATGTAGGCATTGTGTTCCCAATAGCCCTCATTATGAATACTGTAATAGTCGGTAAATAGGGCGTAATTATGGGTAATAAGCCGCTGCAGTTCGTCTTTTTTCCAAATATAATACAAGCCTTCTATGCCTTCGCTATCAGCATCTAAGGCCGAAAAAAACTCCCCTTTTGCTCCCTTCATTTTATAATTTATAAAGCTAATACAGCCTTCAATTGTTTCTTTCAGCGTTTCATTTTGTTGTATTAAGAATGCTTTGCTGTAAAGGCTAATAAGCTGGGCATTGTCGTAAAGCATTTTCTCGAAGTGAGGAACCTTCCATTTGCCGTCTGTGCTGTATCGAGCAAAGCCGCCACCTACCTGATCAAAAATACCACCCTGGCTCATCTTTACTAAGCTTAGGTAAACATGCTGCAACACATCATGCTCTTTATGATTATGGGCATACAGCAGTAAAAACAAATAGTTTACCGGCATAGGAAACTTAGGAACTTGCAGCGAGCCACCATACTCATGGTCAAAAGATTTTTTCCATTTCTCTAAGCATTTTTGGAGTAGGTATTTTAAGTCGGTGGTTTTGTTTTCTTTGGGGGAATAAATTTGAGACTGGGTTAAACCCTGAGCCAATTTTTGAGCATATTCTTCCATTTTTGAAACATTTGTTTCAAAGAGGTGTTGCAGATTTTCGAGTATTGCTATCCATTGCTCAGGTGGGAAGTAAGTACCTCCGTACACAGGGCGGCCATCTGGTAATGTAAAGCAGTTAAGTGGCCAGCCCCCTTGCCCGTTCATAAGCTGAACAGCTTGTAAGTATAAAGCATCAATATCAGGCCTTTCTTCGCGATCTACTTTAACGCAAATAAAATACTTGTTCATAAGCTGGGCAATTTCTTTATTCTCAAAGCATTGCCTTTCCATTACATGACACCAATGACAAGCACTGTATCCTATACTAATGAGCATCAATTTGTTTTGACTTTTAGCTAAAGCCAATGTTGTTTCATTCCAAGCCAGCCAGTTTACCGGATTGTGTGCGTGTTGCAGGAGATAAGGGCTACTTTCATGAAGCAGTAAATTAGCCATAAATAAGGCATTAAAAAAAAGAAAACAAGCAGGTTAAAGGTACTACTTAGGCTTATATAAACTTGTCACCTTTTGTAATCTTTACATCATTCACAAACTGCTTAATTTGCTGTTCATTTTCTTTTTTACAAATAAGCAGTACATCATGCGTATCAACCACAATGTAATTGTTTAACCCTTCAATAACCATTAATTTTTGTTTTGGCGCACTTACAATACACTTTTCAGAGTTGTACATAAGAGCGTTTTTATTGATAACAGCATTTTGATTTTCGTCTTTGGCTGTGTGTGTATATAAAGAACCATAAGTGCCTAGGTCGCTCCAACCAATAATGGAAGAGCGCACATAAACATTTGATGCTTTTTCCATAATACCATAATCAATAGAAATATTTTTACAAACGCTATAAACCCTCTTAATAAACTCTGCTTCATCTGGGGTGTAATAGAGTTTATTTCCTTCGGCAAAAAGGGCTGCAGTTTCGGGCATGTGTTGTTCAAAAGCTTTAATGATGCTTTTTGTAGTCCAAATAAAAATTCCGGAATTCCATAAAAAATCGCCACTTTGAATAAAAAAACGAGCCATTTCCGAGTCGGGTTTTTCAGTAAATGTTTTTACCTTTTTTATTCTTTTATCTTCTTCTATTTTGTTGCTTTCAATAAATTGAATGTATCCGTATCCGGTATCCGGTCTCGAAGGTTTAATTCCAAGGGTTACCAAACAATCTTCAGAGGCGGCTTTACGAAAGCTTGATTTTATGGCTTTTACAAAAGTATTTTCTTTAATTATAAGGTGATCGGCCGGGGTAACAACAATATTGGCTTGAGGGTTTTTGACATGAATTTTATAGCAGGCATACGCTACACAAGGGGCTGTATTTCTACGAGCCGGCTCCAGTAAAATTTGATCTTCAGAAAGCATGGGCAGTTGTTGGTGGATCAAATCTTTGTATATTTCATTACTGACCACTATAATGTTTTCGGGCGGACAGAGTTTTAAAGCCCTGTTATAGGTAAGCTGTAATAAAGTTTCTCCCAAACCCAGTATATCTAAAAATTGTTTAGGATGATTGGTTCTGCTCATGGGCCAAAAGCGGCTACCAATACCACCGGCCAAAACTACACAGTAATTATTTTTCATTATTTTTTAAACAAGGCGCAAAGATAATTTTTAAACTATAACGTTTAAATACCTATAAATATTTTATATAAGTTACTTAGATAACTGAGCCAATACCTTTTCAAGCCGTATAAACAATTCGGGAATTTCCTCTACTTTACAGTTCCCTACTGAAATGCGATACCAAGGGTCGTCATTTTGGGTGCCAAATGCTTTAAAAGGTACAATGGCCAACCGGGCATAATTAAGCAAAAAGAAAGTAGTTTGTTCGGTGTTTGTAATAATTTCTCCATCAGGTAACTTATACCCTTTAAGATTGATATAAACACTCAAGTATAAACCCGATTGTGGCTTGATGACAGCAATAGGGTATCCTTTTTCTTTTAATGCAGAAAAACCATTATAAAGGGCTAAAAGGGAAGTATAAAGACGGTTTTTAATGGTGCTAAGATAGCTTTCTACTTCTGGGGTGTGGGTTAGAAAATCGGCAACAGCAACCTGTTCCGGTTTAGGTGCCCAAGCTCCAATATGCCCGAGTACGGCTTTCATTTTGTCAATTACTCTTTTGGGGCCATAGGTCCAGCCTACACGAAGTCCTGTTGCTGCAAAAGCCTTTGACAGGCCATCAACAAAAATGGTATAATCCCTCATTTCGGGACGCAAGCTTACTGGATTTTGGTGTATGGCACCGTCATAGGTAAGTTTCCAATATATTTGATCAAAAAGTAGATACAAAGGCTTTTGGTTTGGCGCTCTCCGCTTGTTTTCTTCAATAATAAGTTCACAAATTTTTGTGAGTTCTTTTTCTCCAAACATAGTTCCTGTAGGATTTAAAGGACTGCACAAGGCTACTAAAGCGGCTTCTTTAACCAAAGGGGCTATATCACTTGCCAAAGGCATAAAATTATTTTCGGCCTTGGTTTCTATCGTTAAAGCTTGTGCTTGATGCAGATGGCAATAATGATTATTGTTCCATGAAGGAATTGGAAAAATTACTTTATCTCCCGGGTCAACAATTGTTTGGTATAAGGAGTAAATAATAGGTCGTGCACCACCTGTTATTAAAACCTCATTGGGTTGGTAATTTAAACCGGCATAGCGTTTAATATATACACTTACTTGTTCGCGCAGTGCCGCTACACCATCATCTGGCGGGTAATTGGTTTGGTCTTTCTGATAGGCCTCTGCAATGCATGTTTTTAGTTTTTCGGGTATCGCATAAATTTGGGGATTAAAATCGCCAATGGTAAGATTCGTAATTTGTTCGCCTTTACTTATTTTGTCGTTAACCTCGCGGGCTAGTTTAATAATTTCACTTCCTTTAAGTTTTTCGGCTTTTTCAGACACCCTAAGTTCCTTCTCTGCTGTGAGCATATTTATGAGTATTTATTTGTTACAAATATACGCAAAACACACGAAGTAAACAACAAAAAAAGCTGCCCTATTGAGCAGCTTTTTTTGTTGTAATAAAACTTAAAAATTAGTTGTGGTTAACTACAAGTTTCATTGTTGTGGTACCATTTTCAGTTTGTGCAGTAAGCATATAAATACCGTTGCTAAAAGCTGCAGTTTCAACCGGAACATTGTTTATTCCGGAGTTTAAATTTTGTGTAACAGCATATACTACTTTTCCGCTTAGGTCAGTAATAACCATGTTTAAATTGCTTGCTTTTTCAAGTTCAATAGCAATATTTACACGATCATTAGCCGGGTTAGGGAAAGCTTCCATGTGGGCTACTCCTGCGCTGGTATTTGTAACTGCAGATGGGCCAAAGATAGGAAGTAAAGTAGGAGTTGCTGAGAAAGCTGTATTCAAAGCCTTACCGTCTGACCCTAATAAAATAGCCACATACTGTAGGTTACTTTGAACCCAAGATGCGTTTAGGTTGGCAGTTAAGTTTAAATTATAGGTACTTCCAGCAGTCATTGTAGCGGGTACATTGGTAGTTGAGCCTGATGGCGAAGGTGAAGCTAAACGAGCCACAAAATGGAATCTAGTGTTAGCTACACTACTTGGTTGGCTTTCAAAACCTCCCATTGGTCCGGCTGCATTGTTGGCATAGTAGTTTACCTGATTCCAACTAGAACCGGTACCCATTAAATTACTTTCAGTAACCACTAAAGCAACTTTAGCATTAGTAATATCAACTGCAGGAATAATAGTTACCGGAACGGTAGCTGAATTACCAGAAATGTTTATAGCACCCATAGTAAACTCAGCATATCCAAAACTTCCGGCTAACTGGTTGTAACCATCTTCTAAATCACCCGGATCGATTACACTTGTTCTTTCAACCACCATACTTGGATAGCCATCTACAAAAGTTCCCATTAAATTATCATAAGCAGTAACCACCATAGGGTCACCATTATGTACAGCCACTTGTGCAGCTACCCCCGGATGATTAGCAGCAAAGTCATCCATTGCTACTGTTCCGCGTGGGCACCATCCACACCAAGTTCCTGTGGCTTCTTCAAACAATAAACGTTTTACCGGAACTACAGGCACTCCTTGTGCAAAAGCTTCAAGAGTATCGTTATTTAGATTAGCATCATTTGCTAATTCTACCCAAACAGTTATAGGGAATGAACCCACAGCAGGGATAGAGAATGGAACATTGTGCGTAAAGTTATCACTAGAAAAAGCAGCTAAATTTACGGTTTTGGTATAAGATTGTACCGGGTTAGCTCCTTGTTGGTATTTTACTGTATATGAAGTAAGTGCCGTTGCGCCCAAGTTTGTTACAGAACCGGTGATAGTTTTGTTGGCTCCAACTATTCCGTATGAATCACCTTGTCCTTGAAGCGGAGAAACAGCAGTTAATGCAAGATCAAAGCTTGGCACATTTAAAATTTCCATATTGTCAATTGCGGCTCCATATAACCAACCTGTTCCATCATCATAACGGAATCCAATAACAACATTAGCGTTTCCGGCATAACTTGCTAATGAGATGTATTTTGCATGCCAATCCATATCTAAAGGCCCTACAACATCTTCCAATACGGTCCATGTGGCTCCATTATCAGTAGATGCTTGAATTTTTAGGTTTTCAGTAATGCTTTGGTAAGTAGCACCGGGGAATACAAGATCCAATTTCAAATATAACGCTGCTGCGGTTCCATTGGTTAAGTCAATAGAAGGAGTTTGTACAATTTGGTTGCTGTTATCGGCAGTTTGTGAGGCATCATCGTTAACCCCTAAAGCACGGCCATCAGTCGTACTTGGAATTCCAAAAGAGCTGCTGTTAAAGGTTGCAGGGGTAGCTGTTTTCCATCCTGATCCGTTTTGAGACCAACCGGTAGGCAAAGCAGTACCATTTGTGTTGTTAAAGTTTTCAGAAAAGAAAGTTTGTGCGTTTGCAAAGCCCGTTATAGCTATTACAGACAAACTGAGTAGTAGTTTTTTCATAGGTGTTTTGTTTTATAAAAGATTGAATTAAATTAATATACAAATATATAGACTTTTATATGTGAAAATTTGATTTTTTTGTTAAATGTTGTCATTTTAGTTAATTTGAAAAAAGTAGGTGTTAACGCAATAATTAACTAAAATCGAGCAGGACAGTTTTTTAAAAACAATTAATTTTTAGGATTAAAATAGCTATAAATGAGTGATTTTATTTTTCTATTTTCCTGAAAACTAATGTATCCCCATGCTAAAAGGCAGCCTAAAGAATTGGCTGTAAAGTCAAGCAAATCGGCAGCACGGTCTTTAAATAGCTCTTGTTGTAAAATTTCTAAAATACCTCCATACGGAACGCTGAGGCATAGTGCATATACCATAGCATTTTTTCGATTAGGAGTTTGGCGTACTGCCCTGTAAATTAAAATAACAAGAATAAAGAATAAAGAAGCATGAACAAACTTATCAAAATTCAGTAACTCTAATAAAGAAATATGCGGAATGTCCTTTCCGGGCAATCCGCATAAAACTGCTATAAATAAAGCCCATACGACCGGTGGAGCATATCTTTTTATAGGCTTTTTCATTTTTAAAAATAAGGGGGCTAATGCCCAATCAACTCTTTATACTGTGCAGCAGTTAACAAAGTGTCAATTTCAGATTTATTTTGAATAGAAGTTTTAATCATCCATCCTTTTACATAGGGGTCGCTATTAACCAACTCCGGATTACTATCTAACTCTTTATTAACCTCAATTATTTTTCCACTCAATGGTAAAAATAAATCAGAAACTGTTTTCACGGCTTCAACAGTACCAAAAACAGCATCTTTTTCAAGCGTTTCGCCCTCTGTGCTAATATCCACATAAACAATATCTCCCAACTCTCCTTGGGCAAATTCGGTAATGCCTATCAGAGCTTGATCGCCTTCTATTTTTACCCATTCATGGTCTTTTGTGTACTTTAAAGTTTCTGGAAAATTCATAGTATTTTTTGATTTTATTATTTGACAAACATAAAAAAATAATTTGATGAGAGCGATGACCTGACAAACAATTTTTAGAGATTATCAGGAGTCTTTTTATAAAGTCAATAAAAATTATTTTGTTTCCTTGTACTCATGCAATTTTATGTAGCTTTGCACCTCATAAAGTTTTCCAAAATTACATGTAAAAAACAGACGGATGATAATCATTACTGGTGCCGCTGGCTTTATAGGGAGTTGCTTAATTGCCAAGCTTAACGAACAAAATTTTACCGATTTGGTTCTGGTAGATGATTTTACCGCAATACACAAGCAAAAAAACTGGGAAACAAAGAAATACCGCACCTGCATACCACGCCATCTGTTTTTGGATTGGCTTAAAGAAAATCAGCAACAAATACAATTTATTTTTCATTTAGGGGCACGAACAGATACTACTGAATTTAATCAAGAGGTGTTTGATACACTGAATTTAAACTACAGTAAAGCACTTTGGCAGGCATGTGTTCAATATTGCATACCAATACTTTATGCTTCATCGGCAGCCACCTACGGAAACGGAGAAATGGGATATGATGATAACGAAAATAACATTTCGCACTTGCATCCATTAAACCCATACGGGGCCTCTAAAAATGATTTTGATAAGTGGGTTTTGGAGCAAGAGCATAAACCGTTTTTTTGGGCAGGGCTTAAATTCTTTAATGTTTATGGTCCAAACGAATATCACAAAGGACGAATGGCTTCGGTAGTTTATCATGCCTTTAATCAAATTCAAGAAACCGGATATTTGAAGTTGTTTAAGAGTCACAGGAGCTCCTTTAAAGATGGCGAGCAATTGCGTGATTTTATATATGTAAAAGATGTTGTAGAAGTTCTTTATTTTTTTATGCACCATCGTAAAAATAGCGGAATTTACAATTTGGGAACAGGGCAAGCACGCACATTTAATGATTTGGCAGCATGTACATTTGCCGGATTAAATAAGAAAGTACAAATAGAGTTTGTAAATATTCCTGAAGATATTAGAAATACATATCAATACTATACCGAGGCTAAAATGGAAAAATTGAAGGCTATTGGATATTTTCGTGAGTTTTACAATTTGGAGCAAGGCATTACTGATTATGTAAGAAACTACCTTATACCACATAAATACGCCTAAAGTTTTGTTTTGAGATGAAGAGAATAACTGCATATAAACAAAATAAGCCAAGTTTTAAGGAGGCGCTGCTTATTGTATGTAAACTGCGTTTGCACGATGGCCAATGGTGGCTACAAGCTATTGATGGAATGTGGCAACAGGGCGTTGTACGCTATTTTTTTGCTGCCGTAACAGCTACCGTTGTTGATGTACTTGTTTTTTGGTTTGTATTTAACATAATCTTGCATCAGCAACCACACACTATTTTGGGTTTCTTTCAATTAAAAGCCCCTTCAATAGCTTTAGTTTGTGGCTTTGGCTGTGGTTTAATCACTAATTTTACGATTACGAAGCTGTTTGTATTCAATCAGTCGCTAAGTAAAACACGTTTGCAACTATTACGTTTTATTTTAGTGAATATGGTTGTGTTGGTAAGCAATTATTATTTGATGTGGTTTTTAACCTCTCAATTGCATTGGTATGCTACTGTATCCCGAGCAGTATCGGCTGTTACTATTGGAATTTTTAGCTTTTTAGCCCATAAGTTTTTTTCGTTTAAATTGTAGTAAGTAACATGAAAGCGACATCAGAAATATTAGCCTTACTGGAAAGCAGAAATAAAACCGGGTTAAAAGAATACCTTGCTGATTGCATGCCCGAGGAAATAGCAGATTTGCTGAACCACCTCGATGAAGATAGTTTGCTCATGGTATTTAAAGCTATAGACCGTGAGTTGGCTTTTGCCTCTTATGAATTGCTGGATATCAATTTTCAAATTGCCCTGCTTGATTTATTGCCCAATAAATTGGTAACATTGATTATTAATGATATGAGCCCCGATAAAAGAACGGCTCTATTTCAGGAGTTGAGCAACGAAATGCTGAACAAACACCTTAAGCTGCTCACTATAAATGAACGTTCGGTAGCACTTCACTTATTGGGCTATCCCGAAAACTCTATTGGCCGTTTAATGACCCCCGATTATATTGCGGTTAAAGCCGATTGGACGGTAACGGATGTATTAAATTATATTCGAAAATATGGAGAGAACTCCGAAACCCTTGATGTTATTTATATTATTGATGAGCGAGGGAAGCTTGTTGATGATATTAAGGTAAGAGAAATATTACTGGCTGAGCCAAACACCCACTTGAAGGAAATAATTAATGGTCGTTACACTTTTTTGTCAGTATTAGATGATGAAGAGGTGGCTATACATGCTTTCAATAAAAATAACCGGGCCGCTTTACCCGTAATAGACAAAAGTGGTTTGCTTTTGGGAATTGTAACTATGGATGATGTGCTGCGCCTTTCTAAAGAAGAATATACTGAAGACATTCAGAAATTAGGAGGTGTTGAAGCGCTGGAAGAGCCCTATATGGATGTCCCCATTCCTACTATGATTAGAAAACGCGGATTGGTTCTGGTTATATTGTTTGTAGGAGAGCTGCTTACAGCAACTGCTATGGCTCATTTTGAAGATGAAATTGCTCGTGCGGTGGTATTGGCATTGTTTGTTCCGCTTATTGTTAGTAGTGGGGGTAACTCCGGTTCTCAGGCGGCTTCACTTATTATTAGAGCATTGGCATTAGGCGAAATAACAATAAAAGACTGGTTTAAGGTGCTACGCAGAGAATTAATTTCAGGTTTTGGCTTAGGCTTATTACTTTCTTTGATTGGATTTGCCCGTGTAGGAATTTGGAATTATTTTACACATGCTTATGGTCCACATTGGATGGGCTTGGCCGCTACGGTTAGTTTCTCATTACTGGGAGTTGTGCTTTGGGGGGTAATTATGGGCAGTATGTTACCTATCATTTTAAAAAAGATCGGGGCTGACCCGGCCACATCATCTGCCCCTTTTGTAGCCACATTAGTAGATGTTACGGGTTTGGTTATTTATTTTACTTTTGCTTTGTTTTTCCTTAAAGGAACAATATTATAATACAGAAAGATATTCATTTAAAAAAAGTATTTATGTTATCTAAAAAAATCGAATCAGCTATTAACAAACAAATAGAATTAGAAGCAGCCTCATCACAACTGTATTTGGCAATGGCTTCGTGGGCCGAAAATCAAAGTTTTAATGGGGTGGCTGCATTCTTATACCGGCAGTCTGACGAAGAACGTATGCACCAGATAAAACTCGTAAAATTTGTCAACGAGCGTGGAGGTAAAGCTCTCATTCCTGCAATAAAGCAACCCGAAAAAGAATTCAAATCATTACAAGTGGTTTTTGAGCAAGTATTAAAACATGAAATTTTTGTTTCGGCAGAAATTAACAAAATGGTTGATATTTGCTTACAAGAGAAAGATTACACCACGCATAATTTTTTGCAATGGTACGTATCGGAACAAATTGAAGAAGAAGCCTTGGCGCGCAATGTATTGGATAAGTTAAAGTTAATAGGAACCGATAAAGGAGGTATTTATTTCTTTGATCGCGATTTGGGGACTATGGCGGCTACTGCTACAAACAGCAACACAAAAGAAAGCGGAGGGAAGTAGCCTCTATTTTAATAGACACGCGCAATGCTATTTGACAACTGTCTCGTCCTAAATAGGTTTACAATAAAATGTAAACAAAATGGACAAAAAAGTAATAGAAAAAGAGGCGATAATAGCCGAGTATTTAACAGGTAATTTGAGTTACCAAAAAATAGGGCTCAAGTATGGTATTGATTTTAGATTAATACATTCGTGGGTAATGAACTAACAAGGAAAAAAGCGAAAACATTCATCCAAACCCAAAGAACAGAAAGCAGAGGAGGCATCGCTTTCTAATGAAGTAAAGCAATTGCACAATAAGCTACAAAACGCAATGATAGATATTGCAGAAGAACAGCTTAAGGTTGATATTCGAAAAAAGTCTGGCACTAGGCGGTAGAAACAGTAGAACAAAGTGAGCCTCGTTGTGTAAACGAACTTTGTTTGCTGCTTGGTTATAGTAGGCAATCCTATTATCAGGGTATAAAATACATTCAGCAAAAAGCGTTTGAATCGGATATAATCATTGAAAAGGTTCTTCGTTATAGCAAGCACCAAAAGCGATTAGGTACAAGAAAATTGTTAGAAGAAATGCAATATTTTTTGTTTGAACATCAAATAAAAATAGGCAGAGATGCACTGTTCAATATGCTTTCAGCCAATCATTTATTGGTAAGAAAACGTAAGCGAAGAATACAAACGACTAACTCCTATCACTGGTTGAGAAAGTATCCAAACCTTATTCGTGAGTTTGTTCCTACTGCACCCAATCAGCTTTGGGTGAGTGACATTACTTATTGGAAAATAAATACAGGCGAACATCTTTACATCAGCTTTATTACCGATGCTTACTCACATAAAATTGTAGGTTATCAAGTAGCTGAAACAATGGAAGCGATAGAAAGTATTCATGCTTTGCAAATGGCTCTCTCTGCCTTGGGGGCAGAGAGCCTTTGAACCTAATCCATCACAGCGACAGAGGCATTCAATATTGCAGCCATGCTTATGTAAAGCTATTGCAGGACAAAGGCATAAAAATCAGCATGACTGAAAATGGAAATTCTTTAGAAAATGCAGTAGCAGAAAGAATAAACGGAATTATTAAAGATGAGTAATTAGAAACCTATGACATTGATAACATCAAGGATGCAAAGGGATTACTAAAAGCTGTAGTGAATCTATACAATAGCGAAAGACCTCACATGAGCATCAGTAACTTCACACCAAATACTATTCATCATTCAAAAACTAAAATCAAAACAGAAAGATTATGGAAGAATTATTATCGAAAGGTCCTACTATTGTAAACCCAATTCAGGACTAAAAATAAACTGTAAACCTAAATCAGGATTAATCAATTAAACTGTAACCTTCTTTTAGGACGAGTCAATTTGTATTTTACCAAGCGCGACAAGCAACTGCACAAAATACAAAAGAGCCAAAATCTACCAACCGCAGGGCAACCGCACCTGTTGACGGTTTTTTACTAATTTGTAACTGGCGTGTTTATTACGACAGTTCCTGACAATGCTTTATTTTTTTTCTTTACTTTTATTCACTCAATTTTTCAACAAAAAACATAAACAAAATGACTAAATATACTTTTCAAATAATTCTGTTTGCATTGTTACTTATAGTCATTTCAAGCAACAGTTTTGCCCAAACTTCTCTTGTCAGAAAAGAGTGGTCGGCAACCAACGGACTGCGTGACACTATACCCTATTCTGCAACTTAAATGGATTCTCTTGGCAATTTAATTGTTACTTCAAATATCCTTGCAAGCGGACAAGACGCAAATATTCTTACCACTAAATTTGCACCTGACGGCACAATAATGTGGAGCCAGCAAATAAACGGAACTGCCAACAGCAAAGACTTTGGAACGGCAAACTTTATTGACGGCAACGGTGATATTTTTATTGCAGGTGCAATTCAAAACACACTGAATAATTACGATTATTTTTTTGCTAAATACGATGCAAACGGAAATTTACAATGGCAGAACACCTACAACGGAAACGGCAATAATTATGATGTGCCTTCTGCAATAATTGCCGACAGCAACTTTTGCTATCTTACGGGTGCCAGCTTTGGAATTACCTCTCTTACAGACTTTGCAACTTTAAAGATAAACAAAAATACAGGTGTTGTAATTTGGGCAAGTGTTTACGACTATGTTTCGTTATACGAATTACCGATTGGAATTGCCGTTCATTCTAACGGCAACATTTACGTTACGGGTGCAAGTTCCTCCGCTGTAAACAACTGGGATATTGCAACAGTAGAATACAGCCCGGGCGGCTCTCAAATAAACGTTGACAGAAATTCGGGAAGTGCCGTAGGTTTTGATAAACCTGCCGACATAACCAAAGATGCCAACGGAAATATTTATATTGTGGGGCGTGTTGCCACTTTAAGCAGTGGTTACGACATAAAATTAATAAAACTGAACGCTTCACTTATACTGCAATGGTCTCAAACGTTTGATGCTTACGGATTGGATGATGAAGGCACAGGGCTTGTTTTAGACAATCTTGGAAATATTATTGTGTGCGGTTTTTCGCAAAAACAGAATGAAGGAAAAAATTTTGTTGTTGTGAAATATGATTCATCAGGGAACGTACTTTGGCAATATGAAAAAGATTACGGAGGCAATGACGAGGCAAAAAAAGTGGCTGTTGACAATGATAACAATGTTTACATTGTTGGAGAGTTTGTTCAGAACAACGATAAAGATTTGATTACGGTTAAACTGAACGCTAACGGAATTGTTGAATGGGAAAAAGAATATAAAAACACAGGTGATGACAAAGCCGAAGCATTAAAAGTTGATGCAGCACAAAATGTATATGTGAACGGACAAACCAATGAGAACGGGGATAAAAATGCAGCAATAAAATACGAACAGGCAGAAGCCTATATACCTGTTGACTTTAATAACGAAGAGCCAAATGTAAATCATTTGTTTTATGAAAACAGAGGACAGCTTTTTAACACAAACTCACAGGCAGCCGATGATATAGCATATTACACCGAAAGTTCTTTTCCGCAACAGTTTATTCAAAACGACAAAATTTCTTTTGTGTTATCCAACCACGATACTTTGGGAAATGATTCCGTACAAAGAATAGACCTTGCTTTTGTAAACTCCTCGCCAAACGCAAAGGCATTTTCAATCAAACAGGAAAAGTTAGGTTATCTCAATTATTTTAATCAGCATTTTCCAAACGGTGTTGTAAATATTAAAGGGAGCAAAAAAATTGCAGTGCCCAATATATATAACGATATAGATTTAATATACAGCAGCAACGATGCAGGATTAAAAATGTATTTGGTGGTAAAAGAAAGAGGAGATTTGAAAGACGTAATTATAAAGTTATTGGGGTCTGACAGTGTATATCTAAACAACAACAATCTTATTGTTCAGGGAGCTTGGGACGATTTAACTTAGGAAAATTAACAGCTTATCAAATCCAAAACAGTCAGGTTGTTCCAATCACAAGCTGGACACCTTCATATAATATTATGTCAAACGGAACTGTTGGTTTCAATATTGGAGCATACAATCAAAGTTTGCCTTTGGTTATTCAAATTTCAAAATCAGGTGCTTCGCAAAGTTCAAGCGTACCTTTAGAAAATATTGAATGGTGTACCTATTATCACGGGCAGCAAATGTTCAGAGGAACGGTGTTTAAAGGTTCTTGCATTGATAATGAACATAACTTAATTGTGGCGGGCAGCACAACTCAATTTGATTTTCCTATCCAATTTAATATATTGCCCTTTGGAAATAGCCAAGATGCAGTAATAGTAAAATTTGATTCACTGGGTATAAGGAAATTTGCTACCTACTATGGCGGAAGTAATGCAGACATTGCCAAAAGTGTTACTACAAATTTAAACAATGATATTTTTATTTTAGGTGAAACTTACAGTGAGAATTTTCCCCCATACTTGCAAGGCAGCAGCTATTCAAACGCTACTTTGCCAAGTGCAAGCAATCAGGATTTGTTTATTGTAAAATTATCTGCTGACGGTCAAAATCAATTATGGTCAACCAATTACGGTGGTGTTACTTTTAACGAAGAAGCAGGACAAATAGCCCTTAACGGAGGTAGCGTTTTTGTGGTGGGAAGTGGCGACAGCAATACACCTTATTTGGTAAACGGAACTTTTAATGAAACCGGAGGGGGCCTGTTGGCACAGTTTAAAGACAGTGGAGAAAGAGTTTGGGCTACAGGCTTTGGCACAAACGGAAATACCGGTGTAGTTGGCATTGCTTTTGACAATGACAACAATATTTACATTACCGGTTACACCACCGCAAGCGATTTTCCGGTAGTAAATCCTCAGGCATTCAGTAGTTTTGGATTTGCAGGTACTTTTGTAACCAAGTTTGTTTCGGGCTACTCGGTTGAATGGAGTACATACATTGTAAAAAACTACTTACCTACCGGAATTATGTTTGCCAATAACCACATATATGTTAACGGTGAAACCATTGGCGAAGATATATTTTTAGTTGACCCTGCTGATGGTTCGTATTTTAATAATACGGCATACACAACAGGTTGCAATAAAGTTTATTTGTTTAAGTTCACAACAGGCGGAGCGGTTCAGTGGAGTACATTTTATGGAGGTACTTTTACCGATAAATCATTCGGCATTACCCACGACCAGTTTGGAAACATTTATTTGGCGGGATATACTAACAGCCATAATTTTCAGCCAGTACTACAGGCTACATCTTATCATTTTAAACCAACATTTGGAAGTGGCGAAGGTCATATAACCATTGAGGCTTTTGATGCGGCAAACAAAAGCAAATGGGGTACATATATGGGTGGCAATTATTCAGAAGCTGCATATACTGCAAGTTGCGACAAAGAAAGAAACAAATTGTTTATTGCAGGTGTAGTTGACAGCAGGATTGATTTTCCGTTAAACAACGGCAATGGAATACCTTATTTTCAGGACACTTTAGCTCCCTATATTTCTTCGGGATTTATCAGCAGGTTTAATATTGCCGATAACTTTACGGGAATAAAATCTTTATCCACCGATAACAACTCATTTATAGTTTTTCCTAATCCTGCTAAAGATATTTTTTACTTATCATTAAGTGAAAAATTATCATTTCAAAACAATCTTATTATCTATAATAATGTTGGCCAAATTGTTTTTAATGAAAGTAACATAAATGCAAAACAAACCATTGATATTTCAAAATTCTCATCAGGTATGTACTTTGTAAAATTAATGAGTAACAATAAGATTTATACTTCAAAAATTTCAATCTTAAAATAAAATGAAATTCAGGCTAATTGTTTTCTGTCTTTTAATGCAATTTCAATTTCCGGTTTACTCCCAATTGTGGAGTAAACCGGATTTTAAATTAAGTGCTTCACCAAATAAGTTATATGTAGATACAACAGAGAATAAGTTATATATCTTAGGCAGATTTACAAAATTAAATGATACAGTTAACTGTAGAGGACTTATGTCTTGGGATGGTCAAAACTATCAAACATTTGGAACAGGTTTTGACGATGACCAAACTTTATTTACTCAAAATTTATTTGACGTAATTAAATACAAAAACAAAATTTATGTTGGTGGATTTCTTCAAAAAGCGGGTAATGTTTATACAAAATACATTGCACAATGGGACGGCAATCAGTGGGATTCAGTTTCGCATAGGTTTAATAACGGTGCTTTATGTTTTAAAAATATAGATGATACTTTATACATTGGAGGTTATCAAAAAAAAGTTGGTAATATGAATGTAGAGGGAATTGTAAAATTTGACGGTACAAATTTTTACCCTTTACCATCGTTTTATCCTTATAATGTTCAATATATAAATGGAATTGAATATTATAACGGTCATTTGTATGTGTGTGGTTTTATAACAGATTCTTTAGGATGGCCAAGAGGTGTAATGAAATTAGTTGACAACCACTGGATTCCGGCAGGGCAGGGAATACAAGGGTCAACTGTTTTTATGTACAGGTTAATTGTTTATCAAAATAAATTAATTGCAACGGGTTTCTATAATGCAAATACAGTGAATGTTGACGATTTTATACAGGCGTGGAATGATACTGTGTGGACTTCGGTAGGTGGTGGAACAGGAGATTTCAACGGTTCAATTAGTGATATGAAAATAGTTGACAACAAACTTTATTGTGTTGGAACATTTAATCAAGCAGGAGGAATAACAGCAAACCAATTTGCAATGTGGGATGGTCTATACTGGTGCAGCGTTGGTTCTACTTTTAATAATAAAATTGATGCTATTGAAAATTTTAATGACACTATTTTTATAGCAGGAAATTTTTTAGCTGTGGATGGTGATAGTTCAATCTCAAAATTAGCAAAATGGATTGGCGGAAATTACACGGCAGAGTGTGGCAACACAACAACAGTTAAAGAACTTGAAAATGAAGGCGGTTTAAATGTATATCCTAATCCTTGTAACAATTTTTTATATATACAATTAAATCAAAGTTTTTCAAAAGCAAATTCTGTGTTAATTATTAATAGTTTAGGGCAAACCGTGTTAGAATTAAAGAACATCAATACAAACAATCCAATAAATATTTCTGATTTAGCAGATGGTTTGTATGTTGTAAAAATTTCAAACAATCAAAATAATTATTTTACTAAAGTTCTAAAAAATTGAGACGAATAACTATACCTTGCAAATTCATCAACCCCAATTCCAAACTCTCATTTTAAGTGTTTGAAATTGTATTTATTTGCTTAGTTTAGCGAAACAATTGATAAGAAATTTAAGTTATTAGACAGACTGCCGACACGTGTAATTCCTTTTTATTTTTTGCAGTTGCTCTTATTTTCTTTTTGTATTTCTTTAAGCAACTCCCATATCAACTCGGTTTCAAAACCTTTAGAATAGGCAAAACGAACTAATTTATTTAGTTCTAATGGGCTTAGGTTAAGCTTACCGCTTGATTTTTTTATAAGAATGTTGTGCAAGCATTTTCGGTATTCATGATTTGTAATTTTACTTAATGACTTACGAATACAATAATCACTTATTTGATGTTGTTTCAGGGCTTTTGTAATTTTTATTTTACCCCAATTTTTTATTCTAAACTTACCTCCGGCAAGCTGTATGGCAAAGCGCTCCTCGTTAATAAAATCATGACTTACCAAATCAGCTATTATGCTTTCGGTATATTGTGGTGTGGTTTTCCACTCAAATAATTTATGCCGCATTTCCTGCTGGGAGCGTTCCTGATAAGTGCAAAATTTTTGCGCTTTAAGTAATATAATTTTGTAGTTGCCTTCGGGCATCATTAATAATCTAGGTACTCCTGAAAAAGCACTTGTAAGTATGCTTTCCCACTTTTATTTAAACTATCGGCAAGGGCCGGTGACGAGCACTTGTTAAAATCATTGCTTTTACTCTGATAATTGTAAGTTAACCAATTATTACCCGGTGCTAACCATCCAAATCCGGTAGTAAGCGCATAGTATGCAAATTCTTTGGTATAGGGATTCATCATGTTCCGACTCCATTCAAATTCCTTACTGCTTTGCTTCATTTGTTTTAATAAGGTACTTACAAAATCATTTTGAGAGCCTAAAAAATGGTTTTTCTTTCCTCGGTATTCATCTTTTAAAACATCACCATAAAAAATAAGAGGAATTTTACGATTTAAGGGCTCAAAATAATTACGGTCGTAGTGTGTGTGTTTGCTGTGATCGGCAACTAAAATGAATAAAGTATTCTTGTACCAATCTTGTTTTTTACAGGCATCAATATAAGCTCCAATACAACTGTCGCTGTAATTAGCTCCGTTTAAGTAATCGCGCTCAGAACCTCCTTTTTCAATTTTCCACTTAGCCGGAATATCGTATGGGCTATGTGTGCTAACCGTGAAAAGTGCCGAAAAAAATGGTTGAGGTTTTGTTTGTAATTCCTGTAAATGGTCAGCTAAAGTATATTGGTCATGAATACCCAGTTTCCCGCTTGGAATACTGCTGTCATAATCATAAATATCTTTTAATTTGTGAAATTGGTTGAAGTATAAATAACTTTTTATATTGGCATAAGTAAGTTGTCCGCCAAAATAGAAAGAAGTGTTGTACCCTAATTTCAACAGTCTTTTATTTAATGAAGGGAGTTTACTGAATTTTGCGTGTTCTTTAATTATGGAAACTTCAGGCTCTGAAGGAAATCCACTAAACAATGAAGCAATTCCCTGATGAGAAAGTGTACCGGTAGCATAAATATTATCAAATAAATAACCTTGAGCAATTAATTTTTCTATTTGCGGTGTAATGCCGGTATCGCCTCCACAACTTTGTATCAAATCTGACGAAAAACTTTCCAGAATGAGCATAACAATATTAGGTCGTTTGTTGTTTAAAAAATAAACAGTGCTATCAATAGCTACTTCATGCAAACGCTTAACCTCCTTTTGAGCTTCGGCAACCGGCATGGTTATATACGGATTTTTATCCATGCTCCTGTTGTTTTGATATAAACTCCCCAATAAGTTCCATAGAGAGTTTACACTAGCCAGGTTAACGGTGTTGTTATTGGTATAGTACGACCAGCTTTGATTGATGGGTATTTGTTGCCAGCCACCTCTTAATCCCAAAGCAATGAGTACAGCTCCTGCGAGAAAATGAAGGACCACTAAGCCTGTTTTTTTACTTGTTTTTAAACTAGTAATAGATGAAGCGTAGGAGGGGACCAAAAAATGATATAATTTGTAAGCACCTATAAAAAGAATTAAGGTGTAGGTAAAAAATATTACTGTTTGCGCATAAGTGGCTGTTTGAAAAACTTCTGAAGGCTGCGCTAAATATACAACTGCTCTGTAATCAATTTTAGTTTGCCATTCGGCATACAAGTTCAATTCGGCTGCTACAATTAAAAGATAAACTAAGGTGATTATAAACGAATATATTTTAGTGCTCTTACTGGCCCAGTTTTTCTCAGTTAAGTCTTGTATGCAAAGAAAAATTAAGGGTAAAGCAGAGATATAGGAAATCATGCTTAGGTCTAAAGCCAAAGCATGGTATGGCATAGCAAAAATTAATGGCCAAGATATTTCTTTCATTTTTTGAAAGTAATAGGCCACAAATACCAAGCGGCTGCTGTTAAAAAGAATCAGCCAAAACAAGGAATAACGCGCTAAAAAAAGAATCTTTGACTTCAAAACTTTAAGGTATAAGTTTTGAGGGTTAAATTAATAATTTTTTATGGCTTGCTCTAATGCCACATATACATTATTGTTTATAGGAGCCAAAGGCATACGTGCTTTATCGTTGCAAATTCCTAATAATTTTAGAGCTGCCTTTATGCCTCCCGGATTACCGTCAGCAAAGAGTAAATCGGTAATAGCCATTAGCTTATAGTGTATGGGGCGGGCTGCTTCAAAATTTCCATCTAAACAATGCTTTACCATAATGCTGAAATCGGATGTAAAAGCATTAGCCGTAACTGAAATAACACCGCATCCTCCGGCAGCAATGATAGGTAATGTAAGGTTATCATCGCCTGAAATAACCATAAAATCATCAGGTTTGTTCTTTAGAATATGCATTATTTGTTCCATATTTCCTGAAGCTTCTTTAATTCCGATAATGTTTTTAACCTCATGAGCAAGATGAAGTGTAGTTTGTGCACTAAGGTTAGAACCGGTACGTCCGGGAACATTGTATAAAATAATGGGGAGCTGTGACACTTGTGCAAGGGCTGTATAGTGGGTTATAATACCCTGCTGTGAAGGTTTATTGTAATAGGGCGAAACGGATAATACTGCTGAAAAGTCGCTATAATCAAAAGTTTCAAGTTGTATAATAAGTTCTTGTGTGTTGTTGCCTCCAATTCCAATTACGAGGGGTACACGTTTGTTATTGACTTCTTTAATACATGTTATGACCTCTTTTCTTTCGGCAGCACTCAAAGTGGCTGTTTCACCGGTAGTGCCAAGAACTACAATATAACTTATTCCCTGCGTAATTATTCTTTCGGTTAGTTTTTCGAGACTTTTAAAATCAACGCTCCCATCTGATTGAAAAGGCGTAATAATTGCTACTCCGGTTCCTATAAGCTCTTTTTTCATTTTATTTTTTAGGTTGAATCATGGTTAAGTATTTTTCTAAAGTTTCAATAAAAACGTGAAGCTTGGTATTTTCTTCCACTTTAATCATCATGTCGTAATAAGGAGCAAATTTGCTATGCTCCCGCCCAACTTTAAAATTAGCCTTTGATAATGCAGTTACATACAATAATGGCGTTTTGTAATCCATACATAAATTAATAAGCACTTCAAAGGGCTCCTGTAAAAAGTTATCAATAATGGGATCGTTAGGTTTTAAATACCATTTAAGCTGTTTTCTCGAAAAAAAATCATATTCTAATTTTGAACTCATCAAGGTAGGCTCTTCTTTCCCATCATAAAAGCCTAAGGCTCGCACCTTCTTTTTATTTCCTTTAAGCTTTTTGATATACTTTTTAATAATTTCGAAATCTTCACGATCGGTTGCATCAAAAATAAGTGCAATAGTTTCAGCATCATTAAAATTAACTACTTCACGCTTTCTTTGTATGGCTGAAAATTCCTTTTTCAACAAATACTCACCAACTTTTTTCCGTGTTTTTTTAACGATGCTCACCCGAAATAATTAAAGTACAAACATAATTTTTTTAAATGAAAATAAATGCTTTTCTCATTTTTAAGAAGGAGTGAAATGAAAATGAACGAACCATCATAAGGCAGCCATAACTGCACTATAACCCAATGTTAATTTATTGATTAAAATACTTGCTATCCCAACAGTTATCGCTAAAGTTTTTTTGTGTAGTTGAACCTAAGAATATGACAAAGAAGAATAGTGTAATAAAGCAATAAACCATAAGCCATAAACGTAGGCTTAACTGTCCTTCGGGTGTGGTGTGCAGCCAACTGAAAGGAATGCCAAATGCTATTAATGCTGCTGGCAACCACATGAAACCAAAAAAGGAATAAACACTTTTTATGGGAAAAGAGATTAATCCACGATACCAGCTTAAGTCACTTCCCCACTGGTGTATCAGATAGTATTTATTATCGGACAAACAGGCAAATAAAAGTGGGTCCTGGTTACAGTCTCCCAAATTAAAAACTTGAGACGGAGCAACCAACTTAAAATGCTCAATTTTTGTTTGATATTTATCTTCAAACATTTTAGTCTTTAAAATGGCTTCATAAGGAAAGTCGGCTTTGAAATAAGCAGTATCTAAAAAACGTAAATTGTACTTTATGCAAACAGATTTAATTTGTTCTATAGTAAATACATTCTTTTGATCGTTGGGTTCAATCATACTCCAGTCTAATAAAGCTTTAGAGGGGTTTTGCTGTAAACGGAATATTATATCTTCGTCTTGTTTTACCGAAAAACTGAGTATTTCTGCCACTTGTTGTAGAATAGCTTTTGAGGTGTTTTCTTTATACTCAGTAAGTTCGTTTTTAATATTTATTTTTTTAAATAACATAGCACCATGTTTGTTTAATATTAATATACTTTCAAAAGTAAATGAAAAACAAAAGAGTAACAACACAATTAACATTAAGTTATAGACCATTTCTCTTCTTTATGCATATTTTTAAAAAAAGTGTTTGATAGTTTTGGAAAAATGAGGATGAGTTAGCGTAAATCTGTTGTATTTCTTATAAACTTTAAGTTAATGATGGAAGGGGCTTTATTTAACTGCTTATTAGAGCTGTTTACTTTGAAATAAGGAATATATAAAATGGAGGAATGTATTTAGCGCACTAAACTTACCACACCTTTTCTGAGTTCGTACGGGATTAGAGATTTTCCGTTTATGTCAAAGGCTTCTGCTTGCCATATATATAAACCAACAGGAGCAGGAACACCTTTGTAATACCCATCCCAACCAATGTTTAAATTCGTTGTTTCAAAAATTTTTTCACCCCATCGGTTAAAAACCCAAAGTGTAAATTGTTCAACATCTCTACCCACTGCCTTAAATACATCATTTAGACCATCATTGTTGGGGGTAAAAGCCGTTGGTATGTATATTGCACTACACTCTGCAGTAACTATAACCGAATCTTTGGCACTACATGTACCGTTGTTCATGGTTAAATAATAGATCGTAGTTTGCTCTGGTAAAGCTTTTACAGTAAAGTTGGTCGTGTCATTTAGGCCTGCTGAAGGGCTCCATAGTGGAATACCCTCACCGGTGCCGTTTAATTCAATTGGATTAACACAGTCACTCACAACATCATCACCAGCTTCTACAAAAGGTTTAGGTAAAAAAGTAAGACTTATAGTATCACGTGCTATACAGCCACCATTGCTTGTTACGGTTACACTGTATGGGCCGCCTTGTGTAACGCCTATCTGAATTCCACTTTCTCCGTTACTCCACTCAATGTTATTGTAGTTTTGTGTGGTACTTAAATAAATAATATCTCCTTGGCAGGCTATTGTTTTAGAAGCATTGATATTAACAGAAATACCGGTATTAAACGATACCGTAACGGGGGCAGAAGTATTTACACAACCCTGATTGCTTGTAAGCTCAACATAATACTGACCGGAGCTAGCTGCCGTATAAGAGGCACTTGTAGCACCAGGAATTGGATTATTGTTTAAATACCATTGAAAGATGGAAGCTGTACTTTGCACTTGTATTAACACCGGCATGCCATTACAAATTATAACAGAGCCCGAAGGGTTTAACTGCACCTCAGGCAAAGGCAACATTGTAACAACTACGGGTACTGAGGTTGTAATACACCCTCCGGCACTGGTTGCATTTATTGTGTAGCTTCCTTCTTGAGTTGTTGTTAAGCTGGTACTGGTGGCTCCGGGAATAGCATTGTTATTCAAAAACCATTGATAATTGGTGAAACCATTGGTTGTTTCGAGTGTTATAGAAGTGCCAACACAAAAGCTTAATACCCCTGATGAGGAGCTTATAATTGGCACAGGAGCATTAATAAGGCTTACCGTAATGATATTTGAAATGGCCGGGCAACCGTTGTTGTTTAACTGTAAACTGTAATTTCCTGAATCATTAACTGTTATTTGTGCTTGGGTTTCGCCAGGTATTGCTACTCCATTTAATAACCATTGGTATGAGCTTGCAGTGCCCTGACTTTCTATTGTAAGTGTTTGACCGGTGCAGAGTGTAGTAGAAGATAAAGCATTGATTTGCGCTGTAGGACTTGGGATAACATTAACCTGAATTACATTTGAAATTCCGGTACAAGAAGCACTCCCAACTGAAAGGCTATAATCACCGCTTTGTGTAACAGTTATTGAAGCGCCTGTTTCTCCGGGAACGGGTATTCCATTCAGCAGCCATTGGTAAGTTCCAGGAGTAACCGTACTTAAAACCACATTATTACCATCACAAAAACTTATTGGGCCATTTGCCGATATAGTGGGTGAGGCTCCTGCGCCAACTTGAATATAACCGGTTTCGGTATGTGTAAAAGTACCACACGAATTGGTTATTTGAAGGGTAACCGTAAAATTTCCGGTATTGTTGTAGCAAATAGATGTTGGATTTTGAAGGTTAGAAGTTCCTGTTGCAGCTCCTGAAAAAGTCCAAAACCAAGTTAAAGGGTTTCCTTGACTGTTGTCTGTAAAAGAAATACAGTCACCCGGGCAAATTGTAGTTGACGAAGCTGTAAAATCGGGTATTCCTTGCAAGCCATTAGAGGTGCCCATAGACACATTAGAGCCGCATTTAACTTGCCAAGTCGTTGAAGCATCACAGGTGCGACCAATAGAACAACCACTGGTAGAACTTAACGGAATTGAAGCATAACCATTATTATTAGGATTAGATACGGTAACCGGTGCACAAGCACCGAGTGTTATTGAGGTGATATTAACCGGAAATTGTCCCGAACCCCAATAAATAGCATCTTGTTGCACTCCTGTACTGTTAAGCAAAATAAGTTGCTCGTTTGGATTAGTAAGTGTCCCAATATTAGTGCCTGCTGTACAACCGCATGAAGCAATATCAATATCAACAGGGCCACCGGATGCAGGGCTGCCAATTACCAGATAGCCATAAGCAGCAATATTTGTTCCTGTGGGAAAAGTAACGGTATAATCACCATCAGTAAGCACGTAGCAACTTAAATCTATGGGCGTGTTACAGGTGTTGTATAGCTCAATCCATTCAGAAGTATTTGGATTGCAGCTCCCATCGCAAGCTCCTGTTGGGTTTATCATAACCTCATTAATAATAACACATTGGGCATTAACCTGAAGTGTTATAAAAAGAAGCCCTGCTATCAGTAGAAAATATTTCATATATGAAATGACAGTCAACAAAACTAAAGCAAAAAAATATTCTTAATTGTTGAGGTTTGTTAATTTAGCTCAACGAGCAATTAAATTAGACGATAAGCATTACGAACTGGTAAATTCCAGATTGATTCTATTACAAGAAAAACGTTAATTGAATCAAATAAAATAAAAATGAAAAGTTATGGTGTTTCTTAAACTGCTTGGGGGCTTAGGCTTCGTCAATACTTTTGAGAATAAGGGCACAGGCTTCTTCAATTTCATTTATGCTTATGGTAAGGGGAGGAGCGAGGCGCATGGCACTGTCGCAAAATAAAAACCAATCGGTAATAACTCCATTTCTAATACAAGCATCAATAATTTTTTTGTTTTCGCCAAAACTACTGAATTGCAGAGCAAGTAAAAGTCCTTTTCCTCTAATTTCTAATATACGTTTATGTTGTAAAAGATCTTTGAAGTGTCTCTCTTTTTCCGCTACTTGAGCAATAAGTTGATTGTTCTGTAAAAATTGAAGAGCTGCTAGCCCGGCAGCACAACATACCGGATGCCCTCCAAAAGTGGTAATATGTCCTAAAATTGGGTTTTGTGCTAAACTTTGCATAATTTCAGAAGATGATATAAAAGCACCTAATGGCATGCCACCTCCCAAACTTTTACTCAAACACAAAATATCCGGAGTAATATCATAATGTTCAAAGGCGAACATTTTTCCGGTTCGACCCATACCACATTGAATTTCATCAAGGACCAATAAGACCCCATAAGTCTCACATTTTTTTCTTAAAGCTTTAAAATATGCCTTATCTGCTGTTCTTACCCCGGCTTCGCCCTGAATTGTTTCAACAACTACACAGGCAAAATTGTTGTTGATATGTTCTAAATCATCAAAATTTCCAAATTGTATTATTTTGTTTCCAGGAATTAGAGGCCTAAAAGCATTTTTATATATTTCATTTCCCATAATGCTCAGCACCCCCTGGGAGCTACCATGATAGGCATTTCTACAACTGATGGTTTGATACCTTCCGGTGTGTCTTTTAGCCAACTTTAATGCGCCATCTACAGCTTCGGCACCGGAGTTTACGAAATATACATTTTGTAGACTTGGAGGAAGTAAATTGCAAAGATTTTGGGCAAACTTTACTTGTGGAGCTTGTACAAATTCACCATACACCATCAGGTGCATATAGCTCTGGGTTTGATGTATAATTGCTTCGGTAACCGCTTTATTCCCATGTCCCACATTGCTAACGGCTATTCCCGATATTAAGTCAAAATAGCGCTTCCCTGTAACGTCCCACATAAAAACACCCTCTGCTTTTTTCATCTCTAACAATAGAGGAAAGAAAGTTGTTTGAGCATTGTGCTGTAAAAATAACTGCCTATTACTTAACGAAGTCATATTTTCTAGTGTTTTAACCGGTACATCAACTTCCAAAATAGATTCGGAAACCAGCGTTTTAGATATACCGGTAACAGCTCGCTGCCTCCTATAAAAACTTCTTTCTTTTTTTGTGCTACGGCTTTAATAATTTGTTTTGCACAATGCTCCGCATCCATCCCTTCTTGCAGGCGCTGTTCTTCTTTTCCATTAGATTTTCCTTCGTTGTTCAAAGCATTTTGAGCTATTGCAGTTTGAATGCTTCCAGGGCATATCATAGTTACTTGCAAACCCCAATCTTTATTTTCTAAATACAATGATTCATAGTACCCATGTAGTGCATGTTTTGAAGCAGCATATCCCGAACGGTAGTAATAACCAAACTTTCCGGTAATACTGCTGGTAACAGCTATAATTCCACTTTGCTGCTGTTGCATGTAAGGAAGCACACATTTGCTTAAAGCAATATTGGCAAAATAATTAACTTCCATTAGTTTCCTATCTACACTCAAGGGAGTATCGGAGGCAATTGCACGTTGACTGATGCCGCCATTGTTAAATAAAATATCTATCCGTTTGTATTTATCTATTAGACTTTGGGTAAGCTTATCGAAAGTTGAAATATGTTCTAAATCAAAAGCAAGAACATAAATTTCAGCACCTCCTTTTTCGTATTCTTGTTTAATTTTTTGCAATTCCACTTCTTGCCTTCCCGAAATAATAAGGGTACAACTCTGCTTGCTCAACACTTTTACCAAACCCAACCCAATACCCGATGAAGCACCGGTTATCCAAATTATTTTTTGATCATAAAATGTACTCATCGTAATACCGTAATTTTGGCTGTTGCCTGTATTTTATTGTGAGCATATAATGTTAAAAAGTAGATTCCATTTTTTAGCTCTGTTTGACTCACAATAACCTCTGTATACTGCTTTTGATGTTGTATTCTTATGTTGTTTAGTTTTACTCTTTGTCCGGTTGTGTTTTCTGCATAAAGCTCAATTGTAGCAGTGTTCCATTCAATTGATGATTGTGGTAATACAAAATGAAAAACGTCTTGACACGGGTTCGGAAAGATATGATTTGATATTGGAGATTCTACTTGTTGTTCTTTTGTATCCACAAGAATTTGTACCGTACCGGCATTGGTAATTAATGTATCTGATTTTATCAGATAAATATTGCTTAATCCAAAAGTATAACTATTGGTAGTGCCTATTGTACACATTCCTCCATCATTAGTATTTATGGCAGCACCTGCTACTTCATCAAAAAAAGATCCAAAAGTAGCTCCGGTAACATAATTAAAGTTATACTGGTATTCGAGCAACATCATATCCTTACTGCCGAAAAAATCCAGATGTCCATAAACTACGATGTTTCCATTTGGTCGTAGTACAAGCCCTTTTAAAAAATAATCAGAACTAGACGTTGAAATAAAATAGGAAGGTAAAGTGTTCCCTAGCAAATCAAGTTTTTGAATAAAAAAGTTATTAATTAAAGGATTTCCAAAACTTTTAGTATTGGCTCCAACAACAATTTCATTGTTTGCCGCATTTAATAAGATACTTTCGCCACTATCATCTTCGGCTCCACCTAATGTTGTTTCCCATAATGTATTGCCATTTAAATCGAGTCTAATAACATAAATATCTTTTTTCCCATTTCCTATACTTTCGGTTGTTCCACAAATTAAATATCCATCATTAAGTGAAAGAACATCAGCAGCTTCTTCATTTAAGTTTCCTCCTTTCTTAACTTGCCAAAGTTGGTTCCCGTCAGCATCTGTTTTAACAATAAAAATATCAGTATAAGAGTTGCCGGTATCATAGGTATTTCCTACGAGAATAAAACCACCATCTGTTGTGGTGTCCATACTTGTTGCAATATCCCAATCACTTGTGCCATAATGCTTGCTCCAAAGGGTATCTCCCAATGCCGAAGTTTTTACCAAATAATAATCATAAGAAACGTCCGTGTAACTTCCGGTATAGCCCGCCATAGCAATGTTACCATCTGCTGTAATTTTTATTTTACAGGCTCCTTCTGTTTCACTTCTCCCATAAGTACGTTGCCATTCATAAATTCCGGCTTTGTTTACTTTAAGCAGATACAAATCAGCACTAGGAGAATAGCTAGAAGAATTATTGAGCAGCAAATATCCGGTATCGGGTGTTTGGATTAAATCTACACCTTGTTCATAAGCATACCCTCCATAAATTTTTTGAAACTTTTGAACTTGAGCCTGAACACGCAATGACCCGAATAAAGAGAGTACCAAGAAACAAAGATAAAGGCTAATATTTAATATCGTTTGAGGAGTTTTCATTTTGAGGCTTGATAGATTTTCTGCAACTTCTTAAGAAGTATTTCAATATCTTTTAAAGGGAGCATATTGGCACCATCTGATTTTGCATGTGGAGGGTCAGGGTGGGTCTCAATAAAAATCCCATCAGCCCCTGCAGCAATACCAGCAGCGGCAATTGTTGGAATCAAATCAGGTCGTCCACCTGTTACCCCAGATTCTTGGTTAGGCTGTTGCAATGCATGGGTTACATCAAGTACCACGGGCACTTGGTGCTTTTGCATTTCGGGAATATTCCGGTAATCTACTACCAGGTCGTGATATCCAAAAGTGGTTCCACGTTCAGTAAGCATAACCTTGCTATTTCCGGTTTGTTTTATCTTTTCAACGGCAAATTTCATACTGTAAGCCGAAACAAATTGCCCTTTTTTTACATTTACCCATTTGCCTGTTTCACCGGCTGCTATAAGTAAATCAGTTTGACGGCACAAAAATGCCGGAATCTGAAGCATATCAACATAACGAGCTGCAAGTTCTGCTTCGAATTCTGTATGTATATCAGTTATTGTAGGTAGCTGATACTGCTCTCCTGCTAGGGCTAATAGTTCTAAAGCTTTTTCGTTGCCTATTCCTGTAAAAGAACTCAACTTTGAACGGTTGGCCTTTTTATAAGAAGCCTTTAATACCAATGGTATCTGTAATTTATTGCAAACATCATTAAGGTGTGCTGCTATTTCAAATATGTTTTCTTTACTCTCAACTACACAAGGGCCGGCCAGTAAAAAAAAACTTTCTGAGGTCGAGAAACGCAACTTATCGAGTGTTAATATTTTCAAGTTTATTGATTTAATTGTTGGGGTTAAGAATTTATTTTCCTTTTGATTAGGATTAAAACAAGAACAAATTTATAGAAACTGTTGGGTAATATAAATAAGGTGTCATTTTTTGTCCATATTTATTGTACTCTTTCTTGATACTCTTTTTTCAAGACTCATTTTATAAATATTATCAACTTTATTAATACTATACAATCAAATAAAAATTACAACATAAATTTAACTGAAAAAAGTAAACTTTGTCCGTTGGCTTTTTTAGGGAGTACCCAACCTTCAAGTTGTTTGGTTTCAACCTTTACTATAATTTTAGAGACTATAAAATACTGTGCCGCTAAACTGTAATTAAGTTGCCCGTATCCACCATATCCCAAACCAGCAAAAACATTTAAATTTGTATTAATGGAATAAGAAGCACCCGTATAAATAAAGGGGATGTAAGAATAATCAAAACGGTAGTTGACCCCCGAAACAAGTGCTAATTTATGTGGTACAATAGTATGTGTATAACGTAGTTTTATCCATGCAGGAATTGGGGTTGTAAAAGACTGAAATTCTTTACTATCTCCTAATTTCTTTAGTGAGTCGGTTGAAAGTTGTATTAAGGAGTCGTTAAGTTGTATTAAATCAGGAATTGGAATGCCTTCAAATCGAAACAAGGTGTCATAATGATAATATTGGGCTGTATTTTTCCAGGTAATAAAGCCCCAATCGCTTAAAGTCACTAAAAATTGATTGTTTTTATCATTTACAAAACGATAATATACATCCATACTCATACCTGTTCCTCTTGTGGGACTTTGAATAATCTTTTTACTTTTTAAAGTATGAGCTTTGTGCATACTACCGTTTATATCTAATGTTACATAATCCCCGTCAGTAGCAGTAAATAAGTCAGCTTTTTCAATATTTATCTGTTGGGCATTACGGCCATTTAAGTAATTCGCAATAAACCCTAATTGATGACTTCCCCTGGCACATTTCCATTGCTTTTCAATCCCCAATCCGGCTTGTTGATAGGAAATAAAGTTAACTCTAAAATGAGCCAGTTGAGCCGTTTTATTTTCATATAAAGCATTTCCAAAAAAACCTGTATTGAAAAAGTCTTTCGTCATATTTAAGTTTAAGTGTCTTCGCTCAGCTAAGTGTGCTGTTATTGACCATCCTGAACTTTTTAATATAGAATCTGCTTTATATTTTACATGGAGCCAAATATCAGCATCAGCACCCCAGCGATTGACATTTTTTAAATGATTGACAGCCATTTGTTTTTGTGCATCGCTCAAATATCCTCCACGATAAAAGGTATAATAAAAATTATTTGTAAACGCATTTGATTTAGCAGTAAAATTTCCTTCTATTTCAATACTGATTTTTTTTAGTGCTGTATCTTCTGGTGCAGGAGCTATGTTTTGCCCCAAACTAATATGGTAAAACAACAATACACAAGCCAATGTAAAAATATGCTTCATTATATGAAGCGGTTTCTGTAGAAAGAAGGACATAAGGAATTTATGAAACATTCTTGTGTGGCATTTTATTTTATCTGTAAGTTAAATAGCATATTCCCCGTCAATTTCAAATCTATTTTATAATCGCTGTAAATCTTGTATTTCATAGGGTTGTTTATAGTGTTTAGGGTAACTACCGCAAGAACCTTTCTTTTTTCGAGTAATTTGTTCAATAATTCATGATTGATGTTTGCCGGCAAACGACTTTCTTGAGCTGTTCTTACTTTTCCATCACTATCAGGAGTTGCGGCTTTAATACGACTTTCGCTTAAAAGTTGCTCCTGTTTTTGAAGGTTTTCATCCAAAAGATAAAACTGTACTTCGGCATCAAAAGGAAAGGTATTTAAAGCGATTAATTTAAGTGCTGCCGATTGAATTGAATTGTGTGGTTTTATAGAGTCTTTGTTTAAATAGATTGTATCAACAAGGGTAAGGTTATTGGTAGAAAGATGTAGTGGAATATCTAATGTTAAACGCGCTTCAATGGCTTTGTCGGGATACACAAAATCATTCCCATTCGCTATATTTCCAAAAGGATTTAATTCTGTAGCATAGCTATAATCAAAGCGGTTGGGCATATTTTCTAAAAGGTGTACCAGATTGCTGTTACTGCTGTTAAATTCAAAACTGTATTGACTTGGGCTAAAGGGGTTATCAGTAGCACGGTGAACATTTATTGTTTGGCCTACACTACTGTGTTGCAACGAAACAACAGTCCCATTCTGAGAGTTCACAGACTGAAAGTTGAGTAAATTAGCTCTCAAATCAGCTCCAATCCCATTCTTAATGTCCAAATTAAGTTTTGCTTCTTGTAATGAAAACCCACCGGCTATTATTCTATCAAAAAAATTAAGGTTTGTACTCGTGCTACTCGTGTCGAGGCTATGACCAAAATACCCCTTGGCATAATAGGGTACTATATTTTTTAATTTTAATGAAACCAATAAACTATCAGCGGCATTTATTTGTGCTTGGCCAACAGCCGATGTACTAATATTGGCAATTAAATGCGTTACCAATCGATTAACATAAGCTCCAGAAATACCTCTTAAATCAAAATCATAACCCTCAATAGCAAAACTTGCTTCGTACAAGCCACCATTGGCAGTTGTATAGGCCGGAATAGTAGCATTAAAGGTATATGGTTGTCCGTTTTTCTGCGATTTGGGTAAGATATAGGTAACATCTACCGGTTTATTGATTTTGTTGACTATTTTTACATCTATTATACCGGTTTTTACAATTAGTCGAGAAAGTTCCAGAGCCCCGAAATTCATAACACTTTCTTCGGTTAAATCTAAAAAGTTATCGCCAGGATTTAATGTTACTGTACCAAAGGGAATGGTAAAATATTTGAGAATGGCTGTATCGGGCAATTGTTGAGTGCTTATAAAACCAGTGCCTTTAAATACCTTATCGTAGTATAGGTGTACTACATTATTGGGATCTGTAGCCATTAAAGTGTCAGGAACAATTTGTTGAATAGTTAGGCTTGTTCTGAAAAGCGGCCCTAACCAATGTGTATCCCAATCTGTTCCTTCTTTCTTACGGCATGAGCTAAGCACAATAAGAAGGCTGTAAATAAGTAAAAATGAATAAATCCGCTTGGATTTTGATACTAAGATCATGCGGCATAAGTATTTAAGAGGGTAAACATAATAAAAAAAAGGGTTCTACAAATGAGAACCTTTTTTTTAAAATAAAAACACCAATTTTTTATTAAGCCGTTACACCCATTTTATCGAGTACTTCCATAACTTCTTTTACGGCAGATGCAGATGCTTTACACAACTGCATTTCTTCATCATTAAGCTTTAGTTCAATTATTTTTTCAATTCCCTCTTTCCCCAAAACTACAGGAACACCTAAGTAAATATTATTTAAACCATATTCACCATTTAATAAGGCACATACTGGGAAAACACGTTTTTGATCACGAACAATAGCTTCAACCATTTGTGCAGCAGCAGCCCCCGGTGCATACCATGCTGATGTGCCCAAAAGATTTACGATTTCTCCACCGCCTTTTTTTGTTCTCTCAATAATTGCATCAAGTCTTTCTTTAGCAATGAGTTCAGTAATTGGAATACCCCCTAAAGTTGTATAACGTGGAAGAGGTACCATAGTATCACCATGGCCTCCCATAAGTACTGCCTGAATATCTTTTGGCGATACATTTAGTTCTGTAGCAATAAAGGCTCTATAACGTGCTGTATCTAAAATTCCCGCCATCCCAAATACCCTGTTCGAAGGTATTTTAGCCGTTAAATAAGCACAATACGTCATTACATCTAATGGGTTAGATACTACAATTATGATAGCATTGGGAGAGTGCTTAATTACATTTTCGGTTACTGTTTTTACAATTCCAGCATTGGTAGCAATTAAATCATCACGACTCATACCTGGTTTACGTGGTAAACCTGAGGTTATTACAACCACTTCTGAACCGGCAGTTTTAGAATAATCGTTTGTACTTCCTGTAATACGACTGTCGTACATATTAATTGGAGCAGTCTGCCACATATCTAAGGCCTTGCCTTCAGCAAAGTTTTCTTTAATGTCTAGCAACACTACTTCGTTTGCCAATTCTTTGTGAGCAATTACATCAGCGCAGGTTGCTCCAACATTTCCTGCTCCTATTACCGATACTTTCATGATATTTTGTTTTATTTTAGTATATAAATTAGTGCAAATTTAGTAATCTGAAACGGATTTAAAAGGATAAAAAACATCTTTTATCTATGGTGTATTTGAAGTAATTTTTTCGCAATTTTACCCTCAATAGAAAGCATCATGGCCGGCAGTAGAAGCAAATTGGTAATCATCGCTACCATTAATGTTATCGAAAGCAAAATACCTAATGAAACGGTGCTGCCAAAATCAGATAATGCAAAAATGAAAAATCCGGCAAATAAGATGATGTTGGTATAAATCATACTCCTTCCTGTTTCAAATATAGTAGCTTGAATAGCACCACGATAGGTTTGATTCCGATTTTCTAATTCTTGCCTGAATTTTGCAAGAAAATAGATGGTGCCATCACTTGAAATGCCAAATGCAATGCTAAAAATGAGTATGGTTGATGGCTTGAAACGAATGCCAAAATAGCCTAATATTCCGGCTGTTATTATCAATGGAATTAAACAAGGGAGTTTGCTTAATAAAATTATACGCAAATTGCGAAATAAAGCTAAACCAATTAAAATAATAAGTACAATCTCAATAAGCAAACTTTCAATTAAATTAGAAAGCAGGTAGTCGTTCCCTTTTAAGAATATTAGACTGTGCCCGGTAAATTTTACTTTGTATCCGGTGTCTTTAAATAAAGAATCAGCTTGAGGTTGTATTTCGTTCATCAAGGTTTTAATTTTTTCAGAACCTACATCAGCCATTTGATAACTGATTCGTGTGTATTGCCGGCTTTTATCTAAAAACATATTAAAGTTAGATACATTACTCTTTAATGGCAAACTGTATTCAGATAATTTTTTAAGCTCGGTAAAACCAGGTAAGATATAATATTTGGGGTTCCCGTTTTTATAAAACTGATACGAAAACTTAATTGCTTCGGCCATTGACAAGGGCTTTGAAAATTCATCATATTTTGAAATCTTTTTTTGTAGAGCATTTATCTTATACAACGCTTGTGCATTGTTGGCAAATACTCCATTGGGTTCCCGAGTATCAATTAATATTTCGAATGGGAGCACTCCTTTAAAATTTTTTTCAAAAAATCGTAAATCGTCATATACTTTATCCTTCTGAGGAAAATCATCTACTACATAACCAAGTACTGAGATCTTACTCATGCCAATAAAAGAAATGATTGTAATCAATCCAACAGTCCAATAAACAGTCTTTCTTCTTTCTGTTGCTAAGTATAAAATAAAGGAAAGTATTTTATTAATTCTTTTCCCATCTATATGCTTTGTGTGTTTTATTTCCGGTGGGCGCATATAACTTAAAACAATAGGAATCAAGAGCAGTGTTATTCCATAAGTAACCATTACACTAATGCCGGCTACCACACCAAATTCAACTAAAAGTGAACTACCTGTAAAATAAAGTACGGCAAAACCAATAGCGGTTGTAAGATTGGCTAAAAATAAAGTAATACCCATGGTGTTAACCATTCGGGCAATAGCCTTGGTTTTGTTATTATGTCGGGCATATTCTGTATGATATTTATTAATGAGGAAAATACAATTTGGAACTCCTATAATAAGTACTAAAGGTGGAATTAAAGCAGATAACACCGTTATTTTATACCCCATTAATACAATAATTCCTACCGCCCAAATTACCCCAATAATGACTATCATTAAAGATACTGCAACGGATGAAATAGAACGGAAGAATATCCATAAAATAACAAACATTAAAGCTAATGCCAAAACAGAAAATAGGATCATTTCTTTCGATACTTTTTCCATAAAAACGGTTCGTATAAAGGGCATTCCGCTTATGTGTAAATCACTATGATACTTTAAAGTGTATTCCTGTGCCCGCTCTCTAATGCTGTTTACTATTTTGGTACGGGCTTTAGAATTTATATCTATTTGCGAAAAAGTGATAGCCATTAAATGTGAACCTTCCTTTTTGTTTAAAACAAAGCCTTCGTAAAAGGGTAGAGAATCTAATGATGCTTTAACTCTATTCAGTTCGTCTTGTGTTTCGGGAAGATGAGGTAAAAAAGGCACAAACATTATTTTGTGCAAAGAGTCGTCAAAGGCAATTTTGCTCACATTAGTTATGGAGATTACATTTTCAACTCCGGGTATTTTTCTAATATCCAAGGATAAGTTATGCCAGTCTTGAAACTTATTTAAGGTAAAAAAATCTTTATCTTGAACACCAATCACCATGATGTTGCCATCTTGCCCAAATAATTCTTTAAAATGATTGTAGTCAATATAAGCACTGTCTGAAGCCGGCAAAATTTTAGCAAACTCATAAGAGAGTTCAATTTTAGAAGCATGATAACCCATAAAAGTCGTAAACAGAGAGAGTATCACAACAAAAGCAGTTCGATTACGGAGTATTTTACGAACAATAAAAGGCCACATAGCTTAATATAGATATATGCTGCAAAGGTATAAGGCTTTTTAATATGTATTATAAATTAAAGCTAATTTTTACGCTTTATAAAGAAAGCACTAGCTAGGTGTTGTTTTCTCTCAAAAATTACTTTATCACTTCAAAATTTCATAACAATACACAAGCTTTCGAAAATGCACTTTTTAATCTTATAAAAATATTTTAGGTTTGACCTTTATTAATTATACCTATATATTATGGATTCAAAATTTCAATCATTTATAAAGCATGAATTAGCACAGATTGAAGAGTCTGGCTTGTTTAAAAAGGAGCGTATCATAAGCACCGAGCAGGGAGTTACGGTAAATGTAAAAGATGCCGATGGGAGCGAAAAAGAAGTTATTATCTTTTGTGCTAACAATTATTTAGGCTTGTCTTCACATCCTAAAGTTATTGAAGCTGCTCACCAAACTTTAGATAAATTTGGGTACGGTATGAGTAGTGTGCGCTTTATATGTGGAACACAAACCATACATAAAGAGCTCGAACAAAAAATTGCCCAATTTGTAGGCCAAGAAGACAGTATTTTGTATGCTGCCTGCTTTGATGCCAACGGAGGCGTTTTTGAACCATTATTGGGCGAAGAAGATGCTATTATTTCGGATGCTCTTAATCATGCTTCTATAATTGACGGGGTTCGATTATGTAAGGCAGCACGCTACCGTTATAACAATTGTGATATGGCTGATTTAGAGGAACAATTGAAACAAGCTCAAAAGCACCGTTTTCGACTTATTGTTACCGATGGTGTTTTTTCTATGGATGGTTTTGTGGCTCCTTTAGATAAAATTTGTGATTTAGCCGAAAAGTATGATGCCATGGTAATGGTTGATGAAAGCCATGCTAGTGGTTTTATTGGTAAAACAGGTCGAGGAACTATAGAACTCAAAAACGTAATGCATCGGGTAAGTATAGTTACCGGAACGCTTGGGAAAGCATTGGGTGGTGCCATGGGAGGATTTACAGCCGGAAAAAAAGAAGTTATTGAAATGCTGCGCCAACGTTCTCGTCCCTATTTATTTAGCAATTCTTTAGCCCCTCATATAGTAGGAGCTTCAATTGCAGTGCTCGATATGTTGAGTCAAACAACCACCCTGCGTGATACCTTAGAGTGGAACGTAAATTACTTTAAAAAAGGATTAAAAGAAATCGGTCTTGAATTTAAGAATGGTGATTCTGCTATTGTTCCTGTAATGTTGTATGATGCTAAACTTGCTCAGGTTTTTGCATCAAAATTACTCCTAGAAGGAATTTATGTTATTGGATTTTTCTATCCAGTTGTACCCAAAGAACAAGCACGAATAAGAGTACAACTTTCGGCCGCACATACTCAAGAGCATTTAGACAAGGCACTAAAAGCTTTTGAAAAAGTTGGGAAAGAATTAGGGGTTATTAAATAATCGAAAAGTAATTTAGCAATTTTTTTGAGAGGGTGGTGATGTACTATAGTATTGCTACCTTTTTACTTTAAGGGAATATAACCCAACAGAAAAGTACTACATTTTTTGGGTAAAGTTGCTTTTAGTTAAGAGAAAATCTTTAACCGTTCTATTGAACTTTTGGGTTATAAGGTAATTCTTTTTCTCTACTAAAAATACAGCTCTTGTCATTCCACCGGTGTAAAATTTTTGAAAAATTGAAAAACCTATTAATCCTCCGGTAAAATAATATTGTTGCCAAATACAAACACCAGTAAAACCAAGTCCAACTAATTGAAGACCTACATTTAAAGCACCTTCCCAGAAATAACCCGCATATAATTGGCCCATTCCGGGTAAAAACATACTTAAGTTTTTTGCTTTTTCGGGGCTTTTAAGTTGCGGTACTTTTGATGCCTGGTACATGATTTCTATTTGCTTAAGCAAGCTTTCTTTTTGCAATGAGTCGTGGATGCTATAAGTAATGTAATTTTTACAAGCTAATGCAGCCTCTTTATATTGATGTAGCTCGTTTAAAACCATTATATACAAGGGATACATGGCGTAGGTTAAACTGCTGTCGCGAATAAAGGTTTTGGCCTGTAAAAGATGTGATTCGGCTTCGCTAAAGTCACCATTGAGATAAGAAGCTAAGGCAGATTTATAACGTGCTTCACTACTGATAGAATCATTTAACCCGGAGTAAAATATACGCGACAGTACATTTGAGGACTGACTAAACTCTTTGCGTTCTAAATAACAATCAGCCTTTTTTATTAAAGCTTTGCTACGTATAACATTATCTCCCGATAAATAAGCAATATAATCATACACAATACCAGCTTCCTGAAACTTATTATGAGCAAATAAGCTGTCTGCTTTTTGAAACAACAAAATTGTATTGTTGTCAGTTGCTGAAAATCCGCCTAAGCGGAATATGCAAATCAAGCATAATGTTATTACGTATTTCATTATCTTTTAATTCATAAAATGTTTTTACACTAAGAGCACTCCCCCAAATCTGACCTAAATAAAAAAGACCAAATATACTGCTGGCTGCAATAAACTGTGCGCTTTTAGGACCCGATCGGTAATAGCTTTCAATTGCTGAAGCTGCAAAAATAACACTTGGAACAGCTGCCGAAATAGCTTGCCCCCGATAACCGGCATAAAACTTACCAGACCCCGGAATTACTGCCGACATAAGGCCTGCAAGTAAAGGGCTTTTCTTCTTGTTTTTCAATAATGCTGTTTTATACTGTAAAAGCTCTTGCGCTTCAGAAAAAAAAGTAAAATCCGTATAGCCAAATTTTTCTGATAGGTTATCAAACCGCATAAAATCTCTCTGCAAAAGCGCATTTGCCGCCTGTTGAAACAATCGAAGTTCTTCCCACCGATTGTCCTCAATTTCAATAGTATTTAATTTATGATCGGCTTCCTTATAACGATTTAAGTATATATATTCGAAAGCTTCATAAAACTTAGCTTTTAGATAAAAGCTTGACTGTTTAGAAACCCGTTGCATATAAAATATACTGCTGTCTAACTGTTTTATATTATAGTAAGCCCAGCCTATATAATAATTTATGCTATCATTCCATATAATTGGTGCATCTGAATTCCCTTTATACTGTTTTAATAGCAATAAAGCATCTTGATGTTCACCATAACTAATTAAAAAATCAATAAACGACAAGTCTATAGTTTCACGACTTCGAATGCTGTCGTTATTATTAAAGGAAAAAGCAGAATCGTATTGTAATACAAGTGCAGTTACAATTAACATTAAAACATTTTTAACGCACCTCATGCTTGCATCTGTATTGTTCAATAGGATCAATAATTTTGTTGTTTTTATTCAGTTGAATCGGCTTCAAATCAATAACCGTAAATTGGGTACAACGGGTTAAACGATCGGCAGTAAGCGCAATACCCTTTATCAAACCATAATTCTGAATACATTTTTTGCTGAAATTAGAGCATGTTATTTCATAAGGACAGTTAGCTGAAATTTGTTGTGATATTCCCTTTTGATAAACATACAACAAGCCCCCAAAAAGCAATGTAATGGGATTGTATTTGAGAATTATATTTTTTTTATCCTTAAACATATAACTAACTTTTCTGCTGTCATATTGAGACTTAACAAAGTTTTGTTCTTTTATCCAAAGTAACTCATGGTCGTTGTTTTGCGCTAACAACGGATGGGTAATTAAAAAGAGTAGAAATAGAATAGAAGTTATTCTCAAAGCTATTTATTTAGGAGATTTATTGTTTGGCTTTACAATTTTGGCATTACTAGGTATCTTGTAATTCAAATAAAAGTCATTTACCTGCTCGTTTGTTTTTAAATTACTGTATGTTCTTTTAGTAATTATCGAATCTCCCGGATTGATATATTCTAATTCAGTAATGGTTAAGGGCATCATAATAGCACCAACCTGCTGGTAATTGCTGTAGTATGATTTATGGGCAGGTTTCCCATCTTCATTGTAAAAAGCCATATAAATAGGCAAGTAATTTTCGTGTACAATTTCTGCTTTGGTTGAGGTAGTTCCAATACTTCCTACCGGAACCCAAGTGGTAATAACCATCTTGTTCTCTATTCGTGTATTGAGGAGTTTATATCCTAATAATTTTAAGCCCATATCGCTTGTACTGCCCGATAAAAAGTTGTAAAACAAACTGTTTTTAGAGCTTAAATCAAGCCCCTGCATTAAAGTAACAGTATTGGTTTTAAAATCATAATCTTTATATTCTCCATTGTTGTTGGTAATAATTATTTTTTCTTGCGGACTGGTAAAATGCGTTACCATTAGAGCTCCGGTATTTCGGTAATATACTTCGCTTTTAAGACTTACAGATTTTCCTTTATAAAGGGTTTTTGATAACAGATCTAAACTTATCTTATCGGTCTTTTGTTGCTTCGTTTCAAAAGAACTAAATAGTAGAAAAGCCCCAATAAGTCCTATTTTTGTTATTTTTTTAAGATATAAGAAATTCAAATCAATATCAATTTTTGAAATTAGTGTTTAAAATGCCTTACTCCGGTAAGCACCATAGCTACCTTGTTTTCATTACAGTAATCAATAGATAAATTATCTTTAATGGAGCCTCCGGGTTGTACTACAGCGCTAATCCCTGCTTCGTGTGCTATTGCAACACAATCAGGAAATGGGAAAAATGCATCAGATGCCATAACAGCACCTTGAGTGCTTAATTGAAATTCGGCTGCTTTATTTAAGGCATGCTTTAAAGCATCAACGCGAGATGTCATTCCCACACCACTAGCTATTAATTGCTTGTTTTTAGCCAATACAATAGTGTTGCTTTTGCTGTGTTTTGCAATTTTTAATGCAAATTCTAGATCACTTAACTGTGTATTCGATGGACATTTTTCTGTTACACAGGTCATGTTTTCTGCTTGTTCACAAACATTGTCACGATTTTGCTCTATCACTCCGTTTAGCAGTGTTCTGTAAGTAACCGAAGGAAACTCAAAGGAGTTTAATCGAAGCAATATCCTATTTGGTTTTTGTGAAAGCATCTCAAATGCTTCGTTCTCAAAATGAGGAGCAATGAGCACTTCAAAAAAGAGTTTATGCATATTTTGAGCTACCTTGTAGGTAATGGTGTCATTACAAACGATAACACCTCCAAAAGCTGAAACAGGATCTCCGGCTAAGGCTTTTTCCCACGCAGCACATAAATCTATATCACTGGCAGCTCCACATGCATTGTTGTGTTTTAAGATAGCAATGGTAGGGTCTTTAAATTCCTGAATTAATCCCAAAGCGGCATCAATGTCCAATAAATTATTATAGGATATTTCTTTGCCATATAACTTTTCAAAAACATGATCTAATGTTCCAATAAAGCGCCCCTTCTGATGTGGATTTTCACCATATCTTAATGTGTAAACCGGCTCAGAGTTTTCACTGTAATTGAATAGGTCACTACTGTTATCATCACTCAGGTAGTTCGCAATAGCTTGATCGTATTGACTTGAAATGTGAAAGGCTTCTTTAGAAAATTTTTTCCGGGTTTGAATGTTGGTTGAAGCCTCTTGTTTTTCTAAAATATACAACAATTCCTTATATTGACTTCTGTTAGAAATTATTAATACATCATGATAGTTTTTCGCAGCAGCTCTAATAAGGGAAATTCCTCCTATATCTATTTTCTCTATGATGTCTTCATGACTGCTATGGCTCCTTACTGTTTCCTGAAACGGATATAAGTCAACTACAACTAAATCAAACTTAGGAAATTTGTTTTTTTGTAAAGTTTCATTGTCATCCTCAACGTCCTGGCGCGCAAGAATACCCCCAAAAATTGCTGGATGTAATGTTTTTACTCGACCGCCTAAAATAGAAGGAAACCCGGTTAACTTTTCTACAGCATGCGTACTTACCCCTAGTTGCTCAATAAAAGTTTGAGTACCTCCTGTGGTGTATATTTGAGCGTTAATTTTTTCCAGTTGCCTGATTACGGGTTCAAGATTTTCTTTATGAAATACAGAAATGAGAACGTTCTTAATGGTTCTTTTAGTGTGCATATTTTTTGAAATCAAAACACAAAAGTATTCTTAATTAAGTACTTTGCTGACTTTATTAATGAATTTTAATAAATTTTTCGAAACAAATTAAATCACATAATCTGGATTTTCTTTTGACTTCCGATAGGTATATCGGAATCCTAATATCAACAAATCATCTACCCGAACATGATCTCCTTTCCATTGTTCAAATATTTGACTGATTTGCTCCTTTTGAATGATAAAGGATGTAGTAGATAAATTCAACAACATATTTTTGAAACGTTCCGATTTGAATTTCTTTCCATTTTCACCCCCAAATTGATTTGAAAAACCATCGGTGCATAAATAAATAAAATCACCATGTTCTAATTGAAAGAGTTTATTTGTAAAGCGTTCATACACATTGTTACTTCCTGCCCCAATTTTCATATTGTCTCCTTTCAGTTCAATTAAACGATTGTCCCTAATAATGTAAATTGGTATTCTTGCACAGGCATATTCCATTTCGTTTGTTTCAAAATTAAATTTACAAATTGCACTTTCAATACTTTCGGCTTCAAAGTTATAATCGTGACTTATACGCAAGGTCTCTTTTATTCCTAGTTGTAACTCATCAAGAATGTGAGACGGGCGGGTAATCCCTTTTAATTCTACCACATCGTTTAAAATAGTTAAACCAATAACACTCATTAGGGCTCCCGGAACCCCATGCCCTGAACAATCGGCAACACCTAATACAGCATGTTTAGGTTTATCCTGAATGGTCTCTTGCCGCGAAAAAAAATAAAAGTCACCGCTCACTACCATTTTAGGGCAATAAATAACAAATGTTTCAGGAAACAATTTATTTATTTCTCGAATTTCAGGAAGCATTGCTTGTTTTATTTTCTCCGAATAAATTACATTTTCATTGATATTATAAAGTGCTTCTTCTAATGCCTTACTTTTCTTTTCAACCAAATCCTTTTGTTCTATAACGTCTGCTGTACGTTTTTTTACCATTTCTTCTAATACAAGGTTATTCCTGCGTAAATTTCGCTCTCGGTATTCGGTAAACACTTTTAAACCCAGTAAAAACAAAAGAATTATAGCTAAATAAAAAATTTTGCTTTCCCAAAGCGGTGAGCTGATAATAACTCTAAACGATTTTTCTTCTTGGGCTATTTTTCCGTTTGAGTCAGTTACTTGCAGCCTAAAAGTATATGTGCCGGGTGATACGTTTGAATAACTTACTTTATTTTGATAAGGCGAAATTGTCCAATCCTTGTCTAAGCCTTCTAATATATACTTGTACCTTGTTTTATCAGGATTCAAATAATTGGGCGATACAAATTCAATTGAAAAATAATTTTGATTGTAATTTAGTTTTATTTCTTTTTTATAATTAATAAGAGTATCTAACTTCAGTCTCTTGTCAAATAAATTAAAGGAACTTATATATAAAAAAGTATTTGGTTTTGCTTTACTTAAAAGCTGTTCAGGTCTAAAAACAACCATTCCATTTATCCCTCCAAAGTAAATTGTTCCTGAGCTGTCAATAAAATAAGCTCCTTGGTTAAACTCATTAGCCGGAAGCCCATTGTTTTCATCAAAATTACGTAATGAGTTTTCTATTAATCTATCTGCCTTCTTAGGTTGATTGAATAAAATTTCGGGGGGCAAAAGCTTAATGCTGTATAGCCCTTTGTTAGTACTAAACCAAAGGTTTTTTTGTTTATCTTCAACAATGCCGTAAACAATATCAATACTGCCACTGGGTAATTTATTGAAACTGTATATTTTGTTATCTCTTGGGCTTATAGCATTTATACCATGTTCAGTCCCAGCCCAAAGGGTTCCGTAACTATCTTCAATAAACGATACAACGATGTCACTAGATAAATGTGATGTTGTTTTTGAGGTTGTTGAATACCAGGCAAATTGCTCACTGTTAATGTTTAAACAGTTCAGCCCATTATCTTGAAGTGCAATCCATAGGGTGCTTTCATCTGTAAAATGTAATGCTGTTATGGCATTTTGTGCAATTGAGTTAGGACGCGAACTACGTTTATATACCTTAGCAACTCCAGTTTTCCGATTCATTCTAATCAAGCCCTCATTATATGTCCCTATCCATACTTCATCACCACTAAAAGCAATACATGAAACAGAAATGGCAGAAATACCCAAACTTTTCAAATTACGAATTTCAACTCGTGAAAAACTTTTCTTTTTTAAGTCAAAACGAAGTAAACCTTCCCCGTCTGTCCCCACCCATAAATTTCCATATGGATCAGGTTTAATAAAACTATAAAAAGCAACAGCACTTTGTTTGGTCCCTTTCTCAATAAAATCATAATTACTAATTTGATTTGTTTTTTGATTTATATAGCTAATCCCTGCTGATGTTCCTGCTAGAATAATATCTTTGTTGGCATAAATACTCCACACATCATTATTGGCAATACTTTGTTTATTAAAAAGACTTTTTTGGTAAATTGTAAAATTAGAAGCTCTAGGGTTAATACGATCTAAACCTCCTCCGTCTGTACAAACCCATATATTTCCATTTTTGTCTTCGTACAAATTATTTAAAAAATTATTACTTAAAGAATTTCGGTTATAGATATCATTTGTGAGGTGATCTATTTTGCACGTCTTATTATTGTATAAGTACAACCCTCCTCGGTATGTTGCTACCCACCAATTATTATTACGATCTATTAGGGCTGATTGAATTTGCTCTTTAGAATCCATCAATACTTTACTCAAGGCAGTACAAACATATTTATATGCCCCATTATTAATGTTGAAGCTCAAAAACAGGCCGTTGCTGGTTATTAAATAAATAGAATCAGTACTATTCGCATTGGGTCTTAAAGTTTGAAAACTTAACTCTGGAATTTTTTTGTAAATCTTACTTGCTAAAAGGGTGTTATTTACTTTTTGATAATTGCTAATTGAGTAATATAGGCCAAATTGAGTAGCCATCCAAATTGTCTTGTTTTTATCTTCAAACATACTGGTTACCCGGTAGTAGTCGGGCAAACGATCTAATAAATCATATTTTAAAGGAGTAATATGCAATGTTTTTCGATCCAAAATAAAATACTGAAATTGGGAGTTAGAAAACCAAATATTATGGTTGCTGTCCTCTATAATGCTACTTATTGATTGCAGGTTGTATAACTCTTTTTCCCAGTATAGCTTAGGCATTCGGGTAAATTTCATACTGCCTCTGTCTAGCACACATAAGCCTCCATTGTCGGTTCCAACCCAAATATTACCCTTGCTGTCTTCGCTTATACAATTGATAATATTTCCCGAAATACTTATTGAATCTTCAGGGGTGTATTTATAAACAATAAAATTATAACCGTCAAACTGATACAAACCATCTGATGTACCTACCCATATAATACCAAATTTATCTTGAAGCACACAGTTTGAAGAACTTAGTGTTAACCCATCATTAGAGCCATAGTTCCGAATATTAAAATTACTTTCCGATAAGTTGTTAGTTTTCTCTTGAGCCATTGAGGTATAGCTCAAAATAACGATTATGAATATAAAATAACGATGTAAATAAGAATACAACTTATAGTCTTTTGAATATGTTGCAATGTAGCTATTTTATGTGGATTCAAAAAACAGTCCAATCAACAAAAAATAACGAATACTTTACTTTCTGATTTTATCACGCTATTAAACTGAAAAAAATGCAGATTGTTTTTTAAAATAACGACATTTTTTCAGGAAATACAAGGTGTTTACGACATTCTTGCAGATATAATTATGAAAATTACTTTGGAAAGATTTTTGATAAAAAGGTAAACAAAATCTGTAAAACATTTCAATATGAATCTTAATAATTTAACCATTAAATCGCAAGAAGCCGTTCAACAAGCTTTACAAATAGCAGCAGCTCATTCTCAGCAGGCTATTGAAACCGGCCATATCCTAAAAGGAACTTTAGATGTGGACCCTAATGTAGTACCTTATCTCTTAAAAAAGCTGAATATTAACCCGGCTATGTTTACCAAGGTGCTTGATAAAATTATAGAAAGCTATCCTAGAGTAAGTGGTGCCGAGCCTTATTTATCATCCTCAGCAAATCAAGCAATTACAAAGGCTACTTCTATCTGCAAAGAAATGGGCGATGAGTTTGTTTCTATCGAACACTTGTTTCTAGCCATACTAGCCGGTAAGGACACGGTATCGCAAATGATGAAAGATAACGGGATTAATGAAAAAGAACTTAAAGCAGCTATTAACGAACTTAGAAAAGGTAAAAAAGTTACCAGTCAAACGGCCGAAGACACTTATAATTCATTGAACAAATATGCGGTCAATTTAATTGTTCAGGCACAAAAGGGGAAACTGGATCCAGTTATTGGCCGCGATGAAGAAATAAGAAGAGTGCTTCAAATATTGTCTCGCAGAACTAAAAATAATCCTATTTTGGTTGGTGAGCCTGGTGTTGGTAAAACAGCCATTGCCGAAGGGTTAGCACATAGAATTATAAATGGTGACGTTCCTGAAAATCTAAAAAGCAAACAACTCTTTGCTCTAGATATGGGAGCTTTGATTGCTGGTGCCAAATATAAAGGAGAATTTGAGGAAAGATTGAAATCGGTGGTTAAAGAAGTGGTATCCTCAGGCGGTGAAATTATACTTTTTATTGATGAGATTCATACCCTTGTGGGAGCCGGTGGAGGTGAAGGAGCGATGGATGCAGCAAATATATTAAAACCCGCTTTAGCTCGTGGCGAGTTACGTGCCATCGGAGCAACCACCCTAAACGAGTTTCAAAAATACTTTGAGAAAGATAAAGCACTCGAAAGAAGATTTCAAAAAGTAATGGTTGATGAACCAAGTGCTGAAGATGCTATCTCTATTCTAAGAGGAATAAAAGAAAAATATGAAGCACACCATAAAGTGAGAATAAAAGATGAAGCTATTATTGCTGCTGTTGAGCTTTCGCAACGTTATATAAACGATAGGTTTTTGCCCGATAAGGCTATTGACTTGATGGACGAAGCAGCCTCAAAACTTAGAATGCAAATTAACTCAATGCCAATTGAATTAGATAATTTAGAACGAAGAATAAGACAATTGGAAATTGAACGCGAAGCAATTAAACGTGAAAACGACACAAAAAAGCTGGATGACTTGAATCATGAAATCGCTGAACTCTCTGACCAAAGAACCGATTTAAAGGCGAAGTGGCAAAGTGAGAAAGAGGTCATTGAGAATATTCAAAAAGTAAAACAAGAAGTTGAAAGTTTAAAGTTTGAAGCCGAGCAAGCAGAACGTGCTGGTGATTATGGTAAAGTAGCCGAAATACGCTACGGAAAAATTCAAGAAGCCAATACTAAATTAAAAACTTTTGAAGATAAGGTGGCCGAAATGAAGGCCCAAGGCTCTCAGCTCATAAAGGAAGAAGTGGATAGCGAAGATATAGCAGGAGTTGTTGCCGGTTGGACTGGTATTCCAGTAACACGAATGTTACAAAGTGAAAGGGAAAAACTCTTACACCTTGAAACCGAATTACACCATAGAGTAGTAGGACAAGACGAAGCCATTGAGGCCATTAGTGATGCAGTAAGAAGGAGTAGAGCCGGGCTGCAGGATAATAAACGACCAATAGGTTCATTTATTTTCTTAGGCTCAACTGGTGTGGGTAAAACAGAATTAGCCAAAGCTCTGGCCGAGTTTTTATTTAATAATGAAAACAGTATGACACGTATTGACATGAGCGAATATCAAGAACGCCATGCTGTAAGCCGATTAGTTGGAGCACCTCCAGGATATGTAGGATATGATGAAGGCGGACAGCTAACCGAAGCAGTTAGAAGAAAGCCATATAGTGTCGTATTGCTTGATGAAATTGAGAAAGCCCACCCGGATGTATTTAACATATTGCTACAAGTACTTGATGATGGCCGTTTAACAGATAATAAAGGCCGTGTGGTGAATTTTAAAAATACCATCATTATTATGACTTCTAACATGGGCTCTCATTTAATTCAGGAAAATTTCGAACAAATTTTAGACGAGCATAACCACGAAAAGTATGAAAAAGTACTGGCAAGCACTAAGGCACAAGTTATGGAAATGCTGAAAAAATCAATCCGTCCTGAGTTCCTCAACCGTATTGATGAAACCATCATGTTTACTCCGCTTAATCGTGAAAATGTGCATCAGATAGTTGAAATGCAGTTTCGCCAGATAGCTGTTAAATTGCTTGAAACAAATATTCATTTGGCAGCAACCCCTGAGGCTATTGACTGGTTGGCAAAATCAGGGTACGACCCTCAGTTTGGGGCACGTCCAATTAAAAGAATCATTCAGAAAAAGGTATTGAACGAACTATCCAAGCAACTATTAGCCGGTAAAATATCGAATGACGATAAAATAGTTCTCGATGTATTTAATAATGAATTTGTTTTCAGAAACCCAATAAATTCAGATAAAATAAGTTTTGTTGAACGTTAGTTTGTGAATTATTGAATAAGGTACAATTTACGAATAAACTAAAACGAGTAGATTAAAACTAGGCTATAAATAACGAGCCGCTTACCGAAATCTCGGTAAGCGGCTCGTTTGGATTAATTATTAAAACAAAATATCAGGCAGCATTTTGTTTTAGGGAAAAATAGCCATTTTCAACAAGTTGCAAATGACGCTCTAATGCTTCCTCCCATGAAGCATAATATTCTTTAATTACGTTTCTTCCGTTTATATTTCCTCCACGATAGTAAAAAACAGCAAAGGGCTTTATTTGGGGAACAAATTGATGATGTGCTATAAATCCGGTGCTTACCTTGTCGTTCATACAACTTACATCTTGCAAACCCGTGTTATAATGGTGCCAATTGGTTTTAAGCCAGTTCTTATAGGTAAATTCATCAGCTTCTTCTATAAGGCCTTTGTTGTAAATAAGGTACTTTTTCATAATCCAAAATTTATTACTTGATTAAAATACAATCACTTTATAATTCTATAAGTGTACAAAATTTAATCAATTTTAAAAAGAAAATTTATAGTTTTAACATATTTAAAAATGTTAAAATAAAATTCCTTTTATGCAACAAATTAATTTACAATAGATTTAGCTCAAATGTGAGTTTTTGAAAATAAAAAAATAAAGAAGAGGTAAATACCAAAAAGTTATTTTGGAAATTGAAGTGTTGCAATCTGGGATATGACTGAACTAAACTCGGCCATTATTTCCTGAACTACCTGTGATGCAGGAACGATTTCTTTAATAAGTCCTGATACTTGACCAATTTCAAGTTCACCTTCATTTAAATCACCCTCAAACATACCTTTTTTAGCCCTACCGCGTCCTAATATTTCAAGAAGTTTTGTTTTGTCAGCTCCTGATTGATAGGCCGCTTCAAGTTGATTGTAAAATTCATTTTTAAGCAAACGTACTGGTGTAAGCTCTTTTAAAGTAAGCACAGTATCGCCCTCGGGGACTTGCAAAATACGTTCCTTAAAATTTTGATGTGCCGATGATTCATGGGTAGCTACAAATCGGCTCCCAATTTGAACGGCATCAGCCCCTAAACAAAACATTGCTGCCATAGCAGCTCCTGTACCAATGCCTCCTGCTGCTATTAATGGAATAGAAGTAGCTTGGCGTACCATAGGTATTAAACAAAGTGTCGTAGTTTCTTCTCGTCCGTTATGACCCCCAGCCTCAAACCCTTCGGCTACTACAGCATCAACACCGGCTTCAATGCTTTTCAAAGCAAATTTAACATTGCTTACTACATGAACTACTTTAACCCCTTCTGCTTTTAAAATACCGGTCCAGGTCTTAGGGTTTCCTGCACTACTAAATACAATGGGAACCTTTTCTTCAATAATGGTTTTAATATGCTCTTCAATATTGGGATAAAGTAGTGGTAGGTTAACACCAAAAGGGTTTTGTGTCGCTTTCTTACACTTCTGAACATGTGCTTTAAGTACATCTGGATACATGCTGCCACTGCCAATTAAGCCTAAACCTCCGGCATTACTCACAGCCGATGCCAATTCCCAGCCACTGCACCATATCATTCCGGCTTGTATAAGTGGATACTTAATTTGAAATAAAGAAGTAATACGGTTACTCATAGTAATTATTAAAATGATTCAATAGTTACCTGCTGTAATTTGGCGATTCGCGTGTTACAATTACATCATGCGGGTGGTTTTCACGAACTCCGGCAGAAGTTATTCTGGTAAATTTAGCCTGCTGTAAATCACTTATTTTTTTAGCTCCGCAATATCCCATTCCGGCACGCAAGCCACCAACCATCTGATACACTACCTCGGCCAGTGTTCCTTTGTAAGGCACTCGTCCTGATACCCCTTCTGGAACCAGCTTCTTTATGTCTTCTTCAGCATCTTGAAAGTAACGATCTTTTGACCCACTCTGCATAGCCTCTATTGAACCCATACCACGGTATGATTTAAATACGCGTCCTTCAAAAATAATTGTCTCTCCGGGCGACTCGGCCACTCCTGCAAATAAAGACCCAATCATAACACAACCGGCCCCGGCTGCAATAGCTTTTACAATATCACCGGTAAAACGTATTCCGCCATCGGCAATTACAGGTACTCCCGAACCTTTGGCTGCTCCAGCACATTCATAAATGGCTGACAACTGTGGAACACCAACCCCTGCAATAATGCGTGTCGTACAAATAGACCCCGGACCAATACCTACTTTTACAGCATCTGCTCCGGCTTTTATGAGGGCCTTTGTCCCTTCCGATGTGGCTACATTTCCTACTATTATTTCAATATCTGAAAATGTTTTTTTCATGCGCTTCAAAGTGTCTATAACTCCTTTGGAGTGCCCATGTGCAGTATCAATAATTACGGCATCTACCCCGGCTCTTACCAAAGCATCAATACGTTGTTCTACATCGGCTGTTACCCCTACCGCAGCAGCTACACGCAATCGTCCAAAAGCATCTTTACAGGCATTAGGGCGAATACGTGACTTTATGATGTCTTTATAAGTAATTAAGCCAATTAGTTTATTGTTTTTATCAACTACAGGCAGCTTTTCAATCTTGTATTCTTGAAGTATAGTTTCTGCCAGTTTTAAATCACGCCCATTTTGGGTAGTAATAACTTTTTTAGTCATCACATTCTTTATGGGGGTATTCATATTCTTCTCAAAGCGTAAATCACGATTGGTTACTATCCCTAATAACTCCATTTTACTTCCCACTACAGGAATACCACCTATCTTATTTTCTTTCATGATTTGCAAAGCATGACCTACTTTATCATTCACACTAATGGTTATAGGGTCCTGAATCATACCACTTTCAGAGCGTTTTACCTTTTTTACTTGTTCGGCCTGCGACTCAATACTCATGTTTTTATGCAAAACACCAATACCCCCCTCTTGCGCTATGGCAATGGCCAATTCATGTTCTGTAACGGTATCCATAGCTGCCGATACAATAGGACTTTTAAGTAAAATATTTCGTGAAAATTGTCCTGTGATGTCAGTTTCCCGTGGTAATACCTCGCTAAAGGCAGGAACTAAAAGAACATCATCAAAGGTTAAACCTTCGCCCAAAAATTTGTGATGAATACGCATAGCAGACTCTTATTTTGGGTTACAAAGATAATAATTTTATAGAGCCAGATAGGTAAAAAATAAGATTACTTCACTATTACAAAGCAATTCATTAATAATTTAGTTTTTGTAGTTTAGAACGTACAACTATGCTTTTAGCTTATATATTTCTTTTAAATTACGTCCTAAACCATCATAATCAAGTCCATATCCTACTAAAAAATCATTTCCGGTGCGTATTCCAGCATATTTAATAGGATACGCTTTTTGATACGCTTCGGGTTTGAACAATAAAGTAGCAACAGCTATACTAGAAGGGCTTTTTTGCTGAAGAATATGAATGATTTTCTCAAGGGTTATCCCGGTGTCCACAATATCTTCAACAATAATAACATGCCTATCATGAAGTGTTTCGTTAAGGCCAATAAGTTCGGTAATCTGCCCGGTTGTAGTAGTTCCTTGATAGGAAGCTAATTTTAAAAAGGAAATTTCTGCTGCGCCTGTTATTTGCCTAAAAAGATCAGCAGCAAAAATGAATGAACCATTTAATATACCTAAAAATAAAGGATTCTTGTCTTTATAATCCGTATTAATTTGCGAAGCCAAAGCACTTATGGCATCCTTAATTTTTTGCTCATCAATAAAAGGTTCAAAAACTTTATCATGTAGAGTAACGGTAGGCATGGCAATTGAGTTAAAATATTTACGGGCCAAAATTAACGATATAATTTACAAAAGCTATCGTCCTCTTTATTTCAACTTTTTTTGCAATTCTTGAGCTTGGTTTACAACATTTTTATATTTAGATTGGAGTGCTCTTTCTAATACAAGTTTGGCTTTATTGTTTTCTTTTCTGATGGTGTATAATTGGACCAATTTAAGTAAGGCTTCTCCCGACCATTTGCCACAAGAAGCATCGGCAAGGTTTTCATAGCTCTTTAGGGCAAAATCTGAGCTGTCGTTAACTTGCTCATAGCATTCTGTTAACGCATGCATCGCTCTGCAATCTTGAGGGTGGTCAGTTAAAAAGAGATTAAGTTCTGTAATGGCTTCTTTATGTTTCCCTTTCCTCATGAGCGAGTAGGCTTTATAATGGGTACTATTTTCTTCTTCTCTAATTGAAATATTGCTTTCAGCAGAACTTAATGTGGGAATGTTTTTTTCTCTTATGCTTCCCGAATAATTTTGTTGTTTTTGGGGCATACTGGGCGGATCTTCAGGAGCCTTTTTTTCTATAGAAATAACGTCTAAACTTAAAGCTGAATTTTCCTTGGTTTTATTACTTTTTGAGGACTTTATAGAAGATGCTGATTTAGTTAAAATATGATCCGAATGCTCATAATTTTCAGTTTCTTGCTTTGGTGTAGGCATATCTTGGGTTACCAATGTTGAGTTTTCATCATTCATAACTGAAGCGCCCGAATTATTTGCAACTACAGTCTGAATTGAAGTTTCCCCTTGTGTATATGGAATATACTTAGTACTGTCTGCATTCGTATGGTCAGAAGAATTCAATAGGTTTTGTTGAGTATTTTCGGCCCATTTAGAATCTCTATTATTTTCATTGCTATCTTCTTGGGTTTTCATTTTTGAAGTACTATCCAAAGAAACAGGAACAGGATTCTCGGGCATTGTTGTTTCATGAGTTGGAACATCGGCAACAGGCTGTTCTTTTATTTCGGATAAATAAAATGTATAAAAAATACTGCTCAACCCTAAAATAACAATTGCCGCAGCTGCGTAATACCACCTAAAAATAGGTTTTGAAACAGAAGTTTGATTTTTAGATTCTACTCGATTATCTATTTCTTGGTCTAATAGTGCTTTTTGCTGTATTATACGATCTTGTCCGGTCTCTATTAGTCCATCCACAATGTCACTGCAAATTTCACAATCTGTTAGGTGCAGTTCAACTTTCCTATGTGCTTTTGAATCCAGCTTATTTTGCACATATAAAAGCAATTGCTTGTCTTCAGGACACAAACTACGCTGGTTTAATTCATTATGAATAGTATCATTACTCATTTAAACTTTGCATTTTAAGTTTTAAATTACGTTTCCCATTTTGTATGTAACTTTTTACATTATTTAAACTATAGCCTGTAATTGTTACAATTTCGGCATAGCTCTTATGCTTTAAATAAAATAATTCTACACATATTCGTTGTTCAACAATCAATACGTTTAGGGCTTCTTCTAAGCGAACTAAATTCATCTCTTTATGTACTATGTCTTCTTGATGCAAATAATTTTCATTTTCCATAAACGAAAACACATTTTTTCCTTTTTCATCTCTTACCATACGAATATTTTTTTCTTTTCTCAGTTTCATCAAACAGTCGTTTTTTATCACACTATACAACCAACTTCTGAAATTACTTATTTCGTGTTTATGTAAGTCTTGAATCAACTGCTCAAATACCTTCATTACAATATCTTGGGCGTCTTCTTTAAATTGCATATACTTATTAGCTACTGCTAATGCCATAATTGTATGTCTTTTGAATAATAGGCCGATAATATGAGGGTCTTGTTGAGTCCGATAAAGATTCAACAATTCCAAATCAGAAAAAGAGGTATATTTTTCTTCAGGTAAAGGCACAGTTTAAAAAGTATTTCAAATATAACAGAAAAAACTTAGAGCTTCTTTGAGGGATTATAAAACTCTTTTAGATAAAATGGTTCAAAATAAGCTGTATCCTCAAATTCTTTCAGTTTAAAACGGTTAAAAGCCGGTGTCGATAAATAACTAGCAGAAGGGGCAAAGGTGGTATCAAAAACAGCTTGGGGGTGTTTACAAATGGCTTTAAATTTAGGAGCCCCATCACCAAAAAATATTATTTTTTGGTGGTCTAAAACGTCAACAAAGCTATTGGTATCTAAAATTTTAGCTTGTGTAGCGTGTACTTTGTTCATTTCCCAATCATACAAAGCGGTATATACTTCCATTCTGCGGGCGTCCAGCATAGGGCAATAGTAATGTATATCAGGAAATATGTGACGCATACCATATACCATAGATTCTAATGTATTTATCGCAATTAATGGCTTATTTAATCCATAGCACAAACCCTTTGCTACAGCTACACCTATTCGCAATCCGGTGTAAGAGCCCGGCCCTTTGCTTAAAGCAATAGCATCTAGTTGAGCATACCGGGTTGAGGTATCTTTCATAACTTGCTCAATAAGTATTGTTAATTGTTCTGCGTGAGTATAGCCCTTATTGAGCTCCTGAACTGAAATTACAACACCTTTATATGACAAAGCAACAGAACACACTGTAGTGGCCGTTTCTATTTGCAAAATTAAAGCCATTGCTATTGCTTTGTTTCGCTAAATAATTCCTCTTTTTCAACAACCTTTACCGGAGTCTTATTTTTAAGCGTTTTAGAAACTACTTTGTAGGGCCCTGTTATCACCTCATTGTTTAATGTCAATCCTTTTGTAATTTGAATATAGTTGTTATCTTGTATCCCCACACTTACAGGAGTTAAGACAGCCTTACCATCTTTTAAAACAAACACATACTCCAACCCAATTTCTGTTTTCTTTTTCGGGCTTTCACTATCATTCTCTGTTTGTTCTTTTTGCTTTGACTTTTGCTTTGACTTTTGCTTTTTTTCCAATGCTTCTACCCCGTATGAACTAGTGTCATCACGCGTTGTAACAGCTTGTATAGGTACCGAAATAACATTTTTTACAGAACTTGTCTGAATCTCAACCGTAGCAGACATTCCCGGGCGGAAAGGAGAGTATTGTGGGTTTTCCGCAGGGATTAAATATTGATAAGAATCCCGTAAAATACGTATTTTCACTGTGAAATTAGTTACTTGGTCTATATTGGTGCCTACGGTGTTGGCCGAATTTGCAACTTCTGTAACAATACCTTTAAATTTTTTATCCTGGTAAGCATCTACTTCAATTAATGCAGTGTCTTTTATTTTAGTTTTTATAATATCGCTTTCATTGATATCAACTCTAACCTCCATTTCATTCAAGTTTGAAATAGTCATTATTTCAGTTCCCGTCATCTGAGCTGTTCCTACTACACGTTCCCCTTTTTCTACATTGAGCTTAGAAATCTTGCCATCTACAGGCGAATATATTGCGGTTCTTTCCAAACTTGTTTGAGCTTCTTTTAAAGAGGCTTCTGCATTCTTAATGTTATATTCGGCAGCAGCTAAAGTCTGTTCAGCAGCTTCTACATCTGCCTTAGCCGATTCAAATTGCGATTTTGAAGTTTCATAGTCCTGTTGAGAAACAACTCCTTCTTCATAAAGCTTCTTGTTGCGTTTATATTGCGATTCTATATTTATGAGTTGTGCTCTACTTTGAATTAATCGAGCCTTTGTTTGAGCACTATTGGCCTTTGATGTGTTTAACGAAGCTATTGAACGTTCAAGCCCCGATAAATACAAATCTTGTTGAATGCGGCAAAGCAAATCTCCCTTTTTTACAATATCGCCTTCTTTAACTAACATCTCAATAATCTCACCCGATACATCAGAGCTTATTTTTACTTGTATCTCTGGTTCTATTTTTCCACTCCCCGATATGGTCTCTGTAATATTTCTTGCCTTGCTTTCTTCTGTAATAACTTTTACGCTTAAATCAGATCCAATAAGTCCGGTCTTTTGCCCAACTACAATAAGTAATACAAGCACTGCCAAAAATATTATTATAAAACGTGGCGAAAGTTTTTTCATCATAATTGTATCCTGATATATATGATGCAAAAGTAAACTAATTTAGTTTCGTGCATCAAATACGAATTGTCATTTCATTAAAATTTAAAATAATTTCTATTTCGCCAATCCCTAAAAGCACATTTTGTTTTTGTAACCCCAATGTTGATTCTTGTATGTTTACCAACCAAAAAAACAAAATGAAATTACATCTGATGGCCAACCTTCACAAATTATCAATAATATTGCACCCCTAAAAAATAAAATTATGAAAAAAGTTCTATATCTTCTTTTGCTTGGCACTTGTTTAAAATTACAAGCACAAAATATCCCGGTAATTGATTCTACAGTTGTAGTACAGCAGGGTCAATCGGTTCAGATACAACAGCTCTACAATGCCTTAAGTATTCCCACCGGAACAGCCGGGGCACAACAACTTTTTGATTATAGCATTTTACCTAATTTTAATGCAACTATTACGGTAACGGGTATTGATAATAGTAATTCACCCTATGCTGCTAATTTTCCTCAATCAAATGCTACTGTTTCTTGGACTGGTGGAGGTAATCCATACTATCACTTTAGTGTTGATGTAAATAAATATATTTATTATGGAGGTGGTAGCACATACAGCAATTTTACCTATTCAGATGTTTATGAGCAGCTCCATTTCCCATTCACATATCTGGATACGTATTCCGACTCATTTACTGCTGTTTCAAACACCGGAGGGCATCGAAACGGGCATGTAACCGTTACAGCCGATGCATACGGTACATTATTGCTCCCAAACACTTCGGTAAACGATGTCCTTAGAATAAAGAGAGAGTCTGTATATTGGGATACTGTAAACAATATTCCCCGCCAAAATATCGAAACCTATTATGAGTTCTACAAATCGAATAATCCGCATTACATATTGCTGCATGGCTTTTATACAATAATTTCGCAAGGTTCTGCCCCGGTTGATGGAGCCATGCTTTTTTTAAATAATAATACAGTTACAAATCAAAAAAATTCTAATACAAACATCTCTATACTGCAGGCATTCCTTAGCGATAACAACGTTCTTCAATGCCAAATAAAAGAAGCGGGGAATTACACAGTTAATGTTCATAACGCTTTAGGGCAGATATTACATTCACAAAAATACTTTTTTGAATCAGGTCACAATTCTATAAGATTGAACTTGCCCGAATTTCATGGAATTCTCTTTATTGATATACAAGGGAAAAACAATCAACTTAAATTAAAAGCAACTTCACATTAATTTTTATTGATTTTGATTAAACCTTATTTCTATAAGAGAATCATAAGAGCATAAAAAAACAAAAAAATGAAAACACTAAAAACAGGTATAACTGTTTTGCTTTTGAGCATGGCAGTTATGAGTGGCTGTAAAAAAAACAGCGAAAATGTTAATGACACCACTTCTGCCAGCGATCTGGAACAAAGTGAGGCTTTGTCTAACGATGTTTCTAATATAGCTGACAATGTTGCCAACACTGGAGGCGCGGGATTTAGGATGGCTACAAACGAAGAGCTTTTTAATGGATTGGGACAATGTGCTACCGTAACCCATGACACAGTTTCTAATCCCCACATATTAACCATTGACTTTGGTCCAACAAATTGTTTATGTGGAGATGGGCGCTACCGTAGAGGAAAAATTATTGTTACATACACAGGTCACTACTTCCAGATAGGAACAGTACGTACAATGAATTTTGATAATTTTTACCGAAATGATAATAAACTGGAAGGAACCAGAACCATTACAAATAATGGCTTAGATGCGAATGGTCAAATGAATTGGACAATAACTGGTCAAAACATGAAAGTAACCAAATCGAATGGAAAAATTCATACTTGGAACAGCACAAGAGTCAGAACCTTATTAGCCGGTGCTAATACTCCAACTTGGACTGATGATGTGTATCAAATTACAGGAACCACTAATGGAGTTAATGGTAACGGAATTGCCTATACTGCTAATATTACAACACCTTTACACCGTGCTTTAAGCTGTAAATGGTTTGATAGTGGAGTCGTTCAAGTAATTCCAGACGGAAAACCTAAAAGAATATTAGACTATGGTAAAGGAGCCTGTGATGATCAAGCAACAGTAAAAATTAAAAACAGAATACATCAAATCACCTTAAATTAAGAATTTAGTTAATTTTATACTGCCTCAAAGTGCCCTATTGGGGAAACTTTGAGGCAGTTTTTTTATTTCTTAATCAAATAGGCTAATTATATGATGTTGTATTTAGAAGTTTCTACAGAGCATTATAGAAAATTTGTTAAGTAAGTCTATACAAAATCCCTTTTACTTAATAGATTTTTTTCTCCTTTTTTTTCTTATCTTTGTTACCGAATTCAAAAAAAGATAAAAATGTCTTTTTTGAATTCGGTACGAATTGTTCTTTAATCTTACTTTCTATGAAAAAGAAAATTATTGTTATAGGTGGAGGATTTGCTGGGGTACAGCTAATACGAAAATTAAACAAAAATATTTTTGATATACTTTTAATTGACCGCCTTAATCACCATCAGTTTCAACCATTATTTTATCAAGTTGCTACTTCTCAAATCGAACCATCAAGTATTTCGTTCCCTTTGCGCCACATGTTTAACAATCAAAAAGCAACTCAAATTCGATTAGCCGAGGTCACTAAAATAAACCCGCAAAACAATGAAATCGAAACAACTATTGGTAATTTCAATTACGATTATTTAATTATTGCAACTGGATGTAAAACCAATTTCTTTAATAATAGCCTTCTGCAACAAAGTACTTTTCCTCTTAAAACAACATATGATGCCATTGCAATAAGAAACCATATTATAGCTACATTCGAAAAAGTATTAAGTGCCTCAGATTCTCAAAAAAAAGCACTCTTAAATTTAGTAATTGTAGGTGCCGGACCTACTGGGGTTGAATTAGCGGGTGCATTCTCTGAAATTAAAAATGAAATTCTGCCCAAAGATTATCCGGGTATTGACTTTTCAGCCTTTTCTGTTTATCTAATCGAAGGAAGCCCATATACATTGTCGAATATGAGTAATAAAGCACAAAGTGCTTCCAAATTATATTTAGAGAAAATGGGTGTAAAGGTACTTACCGAAACTTTTGTTAAAGACTACAATGGTCAAAGTTTAACTTTATCAAATGGTCAAACATTACAAACGGCAACAGTAATTTGGGCGGCAGGTGTTACAGGGAATAAAATTGAGGGGTTGCCGAACGATTTGTGGGTGGCGAACAACAGATTAAAGGTTAACAGAAATAATTTAGTTCTCAACTCAACTAATATTTTCGCAATTGGAGATATTGCTCTTATGACCACTCCAAACTACCCAAAAGGCCACCCTCAAGTAGCAAACGTAGCTATAAATCAAGCAAAATTATTAGCAAAAAATCTGAATAATTTAGAAACTCAAAAACCGCTTAAAGAATATGAATATAAAGATTTAGGTACTATGGCAACAATTGGCAGAAATAAAGCTGTAGTAGATTTACCCTTTATTAAATTTAAGGGCTATTTTGCATGGATAGTATGGATGTTTCTTCATCTCATGTTGATCCTATCTGTACGAAATAAATTAATTATCTTTATCAATTGGATGTGGACCTACCTTACAAAGGATAGTGCCCTGCGTTTAATTCTTAAATCTCAAAAATAAAATATACCCTTGAGGTCTTATCCAACCACTTTCTCTTTTTACGAAATCTCCAATTAATGACTTCATTCGTAACGACAGAAAAATAATTAAATGTGATATTGAGAATTTTTATGTAAATGCCTTTTTGTAGTATGTTTTAAAATATTTCATTAGGCTTTGCAAACCAAACACTCTTTTAAAGTATTTCATTTTTAAACTTCTTTTAGAGTAAATTGAATTAGTTGTTTTTTGTGCTTCCCTTTATTGCAATTTGCTTATATTTACTTTATAATCATATCCTTCTAACTGAATTTTGTTATTAACTACAATTAAATATAAATTCTCAGTCGTACTTAAACGGGCGTATTTTACATCAAATACAAGGTTCATTTTCCCATTCAAAACAGTATCTTGTTCATTAATTTCAGAATTAGCCGTAATAAATTTAATTTGTTCTAATTCCCCAAAAAGCTCTTCATTTTGTTTCAATAATGTTAAAATCTCAGTTCTGCTTACCTCAGGAGTAAAAAATGTAAGGGCTTTCTCAACATTTTTTTGGCTTAATGTTTTATAAAAACGATCAGCAAAATTTTGCCCTAATTTTACATGTTCTTTATTATTAATAAACACATGGCTATTGTTGCTGCAAGCCGTCATTAATAAGAGTATTTGTATTACAAAGATTTTTGAAAAGCTACAAAAGTTCATAATAAAAAACAGGAATAAAAAGATCCCGCAAAGCTATAAAATCATTTTAACCAAATATACTTCTTAAAACCTTAGTGTCATTAAAACAATTTAATTATTTTTGTCAGATATATGATGAATAAATGAAAAAACTTGCAGTACTTACATCAGGGGGTGACTCTCCGGGAATGAATGCATGTGTACGAGCTGTTGTACGAACCGCCATATTTAATCAAATTAGTGTTTTGGGAGTAAGACGAGGCTATGACGGCTTGGTTGAAGGTGACTTTATTCCACTAGAAACAAAATCTGTTAGCAATATCATGCAACGAGGCGGAACGGTGCTCAAAACGGCACGTAGTAAACGATTTGAAACTAAAGAGGGGATGACTCAGGCATATCATAAATTAATGGAAAATCAAGTTGAGGCGTTAATAGTCATAGGAGGTGATGGCACTTTTAGAGGAGCTAAGGAATTTAATTCTCTTTTTGAGTTCCCAATTATGGGCTGCCCCGGAACAATTGATAACGATTTAAATGGAACCGATTTTACCATAGGTTATGATACTGCTATCAATACGGTAGTTCAAGCTGTTGATAAAATAAGAGATACAGCCGAATCACATGACCGACTTTTTATTGTAGAAGTAATGGGACGCGATGCTGGGTTAATCGCTTTAAGAAGCGGAATAGGCGTAGGGGCTGAAGCTATCCTTATACCCGAAACAAATAGAGATGTTAGCACAATGCTCCAAAGATTAGAACGAGGCAGAAAAGATAAATCATCTAAAATAGTTATTGTTGCCGAAGGTGATGAAGCAGGAGGTGCCTTTGCTATAGCTGATATTATTAAAAAAAAGATGGGCAATGTTTACGATGTTAGAGTGTCTGTTCTAGGACACATGCAAAGAGGCGGCAGCCCAAGTTGCATGGATAGAGTTTTGGCAAGCCGTATGGGCTTTGCAGCCGTTGAAGCTCTAATTAAAGGCCGCAAGTCTGAAATGGTCGGAATAGTAAATAAAGATATTGTTTACACACCTTTCTCACAAGCAATTAAACACATTGCTGATTTGAACCCAGATTTACTTCGTATGGTCGATATTTTATCATTATAAATACTTATTTAAACAGATTTATATAAAAATTAACGCAAATTTTTTTACATTTGTATTATACAAAATTGGGGTCGACCGGTTTTGACAGCAATTGAAATTAATTGGCAAGCATGTCGTGTATTGTGAACGGAGCACGTTAAATCTAATTCTCAAAACTTTCAAATGGCGAGTATAACTACGCCCTTGCAGCTTAATACCAGGTATTAAAATGCAATGTCAAACAAAGAGTTCAGCTCATTGACGCTTTGACTTGGCATCATAAAAAATGAGCTGGTTAAACAATGCCTTGGTGTTTAATAAGACTTTTTAAGGCTTAAGCAAGTTGATGGTGAGCAATCAAACCAAAATTTGCCGAACTCAGGGAAACCTGAAAATTGAGTGCTAAGCATGTAGAAATCTTTTTAATTCCTTGTTTGGACAGGGGTTCGAATCCCCTCGACTCCACTTTTTTTTAAACAGTAAGCTGTAATTCTAAGGAATTAATTATAGCTTAACTCCGATAGCCTTTAACCTGCCTCTTCTTTTGTCGTATTTTAAATAATTCTAAACTAACATAAATGGAGTTTAATGATATAAATTTGTATAATAGATTTTTAATGCTTTTATTCGAAAAATATTAATTTAATTAGAAATGGAAAGACTTTATACAATTATTAAAATTACATTATTGATTTTTTTTACAAATGTTCTATCAGCATTTGCGACACACGTTGCTGGTGCCGAAATAACGTATAAAAATGTGGGTGTGGACTCATTTCTTGTTACAGTAAATATATTTGAAGATTGTGGAGGAGCTGCAACACTTCCAAACACTATTACGGTTTATTTTTCAAACAATTGTGGGTTTTCTGATTTTAATTCAACCTTCAACAGAATATCCACAACAGAAGTTTCACAACTATGTCCAAGCGAGCAAGGTAATAGCACTTGTAATGGGGGCACATTACCCGGAATGAGACAAAAAGTATATCAAAAAGTTGTGGTACTTCAACAATGTAATTCATGGACAATAAAATGGGGAGTCGCTAATCGTAATGCGTCTGTCAATTTAGACCCTCCAGGTAATACCCTATATTTTGCGGTTACTGCAACGTTAAATAACAGCGGAAATTCCAGTAATAACAACTCTCCGGAGTTTTATGCACAACCTATTCCTTACGTGTGTGCCAATCAGTTGGTAAATTATAGTTTTGGAGTAAGTGAATTAGATGGAGATTCTATTGTTTATACTTTTGCAGATCCACTCGGTGGTACGGCTAATAATCCTACAATATTAACCTATCAACCCGGTTACACAGTTCAACAACCAATTCCGGGTATTGTCTTGGATCCCGTAACGGGCTTGCTTTCTTTTACCCCAACCTTAATTGGTGGCTTTGTAGTTGTGGTTCAGATAAATGAGTACAGAAACGGAGTTTATATTGGTTCAGTCAGACGCGATATTCAGTTTGTTGTCAGAGCCTGTACCAATACCGCACCAGATATTATTGCTGGCGAAATATCAAATCTCGTAGGAGATGCTGTGAAAACAGGTTCATATACCATTGAAATGTGCGAGGGAAACACTTTTAGCTTTGAAGCACTTTATTCCGATCAAGATGCAGCCGATGTTTTAACGATTACATCTAATATAACAACTGTATTGCCGGGTGCAGTGGTAACAACTTCAGGAACTAACCCAATTCTTGTTACCTTTTCATGGACTGCTCCCTCAGGTTCATCAGGCCAAAACAATATTTTCACAGTTTCTGTTAACGATGGCGCCTGTCCAATCCCTGGTCAACAAAACTTTGTGTATTACATAGATGTAATCCCAACTACATATATACTCCCGGCAGCAACCACCATTTGTACTGCAAATGATAGTGTTCAGCTTTCAGCCTTTGGAGGTACTATTTTTAATTGGTATGATATTAGTGGAAATCTTATAACTCCAAACAATCAGTTCTCTTGCAATCAATGCCCCAATCCTATTGCTAAACCTACGGTTACTACTTCGTATATAGTTGAAAGCAACCTAAGTTCTACATGTGTAAATAGAGATACAATAGTTGTTACCATTGCCCCTTCATTCTCTTTAATCGCTTTGGCGGCTGATACTGTTCTTTGTACCAATCAACAAGTGCAGCTTAATGCCCAAACTACAAATGGGGGAAACCCTTATACTTTCTCTTGGATACCAACAACCTATGTTTCAGATCCAAACATTTCAAACCCTACAGCTACTTTTTCAGCAACTGGTTTTTATGATATGATTGTAACAACTACAAGCGCAGCCGGTTGTTCTAAAAAAGATACGGTTCAAATCCATGTTTATCCAGCACCAACTTTTTCTATTTCTTCGTATGGCCCCTATTGTAGCACTGATGCCCCAATTGATTTAGAATATAACGTACCCGATTCAACCTATACAGAAAACTGGACAGGGTCAGGAATAATTGATGCACAAACAGGCATGTTTAACCCTGCTGTAGCTGGTGAGGGAACACATTTTGTAACATTAAATTTGTCTGTACCGGGTGGCTGTACGGCACATGATTCCATTCCTATAGTTGTAAATAGTGCATTTAATGCTGCAATTACTACAACACAAACTGCATACTGCAAAGCTGATTCCCCTCTGCAATTAACAACAGCCACTCCTAATGGAACATGGAATGTGGTAACCGGCCTTGATGCGAATGGAATTTTTAATCCGGCTACTGCCCCTATAGGGCCAAGTGTAATAATATACTCTTTTACGGGTGCTTGTCCTAGCTCTGATACATTATATATACAAGTAAATCAAAACCCTCCCGCACCTACACTAACCCAAAATGCAATTGCTTGTACAGGCACAAATTTACCCACAGGAGCAGTTTCAGCTACAGGAATATCCGGGGGTACAGTAAGTTGGTTTATCTCCGATAATCTTCAAGATGTAATCAATACCGGAAATACTTTTAACGGAGTATTTACAGCAGCTGGAAACGTGTATGCCTATGATTCTATTAATGGATGCCCAAGTGAAGTAGCCATGCTGGCTGTTAACTTCTATCCTTCCCCAACAGCTCAATTTACAGTGGATCCTGTTGATAAAAGAGGCGAAATCCCATTTCAGGTTAACCTTTCCAACGGATCTACCGGATACACCAATTGGTTTTGGAATTTTGGGGACTCTTCTCTGGTGGATTCAACAAATTTTAATACATCTCACACTTTTGTACACCCTGGTAAATATAATATTTTACTTACGGTTAAAAATTCTTATGGTTGTCTCGATACATTAAGCTATACCATAATTGCTTTAGAACAATTGGTTATTCCAAATATATTTACCCCAAATGGAGATGGTCAAAATGATTACTTCTACTTCCAAATAGACGCAAACACGGTAAATAGCTTTAAAGCAACTATTTTAGATAGATGGGGCAAAAAAGTAACAGAGTTTAATAGTACAAGCGAAAAATGGGATGGAGGTAATTATCCGGCTGGAACTTATTATTATATAATTGAGGCAACAGATATAAACAATCAGCCTTTTAAGCACACACATGGATTCTTTAAGATGATGAAATAAACACGAAGAAAGCCTCATAGAGGCTTTCTTCGTGTTTATATTTGATATAATTGCAATTGCATGAGGCAATTGATGTCGATATAAACAAACAATATATGAACATATTAATAACTGGTGCAGGAAAAGGCATAGGTTACGCAACTGCTTTAAAATTTATTGAAACGGCTAAGTCGGAGGACAACATATTTTTACTTTCTAGAGATCTAAGCCAAATAAAAAATATCTCTACTTCAAAACCACGCCTGCATTTTATCGAGTGCGATTTAATAAACACGATACAACTAAACGAAAGGTTGAAAATAATCTATGACAATTGCCAAAGCCTCGATTTCATAATTAACAATGCAGGTCTTTTATTAAATAAAGACTTTAATGAAATCAAAGAACATGAAATAGACCATGTGTTAAATACAAATTTTAAAGCACCATTTCTTATTATTCAACAATTAATGCCACTCCTCGTCAAAGCAAAAAATCCTCATATCATAAATATCGCTTCAATGGGAGGCTTTCAGGGAGCTACAAAGTTTTCCGGACTCTCTGTTTACAGCTCTTCTAAAGCTGCTTTAGTTTGCCTTACCGAGTGCTTGGCAGAAGAGTTTAAATCAATTAAAATAGCCGTAAATGCCTTGTGCATAGGAGCTGTTCAAACCGAAATGCTCTCAGAGGCCTTCCCGGGTTATAAAGCATTGCTGTCCCCAAACGATATGGCATCTTATTTGCATTGGTTTACCCTAAATGGTCACAAATATTTTAATGGTAAAGTTATTCCAGTCTCAAATACCACGCCCTAAATAAAAATATTAACTTGAACATCAGTTAGATACTATTTTGTTTGAAAAAATATTGAGAAATATATTTGGAATATAAAAAACCGTTGTACATTTGCACTCCCATTTCGAAACACGTTCTTTGACTGGGAAAGGATTAAAAACCAAATCCACATATTTGAAGTTTTTTCTTGATTTGTGAAAAAATCAAAAAAATCAAAAAAAAATTTGCAAATAGAAAAAATGGTTGTACTTTTGCACCCCCATTTAGAAAGAAAGTTTTCTAAAGAAAGGAAAAAAATACAAAAAGTTCTTTGAAAATATTGAAGCAAGCAAAGTGTAGAAGGAAAACAGAATTATATTCTGTAACAACAAATCCTAAATTAATTCTTCCTAAAATAAAACTAGGAAACATCAAACTTACAAAGAAGAGTTTGATCCTGGCTCAGGATGAACGCTAGCGGCAGGCTTAATACATGCAAGTCGAAGGGTAACATGGTAGCAATACTGATGACGACTGGCGCACGGGTGCGTAACACGTGTGCAACCTACCTTTAACTGGAGCATAGCCCCTCGAAAGAGGGATTAATACTCCATAACATAACGAAAAGGCATCTTTTTGTTATTAAACCTCCGGGGGTTAAAGATGGGCACGCGTTGCATTAGCTAGTTGGTGAGGTAATGGCTCACCAAGGCTACGATGCATAGGGGTTCTGAGAGGATATACCCCCACACTGGTACTGAGACACGGACCAGACTCCTACGGGAGGCAGCAGTAGGGAATATTGGACAATGGTGGCAACACTGATCCAGCCATGCCGCGTGCAGGATGACGGCCCTATGGGTTGTAAACTGCTTTTGTACGGGAAAAAACCCTTGTTCGTGAACAAGGCTGATGGTACCGTAAGAATAAGGATCGGCTAACTCCGTGCCAGCAGCCGCGGTAATACGGAGGATCCAAGCGTTATCCGGATTTATTGGGTTTAAAGGGTGCGTAGGCGGATTGATAAGTCAGTGGTGAAAGCCTACAGCTTAACTGTAGAATTGCCGTTGATACTGTTAGTCTTGAGTATATTTGAAGTGGGCGGAATGTGCAGTGTAGCGGTGAAATGCTTAGATATTGCACAGAACACCAATTGCGAAGGCAGCTCACTAAACTATAACTGACGCTGAGGCACGAAAGTATGGGGATCAAACAGGATTAGATACCCTGGTAGTCCATACAGTAAACGTTGATTACTCGATGTGTGCGATACACTGTACGCGTCTAAGCGAAAGCAATAAGTAATCCACCTGGGGAGTACGCTCGCAAGAGTGAAACTCAAAGGAATTGACGGGGGCCCGCACAAGCGGAGGAGCATGTGGTTTAATTCGATGATACGCGAGGAACCTTACCTGGGCTTGAAAGTTAGTGACCGGCTCTGAAAGGAGCTTTTCAGCAATGACACGAAACTAGGTGCTGCATGGCTGTCGTCAGCTCGTGCCGTGAGGTGTTGGGTTAAGTCCCGCAACGAGCGCAACCCCTATCATTAGTTGCCAGCGAGTAATGTCGGGGACTCTAATGAAACTGCCCGCGCAAGCGGTGAGGAAGGTGGGGATGACGTCAAGTCAGCACGGCCCTTACGTCCAGGGCTACACACGTGCTACAATGGCAAGTACAATGGGTTGCTACATGGTAACATGATGCTAATCTCTAAAACTTGTCTCAGTTCGGATTGAGGTCTGCAACTCGACCTCATGAAGCTGGATTCGCTAGTAATCGTATATCAGCAATGATACGGTGAATACGTTCCCGGGCCTTGTACACACCGCCCGTCAAACAATGGAAGCTGAGGGTACCTAAAGTCGATAACCGAAAGGAGTCGCCTAGGGTAAAATCGGTAACTGGTGTTAAGTCGTAACAAGGTAGCCGTACCGGAAGGTGCGGCTGGAATACCTCCTTTTTAGAGCGATTTGTTCTTAATTCCTCTACACTTGCTCTTCTTTATTATATATTTATCCCAAAACGAGCTCAGTGGTCTCGTACCTCCGAGTGAAAGGATAATAGGCCTCTTTATAGCCTTTTTCAGTCCCGTAGCTCAGTTGGTTAGAGCACTACACTGATAATGTAGGGGTCAGCAGTTCAAATCTGCTCGGGACTACAAAATCGTATTGGGGAATTAGCTCAGCTGGCTAGAGCACCTGCCTTGCACGCAGGGGGTCATCGGTTCGAATCCGTTATTCTCCACTTTACCTTGTTTACAAGGATAAGTTCTTTGACATATTGAAAGAAAATAAAAAGTAACTAATAATTCTTACAAAAGTAAGTAAGAGCACACGGTGGATGCCTTGGCTCTCAGAGGCGATGAAGGACGTGATAAGCTGCGATAAGCTTCGTGTAGGTGCAAATAACCCGTAATACGAAGATTTCCGAATGGGAAAACCTAATCATTTGAAGAATGATTGTTCAAATTGAACGCCAACCCGGAGAACTGAAACATCTAAGTACCCGGTGGAAAAGAAAACAATAGTGATTCCCTAAGTAGTGGCGAGCGAACAGGGAACAGCCCAAACCAGCAATGTTAAGGCATTTCTGGGGTTATAGGACTGCATTTAGTTTATTTATTTGAAGTAGAATGTTCTGGAAAGTGCAACAATATAGGGTGATAGTCCCGTAAACGTAAAAATAATTAAATGAGCAGTATCCTGAGTACCGCGAGACCGGAGAAATCTTGTGGGAAGTCAGCGGCACCATCCGCTAAGGCTAAATACTCCTGAGAGACCGATAGTGAACTAGTACTGTGAAGGAAAGGTGAAAAGAACCTCGAACAGAGGAGTGAAATAGAACCTGAAACCGTGTGCTTACAAGCGGTAGGAGCCACTTCGTGTGGTGACTGCGTGCCTTTTGCATAATGAGCCTACGAGTTACTCCTCTCTGGCAAGGTTAATTTTGATGACAAAAGAAGCCGAAGCGAAAGCAAGTCTGAATAGGGCGCATAGTCAGAGGGGGTAGACGCGAAACCTTGTGATCTACCCATGACCAGGTTGAAGTTGCCGTAACAGGTAATGGAGGACCGAACCGATAAGCGTTGAAAAGCTTCCGGATGAGTTGTGGGTAGGGGTGAAAGGCTAATCAAACTGGGAAATAGCTCGTACTCCCCGAAATGTTTTTAGGAACAGCCTCGAGATCTAGTGTTACAGAGGTAGAGCTACCGATTGGACTAGGGGGCTTCACCGCCTACCAAATCCTGACGAACTCCGAATACTGTATCATATACTCGGGAGTGAGCCCATGGGTGCTAAGGTCCATGGGCGAGAGGGAAAGAACCCAGACCATCAGCTAAGGTCCCCAAATTTATGTTAAGTTGATCTAACGTGGTCCGATTGCTTTGACAGCTAGGATGTTTGCTTGGAAGCAGCAATTCATTTAAAGAGTGCGTAACAGCTCACTAGTCGAGCGATTGGGCGTGGACAATAAACGGGCATTAAACATAATACCGAAGCTATGGCATTCACTCACGTGAATGGGTAGGGGAGCATTCTGATTGCACTGAAGATATAGCGTAAGCTGTGTTGGAGCACTCAGAAAAGCAAATGTAGGCATAAGTAACGATAATGCGGGCGAGAAACCCGCACACCGTAAAACCAAGGTTTCCTGATCAACGCTAATCGAATCAGGGTTAGTCGGGTCCTAAGGCGAATCCGAACGGAGTAGTCGATGGACAACAGGTTAATATTCCTGTACTTGAATTAATTGCGATGGGATAACGGAGTAGTGAAAGATCTGCGTACTGACGGAATAGTACGTTAAAGGTTGTAGGTATAGATTTTACTGGAAAATCCGTAAAGTCTGCCGAAACTGACAGTACCACAAGTCTTCGGATAAGTGGATATGATCCTAATCAAACTTCCAAGAAAATTCTCTAAGCTTCAGATTAATTCAACCCGTACCGCAAACCGACACAGGTGGTTGAGGAGAGAATCCTAAGGTGCTCGAGTGAATCATGGCTAAGGAACTAGGCAAATTTACCCTGTAACTTCGGGAGAAAGGGTGCCCCGAGCAATCGGGGCCGCAGTGAAATGGCCCAGGCAACTGTTTAACAAAAACACATGGCTTTGCTAAATTGAAAAATGACGTATAAGGCCTGACACCTGCCCGGTGCTGGAAGGTTAAGAGGAGAGGTTAGGAGCAATCCGAAGCTTTGAATTGAAGCCCCAGTAAACGGCGGCCGTAACTATAACGGTCCTAAGGTAGCGAAATTCCTTGTCGGGTAAGTTCCGACCTGCACGAATGGTGTAATGATCTGGGCACTGTCTCAGCCATGAGCTCGGTGAAATTGTAGTATCGGTGAAGATGCCGATTACCCGCAACGGGACGGAAAGACCCCATGCACCTTCACTATAGCTTAACATTGACTTTGGATAATTGATGTGTAGGATAGGTGGGAGACTTTGAAGTGGCCTCGCTAGGGGTCATGGAGTCATCCTTGAAATACCACCCTTTAATTATTTGGAGTCTAATCCGAAATATTCGGAAACAGTGTTTGGTGGGTAGTTTGACTGGGGTGGTCGCCTCCAAAATTGTATCGGAGGCTTTCAAAGGTTCCCTCAGTACGCTTGGTAACCGTACGTAGAGTGCAATAGCATAAGGGGGCTTAACTGTGAGACCAACAAGTCGAGCAGAATCGAAAGATGGATATAGTGATCCGGTGGTTCCATATGGAAGGGCCATCGCTCATAGGATAAAAGGTACGCTGGGGATAACAGGCTGATCCCTCCCAAGAGCTCATATCGACGGGGGGGTTTGGCACCTCGATGTCGGCTCGTCACATCCTGGGGCTGGAGAAGGTCCCAAGGGTT